>NZ_QLSU01000001.1 GCF_003268775.1 Paraburkholderia unamae
GGCAGATCGGGCGTCACGCTGCGCAGCGTGCCCGTTGCGTCCCATTCGAGCAGCACGTTGCGACGCCAGCCGTCGGGGAGGTAGGCGTGCCCGGCGAATAGTGCGTTTGTGGCGGAAGACAAATGTGTGAAGGTATTCATGAAATCAGGCTTGCACGAGATCGAGTGTAGCGACGAGCAGCGCGCCATCGCCGCGCGATGCGATGTCGACAGCCTGCCGCGCCTCGACCTGCAACGTGTCGCCGGGCGCAAGCGCGATGGCGTCACCACCGTCCACGCTCACGTCAACCGGTCCTTGCACCGCGTGGACCAGCACGGTCCGCGCGCACGCGCTGCGTTGGCCGCCCCGCGGCCACACGTCGAGCGCGCCTCGCGCCGCGCCCGTGCGCACCATCAGGTTGAACACGCGCACCGGCCCGGCAATGAGCCGCGCATCGACCGAGGATTCGCCCGCAAAGCGCGCCACATCGAGCACGCGTTCGAGCGCGTGCGTCAAGCGGGGCTCACGCCTTTCGGCGTTGGTTTCGTCCAGCAGCAGACCGGCGCCGTTGATCAGCACAAGCGTACGCTCGATGCCTTCGAAGCGCGAAAACGGCCCCGCGCGTTCGATGTCGGCGAGACTCACGCGCCAGGCGAAGCCATCGGGCGACGCGCCGGCGGCGGCCCGCGCCGCAATCTCGCGCGTGACGCCACCGCCATTCTTCCAGGCCGAGGGCGCCAGGTCCGCGCCGCGCAGCAGCGTGAGCGTTGCGCCAGTGTCGGGCAACGGGCTCATGCGCGCGACAGCACCGCTTGCAGGAAGCTGCGCGTGCGCGGCTGCGCGGGCGACGTGAAGATCTTCGAAGGCGGTCCCGCCTCGACGATCTCGCCGCCGTCCATCACCACCACCACGTCGGCCACTTCCTTCGCGAAGCCCATTTCGTGCGTGACGACCACCATCGTCATGCCTTCGGAAGCGAGCAGCTTCATCACCTGCAACACCTCGCCCACCAGTTCCGGGTCGAGCGCCGAGGTCGGCTCGTCGAACAGCATCACGCGCGGCTGCATGGCAAGCGCGCGCGCGATCGCGACGCGCTGCTTCTGGCCGCCCGAAAGGCTCGCGGGCATGACATGCGCCTTGTGCGCGAGCCCGACTTTCTCGAGCAGCGCGAGCGCGGCCGCTTCGGCCTGCGCTTTCGATGCACCGCGCAGCATGCGCGGTCCGACCGTGATGTTATGCAGTACGGACAGATGCGGAAACAGGTTGAACGACTGGAACACCATGCCGACTTCGGTGCGCAGCGCATTCAGCGCCCGCTCCTTGAGCATTGCGCCGTTTTCCACGAGCCGGTGGCCGCAGATGTCGATGGTGCCGCCCTCGGGCTGTTCGAGCCCGTTGCAGCAACGCAGGAACGTGCTCTTGCCCGAGCCGCTCGGGCCAATCACCACGACGACCTGCTGTGGCTGGATATCGAAGTCGATGCCGTTGAGCACGAGATGCGAGCCGAACGACTTGGTCAGCCCGCGAATGCGGACGATCGGATCAGGATTCGTGCTCATTGCACCATCCCTCCCGCGCGCAGGCGGCGCTCCACGCGATGCAGCACATAGTTGGTCGTTTGCGTGAGCACGAGATAGACGAGCGCGATCACGAGATAGACCTCCAGAGAACGGTATGACACGCTGATGATTTTCTGGCCTTCATGCATCAGATCGTCGATCGTCAGCAGCGAGACCAGCGCGGAATTCTTGATGAGCGCGATGAACTCATTGCCCAGCGGCGGAATCATGCGCACGATAGCCTGCGGCAGAATAATTGCGCGCATGGCCTGGCCCGACGACATGCCGATAGAACGCGCGGCTTCCATCTGCCCGCGATCGACCGACTGGATCGCGCCGCGCACGATTTCCGAAACGTAGGCTGCCGAATAAAGCCCGAGCCCCAGCATGCCGCACACGAACGCGGGCAGCAGGATGTTGAACTGCGGCAGGCCGAAAAACAGCAAGAACAGTTGCACGAGCAACGGTGTGCCGCGAAAGAAAATGAGGTAGCCGGTGCACAAGCCGTAAATCACGCGGCGTTGCGGCGCGAGGCGGCCGATGCCGATCAGCAGGCCGAGCAGGCAGCTCAGCACAAGCGCGGCGGCGGTCACTTCCACCGTGACCAGCGCGCCGTGTGCGATGTCGGCCCAACCGGCGAAGGCCGGAGAGAAGTCGAGTTGCATGGGTCAGATCCGCGGGGTTACTTCGCGCTCGTGCCGAACCACTTGTTCACGATCTGGGCGTAGGTGCCGTCCGCCTTGATCTTCGCAAGCGCCGCGTTCAGCGCATCGCGCAGTTGCGGCTCGTCCTTGCGCACGGCGATGCCATACGATTCCTTCGTCAGCTCGGTGTCGAGCACGCGGAAGCCGCCACGTGTGCGCGCGAACTGATAGGCGGCGGGCTTGCCGGTGACGGCGGCGTCCGCGCGGCCAATGCCCACGAGATCGAACATCTCCTGATTCTTTTCCACTTCGACGCGCGTGACCTTCGGGTAGTTGTCGCGCAGGAAGCTCACCGACTTCGTGCCCACCTGCACCGACACTTTCTTGCCGTCGAGATCGGCGAGCGTCTTGATGGGCGAATCGGCCTTCACGAGCGCGACGAGGCCGCCCGCGAAATACGGCTGCGTGAAGTCCACCACCTGGCTGCGCTCGGGCGTGATGTAGATGCCCGAGATCGCGGCGTCGAAGCGATGCGCGATCAGCCCCGGAACAAGGCCCTTGAAGTCGATGTCGGTCCACTGCACCTGCTTGCCCATGGCCTTCGCGAGCGCGTTCATGAGATCGACGTCGAAGCCGGTGCGCTGGCCGTTCTCGGTGAATTCCATCGGCGGGAACGTCGCGTCGGTCGCGACCTGGAGCACGTTCTGGGCTTGCGCGCTGGCCGTGCCGGGAACGGCGGCGGCGAACATCGCGACAGTGAGGCACGTGGCCGACAGCAGTTTATGCAGTTTCATGGTTGGACTCCGGTGTGGTTTGTCTGGGCGTTTGAGGCACTGGCGTGGGCCGCCGCCATTCAGGTGATGGGTTCGGTTATTCGGATTGCAGGCGGGCGGAAATGGCGTGCGCGGTGCGCAAGGTCCAGTCGGCAAGCTGCGGCTCGCGGCCCGCGACGCGCGACGAAGGCGCCATCAAGGTGATCGAGGCGTTCGCGAGCGCGCCGCGCGCCACGCGCCGAAAAACCGGTGCGCTCACGCCCCACACGCCGGGGTCGACCTCGCTGTCGCTCACTGCGTAGCCGCGCGCGCGAATCTGTTCGAGTTCCGCTTCCATCGCGGCACGGCCTGGCGCATCGCCCGCGAATACGCGATCGAGCGTTTCGCCGCGCGTTTTCTCGGGCTGGAACGCGAGCAACGATTTGGCCGACGCGCCCGCCTTGAGCGCAACCGCGCGTCCCTTCTCGAACGAGCAGCGCAGCGAATGCGTGCTTTCGATCATTTCCAGGCAGACCACCTGGTCGTTGACCGCGACGACCAGGCCCACGCTCTCCTGCGACGCGCGCGCGAGTTGAAGCATGCCTTCGCGGCTCGCTTCGACGAGCAGCGAGTTGACGTCGAAGCCGAGCGCGAGTTGCAGGCTGATGGGCCCCGGCGCGTAATAGCCGGCGTCCTCGGTCACGAAGCCCCAGCGCTTGAGCACCGCGACCTGACGGTAGAGCGTGCTCTGCGCGAGACCCGTGACGGCGAGCATGTCCTTCACGGACATGGCCTTGCCACGGCTTGCGAGAGCGGAAAGCACCAGCAGCAGGCGTTCTGCGCCGGTGACACCGGATTCCTGTTTCACTTGGAGGACGAGAGCTGAATCGATGCGGTCAGCATGCCACGTCACTCCCGGAAATCAAAAATACGATTCCCAGCGAATGGGAAAGAAGCGAGAGGGTTTTCCCTGGGTCATTGCGGACGCGCTATGCGTGCCGAGCGCGGGGATGCGTGGCGCCCTTCAGCCCCGCCAGGCTTCGAGAAATCGCAGCCACGCGGTCGCACCGGGATCGGGATGACCGATGCTGCGCTCCTGCACCCACGCCGCGCGTCCCTTCTTCGACTGTAGCGCCGCCGTCTCGCTCACCTGGCGTTGCGCCGTGGCGATCATGGCGTCGAGGAGCGCGCGCTCGTCGCCTTGCGCCTCGAACGCTTCGAGCGTGTCGAGGCTCGGCACGAGCGCGTCGAGCACCGTCTTGTCGCCGAGTTGCGACTTGCCCCGCTCGGCGATGCGTGCGGCAACGGCTCGCCCCATGGCGAGCGCCTCGGCCCTCCCCGCTTCCTGCCGCCCCGCCACGGTTTTAGCGGCGGCGAGCAACCCGCCGCCCACGAGTGCCCCAAATGTCGAGGGATTCGCCGTTGAAAATGCCTTGCCCGTGGCCACCAGCACGTCGTTGAGCGCCGCGTCGGGCGGCAGCTTGCCGATGGCCTCGGCCGACGCGAGCGAACCCGCCTTGACGGTCAGGCCCAGGTCGCCGTCGCCCAGTGCGGCATCGAGCTCGCGCAACTCCTCCGCGCAGGCGGGCATCGCATTGAGCACATCGATGAGCCGCGCACGTATTTCGTTGACCGAAAGACTCATCGCGCGCCTCCTTCGTCCACTCGCCAGCCTTCGCGCCAGAACGGCGAGCGCACGGGGGCGTCGAGCAACGTATCGAGTTCTTCGTCGAGTTGCATCACCGAAATCGAGGCGCCCGCCATTTCCAGGCTCGTCACGTACTCGCCCACATAGGCGCGCGCCACGCGCAGTCCAGCGGCTGTGACCGCTTGCGCGGCGCGCCGGTACAGGAGATAGAGTTCTTCGAGCGGCGTGGCGCCGAGGCCGTTCACGAGCAGCGCGACGCTCGATCCCGCCGGCGCACGCAGATCGCGCAGGATTTCGCCTGAGAGCCGTTCGGCGATCGCGTCGGCGCTCTCCAGCTTGCCGCGATGCGTGCCAGGCTCGCCGTGTATGCCAATGCCGATCTCCATCTCGGCATCGGGCAGCGTGAAGGTAGGCTTGCCGGCCGCCGGCAGGATCGTGGGCGAGAGCCCCACGCCCATGGTGCGCGTCGCGCCGTTCGCCTTGGCGGCGATGCGCGCGACTTCGTCGAGCGTGTCGCCGCGCTCGGCCGCCGCCCCCGCGCACTTGAAGCCGAACACCATGCCCGCCACGCCGCGGCGGTCGGAGGCCCGTTCGGAGGGTGCGGAAGCGACGTCGTCCGCCACGAGCACGGTGCGCGTTTCAATGCCGTCGGCGTCGGCGAGGTCGGCGGCGAGATCGAAGTTGAAGACATCGCCGCCATAATTGCCGTACAGATAGAGCACGCCCGCGCCACCGTGCACCGCTTTGGTGGCTTCGTAGATCTGCTCCGAAGAAGGCGAGGAAAACACGTTGCCCACGGCCACGCCGCTCGCCAGCCCCTTGCCCACGTAGCCGAGAAATGCGGGTAGATGGCCGGAGCCGCCGCCGGTCACGATGCCGACCTTGCCTGCGTTCGGCGCGTCCGCGCGCACCAGCGCGCGGCGGTCGGCGGTGACCGGTTTGAGCCAGCCCGGATGGGCGAGCAGCAAGGCATCGATCATTTCATCGACAAATTGATCAGGATTATTGATGATCTTTTTCACGTGTCGCGTCTCCGGTTGCGGTGGCGCACGCGCCACCCTGAATGTCCACTCCTTCCTTGATTTAGTGCTTGCGCCTCTGGCTGAGCGCATCGAGCAAAACAGCCGCAAGAATCACGCCGCCCTGGATGAACTGCGTCCAGAACGGATTGACGCCGAGCAGCGAGAGCCCGACATTGATCACGCCGATCAGCACGACGCCGATGAACGTGCCGACGATCGAGCCGCGCCCGCCCGCGAGCGACGTGCCGCCAATCACGATGCCCGCGATCACCTGCAATTCGAGGCCATTCGCCGCCGAAGGCAGCGCCGAATTGAGGCGTCCGGCCAGCACGATGCCCGCAATCGCGGCGGTCACGCCCGCGAGCATGTAGGTGAAAAAGATCACACGGTTGACGGGAATGCCCGCGAGCCGCGCGGCTTCCTTGTTGCCGCCCACGGCGAACACCTGGTGGCCGAATTCGGTCTTGCGCAACAGCACGTGGCCGATCACGAAGACGGCGAGCATCACGAGCATCGGCGCGGGTAGTCCCGCAACCGTCTTCGCGCCGAACGCGGTGAATACCGTGGGAAAGTCGAACTTCGTGCGCCCGTCCGAGATCGCGAGCGTGAGGCCCCGCCCCATCGCCATCATCGCGAGCGTGACGATGAACGGCACGAGACGCAGCCAGGCAATGCCGAAGCCGTTGAGCGCCCCCACGGCCGCGCCCGTGGCGAGCGCGAAGAACAGCCCGGCCACGCCCAGCCCGATCGCGTCCGGGCTGGCACCGGCCATCACGGTCGCGGCCACCATGCCGCTCAGCGCAACGAGCGAGCCCACGGAAAGATCGATGCCCGACGTGATGATGACGAACGTGCCGCCCACCGCCGCGACCCCGACCACGGACACCTGCACCATGATGTTGGTGAGCGTGCTGGTGGTGAGAAATTCGGGCGAGGCGAGTGAGAGCGCGATGCAGATCAGCGCGAGCGCCGCGATGAGCGGCCCGAGGCCGCTGCGCATCTGGCGCAGCACGCGCTGTTGCAGGGTTTGCGCTTCCTGCGGCTGAACGGTCGTGGACGTCATGCTGCAACTCCGGTGGTGGCCCATTGAATGATCGTCTCCGAGTCCGCGCGCTCGCGCGCCACCTCGCCAACGATGCTGCCGCGATACATCACGAGCACGCGATCCGACATGCCGAGCAGTTCGGGCAACTCCGAACTCACGAGCACCACGGCCGCGCCCGCGCGCGCCATCTGCACGATGTGCGCATAGATTTCCGTTTTCGCGCCCACGTCGATGCCGCGCGTGGGTTCGTCGAGCAGGATCACGGCGGGCGACGTGGCGCTCGCGCGTCCGAGAATCACCTTCTGCTGATTGCCGCCCGAGAGATTGCCGGTGAGCGTCGTGACCGAGGGCGCGCGCACAGCGAAGCGCTCGCTCGCCTCGCGGGCGAGCCGGCGCTTTCTGGCCGCGCTCACGAAGCCGCCGCGCACAAGCGCACGCAAGCTTGACAGCGCAACGTTCTCTTCGATGCTCGCGTCGAGCACGAGCCCTTCCAGCTTGCGGTCTTCGGCGGTATAGACGATGCCCGCGCGCATGCCCTGCGCGGGCGAGCGCAACGTGAGCCTGCGCCCGCGCAGCCGCAACTCGCCGCCTGTGAGCGGCAGCGCGCCGCATAGCGTCTTGAGAAGCTCCGTGCGCCCTGCTCCCGCAATCCCGCCTATGCCGACGATCTCGCCCGCGCGAATGCTGAAGCTCGCGTCGCGCAGCACGGGCGCGCTCGCCACGTTGCGAGCCTCCAGCACCACTTCGCCATAGGGCCGCGCCTCCCACGGATAAAACGAGTCGAGGTTGCGCGCCACCATGGCCTGCACGAGCGCCGGCTCATTCCACTCGGACATGGGCCGCGCGCCGACCGTTGCGCCGTCACGCATCACCACGGCCGAGTCGGCGAGTTCGAACACCTCTTCCAGATGGTGCGAAATGAAGATGATGCCCATGCCCGCCGCGCGCAGGCGGCGCACGACCGCATAGAGATGCTCGATGTCGTGATGCTGAAGCGCGGCGGTGGGCTCGTCCATCACGAGGATGCGCGCCTCGCGCGCGAGCGCCTTCGCCACCTCCACGAGCTGACGTTTGTTGAGTGGCAGATCGCCCGCACGCATGGCGGGCGACACGTTTTCCAGTCCGACCTGCGCGAGCGCCTCGCGCGCCATCGCTTCGGCGCGCCGATGATCGACGAGACCGTAGCGCCTCGGCATGCGGCCCAGAAAGAGATTCTCGGCCACGCTCATGTCGTTGACGAGCGATAGCTCCTGATAGATCACGGCCACGCCCGCGTCGATCGCGGCCTGGGTGCCGCGCGCAAGCCGCCGGCCATCGATCTCGATCGTGCCTTCGTCCGGCTCGTAAGCGCCGGAGAGCGTCTTGATCAGCGAAGACTTGCCCGCCCCGTTCTCGCCGACGATCGCCATCACATGCCCCGCGTGCAGTTCGAGGCTCACGCCGCGCAGCGCCTTCACGCCGGGAAAACTCTTCACGATGCCGCTCATGCGCAAAAGCGGCGGCGCGAGCGCGTCGTCGGGCGCGCGCTGCGGTGCGTGCAATGCAGAACCTGATTCGCGTATCATCCGTTCATCCCTGGCGCCGGCGCACGCCTCGCGCGCGCCGGGCACATTGACCGCTGCGCGTTACTGCTTGACTTCGAGCGCCCACAGACCGTACTGCTTCACCGCGTCCGAATCGATGTTCGACTTGTCGATCAGATAGGTCGGCCACGCATAGTTTGCGGGCACGTCCTTCTTCGTCTCATAGTCGGTAATGAACGTCATCGCCTTCGCGGACATGCCGATCGGATTCTGCGAAATCGTCGCGTCCTGCTTGCCTGCACGGATCGCGGAGAGCGCCTGCGCCGTGCCGTCCGCACCGATCACCATGATGTGGCCGGGGTCGCCAAGCGGCTTGTAGCGGCCCGCGTTGTCGATCGCCTTCTCGGCGCCCACGGTGTTGTCGTCGTTCGCGCCGAATACCGCGTCGATCTGCGGATACTTCTGGAGAATGTTCGTCATCGCGTTGAGCGACTTCTCCTGGTCGAAGCCGCCTTCCTGGCGCGCGACCACCTTGATGTCCGGATACTTCGCGATCTCCTCGGAGAAACCTTTCTCGCGATCGGTCGCAGCCGTCGTGCCGATAAGCCCGATCAGGTCGACCACGTTGCCCTTGGCCGAGCCATAGCGCTTCGTGAGTTGATCGGCGATCCACTTCGCGCCGGTCGCGCCAAGCGCTACGTTATCCGAAGCAACGAACGAAGTGACCTTGCCGCCGTCCGAGCCGCGGTCGAGCATGAAGACCGGCACATTCATCGAATTGGCCTTTTCCACGGCCGGAATGATCGCCTTCGAGTCGATCGGGTTGAGCACCAGTGCGCTTACGCCCTGACTCAGCAGATTGAGCGCGTCGTTGACCTGCTGCTGCGCGTCGCCGTTCGCGTTCGTCTGCACGAGGTCGAAGCCCTGCTTTTCGGCACCCCGCTCCACGCCGCTCTTGAGCCCCACGAAGAACGCGTTATTGAGCGTGGCGATCGAAAAGCCCACTTTCATCTTGACCACGCCGGGTGCGGCGGCGGCCTGTGCGGGCGCACTCGCCGCCGCCGGCTCCGAGGCAGCCGTGCTGGCCTCAGGCGACTCGCTCTTCGAACACCCCGCGAGCATCGCGGCGGCGGCAAATACCGCCACGCCCGCCGTCTTGCCCGCCGACGCTCCCACGCGCGCGCCGCGCGCCACCCAACTGTCGAAACCTGCTGAACTCCACGCCATCACTGTCTCCTGTCTTTGATCTGCTGGTTATGGACTCGATGTTGACCGACCTGCGAACCGCCAACCGACTGCGTTACCGTGTGTACCGCCAATGCCAGGACTGCCTGGGCGCGCGAGTTCCCGCGCCTCACTTGCGCGGGCCGTAGCCCTTGAACTTTTCGATGACTTCCTCCATGGCTGCGTCGCTGAGCAGCGGCGGCTCGCCAAGCTGGCACGCGAGCAGATATTGCTTCGCCAGCACCTCGACTTCATTCGCGAGCCACAAGGCTCGCGCAAGATCGCGCCCGAGCGCGATCACGCCGTGATGCGCAAGCAGGCACGCAAGCCGCTCGCGCAGGGCTTCGAGCGCGTGATCCGAGAGCGCCTGGCTGCCGAATGTCGCATACGGCGCGCAGCGAATCGAATTGCCGCCCGCTGCCGCCACCATGTAGTGATGCGCGGGAATCCCACGGCCGTGGATGGCCAGCGCCGTGGCCGCCTGCGAATGCGTGTGGACCACGGCGTTCACATCGGCCCGTTCGCGCAGAATGTCACGATGAAAACGCCATTCCGAGGAAGGCCGTTGCGCTTCGAAAAGCGCATCGTCGTCGCGTACGTCGAGTGGCATCCACACGATGCGCTCGCGCGTGAGCGCGGCGCACGGCACGCCGCTCGGCGTGATGAAGAGTCCGTCGCGCCAGCGCGCGCTCACATTGCCCGACGTGCCCTGATTGATGCCGAGACGCTCCATCTCGCGCATGGTGTGGACGATCTGCTCGCGCAGCCCCGCTTCGGCGCGTGCGTCGCTCATGCAGGCGCTCCCGTCTTGAAGAGCGCCGCGAGGTTGGTGTCGAACGGCGCGCGCACGATCCCCAGCTCCGTGACGATGCCGGTGACGAGCGCGTGCGGCGTGACGTCGAAGGCCGGGTTGCGTACCTTCATGCCCTCGGGCGCAACGCGTCGGCCCGCGAGTTGCGCGACCTCTTCCGCACCGCGCTCTTCAATCACGATGTCCGCGCCGCTCGGGGTACGCAAGTCCAGCGTGGATGAAGGGCACGCCACATAAAACGGGATGCCGAAGTGTTTGGCCGCGATCGCCACGCCGAGTGTGCCGATCTTGTTCGCGACGTCGCCGTTCGCCGCCACGCGGTCGGTGCCGACGATCACGAGATCGATGAGCCCTTGCGACATCAGCGCGGGCGCCATGCTATCGGTGATGAGCGTGACGTCGAGTCCGGCTTGCTGCAATTCGTAGGCGGTGAGGCGCGCGCCTTGCAGGAGCGGCCGCGTCTCGTCCGCGTACACACGAAACGCCGCGCCGTCACGGTGAGCGCAATACAAGGGTGCGGTCGCGGTGCCGATACCGGTGGTCGCAAGCGCGCCGGCGTTGCAATGCGTGAGCACGCCGCTGCCGGGTTCGATCAGCGCGCGTCCCGCCTCTCCAATACGCGCGCATAGTTCGATATCCTCATGATGAATGCGCTTGGCCTCGTCAACCAGCGCTTCGTAGAGCGCTGCACCCGTTTGCGCCGCGTCGCCGCGCGCATGGGCGAGCATACGTTCGAGCGCCCAGCGCAGATTCACCGCCGTGGGTCGCGCGCTATCGAGATACGCCGCGCGCTGCTCGAGGCGCGTGAGAAACGCATCGCGCGCGGCAGGCTGATCGCGCTGCATCGCCACGCACAGGCCGTACGCCGCGGCGACGCCGATCGCGGGCGCCCCGCGCACGCGCAACTCGTGTATTGCGCGCCATACGGCTTCGACGCTGTCCGCCGCCTCGACGACGCATACCTGTGGCAGGCGCGTCTGGTCGAGCAGATAAAGGGTGTCGTCGCGCCACTCGATGGTGGGCGGAAGACTCGAATGGTTCGGCTGCAACGCCATACGTTCTCCGTCGATGCCGGTTGGTCAGACTTTGCCGCGTGAGCGGCGCAGGGGGTGCTTCAGGATTACGTGTTCAGGTGTTCGCGGGCTCCGCTAGCACCTGGGCGGCCAGCGCAGTGGCCGCTTCGATCGAGGCCAGTTCGCGCCGCTGCACGAGCAGCGCCTCGGCGAGCTTCAGGCAGCGCACTTCCACCTGCGCGCGCACCGCTTCGTCCTCAATGCTGGTGATCTCCGCAACTTTCGCCACGCCGACGATGCGCCGGATCATCTTGCAGCCCGCGAAGCCGAGGGTATCCGCAAGAAGCCGCCGCATGAAGTCTTCGCGAAAGGCCTCGGCCGCGCGCGTATCGGCAGCGCCGCCAATCCATGCGCGGCCCGTCTCGTGCTCGTGCGCGCGCCAGAGTTGCGCGAACTTCTGCGCGAAGCCGTTCCACACGGCTTCGGTCTGATCGAGCAACCAGCGCTGATACGCCTGCGGTTCGCGCCCCGCCGCGCGGTCGTGCCATTCGCGCGCGTAGCAGGCGAGCAGCAGGTTCGCAATGAATGCGCCCGTGTCAAAGCCCATTGGACCGTAGAACGCGAACTCCGGATCGATCACATAGGTCTCGTGCTCGTTCGCCATGATCGAGCCGGTATGCAGGTCGCCATGCACGAGCGTTTCCGCATGATTCATGAACGCCCACTTCATCTCGCCCGCCGCGCGGCGCAGCGGTTCGTGCGCGCGCAGGCGCTCGACGGCCGCCGCAGGTAGCGCCGGGCTGTACACATTCGACGGATTGTCCTCGAATGGAAACGTGAACACGAGGTCCTCGGTAATCCGGCACAACTCCGCGTTGATGTCGCCACTCACGGCTGTCTTCTTCTCATTGGGTGCGAGATAGAGGTCGGAGCCGTGAAAGAGCGTGCGCGCGAGAAACGTGGAAATGTGACCGGCCAGGCGCGGGTACACGATGCCTTCGGTCAGGGCCTGACGCAGCACGCGATGCGAGTCGAGCCGCTGCATGACCATGAGGTACTTTTCGCTGTCGGCGTGATAGACGCTCGGCACATGCTCCGGGCATAGCGCGCCGAAGCGGCGCAACGCGGCCACTTCGCGCTCCATGCGCTCGCGCGGCAAGGGCCAGCTCTCGCCCACCAGCCGCAGGAAAGGCGGCGCCTGCTTGACCACCACACTGCGGCGCGGGTCGCGCGCGCTGCTCACGAAGTAGACGTAGTTCAGATTGCCGTCGCCCACTTCCATGACATCTAGTTCGCTATCCTCACCAAGTCGCGCACTGACGGCAGGAATACCCTTCAGGTATGCCGCCAGTTCGGAAGCGCTGAAAGCCTCGAAGTGCATGGGTTTTCCTGTCCGAAAGTTAGGCCCGCGGGCCGCGTCTAACGTCGTTTGCGTACGAGATCGAACTTGAAAATACTGGCGTTGTAGTAGTCGTTGCTGTAGCAGACCGCCCGGCCGGTTTCGTCGAAGTCCACTTCGTCGATCAGCAGAAAGAGGCCAAGGCTCTCCTGCAATTCCGGCAAGTCGCGCGGCGTGAGTACCGTGGGCTGGATCGAGCTGTGCGTGTGCGAAAGCCGGATGCCCGCGCGCTCGAACGTGCCGAACAACGACTCGCCCAGTTCCTCCCCTTCGAGCACCGACTTCGGCACGATGTCGATGCAGTAGGCGGCGATCGCGTCGTCGGCGCGGCGTACGCGCTCCAGCCGCACACAGGGCTCGCCCTCCGCGAGACCAAGCTTCTGCGCAAGACTGGCCGACGCCGCCATCGTCTTCACCTGAATACGGCTCGTGGAGGGCACCGCGCCCACACTGCGGATCATGTCCGTCACAGACATCAGATCATCCAGCCCGCCTTGCAGCTTAAGCGCAATCTGTCTGACGAAAGTCCCTTTGCCGTGCACACGCGTGAGCAAACCGTGGGAAATCATCTGCGCCACCGCTTCACGCAGGCTCGAACGGCCCACGCCCAGCAGTTCGCAAAGCTCGGGTTCCGTGGGAATCTGGTCGCCGGGCTTGAGCGAGCGCTCGCGGATCATTGCCAGCAGTGAATCCTGGATCCGGTCGCTCATCGACTGATCGACGCTCAGGCGCATGGTTGCCTTCGGTAGCCACGTTACGCGCCAATTTACATCAGACGTCTGATGTCATCGACCCGTGGTTTTCCCTTGCTTGCAATGCAACATTGCCCCGGGAGGCCGGTATGGGAAACGACGTTATCAAACATGAAATCGCGCCGTGCTCGCGGTTCGCCTCGCTGTACACGTGGTGAATCGAAAAACGCTAACCTGTCGCCAGGCCGCCGCGTCATGCGCTGCCGGACCTTTGCAAGCGTTTTTTGTCAGGCTGCCCGAACCGCGAGCTTGCTCGCGCCCGCAGTCGGTAACTCTCTCTGGAGTGACCATCATGAACACGCAACGCCATGCTCCCCGTATCGCCTCGCCCCTTCTTGCCGCGATTTGCGCACTCGCGATGGCAAGCGGCGCAGTGGCGCAGACGGCCGCGCCCACGAACGCCGGCGAAGCCCCCAGTGCCGGCATGCCGCAAACGGAGCAGCAAGGCGACGTATCGTTCGTGTCCGGCGGAGTTGGCCGCGACGAATCCACCGCGCTACGCCAGGCACGCAGTCAATGGCCGCTGTCGCTACTGCTCACCGGTCCGGGGTCGTCTTATGTCTCCGATGTCCGTGTGCAGATTGCCAATGCCGGAGGCACGACGGTGCTCGACACGAGTGCGCATGGACCGTACATGCTCGTGCGCCTGCCCGCGGGCAGCTATACGATCAACGCCACCTACGGCAGCGTAACGAGGCGGCAGACCGTGAACGTGCATGGCAATGGCAGCGCGCGCGCGACCTTCGCGTTCCCGGCGAATCATTGAACGTGATTTGTGCGGCGTCGTTCAGGCCTGTGCGCGCCGGTGCGTGATCAGGCGGGAAAAGGTCAGCGCAAGCGCCAGCAACCCCAGTGCGGCGAATGCCAGCCAACTGCGTGTGGACCACTGTTCGACCACCATCGCCGCAATCAATATCCCGCACGATTGGCCAAGAAACAGGACGCACGAGAATAGTGAAACTGCCGTTCCCCTGGCGCGGGGCGCCATTTGCGTGGCGTTCATTTGCAGAACGTTGTGCAACGAATAAAAGCCAAACCCCGCAAAAAAACATGCGGGCAAGGCAACGGACACGGACGGCGCCACAGCCAGGATGACGAGAGACGCAAACAGAAAGAGCCCTCCCATGATGGCGAAGCCTCTTTCGCTCAAGCGCGCGAGCAGCAGGCCTGCGCATCGGCTGTAGGTCAAGCCGCCCAGGCCGTAGAGCGCCACCGTCAACGCCGCGCTGGACATCGACAAGCCCATTGCAGCGTGCAGATGCGTTGGCATGAATGCAAGAACGCTGTATGCGAAGCCGCCCTCAAGGAAAGTAACGAGCAGGACGACTCTTGCCCATGGCTCGGCGAGAACGAGCTTCACGCGATCAAAAAAGTTGCCGTCCTTCTGCAACGCAAATGCCTGTGAATGGCGTGCCTCGAGAATCGCGAGTATCGCGCCCACGAAAAATACAACGGCCATGGGAAGAAACGCGCCGCGCCAGCCAAAATGCGCCGACATTACACCGCCCGCCCATTGGCCGGCGATCATGCCAAAGACAGTCGCGCCCAGCAGTTTTGCGAGAACGGCCTGCCTGCGTTCATAGGCAACGTTGTCGCCTATCCACGCCATGGTCAGCGGCACGATGCCCGCGGCAGCCGCGCCCGAGAGAAAGCGCGCTGCAATCAATTGATCGAATGAGTGCGCGAAAAAAGCGGCGGCGTTGCCAAAAGCACAAAGCGCCGTAGCAACAGCAATGACGCGAATCTTGCCGAATTTGTCGCCGGCCGGTCCGAAGAAGAGTTGAATGACACCGTATGCCAACGCAAAGACGGAAATGCTCTTTGACGCGGCCTCCGTTGTCACCGAGAACGACTCGGACAGTGCGGGCAACATGGCGTCGCAGACCCGCATCGAAGCCAGGCTTGCAAAACAGCAGACGTAGAGCGTGAGAACAAGGCGGCGATGCAACCCGTGTTCTGCGTTCCCCTTGAAATCACCCAACGCCGCGTCCGCTTTATTCACCACGCCTTCCTCGACTCAACCATTTTTCCCAGCCATTTTCCCTCGCGTCAACCGACGATCTTCAAGGGATCTATTTGCCACGCCGTGGCTCGCCTGACCGCGCTTTCCAGCGCCTTGAGCCAGTTACCCGAAGCGAACGCACGCGAAGCGTCGCCCTCCCCGGCAAACCACAGCGACGCGAAAACCGACGGCGGATCGCCCTCGAATCCGAGCGATTCGCGATGCGCTGTCGTCTCGACCCTTTCCGTCGACCATTCAACGCAGCCCGCCAGGCCCAAACTCTCCTGCAAGCGCCGGATAGCGCTTTCGGACTCGTCCAGGAGCTTTGCCGCGATCATGACTTTCAGCAGGCCGGGACGGATCTGCCGCGCACCATCTTCAACCCGGCAGAGGGTGATTCCATCGAGGAACTTCAATTCATCTGCCGGCAGCCATTCCCTCACGACTGCCGTTTCACCCGCTGCCGCCATTGCGGCCTCGTGTTCAAACTCCAGTTCAACGATTCCGTCACATTCGTAAGCCGCTTCGCTCGGGTAACTCCATAGCCTGGCGTCAACACGATTCTGCGTATAGGCCGCGATGCCCGGCATGGCGGTAGCTATTTTCGCATGTGGCCCCGCCCAGTGAGTTCGAAATTCCTCGCTGGTGAGATCGGCGCGCCGGCGAAGGAGCGACGAGCGCTTCGCCGTCGAAGGTATTAATTTGCTCACTTTGGTACGCACTCCATGACGTGGCCCGCAATGCGAACCAGGGAATATCGATGTCTACGGTCACTGCGAGGATTGCGGCGCACGCGCTAGCGCGCCGTGTAACCGCCGTCCACAAACCACGTTTGCCCAGTGGTAAAGCTCGCTTTATCGGACAAGAGAAACAGGATCGCCTCCATGATCTCGTTTGAACGGGCGAGGCGGCCCATCGGGTGGAGTGCGGCGATCTTCTCTTTCTCGTCGTCGCCTCGGCCCGACAGTAGCGGCGTATCGACGTAGCCGGGAGCCACGGCATTGACCCGCACGCCTTGTTCGACATAGTCCAGCGCCGCCGCCTTCGTGATCCCCACGACACCGTGCTTCGCGGCGACATACGGAGCGCGCCCGGCCAAAGCCACGCCGCCCAGAATCGACGAAAGATTGACAACGGCGCCGCCGCCGCTGGCGATCAGTGCGGGTATCTCGTACTTCAAGGCGAGGAACACGCCCGTCAAATTGACCGCGATGTTTCTCGACCAGGTCTCGACGGAAACCTCGTGAAGCGCTGAAAACGGCACTGCAATGCCCGCATTGTTGACCGCCAGATGGAGTGCGCCAAAGGCATCGACCGATTTGCCGACGGCTGCTTCCATGTCGCCCGGATTGGACACGTCGGCCTGTATGGCTATTGCGCGACCTTGTTGCGCTTCGATACGCTCAACGGTCTGCAACGCGTTTTCCAGATTGAAGTCCACCACTGCGACCACGGCCCCTCTGGTTGCGAGCGCCACGCACGTTTGCGCGCCAATTCCCGATCCACCGCCTGTTACAAACGCAGACTTGCCTGCGAATTCAGAACTCATCTCAATCTCCTTGATTCATCGAAACCCGCACACTTCGGTTGAACTTTGCCTCTAGCCACGATTTGCTTCACTTCAACACGTACTCCGTTCCGTAAAAGCGTTGCGTTCCTCCGGCGATGAAATGACCAAGGTCGTGCATGATTTCGTCGCGACCTCGCGGCGAATCAAAATAACGCTCGCGCATCGAGGCTTCGTCCGGGAAGTGCAAATCGGAGAGCCCGCGAATCTTCGGCGAGCCCTCTGTCAACACGGCGTCCACCCAGTGGCGCGCATATCGGGCAAGACCAACGTGAACCTTCGTAGCCAGCCCGGAGTGGTGTTCCCAGATTCGGCGGGCAGCGGAGTCTGGCAGATCCTCGAAAATAAAAAGGCCTCGCATCAGCTTGATGCCGGGAGTGGGCACTCCGCGGCTGAGCATTGGTCTGTGAAAAACTTCCGACTCGGTCACCTGGTAGACGTGATGTACGCCGCACCGGCCTCGCAGCCGCTCCAGCGCGGGCTTGACAATGCGTTCGTAGTCGCTGTGATCGCTAAGAGACACTTGAATAATGACGTCGAATGCATCGCCGGCTAACGATTCGGCACTTCCGTAGGGTTGTGCGGTCCGAATCGCCGTCGCCAGATTTACGATCAAACGTTCGACTCTGTCTCCGTGGTCGACAAGCGTGGGCGCCCACTCCCGCAAACACCACGATTTGAATTCGGCGGCTTTCTCTTGCGATTTTGCGCAGGCCTGAATCATCACTTCCATATCGCTTCCTCCCATTGTTGACAGGCTTGCGGATCAGTCGGCTGACACGGGTGGCAGCATCTGGAAATGGTCGGTGATGCGCGAGTACATACCGGGATTCGACAGGCGCCCGACGGGGTTCATTGCCAGCATGTCCACGTGCAGGCGTTGATTCACGATCCCGCTACGATAGTGGGCGTAGACGATTTCGCCGACAACCATGTGATACGGCGTCTTGCCCAGCGTGTGAATGTCGGTCACCACGCATTCGAACTGCACGGGACAGTCGATAATGCGCGGCGCCTTGACCCGAACCGAAGGGGCCGTCGTGAAGCCCGCCCTTTCCATCTCGTCGACGTCGGCACCATACTCGGGCGCGCAAAGATTCATACGCTCCTTGTTCGCGTCGTCCACGAGTTGAACCACGAATTCGCCGGTTTCGCGCACGTTGCGAAGGGTATCTTTTTCCTGGCCCAATTTTTCCAACTTTGTCGGACCGATACAGAACATGACCATCGGCGGTCCGATCGAGACGGCATTAAAGAAGCTGAACGGCGCCGCGTTGCGTCCAGCCGGGCCGTCGGTCGACACGAGCGCAATGGGTCTGGGAATGACCGTGCTCGAAATCAACTTGTACTGCTCGTCCCAGGACAGGTCGCGTGTGTCGACGCCGGTAACACTACCGGCTTCGTCGAGCGTGAGCGCCGCCTGCGCGCTTTCGATCTCCATCATGGCGCGCTTGGGTTCCGCGCCGGGATATGTCGCATTTTTCATCGACAATTCTCCTAAAATCCAGTTATGGTCAGAAAATTCGACTGCCGTTAGAACTTGTGCCGGATGCCAATGCGAACCAGCGTTTGCTGATTGGTGGACGAATCGCCGAGGTTGTCGATATCGGCCACCGCTGCGGTTCCCAGCGACGACGTACCGGAAGCGCGTTGCCACCCGGCTCCGAAATACACGTCCGTTCGCTTGGACAGGAAGTAGTCAACGACGAGTGATACCTGGTTGTAGTGCTGATTTCCCACCGTCGTTCCGCGGTCGGTCGTCACGCTGTTTGCCTTCAGATATTCATACGACACCGCTGCACTCAGGTAAGGCGTGATCTGATAGGCGGCACCGATATCGAAGTTATTGAATATCGCGGTGCCATTGAGGAATCCGGGTCCCAGATTCGCGTACTGGACATTCGAGAACGACGCCGCGAGCGTCGCAGCACCGATCAGGTAGTTGGCGGCGACAATGGCAACCTGGTAGGCCTGAGCCGTGCTGTATGCCTTGTTCAACGACTGGGACAACGGTGACGCCCCGTTGGCGTACGCCGTAAAGAATCCGTTCCCCGCGGTAGCGGTTGGATTCTTGAAATACTCGAATGCGGCGCCAACTTTCAGCGAGCCGCCCGTATACCCGGCGCCGAGAGAATATCCGCTGTTGGCCGTGAAGTTAGCCGCGACACCGCCCAGACTGTACTCGCCGCCGAACGAAAAACCACGGTACGACGGGCTCATATAGCGAACCGAGTTGTTCAGACGGACCGTATTGGCGGCGTTGTCGATGTCGCCCGGGTGCATCCCGACAGGGCCGCCTACCAGACTTCCGGCGGTGAGCGGTTCGGGAAAGTAGAACACCATGTCATACTGGCGGCCAAACGCCAGCATGCCAAGCTGATCGCTCTTCAGCCCGACGAAGGCTTGCCTGCCAAATTCCGTCCCGCCTTGCCCGAACTGGCCGTTATTCAGATTGACACCTGATTCAAGGGTGAAAATCGCTTTGAGATTGCCGCCAAGATCCTCGATTCCGGTCATCCCGAACCGGCTTCCAAACAAGCCTGATAAGGAATCGAGAGCCACCTTCGTGCCGCCATTGACATTGCTGGTGTACATCAAACCTTCATCCAGAATCCCGTAGATCGTCACGCTGCTTTGTGCGAGAGCAAGCATCGGCATGGCACATAGCGCGCCGCCTAGAAGTAATGCCTTTTTCATTGATTCTCCAAACCGTATTTTTCGATATTTGTATTTTTAATAATTTTTATTTTCGTTACGACTGAGTCTCCAGCTCAACCAGCTTGTTCTGATTGATCGAAAATATCGATGCGGCGGAAATGAGTGCCGGCACGGCCAGCAGCGTAAACACGTCCCCCAGGTGCCAACCCAGCCCCAGCAGCGCTGCGCCGGCAAAAGAACCCGCTACGCCGCCGAATCGCCCCACGCCCTGCATCCACGCCACGCCGGTCGAGCGCCCTTCGGTCGGGTAGATCTGCGCGGCATACGCCGACAAAGAAGTCGATGCGCTCGTAGCAAGCGCCCCGCACAGGAAAATCAGCACGCCCAGCGCAAGTTCATTGCCAACGCTCTGGCCAATCAGCACCACCAGCACCGCAACCAGCACATAGGCGTAGACGATGGTCCGGTTTGCATTGACGCGGTCCATCAACCAGCCGGTAACTGGATTGCCGATCAATCCGCCCAGCGGGAACAGCGAGGCGATCAACATACTGTGTTCGGTACTGAAGCCGAGGTCGCGGAACAGCGTGGGCATCCAGTTCGTCAGCAGGTAGTAGACAATCAGGCTCGTGAAATACGCCGTCCAGAGCAAGAACGTGCGCGCCCGATAATCCCTGGACAGTATCAACGCGAGCGCGGCCCTGCCCGTCGCCTTCGACGCCGAAGCGCTTGAGGCGACGAAATGGCAATTTTCCAGCGAGGCATGCGGCGCGATCCGCTTGAGAATGCGCTCGATCTTTTCACGTGTGCCGTGGCGAACCGCGAGAAACTGGACCGACTCGGGCAAGAACACCAGAAGAACGAAGGAAAGAAAAATCGGTACGGCGCCGCCGATCACCAGAATGCTTTGCCAGCCCACGTGCGGAATCAACCACGCCGACGCCGCGCCGCCCGCAATCAGGCCAACGGAAAAGCCGCAATACATGACGTTGACCGTCATCGACCGCAAGCGCTCCGGCGCGTATTCGGACATGAGCGCGACCGTGTTCGGCATTGCCGCTCCGAGGCCCAGACCGGTCAACAAGCGAAAGACCGTAAGCGAGAAAACCGTATGGGAATTCGCGGCAATCAATGTCCACACGCCAAAGCAGGCAACCGACACGACCAGCACGCTCTTGCGGCCGATCCGGTCGGCAATGGGGCCGCCCAGCACCGACCCGAGCCCCAGACCGACAAGGGCAGCGCTCATCACCACGCCGAGTTCCGTTCGCGGGATACCCCAATCCTGAGTCAGCGCCGGTGCAATGAAGCCAATTGCCGCGGCGTCGTAACCGTCGGCAGTCACGATACAAAAGCAGAGGATGAGAATCACCCATTGGCTTAGCGAGAATCGCTGGGCGTCGATGAATGCCTTGACGTCGACTGTGCGCGTCGCGTTTGTCATCATGTGTCTCCTGAATGCGTGGGCCTGCGGCCTGAACGCATTCGTAGATAATTTCTTTATATAAAGGAACGATCGTCAAACGTTGGTCATGCGACGACTACAACCGGCCTCCAAACCGGGTTGCGCACAATATTGATTCGGCATACTAATTAATATGGATAAAAATCCATCTTCTTCGGCGCCCGCCTTACATGGCGAGATATCCTCCGTCGACAGGCAGCGTGACACCGGTGACGTACGTCGACATCGACGAAGCGAGGAACAATACGGCGCCGACGAGTTCATCCGGCTTCCCCACGCGGTGCATTGGAATACGCGACAAAAAGCGCTCCAGCTTTTCCGGGTTATCTCGCGTGGAAACGGTCATCGGCGTTTCGATCACACCGGGCGCGATGGCATTGACGCGAATGCCGTCCTTGGCGAGATCGACGGCGAGCGACTGGGTCAGCATCTTCACCGCGCCTTTGGAGGCCGAATAGCCTAGCGTGTTGGGCTGGCCTGAGAACGATGCAATGGACGCGACGTTCACGACATTGCCCGAGGTCTTGCGGAGCGCGGCAAGAAACGCATACGTCACGTTGAAGGTTCCTTCATGATTCACCTTCATGACCTGTTGCAGGTTGTGCGGTGCGTTCGGGCTATCAATGCCTTCTCGAACGATGATGCCCGCGTTGTTCACCAGGATGTCGATGGCTCCCGCCTCCGCCTCGACCTTGGCCGCCGTGGCATGACATTGCGGGAGGTCGGTAACGTCGAGTTCGTACCACGCGGCCTGGCCGCCCTTCTCCTGGATCAGCCCGGCGGTCTCGCGCGCGTTGTGGCTATTCATGTCGGTCACGATCACCCGCGCGCCGGCTTGTGCCAGCCCCAAGGCGATGGCCCGGCCGTTGCCCTGGCCTGCGCCGGTGATAAAGGCTTTCTTGTTGCTCAGGAGGTTCGGAATAGTCATGAAAAATCTCTTGTAGTGGTATTGGAACGAAAACGTCGATCGCCCCCTGTGCCAGGGCGTGCATGCGCGACGCCGCGCATGCACGCTTGCCCGGCTCACGCAGGCAACGAGGTCGAATAGCAGCGAGACTGACCGGCCGATCCGCGTGCCGCCGTATCGGCCATATGATTGGCCGCCACGTAACCGAACGTGAGGCCGGGTCCAAGCGTAATGCCCGCACCGTTGTATTCGCCGCCCATGATGCTCGCGGCATCGTTGCCAGCGGCGTACAAGCCGGAAATCGGCGCCCCCTGCGACGTGAGCACCTGCGAATGCTCGTTCGTCTTGACACCCATGAACGAACCCAGGTCGCCCGGCACCAGCTTGATTGCGTAGAACGGGCCGGTCTGCAAGGGCTCCACGCACGGATTCGGTGCGTGCAGCGCGTCGCCTTGATAGCGGTTGTAGGCTTTGCTGCCGCGCCCGAATAACGGATCGCGGCCGATTTTCGCTGATTCGTTATACTGACGAATCGTGCTTTCCAGCACGGCGGCATTCACACCGATCTGCGCGGCCAGATCGGCGACGGTCCTGCCCTTCTTCAGGTAGCCGTTGCGCAGATGGTTGCCAAGCGGCATCGGGAAAGGCTTGACGAAGCCAAGACCATAGCGCCGCAGCGCGCGGTGATCCGCGAGCAGCCAGCACGCGGCCTCGGGCTTTCCTTCAGAGGCGGCGATCATCGCTTGCACCACGTCGTGATACGAGTTCGCCTCATTGGTGAACCGTCGACCTTCCTGATCGACCGCGATCACACCGGGTTTGGCGCGGTCGATGAAGTGCGGCATGATGCCGGTCGAACCGTCCTTGCGCGGCACGAGCGACATCGGCGTCCAGGCAGCGGCATTCGAGAGGGTGTCGTCGAACATGCCGCCGACCTTCTCCGCCATGGCGGCGCCGTCGCCCGTATTGGTTGGCGGCGTCGGCGAAAAGTGACGCTGGCCCGCCTTGATATGCGGATAGGTGTGTTTCTGACGTTCGACGTCATGCGGGAAACCGCCGCTTGCGAGCACCACGCCGTGGCGCGCCTTGACCGTCACCCGTTGGCCGTTGCGATCGATCACCGCCCCGCTCACGCGCTCGCCGTTCCGCGTCAACTCGACGGCAGGCGCGGACAGCCACAGGGTCACGCCCAGATCGCTCGCGGATTTCGCGAGACGCGCGGCAAGCGCGTTGCCGTTGGTCAGCGTCATGCCCCGGCCATAACGCATGACTTCGGCGAAGTGTTTGCTCAGGCGCTTCGCCACGTACCACGCCGATTGAATCGACCGCGTGACGCGCATGAAATGAATGATGTCTTTGCCCGAGCCTATCGTGACGCCGAAAACCGTCAGCTCGGGCAGCACCGGGCCCAGCGTCTTGAGAAGCGGCCCGAGCTCACGCGCGTCGTACGGACGCGTCACCATCGAGCGGCCGCCCTGCACCGCGCCGGGCGCTTCCGCGTGATAGTCGGGGAACGTCAGCGGCATGTCGAACTGCACGGCAGTCTTCGACATGAAAAATTCGATCGCCTTCGGCCCATTAGCCAGGAACGCGCGCACACGCGCCTCATCGAAGCTCGCGCCTGCCTGATCGCGGATATAGGTCAGCGCCTGGTCCGGCGCTTCGTCGTGCCCGTATGCCTTCGCAAGGTGCGATCCGGGCACCCACAGCCAGCCGCCCGAGCGAGCCGTGGTCCCGCCGTAGTAACCGGCCTTCTCCGTCACGATCACCTTCAGCCCGCGACTCGCGGCGGTAATCGCCGCGGACATTCCCGCAACTCCCGAGCCGACCACGAGCACGTCGCACTCTTGCACGTCTCCTGCTGACATAAATCTCTCCATTCATCACTTAGCCGGCGAACGCCTCGCCGCAGTGATTGCTAGATTACTACTAGCACGCTAAATTAAAACTAAGCGTTAACCATAGCCAAGCCCGTTAGTCATTCACTATTGATATACTGGAGATCATTTCCCAATCGCAGGAACCTGACGTGGAACAATCCGCACCGCCGCCGGACCGCGAACGCCGTGGCATCCAATCCATTGAAGTGGGCGGCGAAATCCTCAAGGTGTTCGCCTCCGAGCCACGCCCGATGGCGCTGCGCGACCTCGTGAAGGCCGTCAACATGCCGTCCGGGAAGATTCACCCCTACCTGGTCAGCTTCGGCAAAGTGGGGCTCGTATCGCAGGACCCGGTCACGGGGCGCTATCAGTTGGGGCCGATGGCCATCCAGCTCGGTCTGACCAGCCTGCAAACGCTCAATCCGGTGCGCGAGGCGTCGCCGTTCGCGGACACGCTGGCCGAGGAGACCACGCACAGCGTCGCGCTCGCGGTGTGGGGCAACATGGGGCCGGTCATCGTGCGACTGGTCGATTCGGCTTACCCGGTGCATACGAACATCCGCACCGGCACCGTGATGTCGCTCGTCGATACTGCAACGGGCCGCGTGTTCTCGGCCTTCTTGCCGCGCCCGTTCGTGGACAAGCTGCTGCTCGACGAACGCAAGCGCCTGGGTCCCGATATCGCGCATCCGCTCGATGCGGCCGTGGTCGAGCAGATGATCGAGGAAACGCGAGCACGCAAGCTCTCGCGCGGCATCAACCATCCGACGCCGGGTGTCGTGGCCTTTTCCGCACCCGTGTTCGACTACTCCGGCAACATCGTGCTTGCCATTACGATCATGGGCCCCACCGGCACCATGGACGCAGAGTGGGAAAGCCCAGCCGCGCAGGCCGTGAGAGCGTGCGCGGAAACCATCTCCAGACGTCTGGGCTTTCAGCACGCCTATTGAGCCATTCCATCGCCAACCAGTCAGGAATGCCAGGTAATGACGCGCCGGCGATCACGCGCTTTGGCGCAACCGGGTTAGCCGCGCGCCTGGGGTTGGCGATGCGCTGATCCGCGTCAGTTTCGCGCCCGGACGCATAAGCGTCGAGCCACTTCTCCGGTGCTTCGCTCGCAGGCACCACGCCCCGGATTGTCATCCCGGCTACGCCTCCCAAAAAATCGGGGCGCGTTCAAACACGCGCCTGCGCCCGGCCCCAGGGTCATCCCTCTCCTTCCGTCGATTTACTTGACACCTAAAGTAAATCGACCTACTCTGCCCTTGCAGACTGAACGAAGGAGCGAGCATGCGCATTGTTTGTATCGGTGGCGGGCCGGCCGGCCTCTATTTCGGGCTTTTGATGAAGCGCCGTCACCCCGACTACGACATCACCGTGATCGAACGCAACCGCCCGTACGACACATTCGGCTGGGGCGTGGTGTTCTCGGACCAGACGCTGGGCAACCTGCGCGCGGCCGACCCCGAAAGCGCGAGCGAAATACTCGACGCGTTCAATCACTGGGACGACATCGAAATCCATTTCCGCGGGCGCTCGATCCGCTCGTCGGGCCACGGCTTCTGCGGCATCGGCCGCAAGCGTCTGCTCAATATCTTGCAGGCGCGTTGCGAAGCACTGGGCGTGAAGCTCGTGTTCGAATCGCAGATCACGGACGACGACGTGACCAACGCCGACCTGATCATCGCGAGCGACGGACTCAACAGCGCCACGCGCCAGAAGTACGCCGCCACCTATCAGCCCGACATCGACCTGCGCGATTGCCGCTTCGTGTGGCTCGGCACCTCGAAGCTCTTCGATGCGTTCACGTTCGCGTTCGAAGAAACCGAATGGGGCTGGTTCCAGGCGCACGCGTACCGCTTCGACGACAACACCTCGACATTCATTGTCGAAACGCCCGATCACGTGTGGCGCGCCGCCGGTCTCGACACCATGAGCAAGGAAGACAGCATCGCGTTCTGCGAAAAGCTGTTTGCGCGCTATCTCGACGGTCATGCGCTGCGCTCAAACGCGTCGCATCTGCGCGGCTCGTCGCAGTGGATCCGCTTTCCGCGCGTGGTCAATCGCGAGTGGGTTCACTGGAAAACCGCGGCCGACGGCAAGCAAACGCCGGTCGTGCTGATGGGCGACGCCGCGCACACCGCGCACTTCTCGATTGGCTCCGGCACCAAGCTCGCGCTCGAAGACGCGATCGAACTCGCCAACAGCATGGAAGCGCACCCAGGCGACCCGCGCGCGGCGCTCACGCACTATACGAACGTGCGCAGCGTGGACGTGCTGCGTATTCAGAACGCGGCGCGCAACTCCACGGAGTGGTTCGAACACGTGGACCGCTATACGCAGTTCGAGCCCGAGCAGTTCGCCTATTCGCTGCTCACGCGCTCGCAGCGCATCTCGCATGAGAATCTGCGCGAACGCGATGCGGGTTATCTGTCCGGCTTCGAAACGTGGCTCGCGCAGCGCGCGGGTGGCAAAGCCGACAACAACGCGCGCGCCGTGCCGCCCATGTTCACGCCTTTTACGGTGCGCGGCGTAACGTTAAAGAATCGCGTAGTGGTCTCGCCGATGGCGCAGTATTCCGCGCACGACGGCGTGGCGGGCGACTATCACCTCATGCATCTCGGCGCGCGCGCCATGGGCGGCGCCGCGCTCGTGATGACCGAGATGACCTGCGTCTCGCCCGAGGCGCGCATCACGCCCGCGTGCCCCGGCATGTATGCGCCCGAGCATCGGCAGGCGTGGCAGCGCATCGTCGATTTCGTGCACGCGAATTCGGACGCGAAAATCGGCATGCAGCTTGGCCACTCCGGTGCCAAGGGCTCGACGCGCGTGGCCTGGGAAGGCATCGACCAGCCGCTCGACGATGGCAACTGGCCGCTCGTTTCCGCTTCGCCGCAACAGTATTTGCGCGGCGTGAGCCAGTGCTCGCATGAGGCAAGCATCGAGGAACTGCGCGAAATCGAAGCCCAATTCGTGCGCGCCACGCAAATGGCCGCTGAAGCCGGCTTCGACTGGCTCGAACTGCACTGCGCGCACGGCTATCTGCTTTCGAGCTTCCTCTCTCCGCTCACGAATCAACGCACGGATCAATACGGCGGTTCGCTCGAAAACCGGCTGCGTTATCCGCTCGAAGTTTTCAAGGCGATTCGCGCGGTGTGGCCGGAAGACAAGCCGATTTCCGTGCGCATCTCCGCCCACGACTGGGTCGAAGGCGGCAACACGCCCGACGACGCCATCGAGATCGCCCGCGCGTTCAAGGCCGCGGGCGCGGACATGATCGACGTCTCCTCGGGCCAGGTGAGCAAAGACGAAAAGCCCGTGTATGGCCGCATGTTCCAGACGCCGTTTGCCGATCGCGTGCGCAACGAGGCGGGCATCGCCACGATCGCCGTGGGCGCGATATCCGAAGCGGACCACGTGAACGGCATCATTGCGGCCGGGCGCGCGGACCTGTGCGCCGTGGCGCGGCCGCATCTGGCCAATCCTTCGTGGACGCTCACCGAAGCCGCCCGCATTGGCTACCTCGACATCAAGTGGCCGAACCAGTACACCGCGGCCAAGACGCAACTCGAACGCAACATCGAACGCGAACGCGCGGCAGCCGCAGCCGCCGCGGGATTGTCGCCAATCGAACGCGCCCAACGTGCGGAAGGAACCGTGTGAGCATGAACCAGGCTGACCAGGCAATCCTCGGCGATCGTCACGCCGTCGTCACAGGCGGCGGCAGCGGCATCGGCGCGGCCACCGCCGCCGCGCTGCTCCAGGCCGGCGCGCGCGTCACACTGATGGGCCGCGACGCCGCGCGCCTCGACGCGCAGCGCTCGGCGCTCGGCGGCGGCGAGCGTGTGGCTTGCGTGAGTGTCGACATCACCGACGAAGAAGGCGTGAGCGCTGCGTTCGCGCGCGCGGCCGGCGCACTCGGCGACGTCGATATCCTCATGAATAACGCAGGCCAGGCGCAGGCCGCGCCCTTCGCGCAAACCGATCTCGCGCTGTGGAAACGCATGCTCGACGTGAATCTGACGGGCGCGTTTCTCTGCACGCGCGCGGTGCTTCCCGCGATGCTCGCGCGCAAGGCCGGGCGCATCGTCAATGTCGCGAGCACGGCGGGCCAGGTCGGCTATCCCTACGTCGCCGCCTATTGCGCCTCGAAACACGGCGTGATCGGCATGACGCGCGCGCTCGCGCTGGAAGTCGCCACGCAAGGCGTGACCGTGAACGCCGTGTGCCCCGGCTACACGGAAACGGAACTGCTGCACGCGTCCCTCGAACAAATCACACGCAAAACCTCGCGCAGCGAAGCCGAGGCGCGCAGCATCCTCGTGCGCCACAACCCGCAGCAACGCTTCGTCACGCCCGAGGAAGTCGCCAACGCGGTGCTGTGGCTTTGCTCGCCCGGATCGTCGGCGATCACCGGGCAATCCCTTTCCGTTTCCGGTGGAGAAATCACATGACATCGCCCACATCCACTCGCAAGCCCGCTGCCACAAAAGCCACGGCGAAAGCGCCGCGCAAAGGCGTGGAGAAGCCGGCCGGGAATGTCGTCGACATGGAGATGAGCACCGGCGCCGACAGCCACATGGGCCTGCGCCTGTGGTTGCGTCTGCTCACCACGACGAACCTCGTGCAAGCGGAGCTACGCCGCCGTCTGCGCGCCGAATTCGACACCACGCTGCCGCGTTTCGACCTGATGGCGCAACTCGAGCGCCAGCCCGAAGGACTGCGCATGACCGAGCTCTCGCGCCGCCTCATGGTGACGGGCGGCAACGTCACGGGCATTACCGATCAGCTCGAAAAAGAAGGCCTCGTCGTGCGCGACGTGGCGCCCGAGGACCGGCGCTCCTTCGCGGTGCGCCTCACGCCCGAGGGCCGCGCCCTCTTCGACCGCATGGCGAGCGCGCACGAACAATGGGTCGTGGAACTGCTCGGCGGCCTCTCGCTCGACGAGAAGTCGAAGATGCACGAGCGCCTTGGCAAGCTCAAACAACATCTGCGCAACGGCATCGAAGGCTGAAGCCGTATTGCACGAACAACCGAGAACACCCGGGAGACATATCTTGACGACACCTTCCAGCGCCGAGGCGCTTTTCGCGGGCAACCGCGTGACGCTCGCCGGCTATCGCGCGCAGCACTTCGGCTGGTCGGTCGACGGCCGCGTCGCGACCATCACGCTCAACCGCCCCGAACGCAAGAATCCGCTCACGTTCGAATCGTACGCAGAACTACGCGATCTGTTCCGCCAACTCGCCTACGCCACCGACGTGAAAGCCGTCGTGCTGCACGGTTCGGGCGAAAACTTCTGCTCGGGTGGCGACGTGCACGACATCATCGCGCCGCTCATCGACCTGCCCATGCCCGAACTCCTGATGTTCACGCGCATGACGGGCGATCTCGTGAAGGCCATGCGCCACTGCCCGCAGCCGATCATCGCCGCCGTGGACGGCGTGTGCGCCGGCGCGGGCGCGATTCTCGCCATGGCCTCCGACATGCGCTACGCCACGGCGCGCAGCAAGCTCGCCTTCCTCTTCACGCGCGTGGGTCTCGCGGGCTGCGACATGGGCGCGTGCGCGATCCTGCCGCGCATCATCGGCCAGGGCCGCGCCGCCGAACTGCTCTACACGGGCCGCTCCGCCACGGGCGATGAAGGCCACGCATGGGGTTTCTATAACCGCATTTGCGACCCCGAAACGCTGCTCGCCGACGCCCGAAAGCTCGCCGCCGATCTCGCGGCCGGGCCGACCTTCGCGCACGGCATCACCAAGACGATGCTGCATCAGGAATGGACCATGAGCATCGACGAGGCCATCGAATCCGAAGCGCAGGCGCAGGCGATCTGCATGGCCACACGCGATTTCGGCCGCGCCTACGAAGCGTTCGCGGCGAAAACGCGTCCGGTTTTTCAGGGGGACTGAATTGAACGCTGCCACTAACACCCCTCTCCACGACGCGCTTGCATGGCCGTTCTTCGAAGATCGCCATCGCGCGCTCGCCACAGGAATCGAGACGTGGGCACGCGAGCATCTCGCGCACGTTCCGCACGACGATGTCGACGCCACCTGCCGCGCGCTCGTGCGCAAGCTGGGCGCGGCCGGCTGGCTGCGCTACGGCGTGGGCGGCGCCGCTTACGGCGGCCACGGCGACACCATCGACACGCGCGCCGTTTGCCTGCTGCGCGAAACGCTCGCGAAACACTCGGGCCTTGCCGACTTCGCGCTTGCCATGCAGGGCCTGGGCTCCGGCGCCATCTCGCTGGCCGGCAACGACGCGCAAAAATCGCGCTATCTGCCGCGCGTGGCGCAGGGCGAAGCGATCGCCGCATTCGCGCTGTCCGAGCCGCAAGCTGGCTCCGATGTCGCCGCGATGGCGCTCGCCGCGCGCGCCGACGGCGACGACTACGTGCTCGACGGCGAAAAGACGTGGATCTCGAACGGCGGCATCGCCGACTTCTATGTGGTGTTCGCGCGCACCGGCGAAGCGCCGGGCTCGCGCGGCATCAGTGCATTCATCGTCGACGCCGACACGCCGGGGCTGGAAATCGCCGAGCGCATCGACGTGATCGCACCGCACCCGCTCGCGCGCCTGCGCTTCACCGGCGCGCGCGTGAAGCGTGCCCAGATGCTCGGCGCGCCCGGCGAAGGCTTCAAGATCGCCATGCGTACGCTCGATATTTTCCGCACCTCGGTAGCCGCGGCGTCGCTTGGCTTCGCGCGCCGCGCCATGGCCGAAGGGCTCGCCCGCGCGGCTTCGCGCAAGATGTTCGGCCAGGCGCTCGGCGACTTTCAGTTGACCCAAGCAAAACTCGCGCAAATGGCGCTCACCATCGACAGCAGCGCCCTGCTCGTTTATCGCGCGGCGTGGCTGCGCGACCAGGGCGAAAGCGTGACGCGCGAAGCGGCCATGGCCAAGTGGCATGCGAGCGAAGGCGCGCAACAGGTGATCGATGCGGCCGTGCAGTTGTGGGGCGGCATGGGCGTGCAAAGCGGCAACGTCGTCGAGTCGCTTTATCGCGAGATCCGCTCGCTGCGCATTTACGAAGGCGCGACCGAAGTGCAGCAACTCATCGTCGGGCGCGACTTGCTCAAGGAATACAACGCCGCGTAAGCACGCGCTTCGCGACGCCTCTACGGAATCGGACGAACATGAAACAAGCCCTTCTTCCCGCAGGCTGGGTCAAGCCGCGCGGCTATGCCAACGGCGTCGCCGCCACGGGCACCCAGGTCTATATCGCCGGCCAGATCGGCTGGGACGAGAACGCGCGCTTCACGAGCCGCGAATTCGGCGCGCAGGCCGTGCAGGCGCTGCGCAATATCGTGGCCGTGCTCGCGGCCGCGGGCGGCAAACCCGAGCATCTCGTGCGCCTGACCTGGTACGTGACCGACAAGAAGGAGTACCTGGCATCGCTGAAAGAAATCGGCGCGGCGTTTCGCGAGCTGATCGGCGACTACGACATCGCGATGAGCGCCGTGCAGGTGGTCGCGCTCGTGGAAGACGAAGCCAAGGTGGAGATCGAGGCCACCGCCGTGATTCCCGACGACGCGCGCCTCACGCGCAAGTAGACCGCCGCCCACGCAACAGAACGATCTGCTCACGCAGACAGCCGGAGACGCCATGCAACCCACCGCCCATGTCGACACCTTCGCACGCGACCACCTGCCGCCCGAGACGCAGTGGCCCGTCATGCTGCTCGACAATCCCGACGTCGCCTACCCCGCGCGCATGAATTGCGCGGTCGAGTTGCTGGACCGCGCAATCGAGGCCGGGCACGGCGATCGCCCGGCCATCTGGTCGGACATCGAAGGCAAGCCGCACGCAACGACTTACGCCGAGCTGCTCGCTCTGGTCAACCGCAGCGCGCACGTGCTCGTGCAGGACATGGGTTTGCGGCCCGGCAATCGCGTGCTGCTGCGCGGGCCCAACACGCTGCAAATGGCGGTGGCGTTCCTCGCGTCGCTCAAGGCGGGACTCGTGGTGATTCCCACCATGCCGCTGCTGCGCGCGAAGGAGCTCAAGCAGATCGTCGACAAAGCGCGGATTCACGCGGCGTTGTGCGACGTGCGGCTCAGCGATGAACTCGCGCGCTGCATGGACCCGGCCGACGAGTTCTTTTGTGAAACGTTGCAACAGGTGCGCTTTTTCCACGACGATGCGGCGGGCACGCTCGAATACCTTGCAAAGGACAAGCCCGCGGACTTCACAGCCTGTGACACGGCCAGCGACGACGTTTGCCTCATCGCCTTCACGAGCGGCACGACGGGCACGCCCAAGGGCTGCATGCACTTCCACCGCGACGTGATCGCCATGTGCGACCTGTTCCCGCGCCACATCCTGAAACCCACGGCCGACGACGTGTTCTGCGGCACGCCTCCGCTCGCGTTCACGTTCGGGCTGGGCGGCCTCCTGTGCTTTCCCATGCGCGTCGGCGCTTCGACGGTGCTGATCGAAAAGCTCACGCCGGCGCTACTGCTCGAGACGATCCAGCGCTTTCGCGCAACGATCGTCTTCACCGCGCCCACCTTCTACCGGCAGATGGCGCCGCTCGTCACGCAATACGATCTTGCCAGCCTGCGCAAGACAGTCTCCGCGGGCGAGGCGCTGCCACAAGCCACGCGCGACCTGTGGCGCGAGGCGTCGGGCATCGAGATGATTGATGGCATTGGCGGCACCGAGCTGATTCATATCTTCGTATCGTCGGCGGGCGCCGATGTGCGGCCCGGCTCGATCGGGCGCGCCGTGCCCGGCTATGTCGTGCAGGCGCTCGACGACAACCTGGAACCCGTCGCGCCCGGCGTGACCGGCAATCTTGCCGTACGGGGCCCGACCGGCTGCCGTTATCTCGCCGACGACCGCCAGGCGAAGTTCGTACGCGGCGGCTGGAACCTGCCGGGCGACGCCGTTTCCATCGACGCCGACGGCTATGTGTTCTACCAGGCGCGCTCCGACGACATGATCGTTTCGTCGGGCTACAACATCGCGGGGCCCGAAATCGAGACCGTGCTCATGCAGCACCCCGCCGTGGCCGAGTGCGGCGTGACGGGCGTGCCCGACGAGTTGCGCGGCCAGGTGGTGAAGGCGTTCGTCGTCTTGCGCCCCGGTTTCAGCGCCGGGGACGCGATGGTCGCCGAATTGCAGCGCTTCGTGAAGAGCGCCGTGGCGGCTTACAAGTATCCGCGACTGATTGCGTTTATCGACGCGCTTCCGCGCACCGAAACCGGCAAGCTCAAGCGCTCGGCGTTGCGGCTGCTGTGAGGCGAGACGGGCTGGTGGACTGAGATTAGCGTTGGGCGTTTGCGGATTTGTTGTGCGCGAGCGCCCGATTTTTATCATGTATTACTACGTAAACCGTTAATTTTCTACTATCAACGCTAACATTTTTGACATTATTCCTATAATGTTCGAATTAAAGGGTATACACGCCCATGAAACGCGCGCGGACGCCTCACGCCCTGCCCGTGAAAGCGAGCATGGCACCACATCTGGAAGGCCACCTCATTCTGCGCAGTATCTTGCGCAATTTCCCATTCATTCACTCATTTGCGCACAATAGCGCGCATTTGGTTGCGTGTATGCCAGCGATCCGGCAGGAGATTTGCGCACAATAGCGCGCAATTTGACAGAAACCGACCTATAATGCGCACTATGATGCGCAAAAAAGCTGCCCAATCACCGATCTCCAACGTGGAGCGCCTCGCTGCGAGCCTGCGTGCGACCCGACGCGAGCGCAAGCTGACCCAGCAGACCCTGGCAGAGCGGTCAGGCATTGCCCGCCGCACCATCACGAACGCCGAGCACGCAGGTAACGTCGGCATCCGTGAACTCTGCCGGCTCGCGAACGCGCTCGGCTATGAAGTCGTCCTGCGTCCCATGGACACCGTGATCCTCGAAGACCTGAACGACATCTTCAGGGACGACGAATGAGCACCAGCGCGCCCTTCGATCTCGAGCGGCTCCTGCGGGAGATCCGCAAGCTCGAAGTCCACACGCCCCAAGGCCCAAGTGGTCTGCTGGCGCGCGAAAGCCGCTTCGTTTTCAACTATGGCGAGGTGCCCGATGTCGCAGGCGTGTCGCTCACCATGCCCGTGCGCCGCCAGAGCTACGCGAGCGGCGACCTGATGGGCGTCTTCGCAATGAACCGCCCGGAGGGCTACCTGCGCTTCGTGATCGAGGAGCGGCTCGCACGCTATGGCGCGCCGAGCGACATGTTTCTGCTGTTTCTCGCGGGGCGCAACCAGATCGGCCGCCTCACCTATTCCGTGCCGGGCGAACGTGTGCCGGAAAGCGAAGGCGAGCGCCTCGACGAATTGCTCTCCTCGCCGTCGGGCCGGCTGTTCGAGCGCCTGATCGACCGCTATGCGCTCGGCTCCGGCATCTCCGGCGTCCAACCGAAGGCCGTCGTCCCGCTTGCCGGGGACGCTGTCGCGCGCCCGGCGGAGCACACGGCGCTGCCGCTGCGCACGGTGATCGTGAAAGCCGAAGGCGAGGATTTTCCCGGACTCGCGCGCAACGAGTTCTTCTGCATGTCGGTGGCAAAAGAAGCGGCGCTCGAAGTCCCCGACTTCTGGCTATCCGACGACGGCCAGCTTTTCGTGATGTCCCGCTTCGACCGCGGGGCGAACGGCTCCCCCCTCGGTTTCGAGGACATGAGCGTGCTCACGGGCAAGGGCAAATACGAGGGCAGCTACGAGATGATCGCCAAGGCCGTGGACATCTACACGCGCTCCGACCCGGCGCAAAAGCGGCGTCTCTTCGAACGCATCGCCCTTTCGTGCCTGTTGCGCGACGGCGACGCCCACATGAAGAACCTGGGAATCCTCTATATCGATCCGACGGGTCCACGCCGGCTGGCTCCCGTGTTCGACGTGGTCTGCACGGACATCTACCCGGATCTGGACGGCCGCATGGCGCTCAGCCTCAACCGCAGCAAGACGTTTCCGCTGCCCGCCGAACTCCTTGCGTTCGCGCGCCGCCTCGACCTCGGAGCGGCCGAGAGCGAGGCGATCATGGCGCGTCTGCGCGACGCCTATCACACGGTCGCCGCGCGCCTCGCCCATGACCCGCGCTTTGGCACGGACGATCTGCTCGCAAGGATCCGGCATGCCGTCGAACGCACCGACATCAAACCGGTGTCGCGCCCCAAGGTGGTTCGCTAGGGGCGCGCCAGCGTTTCAGGTTTTGCGCCGCGGTCGTATCAGCCGTTGCCGGCGTCCTGCAACGCAAACGCCATGCGCCGCTGCGCCGCGTCGTAGCGACAGAGGACTTTCGCCCCCTCCTTCACGTCGCCCTTGAGCATCTCCTTCGCCAGCTCGTTTTCCACCGCCTGCTGGATCTGCCGCTTGAGCTCGCGAGCGCCGAATTCCGGCCGGTATCCCTCGGCGGCGAGATGGTCGATCACGCTCTCGTCGAAGGTCAGGTCGATATCCTGGCTGCGCGCCATCCGCTGGACCTGTTCTAGCTGTAGCCGCACGATCGAGCGAAGCTCGTCGCTGCTGAGCGGCTGGAACATGATGATTTCGTCGATGCGGTTCAGGAACTCGGGCCGGAAATGCTGGCGCAACTCGCCCATCACGGCGTTCTGCATCGATCCTTCGGCGCTGGAAAGGAACCCCGGCCCCGAGCGCTTCTGGCCCGAGACGACGTCCGAGCCAAGGTTGCTCGTCGCGATCACGATCGTATTGCTGAAGTCGACCACGCGCCCCTTGCCGTCGGTAAGGCGCCCGTCGTCGAACACCTGCAACAGCACGTTGTAGACGTCGGAGTGCGCCTTTTCGATTTCGTCGAGCAGGATCACGCAATAAGGACGGCGGCGCACCTTCTCGGTCAACTGCCCGCCCTCGTCGTAGCCGACGTAGCCCGGCGGCGAGCCGATGAGCCGCGACACCGCGTGCCGCTCCATGTACTCGCTCATGTCGATGCGCACGATGGCGTCCTCGTCGCCGAACACCACTTCGGCCAGCGCCTTCGCGAGTTCGGTCTTGCCCACGCCGGTCGGCCCGAGGAACAGGAACACGGCCGTGGGCCGGCGCCCGCGCCGCAGCCCGGCGCGCGAGCGGCGCACCGCGTCGCTCACCGCGACGATTGCCTGCTCCTGGCCGATCACACGCTCGTGCAGGCGCACTTCCATTTCGAGCAAGCGCGTGCGCTCCTCGGCGGTCAGTTGCGTGACCGGCACGCCCGTGAGCTTCGACACGATCTCGGCCACGTCCTCGTTCGTCACGTCGGACGTGACCGAGCCGAGCTGGCCTTTCCATTCGCTCGTGGCCTGCGTGAGCGACTTCTCCTTGTCGGCGATCGGCTCGTCGAGCGTGTGGGCGCGCTCGAAGTTCTTGCGCGTGGCCGCGTAGTCCTGTTCGCGGCGCAACTGCGCCAGCTCCGCTTCGAGTTCGAGGATCGCGGCAGGCCGCGAGGTGGCCGAAAGATGCACGCGCGCCGCAGCCTGGTCGACGAGGTCGATCGCCTTGTCGGGCAGGAAGCGGCCCATCACGTAGCGGTCCGATAGTTCGGCGGCCGCGACGAGCGCGTCGTCGCGAATCGTGACGTGGTGATGAACCTCGAGCTTGTCGCGCAAGCCGCGCAGGATGTTGATCGTCTGATCGACGCTCGGCTCCGACACGAACACGGGCTGGAAGCGCCGCTCGAGCGCCGCGTCCTTCTCGATGTACTTCTGGTACTCCGAGAGCGTCGTCGCCCCGATCAGGTTCAGCTCGCCGCGCGCCATGGCCGGCTTGAACACGTTGGCGATATCGAGGCCGCCTTCGTTGCCGCCCTGGCCCGCGCCCACGATCATGTGGACTTCGTCGATGAAGAGCACGAGGCTCTCGCGCTGCGCCGAGATTTCCTCCATCACGCCCTTCACGCGCTCTTCGAATTCGCCGCGATACTTCGCGCCCGCGATCAACCCGTTGACGTTGAGCTCGACGAGCCGCCGCCCGCGCAGCGACTCCGGCACGTCGCCGTTGAGCATGCGCTGCGCGAGCCCTTCGGCAATGGCCGTCTTGCCCACGCCCGGCTCGCCGATCAGCACCGGGTTGTTCTTGCGCCGCCGCGCGAGCACTTCCACCACCGTCTCGATCTCGCTGGAGCGGCCGATCACGGGGTCGAGCTTGCCCTCGCTCGCAAGGGCGGTGAGGTCGCGGCTGTACTGGTCGAGTTGCGGCGTCGCGCTCGGACCTTTCGCGGCGGGCCGCTCGCGCTTGTCGCCCTGGGCCTCCACGAGCCCCTGGAGCACCTTCTGGGGCGTGACGCCGTAGCGGCCGAGCAGATGCCCCGCGAAGCTCTCCGGCACCTGCGTAAGCCCGAACAGCAGATGCTCGGGCGCCACGTAGCTGTGGCCCAGTTCGCGCGAAACGAGAAACGCGCGGTCGAGTGCGCCCTTCAGGCGCGGCGAGACGCCGATGCGGCCGTCTTCGGGCGTGCCCGTGCCTTCGCGCTTTTGCGCATTGGCGTCGATGAACGCGCGCACGTCGTCGGGCTGAATGCCCAGGCGCTTGAGGATGGCCGCGCCGGCATCATTGCCCGCGAGTTCGTAAAGCAGATGTTCGGTGTCCACCTCGCGGCGCCCGAACTGCACCGCGCGCTCGGCCGCGCGTTGCAGCAATTCGCGCGCCACGTCGCTGAAGTAGCGCTCGACGATCGCGCCGTCGCCCGCCTCCATGGCCTGCGCGACGGGTTCCTGCGGCGCGCCGCCGCCCTGCTGCGAAGCGCGGAACAGCGACTCCAGCGGGCTCAACGTGCGTTGATGCCGGGTGAGCTGCGCATAGTGATAATCGCAGACATCGAGAAAGCGCCGTCTGCCGTCCTGCAACACGGCGACCCGCACCGTCGCGGGGCGCACGCCGCAGATATCGCAGTTGAACTGAGCCATTTCCTCTCCTTGGAAGCGGTGCGCGGCGCACGTGAGGCCGCCGCCCGCGACCGGAGCCGGGACGAAGCGTGCCGCCACGAGCGCCGCTGAATGCTCTAACGAATGCCGTCGCGAAATTCAGACGTCATCGTAACGTCGAATCGAACGGCGCGTCGTCAAGGAGACGTTTTGCGTCTGGATCGGATTGGCTTTGCCCGGTCAAACGTCTTGACGGGTAGCCGGCTCGCCCGCGTCGCGCACGCCGGCCGCCGGGTCGCGTATCCACGCCGTCAGCAAGGTGGAAGACACCGCGAGAATCACCGGCCCGATAAAGAGCCCGACGATGCCGAAGGCGAACAAGCCGCCGAGCACGCCGGAGAGTATCAGCAGCATCGAAAGATTGACGCCGCGCCGGATCAGCACGGGGCGCACCAGGTTGTCGAGCATGGCGACCATCACGGACCACACCGCGAGCAGGATGGCCACGACGTGCGCGTCGTGCATGAACAGCCAGATCACGCCGCCGAGCAGCGGCAGCGTGGGACCGATCTGCGCGAGGCAGAGCATGAGCATCACGGCCGTGAGCACGCCCGCGCCCGGCACCCCGGCCACGGCGAGGCCGATGCCGCCCAGCGCCGACTGGAGGATCGCCGTGACGACGATGCCGAGCGCCACGGCGCGAATCGAAGCGCCCGCGAGCTTCACGGCCTGCTCGCCATAGGCCGGAGCGACGCGGATCGCGAAGCGCGTGACATAGGCGGCGGCGTGCTCGCCCTGGCTGTACAGGATGCCCGTGATGATGATCGTAATGAACATGTGCATGACGAACACGCCCACCGAGGCGGCATGGCCGATCAACCAGTGGGCGGCGATGGTCGCGTAGGGCTCCAGTTGCGCGAGCAGGCCGCCGGGGCCCGCATCGGAGAACTCCTGCCATTTGCCCGCAATGCGCTCGCCCACCACGGGAATCTCGCGAATCCACTCCGGCGGCGACGTCAACGCATAGTCGGGCAGCTTGCGGATCACGTCCATGATTTCGCCGCCGTGCACAGCGAGCGTCGACACGGCTTCATAGAGCGGCAGGACGATCACCACGAGGAGGATCACCAGCATCACGAGCGTGGCGAGCCAGCGGCGGTTGCCGCAGCGCCGCTCTATGCCGATCATGGCGGGCCACGTCGCGACGACGATGGTCGTGGCCCAGATCAGCCCTGGGAGGAACGGGCGCATCACATAGAGGCTGCCGATCGTCAGCGCGCAAAGTATCGCGACGATGAACAGAATGCGGGCAAGGTCCGGCGTGGCTTGCGGCTTCACTTACATCTCCTGGCTGCGGGGCGCGCGTCACGGCGCCGACGCGCTAGTCTATCCCGGATACGTGACACAACCTACCCAGATGGGACGCGCCCGAGGCGCGCGGCCCGGCCGTACCCCGCATCAGGCCACGCCGCCCCACTGACCGGCGCGCCCCGGAAACGCATGCGAGCGCCGGGCAAACGCCAGCAAACGCCCGATTCATTCGCATTCTTAACTGAATGCGCGGCGGCGAGCGCGGGGCGCGCATGCAGCCTGCGGCGCACTCTGGAATAATGCCTGTTTCCCCGACCCTGCACCCGACCAGAGCGCTCCATGTCCGCAACCGATACGAAACTCCCCTGCGTGCTCCTGACCAACGACGACGGCATCGACGCCCCCGGCCTCGCCGTGCTCGAAGCCGTGGCCGCCGAGCTGGCGCACGAAGTCTGGGTCGTCGCGCCCGAGCACGACCAGAGCGGCACCTCGCACTCCATCAGCCTGCACACGCCGCTGCGCGTGAGCCGCCGCGGCGAGCGGCGCTTCGGCGTGCTCGGCACACCCGGCGATTGCGTGGTGATGGCGGTGCGCCAGTTGATGGGCGACGTGCGGCCCTCGCTCGTGCTTTCGGGCATCAACCGCGGCGGCAACCTCGGCGTGGAAACGATGTTCTCCGGCACGGTGGGCGCGGCCATGACGGGCCTGTTGCTCGGCCTGCCGTCGATCGCGCTGAGCCAGACCTTCCGCGACCGCGACCACGTGCGCTGGGACACGGCCCGCGCGCTCGCGCCGGACGTGATCCGCCGCCTCGCCGCGGTCGCGCACGACGCACCCGTCTGCCTGAACGTGAACTTCCCCGATATCGACGCGAGCGCGGCCGGCCCGCTCACGGTCACGCGCCAGGGCGTGGGGCTCGTGCAGGGCATCGACGTCGTGCCGCAGATCGACCCGCGCGGCATGGACTACCACTGGCTGCGCTTTAACCGCGGCCCGCGCGAAAACAGTCCCGACAGCGAAACGGCCGTGGTGAACGCCGGGCGCGTTTCGGTCACGCCGCTGCACTTCGAGCGCACCGACGAAAAGACCTTCGCCACGTTGCAGGCGGCGCTGGCCGGCGCCGCCTGAGCCTCACTCGCGAGCGGCCGCCATGGCCGTTTCGATCGCTCGGCGAATGTCATCAGGAATGCCGATCGATCGATGGGTGTCGAGCGAGGTCGTGACGATGGTCTGGCGCGCCGCCATGCGCAGCACGCCGTCCACGCCCGTGCAGGCCCACGCGAGCGTGAGCGAAGCCTCGCCGAGCCGCACGACCTCGAGCGACAACCAGACCTCGTCGCCCATCTTGCTGATGGCCTTGAAGTCCACTTCGAGCCGCACGGTCGGCATGCCCACACGGCGCACGCCCAGCACGCCGTGATAGCCCTCCTGCGGCAGCATTTCGTCGAACCACGACTCGACGAGGTCGTTGAACAGGACGAAATACTGCGGATAGAAGACGATGCCGGCCGGATCGCACTCCGAGAAGTGGATCTTGTGCTTGCGGCGGAAGGTGGGCATCCCCACGCGGGTATCTGCGCTCATTGCCGTACTCGCGCCGCTCAGATCACGAGGCGCGAGACCTTCACGCCTTCGAGCGACACCCCCGCCATGAGGCCGCCGTTGGTCAGCACGAACGCTTCGACGGGGCTCATGGCGGTCGAGGTATCGACATTGCCGTTCGCCCCCACGGTGACCACCGCGACCGTGGCGTCCGCGCCGGCCGACCATCCCTGGCTGCTGGTGAAGTCGTCGAGCGCAACCGGATTCATGAACGCGAAGATGATGGCCTTGGACTGGGCCCCGATCTGCAAGCCGAACGAGCCCGCCACCGTGCTGTAGTAGCCCGTGGTGCGGCCCTGCACGCGCAGCGCGCCGGTGCCGTACTGACCGCCGATCCAGAAGCCTGCCGCCAACACCTGCGGAAAGACGAGCACGCCGCTCGCCTTCGAAATCAACTCCTGCGAGCCGCTCACCGTGCTGTAGAGCCGCGTGAGCGTGCTGTCCACGCCCGCGTCGATGGCGTTGCGCTTGGCCGCGTTCTGCGCGGCGCTGTCCTGCGAACCCAGCGGGGTCGTCGTGCAGCCGGCAAGCGCAAAGCCGCTTGCGGCGAGCGCGGCGCTGGAATTGAGTATGAATTGACGTCGGCGCATTGCGGTGTTCCTGTGGATAGGTGACTTCGATTGCCCGCGCCGGCCGCGCTATTGCCTGGCCGTGCGCAAAGCCCTACAGGATAGCGCGCAGGGGCGCGGGCCTGGAAAATTCGCGGGCCGATACGCCACGGCAGTCGCGCGCGAAGGGGCGCGCCGCCGCGTGGCCGGCCGGCACTCGCGCCCGTGACCGCCATCCTTGGGGGTATAGGACCATGCGCCGCGCATGGAGTTCGCTCCCCGGCATCAGGGTGTTCCCGCCCTTCGGTGCGATGCAGCATGGCTCCACTTCTCGAAATCCTTCTATGTCGACGCGGCACCCCGCTCGCTACATTGGGGTCATGTCTCGACGAGGTCTGCCGCAACGGCCGCCGCCCTCGCCCCGAGCCCGACATCCGAGGAGAACCGCCATGCCCAACAGCACGCCAGACCGTACGCCGCAACCGCGCAGCCAGGCGCTGTCGCGTGCCTGCGAATACCTGAGCGGCGCGGGCATCTATCTGCTGCCGGTCTTCTACGTCAGCTTCGTCGCCATGCTGTTCCTGCTGTGGCGCTCGCCCGCCGGCGCCTTCTGGCTGCCGGCCGCCGCCGGCGCGCTGGGCGGTTCGATGGGCGTCTGGGCGCTGGTATTCCACGTGGCGAGCGCGAAATGGGCGAACTCGCGAGAACCTGCGGCCACTCGCCCTGCGGCGCCGCTTGCCGCGACGCGCTCCGTCCCGCTGCGCTTCGTCCAGATGACCACGCGCACGTGCAGCCACGCCTGCACCTCGTCCAGCGGCGCGCGCTCGCAGTTCACGGTGTCGTGCTTCCACGCCCACTGCCCGGCCGCCACGCCGGCGAAAAAGGCCGCCCGGCCGCCCTACGCCAACTCAGACAAACATCAGTAAGGCCTGACATATAATCAGTGACACGATGGCAGAGCGGCGCAATCGCTGAAGCCTGACTCTGCTGGCATGGCCCTTGGGGTTTTCCGACTTCAGGCGACTCTCTCACGCCCATGACGAATGCGACGCAAGACGTGCGGGTCGTGGTGGCCGACGACCATCCAGTCGTGCTGACAGCGATCAGCGACTACCTCAACGGCATGCCGGGCTTCAAGGTGATCGCTACAGCCAGCACCGGCGCTGCCCTCATCGACACCTTGCGCGAGAGCGCGTGCGATCTCATCGTCACGGACTTCTCGATGCAAGGCGAAGTCGAAGACGAAGACGGGCTGCGGCTCATCAGCAGGCTGCGCCGGCTCCACCCCGACACGCCAGTCGTCGTATTCACGATGCTCACCAACGGCGGCATCCTGCACGAACTCGCGCAACTCGGCGTGTCCGGGCTGATCGGCAAGGACGAGCCGATTCCCGCACTCGGCGAAGTCTGCCGTCGCGCGCTCGCGCAGGCGGGCACCGCGCTTTCCGCCCGCATTGCCGAGCGCCTCGCGAAAGAAGGTTCGAACTCCGACGAATTCCAGCGCAATCAACCGCTCTCGCCGCGCGAGCTGGAAGTGGTGCGCCTCTTCGCGCTCGGCCTGAGCGTGACCGAAATCTCAAAGCGGCTGAACCGCTCGGTGACCACCGTCGCCACGCAAAAGCGCGCGGCCATGCGCAAACTCCACCTCGAATCGAATGCCGACCTGATCAGGTACGCCAGCGAAAACGGATTCGCGTAATGCCGCGCTCCGCGTATCGGAACGGCTTCGCTCATACCTCGCCCTATGAAGCGCTCGGCGCGCTCGAGCGCAACCTGAAACGCGAACGGCGCGTGTTCGCGATGCTCACGGGCCTTCTGATTTTCGCGGCGCTGTGCATGGCGGCCATCGCGATCGCCAGCGTCACGTTCGCCTCGCTGCGCACGCAGGCCTTACGCGCCCGCACCACCAGCGCGCAAGTCGACGCGCTGATCGAGCGTCAGCACACCCTGGTCATCGGCACACAAGTCGTCCTTTCACTCGAAAGCGCATCCCCACGCGCAGGGCCGCCGGACGACAACGCGCCGGCGCCGTGCGCGCCGACCTTCGCGGGCCTGAACGGCGCGCCCGAATTGCGCGCGGCCTGCAATCGCACCGTGCGGCTCGCGAGCGCGGTCTCTCCCGACGCGCCCCTGCTGTTGCTGGCGGCGGACGGCAGCGCCGCGTACGGCTACCGGCTCGGCCCGGCCGCCCACGAGCCGACGCAATCGCTGGAGGACGCCGCAGCGCACGCGCGCCTGCTCGCCGACGCGGTGCTTCTGCGCATGACGGCGCGCGCAACGGACCCGGTTAGGGCCGCACGCGAACTGAAAGTCATCTGGTTCCGGCCTCCCGCGGCACTCGGCTTCCCGGATTCGCTCGTGCTCGGCGCGCTGAGCGTGCTCAAGGACGGCAAGCCCTATGCGTTCGTGCTGACGAGCGTCGATCTCGCCGCGTTCGATCGCATTGCACGCGACAACGACTCGCGCGTCATGCCCACGCTGTTCGACGCCGAGGGCGCCATGCTCGCCGGCCCGCTCTCGGCGCCCGCCGCGCAATTGCTCGACAGGCGCATCGCGAACCTCCCGACCGGCTCGTTCCATGCGCTCGCGCGCTTTGGCTGGGTGCTGCGCGAACAACCTCTCGCGTACGGCTTCGGCCGCTACATCGTGACGCTCTCGTGGGGCCAGCAGTTCGCGCTGATTCGCTTGCCGCTCCTCATCATCCTCGCGCTCACGGCCGCGCTCGTGGCAATGCTCATCACGCTCTCGCACTACTGGAACCGCCGCGTGCTCACGCGCACTTATGACGAGGCGAGCCGAGCGCTCGAAGGCGAGCTGCTCAACCATCTGCTCGTTCACGCCACGCCGGTCGGCCTGTGCATCGTGAGGCGCAGCAACTTCGAGATCGTCGTGGCGAACCAGATCGTGCGCAACGTGCTCGGGCTCGACGCGAACGCCACGCGCCTGCCGAACACGTTGTGCGCCGAATTCGAAAAGCACCTGCCCTGGCCCACGCCCGCGCACAGCGACGACGAAACGCCGGTGTACGAACTGCCGTACTCGCTCGAGCGCCCCGGCGAAGAGGGCCTGCATCTCGCCATCACTTATGCGCCCGCCACGATGAACCGCGAAGACGTGATGTTCTGCGCGGTCGCCGACATGTCGAAGCACTACGAGGTCGAGCGGCTGCTGCGCGAGGCCAAGCGCATGAGCGACGAAGCCGCCCGCGCGAAAGTGAGCTTCTTCGCCGCGATGAGCCACGAAATCCGCACGCCGCTCGCTTCGCTCGTCGGCAATATCGAACTCGTCGCGCGTGGGCCGCTCGCGCCCGAACAGGGTGCGCGCGTGCAGGCCATGCAGATTTCCGCGGCCGAGTTGCTACAGATCGTGAGCGACGTGCTGGACTTTTCGAAGATCGACGTGGGGCAGATGAAGCTCACGGAGGCGCCCGGTTCGATCGCGGGACTGCTCGGCCGCATCGCGCTCGCGCATGCTCCGCTCGCCGTGCGTCAGCGCCTGCCGTTCTTCCTCGTGATGGACCGCGCGATCCCCGCGCAACTTCACTTCGACGCCGTGCGGCTTGCGCAGATCGTCAACAACCTGCTGAGCAACGCCTTCAAGTTCACCCGCTCGGGCAAGATCGTGCTGCGCGCGAGCTGGCGCGAAGGCGCGCTGGAGATCGGCGTGAGCGACTCCGGCGGCGGCATTTCCGACGACCTCAAGCAGCATCTCTTCAAGCCCTTCACGCAAGGCGACGGCCAGCGCCTCACGCAGGCGCGCGGCACCGGCCTCGGGCTTTCGATCTGCGCGCGCCTCGCCCAGCTGATGCACGGGCGCATCGCACTCGACAGCACGCTTGGCGTGGGCACGCGCGTGACGGTCACGCTGCCGCTAAGGGCCGAGGGCGAGACCACCGCGGGCGAGGAATGGACGCTGCACGACGCGCACCCCGCCATCCTGTGCCGCGCGCCCGAAAACCGCGAATGGCTCGCCAACCTGTTCGACGCCCGCGCGAGCGCGCCGACCTTCCTGAGCCTCGATGAACCGCCGCGCGAGGGCACGTTCGACTATCTGCTCGTGACCGACGAGTTCGCCCGCGACGACGTCGCGCCGCTCTGGGGTGAGAGCGCGAAGATCGTGTGGCTGCGCCAGGACGGACCGCTCGTGCCGCTGGAGCTGGGAGGCGGCGCGGTCGAGGTGAGCCTCTACAGCCTCGCGGGCATCCGCGCCGCCACGCAGATGATCGTGCGCGGCGGGGGCGCCTCGACGGCCGGCACGCCCCAACCGGAAACCAGTGTGCAACTGGAAGGCGGACAGTTCGCATCCCTGAATGTCCTCATCGCCGAAGACAATCTGCTGAACCGCGGGCTGCTGCGCGACCAGTTGCGCACGCTGGGTGCGAACGTGATCGAAACGAAGGACGGCGAGGAAGCGCTCGCGCGGCTCGGCGAGCGCGAGGTGGATCTCGTGCTCACCGACCTGAACATGCCGGGCATGAACGGCAACGCGCTGCTCGAAGCAACGCGGGCAAAGTTCCCCGATCTTCCTGTTTATGCATTGAGTTCCAACGCCTTGCCCGAGCAGATCGCGCAAGGACGCGCACTGGGCTTCACCGACTACCTCACCAAGCCGCTCGCCCTCGCCGAGCTTGCGCGTGTGCTGTCGGACGTATCGGCACGCACACCGGCTTCGCAAGATACAGCGACCGCGCAGGACTCCGAAACAGACACGGCGCAAGAACTGCCGCGCTTTCCGGCGCTCACCGCCCCGCTTGCCGGACTCTTCATCGAGCAGGCCGAACGCGACATCGCCGATTACGCGCAAATCGCGCAGCAGCGCGACTTCAAGCGCTTGCGCGACTGGGCACACCGCGTCTCGGGCGGCCTCGCGGTTCTCGGCCCTTCGATGCTCAACGAAGCCTGCCTCGAACTGCGCGCGACGACGCGAGAAGCCGGGCAGTGGACCGATGACGTCGGCGATCTCGCGGCCGCCGTGGCGGCCGAACTCAACGCCATGCGCGTTCAAGCGGCGTCTCGCGACGCCGCTTGAACGCATGTTTCTCGCTCAGCGCGAACGCTTGAGAAACATCGGCGCTTCGAGGGACGCTTCGTTCGGGCAATCGTCGTTCTGCAAACGCACGCACCACTGGCGCAATGCGGTTTCATCGAGCGGACAGCGCACAGGACTGCTCGGCGTCACGGGGTGATGCACGGCAAGCCGCAGCGCGAAGCTCTTCGGCAGCACGAGGTCGCAGGGCGAGGTCTTGCTCGTGCGAGGCATCTCGCCGCCATCGTGTTCGCCACGATGCTCGGGCAGACGTGGAGTCCAGCGCACACCGGGCGCGCGGCGCAGAAAAAAGACGGACATGGACGTTCCCGCCCTTGGCGGACGGCTCCTGGGTCGTATCGGATAGCTCGATAGTCGCCCTCGCCGGGCGCTGCGACCATCGAAACCCTTCGAAAACGCGCGCGGGCGCGACATAGCGCCGCGCTTATGGCACGCCTCAACGCGGCCCGTGAGCGTGCGCAAACGCGGTGCGCCGTGTTAGACTGCGCCGCGCATTCATTCTCATTCTCATGAATCCACGCAAGCATTCACTGCTGACCGCATGGCTTGGCCTCGTCGCCATGTGGCTCATCGTGCTTGCGCCGCTCGTGAGCCAGCTCGCCGCCGCGCACCGCGCGCACGAGCCGGACGCCCCGCTCTGCTCGGCCTTGCAGCCGGCACAAAGCGCACCGCATCTTTCGCACGACGATGCATTCGGCGCCTGCGGCTACTGCCACCTGCTCGAACACCACGTGGCGATGCCTTCGGTCGCCGCGCCCGAGCCGCTTTTCTCCATCGCCGTCGCGCTCGATACCATCGCGCCGCCGGTCACGCACGACCTCCCGCTCGGCGCATTCCCTTCGGGGCGGCCACGCGCCCCACCGCTCCTTTCCTGAGATTTGCCGATACCGGCCGCGTGATCGCGACTTGCTCGTGACCCGCTCGTCATTCGTCTGCGCAACGCTCGTGATCTGTTCGTGAACAACACACGAAACAGGCACAAGCAGCAGTCGCAAGCAGCGCGCGACTGGCTTGCGCGCGCAACGAGCACGCATGGCGCGCTGCCGTTCGCCCTTCGTCTACAGGAAAGGATTTCATGTCCACGCTCGCCACGCGTGGCGCTGCCGTTCGCCCACGCGAACGCGCAACGCCGCGCGCGCAGCGGCATGCCGTGCGCCTCGCGCTCGGTGTGCTGCCGCGCGTTTTTCCGCCCCTTTTGCCGCTCGCCCTGGTCGCCCCCGTTGCGACGCATGCCGCCGAAAACCAAGCCCCCGACACCGCCACGCTGCCCACAGTCACGGTGAGCGCGAGCACCGCAAGCAGCGGCTCGGGCGGCGCCGCCACGCCCGCCGTCGATCCGAACCTGCCCGCGACGGTGGAAACCGTCACGCCCGCGCAGTTCGACAACTGGAACGTCGTCAACACCGAGGACGTGCTCAAGTATCTGCCCAACCTCGCGGTGCGCAAGCGCTTCGTGGGCGACCTGAACTCGATCATCGCCGTGCGCGGCACGAGCAACACGCAGAGCGCGCGCGGCCTCGTCTACGCGGACGGCCTGCTGCTCTCGAATCTCCTCGGCAACAGTTACACGTTTCCGCCGCGCTGGTCGATGGTGTTTCCCGACCAGATCCAGCAGGTCGACGTGATCTACGGGCCGTTCTCCGCGCTCTATCCCGGCAACTCGCTCGGCGCGACCGTGCTCATCACCACGCGCATGCCAAAGCAGTTCGAAGCGAACGCGGACGTGAAGGCGTTCACGCAGCACTTCAGCCTTTATGGCGTGAACCAGAACTTCAACGGCAGCGAGATGAGCGCGTCGATCGGCGACCGCATCGGCAAGTTCTCGTACCTGCTCGGCGTGAACCATCTGGAGAACACGAGCCAGCCGTTGCAGTTCGCCACGCTCGCACAGTCGACGAAACCCGCGCAGCCCGGCGACATTCCGGTGCATGGCGCGTACGTCTACAACAACCAGACGAACACGCCGACCGTCGTGCTCGGCGTGAACGGCGAAGGCATCGAGCACACGGTGCAGGACCAGTTCAAGCTGCGCATGCAGTACGACTTCACGCCTACCGTGCAAGGCGGCGTGACGCTCGGCTACTGGCACCAGACCTACGACAGCGCGACTTCGACCTTCCTGTACGACGCGAACGGCAATCCCGTGTACAGCGGCCGGGTCTCGATCAACGGCTACGAGTACACCATTCCCGCCGCGGCGCTCGCACCGAGCCGCGGCTGGAGCGAAAACTGGCTTTACGGCGCAACGCTGCGCACACACCAGGCGAGCGGCTGGAACGCGGAGGCTATCGCTTCGTACTACGACGTAAGCAACAGCGTCGCGCGCACGGCGAATGCAGGCGGCCCCGGCAACGGTCCCGGCGTGATGACACTAGGCGACGGCACGGGCTGGAAGACGCTCGACCTCAAGACGACGTGGACACCCCACACGCCCGATGCGGGCCTCATGGCCCACTGGCTCACCTTCGGCTATCACTACGACAACTACACGCTCGACAACCGCACGTACAACACGCTCGCGTGGCGCGATGGCGGCGCGGCCGGCTTCGCCAACGCCTTCGCGGGCAAGACCGAAACCCAGGCGTTCTACGCGCAGGACGCGTGGCGCTTCCTGCCGCGCTGGAAACTCGTGTACGGCGTGCGCTACGAGGACTGGCGCGCCTACGACGGCTATCAGGCACTGGGCGGCGTGAACCTGCCCTATGCGAACGTGGGCGACCGGCACCTTTCTCCCAAGGCGTCGCTCTCGTTCGACGTGACCGACGACCTGACGCTGCGCGCGTCGATCGCGCGCGCCTATCGCTTCCCCACCGTGAGCGAACTTTTCCAGGGCCAGGTGAACGGCTCGTCGATCGTCAACAACAATCCGAACCTGCGCCCCGAGGACGATCTCTCGAAGGAACTCAGCGCGGAATGGGCGCACTGGAACGGCCTCTTTCGCCTGACGCTCTTTCAGGACGACGTGAAGAACACCATCTTCAGCCAGACCGATACGACCGTCATCCCCAACGTCACCAACTTCCAGAACATCGGCAAGGTGCGCTCGCGCGGCGTGGAAACGAGCTATCAGGGCGAGGACGTCATGCTGCATGGCCTCGATCTCGCGGCGAGCGTCGCCTATACGCAGTCGAAGATCCTGGAGAACGCGCAAAACCCCGCGACCGTCGGTAAGTACTTCTACCGGATTCCGTTGTGGCGCGCGAACCTGGTCGCGACCTACCGCTTCGACGCGCACTCGGCGCTCACGCTGGCCGCGCGCTACTCGGGCCGCCAGTACAACACGCTGACGAACACCGACACGAACCCGAACGTGTTCGGCGGCACGAGCACCTATGCGGTCGTCGACATGAAGTTCACCTACCGGCCGACGAAGAAAAGCCAGATAGGCGTGGGCGTCGACAACCTCTTCGACACGCGCTACTTCGTCTATCACCCGTACCCCGGCCGCACGTTCTACCTCGAAGCGAAGCTCGGAATTTGAGCGGCTCGCCCGCAACCGTGTTCGCAACCGACCGAATCGCCAATGCAACCGAGCCGTCATGGCTCAACAAGGAGCATTCCATGTCAACGACATCCGGCCACACGAGCGCCGCCCCGGCCACCCGCAGCGCGCCCGCCGCCAACGCGGCCCAGCCCGGCTACCGCACGCTATGGCGCTGGCATTTTTATGCGGGCCTGTTCGTCATGCCCTTGCTGATCGTGCTCGCCGTCACGGGCACGATCTACTGCTTCCAGCCGCAAATCGAGCCGCTGCTGTACCCGCACCGGCTCGTCGTCGCACCGGCGGCCACGCCGCGCCTGCCCACCGACGCGCTGCTCGCCCGCGCCCAGGCCGCCTTGCCCGAGGGCGCGCGCGCGCTGCGCGCGCATGTCGAGGCGAATCCCGCACGCAGCGCGGAATTCGTGTTCGCACTGCCGGGCGGCAGCAAGGAGAGCGTCTACGTGAATCCCTACGATGGCGAGGTGCTCGGCACGCTCGACGTCGATCGCCGCTTCATGCAGGTGGACCGCATGCTGCATCGCAAGCTGCTGCTCGGCAAGCCGGGCGAATTGCTGATGGAGTTGGCCGCCTGCTGGACGCTCGTGATGATCGGCACGGGCATCGCCCTCTGGTGGCCGCGCGCGGGCGCGTCGTGGCGAGCCGCGCTGCTGCCGCGCCTCGGTGCGCGCGGGCGGCCGTTCTGGAAGAGCGTGCATGCGAGCGTCGGCATCTGGCTCGCCGTGGGCGCGCTCGCGTTCGTGGTGAGCGGCTTGCCGTGGACCGGCTCGTGGGGCAAGCAGTTCAAGGCGCTCGCCACGCGCGCGAATCTGGGCGCGCCCGCGGGCGCGTGGGGTGGCGGACTCGCGCTGAAATCGGCGCTGCCTGGCGCGCCGGCCGCAGCCGCCCCGGCCCCCAGCGCCGCCACGACGGATGCGCACGCGGGCCACGACATGTCCTCGATGCCGGGCATGGTGATGGACGACCTGCCGCTGCCGAACGTGCCCTGGGCCGTGGGCGCAGTGGGCGTGCCGCGCTCGCCCGATACCGCCCATGCGCCGGGCGGCGGCACCGTACCGCACCGCTGGACGCTCGATCAGGTGGTCGCGCAGATGCGCGATCTCGGCATCGACGCCGGTTACGACATCGTGCTGCCGGGCAAGCCCGACGGCGTCTACACCGTCTCGTACTTTCCGGCCGATCCGAAGGCTGAGCGCACGCTCTATATCGACCAGTACAACGGCAGCGTGCTCAAGGACATCCGCTACGCGGATTACGGCGCGGTTTCGCAGGCGATTTCGTATGGCACGTCGCTGCACATGGGCCGCTATTTCGGGCTCGCGAACCAGTTGATCTGCGCGGCGATTTCGCTGGGCCTCGCCGCGCTCGCGGTCACGGGCTTCGTGATGTGGTGGCTGCGACGGCCCGCGCGCACGGCCACCGGCGCGCTGGGTGCGCCCGCACGCGAGCGCGCCGCGCCGCCGCTGCGCGCCTGGAAAACCGGCCTCGTGCTGCTCGGCATCGTGTTCCCGCTGATGGGCGCGACGCTCGTGGCCGTCTGGCTGCTCGACCGTCTCGCCTTCGGCCGCGCCACGCGGTTGACCGCTTCATGAAATCTGCGCGCGCAGCCGCGCTGCGGTAATCTGCGGACACAAATCTGTCTGAACCTGGCGGCGCCATCCGGTTTCAAACGGATATCTCCGGAGATTATCGTGTTGCGGTTCATATCGACACTGGGGGCGGCGGCGGTCCTCGCCGGCTGCGCCGTCGCGCCGTACGGCTATCCGTACTATGACGGGAGCGGCTACCCGTATTACTACAGTTACCCCTACTACGGCTACCCATACGCCTATGGCTATGGCTACTACCCCGGCTATTTCGGCTTCGGGTATGGCGGCGTGGCCATCTGGGGCGGCGGCGGTTGCTGCTACCACGGCTGGCATGGCGGTGGCTGGCACGGCGGCCACGGCGGCGGCTGGCATGGCGGCGGCGGAACGTGGCAAGGCGGCGGTGGCGGCATGGGCCACGGCGGCGGGCACAGCCACTAGCCGCTGTTAGCGATTGCCGGCCGCTACCGGAAGCTACCCACAGCCACCCGCGCGGCGTCGCCGCCAACGCCGCCGCGCTTACACGCGCCCGTTCACCGGAATCGAAGCGCCCGTGACCGCCTGCGCCTGCGCGCCGAGCAGGAATGCGATCACCTCGGCGATCTCACGCGGCTGCACCCAGCGCGTGAAATCGGCGTCGGGCATGTCGGCGCGGTTCTGCGGCGTGTCGATGATGCTTGGCAAGATCGCGTTCACGGTCACGCCCTTGTCCTTCACTTCCTCAGCGAGCGCCTCCGTCAAGCGCGCCACGCCCGCCTTCGAAGCCGAATACGCCCCCATGCCGAGCCCCGCCTTCTGCCCGGCCCCCGCGCCGATGTTGACGACGCGCCCGGCGCCGCTCGCCACCAGCCAGGGCAGCGCGGCCTTCGAGGCATTGAGCGCCGTCTTCACGTTCAAATCGAACATCAGGTCCCAGGTGCGCGCATCGCCGTCGCCGATGGTCTCCCAGCGGAACGCGCCCGCCACGTTCACCAGCGCGTCGAGTCCGCCCAGCCGCTCGTGCAGCGTGTCGAACGCGGCCTGCGCAGCCGCCGCATCGACGAGATCGACGCCGCCCAGGCACAGCGCGCCGGCGAGCGCGGCGGGCAGCGTCGCCGCCGCGGGCACCGCGCCCCGCCCGATCAGCGCCAGGCGCGCGCCGCGCTCGGCCAGCAATTGCGCCGTGGCCATGCCGAGGCTGCCAAAGCCGCCCGTCACGGCGACCACCTTGCCGTTCAATCCGTTTTCCATGCTCATCTTCCTTCACTGATCCTGTTGCAATGCGGGCGCGGCACGCGCGCCGCTGGCGCCACGTTACGCGAGCGAGCACTATCCATCAACCTCACGCGTCCGTGCGCACCGCTGCGAGCGCGCGCTGCTTGCGCAAATTCTCGGTCGTTTCGCCCTGGCCGTCCGCGCGCCATCCCGGCGGCAGAAAGACGTAGCGCACGGCGGTCCAGACGTCTCTCGCAGTCAGGACATCGCGAACCAGCGTCGCCCAGTGCTCCAGTTCGACTACGAACGGATTGCGCGAGCGCACCGGCGTGACGAGGCCGAAGCGGCATGGTTCGTCGGCGCGCTCTTCGACCCAGGTGCCGAACAGGCGATCGAAAACGATCAGGACTCCGCCATAGTTCGCATCGAGGTAATCGACGTTCGACGCATGATGCACGCGATGATTCGACGGCGTGTTGAACACGTACTCCAGCCAGCCGAGCTTCGGAATCCACGTGTTGTGCAGCCAGAACTGATAGAGCAGATTGAACGAAAGGATGGCGAGCACGACCTCGGGGCGCACGCCGAGCCACACGAGCGGTGCGAAGAACATGGCGGGGCCGGTGAGCTTGCCGGTCCAGCCGAGCCGGTACGCCGAGGAAAGCGTCAACTGGTTCGGCGAATGATGGACCGCGTGCGTTGCCCAGAAGAAGCGCATGCGGTGCGACGCGCGGTGGTACCAGTAATAGCAGAACTCCTGCCCTATGAAGATCAGGAGCGCCAACGCAATGTTATCGATCTTCAGCGTGAAAAGCCGGTGCTCCCAGGCAAAGTCGAAGATGGGCGTAGCGAGCGAGAGCGGCAGCAACGCGAAGAGCTTGCGCCCCGCGAGGTCCACGAGCGACAGCCAAACTTCAGACCAATCGAAAGCCGCCTGTTGTTTCCGGTGCTTTCCGAACGTCAACACGCACGCTTCGATCAGCGAAACGGCGACGACGAACAGCGTGACATAAAGCGCGATTTTTCCTGTGGTGAGCATGATGGACCGTGTGCGAATTCGCGCGTCGGGCGCGGTGAGAAAAGACGCGTATGGCACGGGAACGAACCGGCGGCGCGTCGGATGAGACGCACTGTAGTGGCGCCGCGCGGGAAGCACCACGCGCAAAGTATGTCGAGGTATGTCACGCGGCCCGGCGTGCAAAACGTCGCGAAACGCCACGACACGCCCGCAGCGCCGCGTGCGCGGGGCTGTGGCGGCGCGGGCCGCGCGCCGTGTAACACCGCGACATCTTTCATGACGCGACTTGGGCGAAAGAGAACCCTATAGTTCGTTCCGCTGACACGCCACAGCGTGCCCCCCGAAACGAACCGCAAGGACCTCTGATGAAAACGCTCCCCCTCGTCGCCGCCGCGCTCATCGGCTTCGCCAGCGCCCCCGCCTTCGCCGGCTGGTCCGGCCACGGCACGGCCTACACGTCGCACGGTACGTACAACGGCGCGCACTACGGTTCCTGCGGCGGCGGTACCTGCTCGCATGCGGGCGGCGTGGCGGGCCCCTGGGGCGGCGTCGCCACCAACAGCGGTTCGGTCACGCGCACCGCGCCGGGCCAGTTCAGCAACAGCGGCACGGCCTACGGCCCGAACGGCCGCTCGGTCCAGCACTCGGGCGACACGAACTGCGCGAACGGCACCTGCTCGCACACCGGCTCGCTCGACGGCTCCGACGGCCGCAGCGCAAGCACCTCGGGCAGCGTGACGCGCACCGCGCCGGGCCAGTATTCGTCGACGGGCACGGTCACCACGGGCAACGGCAACACCTACGGCCACTCGGCTTCCACGGCCTGCGCGGGCAACACCTGCAATCGCTCGGGCACCGTGACCGGCTCGCAAGGCGGCAGCGTCTATCACTCGGGCAGCGCCACGGGTGTCGGCACCGGCGTCGTGACCACGGGCGGCGGCACGACCGTTGTCCACGGCGGCACGGTGTCGACCGGCGGCACGACGGTGGTGCACGGCAGCACCGTCACCACGACGGGCGCGGGCGCGACCGTGGCCGTCGTCGCCGCCCCGGCCCCCGCGCCCGCTCCGGTTGTCGTGGCGCCGCCGCCGGCCGGCACCACCGTGTATGTCGCCCCGCCGCCGCCCGCGCCGAAGGCCGTGGTCGTCGCCCCCGCTCCGGCGCCGAAGACGGTTTATGTCGCGCCGCCCGCACCGAAGGTCGTGTACGTGGCCGCACCGGCGCCGAAGGTCGTCTACGTGGCCCGGCCGCTGCCGCGCGCCGTGTATATCGCGCCGCGTCCCACCGTGTGGGTGCCCGGCCACTGGGTCGGCCGCGTGTGGGTGCCCGCGCACTGGGCCTGAACCGCACGATCCATCACGCGGCGGCTGCGCATGCGGGCGACACATTCGCCTGACATGAAGCCCGCCGCGTTACCGAACACCCGCTTGACCTGTATTACCCGCTCTACTCACCGGCCGCCGCACTACGTCGGCCACCTCACGGAGAACACCATGAAGAAGATGATCGCAGCCCTCGTTTTGTGTATCGTTTCAGCAGCGGTTTGCGTGCCGGCTTCGGCCCAGGCGCTGCCCGGCGCCGGAAGCTCGGGCGGCGCGCGCGTCGAGCGCATGATGGCGCAGATGCAGGAGCGTTTCGCCGCCGCGAACACCACGCACGACGGCAAGCTCACGCGCGAACAGGCCCAGGCGGGCATGCCGCGCGTGGCCCAGCACTTCGACGAAATCGACACGCAAAAGGCCGGTTTTGTCACCCTCGCGCAGATCGAGGACTTCATGCGAGCGCGCGCAGCAGCCCGATGAACGCCGGAGGCGTCACATGGAGCAGGCAAACAGGATCATCGTGCTCGACGACGAAGCGGAACTGCGCAACATGCTGCAACGCTTTCTCACGGGCCAGGGTTTCGAGGTGCGCGCGGTGGCCGACGGCAAGCGGCTCGACCGCCTGCTCCAGCGCGAGCCCTACGACCTGCTCGTGCTCGACCTGATGATGGAGCCCGAGGACGGCCTCACGGTGTGCCGCCGCCTGCGCGCCGAAGGCCAGACGCTGCCGATCCTCATGCTCACCGCGAAGGGCGACGCCGCCGACAAGGTGATCGGCCTCGAAACCGGCGCGGACGACTATCTCGCCAAGCCCTTTCTTCCCGACGAACTCGTCGCGCGCATCCGCGCGCTGCTGCGCCGCCAGAAGATGGCTTCGGGCGAAGCCACGGTCACCTCGCAGATGCTGCGCTTCGGCGACTTCCAGTTCGACGTTGGCAAACAAACGCTCTACCGCGACGGCACGCCCGTCGAAGTCCACTCCGCGCAAATGCTGTTGCTCCACGCGCTTGGCTCCTCGCCCAATCGCGCCGTGAGCCGCGAAAACCTGCTCGCCCGCGCGCGCGGACGCGACCACAACGCGCTCGACCGCAGCGTGGACGTACAGATTCTGCGACTGCGCCAGATCGTCGAGGACGACCCCGCGAAACCGCGCTTCATCAAGACCGTCTGGGGCATCGGCTACATGCTGGTGGCCGGCGTCGAAGCATGATGCGGCTCGGGCTGCCGCGCTCGCTGCTCTCGCGCAACATCGCGCTGCTGGTCGCGCTGGTCGCGCTCTCGCAAATCTGCTCGCTCGCCGTGCTGCTGCACTTCGTGCAGCGCCCGCGCATCGAGCGCGCGTCGATCATCTTCGCCGATTACGTGAAGCTGCTCGACGGCACGCTCGCCTCCATGCCGCCCGCAGAGGGTCGCGCTGCGGCCGCGCGGCTCGACGCGCGCAACGAAGCGCCGCCGGAGTCTCCTGGCGACAACCACCCGAGCCTCGTGCGCTTTTTCCGCACCTGGCAGCGCGACGTATTCGTGGAAGCGCTGCAACGCCATCTTCCGCCCGACCTGCTGGTGCAATGGGACGCCAGCCACGACGCGATCGCCCCGACGCAGGAACGCCTCTGGATCCGCGTGCACGCGGCGGGCGAGCCGGTATGGATCGCACTGCCAATGACCGCCGACGCGCGCGCAAGCGGCATCACGACCGCGTTGATCCTCAGCGCCGCGCTCGCGCTGCTCGCGGCATTCACCGGCTATCTGTTGCAGCGCCACATCAACCAGCCGCTGCGCAAGCTCGCGCGCGCGGCGCGGCGAGTGAGCGCGGGCGAAAAGCCGCCGCCGCTGCCCACCGACGGCCCGACCGAAATCGCACAGGTGAGCCACGCGTTCAACCAGATGACCGAGGCGCTGCAACAGGCCGAGGCCACGCGTGCGCTGATGCTGGCGGGCGTCTCGCACGACATCCGCACGCCGCTCACGAAGCTGCGCCTCGCGATCGCGATGGCCCTGCCGCGCGGCAGCAACGACGCGCTCGTGGCTTCTTCCGAGAGCTATCTTGACCAGATCGACACGATCCTCCAGCAGTTCATGGACTACGCGGGCAGCGGCGAACGCGAAGCGCCGCAGCCGGGCGACCTCAACGCGCTCGCTGGCCAGCTCGTCGCCGACTTCGCCGGGCTCGGGCACGAATTCGAGCTCGAGGAAGGCGAGTTGCCGATGTTCGAATTCCGTCCCATCGCCGTTATGCGTCTGCTGATGAATCTCATGCAAAACGCCGTGAACTACGGCCGCACGGGTCTCGCGATTCGCACCTGGCGCGACGGCGACGTGGCGTGCGTGATCGTTGCCGACCGTGGCACCGGCATCCGCGCCGAGGAACTGGAGCGCCTGAAGTCCCCGTTCAGCCGCGGCGCGAACGCCCGTACGCATTCGGGCGGCTCGGGGCTTGGCCTCGCCATCGTCGATCGCATCGCGCGCCTGCACGGCGGCTCACTCGTCTTTCACGACCGCGAAGGCGGCGGCCTCGAAGCCGTCGTGCGCCTGCCGCTGCACCGGCCCGCCACGGGCCAGAACGGCGCGCAACCGGCCACGCGCGCGTGACATGACTCGACATAATTCGCGCGTGGATTTCACGCGCCCTTCCCCGCATACTTGCGCCTGAGCCTGAGCAACGGAACGAAGTCAACCGAAGCCCAGTCGCTGAAGCACCATCGTCGATAGTTCGCCATCCTGAATGATTTGCGAGTATCGGCAGACACGAGACACTCTTTCAGGCAAAGGACATCGACATGCAAACGCTCATCCACTTCCTCGCCAACAAGGCCAAGCGCATCGCAGGCACGGCGCTGCTCGCGGGCTCGCTCTTCGCAAGCGGTTGCGCATCGGCCGCGCCGGTCGTGCAGACGAACGGGCCGCTGCCGCAACTGCATGCCGACGTGATCTACGTCTACGCGTTCGACGCCAGCGCCGACCAGGTGCAGCTCGACAACACCGGCATGATGCACAAGCTCAAGGCCATGGCGAGCGGCGAATCGTCGGCGCAGCAGCAACAGCAAGCCGCGCAGCAAACGCGCGAGCATCTCGCCGACCAGCTCGTGAGCGAACTCCGGAAAATGGGCCTGCCCGCCGTGCGCATGGACGGTCCCGCGCCCGCCGGCCGCAGCGCGCTGATCGTGGAAGGCCGCATCGACACGATGGACGCGGGCAGCAGCCGCCGCCGCACGCTGATCGGTCTGGGCGCGGGCAAGAGCGAAGTGGGCGCGACGGTCGCCGTGCTGTATCAGCCGGCCAACGGCGGCGCGCCGCAACCGGTCATGAGCTTCGAGGCGAACGCCAACAGCGGCCATATGCCGGGCGTGGCGGAAACGGCGGGCGTGGGCGCGGCGGCGGGCCATGTGGCGACCGCGGTGGCCGTGGGCGGCGGTCTGCACGGCGCCTCCGAGGCGAAGCGCGACACGCTCTCATCCGACGCAGGCAAGCTTGCCAAGTCGATTGCGAAGGCACTCGCACAGGTCAGCACGGAGAACGGCTGGACGTCGACGACAACGACAAAAAGCTGAAACGGGGAAGCGCGCCTGACGTAGTTCGGCGGCGATTCGGCGGCGGTTCGACACCGCCGCCGTTTTTTTGCTTGTGACTAGGCCGACTGCTCGCGATAGTTCGCGAACTTCGACGTGTGGCCGATGCCCGGATTGAAGCAGTTGCAAGGGTCGAGGCCCTCGTAGAACGACTTCAGCGCGGGCTTGGCGTAATAGAGATGACCGACGTTGTGCTCGGCGGGATACTCGGCGCCGCGCGCGTCGAGCAGTTTCCACATCTCGTGCTCGAGCGCGAGACAATCGTTCCCCTTGCGCACGATGTAGTCCTGATGAAACACGTGGCAAAGAAAATGCCCGTAATAGAGCTTGATCGCAATGGGCTTTTCCACGGCTTCGGGCAAATGCTCGAACCATTCGCGATCGTTGCGACGAAGCGCAATATCGAGCGCGACGATATCCTCCACTTCGTCGCCGTGCACCGCGCGGTAGCGCACCGCCGCCCCCGCCGCCGCGAAGCGATGCAGGAACGCCTTGCTGCCCTCTTCGTCGGTGCATTCGAAGAAGTCGCCGCTCGCCTCGCCGAAATACGCCTTCAAATAAGCGCGCGTTTCGTCCACGCAATCGGCCGATACCTTGAGCATCAGATGATGCTCGTAGCGCTGCCGGTAATCCTTGAGCCTTGCCGGCAAATGGCTCGGAAAGCAGTGGCTCACGGCCTGCATCACGCGGTCGGTGAAATGCGCGGGCAGGAACGGCAGGCGTTCGAACAAGGCATCGCAGCGGCTCTTGAGCGCGAACAGCGCGGGCAGGCGCTGCGTGCCGAGATGCTGGATCAAAAGGAACATGTCCTTGCCATAGCGCTCGGCAATATCGAAAGCGTCTCGATGCAGATACTCGCCCGCGATCGGCAGCTTCGAGAACTTGCCGAGAATGTCGCGGCGCAAGTCCGTCAACTCCGCGGTCTCGTTCGTGCCGATGTAGAACACCTTCGCGCCGCGTTCGATCGGGAACGTGTCGAGCCGCACCGCGAACACCATGACCTTGCCTGCCGACCCCGCCGATTCGTGCAGCCGCAACGGGTCGGCGTTGTAGCGCGCCGGTGTGGCAGCGTCGATGTCGCGCACGTGTTCGGCGTAGCCATGGTCCGAAGCCGCGCCCGCATCGTGCTGAATATCCGCTTCGGGCAGCTCGCCGCGATCGAGACGGCCGAGCACCTCTTCGGGCGTTTCGCCAAGCCGGATGCCGAGATGATTCACGAGATGCAGACGGCCCGCCTCATCGACCTGCGCGAACACCGTCATTTCCGTATAGGCCGGGCCGCGCCGCACGAGTGAGCCGCCCGAGTTGTTGCACACGCCGCCGACCACCGAAGCGCCGATGCACGACGAGCCGATCACCGAATGCGGCTCGCGCCCGAGCGGCTTGAGCGTCTGCTCCAGTTGATCGAGCGTCGAGCCCGGCAGGCAGACCACCTGCTTGCCGCCGTCGATCACATAGACCTTGCGCATGCGCGTCATGCTCACGATCACGACGTCGCGGTCGTAGTCGTCGCCGTCCGGTGTGGAACCGCCGGTCAGTCCCGTGTTCGAGGCCTGCGAAATCACAATCGCATTCGCGGCCACGCAGGCTTGCAGCACCCGCCATTGCTCCACGAGCGTGCCGGGGCGCACAACCGCCGCCACCTTGCCCTCGCCGAAACGAAAGCCCTTGCGGTAACGCCGCGTGGCTTCGTCGCCGGTCAGCACATACGGGCCGCCGACGGCGGCACGCAACGACGCGATCAGCGGCTCGCGCCCTGCGCTACGGTTCGTGGTGGACGAGGCGACGCGCCCGGGGACGGTGGACATGCGAACGGCTCCTGCGAAATATGGGAATTTTGTAAGAATAAAACCCACAAATCATTACGTCCAATATCGTTCGGGCGCTCGATCAAGACGAAAAAGATATGAATTGCCTTCGGAGTCGCACGGATTCACGCAGATTCACGCATGCGGTGCATGGCGCGCCGCGTCGCGCACGATACGCACAAAATTCTGTACCGTCGGCGCCCTTTCGCGCGGACGATGCACGAGCGCAATCGTCGTGTGCAGCGTGCCGCCCTTGAGGTCGTGATACGTCACGCCCTTTGCCTGAATCTGCCGCAGCGACGAAGGAATGAGCGTGGCGCCAAAACCGGCGGCGGCCATGTTGACCGTCGAGGAAATCTGCGGCGACTCCATGCTGATCACCGGATTGAAGCCCGCCGCATGGCAGGCGCTGATGATCGAATCGTAGAGGTCGGGACCGATGGCGCGCGGAAACAGGATGAGCGGGTCGCCCGCCAGATCGCCGAGGTCGAGGCTGCGGCGGCGCGCGAGGCGATGACGCGGCGGCAGCACGGCCAGCACGTCCTCCTCCACGAGCGGCTGGGTGGCGAGCCCGCGGCAGTCCAGCGGCAAGCGCACGAACGCGGCATCCACTTTCGCCTCGCTCACGCGTTCGAGCAGCACCGAGCTATTGCTTTCCTCGCAGCCGATCACGACACCCGGATAGGCGCTGCGATAGCGTTGCAGCACCGTCGCGACAAGTGGATGGAACACGGTGGAGCCCGCGAAGCCGAGCACGAGTCGACCGGTTTCACCGCGCCCGGCGTTTTGCGCCTCCGCGAGCGCGAGATCCGCGTCATCGACAATGCGTTGCGCGCGCTCGCGAAAGAGCCGCCCGGCCTCGGTCAGTTCGACGCGCCGCGAATGGCGAATGAAAAGCCGCGTGCCGATTTCCTTTTCGAGCTTGAGGATCTGCTGGCTCAGCGGCGGCTGTGCGATGCCGAGAAAGCGCGCGGCCTCGCTGAAATGCAGATACTGCGCGACGGCCAGAAAGTAGCGTAGTTGCCGGAATTCCATATTTTTTTCGTCTTGATGCGACCGGTGGATTGTGAACCTGCCGCGCGCGCGCGTCCAACCCGCGTATTCAACCCGCGGGCGGAACGTGCGATCCGGTACACATCATGACGGCACGGCTTGCCGCCGGAAGCCCCTCAACCGAGACCCTTCAACCGAGACCCATGCGCGTCTCGTCGACGAACTTCTCCGTGGCGTCGTCGATCTTGCGGCCCTTGCGGCCGGTCGGGCCATGGATATAGACGGTCTTCATATCGACCTGCGGCGCGCCGCTCATGCCAGGCGGCGGCGACATCTCGTAGTGCACTTCGCGTGCGTGATCGGCCAGTTGCAGGCGCGGGTCGAACACCGAGTTGAAGCGCCACAGCATGCGCACGAAATTGGTCTGTCCGCGCAGCAACAGGTGCGTGGCCTGCCCGGCCGCCCCGCGCAACGCGGTCCAGCCCAAGTGCTTGCGGTTGAGCACCTGCTGCGTGCGCACGAGCTCCGCATAGAACTCGGGCAGCGGCAGCTTCGTCGGCACCACGGCGTGCTGGATGTCGTAGAGACGGTAATCGAGGCTCGTGAGGCGGCGCCCCTCGCGTTGCCAGTTTTCCGTGCCTGGATACGGCGTATTCACACTGATGTTGACGATCTCCGGAATGTCCAGGCACCACTGGCGAATCGTCTCGAAGCGCTCACGGTCCCAGTCCGGGTCCGCGATCAGGTTGATGGCGACCGTGATGCCGAGCGAGCGGGCGAATTCCAGCGCCTCGAAATTGCGGTCGAGGCTGATGCGCTTGCGAAACGCCTTGAGGCCCTCCTCGTCGATCGCCTCCAGCCCGAGGAACATGTACTTGAGCCCGATGGTCTGCCACAGGCGGAACACTTCCTTGTTGCGCAGGAGCACGTCGCCGCGCGTTTCCAGGTAGTAACGCTTGTCGATGCCGCGCCGCTTGATCGCCTCGCCAATCGCCATGCCGTGCTCGGCGTGCACGAACGCCACGTCGTCGACGATGAAGATGCCCGGCTCGCGCAGCGCGGCCAGTTCCTCCACCACGACCTCGGGACTGCGCGTGCGATAGCTGCGGCCATAGAAAGTCCAGGCGCTGCAAAACGTGCAGTCCCACGGGCAGCCGCGTGCGAATTCGATGGAAGCGCAGGGATCGAGCGTGCCGATGAAATACTTGCGCCGGTGGCGCAGCAGGTCGCGCGCGGGACGCACGGGATCGAGGTTCTCGACGAAACGTGGCGGCGGCCCCGAGCCCTGAGTCGTCACGACGCCGGGCACGTCGAGCAGGTTGCCGCCGTTTGCCGCCGCTTCGAGCAGCGTGTTGATCGAGGCCTCGCCCTCGCCGCGCAGCACGCAGTCGATCGCGCCTTCGGCATGACGCAGCAGATCCTGCGCCGTGAACGACACGCTATGGCCGCCCACGAACACGAAGCACGACGGCAGCGCCGCCTTCACGGCCTTCGAAAGGTCGATGATCTCGGGAATATTCGCCAGATAATTGCCCGAAAAACAGAGCGCTTCGGGCTGCCAGTCGCGCACCATGCGCATGAGGTCGCGGTGCGTTTCGACCTGCAAATCGAGGAGCCGTACGTCGTGGCCCGCATCGCGCGCCGTGCCGGCGACCGATTCGAGACCCAGTGGCTCGAGCCGCAGGAAAACGCGCGTGTACATCAGTCCGCTCGGGTGCACAGCAAGCAATCTCATGAAGCCTCCTTGCGAGACGCCAGCCCGACGCGCTGCAAGCCCTGGCCGTCCGCACACGCAAGAGCACGGCGCATGCCGCTGTCTCCTCGCCGGCCGGCCGGCGCGGTAGGCCGGACGTTCACGGTCATTCACGGTTGTTGCCGCGTGTGCGCGTGCCGGCAAAGGCGCTTCGAACCTGATGACGCCATTGCCGCGGCGCGCCGCACGCGCCAAACTGCCGGGCGCCATTAGCGCCCGCCGGGGCGGCGCAAGCGTCAAGCGTTGCGCCTCGACGCTGTTGCTTCGTGCGAGTCTACGCGCGTTCGCGCATTGGTGCTGTGCCATCTGCGCGGCAGAAGCGCGCCACGCGCGTCAGAAACTGCCGAACAGCGTGCCGAGCCCAATCACCACGGCCAATGCGATGAGCGCGCCGACGATGCTGACCACCACGAGGTCGCGATAGCTTTCGCGGTGCGTCGAGCCGCACACGGCAAGCAGCGTGACGACCGCGCCGTTGTGCGGCAGGCTGTCGAGCGTGCCCGACGACATCACGGCGACGCGGTGCAGCAACGCGGGATCGATGCCGTGCTGGGCCGCGAGTTGCATGTAGGTGCCGCCCAGCGCGTCGAGGGCGATGGTCAGGCCGCCCGAAGCCGAGCCGGTGAGCCCGGCGAGCAGGTTCGTGGCCACCGCGAGCGAAACGAGCGGCCCGCCGCCGATGCCGAGCACCCAGTCCCGCACGGCCTCGAACGCGGGCAGCGCCGCAATCACGGCGCCATAGCCCACGAGGCTGCCCACGCTCAGCACCGGTAAAACCGACGCGTTCGCGCCCGCATCCACGCTCTCGCGCAGCGCGCCGAGCCGCCCGCGGTTCAGCGCCACGAGCACGATAATGCCGAGCGCGAGCGCGACCGAAACGCCCCACACGCCCGCCACCGCCGAGAGCGTGGTCGCGCCCCAGCGCGGCTCGGCCAGATACGAGGCGTCGATACGCGGAAACACGACGACGTTCATCACGAAGTTCATCGCCACCACGACCACGAGCGGCGCGAGCGCGACAAACGGCGTTGGCGGCCCGGCGTAGTCCGAAGCCGCCGCGCCGTTGCCGATCTCGGCGGGGTCGAACGCTTGCGCGAGGCTCGCGCGCTCGCGCACGAGCGGGGACTGGCCGCGCGCGTCGTCGTCGGCGCCGCCGTCGTCCGGTTCGACGAAGCCTTCGCCATTGCGCCGCGCCGCCGCCGCCGCGCGCCCGAGCCACCAGAGGCCGAAGCCCGCCATCACGAGGCTCGCGACCACGCCGAGGCCGGGCGCCGCGAACGGCGTCGTGCCGAAGAACGGCATCGGAATCGCGTTTTGCAGCGCGGGGGTGCCCGGCAGCGCCGACATCGTGAAGGTCGCCGTGCCGAGCATGATCGCGGCGGGCATCAGGCGGCGCGGAATGTCAGCGGAACGAAAGAGCGCCTGCGCCATCGGTGCGAGCACGAAGAACGCCACGAAAAGGCTCACGCCCCCGTAAGTGACGAGCGCGCCGCCCAGCACCACGGCCACGAGCGCGTGGCGCGTGCCGAGCTTGTCGATCATGAGGCGCGCGACGGCGTCCACCGAGCCGCTGTCCTCCATCAGCTTGCCGAACAGCGAGCCGAGCAGGAACAGCGGGAAGAACTGCGCGAGAAAGCGGCCCGTGCTCGACATGAACGTTTGCGTCCAATGCGCGAGCACCGGCTCGCCGGAGACGAGCGTGGCCAGCATCGCGCATAGCGGCGCGAGCAGCAGCACGCTCCAGCCGCGATACGCAAGCCAGATCAGCAAGGCGAGACTCGCGAGCATGCCCCCCAGTCCGACGATCAGCGTGCCCGCGCTCATTTCAGCACACCTTCGAGCAGCGCTTCGAAATCGAACGACGAGGACACGCCGAGCTGCGCGCCGTGCTGCGCGAGAAACGCATCGGCATTGCTGCGGCCTTCGTCGCGCAGCATCGTGAGGAAGGGCCACTCGGCGTTGAGTTTCGACGACGAACCGAGCGTGACGAGCTTCCCGCTATGCACGCGATGCAGACGCATATGCGCCCAGCGGCGGCCCTCCTCACTGCCCCCGTTGGCCACCTTGTGCAGCAACGCCATCATGCGAAGCTCCTTGATGAGCGGCGAATTGAACGCGATCTCGTTCACGCGGTTGATGATCTCGCGCGCCGAACGCGGCGTGCCCGGCCGCTCGACAGGGTTGACCTGCACGAGGATCGTGTCGATCGAATCGGTTTCGCGCACGAGCGGCGAAATCGTCGGGTTGCCCGCGTAGCCGCCGTCCCAATAGGCCTCGCCGTCGATCTCGACGGCCTGGAACAAGGTGGGCAGACAGGCCGAGGCGAGCAGCGCGTCGGGTGTCAGGTCGGCGTTGCGGAACACGCGCGCCTGGCCGTTGGTCACGCGCGTGGCCGTGACGAAGAGCTTGATGCGCGAGTTGCGCAGCGCGTCGAAGTCGATGGTGTCGGCGAGAATCGTGCGCAGCGGGTTCACGCTCGCCGGGTTCAGATCGTAGGGCGAGACCACGCGCGCCATCATGTCGAGCGCGACGAAGATCGGCGAATGATCGAGCGTCCAGCGGCCGAGCAGCATGTCGACGGGACCGCGCCGGAACGGGCTGAAGCGCGCGGCGTCGGCCACGCGGCGCCAGAAGCGTTCGAGCGCCTCGCGCGCGCCGGCCGCACCGTTTTGCGCGTGGCCGCTCGCGAGCACGGCCGCGTTCATCGCGCCCGCCGAGGTCCCGGAAATACCTTCGATCTGGAGCCACGGCTCTTCGAGCAGGCGGTCCAGCACGCCCCACGTGTAGGCGCCATGCGAGCCGCCGCCTTGCAGTGCAAGATCGATGAGCAGGGGCTCGGTGCGGACCGTGCGGGTTGACGTCTCGGATTCGGCGGGCATTGCGGCTCCGTTCCAGATCGACCAGTGGCGAGGGTACAGGAAAAGCGCAAACGGGCGCTCGAGAATGACGCAGCGCGCCATTTCCGTTTCGGGCCTGAGCCTGGGCGCGCCGATACCGGCTGGCATCCCGGCAGGTACTCCTGCCGGGATGCCGTTTGATAGACTGGTCCTCCCGCCCGCTTTCCTTCGTCGTACCGTGCCGAACGCTCGACCGCTTCGCCAGATTCGTCCGCTCCAGTCGCTCCCCGCGCTGCTCGAAGAAATTCGCGCTTGCCATGCCTGCGCCGACGCTCTGCCGCTCGGGCCGCGCCCGGTGCTACAGGCAAGCGCCACGTCGCGCCTGCTCATCGTCGGTCAGGCGCCGGGCGCGAAGGTGCATGCATCGGGCATCCCGTGGGACGACGCGAGCGGCGAGCGCCTGCGCGCATGGCTCGGCATCGACAGCGCAACGTTCTACGACGCCTCGCGCGTGGCGCTCGTGCCGATGGGGTTCTGCTATCCGGGCCGCGGCGGCGGCGGCGATAACCCGCCGCGCCCCGAATGCGCGCCGCTGTGGCACGAAAAGCTCATCGGGCAGCTCACAAATGTGCGTCTCACGCTGCTGGTCGGCCAGTACGCGCAGCGCCACTTTCTTGGCAACCGGCGCAAGGCGTCGCTCACCGAAACCGTCGCGGCCTGGCGCGAGTACGCGCCCGACTTTGTACCGCTGCCGCACCCCTCGCCGCGCAACCAGCCCTGGCTCAAGCGCCATCCGTGGTTCGGGCACGACGTGCTGCCGGCTTTGCAGGAACGCGTGGGCGCGCTCCTTGCGTCCACGCAACCCAGGGCGCGGGACGCGCAATCCGCAAGAAAGGACTCGATGATGACGAAACCGGCAATCGATATCCAGCGTGTCTACGAGCCGCTGCCCGAAGGCGGGCATCACTGCTTTCTCGTCGACCGGCTGTGGCCGCGCGGGCTAAGCAAGGAAAAACTCGCGAATGTGGAATGGCTGAAGGAGGTGGCGCCGAGCACGGCGCTGCGCCAGTGGTTCCACAAGGACCCGGAGCAATGGACCGAATTCAGGAAGCGCTATCTGGCCGAGTTGAACGCCAATCCGGATGGCTGGCAGCCGCTCGCCGAAGCGGCCGCCGCAGGGCACGTCACCCTGCTCTACGGCTCGCACGACACGCAGCGCAATCACGCGATCGTGCTGCGCGACTATCTGGAGAAGAAGTTGCAGCACAAATAAGCATCAGGCGGGCGACGCGCGGCCGGCGGGTCGGCCAGGCGCGTCGTCCTGCTTTTATCGCCTGGTGCGCCGCTTAGAACAGATACATCCCCGCGACGAACACCACGCCCGAGAACAGCAGCGTTGTCACGCAATAGCCCATGATGTCGCGCACGCCGAGGCCCGCGATGGCGAGCGCGGGCAGCGCCCAGAACGGCTGCGCCATGTTGGTCCAGGCTTCGCCGTAAGCGATCGCCATGGCCGACTTGCCGAGATCCGCACCCAGCGCCTGCGCCGCCGGCATCACGAACGGCCCCTGCACCACCCAGTGGCCGCCGCCCGAAGGCACCGCGAAGTTGATCACCGCCGAGCTCAGGAACACGAGCAGCGGGAACGTGTGCACGTTCGCAATATCGACGAACCACTTGGTGATGACGCCCGCAAGCCCCGAGTGGTCCATCAGCGCCTGGATGCCTGCATAGAACGGGAACTGGATCATGATGCCCGAGGCGCCCTTCGCGGCGCCGGCCACGGCGCGCGCGTAGGCCATCGGCGTCTTGTGCAGCACGAGACCCGCCGCGAGGAACACCAGGTTCACGGTGTCGATGTCGAGCGCGAAGCCCTTCGCGTGGAAGCGGAAACCGAGGAACACAAAACACAGCGCCGCCACCAGCAGCGAGAGCGCGCGGCTTTCCTCGATGCGCTCGGCGAAGGTCGCGTCGGGGCCGAGCTTGCGCTCGACGCTGGGCGGATCTTCGAGCAGCGCGGGATCGACCGAGACGACATCTTCGGGCTTGGGCATCATGAGGCGCACGAGAATCGGCAGCAGCACGATCAGGCCGATCGTGATGAACGCGTTATAGCCCGTGAAAATGGTCTGCGAAACCGGGATCAGGCCAACGGCCTTTTCCATCGGGTTGCCCTTCGTGGCCGCCACGAGCGGCACCGAGCCGGAGAGCCCGCCGTGCCACGTGAGAAAGCCCATGTACGCGGCCGCGACCAGCAGCCGGTAGTCCGTGCCGCGCACGCGGCGCGCCACTTCGCGCGAGAACATCGCGCCGAGCACGAGGCCGAAGCCCCAGTTGATCGCGCAGGCGATCGCCCCCACGAACGCCACGAGCATCACGCCCTGGCCCGGCGTGCGCGCGCAGCTTGCGAGCGCGACCAGCATGCGCTTGACCGGCGCGGAACTGGCGAGCGCGTGGCCCGTCACGAGAATCAGGACCATCTGCATCGCGAAGGCGAGCAGATTCCAGAAGCCCGAGCCCCACATCAGGACGAGCGCTTCGGGTGACTGCGGCGTGAGCGCGAACGCCAGCACGAAGGTCACGACGGTCAGGAGAATGGCGAAGATGAGCGGATCGGGCAAGATCCGATGCACTACGCCGGTGAAGAAATGGGAAATACGCTGAATCACGGTGGTCTGCTCCTCGTCTGCTGATACGGATTCGGCCGCTTGTTTTCATCGTTGCGAACCGAGGCCGCGATTCTTGCACAAGGCTGCACAATGCGTGCGTAACACGGGCAGGCTCGCAACGATTACATCTTGCTTTCGCCACTTTCGCCTGGCTGCGAAATAAGCCGTTACATGCACAGACGCGCCCAAAAAGGCTTATCTGCTACCGTTACGACTGCTATCTCAATAAATGTCCGGGTGATTGCACCCAGCGGGAGGCAGCAATGCGCAAGCAGTTTCTCGGTGTCGTGTTCGCCGGCCTGGCCTGCCTGTTCGCGGCTTCGCCGCCGGCCCACGCCCAGTCTCAGGGCTTCACCAATCAAACCGTGAATCTCTACGCCGGCCCCGCCGCCGATTTTCCGATCGTCGCCCAGGTGCCGGGCGGCGTGGGGATTACGGTGTGGGGCTGCGTCGCCGGCTTCAGCTGGTGCGACGTGGGGATGCCCGGCCTGCGCGGCTGGGTCTATGGCAGTTTCATCAGCTACCCGTGGCAAGGACAGCGCGTACCGGTGATGGCCTATGGCCCGCGCATCGGCCTGCCTGTCGTCACGTTCTCGCTCGGCGCGTATTGGGGTCTCCATTATCGCGACCGGCCGTGGTTCTCCAATCAGTCTCGCTGGGCACGCCATCCCGGCCCGCGGCCCGTGCCGCCGCCGCCCATCCGGCCGCGCCCGCCTTCACACGGCGCGGGGCGCCCGCCCGGCGGCGCACGACCGCCCTCGCAAGGCGGCGGCAATCGTCCGCCCAACAACGCCGGGCCGGGTAACCGGCCACCCGGCGCGGGCTCCGGCAATAACAACGCGCGTCCGCCGGGTCAAGGCAATGCGCGTCCGCCGAACCAGGGCAGCGGCAGGCCGAGCGGACAAGGCGGCGGGCGGCCGCAGGGTGGCGGCAACAGTCGTCCGCAGGGTGGTGGTGGCGGAGGCGGAGGCGGAGGCGCCGGTGGTGGTGGCGGTCCTGGCGGTCCTGGCGGTGGCGGTGGCGGTGGCGGTGGCGGCGGTCGTCCGCCGCCTGGCAACTGACCTGCCGGTCAGGCTGCGCCGCAGTCTAGAAACGGTAGCCAATCCCGCCCAGTATCACGTCCGTATCGCGGCTATAGCGCGTGACCACGCGATTCCACGTCACGCGCGCGGCCCAGTGCGGCGTGAAGCGATACGAAGCCGAGACGGAGACGAGCCCCGAGAGAATGCCGTCGCCGGTATCGCGCTGATCGGGGTGCTCACCGTGATGGATCGCCGCATAAAGCCCCGCGCCGAAACCCAGCGTGAGATGGTCGTCAAGGAACGCGCGCGTGAGCCAGAGTTGCGCCGTCGCGCCATCGCGCCGCGCCGAGATGCCGTTGCCTTCGTGCAGATAGCCTACGGTCGCGTCGATAAAGGAACTAAGGCCGCGGCGGTATTCGATCGCCTCGGCCGCCGATGTCTGTGACTGGAGGCTGTTGAGGATCGTCTCGCCCGCCATCAGCGTAATTTCGTTGTTCGTCACCTTCTGCGTGCGCGGCAGCGCGAAATCGCGCGGGCCTGGCGTGTCCGGCGCGTCGAGCTGGTAGCCGACGCCGAGCATGAGCGCCGTAGTGGAAGGCCCATGTGCGATCTGCACGCGATTGAGTTGCAGGTTCGCCGTCCAGCGCTGCGTGGCATACCACGTGGCGCGCGCGCTGTAGAGCATGCCCCAGCCGTGCGTATCGGAATAGCCAGCGCCCTGCGAGGCGGCCTCCGTGTCGAAGTAGCGATACGGCCCGACGCCCAGCGCGAACACGAAACGCCGTTGCGCGAGCGGCAGCCGCGCCCACGCCTGAATAGCCTGACCGTCGCGGTGATGGTCGGGAATATGCCCTTCGTTGAGCCACGAAATGCTGCCGGCGAAATACTCGCCGAAGCCTTCCGTGTAATCCATTTGCCAGGAATAGGAATGGTCGGCGCCGCTTTTGAGCGGCCCAGTGTAAAGCGTGAACTCCTGCGCGCACGCCGACCCCGAAGCCAGGACGAGTGCCGTGGCGCTCACGCTGAACGCAGCTAGCGACGTGGTTGACTTCATGATGAGCGTTGTTGCGTAGAAGTCGCCGAGCTTAGTGCATGGCAATATGACTTGTGTAATGCGCTTCTTTCAGTCCATTACAAGGGCGGAATGCGGAAGATATTGCCCTCTTCATTCGTATTCCTGATTAACATCCAAAAATAAAACGCCGCATCGAAGTGCGGCGTCATTCATTCAACACAACGTCGCGCGTCAGCGCACGTGGTGGCACACGCGCTGCGCGTGATGATGAACGTGCTCGACGTGGCACACCTCGTGATGATACGGCGCGGCAACGGCGGCGAGCGGCGCGAACATCGCAGCGCAGGAAATGAGGGCCAACAGGCGGGCAGCAGGCTTGAAAACGGCGTTCATAGGTCGACTCTTGCGTAAAACAGCGTGGGATGAAACGAAAAGCCAGCACTGTACCGCAGAGTGCAACGTGCCGTATTACACGGATGTAACGGGCGTAGCGCGCGATGAAACGCTCTTGACATCGTTGGAGGCGCAACAGTCTGGCCTCTTTCGCGTTGAGCTTGCGCGCTCATTCGCTCCGGTCGTCGCCTTCGTCGTTCGTGAGACGGCGCAACAACTCACGGCCGCGCATGGTCAGCCGCAAGGTGGGGTCGCCTCCTCCTTCGTCCATCTCTACCAGGCGATAGCGCTTTAGTGCCAGAAAGTCGGAATCGAACGACTGAATGGGCGCGTTCGCGTCACGGATCAGTAGCAAGGTCGCCAGTTCGTGGTGGCTGAGCATCGGGTCTCTCCAGTCCTGAACTCACATTGCTCCACAGCATAGCGATCCAATCGTACAGTTTCGCTACAGTCTTGTTTCCCCGTGTTACGAGCCCGCCGACGACGGCGCGAGGAGCCACCCGCGCGCCGTCGCCCGATCCCTCAATCGATACTTAGTTGATTTCGAGTCGCTTACGGGCGCTCGCGATCTTTCTCGGCAGCACGAGCGTCAGCACGCCGTCCTTGTACTGCGCGCCCGCCTTTTCATCGTCGATTTCCGCGCCTAGCGTGAACGCGCGGCTCACGCTGCCCGTATAGCGCTCGCGACGCACCACGCGCTCGCCTTCCTTCAGTTCGGCGCCGCGCTCGACCTTCGCCGCGATCGACACGAGATTGCCGTCGATCTTCACGTCGATCGCGTCTTTCTCGACGCCGGGCATTTCGGCCTTCACCGTGTAACCCGCCTCGTCTTCGGTCACGTCGATGCGAATGCCGGCCGCCTGACCTTCCACGCCGCCCGTCGTGCGCAACGGCCGAAACAGCCCTTGAAACAGATCGGGCACACCTTCCAGCGAAAACGGATCGTGACGCGAGATATTGCTCATTGATGCCTCCATGGACTGAACGATTGCCGTGTCCGCGCATTGAACAAATGCAACGGACTCCTGAATAAACCATCAGCTATTCCCAGCTATTGCCGCGCATACTTACGCGGCCGGGTCAGCCGATAGCGAATCGTCGGCAACGAAGCGCACCGCTCGCGCGGCGCGGCCGATGCCGCTCACCGTTCCAACATGTAGGCGTCCGGCACGTTTGCAAGGCCCTTTTTCGCCATGTGTGAAAAAATTCGCGTGCGGGCGTTGCGTCACTGCATATGCATCCCGCCGTTGATCGCGATGTCGGCGCCGGTGATGAACGCCGCCTCATCCGAGCAGAGGAACGCCACGAGCGCCGCCACCTCGTCGGGCTGCCCGAGGCGGCCCATGGGAATCTGCGGCAGGATGCGCGTTTCCAGCACGTCCTTCGGCACGGCCTCCACCATCTGCGTAGCGAGATAGCCGGGCGACACCGTGTTCACCGTCACGCCCTTCTTCGCCACTTCCAGTGCGAGCGCCTTCGTGAAACCATGCATGCCGGCTATTGCCGCCGCATAGTTGGTTTGTCCATACGCGCCGCGCGAGCCGTTCACCGAGCCGATATTGATGACGCGCCCGAAGCCGCGCTCGAGCATGCCGGGCAGAAACGGTTTCGTGACATTGAAAAGCGCGTCGAGGTCGGTGCGCATCACGGTGTCCCAGTCGGCCTTCGCCATCTTCACGAAGCTGCGGTCGCAGGTGATGCCCGCGTTGTTGATGAGCACGTCCACCTGGCCCAATTCATGAAGCGCTTGCTGCGCCGCGCGCGTGCATGCCTCGAAATCGGCGACGTTCATCTCATGGCATTCGAAGTGGCGGCCTGCCGCGCGCTCACCGGCAAGCCAGGCGTCGGCGCGGGCGCTCGCCGACGAGCACGAAACCGCGACGGTCATGCCCGCGTCATGCAACCGCCGGCTGATCGCCTCGCCCAGCCCGCCCATGCCGCCCGTCACGAAGGCAACCCGTTTAGTGGCCATGCGAGCCTCCGCTTTCGCTCGCGCCCTGGGCACGGCTCGTGCGTGCGCCCGGCGCGTTGGCAGAAGCGGCAGCCGGACCGGCCGCGCCGTTCGTGGCGCTGGTCATCGCGCGCTCGAACGCGTTCATCCACTCGCGCATCGGCAGCGCGCCGGCCGCGCTCGACGCCCCCGCCTGCGCGCCCGTGCAGGCGTCCTGCCACTGCTGCGCGAAACCGCGCGCCGTTTCGGACCACGTGCCCGCGTCCTGCAACGCGCCTGCGACACTCTCCTGCCAGAGCGCCGTGCTCGCGGCGAAATAGTCGCGCCAGACCGATTGCGTGGCGAGCGCGAAATCGCTCCAGTCGTGCGCGGTGCGCAACGATTCAAGCACGCCCTCCAGCGCCTCGCGGTCGCGTTCGAGGCGGCGTTGCTCCAGCTTCAACAGGCGTTCGCGCCATTGCTGTTGCCCGGCAACCAGGCGCAGCGAGGCCGACGTGTTGGCGCGCCAGGCATCGAACGGCGCTTTGGGTTGGGATGCGGTAACCATGGTCAATCTCCTCCATGTGATGGCGGGAGCCCGGCGCGCAGCCGGGTGCGCTTTGCAAGCAGTGCAGCGAGTGCGGCAATCGTGGCGGTTGCGGCAGCCGGGGGCCGCGACGGACGCAGGCAGTGGCGCGCGAAAGAAACGAACGCTGCGCTTCAGGCGCGGCGATGGTGGATGGATTGCTTCGGAGTGCGGCGCGTCCGCAAGACAGTCGGCTCAAGCCAACATCATAGGCAGGAAGAAGGACTCTCGCGTGACGAATCGCGAGGCCACCGCTTGATCAACGTCACAAATCAAGATAGTTGATGCGCGGTGGCTCACTATTGGCGGGAATTTTGCGAGTATTTCGCGACGGAACGCCGCGCAGGCAGGGACCGGCGGAAAAAACGCAGGGAAATGTGACGGCGCAGCGCGGCGCGCAGGCTGGCGCACCCGCGCACTGCCCACGATGCGAACCACCACGCTGCGCGCACTGCGGCCGAGCGCGAGCTCAAGGCCGCCCGGCCGGTGAAACCGGCGGCCCGGATCAGGCCGCCGGCACCTCTTCTTCGCGCACCAGCATGACCGGACGGTCCGCCACGCGAAGGAACGACTCCGCCACGCTGCCGAGCAGCAGCCGCTTCATGCCCGAGTGGCCGCGCGTGCCCATCACAACGAGATCCGCACCTTCCTCGGCGGCGATGCGCGAAATGACGGAGGCAATTTCCTCTCCGTTCGCGTCGGCGGCGCGCGTGGAGCCTGTCACCTGAGCCTGCGCGAACACCGTTCTGGCTTCTTCCAGCGCCGCGGTCGCGGCGTCGTTTTCCGCCGAGTGGCGCGCCTGTTCCTCGGCGAAACCCGTGCTCACGTCCACGAGCCGCGCCGGATGCCGCACGACGCACAGCGCCTCGACCGCGGCCCCGGTCGCCTTCGCAATCTTCACGGCCTCGTCTAGCGCGCGGCGGCCGCTGCGGCTGCCATCCACCGCTACCAGAATCTGCTTGTACATCGTGGACCTCCCGGGCGTCGCCCATGGTGCGCGGCACGGCCTGCGCGCACCGGGCCTTGTGAGCGTGGCGCGCGTCGGCCTGCCGGCCGTTGCGTGTCGTGCACCGCGTTTCCGGCGGCGCACGTAGTGTCAAAATCCTTGTATCGCATTTGGGTACGGATGCGCACCTTCGCGAGTGCGACCCGTTGTCACCGCCGCGCCATCATCAACGCCATCGACGTCATCGTCGGAACACGGGCGCGCTCAACGCATCGTCAACACCGCCGCGCCCGTGAGCCGCCCTTCGCGCAGATCGGCGAGCGCCTCGTTCGCGCGCGCAAGCGGATACGGTGTGGTCTCGATTTCCAGCTTGTGGCGCGCGGCGATCGCCATGAACGTCGCACCGTCCTCGCGCGTGAGGTTTGCCACGGAAACAATGCGCCGCTCCTCCCACAGCCAGGCATACGGAAACGACGGAATATCGCTCATGTGGATGCCGCCGCACACGACGATGCCGCCCTTGGTCAGCGCACGCAGCGCCGCGGGCACGAGCGCGCCGACCGGCGCGAACAGGAGTGCGGCGTCGAGTTCCTCGGGTGCGCGCTCGTCGCTGCCACCGGCCCATTCCGCGCCCAGGCGCCGCGCAAATTGCTGCGCCGCCGTATCGCCGGGTCGCGTGAACGCGTAGACCGTGCGCCCTTCGTGCCGCGCGACCTGCGCGACGATATGCGCGGCCGCGCCGAAGCCGTAAATACCGATGCGCTTCGCATCGCCTGCCATCGCAAGCGACCGATAGCCGATGAGCCCCGCGCAGAGCAGCGGCGCGGCCTCGACATCGCTGTACTGGCGCGGCAGATGAAAGCAATAGTGCGCGTCGGCGACGGTGCGCGTGGCGTAGCCGCCGTCGATCGTATAGCCGGTGAAGCCGGGCGTGTCGCAGAGATTCTCGCGCCCGTTCGCGCAGAAGCGGCAGTGGCCGCATGTGTGACCGAGCCAGGGCACGCCCACGCGGTCGCCCGGTGCGAAACCAGTCACGCCCGCGCCGAGCGCCGCAACCGTGCCGACGATCTCGTGCCCTGGAATCACGGGCTTCTTCGGGTGCGTGAGATCGCCATCGACTACGTGGAGGTCGGTTCGGCAGACGCCGCAGGCATGGACGTCGATCAGCAACTCGCCCGCGCCCGGCTGCGGATCGGGCAACTCGACTTCACGCAGCCGTGGATTTTCGCCGTCGAACACCATCGCCCGCATCGCTTCGCTCCTCGCATGAATGCAGCCCACACGCCGCGTCGGCTGTCATTAATCATGTTACGCGGTCGGCCGCTGCGTCGCCCGCTGAATTGCCGGCGCGCACCCTGCGACGCGCCGCCGCGGGACATCCTCGCGTGGCGCGCCGCGCGATCGTGGCAACATAAGACGATTCCCTCTGGACCACGAGGCCCCGCCGCGAGGCGCTTCGCGCGCTTGTCCGCGCCACGCTCGCCTCGTTCGGCGCGCACGCCAGGTGCGCCCTGCCGCACCCCGCGCATCTGCGCCTCGGTCCGCCTTCCGCCGCCGCGCAACCGGAGCCCCTGCATGAATGCAACCGACACCCCCGCCCACCCGCCGCTCTCCGACGACCTGCTGCGCCGCATGGACGCCTGGTGGCGCGCGGCGAACTACGTCTCGGTGGGCCAGATCTACCTGCTCGCCAATCCGCTGCTGCGCGAACCGCTCCAGCTCACGCACGTCAAGCCGCGCCTGCTCGGCCATTGGGGCACCACGCCGGGCCTCAATTTCCTCTACACGCACCTGAACCGCATCATCAACGAGCGCGATCTCGACGTGCTGTTTCTCGCCGGGCCAGGTCACGGCGGGCCGGCCGTGGTCGCGAACACATGGCTCGAAGGCACCTACAGCGAGACCTGGCCCAACGTGCCGCAAGACGAAGAAGGCATGGCCGCGCTCTTCAAGCAATTCAGCTTTCCGGGCGGGATTCCAAGCCACGTCGCGCCGCAAACGCCGGGCTCGATTCACGAAGGCGGCGAGCTTGGGTACTCGCTCTCGCACTCCTATGGCGCGGTGTTCGACAACCCGGACCTGATCGTCGCCTGCGTGGTCGGCGACGGCGAGGCCGAAACCGGCCCGCTCGCCACGGCCTGGCACTCCAACAAGTTTCTCAATCCGGCCACCGACGGCGCCGTGCTGCCCATCCTCCATCTGAACGGCTTCAAGATCGCGGGGCCGACGGTGCTCGCGCGCATCGGCGACGACGAGCTCGCCTCGCTCATGAAGGGTTACGGCCACGAGCCCATCTTCGTGGAAGCGGAAGCACCCGAAGTGGCGCATCGGCTGATGGCCGCCGCATTCGACACGGCGTTCGACGAAATCGCGCGCATCCAGAAGGCCGCGCGCGAACTCGCCGACGAGCAGGGCAACCTGCCGCCCGGTTACCCGCGCCCGCGCTGGCCAATGATCGTGATGCGCACGCCGAAGGGCTGGACCGGCCCGAAGACGGTCGATGGCCAGAAGACCGAAGGTTCGTGGCGCTCGCACCAGGTGCCGCTCGCCAATATCGCCAAACCGGGCCATCTGGCGCAGCTCGAAAGCTGGATGCGCAGCTACAAGCCCGAGGAGCTATTCGACGCGCAGGGCCGCCTCCTTCCCGACATCGCCGCGCTCGCGCCGCAAGGCGAAAAGCGCATGAGCGCCAACCCTCGCTCGAACGGCGGCGGGCGCGTGCGCGAGCTGCGCGTGCCCGCGTTCGAGCGCCACGCCGTGGACGTGCCCGCACCAGGCCAGGTGGACGCCGAAGCCACGCGCGTAATGGGCGCGTTTCTGCGTGAGGTGATGCGCGTGAACGAGCCCACGCGCAACTTCCGCATCTTCGGACCGGACGAAACGGCCTCGAACCGCTGGAGCGACGTGTTCGACGTGACGTCGCGCACCTGGCTCGCGGAGGTGACGCCCGACGACATCCAGCTCGCCACCAACGGCCGTGTGATGGAAATCCTTTCCGAGCACACCTGCCAGGGCTGGCTGGAAGGCTATCTGCTCACGGGCCGGCACGGCTTCATGTCGTGCTACGAAGCGTTCATCCATATCATCGACTCGATGTTCAACCAGCACGCGAAGTGGCTGAAGGTGATTCGCGAGATTCCGTGGCGGCGCCCGCTCCCCTCGCTCAACTACCTGCTCACCTCGCACGTGTGGCGTCAGGACCATAACGGCTTCAGCCACCAGGACCCGGGCTTCATCGACTATGCGGTGAACAAGAAGTCGGACACCGTGCGCGTGTACCTGCCGCCCGACGCCAACACGCTGCTGGCCGTCACCGACCACGTGATGCGCACATGGAACCGCATCAACATCATCGTGGCGGGCAAGCAGCCGCAGGCGCAATGGCTCGACATGGACGCGGCTATCCGCCATTGCGCGGACGGCATCGGCATCTGGCAATGGGCGAGCAACGACGACGGCGGCGAGCCCGACGTGGTGATGGCCTGCGCCGGCGACGTGCCGACGCTGGAAACGCTCGCGGCCGTGGACCTGCTGCGCACCTGCCTGCCCGACCTGAAGGTGCGCGTGGTGAACGTGGTGGACCTGATGACGCTGGAGCCTGCCGACCGCCATCCGCACGGCCTGCCGGACGCCGACTTCAACGCACTCTTCACGACCGACAAGCCGGTGATCTTCGCGCACCACAGCTACCCGTCGCTGATCCACCGGCTCACCTACCGGCGCGCGAACCACGCGAACATCCATGTGCACGGCTTCATCGAGGAAGGCACGACGACCACGCCGTTCGACATGACGGTGGTGAACCGGCTCGATCGCTTTCACCTGTGCGAGGCCGTGATCGACCGCGTGGAAGGGCTCGCGCAACGGGCGGCGCACCTGCGCCAGACGCTGCACGACAAGCTGGCCGCGCACCGCCGCTACGTGGACGAGCACGGCGACGACATGCCGGAGATCCGCAACTGGCGCTGGCCCGGCGCGCACAGCGCGCAAGGCGGCAGCGGGGTCGCTTGACCTGGCCTCACTTGACCTGGCTTAACTCGCTTGACCGGCTTGACGCGACTTTGGGCCGCCCGGCGACCGCGTGCCGCGGATCAGGCCGGCTTGGAGCGTCCGAACACGCGCGCGAACGCCGTAACGAACGCGTCGAGCCGCTTCGAGTCGAGGCAGTCGATGCCCGCCGCGCCCACGCGGCCGTTACCGCCGGGAAAAGCGCGGCAGACTTCGTCGGCGCCGCGCGGCTGCGCGAGCGGCGCGCGCACGCTCACGGCGTAGTTGCCGTCGGCGTTCACGCTCAGCACGGCGTGCGCGCGCGAAGGCTCCTCGTTGGCAAGCACATTGGCGAACACGCCGCGCACGCGGCGCGCCCACGGCTCGTCGGGCAGCACGCACACGCTGCCGTACTGCAAGGCGATGAGCGGCGCGATGGCCTGGGCCAGTTCGAGGTCTTCGTGACGGCAGCGGGCAAGCTGCGCGACGATGGGCTCCGAGGCGATAAAGTCGAACGGGCTCTCATAGGGTTTCATCGTCGCGTACAGGTCGAGCGGCGCGATCACGAGGTCTTCGACGCAGTCGCCATAAGCGTTGTAGTTGATCGACTCGCCCAGTTCGCGAAGCGGGTCGGCCTGCGCCGCGTCGAGCCCGGCCTGCTGCGCGAGCGCGAGCGCCGTATCGGGCAGGTTGTCGCCCCAGGCGGCGGCGATCGCCCAAGGCCGGTAGCGGCCGGCCAGGTGCCGGTCGACGAGCACGCTCGTGCAGACCTGCGCCGTGGTGTCGATATGCGCAATGAGATTCGTGCACACAGGCAGGTCGCCCGCGTGATGATGGTCGAAATATTCGACCGCGACGCCCTTGGCGAGCAGCGCGGCGAGCGCCGTGCGATTCACCTCGAACGAGATGTCGAGCACCGTGAGGGAGTCGCCGGGTTCGGCCGGCACGCGCGCGACCAGCGCGATATCGCGCTTGGCCCCGGTGATGAGCGTCGCTTCGCGCGGCCTTGCGAGCCGCAGTTGGTGGAGCGCGCAGATGCCGTCCGCGTCGCCATTGAATACGTCGAAATGCGCCATGTCTCCGAATTTCCATTGGGTTGAGCTTGACAGTATCGCGCAGCCTCGCCGGATTGCACAAAAGGTGCAATATGCCGATGGCGGCGCAGGCCGTTTCGATCAACCCGGCCCCATGCCGCACAACCGCTCGTGTGCGCCCACCCGCGCGTGGGTTCGCACACGACGCCGCTGCCCCACCGTCCCAGGACTCCCACGCCTTCGACACCGATGTCCGATACCCCACTCTCTCGTCATGTTCTCAACCGTCGGCGCGCCGCGCGCCGCCATGTCCGCCTCGTGGACGCCGCACTCACTCGCGCCTCGACCTACGCTCATCCGGCCGGGCATGTCGTGCGCATCGAGACGCACATTTCCGTGGTGTATCTCGCCGGGAGGTACGCCTACAAGATCATGAAGCCCGTGGATTTCGGCTTCGTCGATTTCGTGCGGCTCGACGCGCGACGTCGTTGCTGCGAAGCTGAGATTCGTCTGAATGCGCCGTTCGCGGGTGCGATTTATCGCAACGTGTGTGCACTGTTTATAGACGGGAGGCGGTGCCGGCTCGGGCGCGGCAACGCAAAGGCGATTGACTACGCGGTGCGCATGCGGCGCTTCGACCAGTGCATGTTGTTCTCCAACTTGCTCGCGCAAGGTGAATTGAGCGCGGGCGATATCGATGCGGCCGCATCGAAGCTTGCCGAAAGCCATCGGCATGCGCGCCGCGCCGGGCGCGGAGCGCGGGCGGCCGCCGCACGCCTCGGTTCGGCGGCGCTGCTGCGCGAACAGGTGCTCGCGGCCCTCGCGCCGCTCGAAACAGACCCACGCACGGCACGCGTCGTGCGCGACGCCGGGTTGCGCGCCACCTGCGAAAGCGAACTCGCAAGACTTGCGGCGCACCTCGACGCGCGCCGTGCGAACGGCTTCGTGCGCGCCTGCCACGGCGACCTGCATCTCGACAACATCGTCCGCCACGGGCGGCATGCGCTGATGTTCGACTGCATCGAGTTCAGCGACGAACTGCGATGGATCGACGTGACCTGCGATCTCGCCTTCCTGCTGATGGACCTGCGCGCGCACGATCACACGGCGCACGCGCACCGGCTGCTCAACCGCTACCTCGAATCGACAGGCGATTTTGCGGGGCTCGCGGCGCTGCGGATCGATATCGTTTATCGCGCACTGGTGAGGGCCCTGGTGGCACTGCTCAAGGCGGGCCGGCCAGAACGCGAGGAAGAGAACAGGCGCGAAGGCAAATACTCGCGCTACCTGGCGCTGGCGGCCAACGAGGCGCGCGCCATACGCGAACACACGCCGTGGCTGCTGCTGTGTCACGGGTTTTCAGGTTCGGGAAAGTCCGTCGCGAGCCGCTCGTTAGCCGAGCGATGCGAAGTCGTGCGCGTTTCGAGCGATCTCGAACGCAAGCGCCCGGGACCGTTCGCCGCGCCCATGCTCGACGCCCTGCCTGCAAGCGCCTACACGAAGGCCTCGGTCGATGCCCACTACGACCGCCTGGTCGCGCATGTGCGAGACGTATTGAATGCGGGCTATACCACGCTGGTCGATGCGACGTTTTTGAAGGCCGCGCATCGTGCGCGCTTCGCGGCGCTTGCGCGCGAGTTGAACCGGCCCATGCTGATCCTGAATTTCCACGCGCCGCAGGCACGCCTGGCCGAACGAGTGGATGCCCGCGCGCGCGGACCGCGCGACGCCTCCGACGCGGGCGCCGACGTGCTGGCCGCACAAGTCTCCCAAGCCGACGCGCTCGATGCGCAAGAGCGCCTGCATGCCGTCGACCTCGACACCGACGTTCCGATCGAGGCCTTCTCTCGCGCGCAATGGTGGGCGCCGCTATTCGAGCGCATGCGCGCGGAGGATGGTGAGATTTGACGTGGCAGCGGACTCATAATCCGCCGCCCGCGCCGAGTTCGCACACCCGGCGGGCTCACCGCTCCGCGAACGGCCGCACGAGCGGCCAGCGCAGCGTGGACGCCACCGGAAAGCGCGGCTTGCGGCCGGCCGGCGCGCGCCAGGGCTGCATGCGCGAGGCCATTGCCGTGCACAGCGCGATCCCGTCCTCGCCATACAGGCGCTCCATGGCGTGATGGACAAGACCGGCGTCGAACCACAGCTTGAAGCGGCGGTGACACGTCCGGAAATCAGGATAGGACTCGGGCAACTTCGACCAGACCGAGCCGGTCGCCAGCACCCAAAGAATGCCGGCGAAAACGAGGCGGGGATTATGCGCGGGGCGCCCGCGGCGGCGACCATCGACGCGGACTTCGTGAAACATTGGCTCGATGCTGCGCCACTGCGCATCGGTCAGCTCCGGAGATATGCGGGAAGACATCTGATGATCCATGTGAGGTTATCTGACACAACATGACTAAATTAGCCTCACAACCCGCAAGAAAATATCGGACTATGCCTAAAATGGCCCGGCGGTCGCGACACGCGCGCGCCGGCCGGGTGAGCCGAACTCGTGCACGCGGAACGTTGCGCTACACTGCGCCATCCCGGCAACGATGACGGATTCCCGATGACGGCCACTCCCAGATCGAAAGCCCGGCGCGGGCGAATTCGCGTCGGCGTAGGCGGCTGGATCTATGCGCCCTGGCGCGGCGGCGCGTTCTACCCCGAAGGGCTCGCGCAACGCCGCGAACTGGAATACGCGAGCCGCCATCTCTCCACACTCGAAATCAACAGTACGTACTACGGCGCGCAGCGCCCCGAGAGCTTCACGCGCTGGCACGACGAAACCCCCGACGATTTCGTGTTCTCGCTGAAGGCTCCGCGCTTTGCGATGAACCGGCGCGTGCTGGCCGAAGCCGGTGCCACGATCGCGCGCTTTCTGGGCGGCGGCGTGCTGAACCTGCGCGACAAGCTCGGCCCCATCAACTGGCAACTCACGCCGGGCAAGCGCTTCGATCCGGAGGACTACGCACGATTCCTCGACCTGCTCCCCGATCAAGCCGAAGGCCGCCCGCTGCGCCACGCGCTCGAAGTGCGCGACGAGAGCTTCTGTACGCCGGATTTCGTGGCGCTCGCGCGCGAGCGAAAAGCCGCCATCGTCGTCTCCGGCGATTCCGCCTACCCGCAGATCGCCGATGCGAGCGCGCCGTTCGTCTACGCGCGCATCATGGGGACGGAGCAGGATCACCCGCAGGGCTACACTTCCGCCGAGCTGGAGCGATGGGTCACCCGGGCACTCGCCTGGGCACACGGCGACACGCCCGACGACCTCGACACCTACGCAAAACCGCTCGCCACGAAAACGGGACGCGACGTTTTTCTCTACGTCATCAGCGGTTTCAAGGAGCGCAATCCCGCTGCGGCGATGGCGCTGATCGAACGCCTCGACGCGGCTTCGCAAGCGAGCCGATAGCGGCCGCGCGCATTCGATCATCGCGCCCCCGAAAAACGCGCTCGCGCCCCGCGCGAATGCCGTTTCGGGGTCGGTTCCGCCGCTCATCCGGTACGTAAAAGGCGGTAATGACGTGGTCTTTGCACCATCAGCCAAACCTTGATGTACATCAATTGGAAATGGTGCAACGCAGCGAGATACTCACAGCGCCGCACCACGGAGTTTCCAGTCTTTGCAAACCGCAATCGAGTTCACCATCCGAGCCGGCGTCTTGCTGCTCGTCATTTCGCTCTGCCACGCGCTCACACAGCGATTCCGCCTCTCCGATTCGTTCGGCCTGACCGGCGCGGGCGTGTTATGCGGCTTCGGCTATCTCGCTTTACAGCACTTCGCGCCGGGCTTCACCACCACGACCGTCGTGCCGTTTCTGACGCCCTCGCTGCCGCCGGAGGCCTATCTCTGGATCTTCCTGCCGCCCATTCTTTTCGACGCGGCCTTGCAGGTCGACACGCGCGGCTTTCTCGCCGATCTCGCGCCCATCCTCGTGCTCGCGATCGGCGCGGTCGTGGCCGCCGCGGCGGGCGTCGGGTTCGCCACGTGGGTGAGCAGCGGCGAAAGCCTGATCGTCTGCCTGCTGCTTGGCGCCATCGTCAGTACGACGGATCCTTCCACCGTCATCGCGCTCTTTCGCAGCAGCGGCGCGCCCGAGCGGCTGATCCGCCTGATCGAGGGCGAAAGCCTTCTGAACGACGCCGCCGCCATCGCCATCTCCACGCTGCTCACCGGCGCGCTCGTGCTCGCGCCGTCCAGCGCACCCGCGCACGGTCATCCGCTTGCGGCCTTCCTCGTTTCGCTCGTCGGCGGCTGCGCGTTCGGCGCGCTCGCGGGTGCGTTGTTCGTCGCCGTGTCCAGCGCGCTGCGCAGCCTGCCGTTTTCCGAGTACGCGCTCTCGCTCGCGCTGCCTACCCTGCTCTATCCCTGTGCGGAACAGGGCTTGCATGTTTCCGGCGTCGCCGCCGTGGTGTGCGCGGGCCTCGCCGCCAACCGGCTGATGCGAACGCGGCGTGCCGCCGCGAGCCTCGACCTGTTTCGCCAGCTATGGTCCTACCAGGCCGGCATTGCCTCGGCCGCCGTTTTTCTGCTGGCCTCCGCCCGCGTACCGAGCCTGCTCGACAACCTCCACGCGCGCGAAATCCTTCCGCTCGCCCTGGCGCTGGTGGCCGCGATATTGAGCCGATTCGGCATCCTTACTATCTGCCTGCCGCTTCTGAGCCGCTTCAGGATATGCGAGCCGCTGCCACGCGCGCATCAATGGTTGATTGCATGGGGCGGCGTGCGCGGCCCCGTCACCCTCACGCTCGCGATCTGCGTTGCGCGCAACGAAGCGCTTTCCGCCGATACGCGCGCATTCGCCGCCACCATGGCCGCCGCCTTCGTGCTGCTGAACCTGCTCTGCAACGGCCTCACGCTGGGGCGCGTCTCGCGCTGGCTCGGCATCGCGCGCCGGCCCGAGGAAGAGGCGCTGCACCCCGAACGATGAAGCCAGGCTCGGGCGCTATCCGGTGTGCTCGGTCCACAATAGATAACCGATCACCGCACGCGTGACGCGCGCCTCCAGCGCGTCGGCGTCGGTCTCACCGCGTTCGCCGGCCGCATCGACCATGCCGCGCACGATGGCGATCACGTCATAGGCCGCGGTCGGCCGGTCGCTCAGTCGCGGCGCGTCGGCAAGGCCGAACACCTGAACGAGCGTGGCATGAATCCGCTCGCTCACGCGTGCGTCGCGCTCGCCCAGCGGCAGGCGGCGTTCCTCGAAATCGAGCAGACGCGCCAGTTCCGGGCGCTGCATCTGATGCGCCACCGCCGCGCGAATCAGCATGCGCAGCCCCGCCTCGCAACTCGAAGCGGCGGCGGCCGCCTCGACCTCGGCGAGCAGCGGTGCGCTTTCGCGCTCGATCAGCGCGGCGGTGAGCGCGTCGCGGTTCGGGAAGTATTGATAGAGGGAGCCGACGCTCACGCCCGCGCGAGCCGCGATGGCGTTCGTGGTGTAACCGCCAAGGCCCGCGCTTTCAAGAATGCGGGCGGCGGCTTCGAGGATCGCCTCGACGGTGGCGGCGGAGCGGCGCTGCACAGGCTGCTTGCGCGCGTCGAGCGCGGCCGGGCGGCGGGCTGCGCGTGTCGTTCGGGATGGAGGCATGGCGGGCAATCGGGCGTCGAATATGAGCAATGGCTCGTATTCTAGCGGCGCCAGGGCGGCGCGCGTTACGTGACGCACTGCCCGCACGTCACGTAACGCCGGTCAACGCGCCGCACACCTCCCCCCGCCTTCCGGCACACAGCAGCACTTCAAATCTGGCGGCGCATCTCCGCGGCCGGCAGCTTCATCATCTGCCGATACTTCGTGACTGTGCGGCGCGCCACCTGCACACCCTGCTTTTCGAGCTCCTGCGTGAGGATGACGTCCGAAAGCGGGTCGCGCGGATCTTCGGCGTCGATCATCTCCTTGATGAGCGCGCGCACCGCCGCCGCCGAGCAGGTGCCGCCCGTGCGCGTTTCCAGCTCGCGCGGGAAGAAGCGCTTGAACTCGAAAATGCCGCGCGGCGTGGCCATGTACTTGTTGCCGGTCGCGCGCGAAACGGTGGATTCGTGCAGGCCCAGTTCGTCGGCCACGTCGCGCAGCAGCATGGGCCGTAACGCGATTTCGCCGTACTGGAAGAACGCCTTCTGGCGCGCGACGATGCACTCGCCCACGCGCAGGATGGTTTCGCAGCGCTTGTGAGCGTTGCGGATCAGCCAGCGCGCTTCCTGGAGTTGCTGCGCGAGCGGCGAGCGGCTCGTCTGGTCCGAGCGCGCAAACATCTCGGCATAAAGCTTGTGGATGCGCGCGCGCGGCTCGATCGCCGGATTCACGCTCACGACCCACTTGCCGCGCACCTGGCGCACGATCACGTCCGGGACAACGTAACCGCCGTCCGCGCGGCCGTAGTGGTTGCCGGGCTTCGGATCGAGGCGGCGCACGAGGGCGATGGCGGCCTGTAGCGAGGCCGCGTCGCAGCCGAGCTGGCGCTGAAGCTCGCCGTGCTCGCGGCGCGCGAGGCGTTCGAGATGCTGCGAAACGATCTGCATGGCCAGTTCGCGATGCGGCGTGCCCGAAGGCATCGCGTCCAGTTGCAGCGAGAGACATTCTGCGAGCGAACGCGCGCCGATGCCCGGGCGATCGAGCGTCTGCACCACGCGCAAGGCCACGCGCAGACGGTCTTCGTCGAGCCCTTCGCCCGCGCCATCGACTTCGGCAAGATCGGCAAAGTCCTGACGCAGATAGCCGTCGTCGTCGAGCGCCTCGATCACCACCTGCGTCGCGATCCGGTCCAGGTCGTCGAGCGGCGAGAGGCGCAGCGTCTCGTGCAACTGCTCGCGCAGCGTGAGCGGTACGCGCACCCAGTCGGAGGCGTCGGAGTCGCCGTCCTCGCCACGATAGCTCGTCGAGCGCAGCGCGGCCGGTGACGGCAGTTCAGCCGTATAGCCGGAGCCTTCGTCGCTATAGGGCGCATCGCTGTAGTTCGCGTCGCTTTCGGCGTAGGGGCCGGCGTCCTGCGGCATGCCGCTTTCCAGGCCGCCATCGACCGCGCCCTCCGTCGCCATGGCGGGCACTTCGGGCGTGCCCGCAGCCGCGGCGCCAATGCCGGCCGCGCCTTCCGCGGCTTCGGCCGCCTCGCCGGTTTCCGAGGCGGGCGGAACGTACTCAAGGAACGGATTCGTATCGAGCGCCTCGCGCAACTCCTGCTGGAATTCCAGCGACGACAGTTGCAGCAGCCGCACGGCCTGCTGAAGGCGTGGCGTGAGCGCCAGATGCTGGCGCGCGTGTAACGCGATGGAAGGCATGGCGATCCCGTTTGTGTTGATTGAAGTGATGGGCCCCTTCATGCAACACCCATGCCAGTTTTTCCAACACCCTGTTTTGAAACGGGATCGGCATTTGCAACGCATGCCAGGCGGGTGTCTTTTCCGACCCCGAACGGGCGCTTTTTACAAACGTGCGGAAAAATTGTGTCACGTCCCGGCGTGGCGAACGGCGGCCCCGCACCGTGCCTGCGATCCCGCATTGTGGGCAGCGTCCGCGCCTGCCGGCCGGCTTTCAGCGGGCCGCGCGGGAAGCCGCAACGCTGGCGAAGGCCGCCGCGGGCATGCCGCGGCACGCACCTTGCGGAAGAAGGGGCCGACCACAACCAGAAAGGGAGTCGCCATGAAGCGCATCCACATCCTCAAGACCGCGGCGGGCGCCGCCTGCATGACCTTCGCACTCGTCGCCGGTGCGCAGACCACGACGAACGGCGCGACGAACAGCGCGGCGCCTGCGGGCAGCTCGGAATCCGTGGGCCAGCACGTTGACGACGCAACCATCACCACCAAGGTCAAGGCCGAGTTGCTCGGCGCGAAGAACGTCAAGTCCGAGCACATCCACGTGAAGACCCGCAAGGGCGTGGTCTCCCTCACGGGCACGGTGCCGAGCGCCGAGGACCGCGACAACGCCAAACAGGTCGTGGAGGGCGTCTCGGGCGTGTCCTCGGTGAAGAACCACCTGAAGGTCTCGGCGGCGAGCTGATGCGCGCCCCGCCCGCCTCAATCCTCGTCGCGCTGTGATTGCCTGAGCTGCGCGCGCCGGGCTTCGCCCTGGCGCGCCAGCATCCAGCCCGGATACTCCGCGGGCAAGCCGCTCACGTCGTCGAGCACGCCGAGTTCCTCGACGCTGAGCTTCACCTTCGTCGCGGCGATGTTGTCGTCGAGCTGGTCGGTGCGCTTCGCGCCGACGATCACCGAGGTGACCACGCGCTGATGCAGCAACCAGGACAGCGCGATCTGCGCGACGGACACGCCCTTGTTCTGCGCGATCTGCCGCATGGCGTCCACGCAATCCCACGCGCGCTCGCGATTCACGGGCGGGAAATCGAAAGTCGTGCGGCGGCTGCCCGCTTCGCCTTGCTGCTCGCGTCCGTATTTGCCGCTCAACAAGCCGCCCGCAAGCGGACTCCAGACCATCAGCCCGAGCCCTTCGCTCTCCAGCATGGGCGCGAGTTCGCGCTCCAGATCGCGCCCGGCGATCGTGTAATAAGCCTGGAGCGACTCGAAGCGCGCAAGCCCTTCGCGCTGCGCAATGCCGAGCGCCTTGACGATCTGCCACGCGGCCCAGTTCGAGACACCCGCATAGCGCACGTGCCCCTGGCGCACGAGCGTGTCGAGCGCGCGCACGGTTTCCTCGATCGGCGTGGCGGGATCGAACGCATGAATCTGGTACAGGTCGATGTGATCGAGTTGCAGACGCTTCAGGCTCGCCTTCACGCCGTCCATGATGTGATAGCGTGTGGCGCCGCGCTCGTTGGGCGAGGTGCCCATTTCGCCGAACACCTTGGTCGCGATCACCACCTGCTCGCGCGGGACCTTGAGATTCTTGAGCGCCTGGCCGGTGATCTGCTCGGAAACGCCTTGCGAGTAGACATCGGCCGTGTCGATGAAATTGATGCCCGCGTCGAGCGCGCGGCCGACCAGGCGCTCGGCGTCGGCCTGCTGGAGGTCGCCGATCTGGCTCCAGATGCCGGCGCCGCCGCCGAACGTCATCGTGCCGAGGCAAAGTTCCGAAACGAACAGGCCGGTGCGGCCCAGTGGGTTGTAACGCATGGTGTGACTCCGTCGTGGGTCGAAGGAAAGTCCAACGCGGCGAGCATACTGCGTTCGCGCCGCGCCTGCCGCACGGCCGCCGCGCCTTGAAAACCGCGCCGGGCGACCGGACATCGTAGCCATGCACGTTGCAACGCCCACGCCTGGCACGCGCGCACGAAAGCTGCGAGACTGGCAGGCGTGCATGAACCCCTGCGCCGCACGGCCCGCGCCGGGTGCGCGAGCGTCTCGCAACGCCCCGGCTTGCCGCCTTCCACCCGGATGACCATGTCCACGCCCGTTACCGATCCGCAAGCGCCAGCGCCCGCTGCCCATGACGACGGCGACGTGCTCGCGCGCTTTCACCCGGCCGTCGCGGGCTGGTTTCGCCGCAGCTTCGACGCGCCCACGGCCGCGCAGCGCGCCGCATGGCCGCTCATCGCCAGCCGGCGCGCGACGCTCGTGGCCGCGCCCACGGGCTCGGGCAAGACGCTCACGGCCTTTCTCGCCGCGCTCGACGAGCTGGTGCGCGAAGGCCTCGCAAACGGCGGCGCGCTGCCCGACGCGACGCTCGTCGTCTACGTCTCGCCGCTCAAGGCCCTTTCCAACGACATCCGGCTGAATCTCGAACGGCCGCTCGAAGGAATCGGCGCGGAACTCGCGCGGCTCGGGTTGCCGCCCGTTGAAATCCGCACGGCGGTGCGCACCGGCGACACGCCGCAACCCGAGCGCGCCGCGCTCAGAAAACGCGCGCCGCACATTCTCGTGACGACGCCCGAATCGCTCTATGTGCTGCTCGGCTCCGAATCGGGCCGCCGCATGCTGGCGAGCACGCGCAGCGTGATCGTCGACGAAATTCACGCGCTCGCGGGCAACAAGCGCGGCTGCCATCTCGCGCTGAGCCTGGAGCGGCTGGACGCGCTGTGCGGCGCCCGCCTCCTGCGCATCGGTCTTTCGGCCACGCAAAAGCCGATCGAGACCGTCGCGCGCTTTCTGGTGGGCATGGGCGACGCGGCGCTAACGCCGACCGCGAAGGCGCCCGCCTGCGAGATCGTCGACGTGGGCCACACGCGCACGCGCGACCTCGCCATCGACATGCCGCCCGTGCCGCTCGAAGCCGTGATGGCCAACGATGTGTGGGAGCGCGTGTACGACCGCATGGCCGAACTCGTCGCCCTGCATCGCACGACGCTCGTGTTCGTCAACACGCGCCGCATGGCCGAGCGCGTGGCGCGCCATCTCACCGACCGGCTCGGCGCCGAAGCCGTGGCCGCGCACCACGGCAGCCTCGCGCGCGAGCATCGCTTTCTCGCCGAGCAGCGCCTGAAGCGCGGCGAACTGCGCGTGCTGGTGGCGACGGCGTCGCTCGAATTGGGCATCGACATCGGCGACGTCGATCTCGTATGCCAGATCGGCTCGCCGCGCTCGATCGCCGCCTTCCTGCAACGCGTGGGGCGTTCGGGGCACCAGGTGGGCGGCGTGCCCAAGGGCCGGCTTTTTCCCACTTCGCGCGACGACCTGATCGAATGCGCGGCGCTGCTCGACAGCGTGCGGCGCGGCGAACTGGATCGCCTCGCGCCGCCGCATGCGCCGCTCGACGTGCTCGCGCAGCAGATCGTCGCCGAGGTGGCCTGCGAAGCGTGGGAAGAAGACGCGCTCTATGCGCTCGCGCGGCGCGCCATGCCGTGGGCGACGCTCGAACGTGCGCAATTCGACGCCGTGCTGCGCATGCTCGCCGAAGGCTACACGAGCCGTCACGGGCCGCGCGCGGCCTATCTGCATCGCGATGTGGTGAGCCACACGTTGCGCGCGCGGCGCGGTGCGCGGCTCGTCGCCCTCACCTCGGGCGGCACGATTCCCGACAATGCCGACTACTCGGTGCTGCTGGAGCCGCAAGGCGTGCAGATCGGCACCGTGAACGAGGACTTCGCCGTCGAAAGCCTGGCCGGCGACGTGTTCCAGCTCGGCAACGCTTCGTACCGGATCCTGCGCATCGAAGCGGGCCGCGTGCGCGTGGAGGACGCGCAGGGTCAGCCGCCCAATATCCCGTTCTGGCTCGGCGAAGCGCCGGGGCGCAGCGACGAGCTTTCGTTCGCGATTTCGCGGCTGCGCAAGCAGGTGGAGGACGCGCTGATCGAGGCGAACGCGAGCCCCGTGGAAAACGCCCCGTCGCCCGCACTCGTCGATGGCGCCACGCACTCGCTTGCCGCCTCGCTCGACATCGACGATGCAGCCGCGCGCCAGATCGTCGAATATCTCGCCCGCGCGCGCGCCGCGCTCACCGTGCTGCCGACGCAGGACACGCTCGTGATGGAGCGCTTCTTCGACGAAGCGGGCGGCACGCAACTGGTGATCCACGCGCCGTTCGGCAGCCGCGTGAACCGCGCGTGGGGGCTCGCGCTGCGCAAACGGTTTTGCCGCCAGTTCAACTTCGAGTTGCAGGCGGCCGCGACCGAGGACGCCATCATCCTTTCGCTCACGGGCGCGCATAGCTTCGCGCTGGACGAAGTGTGGCGCTATCTGCATTCGAACAGCGCCGAACATCTGCTGGTGCAGGCCTTGCTCGACGCCCCGCTTTTCGGCGTGCGCTGGCGCTGGAACGCCACCACGGCGCTCGCGCTGCCGCGCCACACCGGCGGACGCAAGACGCCGCCGCAAATCCAGCGCATGCGCAGCGAGGATCTGCTCGCGGCCGTGTTCCCCGACCAGGTGGCGTGCGTCGAGAACATTGCGGGCGAGCGCGAAGTACCGCGCCATCCACTCGTCGACCAGACGCTCGACGACTGTCTGCACGACGCTATGGATACCGAAGCATGGATCGCGCTCCTGCGCCGTATCGAGGCGCGCGAGGTGCGGCTCGTGGTGCGCGAATTGCCCACGCCCTCGCCGCTTGCGGCCGAGATCCTCACGGCGCGGCCCTACGCGTTTCTCGACGACGCCCCGATCGAAGAGCGCCGCACCCAGGCCGTGCTGTCGCGCCGCTGGAGCGACCCCGAATCCACCGACGATCTCGGCGCGCTTGACCCCGAAGCGATTGCGAGCGTGCGCGAGGAAGCCTGGCCGCAGGCGCGCGACGCCGACGAAATGCACGACGCCCTCACGAGCCTCGGCGCGATCGCCGAAAGCGAGGCCGGGCGCGAGCCGCAATGGCCGGCGTGGCTCGCCGGACTGGCGGCGGCGGGCCGCGCGGCGCGGCTGCCGATCGCGGAACACGACGCCCTGTGGGTGAGCATCGAGCGGCTCGCGTGCGTGCGGGCCATTTATCCGCAGGCGCGGTGCGAGCCGCCGCTCACGCCGCCGCCCGACTATGCGGACGCCTGGACCGAAGACGCGGCGCTCGTCGAGATCGTGCGTGCGCGCCTTTCGGGCTTCGGGCCGCTCACAGTCGCCCAGGTGGCGCGGCCGCTTGCGCTGGAGGCGAGCGTGGCGGCGCTCGCGCTCACGCGCCTCGAAGCCGAAGGCACCGTCATGCGCGGGCGCTTCACGCCGCAAGCGCCAGGCGGCGGTGACGAGGAGTGGTGCGAACGCCATCTGCTCGCGCGCATTCACCGCTACACCGTGCGCAAGCTACGGCGCGAGATCGAGCCCGTGGAGCGCCACGACTTCATGCGCTTCCTCTTCGAGTGGCAACGCGTGGCTCCCGGCACGCGTGGCTCGGGCCGCGACGCCCTTGCCGCCGTGCTCGATCAGCTCGAAGGCTGGGAAGCCTCGGCGCTGGCCTGGGAGGACGAGATCCTGCCCGCGCGCATCGACGACTACACGCCGATGCTGCTCGACGAGCTATGCCGCTCGGGGCGTCTCGCGTGGGCGCGGCTGCCCGCACGCGCGGCGGCCGCCTCGACGGTACGCAGCACGCCGGTCGTGCTGCTCTCGCGGCGCGAACTCCCGCGCTGGATGGCGCTGGTCGACGCGCCCGACACCTCCGGGCTTTCGGCGCGCGCACGGCGCGTGTACGACGCGCTGCTGCGGCATGGCGCGATGTTCTTCGACGAACTGGCCGCCGACGCGCATCTGCTCGGCGTCGAACTCGAAAACGCCCTCGGCGAACTGGTGGCGGCCGGACTCGTGAATGCGGACAGCTTCGCCGGGCTGAGGGCGCTCGTGAAACCGGCGGCGCAGCGCGGCGCGCACCACGGCCGGCGCAGACCGCGCGGCTTCGCACCGCTCGCGGGCGGCATGGCCGACGCGGGACGGTGGGCGACGGTGCGGCGCGTCGAGCTGGCCGATCCGCCAGCCGTTGCCGACGATACGGCGCTCGCCGAAACACCATCACGCCCGCCAGCGCTCGCTCAAGCGCAGGCGCGCACGAAACAAACCGCCATCACGCGCCGCCCGCCCGCCGATTCTGACCTGCTGGAGCACGTGGCCAATGTCATGCTGCGCCGCTATGGCGTGATCGGTTGGCATCTGCTCGCGCGCGAAGCGCCGTGGTTGCCGCCCTGGCGCGACCTGTTGCGCGTGCTGCATCGCATGGAGGCGCGTGGCGAAGTACGCGGAGGCCGCTTCGTGACGGGGATTTCGGGCGAGCAGTTCGCGCTGCCGGAGGCCGTGGCGCTGCTGCGCGAAGTGCGGCGTCGCGGGCCGACGGAAGGCGAAGGCGGCGCGCTCGTTTGCGTGCCGGCCGCCGATCCCCTCAATCTCGTCGGCACGCTGCTGCCCGGCGACAAGGTGCCGGCGCTCGCCGGCAACCGCATCGTATTTCGCGACGGCGTCCCTGTCGCGACGCTGATTGCCGGCCGCTTTGCGTTTCTCGGCGAGTTCGACGAAAGCACGCGCGCCGAACTGCGCGTGCGCCTCGCCAAGCCTTGGTGAGGCGCGCTCGTCTTGCGTTGGCGGGCCTGGCTGTTAGTTGCGATACTGTGACGCGCAGCCGTCAGCCCTGTTTGAACGTGTTGCGCGCGGCACCGAAGTGCCGGCGCACGCGCAGGCCGTTCGCCACGACGAGCAAGCTCGCGCCCACGTCCGCGAACACGGCCATCCAGAGCGTTGCCTCGCCCGCCATCGCGAGCACGAGGAACACGGCCTTGATGCCGAGCGCGAGCGTGATGTTCTGCTTGAGCACGGCCGCCGTCTTGCGCGAAAGCCCGATGAACGCGGCGATCTTGCGCGGATCGTCGTCCATGATCGCGACGTCGGCGGTTTCGAGCGCGGTGGCCGTGCCCGCCGCCCCCATCGCGAAGCCGATGTCGGCGCGCGCGAGCGCGGGCGCGTCGTTCACGCCGTCGCCCACCATCGCGGCCATGCCGTACTGCTGCGAGAGCGCGGCGATCGCGTCCTGCTTGTCCTGCGGCAGCAGATTGCCGCGCGCGTCGTCGATGCCGAGTTGATCCGCAATCGCGCGCGCCGTCGATGCGTTGTCGCCGGTCAGCATGACGGGCGTGACGCCGAACGAGCGCAGCGCGCGCACCGCAGGCGCACTTTCGGTGCGCAACGCGTCGGCCACGGCGAACACGGCCACCGCCGCTTGCGGCGAGCACAGCACGATCGCCGTCTTGCCGACACCCTCCAGACTCGCCAGTTGCGCTTCCATCTCCGGCGAGCACAGGCCAAATTCCTCCACCAGCCGATGGTTGCCGAGGCTCCAGAGCATGCCGTCGATGCGTCCCTGCACGCCGCGCCCGTTGAGCACCGCGAACTCCTCGACGCCGAGCAGTCGCGCCTCGGGTTGACGCGCCCGCCAGCCCGCGACGATGGCGCGCGCAACCGGGTGCGTGCTTGCATCGTCGAGACTCGCGGCGATGCGCAACGCGTCGTCGGGTGAAAGTGCGGGGACGTCTTCGGACGCGAAGCCTGCTGCCTGTGCCGAGGCGCGGGCAAGCACCGGCGCCGCGAGCGCGTCGGTCAGCACCGGTTCGCCACGCGTGAGCGTGCCGGTCTTGTCCAGCGCGACGACCTTGAGCAGGCGGCCGCGTTCGAGCCACACACCGCCCTTTACGAGCATGCCGTGGCGCGCGGCGGCGGCGAGACCGCTCACGACCGTCACCGGCGTCGAGACGACGAGCGCGCACGGGCAGGCAATCACGAGCAGCACGAGCGCCTTGTAGAGCCAGGCGCTCCATGCGCCGCCGAGCGCAAGCGGCCCGATCAGCGCGACGCCCAGGGCGAGTGCGACCACAGCGGGCGTGTAGTAGCGCGCGAACTGGTCGACGAAGCGCTGCGTGGGCGCGCGTTGCGCCTGCGCCTCCTGCACCGCCGCGGCGATACGCGCGAGCGTGCTGTCCTGCGCCGTGGCGGTGACGACCGCCTCGACCACGCCGTCGACGACGATACTGCCTGCGTAAAGCGCGGCGCCTGCTTCCTTGTCGACTGGCAGGCTTTCGCCCGTGATCGGCGCCTGGTCGAGCGCAGCGCGCCCCACAATCACGTTCGCGTCGAGCGGCACGCGCTGGCCGGTGCGCACGCGGATGCGGCTGCCGATGGCCACCGCGTCCACCGCGCATTCACGCCACTGGCCCTGCGCCGATTCACCCTCGCCGCCCTCCCAGACCTCGGCGGTTTCGGGCGCGACCGCGGTGAGTGAGCGAATCGCCTGACGCGCGCGTTCGAGCGAGAGCGCCTCGATTTCCTCAGCGAGCGCGAACAGGAAGACAACCATGGCGGCTTCGGGCCATTTGCCGATGACCACCGCGCCCACCAACGCGAGCGACATCAAGAAATAGATATTGATCGTGAAATTGCTGAGCGCGATCCAGCCCTTGCGCAGCGTGGGCAAGCCCGCGCACAGCAGCGAGACGACCGCGCAGATCAGCACCGGCAGGCCGGTTTCGTGGCCCGTGGTCCACGCGAGGATTTCGGCGCCCGCGGCCGCGAAGCCGCTCACGGCGAGCAAGAGCTTCTGGCGCAACGCGAGTCCCGGTGTGGCGGGCGGCGTACCCTGCGCGGAAGCTGCGTCGTCCAGCGCGCGCGGCGCCATGTTCAGCGCCCGCAGCGCCTTGACGACGGGCTGCGTGTCATCCAGCCGGTGATGTACGGTCAGCTCGCGCGCGAGCAGGTCGAAGTCTAGTCGCACCACACCCGCCATCGGTTCGAGCCGGTTGCGGATCAGGCGCTCCTCGGTCGGGCAATCCATGTTGTCGATGCGCCAGCGCGCGCGGCGCGTGCCTTCGGGCGCACTGGCGGCGCGGCGCGGGCTTTGCATCGGCGCGCCGGCGTGGGCCTCGCCGTGACAGCAGGCCCCGCCATGATCGTGGTGCTCGTGATCCTCGTGATGCTTCTTGCCCTCGTGGCCGGTGATTGCCGTTTCGGGCCGCGCTTGCGTGGCGTGCCCGCTGGCGCCGCAGGAGGCGTGATCGTGCTGCCCGTGGTCGTGCGTCTGGTCGTGCCCGTGATCGTGCGCATGGCCGTGGTCGTGGCTGCACGTGCCGGAGCAGGCGCCGCCCGCCGCCGATTCCTGCTCACGCGCTCGCAAACGCTGCGCACCGTCCAGCCGCGACAAGAAGCCCTGGTTCATCGCCGATCTCTCCCAAAAGTGACACAATCATTGAACAGCCTGTAGCCACTACAGGGTCAAGTCATTTGGGAGGGCCGTGACTATGCGTATCGGCGAACTGGCGCGTCTTGCGCACTGCGATGTCGAAACCGTGCGTTTTTACGAGCGCGAAGGGCTGCTGGACGAGCCCGCGCGAGAGACCAACGGATACCGCAGCTATACGGCCGTGCACGCCACGCAGCTCAACTTCATCCGCCATTGCCGCTCGCTAGGCATCGGGCTCGCGGATATCCGCATGCTGCGTCGCTTCCAGGCCGACCCCAGCCAGCCCTGCGACGAAGTCAACGAATTGATCGACGATCAGATCGCACGCATTCATCAGCAGATCGAATCGATGCGCGTGCTCGAACAACAGTTGCGCACGCTGCGCGAGAGCTGCCACGCCCATCAAAGCAGCAGCGCCGAATGCGGGATCATGAAGAGCCTGGAACAGCCCATCGACGACGAGCGCTGTTCATGCCACGGCGAGGGAAATGCCGCCGGGGAATTGCCGGAGCCGGAAGCGGCGCCCTCGGCACACCACCACTAGACGCCGCCAGAGGCGGCACATTTCACGCGGACGAGCGCACTCGCCCGCGTGAACGCCTGCGCCACGCATCAAGGCGCGGTGGCAATCACCTCGGCCACCGTGGCCGTGAGCTTCTTCGCGTAGGGCACGTGCAGGAACTCGTTCGGGCCGTGCGCGTTCGACTTCGGCCCAAGCACGCCGCACACCATGAACTGCGACTTGGGAAAGCCCGCTTGCAGCACGTTCATGAGCGGAATCGTGCCGCCCTGCCCGAGATAGGCGCAGTCCGCGCCGAAATGCGTGCGCGAGGCCGCGTTGAGCGCGTCGGTAAGCCATGGGGCCAGTTCGGGCGCGTTCCAGCCATTGGCCGCGCCCGCGTCGGGCTTGAACGTGACCTTTGCGTTGTAGGGCGGATCGAGTTCGAGCAACGCCTTCAGATCCGCCACGGCCTTCGACGCCTCGACGAGCGGCGGCAGACGCAGTGAGAGCTTGAACGCGGTGCGCGGGCGCAGCACGTTGCCGGCGTCGGCAAGCGCGGGAAGGCCCGCCGCGCCGGTGACCGAAAGCGAGGGCCGCCACGTCGAATCGAGCAGCGCCTGTTGCGGATCGGTCGTGGTGGGCAGCACGCGCCGGCCGTCCTGCCCGCACGCCCAAGGCATGGTCTTCCAGACGCTCTCGCCAAGAATTTTCGCCGTGGCCTCCACTTCGCTCAGGCGCTGCGACGGGACCGCACAATGGAAGCCCTTGGGCAGCAGCGTGCCGCTCGCGGCGTCTTCCAGCCGCTCGAAAAGCTGGCGCATCACGCGGAAGCTCGATGGCGCGATGCCGCCGTACGAGCCCGAGTGAATGCCCTCCTCCAGCACCTCGACTTCGAGATCGCCCGCCACGAGCCCGCGCAGCGAGGTGGTGAGCCAAAGCTGGTCGTAATTGCCCGCGCCCGAATCGAGACAAACAACGAGACCCACGTTGCCAAGACGCTCGCGCAGCGCATCGACATAGGGCAGCAGGTCGTAGCTGCCCGATTCCTCGCAGGTTTCGATGAGTCCCACGCAGCGCGGCCGCTCGACGCCTTGTGCATCGAGCGCGGCCAATGCGGTGATGCTCGCGTAGATCGCATAGCCGTCGTCGGCGCCGCCTCGGCCGTACAGGCGGCCGTCTTCGAGCTTGGGCGTCCAGGGGCCGAGATCGTTGCGCCAGCCCGCGAATTCCGGCTGCTTGTCGAGGTGACCGTAGAGCACGACCGTCTCGGTGCTGCCCGAGCGCGTGGCGGGCACCTCGAAGAAAATCACCGGCGTGCGGTTGGGCAAACGCACGATCTCCAGCTTCAGGCCGCGCACCGGCTGCTGCTCGGCCCATTTCGCCGCCTCCTGGACGACGCGCTCCAGATAGCCATGCTGCGCCCACTGCGGATCGAACGCCGGACTTTTGGCCGGCACGGCGATGTAGTCGGTCAACGCGGGCACGATCTCGTCATGCCATTTACGTTCGACGAAGGCGCGCAGTTCGTCGTGATCGAGTTGGCGGGTGGCCTCGGACGGGTCGGAGATCATGGTGTCGGTTCCATGCGATGAAAACCCTGATGATAGACCCGAACCCCTGCGCGCCGACACCCCTCGCGCCCCGCGTTGGCCGTCCGGACAAGGCGCGGCGTGCGCGCTGCGCCGATCCGCGCGACAATTGGACATCTGGCATATTTCATTTTTCTGGAGATTCGATCATGGTGAGCCGTTCCGTCTTCGAGATGCTGGTTCTCGCAGCGGTGGTCGCGCTCTATTTTCTCCCCGCGTTGATCGCCGACCGGCGCGGCCGTCACGACCTGCTGATCCTCGCGCTCTTCAACGCCGTGCTCGGCTGGACCGTGCTGGGCTGGCTGCTGGCGCTCGTCTGGTCGCTTCAGCCGAATCCGCCGAAGGATCTAGGGGGCCAGACCAGGGACCGTAGCCGCAGGCTCGGCATGCTGCTGTTTTCGCGTCGTCTGGATGATCGCGTCCAGGCACGCGCAACGCGCACTGCGGAGCGCGAGCGCTAGCCGCATCCAGGCCGTAGCGCCTTATCCTTGTGGCCAACGCCGCAAGCGGGAGTGCGCACGCACTGCCCGCGCATGAAATAATCAGCAGGAATTCAGCCGCTCTGGCCACGCGCCGCGATGCTCACGGCCGCGCGCCCAGCACTCACGCAAGCACCACGCTTTTCCTGAACGGAGCCTCGTCATGCCGCACGCCGCCCCGCTGCTCGCCTTTGCCGCCGTCGCACTCGGCATGGCGCTCACGCCCGGACCCAACATGGTCTACCTGATCTCGCGCTCGATTTGCCAGGGTCGCAAAGCGGGCCTGATCTCGCTAGGCGGAGTCGCGCTCGGCTTCGTGTTCTATATGCTGAGCGCGGCATTCGGCATTACCGCCTTGCTCATGGCCGTGCCGTTCGCCTATGACGCGCTGCGCCTGGGCGGCGCACTGTATCTGTTCTGGCTCGCCTGGCAGGCGCTCAAACCCGGCGGCCGCTCGCCCTTTCAGGTTCGCGAACTGCCGGTCGACCGGCCGCGCAAGCTTTTTCTGATGGGTTTCGTCACGAACCTGCTGAACCCGAAAATCGCCATTCTGTATTTGTCGCTGCTGCCGCAGTTCATCGATCCGCATCAGGGCAGCGTGCTGACGCAATCGGTGGTGCTGGGCAGCATCCAGATCGCGCTTTCGATTACCGTGAACGCCGCCGTTGCGATGACCGCTGGCACGATCGCGGGTTTTCTCGCCGGGCGCCCCGCGTGGCTCACGCTTCAGCGCTGGCTGATGGGTACGGTGCTGGCAGGCCTCGCCGTGCGCATCGCGGCCGAGGGGCAGCGCTAACGAGCGGCGTGCCGGGTCGTTACAGTCAATGGCCCGGCCGCCAAGCTGGATGAAAACTCAAAAGCCGCTGGCTGCGCGCTCGGCGGCAACACTGCGCATCTTGACGGACGCTGCCGAAATCGAGCGGGGCTCGAGTTTCACCATGTCCTGCGCGAACATGTCCTGACGCAGTTCGCCTTGCTCGTCGAACCACTGGCAAATGAGCCAGTGGCCGCTCGCGAAACCTACCGGACCGGCGTACATGACGGTCATGCGCGGGCCGCCGGACTTCAGGGTGACGACGTCGCCAATTCCGGCCATGATGGCGCGCTGCGTTTCGGCAACGTCGATGGTCGTATCAAGCATGAGGTTCCCCGGATAAAAAGACACACAGAGAAAAACCTGAGCGGGCATTGCGCCCCGCTTCCAGGCCGCCCTTTCGATAATGGGAATGCGGCGGTGATTAATAAGTTTCGCAAGATTAACAACCCGATTTAAAGCACGCAAGCAATTTCCATAAACCATGTGGAAAACCCTGTTATTGAATCGCGCTCGCAGCCATTGCGGAATGCCCTCACGCATAAATTGCGGTCGGCGCCGTGCATGCGCAGCAAAAGCTACCGGACGGGCTTCCAGCCAAACAGTCTTATTATTTGAACCATCCTGACAAAATGCCACACCGCTTTTTTCGCTAAATCCATCGGTGCGCTGGCACATTAACCGCATGGTTCAAAAATCCGAAGCCGATGCAGCCTGGGTGAAAACGTTTCCCGCTGCGATAAACCGCCCGTTCGTTTTATTTTTTTGACTAATGGGGAGTCAGGGCGCGAGCGTTCGACATCAGCCGATTAACCGAACGATTTCAAAAGCAGCTCGCATGAAATATGGTTGTCACGTTAATGATATTTGCAGCGCAAAAAAAAGCCCCACCCGGCAAAACCAGGTGGGGCGTCGCGAGCGAGGCGCGCCGTGCAGCGCTTATTCGGCGAACGGCAGCGTCGTCTGGCCCTGCGCGCGCATGCCGAAGACGTTCAGCGTCATCGCGACGAGCGCGTAATAACCCAGCAGCCCGACCAGGTTGATCGTGGTTTCGTGACCGAAACGTTCGATGGCGCGCGCGTAGGTGGCGTCGGACACGCGCTTCGCGTCGTATAGCTCGGTCGTGAACGCGTAGATCAGCGCGTCGTCAGGTTCGTCAAAATGCGGGGTCGCACCGGTGCGGATCTGCTCCGCCAGCGCCTCGGGCACGCCCGCCTTCAGCGCGATGGGATAGTGGATGTACCACTCGGCCTGGGCTTGCCAGCGTGCGGCCGTGACAAGAATCGCGAGTTCGGAGAGGCGCAGCGACAGGCCGGTCTGATAGCGGCAGAACGCGCCGAGGCGCTGCGCGTGTTGCGCCAGCTCCGGGCTGTGGATCCAGCCCAGGAACGGCCCGTTGAGGTTGCCGCGCGGACCGGAAAGGATTTCGTCCAGCACGGCCTTCTGCTCGGGCGACGCCTCTGCTGCGTCGAAGGCGGGAAGCCGCGAGGTCGCGTTTTGTGTCATCGATGGACTCCGTTGGTGATCATGGCCGGTCGCCCGCGACCGGTTGCGGTCGGCGAGCGCGGCGGACAGTTAGTTGCACATCAATCTCACGCGCCAAAGCTCATGCCGGGCGCGCCACGCCCGTCGCGTCGAGCGCACCGTCGATCGCTGCGGCAAGCCGCTCGACGATGGTCTCGATGTTCTGCGCCGTGCAGATGAACGGCGGCGCGAGCAGCACATGATCGCCGTTTTTGCCGTCCACGGTGCCGCCCATCGGGTAGACCATCAGGCCGCGCGCGAACGCCTCGCGCTTGATCGCCGCGTGGAGCCTGAGCGCCGGGTCGAAACTCGCTTTCGTGGCGCGGTCCTTCACCAGTTCGACGCCCACGAAAAGGCCTCGCCCGCGCACGTCGCCCACGTAGGGATGCGCCGCATAGCGCTCGCGCAGGCTCGCGCGCAGTTGCTCGCCACGCGCGAGCACGTTGTCGAGCAGTTTCTCTTCGGCAATCACGCGCTGCACTTCGAGCGCCGCCGCGCACGCCGTGGCGTGCCCGATATAGGTGTGGCCGTGCTGGAAGTAGCCGCTGCCGCCCACGATCGTCTCGTAGATGCGCTGGCTCACGAGCGTCGCGCCGATCGGCTGGTAGCCCGCGCCCAGACCCTTCGCGATCGTGAGCAGATCGGGCGACACCCCGTCCTCCTCGCAGGCGAAGAGATAGCCGGTGCGCCCCATGCCCGACATGATCTCGTCGAGGATCAGCAGCACGCCGTAGCGGTCGCACACCGCGCGGATCTTGCGGAAGTATTCGCGCACGGGCGGCACCGCGCCGGCCGTTGCGCCCACCACGGTTTCCGCGACGAAGGCCGCAACCGTGTCGGGCCCGAGTTCGAGGATCTTCTGTTCGAGTTCGTCGGCGAGACGCTGTGCGTAGGCCTCGTCGGTTTCGCCCTCGTGACGCTCGCGGTACGCGTAGCACGCGCTCACGTGATGCGACTCGATCAGGATGGGCAGGAACGGCTCGCGGCGCCAGGCGTTGCCGCCAATCGCGAGCGCGCCGAGCGTGTTGCCGTGGTAGCTCTGGCGGCGCGCGATGAAGTGGCGGCGCGCCAGTTCCCCCTTCTCCACGAAATACTGGCGCACGAGCTTGAGCGCCGCCTCGATCGCCTCCGAGCCGCCCGACACGAAGTACACGTGGTCGAGCCCCTTGGGCGCGGCGGCGATCAGATGATCGGCCAGTTGCTCCGACGCCTCGGTCGTGAAGAACGAGCTGTGCGCGTACGGGAGTTGCTGCGCCTGGCATTTGATTGCGTCGATCACACGCTGGTTGCTGTGGCCGAGGCACGACACGGCAGCGCCGCCGCTGGCGTCGAGGTAGCGCTTGCCGGTGGAGTCGATGATCTCGATGCCTTCACCCGCCACCGCGACGGGCAAGGTTTGCTTCGGCATCCGATGGAACACTTTGGTTGGGGACGCCGGAGTCTGGGACGCGTTGCTCATGAGTTTCCTCGCTGAAATCGGTGAATGTTTAGCGGGCCGCGCCATCCGCGCGCCGCGTGTTCGAGTCGACAAGCAGGCCGAGCACCCGCGCGCCGCCCTGCCAGACGTCGAATGCGACGCTGCCGGGCGCGAGGCGCATGCAGGCCGTGGCGAGCGTGTTCTCGTCGTCGGGGTCGTGCGGGTCGTCGCGGAAGATCGGCAGGCCGCGGCCCGCACGGTCCTGAAGCGTCCGCACGAAAGCCGCGCCGTCGGGCTGCGCGCCGAGCGCGGGCAGCAGTTCGGCGAGCCGCGCCTGGCGGTCGCGCGACGAATCGGTGACGATTTGCGCCTCATCCTCCGAGCCCGCGTGAATCAGGTGATTCGCGTGGCCCGAGGGCGCCGTGACCTCGATCGCCGAGCAGCGCGGCGCGGTCGCCTCGACGCTGAAAATGCGCACCTCGCCAGCCGCGTCCGTGCCCCCAATCGTGTGATGAAAGCCGCTCGCGCGCGGCGTGTCGCGCAGCACGGCGAGCGCCTCGTCGAGCGACGCGCAATCGAGCACGGCGCGCGACAGGATCATGCGGGGCACGCCCGCGCGGGGCTCGCGAATGCGCACGTTGTTGATCGCCTGCGCGAGCCCGGCGCGATTGGCCGCGAAGGTATGCCCCGGCAGCGAGCCCGGATAGTAGAAGCTCACGAAACCGGGCTTTCCCTCCGGTTCGACCTCCACCACGCAGCATTGGCCGAGCAGCCAGGGGTCGCCGTCCTCGTTGTGTGCGATCAGGCCGCCTTGCGGCGTACGCGCCGCGAGCGTCGTACAACCGTCCGGCGCGTTGTGAATCAGCTCGCCGCGACAGTTCCAGAGGAACAGGTCGTCGGCGGGCCAGTCGAGCGCCTGCGCCATGGCGTCGATTTCGGCGACGTGGGCGGGAAAGTGTTGCTCCGCGGCAGCGCGCAACTGCCGGGCGAACGCGCTGCCGCGCCAGCGGCTCACCGCCTGCCAGGCGCCGCTTTGCGCCATGTAGTCAGCGAAAACCGGCTTCACGAGCGCGCCGAGCTGCCCCCCGATCGACTCGGGCGAACCGGCCACGCGGAATGTCTTGAGTTCCTGCATCGATTTTCTCGCTTCGTTCGAGCTATTCGTGTTCCTATGCTCCGCTTTATACGCCTCAACAACATATGTTGTCAATTTAATCGATATCAGCAACAAATATGACAGAAACAGCCGACGCGAAGCCGGGCGCCGTCTTGCAACGGCGCCCGGCAACGTAGAAACGTGGAAGCACCGGAAGGGGAAACGGCGCGCCCCGCCCTCAGGGAGCCTCAGGGAACATAAGCGCCGCGCGCGTTGAGCGAGCGCTCGGCCTGTTCGAGCTGCGCGATCGCGCCCGACCCTTCGAGCGCAAGCAGATGCGCGACGAGCGATTCCGCCAGCGCCGTTGCGGCCACGAGCGAGGGGAAAAACGAGGGGCTTTCGTGCGTGAAGATCAGCGCCTTGTCGGCGTTCAGCGCGATCGGGGCGACGGCGCTGTCGGTGATCGCGATCAAGCGGCTGCCTCTCGCCAGCGCGGCCTCTGCCACGCGCACCGCCTCGACCGAGTACGGCGCGAAGCTGACAACAATCGTTGCGCTATCGCGCTCGATGCCGAGCAACTGCATTTCGAGCGTGCCCGCCTCCCCGCCCAGCAAGGAAACCGAAGGCCGGAACAGACGATAGCCATACACGAGACCGAACGCCACCGCGTAGCACGAGCGGAAACCGGCCACGTGCACGTGCTTCGCGCGGCGCAACACGCGCGCCGCCTCGACCATCGAGCGCGTATTGTGGGCGGCGCTCGCCTCCAGGTTGTGCTGCTGCGCGGCGAGCAGATCGCGCGCGAGGCCGTCTTTCGCGCTACCCGCCACGAGCGAGCGGGCGCGGCTGGAGAGCGGCTCCGGCCGGGTGCGCACGCGCGCGACAAACAGGTCGCGCAACTCGTTCCAGCCCGGAAAGCCGAGTTGCTGCGAGAGCCTCACGAGCGAGGCGGGCTGCACGCGGGCGCGCTCGGCCACCTTGCGCATGGACGAAACGGCGACTTCGTCGGGATGATCGAGCAGGAAGGCAGCGCCGGTCTGGAACTGCGGGCTCAAATCGGAAAAACGCGCGCGGATCAGCGCGGCGAGCTGGTCGAAACTGTCTGGCATGCTTCGCTCGGGCAGTGGGTGACAACAAATGTTATCACTCGTGTTGCCGGATGTTGCAAGTCGGGACAGATGCGGGCCTGCCTCATTGCTTGCAAAGGACGCTGTCCCGAAGAATCGTTATTCCGGAAAGACATCCGGCGAACGCTGCGGCGCCAAGGTCAGGGCGCAAATCCCAGTGAGAGCGTGTAATCGGCTTCTTCCTTCGCGAACTGCGCCAAGGCAGATATAAACGCGCGGGTATCGTCCGTTCGCCACTTGAAGCAATACTCAATACTCGGCAGTTCGGGGACCGTTTTGAAGGCATTGAGCTTCCCGGACTCGACGAAGTTTCGCATGAACAGGCGCGGCAGAAAACTGATGCCAACGTCAGCCAGCGTCAGCCCAACAATCGCGCTCAGGCTGTTGCACGCGAGAACGCGCCGGCCATGCACCTTGTTGGATGCGGCCCATGACTCGTATGCAGCCGTCAAACGGGATTCTGCCGTCTGCGTCAGTATCGGGTATTGCGCAATGTTCTCCGACTTCAAAACCGTGCCAAGCGGAATCCGCCTTGGCGACGACATCCACGCGAAGTCCAGCATCGCCAAGGGCACTGAGCTGAGTGTCGGATTGTCTTCACTGCTTTGCGGAAGAATTGCAAAATCGATCTCGCCTCGCACCAGACGTCGCTCAAGGCCGGCCGCGAGGTCGACATAGGGCTCCAGCGCAAGGTCGGGGTGTTCGTTCGTGATTCGAGCGACGAACTTGGGAAACCAGGTCAGTGCAGTCAGTTCGCTCACACCGAATCGGCAAAGACCGGAGAGTCGCTGCGGCGTGCCGAGAAGATGATGGATTTCGCCCTCGAACTGAAGAATCTTGTGGGCATGTCCGAGTATCCGGGTGCCATGCTCTGTTAGCACAGACCGCTGCGCCGAACGGTCGAACAGCGACGCGTTCAATGCCGCTTCGAGTTCTGCGATTCGTTTGGAGAGCGTCGATTGCGTGACGTGGAGGCGCGTGGCGGCGACCGAAAAGCTGCCAAGGGTCGCCGCCCAATAAAAGGCCTCAAGCTGTTTCAAAGTCATATGGCGTTGGGTTAGCTGCAAGGGAGCGCGTGTTTCCGGCGTCCCATTATAGGAGCCCCCGAATCGGCTCCGGTGCCCAACCCCGCGCATGTGACGTTACGCGCTTCGCTCGACAAGTCGCTTGCTTTCAACGTTCGAGCTTGCGCGCGCAATGTTTTTGTCGCCGGACGCGGCGCTTCGCGGTTCGATGATGCTGAGGAGCAACAGAAACGTCGCGGCCGAACACGCAGCGAGGAACGCAAAGACCCACTGCCAACCGGACTTGTCAAGGATGAGGCCGACAATGAAAGGCGCAAACGCGCCACCCAAAGATCCGCCCGTGTTCACGATAGATGCGGCCAATGGCACCTTGTCGCGCGTGGCAATACCCATCGGATAGACGAGGAACGTCGAGTAACCGAGGTTCAGAAGGACGCCGGCGGCGAAGAAAAGCAGCGCCAGCAGGTACGGGTTGTTGGGTGCGAACAGGAGCGCGTACATCATGCCGATAGTGGCAACCGATGTAATCATCATGACCGGCTTGCGACGCCGCGCGAATACCGTATCCGAGAGCCAGCCGCCCACGACATTACCCACAATGGCGCCCACCCACGGTGCCGACGCCACCGCCCCCATCTTCATCACCGAGAAGTGCTTGACGCTCACAAGATAGGTCGGCACCCAGGTCATGATGGAGTACGTGATGCCGACCAGGAAGAAGTAGCCAAGCGCGCACCCCCAGATGTTCCACGAACCAAAAATTGACCGACTGGTGGACAGCAAGGTGACCTGTCTCGTGCGAACGATGCGGTCGACCCACGAATGCTCGGCGGTCGGTCCGATTGCTCTAGCGCTACTTGCTTCGCGATCGGGTTCCGTCGCCTTGATGTAGTCGACCTCACTCTGCGAAACACGCGCTGACGCCTTCGGCTCGTCACGAACCAGCCAGAGCCAGAGCACCGAAGTGATGAGCCCGGGGATGGCGAAGAGATAGAACACCTCCCGCCAGCCAAACTTCAACAACAACACTGCGCAAAGCGGTGGCACGAATGCGGGGGAGAATTTGATCGACGCCATGAAGACGCCTGCGGCCAGGCCCTTTTCCTGGGGCGGAAACCAACGGTTAATAGTCGAAACAATGCCGATGTTAATGGGCCCCTCCGCGAAACCGAGCACGGCTCTCGCAGCCTTCAGCTGAAAGACGCTCCCTGCGACGCCCATGAAAAGAGTCGACAGAGACGTCAAGACCATTGAGCCCACCATGAGGCCCCTCACGCCCAGCTTGCCGAAAAGATATCCCGCGGGAATCTGGACGATGGCGTAGGCGAAATAGAAAAGACTTGCCATTGCGCCTACGTCGGTGTTGGTGAGGTGGTACTCGCCACGGATGGTCGGAATGACCACGCCGAGATTAGCCCGGTCCGCGCCAGCAATCGTGTACGTAGCGAAAATCATCGCGAGCACAATCCATCGGTAGCCCGTTCGGGCGTCGTTACTACGCTTCATTCTGTGTCTCCTTCTGGGCCGTTTCATCGCGCTCAACTGTCCGGTTCTTCCGACCGTGACGCATCCTAAGGCCTTTGTAAGACCACATGAAAGCGACATTTGTCGATGTTCGGGCATGCATTTTTCGACTTACGTAAATCACCTGATTGACTTTTACAGACTGAAATCGAGCAAAGATGAACGGGGCAATCATGTGCCAGTTCAACGCCCATGTTAGGAGCAGGTGGATTCAATCAGGGTTAGCCCGGACAGTCGTGAACGGAATGCTCCGGAGTCGAAAAATGTCGCTACATCGAGCCCTGTCGGAGCTCGTATTCTTGGTTCCACCACCTGGTCAACAGCGGAACTCGCACATGAACGTTTTCATCATGGACCCCATCGCCCCGAGCGCAGTTGAACGGCTGTCGGGCGTCCACACGGTCGTCGACTACCCCGCCTCTCGTAGCCAGGACTGGCACGCCAACGCCGATGCCGTCATCGTCAGAACATTCGAAGTCCGGGCTGCCGATCTTCAGAAGTCGAAAAAACTCAAGATAGTCGCGAAGCACGGAACGGGTGTCGACAACATCGACATCGAGGCTGCGTCGGAAGCGAACGTCCTCGTGACCAACACCCCTGGCGCGAACGCGAACGCGGTTGCCGAATACGCGCTCGCCATCACGCTTGCGCTGGCCCGCAAAATTTCTGTGGCTGACAGGGCATTGCGCACGCCGAAGCAGGTCAAGCTGCAAAGCGGGATTGAGCTCAGTGGAAAAGCCGTGGGCTTGCTGGGATTCGGCGACATCGGTCGCCGGACAGCACGCCTTTTCAGGGCTGCTTTCAGTGCCGAGCTCCTGGCCTATGACCCGTTCGCTCCGGATTCAGCTTTTGAAGAACTGGGCGCGACTCGTGTCGCGACAATCGAAGAACTGCTTCCCCGATGCGACGTCGTCAGCCTGCATCTCCCGCTTCTGGCCACCACACGAAATCTGATTGGCAGTGCTCAATTCCAGCAGATGCGCAACTCAGCGCTATTCATCAATGTCGCGCGTGGCGGCATTGTAGATGAAGCCGCGTTGTATCAAGCATTGGTCAACGGGCAAATCGCCGGCGCTGCCAGCGATGTCTTCGAAACAGAACCCGTTCCGGTGTCTCACCCACTGCTCGGGCTCGACAACTTCATCGCCTCTCCGCATATCGCGGCCAGTAGCAGGGAATCCCTCGAACGAATGGGGAATGCAGCCGCGAACGCCGTTATTGAAACACTGGATGGCCACATGCCCTCCCACCGTGTCTTTCCCAAAACCCAAATCCTCAACACTCCTGCTTGATTTCATTCAATGAAGACGAACCGCTTCAACGACGTTGCATCTTTCGAACGTGTCACTCCTGAGCAAATCGAGCGTGCCCGTGAATTCCAGTCCGCCGTCCTTTGCGACGTAGCGGGCCGACGCGGTGCCTTGCACGGCGACATCCAGCCACTCGTGCCGAGCATGGTCGTCGCGGGGCCGGCGTTCCCGGTCGAAGTTCGCCCCGGCGACAATCTCATGTTCCACGTGGCGCTCGCGCTGGCCAAACCCGGTGACGTCATCGTCGTGGACGGCAAGGGTTACCAGTCGAGCGCGCTCTTTGGCGAGTTGATGGTGTCACAGGCAGTCGCTGCAAAGCTGGGTGGTTTGGTCGTAGATGGTGCTGCCCGCGATATCGCAACGCTGCGCGAAAGCCCAATGCCGATTTTCGCGAATGGTCGCAATCCGGCTGGCCCGACGAAGGGTCTCGATGGCCGTATCGGCATGCCGGTCTCGATTGGTGGCGTATCGGTAGAGCCGGGTGACCTGGTCATCGGCGATTGTGACGGTGTCGTTGTGATTCCACGCGCTGATGTGGACCAGGTTCTGAAGGCGGCTGAAAAGAAGCTGGCCGCTGAAGCGCAGCGCCTCGACGAAATCCGCGACGGAATTCTCGTGTCGCCGTGGCTGGACGCCGCATTGCGTGCGGCTGGCGTCATTGGCGCCGACGAAACGCTCGAATAAGCGCTCCGCATCACAACCTGAATGCACGGACGCCTTGCTGCATCCTGTCTTGAACGACTCCAATCCCGGCTTGTGGCATTTGCGCGAGTCGGCCCCGGACAACTTTGATGGCAAAGCGAGGACAGATTTCGTTTGCGAGCCACCAATGCTGGTGGGTGGAGGCCGAGGCCGGCCTGCCCCACGGACGGCGGCTTCGCTCTGTGTGGATGTCAGGTTCGACATTCGTCGCCCGAGCACGCGCCGCTTCCGCGCGGCCTCCCGCTTTCACAACGGAAGCGGCCGGTCCTGAAAAATGCTCTTCATCACGAGCGTCGACGTCAGCTTCAACACGGAAGGCAGCGCCGTCAAGCGGCGGTCGTAAAGCGCCTGAAACGCCTTCAGGTCGCGCGTGACGACATGCAGCATGTAGTCCGGCTCGCCGAAGAGGCGCTCGGCCCGTGTGATCTCCGGAATGCCGACGAGCGCGTCCTCAAACGACCGGATGCCTTCGCTACTGCTTTCACTCAAGGTCACGAAGACGATTGCGGAAAAATTCAGACCGACGGTCGCGGGGTCGATGGTGGCACGGTAGCCGTTGATGACCTGGGCACTCTCGAGCGCCCGCAGCCGTCGCTGGCACGGAGACAGGCTCAAACCCACGCGCTCGCTGAGCTCCGTGATTGAAAGTCGTCCATCTTGCTGAATCTCAGCAAGAATCTTGCGATCAAATGCGTCCATACACGAAATACTAGCGCCAACCCGCCCCTACAGGCAAGAAATAGGGAGCACCTTCCAGGGCCAAAACCGTAACATCTCTCGCCTTGGGCGTGGACGCCCGCATAACCGGAAGTGGCGCAGTGGAAGCTAGTTTGTTGACGGCGTTTTGGGTCGTCTCGTTCTCGTTGGTCATGGTCCCAGGCGCGGACTGGGCTTACGCCATCTCGGCAGGTCTGCGCGGTCGCATGGTCGCGCCCGCAGTCGGCGGCATGTTGCTCGGCTACCTTGCGATCACGATAGTCGTAGCGGCAGGCATTGGAAAACTCGTCACGCGGGTTCCGTCCGTGCTGACGATTTTGACGGTCGTCGGTGGCGCCTATCTGCTCTGGCTGGGCATCAGGACGCTCATGCGCCCGCCCGAACTCTCCGCCGGTCAGGATGAAGCGCAGAAAAGCCCGTGGGGCTGGTCGATGCGCGGCTTTGCAATCAGCGGGCTGAACCCCAAGGCGCTCCTGCTGTTCGTCGCCCTCTTGCCACAGTTCGTGAGATCTCAAGCCGGATGGTCAGCCGCCGGTCAGATCGTGGCGCTGGGCTGTGTGCACATGGTCAACGTCGGCTCGGTCTATTCGGTCGTCGGCCTGGGCTCGAAGATTGTCCTGAGCACCCGCCCCAAAGCGGCGCGCAGGGTGAGTCAGCTCTCGGGGGCGGCCATGATTCTGGTTGCCATCCTCCTGTTTGCCGAACAGGTTTACGCCTTCACACGATAGCCCGCTCGCGGACGCTGATTCATTGCATTTCCCGGCGGCAAGACAAGTGAACCGGGTCACTGCGGGTCGGGATGCACCAGACCCGCCTCCGCGAAAATCAATTCGTACTGCTCAACACCGACGACGTTGCGATACTCGCGCCTCATCAGGATGAGCGCCTGCGCCGTCCGGGAAATGACGCCGTAGGCTTCCAGCAGCTCTGCATGTTCCAGAGCCTCTCCCAAAGTCATGGCCACGTCCGTCTCCTTACTGCATTTGTACCGCGATCAAGTCATTGGCGAACGTGGGCCGCGCGCAGGCAAACTCCATCAGGTCGAGGAAGCCGTTGCTTACCGCAAACGCTTCCAGCGCATCCTTGCCGCTATCAGCCTTGATGCGGCCGTAGCTTTCAACCATTTTCAGGTCGGTAATCAAGTACACCATCTCAACCTCTTTCCGTCTGGGAATGCCTGCCGTGTTTGTCCTCTGAAGGATTGATTCGAAGCGTACGTAGCGTCGCTTAAATCCAGCTTAAGCAGCGCAACCAGAACGAAAGCTTTGTTGCGGACCGCGGGAGTGCCTCAATGAGCGCCACGCAGGCGGCCATCGAATCGACGAGAGACCGTCAATTTCACCGAGAGCCCCGGATTGTTGTCCGCCAGGGTGAGCGTGCCCCGATGCAAGGTGGCTACACCCTTTACGAGCGCGAGCCCCAGACCTACACCAGGCGTCCCCCTGCTCGCATCGCCACGATAGAAGCGCTCGGTGACTTTCGCCTTTTCGGCCACGGGTACGCCCGGCCCGTCGTCCGCGACCTCGATCTCGATCAGTCCCTCGCGCTCGTTCACCGACACATGCACACGCGAATTTGCGTACTTCAGCCCGTTATCGATCAAGTTACCGATGGCTTGCGCAATCAGAAGCGGGTCCACAACGGCTTCGAGTTCGAGCGGACACGTTTGCGAGAGAACGATCGATCTAAGGTCTGCCAGCGGTTGGTAGAACTCCACGGCCTCCGCCGCGATTTCCGCCACATTGCTGGCGACAAAGCCTGACCTTCGCACCCCTGCATCGATTTCAGCGAGCCTCAGCAGCGCATTGAAGATGCCGATCACCCGGTCGATATCGGAAAGCGAGCTTTCCAGTCGCTCGAGGTTATCCGGATCGAGCTTGTTCTTCAGGTCGAAAACCATCACCTCCATCCGTGTGCGGAGTTCGGTGAGGGGCGTACGCAGATCATGAGCAATGGCGTTCGATGTGTTGCGAACGCTGTTTATCATTTCGACCAGCGCCTCCTGGGCTTCCTGCCGCCGCTCCACTTCCTCGTGCAAACGCGCATTGCGTTCCTGGAGCGCCTTTTGTAGTCGTCGCAATTTAACGTGCGTTCGCACGCGGGCGACGAGTTCCTCCATCTGCAACGGCTTGGTGACATAGTCGACCGCGCCGACCTGGAAGCCCACGGTCTTGTCCTCGGTACGCGACAGCGAGGTCATGAAAATGACCGGAATATCCGATGTTTCGGGCCGTGCCTTCAAACGGCGGCAAACCTCGAACCCGTCCATGCCCGGCATCATCACGTCGAGCAGTATCAGGTCCGGACGGACGAGCGCCGCACGGTTCAAGGCTTCTTCGCCATCCCGGGCAATCGAAACTTGCAGGCCACTGCCCTCGAGGAAGTCGACTACGAGGCCCAGGTTGGGCGCCGTATCGTCGACCACCAGAACGACGGGCGGATTGCGTTCAAACTCATCCGACATATGCACTAACATCCGTTCAAATGTTTCTCGATGAGCGACAGCAGTTCTCGAGACTCAAAGTTTTCCGCCAGGCGGCATACCGTGTCCGCCAGATCCTCATAGCGGGCGTCGCTTGCGCGCAGGGATTCCGTATGCCGGATGACCTCCCGCATCGACCCTCTCAGCGCGAGGTTGTGCAGCACCTCCATGCTCGCCCGTGGCGGCAGGACGAACGGCACTAACGCTTCCGCATGGGAAGGGCTTGAGCCGACCCGGAGCGGGCAAGCGGAATCATGTGCCCCAACGGCATACACGCCGTCACAACGGACAAGGGCGAGACCCTCTTCGCGCGAAACTCGCCAATGACCGGCGTCATCCCTGGCTGACGGTTCCCGGAGCGGCTGCTCAACCAGCAAGTCAAACCAGAACCGGCTTCCTCGCGCATATTCGCTTTCGGCGCGAATCGCGCTACCCATCAGGCACGCCAGGTGCTGGCTGATCGAGAGCCCCAGGCCTATACCTGCGCTTCGCCGCTCGCTGTCGCCCGCCTGTTCAAATGGCTGGAAGATGCGCTCAAGATGGTCAGGCTTGATGCCAAGCCCAGTATCGGCGACTTCAAATCTCAACACATTGCCTTTACGCATCTCGACCGAGAATTTCACTTCTCCGGCGTCGGTAAACTTCACGGCATTGGACAGCAGATTGAGCAGCACCTGTCGCAATCGCTTCTCGTCAATGCGAACGACCGCCGGAAGATCCGACGCAACGGCGCAATGCAGCGCGAGTCCTTTTTCGCGGGCCCGCACGCTCACCATGTCCGTCAGCATTTCGAGGAAGGGGGCAAGCAATACGTCGTTGGGTTCGAGGTCAAATCGACCGGCGCCGATGCGCGCGAAATCCAGCAAATCGTTAATCAAGGTAAGCAGATGCGAACCGCTTTGCTCAATCAGCGAGACTTGCGACTTCTGACGAATGGTCAGGTCGTCGTCACGCCGAAGAAGTTGGGCATAACCGAGAATGCAATTCAGCGGCGTGCGGAGTTCGTGGCTGATATTGGCCAAAAACTGGTCCTTCGCCCTGTTCGCGGATTCCGCCTCGTCGCGCGCGATGAGCACCGTTTCCTCTAGCGCCTTGCGCTCGGAAATATCCTGGAGAATGGCGATTGAGTGCTGCACCTGCTGGTTCGCGTCACGCTGCATGGAGACGCAAACATTGACCCACACGCGCGACCCATCCTTGCGTACGAGGATTTTCTCCTCCGTGTAGTGGGAAAACGCGTTATCGAGCAATTTCTTGAACTGCGCAACGCTCCCCGAAACACTGCTTTTCTCCGTGACATCCATGAATGTCATCGAGAGCAGTTCATCGCGACTGTAGCCAACGATGTCGCAATAGCGCTGGTTGACGATGAGAAACCGGCCATGTCTGTCGCAGTGGGTAATGCCGACCGCCGCGTTTTCAAAGGTGCCCCGGAAACGCTCCTCGCTGGCCCGCAGTGCAACTTCCGCGAACTTCAGGTCGGTAATGTCGACCATGGTGCCGCAGACGCGCGCCAACCGCCCATTGGCAATCTGCTTCGACGCGCCACGGGTCAAGACCCATCGATAGGTTCCGTCGCGGTGCCGCACGCGGTGTTCAATGCCAAAGGGCGCGCAAACGGCCGGTTCGCTCGTACACTGCCAAAGCGCAGCGCGAAGTCGCTCTCTGTCTTCCGGATGCACGCCCTCCATGGCGCGATCCAGACCAGGCGCAACCGGCCCTTCGGTGTATCCCAGCCACGCCAGGATGTTCCAGCACTTCAGCGACAGTTCGTGCCCGTCGTCGCCCGAAAGATCAATCGCCCACACGCCGACGTTCGAGCCGCGCATCGCGCCACCGAGCCGCTCATTTGTCTCTCGCAGGATCTCGGCTTGTGCCGCGCGCCGCGATTCGGTAGCGTCGCGAATCACGAACACCATGCCGATGACCTCGCCAGCGTCGTTGACGATCGGCGTTCCGCGATTCTCAACCGGCACCATACGCCCGGCTCGGCCTACGAGTGCCGTGCGCGGAGGAAACTTGATGACACCACCTTCACGCAAGACGGCGGCAACGTCAAAGCCCAGTGGCGCTGCCGCATCCTCGTCGAATAGCCTGAGAACCGCTTCGAGCGGCTTGCCTGCCGCGTCGCTGCGCGACCATTCTGTCAACGATTCGGCAACGGGATTCATCAGCGTGATTTCGCCCTTGAAGTCCGTCGCGATGACACCGTCACCGATGCTATCCAGCGTCACCGCGTAACGCTGTTCGCTTTCGCGCAAGCGGCGTTCTGCGTCGTGCTTGTATAGCGCCATCTCGACGACGGTTCGCAATTGCAGGTCGTCGAAGGGCTTCAATACGTAGCCGAACGGTTCCGTCACCGTGGCTCGCTGTACCGTTTCCTCGTCCGCATAGGCCGTTAGAAACACGACGGGCAAATTCAGCGATTCGTGCAAATGCCGCGCCGTGTCAATCCCGTCGAGTTCGCCCTCGAGGCGCACATCCATCAAGACGAGATCAGGCCTTTCCCTGGCCGCGAGGGTGATCGCTTCTTCACCGGTGGCAACACTGCCTATGACAACGTGCCCACATCGACTCATTTGCTGGGCAATGTCACGAGCGACGACCCGGTCGTCTTCAACAATCAGTATGCGCGCTGATGACATGTTACTGGCCTTCCGCTTGTTGAAGTCCGAAGTGAATATCGAATGTCGTGCCGCCCCCGCGGCTCACCTCCACCGAGCCGTGCAGTTGCCTGGAGAGGTCAAACACAAGTTGCAGTCCGAGCGTTTCCGCACGTTCGAGCGAGAACGCCGGCGACAGACCCACACCGTCATCGGCGACACCAAGCCGGCACCGATTCTCTCCGACGGCGATCAATTCGACACGCAGCCGCCCGTTTCGACCGCTCGGGAAAGCATGCTTGAGCGCATTCGAAACCAGTTCGTTGACGATCATCCCGCATGCGATCGCGCGATTCATATCGAGCTGGACGTCGTCGACGACCACATCCAGACTGACGCTCGATTGACTCAGCTTGTAAATACGCGAGAGGTGGGCGCAAAGATTCCTGATGTGAGGCGCCATGTCGATTCTCGCGAAGTTGCCTGCGCGATACAGATTCTCATGAACCATCGCCATCGAACGAACACGGTTTCGGCTCTCCTGAAACAGCTCGGCAACGACCTTGTCCTCGACGCGCGATGCCTGGAGGCTCAAGAGACTGCTAATCAGTTGCAGATTGTTTTTCACTCGATGGTGCACCTCGTGCAGCAGCGCGTCTTTCTCTTCGAGAAGCGCTTCGACCTGCTCCAGACTCGCATTCTCAATCGAAATCGCGGCCTGCGATGCCAGCAACTTCAGCACGGCCATTCGCGAAGGCGTGAACGCTCCGGGTGCGAGCTCGTTCTCCAGATACAGCGCCCCCACCAGCCTCGTTTGCTTGACGAGTGGCAGGCAGAGCACCGAACGCGATTCCTTTGCGCTGAAATACTCGTCGGGCGCGAATGCATTTTCCGCAGTCGCATCGTCGACAAGCAACGTCTCGTGGGTGCGGAGACAGTAGTGAAGCATCGATAGCGGCACGGTTCGGGGCGAGGCGGTGCGCCGCTCCACGCGAACGTCACTTCCCTCAGTGGCCTCGGCTTCGATGTAGAGCTTCTCTTCATGCGGGAGGATGAGCAACGCGCGCCTCGCGCCCGTATGCTCGAGAACGATGGTCATGAGCGTGTTCATCAGGCGCTCGAGCACTCGCTCGCTCGATATTGCCTGCGAGGCTTTGACGACAGTTTCCATCTCCAGCTGATTTTCCAACGCCCCCACCACCGGAGTTCCTGGCTCCGTGACTCTGAGGTCAGGAAACTCTGCGTCCAGCATTTCGACCTTGCCAAGCGCGCCCCAGTTGAGATAGGCAGACCGTGCACTGCGCAGGTAGACCGTTGCGATCGTCGCAAAGCCACGCTTCGCGTAGAACCGGCCGGCCATGTCGTTGGCGAGTCCTTCGAGATGGAGCAATCGGCTGTTTCGCGCACATTCGATCGCTCGCTCGTATTGCCGCATCGCTTCGAATGCATTGCCGCTTACGCGCGCAATTTCCGCGTCGACCAGCGCTTCGCGCGCGCCGAAGCTGGCCGGATTGGACTGTGCCCATCCGCGGACCTTGCTCACGTGCCCGGCCAGTTCCGCGTCCATCAGGACGTCAGATTGTGAGGAAACCGCATCTTTTTCGCGGAGGCAGGTTAGCGCCGAAAAGAAGTGGTACACGGCGATTTCCTGATGCCCCCATGTGGTCCACAACAGCGGAGCAGCCTTCCTGCCAGCCTCCAATGCGCCCGCTGTGTCGCCCGCAAGATATCGCGCTTCCTGCTTGCGAATCCAGTGCCAGCATGCGGCAATATCAAGCGAACGATTGCCCTCGAAATGCTGCTCCAAAGCCTGCGCGCTCGGATAGTCCGCATCGGGCGAGCCAAACCAGGGCGCGCCGCCCCGCGCTTCGCGAATCAGTGCGAGCTGCGAATTGATGATGTCGACAATGAGCCCGAACCCCGCGGCTCGCACGATGCGCAAACGCTCGACAGCCTGCGATTCGATTTCGGCCAGCGGCGCGGACGCAGCAAGAAGCGTCGTGACCAGGCAGCAACTGGAGAATCCGATATAGGTGATGTCGCCGCATTGCGTTGCCACCTCGAATGCGCGGCGTAGCAGCGGTATGCCGGCCTGAATCGGCTGCGTCCATGGCATGACGTGATACGCGAAACACATGTAGACGCGTGCGCGGAATCGATCAAGCCCCTTTTCGTCGACGAGCGCCATCCCGAGTTTGCCGAACTCGTAGGCGGCCACGTAGTCGCCGAAGAATGGGCCGACCGCCATGCCGAGATACGCAAACCCCAATGAAGAGGCGTCGGCATTGCCGTGCGCGATGCTCAGGTTGCCCATGCGCGTCAATATCAGGCACACCAGATTCTCGTCGGTGAAAAACGCGGGAGGCAAGGTCGCTGTGAATACGTTCAGCGTGGCTTCCACGGTTTCGTCATCGAGCAGCCGGTTATCGCGCAAAGCGGCAATCGAGCCGCCTTTCACCTTGCCAGCCAGATTCTGGTACTCCCTGTCGACCGCATCACGGTCCGGGTGAGCCACCCAATCAATGTCGACTTCGCGAAGATAGCGCAGGCAAATATCCACCGCCGCAGCCATCTGGTCCAAAGCGGTGTGCAACGTTATCCGGAGAAAGGCCACTGCGGCCTTGTCCGGTACGCTGCCGGCGAAGCTTTCGAGCCTGCGCAGGCGCTCGTCGGCGAGCAATGGATTGCCGGAAAGAAACGTGCACTCGGCAAGCAGAAGTTCGAGGCCGAACTTCTCGGCGTAATGGGTCGTCCACGCCTCTTCGCCAAGAATCCCGCTTCCCACGTCGAGATAATTCAGCGCCGTGCCGTACGCCGCGGCGGCTCTCGCGCGACGGCCCGCGCGCAGGTTCAGCAGCGCGACGCGCGTCCTCATCTGCGCATCGCCGATGGCGTGGAGCGCCCGGTTGTACTGGCTAACGACCTCGAAAATGTTGCGTTCGAGATTCGGGTCGCCATCTCCGGTATCGAGGCGTTCACCGATGCGCAGATGGGATGGCGCGCGCTCTGCGTCGGTCAGCAACGCGTACGCGGCCTCCTGGATCCGGTCGTGGACGAAGGCATACCCATCCGAATGACGGTAAACGAGACCTTGGGCAATGGCTTCGGCCAGTGCGGAGTCAACGTCGTCGTTTGAGAGGCCGCCCACTTGCGCCAATACCGACGTCGCCACGGTCGCCCCCAGGCAAGCAAAATCGACGAGCTGCCGTCGCGCGCGCTCCGGCAACCGCCCAATCCGGCTCACCATCAAGTCGACGACGCTAACGGGGAAAGCGCCCTGCGCAATCTGGTCGACATTCCACACCCATTGACGCGAGGCGCGGTCAAACGTCAGGTGGCCTTCGTCTGCAAGGACGCGCAGAAACTGGACTGCAAAGAAAGGGTTCCCCCCGGTCTTCTCGAACATCAATTGCGCGAGTCGTCCGGTCTCGGGCGTATCGCTGCGGGTCGCGTCACGAACGAGTCGCTCCACGTCGCCAACCACCAGCGGGGCCAACAGCAGGTCACGCACTTGCACCGCACCGGTTCGAACGTCACCCACTACGCGCGCCAAAGGATGGCTGGGACCCACCTCGTTGTCGCGGAACGCCCCAATGAGCAGGAAGTGGGCAATCCCGGGGCCCCGCCCTAGCGCCTCCAGGATCGAAATGGTTCCAGCGTCCAGCCATTGCAGGTCGTCAAGAAACAGCACCAGCGGCTGTTCTGGCGTCGCGAACGCCTCGATGAGCCGGGTCAACGCCGCGACGAAGCGCTTGTGCGCGTCTTCCGGGGGCATCTCCGCAATCTCCGATTGCGGACCAACGACATGCTCGAGCGCGGGAATGTGGTCGGTCAGCAAGCGGCCATGCGGCCCAAGTGCATGCTCGATGCGCTTTCGCCACTTTGCCAGCTCCCGCTTGTCTTCCTTGAGAATCTGTTTGGCAACCGACTCCAGGCACTGCGCAATCGTCGCGTACGGGATATCTCGCTTGAACTGGTCGAACTTGCCCGAGGCAAATCGCCCACGCCCCATCGAATGCTGGAATTCCTCGACGAGCGCCGACTTCCCGATTCCTGAGTAACCGGACACCAGCACGAACTCGGCCGTGCCGTCATGCGCGACCCGGTTGAAGGCATCGGTCAGCGCACCCAGCTCGGCTTCCCGACCGTAAAGCCGCTCAGGTATCAACAGGCGGTCGTCCGAGTCCGCGGCTCCGGGCACAAATGACGAAAAGCGCTCGCCGGTGCGCCATTGCTCTTCGCACAAGCGCAGGTCGTGTTCGACGCCACGCGCCGTCTGGTAACGGTCCTCGGCAGCCTTGGCGAGCAACTTGTCGACGATGGCCGCCAGCGATTCAGGGACATGTGGAACATACTCGCGCAGCGGCACAGGCTTGCGCGCCGTATGGCAATAAAGCCATTCGCCCGGGGAATTCGCGGTGTACGGATATTTCCCCGTGAGTGTCCAGTAAATAAGGATACCTAGCGAATACAAATCGGAACGTGTGTCGACCGGGCGATTGACAAGCCCGGTACGCTCAGGCGCGAGATACGGGTACGCAGGCGCGGCCGTAAGCGACAGGACCGATTCGTCGCCAGCGGCGCCAACCCGCTTCGCCACGCCAAAACCCGTCAGCGCTACCGCCCAGGTGGCCGGATTTACTAGCAGATGCGCCGGCCGGACGCCTTTGTGTATGACGTCCCGACGATGGAGGGTATCGAGGGCGGACGCCGCATTGGCTGCGATCGACAAGATCTGACCGAGCGAAAGCCGCGACGTGTCCATGATGGACAAGGGAATGCCGCCCGGGTCTTCGAGCAGCAGGGAGACGGAGGAACTGTCCTGGACGAGTTCGACGGGCCGCGCGAAGCGAGGACCATCCAGATGCGCACGCAACGAATAGGCGTTTTCGAGCAACGCCAGCGTTTGAGCAGAAGGCTGATGGGTCGTTGCCCGCACAACCAGTCGCGTCGCCCCGCCGTCGCCGGCCTCGACGCGCGACAGCGCGAGGACGCCGTCGTCCCATAGCAATTCGGTCGTCGATTCTTCAATATCCATGACTCTCCGTCGCTGCTATCCGCTCCGACGCCAGCTTTTATCCGTTCGCCGAGAGCATGTACCCGGCGTTGCGGACGGTTCTTAAGAGTGATACGTCAAACCCAGCGTCAATCTTCTGCCGAAGCTTGCTCACGTGCACGTCGACTACGTTCGTTTGCGGATCGAAGTGATAGTCCCAGATGTTCTCCAGGAGCATGGTCCGCGTGACGACCTGCTCGGCGTGCCGCATCAAATACTCGAGCAGCTTGAATTCGCGCGGCTTGAGCGCAATGACCTTTCCGGCACGCGAAACCTTCCGGGAAAACAGGTCGATGCACAGGTCGCCACACTTGAGCGTCGATTCGACCGCATCATTCTGTGACCGACGCAGGAGCACCTCCAGTCGCGCCAGCACCTCCCCAAAGGCGAAAGGCTTGACGACGTAGTCGTCACCGCCCGCCTTGAGGCCCCGAATTCGCTCATCGACCGCATCCATGGCGCTCAAGATGAGCACCGGGACCTTGTTCCCGGTTGCCCGCATTGCCGCGACAATGCTGAGCCCGTCAACTCCTCCCGGCAGCATGCGGTCGAGGATGACGGCATCGTAAGCCCCCCCGCCCATGGCCAGGAACATGCCATCGCGCCCGTTATCGGCGGAATCGACGACATGGCCGGCTTCCGTCAAGCCCTTTACCAGGAAGCCGGCTACCTGCATGTTGTCTTCCACTAACAAGATTTTCATCCGCGTCACTCGTAATTGCCAGGATGCCTCGCTTTTCAGCACGACAACCGATCCAGGATTATCCGCTCTGCCTGAAAACTAAGCCTTTCGCCGACTCATTAAATTTAGTTAATGTTTTGTCCATGTTCCGATCATGTCGGCGTCGTACGCTTGCCGGCCGGCACGTCAGAAAATGAATTTGATGAACCTGATAGAAAGCGTTAACGAAATTTAATGCATCGGTAATGAGGAGGAAAAATCGCCTCGGTTAATATCCATTCGACACCGACCGTGCGTGGCACGACAACTCATCAATCAATCACCTGCCCGCCGGGACTTCCCGATTACCATCGGATGCAACCGCCATGACCCAAGCGATACCTCATCTCCCAATGCTCGCTTCCGGCTGCCAGATCATCCGGATTGGCGAATGCGAGGTCGACCTCGGAATACGGATATTGCGCCGTCGCGGTGACGTACAGGAACTCGGGGCTCGTGCGTTCGACATTCTCGCGGTACTCGCCCGGGCAGCGGGCCGCGTGGTGACGAAAACCGAACTGATGGACGCAGTCTGGCCAGACACGATTGTCGAGGAAAACAACCTGCATGTGCACCTCTGCTCCATCCGCAAGGCACTCGGGGCGGACGGCAAGCTCATTGTAACGGTGCCGCGCCGCGGCTACCACCTGATCCCTCCCCGAACCGAGCCCGCCACGCTCGCCCCTCTCACTCGCGGCAACGCAGATGCCATAACCGGAAAAGAGGGGCTGCTCGGCCGGGAGCGCACGATCGCCGAGATACGGTCAAAACTGTCGTCTACGCACGTCCTGACGCTGGTGGGTGCCGGGGGAATCGGCAAGACATCGATTGTCCGCGAGATTGCGCACCGGCTTGCGCAAGAGCGGGTTTCAGACGTGCACTTCGTGGAACTGGCTGTCCACAGCACCCGTCGAGATGTGATCGACGCCGTTGCGACCCAGTGCGGCTTCAGCTTCGAAGGGCGGGACCCCGACCTTCAGTTCGCGGCGCACATGCTCGCGAAAATGAAGGGCGTGCTCATCATCGACAACGCGGAACACGTTGTGGAGCACGTCGCACCACTCATCGAGTTTGCTTGCCGTCGCCCGTCCGAACTCCTGGTGCTCGTGACCAGCAGGTTGCCGCTTCGCGTACCTTGCGAAGTTGTCTATCGCGTCGGCCCGCTCGCCCTGCCCAAGGCAAACGAGAATGCCGAGTCCCGACTCGACTGCCCTGCCGTGCGTTTGTTCCTGCGGCGGCTGTCCTCCAATGGACAGAGCATCGACGTGGACCAGAATCGTCTACAGGTGGTCGAGGAGATTTGCCGACGCCTGGACGGCGTTCCGCTTGCCATTGAACTGGCGGCCGGACGCGCTGCGGTTCTCGGGCTGGAGCGCATCCGGGATGGACTCGAAGAACCGTTGCTCTACCTTGGCGGGGGATATAGAACGGCGGAGGTCAGGCACAAGAGCCTGCGTGGTTCCCTGGACTGGAGCTTCGAGATGTTGAGTGACAGCGAGCAAACCGTGTTCCGGCGCCTTTGCGTGTTCGACCGCCGCTTCGACTCGGACGCAGCGTGCCAGGTCGCCCACGACGACACGCTTTCGCCGCTGGACGTGATGGACTGCGTTTGCGAGCTGGTCGACAAATCGCTGGTCGAACTGTATATCGACGGCACCGAGCCCACGTATCAAGTGCTGGCCCCCGCGCGTTCCTATGGAAGGGAGAAACTCGCCGAGGCCGGGGAACTGAGCGCGGTTGTGGAAAAACACGCCCTGTACGCAGGCGGTAAAGGCGCCGACGTATCGTTCCCCCGGCTGAAGGTGGCGACTTTTGGCCCGGGAAGACGTGCTCAAATCACCGGCGACCACAGATCGTAGTTGAGCACGTACGCGCCCCCGTCACGCTGAACAGAGCCGGTAGTGGGCGAATTGAAGTGCATGCCGGTAATGGTCAGCTTGTCGGTTGCCACCCGGTCGAGCAGTTGCCCGCGAATGCGCGCAGCCTGCGCCGGGTCGCTATCAAAAGCAATGGTGACCTCCGGTTGCGCCATCTGGATGTGCGGGAAATGAACAATGTCCCCCCAGATCAATAGGGAGTCCGATCCGTTACCACTCCCGTTACCCAGCAGGTAGCCGGTATGGCCCGGCGTATGGCCAAACAACGGGACCGTCTGAATGCCCGGCAAAATCGACTCCTGCCGGAACGGAACCAGCTTTTCACCGTAGGCGTTGAACGCATTTCTCGCCACGTCGAAAAACGGGCGGAAGCCGTCGGGCGCATTCGAATAGATTGCGTCGTCGCGCCAGAATGCGAGCTCCTTCTCATGCACGAACAACTGCTGCACATTCCTGAATATCGGTGTTTGCAGCGGACCGGCGAGCCCGCCAATGTGGTCGGGATGCGCGTGCGTGAGCAGAATCGTATCGATTTCGAGCGGGTCGATGCCCGCAGCGGCCAACGCCACCTGAAGGCGGCCGCCCCAACCATTGATGCCGCCCGCGCCGCTGTCGATCAGGATGGTCCGGTCCGCGGTCTGAACGACGTAGGCATTGATATTCATCCGGGGCAACGGCGGCGCGCCGCGCTTTTCGAGCAGCGCTTCGGCCCGGGCGGCGTCGATGCCGTCGAGCAACTCGAAGGAGACGTCGAGATACCCGTCACTCAGCATGGTGACGGTCATGTCACCCACCTTCCTTCTGTTAATGGCCGGCGCCTGGAACACAAATCGGGAACCCATGATGACCTCGCATTGACGGTGTGAGCGTGGTGATATTCAAAGCGCGACGACGATCTTGCCGATCTGGTTGCCGGCTTCCATGTAACGATGCGCCTCGGCAATGTCGTCGAATCGAAATACCCGGTCGATAACCGGTCGCAACGCTTTCGAAGCCAGCCCTTCCGAAATGAACGCCTTGGCCTGCTCGAGCTTGTTCGGGTCCGTCGTGATTTCGAATAGTTCGTAGCCTTGAATAACGATGTGCTTCGTCAGGATTTCCATGACGGGCACGGGAATATCCCGCGAATCGAGCGCGCCATATTGGTAGTAGATACCGTCATGGGACATCGCCCGGATGATGTTTCGCGCGTTCGGGCCGCCGACCGGGTCGAACACCACGCGCGCGCCGCTGGAATCCGTCGCTCGCAGGATTGCGTCGGTGAGGTTCGGATCGTCGCCGAGCAACACGTGGTCGGCACCGACTTCTCGCAAGGTGCGCTCCTTCTCCTTGCTTCGCGTGAGGGCGATGGTCCGGGCTCCCACCATTTTCGCGACCTGGATTGCCGCCATCCCCACACTGCTGGTCGCAGCGCCAATGACCACGGTGTCCCCGCTATTCAACTTGCCGTAGTTGATCAGCGCGCCGTACGCCGTGACGAACATCATCCAGGTGGCAGCGGCCTCTTCGTGGGTGACGCCGGCCGGATTCCTTGCGACGGCATGAACCGGGGCGTTCACCACTTCGCCGTACATGCCGTACTCGGCGAATGAGAACGCCGGAATGACGCTGACCGCGTCACCGACGGAAAACGCATTGGCGCCCGCGCCGACCGCGATGACTTCGCCGGAAGCCTCATAGCCGAGCTTCGCAGGAAACACGGGGTCGATCACGTATTGGCCGGTGCGGTACATGACCTCGGCGCGGTTGATACCCAGAGCCTTGACCCGGATCTGAACTTCTCCCGCCTGGGGCGCGGCCACTTCGACGTCGTCGAACTGGAGCACCTCGGGGCCGCCGATTTGATGAAAGCGAACTACCTTGGACATGTCTGGACCTCAAGTGCGTCGTGAACTTCGCTGCCGGTGCGTCGGCAACGGGCTGGTGACTGGCACTTTAGGCCTGCGACAGGCGCGGATAAATGAATTCACGAGCAACTGACTGTTTCCTCGCAGGGCAACAATTCCCCTGACGGGCACGCCACCGCACATTCGTCTCGTCGCGCCTATTCCGGTTTCCCGGCCGCGCGGTGCCAGGGCACGAACCACGTCTCGTCTAGCGAGACGAGTTCATCGATGAGCCATTGGGAGAAAAGCCTCACGCGAGGCGAGACATACTGGCGGCTGGGATACAGCAGCGAAACGGGCCACGGCGTTGGCCGGTAAGGCGCCAGCACCTCCACCAGCGCGCCCTCTGCGAGTTGCCGCTCCACCAGAATTCCCGGCACCTGGATCAGCCCGAATCCGGCGACGCCGCAACGCACGTAGGCGTTCGACTCGTTCACGCTGATGCTCACGCTACAGGCGGCGGTCTGCTCCTGGCCGTCTTCGAGAAAGCGCCAGGCGAGCGGCCGGTTGTCGTGGCCCGAAAGAAAATGGATGCCCTTGTGTGCCGCGAGATCCGACAAGGACGCCGGCGTACCGTGTTCGGCCAGATACGACGGGGAAGCGCACATCACCATGACCGCCGCGCCTACCCGCCTGCCGACCAGACTCGAATCCGGCAGGTCGCCGATTCTCAGGACGCAATCGACACCTTCGGCCACCAGATCGACCGTGCGGTCGGTCACCCCGAGTACGAGATCGAGGCCGGGATATTGATGACTGAACGCGTGCAGGCGGTCGAGGAATTTCTGCTGGGACAGCGCAGCAGGCAGATCGACGCGCAACCGCCCGCGCATTGCCTCGCTCGATTGGCTGAACATCGTGGTTGCATCGTCGATACCGGCGAGAATTTCCTCGGTGCGCGCGTAGAACTGCTCGCCCTCCGCCGTGAGCTTCACGCTGCGAGTCGTCCGCTGAAAGAGCCTCACGCCAAGCGCGGCCTCGAGCTCCTGGACGTAACGCGTGACGTGCGGGCGCCCAACCTGAAGCACTTCCGCCGCGTTCGTGAAGCTTCCCAGCTTCGCCACCGCGCTGAAAACCTTCATTGCTTGCAGCAGTTCCATGCGTTCTCCAGGAGCGGAATCAGGTGAACATGATATCGCTCCATTGTTGAACGTCGCTGCAACAATCCCCGTTAAGCCAGGTTTGCCGAACCGGCTCGCACGAAATGATGTTCCATCCTCGTGCGCAACACGCCGTCGAGTGCGGCTAGCTGTTCGCGCAGGCGAACCGCCTGGCCTTCCGTCATGTCGCTGAGCACGATTTTCTGTTCGAGCACGTCGCCGCAGCGGGTGACGGCCCAACGGTCGACGGCGGCGGTTTCGCTTTCGAGTACAGCGGCGGCTGTCGAGACGACACCCAGATTCAATCCCGATACCAGGTGAACCGTATGCGTCAACGTGAAGCCAGGGAGGACGTGCGACCAGTCTTCGCAGACTGCGGGGGAAGTGGCAGAGGTATCTTGGCGCATAGTCGCTCCGGATGAATGTTTTTCGAACCGGTGCCAGCTATGCCGCTCCCGTTTCGTTGCCGTCAATCGGCCGCATCGCCTCAAAGGCGTCCACCTTGCCCGGGCGGGCAGGTTGGCGTCGGACAGTCCGACTCTGGATGCATGACTTCTGATACTTCGTTCGACATCTCGAACTTCGGTCCATTATACCGAAATTTCGCGATCGAACAAGAAGCCCGGCGAGCCTGGCTTCAACTGGTTTGAACCCAACAACGGAGCCAAAGAACCAGCCGGGCCTCCAAAGGCCGGCATCACCCGATATGGCCCCTACTCGAACCCCACAGACCTACGAAGCCGAAATGACGACGGCCCCGTGGTTCTCCACCTGTGTGAACGTTCGAACGAAGCGGTAGGTCTGGCCGCCGATATCCAGTTCGTTGTGCCCCGAGCGCGTGGCTTCCAGAATCGCGCTCACCACGGCGTTCCGAACCACGCCGCACCGTTGCCAGTCCGCCTGGGGCTCGCCGGCGTCGCCAAGGTAGACCTCGCTCTTGTCGCTTTGCGAGCGCACGAGGATCAGGCTCTTGCCGCTGTCGAGCGAGCGCTCCAGATATTCGGCCAGCGTCGAGAGCGCCTCGGTGGCGGCATCCAGCGGGTCGTGAGTGGACCAGTTCATGAGTGACCTCGGCGGTCGTGTGCGTGGTGCACTCATCCTACCTGAGTGGACGCATCTTGCGCGCCCATTCTGACCAATTGCGCGTCGGCGGCCACGTGCGGCTCGCGTAGCGGACCGGCCCCGCCCCAACCGTTCAGGCGCTGACCGAGGCGGCGCTCGCCTTGCTCGTCGTACGCGTGGCATGCGTCGCATGCTGCAAGCGCGCGACGCCTTCGCGTATCTCGTCCACGTTCGGCGCGGCAAACGAAAGACGCAGCGACGCGGGGTCCGCATTGTCGGCGAAAAACGCCTTGCCGGGCACGAAGATCACCTTGCTCGTGATCGCGTTCGGCAACAGCGCGTCAATCGCCACACCGGGAATGCGCGCCCACACGAACATGCCGCCTTCGGGCTGATGAAACGCGATAGCGTCGCCGAATTGCGCGCGCAAGCCGTCGCACAACGCCTCGCACTTGCCGCGATACGCCTGCGCAATGCGCGGAAGATGCCGCTCCAGCGAGCCCGCCGCCAGATAGTGCGCCGCGATGGCCTGCGTCCACGGCGTGCTGCACAAATCGACGGTCTGCTTGGCAATCACGCAACGCCGCGCGATTTCGGGCGGCGCAATCGTCCAGCCCACGCGCAGGCCGGGCGCAACGACCTTCGACAGACTCGAAAAATGCACGACCCAGTCGCGCGCCCCTTCCACTTCGCTCGCCAGCGCGAGCATGGACGGCACCGCGGCGCCCGCGAAACGCAGATCGCCGTACGGGTCGTCTTCCACGATCACGAAGCGGTATTGCACGGCGAGGCGCAACAACGCGAGACGCCGCTCGCGCGTGAACGTGGCGCCGGTGGGATTCGCGAAGGTCGGCACGGTGTAGAGCAGTTTCGGCCGCGCGATGGCGCCCGAGTCGAGACGCGCCGCGAGCACGCCGACGTCGATGCCGTCGCCGTCCACCGGCACCGTGACGATATTCGCCTGCTGGAGCCGGAGCGCTTGCAGCGTAGCCGGATAAGCGGGCTGCTCCGTCACAGCCGTGTCGCCCGGCGCAAGCAGGATGCGCAGCAACAGGTCGAGACCTTGCTGCGACCCGGTCGTGACGAGCATTTCCTCGGCCGTGCAGGTCACGCCACGGCGCGCCATCAGCGCGAGCAACTGCGTCTTGAGTTCGGGCAAGCCGTCGGTCGGGCCGTATTGCAGGCAGCGCGTGGACACCTGCCATGCCTGCGCCGCGGCCGCCTGCAACCCGTCGGTGTCGAACAGGTCGCTGGCCGGATAGCCGCCCGCGAACGAAATCATGCCTGGTTCTCCCAGGTACTTGAAAAGCTCGCGAATCGGAGAACCGGCAGGATGCCGAAAGGGTTCAGTGAAATCGTACATGTCGTGAATGGCCCGTAGCGGATCAGCAGTCAAGCCTCGATTGTGGTCAGCCGGCGCGCGCGCATCAAACGAAATCTAATCACGACATCATGCGGATTGCTCATCAAGCCCCGCGCGCGCGGGCGGCTTCACACCACGTTCTTCTCGACGATAGGACGATTTTCGAGCACGCGCGACCAGTCGAGCGAGGAAAGGTCGAGCGTGGTGTAACGGCCATGCAGGATCAACTCGCTCACACCCCGCCCCGTCGCCGGTCCCTGCTGCAAACCGTGGCCGCTGAAGCCATTGGCGAACACGCAATTGTCGATGGAGGGGTGATAACCGATGATGGCGTTCTGGTCCAGCACGTTGTACTCGTAATAACCGGACCAGCAGTTCTCCACGCGCAACGCCTCGAAACCCGGCACGCGGTTTGCCAGCGTGGGCCAGATCACCTCGTCGAAAATGGCGTGATCCACTTCGTCGAGCGGCAGATCGTCGGGATCGTTCTCGGGGCCCGGCGACGTTCCGGTGATATAGGTATTGCCCTCCGGGCGAAAGTACACGCCCGAGGGATCGATCAATAGCGGACAGTGGCTCAGCCGCGCGGGCGAAGACACATTGAAGATGCTGCGGCGGCGCGCACGGACGGGTATGTCGATGTCCATCATTTCTGCAAGCTTGCGCGCCCACGCGCCGGCGGCATTCACGAGCGTGTCGCATGCATGGCGTTCGCCGTCGCTCGCGATCACGTGCGTGACCTTGCGGCCGTTGCGCACCACGCCCGTGACGTCGGCGGCGACATAGCGCACGCCGAGCGACTGGGCCTTCTTGCGCAACGCCTGCACGAGGCCATAGCCGTCGAACCAGCCTTCGCCGCTGCGTCCGTAGGCGCCGCTCGCGAGGTCGTCGACGTTGAGCCAGGGAAACTTCGCGCGCAGCGCGTCGCTCGACATCAGTTCGATGTCCGCGCCAAGACTCGTCTGCAACGCGTGGTTCTCGCGCAGCGTCGCCTCACCCGCTGCCGTGGCGAGAAACAGATAGCCGCCTTCATGCAGATCGATCGACGGCCGGTTGCCGTCCACCTGAAGCCGCTCGCCGATCGAGCGCAGAAACTCGATGCCGAAGAGCGACATCTGGATCGAGAGCGGCGTGGAAAATTGCTGCCGGATCGACGCCGCGGAGAGCGCCGACGATGAGCGCGCGTAGCTCGGATCACGCTCGAAAACGGTGACGGCAACGGTTGGATCCGCGGCGCGCAGAAAGTAGGCGATAGAACTCCCGATTGCCCCGCCGCCAACGATAACGACTTGAGAACTCACGACTGGCTCCAGATTGCAGATCACTGCGACGCGCTTTCATAGCGCGAATCGATCCACGACCGGGCGCGCAGTGCGCCCGGCCGCCCCGCCTTCACAGGCGTTCCTTCGCGTGCTGTTCGAGCGCGCTTACTCGACGTTGAAGTCGATGCCCTGCGCGAGCGGCAGCGCCGACGAGTAGTTGACCGTGTTGGTCGCGCGGCGCATATAAGCCTTCCATGCGTCGGAGCCCGATTCGCGCCCGCCGCCGGTCTCCTTCTCGCCGCCGAACGCACCGCCGATCTCCGCGCCGCTCGGCCCGATGTTCACGTTGGCAATGCCGCAGTCGCTGCCCGAGGCCGAAAGGAAACGCTCGCTCTCGCGCAGGTCGGTCGTGAACACGCACGAGGAAAGACCGTGATGCGCGGCGTTGTTCGCCTCGATGGCGTCGTTGAAGTCGCTGTACTTGAGCACGTAAAGAATGGGCGCGAACGTTTCCTTCAGGACAACTTCGGTTTGCGACGGCATCTCGACGATTGCCGGGCACACGTAAAAGCCCTTTTCGTTGCCGGCCACCGCGTGGCGCTCGCCGCCGAACACCTTGCCGCCTTCGCGCTTCGCCTGCTCAAGCGCCGATTGCATGCGCGCGAACGACTGCTCGTCGATGAGCGGCCCCATCAGCGTGCCCTGTTCGAGCGGGTTGCCGATCGCCACCTTGCCGTAGAGCGTCTTGAGGCGTTCGACGGCTTTGTCGTACACGCTTTCGTGCACGAACAGGCGGCGCAGCGACGTGCAGCGCTGCCCCGCCGTGCCCACGGCCGAGAACAGAATGCCGCGCAGCGCGAGTTCGAGATCGGCGGTCGCCGAAACAATGCCCGCATTGTTGCCGCCCAGTTCGAGGAGCGAGCGGCCAAAGCGGCGCGCGACTTCCACACCCACCGTGCGGCCCATTTCCGTGCTGCCCGTTGCGCTCACGATGCTCGAGCGCGGGTCCGCCACCAGCTTCGCACCCACTTCGCGGCCGCCGATCACGAGACTCGTGAGACCTTCCGGCGCGTCGCCGAACTCCTTGAGCACATCTTGCAGGAGCTTGTTGACGGCGAGTGCGGTGAGCGGTGTCTTTTCCGAGGGCTTCCAGACGACGGCGTTGCCGCACACGAGCGCGAGCGCGGCGTTCCACGACCACACGGCCACCGGAAAATTGAAGGCGGAAATGACGGTGCACACGCCCATCGGATGCCACGTTTCGGCCATGCGGTGGCCGGGGCGCTCCGAAGCGATCGTGAGACCGTAGAGCTGACGCGAAAGACCCACGGCAAAGTCACAGATGTCGATCATTTCCTGCACTTCGCCCAGGCCTTCCTGGAAAATCTTGCCGGTTTCCAGCGTGACGAGGCTGCCGAGCGCGCGCTTCTGTTCGCGCAGCTTGTTGCCGAGCAGACGCACGAGTTCACCGCGGCGCGGCGCAGGCACGTTGCGCCACGTCTTGAACGCCTCCTGGGCCTTCGCGAGCGCGGCGTCGACGTCGGCCGCCGACTGGCTCGCGACGCGGCCGATCAGTTCGCCGTTGATCGGCGAATGCACGGCGATGTCGCCCGCTTCCGCGAGCTGGGAAATACCGAGATCCGAGAGGATGGTGGAGGCTTTCATAGGTACAATCCCTTAAAAATTTCCGATACGAAACATTGCTACTTTAGGAAACTATACACGCGCAAATTTGTGGCGACAACACGAAAATCCACGGGAATTTCGACATGCCGCATGGATCGTTCCACGGCCGCTTTCCGCTACGGCGCAGGCACGAATCCGCCTCATCCGGCGGCCGTTCATTTCCTATTGGAAACAAAGCATCGGGCGCCGCAAGATGCGGCGCCCTCGAAGGTCACTGCGGCGTGACTGCGCGATGGCGGTCGATCAGGCTGCTCTCAATCGGCGGTACGCGTGGTCACGGGCACCCATGCCACCTTCTTGACCTGGTACAGCGTCGAACTGGGGCTCTTGAGGTCGCCTGCCGCGTTGAACGCGATCTTGCCCGTGATGCCGTCGTAGTCCGTGCCCTTGAGCGCGGCGTTGAACTGGGCCGGATTGGCCGAGCCCGCCTTTTGCATCGCCGTGATGGCGACCCAGGTGGCGTCATAGGCGAACGGCGCGTAGGCGAGCATGTCGATGCCGAACTTCTGCTTGAACTTCGCCTCGAAATCGCGGCCCTTGGGGAGCGTGGCGAGCGGCTGGCCGTACTCCCACACCGAGGCGCCATCGGCCGAGTCGCCGGCGAGCTTGATGAAGTTCGCGTCCATCACGCCGCCGCCCGCGAGAAATTGCGCCTTCAGGCCGAGCTGGCGCATGCGCTTGACGAGCATGGCCGCCTGCGCGTCGAGGCCGCCGAAGAACACGAGGTCGGGACTCGTGCGCTTGATGCTCGTAAGCTGCGCGCTGAAATCCACCGCCTTGTCATTCGTGAACTCGCGCGCGACGATCGTGCCGCCCGCCGCCTTCACCGCCTTTTCGAACTCGTCGGCCTCGCCCTGCCCGAAGGCCGTGCGGTCGTCGATGATCGCGATGCGCTTCGCCTTCGTCACGGTCGCCGCATAGTGGCCCGCGTTGCCGGCGTTTTGCGAGTCGGTTGCAATCACGCGATAGATCGTCGGGAAGCCGCCCTGCGTGATGGCCGGATTGGTCGCGGCCGGCGTGATCATCGGAATGCCCGCCTTCGCGTAGATCTTCGAGGCCGGCAGCGTGGTGCCCGAATTGAAGTGGCCGATCACAACCGCCACATGGTCGTCCGCGAGTTGCTGCGCGACCTGCACGCCGATGCGCGGGTCGCTCTGGTCGTCCTGCGAGTCGATCACGAACTTGACCGGCTTGCCGCCAATGACGGGATGCGTGGCGTTGGCCTCGTCGACGGCCAGGCGCACGCCGTTCTCGATGTCCTTGCCATAGGCCGCGCCGCCGCCCGTGAGCGGACTGGCCACGCCGATCTTCACGACCACTTCCTGCGCGCTCGCGGCGCCGGCAACCAACATCAACGACGCTGCGATGGCGCAGCCATGACGAGAAGCGAGGAAACGGGGACGCATGCGATATTCCTTCGGTAACTGAAGTCGGCACGTGATGCGCGCGAACGGTCGCGCGGACCTTCGGCACACAGGATTCGTCTCGCGCCACGCCCTGCAAGGCAGCGCAAGGGCAAAACGTGAGCCGATTGTCAGCAGCCGATCGCCCCGCATCAAACGAAATCTAATCACCACGTGATGCGCTTTTCTCATCAAGCCCGCCTGCGTGGGGGATGCACACGAAGGATCGCGCCGCCCCGCCAGCATTGGGGGATACCCGATTGCGCCGGAATATGCGCTATGCCTCGACCTGATGAGTGTCCCGGTACGCACGTGGTGAGCGCCTTGTTCCGCCTGGATTCGCGCAAGAAATCATCAATTTCCCGGCTGGAAATTTATTTAGTCATGCTATGCAAATTCAACGAAAAAACCAGGAGCGCCGCTCGACACTGAAATGTTATGATCGGAAACACAGAGTACGATACGAACATTCCCGAGTCCCCGAATGGAAACCCCATCCCTGAAGCCTGCGGAGAACGCCTCGGCGGAGCTGGGCAAGCGCGTGAAGGCGGCCCGGCTGAAGCTCGACTACACGCTGGAGGCCGCCAGCCGCGTGTGCGGCGTGTCGCGCTCCACGCTCTCGAAGGTGGAAAACGGCGTCATGTCGCCCACGTTCGACGTGCTGCAAAAAATCGTCCACGGTCTGAAGATCGACCTTGGCGAACTGTTCGGCTCGGCGCCCCGGCCGCGCGCAAGCGGACGCCGCGCGCTCACCCGCAAGGGCGGCGGACAGCGGCATTCGGCAGGCTGCTATCAGATGGAGCTGCTGGCAACGGAGCTCGCGCACAAGTCGATGTATCCGTTTCGCATTCGCGTCACGGCGCACTCGCTGGACGAGTTCACCGAATGGGGCCGGCATGAAGGCGAAGAATTTCTCTTCGTGCTGAGCGGCTCGGTCTGTCTCTACTCCGAGCTTTACGCGCCCACCCAGCTCGAAGCGGGCGACAGCCTCTATTTCGACAGCCGCACCGGTCACGCAGCCGTGTCGACGAGCGAAGAGGACGCGGAAGTCCTCTGGCTCATCAACGAACCCCACCCGGCCGCGCACGACAGCGACACCGGCGCGCCCGGCATCTGATCGCGCGCGATCAGGCGGCGTTGGCCGTCATTTTGAAAATGCCCGTGGCATTGCCCGCGTCGAAGCGCAGATCGGTCTGCCAGCGGCGCGAAGCCTGATCGAACTCGCGCTTGCGCGTAATGAACTCGTAGAACGATCCCGGCACCTGGCGCGTCACGCGCTCGCCGTCGGCCGTGCGGAACTCGCGCTCCACGGTGTCCGCGCGGTAGGCGGTCTGAAACACGCGGCCCGAGCGCGAGCGTTCGACCTCGGGCTTCATCGGGCGGCCCTTTTCCTTCTCCTCGTCGGAAAGCTTGAACACGTCGTCCACGCGGTCGGTCGCGTGATTGAACGCGTTGCCTTCCGTCGAGATCCATGCCATCTCCGCCGACTCACGCAACAACGTCTCGTAGTCCGAAACAGAGGGCGCGTCGTGCTGGCGTGCGAACGCACCAACGATCACCGGCAGCAGCGCAAGCGCCGCGTCGAGAGGCAGCGAACCGTCGCGTTCGAGTTCGGAGAGTTGTGCAATCGCGAGCGGCGTGAGCGGATCTTTCGAAGCGCCCACCACGTTGGTCACCGCCTGCTGGAACGCGGCCGAGAAACGCTCCGGGTGTAGCTCGCTCACGAAGAACTGTGCGATCTCGTCGGGTGCGTCTTCGTGGGCGTAGGCGCGGCCCGTCATGCCCAGCTTGTCCAGCGGATAGCGGCCGTTCAGGCGAAAGCCGAGCGGACGCAGGATGCGCGTGAACGCCGCCTCGCCGGGCGGCAGCGCGCCGTTATGCGGCCATCGCACCGTGCGCAGCGCGCCGTGATCGAAGTAGACCGCACCGCCGCGCGCGAGCGCGTCGTTCGTGTAGATGCGCCCGTTGGGCGAGCGCTCCAGCAGGTCTTCGAACAACGCCATGTTCATCGCCTGCGCGAGTTCGGCGCGCGTGACCGTGCCGTCCTCCCAGTCTTCAAGGATCGACGGGAAGTTGAGCGTCGAAAAAAGGGCTTCGGTTTTCTCAGGGCCGAGCAGCGCCGACAACAGGCGTTCTACGTTCGAATTGCGCATCACCAGATCTCATGGGCACAGCCGCCATCAGGCGGCCAACAGTGGGGACGCCGACCTTCCTGTTCGGGCCGGCCGTACGTAAACATACGTGAAACGCATTATTCGGACGGTTGCATGCCGCGTAAAGCGAGATTAAATTGTTACTTGATGAGTTTATGGAATGATCATGCGCAAATTCAAGATCCCGAACATCGGTGCGCTTACTGCCTTCGAAGCCGCCGCGCGCCACGAGAGCTTCACGCACGCTGCGAAAGAACTGTTCCTCACCGAAAGCGCGGTGTCGCGCCAGATCGCCACGCTCGAATCGAATCTCGGCGTGCGCCTGTTCGTGCGCGCCAAACAACGGGTCGTGCTCACGCGCGCGGGGCGGCTGTACAGCACGCAGGTCCGGCGCGCGCTGGAAAATCTCGATCGCGACACGCTCTCCATCATTGCGCACGGCAGCGGCGGCGGGTATCTCGAACTCGCCGTGCTCCCGACCTTCGCCTCCGAGTGGCTGATCCCGCGCCTCAAGGACTTCTACGACCGCACGCCCGACGTGCGCGTGAACATGGGCGTGCGCACCGACACCTTCTCGTTCGAGGAATCGCACTTCGAAGCCGCGATCCACTACGGCAAGCCCACCTGGCCCGGCACCTCGGCCGACTACCTGTTCGGCGAGGAAGTCGTGCCAGTCTGCGCGCCTTCGCTGCTCACGCGCCCCATCAAGAAGGCGCATGAACTGCTCGCCTACCCGCTCCTGCACTCCACCACGCGCCCGGACGCCTGGACACGCTGGTTCGACGATCTCGGCGTGGCGGACAACGCCACCATGCACGGCGTGCGCTACGAACTTCACACCATGCTGATCGCGGCGGCGGCAGCGGGCCTCGGCGTGGCGCTCGTGCCAAAGTTCTTTGTCGAAGGCCAGCTCGAACGGCTCGGCATCGTCATTGCGTTCGATACGGCGTCGGTTGCGGACGGCGGCTACTACTTCGTCTACCCCACGGAGCTCAGTCACGGCAAACCGCTGGAGCAGTTCCGCGCGTGGCTGCTCGACCAGGCCAGCGCCTACAGTACGCAGCGCACCCAGCACGACGCGCACGGCTCACACCGCAAGAATACACGATAAGAAAAAAGTTTCTTATAGGAAATATTTCGGTTAGCATCGGACGAAACAACCTCTTTCGTCGCGAGACTGACATGGAAGACGTGGTCGTCATAGGCGCGGGCATCATCGGCACTGCGTCCGCGCTTGAACTCACGCAACGCGGCATGCGCGTGCGTATCGTCGACAGCGCGCCGCCCGGCACAGGATGTTCGTTCGGCAACGCGGGACTGATCGCCGTCGACCATGTCGCGCCCCTCGCGAGCCCGGAAACGCTCGCCGGCCTGCCCCGCATGCTGCTGCGCGCGGACAGCCCGCTGCGCCTGCACAAGCGCAGCCTGCCGCGCATGGCGCCGTGGCTGCTGGAGTTCGTCGCGCAAGCGCAAGAACCGCGCTTTCGGCGCAACACGCGCGCACTCGCGAGCCTCGTCACCGTCGCGGCGCAAGCCTGGCGGCGTCTGCTGGACGGCCATATCGGCGCCGGGCTCTTTCGCGATATCGGTTCGCTCTACGTGTTCGAGCAACCCGTTGCGCCCGCAACGGAACGCGCGCAGCTCGAATTGCTCGACCGGCACGACGTGCGCTATGAGACGCTCACGGCCGCTCAGGTGCGCCGCGACTATCTGCCGGCGCTCACGCCGCATATGAGCCACGCACGCTATTTTCCGGGCATGGCGTCCGTCACGAATCCGCAACGGGTGGTCGAGCGCATTTTCGACGCCGCGCTTGCGGCGGGTGCGAGTTTCACGAGCGGCGCGGTGCAGGCGCTGCGCCCCCTGCCCGACGGCCGGATTACCGTGACGCTCGACGGGCAAACCCACATCGCGGACAAGGTGCTGATCGCAGCGGGCTCACGCAGCGACGAACTGGCGCAGCAACTCGGCGCCAGCATTCCGCTCACGAACGAGCGTGGCTACCACGTGCAGCTAGCCGCGCCGTCACGCGATCACTTGCGCGTGCCCGTGAGCTTCGTCGAGCGCGGCTTCACCTGCAACCCGATGGAGCAAGGCATTCGTCTTGCGGGGACCGTCGAACTCGGCGCGCGCGGCGCGCCGGACTGGCGTCGCGCCGACCTGCTCGCCACACAATTTCAGACGCTCTTTCCTGGCGAGCCCGCACCGCGCATCGCGAAGCGCTGGTACGGCGAGCGCCCGACGCTGCCCGACTACCTGCCGATGATCGGCGAGATGCGTGGCGCGCGTAACGTTTTCGTGGCCACGGGCCATCAGCACCTGGGACTCACGCTCGGCCCGCTCACCGGCGAACTCGTCGCGCAATTGATCGCTCGCCAGCAGCCCGCCGTCGATCTCACGCCGTTTCGCATCGACCGGTTTTGAGGCGCAGGCCAACGTCCGGTCAAAACCGCACCCGCCACGGCGCGCTTGACATCCCGCATTGACAGCCCGCCGCGCGGATTAGAATCGCTCATCGGCCGTGCAACGCACACATAGCAGCGAGGCAATGCGGCCCAACCAACGCGAAGAGGCACACCCACGATGACGACGAACGCCACCCAACCCGCCGTAAACGTGCTGCGCGGCGGCGCAATCGAAACCACACATGCCGCCCATATCGCCGTGGTCGACGCTCAGGGCCGACTGCTCTACGCGCTCGGCAACCCGCAGCGCATGACGCTCGTGCGCTCGGCCGCCAAGCCCGCGCAGGCGCTCGCCGTGGTCGAGACGGGCGCGCTCGAACGCTTCGGCTTCGACGAGGCCGATCTCGCGCTCATGTGCGCCTCGCACAGCAGCGAGGATCGCCATATCGAGCGCACGCGCGCGATGCTCGCCAAGGTATCCGCGACCGAAGCGGACCTGCGCTGCGGCGGACACGCGCCACTCTCCGACGCCGTGTACAAGGCGTGGATCAAGCGCGACTTCACGCCGGGCGCGGTGTGCAGCAACTGCTCGGGCAAGCACGCGGGCATGCTGGCCGGCGCGCGTTCCATCGGCGCGGCGCTGGCCGATTACCATCTGCCGTCGCATCCCTTGCAGCAGCATGTGAAGCGCATCGTGGCGCAAGCCTGCGACCTCGCCGAAACGGATGTCGAATGGGCCGTCGACGGTTGCAATCTGCCCACGCCCGCCTTCGCGCTCGAACGGCTTGCGCGACTCTTCGTCAAGCTCGCCGCCGCGCAGGATCACGCAGGCACTTCCGCCGACGCCCGCACGCAGGCACTCGCCCGCATCTATCGCGCGATGACGTCGTATCCGGAACTGGTGGCGGGAGAAGGCCGTTTTTGCACGATGCTCATGCGCGCGTTCGAAGGTGCGCTCGTCGGCAAGGTGGGCGCGGCGGGCAGCTATGCGATCGGCGTCCGCGCGAGCAGCGCGACTGCCGCGCATACGGGCGGGCCCGCGCTAGGTATCGCGGTGAAAGTCGAGGACGGCGATCAGACCGTGCTCTACGCGATCGTCGTGGAAGTGCTCAGGCAACTGGGCATCGGCACGGCGCAACAGCTTGCACAACTAAGCAAATTCGACGCCCCGCGCATCGTCAATACGATGGGTGTCGAAACGGGCTTTGTCTCGCCGCAGTTTGCACTCAAACGCGTCGATCACCCGACGCGCCAATGAGCATGGCGGTGGCGGCGCGGGCCGCGAAAGCCCGCGCCAACACAACGCTCACAGCAACGCCACCACCTTCACGTCGCTGCGATCGGCTGATGCCACGACCTTGCCGTCCACGCGGCGGAACATGAGCGTCACCGTATTCTTGCCCACGCGCAGATCGCCCACCTCCAGCCAGTCGATGCCTTCGGGCAACATGGGCTGCTCGACACGCACCTCGTTGCGCGCCGCGTCGATCGTCACGCCAAGACACGCTTCGAGCATCATGAACGGCGAGCCCGCGGCCCAGGCTTGCGGCAGACAGGCCACCGGGTACGCGGTCGGCGGCTCGCCGCGCCGGCGCGGAAAGCCGCAGAAGAGTTCGGGCAGACGCATGTCGAACGTCACGGCGGCCTCGAACAGCGCCTGCAAGAGCCGCACCGCCGCCGCCTTGCGGCCATAGCGTGCAAGACCGCGCGCGCACAGCGCGTTGTCGTGCGGCCAGACCGAGCCGTTGTGGTACGCCATGGGGTTGAAACGCGCCTGACCCGCCGCGAGCGTGCGCACGCCCCAGCCCGTGTGGAAGAGCGCCGATTCGAGCACTTCCGCCACGGCGCGGCCGCGTTCCTCCTGAGGCAGCCCGAACGCGAGCAGATGCCCCGCATTCGACGCCAGCACGCGGCACAACTCGCCGTGGCCGTCGAGCGCAATGCCGTAGAACTCCGACTCCGGCATCCAGAACTTCTCCTCCACGCAACGGCGGATCTTCGAGGCGCGCGCGGCATAGCGCGCCGCGTCTTCGACGAGACCGCGATGCGTGGCGAAGCGCGACATCGTCTCGAACGCGGCGCTCGCATACGCCTGCACTTCGACAAGCGCGATCGGGCCGTCGGGGAAGCGGCCGTCCGCATGGAACACCGAGTCGTGGCTGTCTTTCCAGCCCTGGTTCGCGAGGCCGCCTTCCGATTCGCGCCGGTAGTCGAGCAAACCGAGTTGGTTGCGGTCGCACACACCCGCGACCCAGGCCGCCGCGCGCTCGAGCGCCGGCCACAACTCGTCGATCAGCGAAACATCGCCCGTGCGTTCCACATAGGCGCCCGCCAGCACGACGAAGAGCGGCGTGGTGTCCACCCCGCCGTAGTAGAGCGCGAACGGTACCTCGCCCGTGGCCGCCATTTCGCTCTTGCGCATTTCGTGCATGATCTTGCCGACCGCCGCGTCGCGAAACGCCGAGTCCTCGCGCGCCTGATGCTCGGCGAGAAAACGCAGCACGCCGCGCGCGAGCGCGGGCGTGAGCCACAGCGTTTGCAGCGAGGTAATCACCGCGTCGCGGCCAAACGGCGTGGAGAACCACGGAATGCCCGCGTACGGGTACGGGCCGGTCGGCAAGTCAGTGGTGAGCAGGCCCAGGTCGGCGATCGAGCGGTTGATCCACGCGTTGAAGAGCGGATTGCTCGAACGCAGGCGCGCGGCCGCACGGCGGCGTTCGCGCATCACGATGTGCGAGTCGACCAGCGCGGCGCGCACGGCCGCGCGGCCCACGCGCTGTTCCGCCGAGTTCGCGAGGCAATGAGGCGGCTGGAAGATGCCCGCGCTTTGCGTGCCGGGCGCGGCGCCGGGCAGCGCCTCGACTTCGATCGCCACCGTGAGGTAGATCGAGACGCAGGCCTGCGCGGGCAGGTCCACGGTGAAGTCGGCGCGATCGGCGAGCAGCTTGCTCGGCGTGGGCGAGAATTCGATCCGCACGCGCCGCGCGACCTTGTCGAGGCCGATGTATTCGAGCCGCACCTCGCCGTCTTCCACGCGCGGCGGCATGAGCGTGCCGCGCTTTTCGCGCTTCAGGCCGCGCACTTCGAACATGTCGCGGAAGTCGCTCGCGAACGAAATGGAAAGCGGCACCACGGCGTCTTCGGTGCCATAGTTCGTGAGTTCGATGGCCTCGGTCATCATCGTGCCCGAGAGCACGCGCTCGCGCTGCACGTGAATCACGCCTTCGGGCGTGGTGGTGCCGCCGAGCGGCGGCAGCGGACGATTGGTGAGGTGGGCCGTGAACACGGCGTTGTCGCTGCTCACGCTGCCCGAGAGCAGCGAGGGCACGCGCCCGCCGAAGGTCAAACGCAGCGACGAGAGCACGCGCGTGTCGTTGACGAAGAGACCGTCGTCGACGCCGGTGATGTCGCCGAGCGGATCGTTGACGATAAAGGTGCCGCCCGACTTCAGCACATGCTGGTCGGCGCTTGCGACTTCGGGGGTTTCGGGCGCGATGAACGCACCGTCGGTTTCTCGTGCGTCTTGAACAGGATGATCCACGCCGCTTGAGCGCGTGACGCCACCGAGTGTTTCAGGATCCTGCATTGCGTGCCTCCAATGCCGTGCAACGGGTTACGGTACGGTTCGCTTCCGCTTGATTGTAGTGGCTTCGGCGCGCATGGAGGGAATCAATGCGCGGCTTTCTGCGGCCGCATGCAAGGAACGTGCGCGGAAAAAATTGCGGGCGCCGGCACGGTAAAACGTGCGGGCGCCCGTGAAGGCAAGGCATGCGATGCGCTTACGGCGCGCGCCTGACGGCGCGCCGCGAGAGCATTAGCGCTGCGCGATCGGCTTGGCCACGCGCGGCGCTTCGCCGATGAAGAGCTGACGCGGACGGCCGATCTTCTGCTCGGGGTCGGCGATCATCTCGTTCCATTGCGCGATCCAGCCCACCGTACGCGCCATCGCGAAGATACAGGTGAACATCGCGGTCGGGATGCCCAGCGCGCGCTGCACGATGCCCGAGTAGAAGTCGACGTTCGGGTAGAGCTTGCGCGACACGAAGTATTCGTCTTCCAGCGCGATCTTTTCGAGCTGCATGGCGAGCTTGAAGAGCGGATCGTCGTGCAGGCCGAGTTCGTTGAGCACTTCGTAACACGTCTCGCGCATGAGCTTCGCGCGCGGGTCGTAGTTCTTGTACACGCGGTGGCCGAAGCCCATCAGCTTCACGCCCGAGTTCTTGTCCTTCACCTGCTTGATGAACTCGGGAATGTTATCCACCGAGCCGATTTCTTCGAGCATGTTCAGCGCGGCTTCGTTCGCGCCGCCGTGCGCCGGACCCCACAGACATGCGATGCCGGCCGCGATACACGCGAACGGGTTCGCGCCTGACGAGCCAGCCAGACGAACCGTCGAGGTCGAAGCGTTCTGCTCGTGGTCGGCGTGCAGGATGAGGATGCGGTCGAGTGCGCGCACGAGCACGTCGTTGACCTTGTACTCTTCGCTGGGCGTCGAGAACATCATGCGCATGAAGTTCGCGCTGTACGAGAGGTCGTTCTGCGGATACACGAACGGCTGGCCGACCGTGTATTTGTACGCCATGGCGACGAGCGTCGGCAGCTTCGCGATCATGCGGATCGCCGACACTTCACGATGCTTCGGATCGTTGATGTCGAGCGAGTCGTGGTAGAACGCGGACAGCGCGCCGACCGCCGCCACCAGAATCGCCATCGGATGCGCGTCACGGCGGAACCCCCGGAAAAAGAAGTGCATCTGCTCGTGAACCATCGTGTGGTTCTTCACCGAGGCCACGAATTCGTCCTTCTGCTGCTGCGTGGGCAGTTCGCCCTTGAGCAGCAGGTAGCAGCTTTCGAGGAAGTCGGCGTTTTGCGCGAGGTTGTCGATCGGGTAGCCGCGGTACAGCAGCTCGCCCTTGTCGCCGTCGATATAGGTGATCGCCGAGTTGCACGCCGCCGTGGACATGAAGCCCGGGTCGTACGTGAACATGCCGGTCTGGCCGTACAGCTTGCGGATATCGATCACGTCCGGGCCCGTGGTGCCCTGGTAGACCGGCAGTTCAACGCCTTCAGCGTGGCCGGGGATCGTGAGCGTGGCGTGTGTCTTCGAATCGATCATTGTGTGTCCTTGGATTGCTGTCACTTCGCGACAGGAGGCAGCCACGCCAGGGGCCCATTCGTCCGGGCAGGCATTGCTGCGACCGCTCGTCGCATTCTACGTCGCAGCGCAGCATCGATTGATAGCGCAGGCAGCAACAATCCCTCTTCGAGCCAGCAACACTCAAAGCTTGCGGCTTCCTTAACATCGATTCCTGCAACAATATTTTGCTTTTGCAGCGCAACATGTCGCAGTCCAGCTCTGCGATACTGCTTGACATGCGATGACTTCCCCTAATTGTCCTTGCATGCTGTAGTTCGACCCGCCATCATCGGCGGGTCTTTTTTCTTGGCCACACGCGCTTAAAGCAAAACGTAAGGAAGCAACGGATGAACATCTCGATTGACACCCTGTTCGCAGAAGACGAGCTCGCAGAGGGCGCCGTCGTCACAGCACTCAATCATCAGGACATCGTGGTCGCGCTCTCTGCGGCGCTCGCGAGCGAACGCGTCGCTGTGCTGCACATGCTGTATCCGCGCACCGACGCGCGCACGCACCGCAGCCTCGACGCCCTCGTGGACGCACTGCACGGTCATGGTCTGCATCAGGTAGCGCGGCTCGTTTCGCAGGAAGCGCACTACCTCGTGTTCAAGGACCCCGTGAAGGCATGGAAGGCCTTCCACGAAATCCGCAACGATTCGCTCGCGATCGGCGTGCATCTCTACTATGCGGGCCTCGTGGGCGAAGCCGCGGAGCACAAGCTCGACGCGCACGCGCACGGCCGCGAATAAGCGCCAATCGTTCGGGATACGAAACATCCCGCAGCCAAAGCAACGGCGGCCGCGTGACTCGATGCACGCGGCCGCCGTTGGCGTTTCTGCACTTTTTTTGTGCCCTTTTTCAGCGCTTTCTTAGCGCCCGTGCCAGCTCACGAACCGGTCGATCAACTCGTTGAACGCGGCGGGCCGCGCGAGATTCATGCCGTGCGACGCGCCCTCCACGCTCGCGCGCCGTGCGTCGGGCAGCCACGCTTCGAGCGCCGCCACCGCACGGTGGAACATCTCCGGGCTCAACGCCCCGTCGATCAGCAGCACGGGGCAAGTCACTTCGGCCGCGTCCTCACGCGTGTACGCGGGCAACGTGTCCTGAAACTGCGGGCCGAGGGTGTGCGCGTTGTCGGTCGCCATGCGGCGGAACGCGTGCGTGCTCTTCGCCCAGAAGCCGGGTCGGCTCACCGAATCGACGAATAATTCCAGCCCCGCATCCACCTCGCCGGATTCGATCAGCGCCACGGCGCGGGCGCGCAGCGCATTGACGGTCTCCGGCAGGGTGGCGAGCGTTTGACCGGGTTGCTGCACGGGCCCGCCGGGATCGGCGAGCGTGAGCGTGCGCACGTGGCCCGGATGCCGCCGCGCGAACTGGAACGAGACAAGGCCGCCGCGCGAATGGCCGATCACGTGCGCCGGACCCGCGCCGAAGCCGTCGATGAACGCGGCCAGTTCGTCGGCGTGACGCCGCCAGCTAAAGGGCTGGCCGCGCGCGGCGTCGCCAGCGGGCCAGTAGTGCGTGAGGCTCACGGAAACGCAGCGGTAGTGCTGCGCGAGACCCGCGAGCTGTGGCTGCCAGTAACGGTAGTCGCACAGCGACCCGTGCACGAAGAGAAGGAGTTCGCCCTCGCCCCGTTCGACATAGGGCATGGGCAGGCCGCCGGGCAGTTCGACGAACGTTCCGGGGGCGGGAAATGCGGCTGGATTCACGGCTGGATGATGTGGAGGCAACGAACGGGCGGCGCGCTGCGGCGGCGGGAAGCCCCTGCCACGGCGGCGCACGCCGGCAAAGTGGCGTATTGTCCCACGGCGGCGCGCAAGGCACAGGGCGAACAAGCGGGCGAACCCGCGCCGTCACCGCCCGCCCGCGCCTTATTCGACCGTTTCGAACGCGTGCTCGCTAATGAGCGAAGACGCCGCGCCCGCGCCGCGCACCGCGCAGGTGAGCGGCTCGTCGGCCACGCGCACGTTCACGCCCAGTTCGGCCGCGAGGCATTGGTCAAGGCGGCTGAGCAGCGAACCGCCGCCCGTCAGCACGATGCCGGTATCGGCGATATCGGTGACGAGTTCGGGCGGCGCCGTTTCGAGCACGTGGCGCACCACGCCGATCACCTCGCGCAACGGCGCGGCCAGCGCGTCGGCCACGTCGTGGCTCGTGATCTCGATGGTGCGCGGCAGGCCGTCCTCCATGCTGCGCCCGGTGGCGCGCATGCGTTCGACAGGCTCGCCGTACAGCGCGCAACCTATCGTCTTCTTCACGTGCTCGGCGGTCTGCTCGCCGAGCACGACGCCGTAGAGCGCACGCACGTGATCGACGATGGCGCGGTCGAACTGCTCGCCGCCCACGCGCACCGAGCCGCTGCACGCCACGCCGCCCAGGGCGACGATGCCCACTTCCGTCGTGCCGCCGCCAATGTCCACGACCATCGAGCCCGTTGCCGAATTCACGGCCAGGCCCGCGCCGAGCGCCGAGGCGAGCGACTCGCCGATCAGGTTCACGCTTGCCGCCCCGGCCGCGAAGGCCGCCTCGCGAATCGCCCGGCGTTCGACCCGGGTCGCGGCCGCCGGCACGCACACCGTGAACGCCGCGCGCCGCCCGAGCAAACGGCGCGGCTGCGCCATCGCCACGAAGCGGCGCATCATGTGCTCGGCGGCGGAGAAGTTGGCGATCACGCCGTGCGAAAGCGGACGCACGGTTTCCAGATTGACGGGCGTGCGGCCGAGCAGATCCTTCGCCTCGCGGCCCACGGCGGCCACCGTCGTCTCACCCGCGCCGGCGCGGCGCTCGAAACAGACCACGGAGGGCTGATTGAGCACGATGCCTTCGTCGGCGGTATAGATCAGCGTGTTGGCCGTGCCAAGATCGAGCGCCATGTCCTGGCGGAACAGCCTTTTGGAAAAAATGGAATGCGGCTTGGCTCGGGCCATATTGGTCTGGTGTGCGGTTTTGAGCTGCCCGGCTGGCGAAGCGCCGCCGGAGGGCATTCCCGATGGCGGCCTCGTCCAGGCTGCGCGAACTGACCGCGCGCCGGGCGGAACGGGCCAACGCGGCCCGCAAAGCAAAGGGTCGCGACGACTCCCCGTGTTAACGGCCGCGACCGGCGCGAACTTTAGCCGCGCCAAAAATAACTGCATAGGATAATCGGCAAAAATGGCCGAAATAAGACAGTTTCGAACCCGGCGATGTGTCGCTTATACCGATTTATATGAATTTGAATGGGCGCACATAACGGGGTCGGAAACTTGTATTGAATCGCCGGGCCAGTGGCGGCCCGGCGTTCGCACCAGCGTGCGTTAGCCGTTGGATTCGCGCGCGAGCGCGCGCACCAGGGCGTCGCGCCCGAGCATGACACCCTGCGGCGTGATCGTGTGACCCACGCCCGGCAACGCGAAGGCGGTGACGGCAAAGCCGGCGTCGCTGAACGCGGCGGCGGCGCGCTCGAGTTCGCTCGCCGCAATCACCTCGTCGTCCTCGCCGTGCACGAGCGTGAGCACCGTGTGGCTCTTCGCAACCACGGGCGTCACGAGACGGCCCGCGTACGCCACCACGGCCGCCGCACCCGACGCCTGTGTGGCCGCGTGGTAAAGCGACATGATGGAGCCCTGCGAAAAGCCGACGAGCGCGAGCGCGTCGTGGCCGAGTCCCCAGTGCGCAAGTTCGGCTTCGAGCCGTCGCTCGAAAACCTGCGAGGCCGCCACCACGCGCGCCTCGCGGTTCGTCTCGCTAATATCGCGCAGACTGAACCATTGGCGGCCGCCAAAGCCGCCATCGAACGGCTCGCTGCCGTCGAGCGACGCGAACGCGACGCCCGGCAGCGCATCGCGCCACACGTCGGCGAGCGGCGTCAGGTCCTGGGCGTTGCTGCCCACGCCGTGCAGCAGCACGACCAGCGCGCGCGCCGCGCCATCTGCGGGCGCCAGGCGCCAGCCTCCATCAAATGCTTCCCAGCTCATGGTCGGGCCTCCCCTGTGGGTGTAACCGGATTGTGTGTTGAGCGCGCGCATTTTGCGCGGCGCGAGACAGGCGCAAGGATACGCTCGCCGCGCGCGATGTGAATGAAAGAGTCAATTTCCCGCTGTTAGGTAAAGCGTCAAAGTGACAAACCGGGCGGCGAACCGGGCTGCGAAAGCCGATCGCAAGCCCCGATGACCCTGTGTCCCATGGGGATGCTTCGCGGGTGGCGATGACGTGCGGCGATTGCGGGTATCCTGTGCCGCAAACCGAATCAGCGGAGAAGACGCTTGAATCAACCCGCCGCATCAGCCGCGCCGCCCGCGCCACCGCCTCCGCTCCAGGGAGGCAGTCTGCTCCTCGGGACCATCGCGGTCTCGCTCGCGACCTTCATGAACGTGCTCGACACGTCGATCGCCAACGTCGCCATTCCGACCATCTCCGGCGACCTCGGCGTTTCCGTGGACGAAGGCACGTGGGTCATCACCGTGTTCGCGGCGGCCAACGCCGTTTCCATTCCGCTCACCGGCTGGCTCACGCAGCGCTTCGGGCAGGTGCGCCTGTTCATCACCTCGATCCTCTCGTTCGTGCTGGCCTCCTGGCTGTGCGGCATCGCACCCAGCCTGCCCTTCCTGCTGATCGCGCGGGTGCTCCAGGGCGCCGTGGCCGGCCCGCTGATCCCGCTCTCGCAGGCCATCCTGCTCGGCTCCTGGCCCAAGGACAAATCGGCCAGCGCGCTCGCCTTCTGGGCAATGACCACGACCGTCGGGCCGATTGCGGGACCGGCGCTCGGCGGCTGGATCACCGACAGCTACAACTGGGCGTGGATCTTCTACATCAACATACCGGTGGGTTTCTTCGCGGCGTTCGTGACGTGGTCGATCTATCGCAAACGCGAATCGGCCACGCGCAAACCGCCCATCGACGTGGTGGGCCTCGCTCTGCTGATCACCTGGGTCGCCTCGCTCCAGATCCTGCTCGACAAGGGCAAGGACCTCGACTGGTTCAACTCGCCCGTGATCGTCACGCTTGGCATCGTCGCGCTCATCAGCTTTGCGTTTTTCCTCGTGTGGGAGTTGACCGAGGCGCATCCGATCGTCGATTTACGCTTGTTCGGACAACGTAACTTTCTCGGCGGGACGATCGCGATTTCCGTGGCGTATGCGGTGTTCTTCGGCAATCTCGTGCTGTTGCCGCAATGGATGCAGGAGTATCTGAACTACCGCTCGGTGGATGCGGGCTTCGTGACCGCGCCGCTCGGCATTTTCGCGCTGCTGCTCTCGCCCGTGGTGGGGAAGCTGCTGCCCCGCTCGGACGCGCGCATCATCGCGACGATCGCCTTCGTGCTGTTCGCGGGGGTGTTCTACATGCGCTCGATGTATGTGGTCGAAATCGACACCTTCCATCTCGTGCTGCCCACGCTGCTGCAAGGCATCCCGATGGCGCTTTTCTTCGTGCCGCTCACGGCCATCATTCTTGCGGGGCAGCCGCCGAGCCGCGTGCCGGCGGCGGCGGGCCTCTCCAACTTCGTGCGCGTGTTCTGCGGCGCGGTGGGCACCTCGATCGCCACGAACGCCTGGAACAACCGTACGATCCTGCATCACGCGCGGCTCACCGAGCAGGCCTCGATCAACAACCCGACTTTCGTCCAGGCGATCGACCAGACGCAGAAAACGCTGCATTTGAGCGAGCCGTCCGCGCGCGCGCTGTTCGACTTTCAGCTCACGACGCAGGCCGCCATGATGGGGCTGAACGACATTTTCTATATCTCGGCCATCATCTTTCTCGTGATCATTCCGCTTATCTGGATCACGAAGTCGACACGGGGCGGCGGAGGCGGCGCGGCCGGCGCGCATTAGCCCGACCGCGCATTAACCGAAGCGCGCGGGCAAATACGGTGTGGGATCGATAAACGGCGTTTCGCCGACGATCTGCTCGGCGACGAGACGCGCCGTGACCGGCCCGAGCGTGAGCCCATGATGGTTGTGGCCGAATGCGAACCATAACCCCGCGTGGCGCGGCGCGGGGCCGAGCAGCGGGCGCATGTCGGGCGTGCAGGGGCGCAGACCCATCCACGGCGTTGCATCGAGTCGCGCGCCAAGGCCGAACACGGGCCGCGCCTCGCGCTCCGCCGCGTCGAGTTGCGCGTAATTGGGCGGACGCTCGCGCGTGGCAAGCTCCACGCCCGTGGTGAGCCGCAGGCCGCGCCGCATCGGCGCGATCACGTAGCCGCCCTCGATATCCACCACCGGCCGTTCGAGCGGCGCGCGCGCCTCGCTCGCGTAGTGCATGTGATAGCCGCGCTTGACCATGAGCGGCACGCGGTAGCCAAGCGGGCGCGTGACCAGATCCGACCACGGGCCGAGCGCCACGACCGCAAGCTCGGCGCTCACCGGGCCATCGTCGGTCTGCACGCGCCAGCCCTTGCCTTGTGGTGCGATCGTGCACGCGTCGCCGCGCACGATCACGCCGCCTTCGCGCACGAACAGTTGCGCATAGCCTTTCGTGAGCCCGCCCGGGTCCGCCACGCTCGCGGGGTCGATCCAGTGAATCGCGCCCGCGTAGCCTTCGCCAAGCGAAGGTTCGAGCGCACGCAAGCCTGGCGCGTCGAACATGCGCACATGCAGACCATGCGCGTCGGCCACGCCTTGCGCCGTGCGCATTTCCCGCTCGAACGGCCCGGGCGCACGCCACGCTTCGAGCCAGCCCGAGGGCCGCACCAGTTCGCGCAAACCCGCGCGCGCAATCAGCGCGTCGTGCTCGGCCACGCTGCGCTCGATGAGCGGCAGCATGTCGCGCGCGGCGAGCGCGAGCCGCGCCGGCGACGACTCGCGCCAGAACGACGCGAGCCAACGCGCGTAGGCGGGCAGCGAGCGCACGTCGTAGCGCAGCACGGTCGAGTCGTTGCGCACGAGGCGCAGCAGCGTGCGCCAGTCACGCGGAAAGCCATACGGCACCACCGACGACGACTCGATCAACCCGGCGTTGCCGTGGCTCGTTTCCTCGCCTGGCCCGCGCCGGTCGACGAGCGTGACCTGCACGCCGCGCGCCTGCAAATGCAGCGCGACGCTCACGCCCACGATGCCCGCGCCGAGAACGATCGCGCTCTTGCTCATGAATTGACTCTGCCGTCCGAAATTACCGCAATCACTTCGCGACGATATCGCGCCCGAAATACTTCATCGAGAGCTTCGTGAGCGTACCGTCCTGGCGCAGCGAATCGATCGCCGCGACGACCTTGGCCTTGAGCGCCGCGTCGTCCTTGCGCATGCCGAAGCCGGTGCCTTCGCCGAGCGTGGCGGGGTCCTTGAGCGGCGCGCCCGCGAACTCGAAGCCCTTGCCCTGCGGCTTCGAGAGGAAGCCGTCGGTGGCGGTCTGCACTTCCTGCACCGCGCCGTCCAGACGACCGGCCGCGAGGTCCGCGAAAATCTGGTCCTGGTTTTCATAGGTGACGACGTTCACGCCCTGCGTGCCCCAGTGCTTGCGCACGTAGTCCTCCTGGGTCGAGCCTTGCAACACGCCAACCGACTTGCCCTTCAGGCTCTCGGGCGTGGGCTGGAGACCCGAGCCGCGCTTCGCGACCATCTGGATCGGCATCACGTAGATGGCGGGCGTGAAGGCGATCTGCTGACGCCGCTTCTCGGTGATGTTCATCGCCGAATTGATGACGTCGAACTTGCGCGCCTCGAGCGCGGCAATCAGCCCGTCGAAGCTGTTCTCGACCCACACGCACTTCATCTGCAACTTCTGGCACACGGCATTGCCGATGTCGATATCGAAGCCCTGCAATGCCCCCGAAGGCGTCTTGCTCTCGAACGGAGGATAGGACGCCTCCACGCCAAAGCGCAGCGTTTTCGGATCCTGCGCGTGCGCCGCGCCCGCCGTCATACCCGCGAAGCCAGCAAGGCTGGCCGCTGCCGCGAAGCGAATCATCTTCCTGTTCATCGTCGTCACCCAATTCGTAATCAGTGTCAGTTCAAGCGCGATGCGCCCCGTGCGACGCCCTTTCCCGAGCGCCGCGGCCGCAGGAGGAATATAGACGAAAAATAAAAAGAAAGTCTAGAATGGACAAAAATGTCTACATCGCCACTCTGGAGTCCCCGCATGAACGAGACGTCCCAATCCACCGCCGCGCCGCTCGTCGTCGACGCCGCTCAGGTGCGCGCCGCCCTGCCCGGCCTCGACGTGCGCGGCGAACTCGCGCGCCTGTTCGCCTCGCTCGGCCGCGGCGAAGCCGTGCAGCCGCCGCAAACGCTCACGCTGTTTCCCGGCCAGGCCGGCGACTTCATCACCTATCTCGGCGTGCTCGCCGAAGCGGGCGTGTTCGGCGCGAAGCTCTCGCCGTACATCGTGGGCGCCGAAGGCCGGCCGCCCGTCATCACCGCCTGGACCGCGCTGATGTCGATGAAAACGGGCCAGCCGCTCATGTGGTGCGACTCGGCGCTGCTCACCACCGAGCGCACGGCGGGCACGACGGCGCTCGCCGTCGACCAGCTCGCGCCGCGCGAGGCAAAACGCCTCGCCGTAATCGGCTCGGGCGCGGTCGCCCTCGCGCACATTCGCCATGTTGCGCCGCTGCGCGCGTGGGCGAGCATTCAGGTGTATTCACCGAAACTCGCGGACGACGCCAGTCGCCAGGCCGAGCTGCGCGCGCTCGACGCACGCGCCAGCGTGGCGGCAACGACCGAAGCGTGCGTGCGCGACGCCGACGTGGTGATGCTCTGCACCTCCTCGGGCAAGCCCGTGCTCGAGCTCGACGCCCTCACGAAGCCCGCGCTCATCACGTCGATCAGCACGAATGTCGCGCAGGCGCACGAGATCGACCCCGCCGCGCTGCCCTCGCTCGACGTGTACTGCGACTATCGCCACACCACGCCGCAAAGCGCGGGCGAAATGGTGCTGGCCGCGCGCGAGCATGGCTGGTCGCCGGAATCGATCGCGGGCGACCTCGCGGAACTCGCGAACGACGCCTGCCCGCGGCCGTCTTACGCCCGCCATGCGTTCTTCCGCTCGATCGGCCTCGGCCTCGAAGATATGGCCATCGCCCACGCGCTCTATACGCATCTGCGCGCGTGATCGCAGTATCATCGACGTCCTTCGCGCCGCCCAGCCAACGCGCGCGCTACGTCAACCTGAGATCGAAACCGTGAAAAAGCCCGCCAGCCCGAAAACGTCACGCGACATGCTGCTCGCGCGCTACGCACACGTGGCCGACAGCATCACGACGCTGTTCTTCCCGTTCGCGGAAGTCGTGATTCACGATCTCGCCGACCAGACCGTGGCGTATCTCTCGAACAATCTCTCGAAGCGCGAGATCGGCGACGACTCGGCGCTCGAAGACGTCGAGGAAACCACGCGCGAGAAGCTGCTCGGCCCCTACGAGAAGGTGAACTGGGACGGGCGGCGCATGCGCTGCGTGAGCACGGCGCTGTTCGACGACGAGGGGCGCGCGGCGGGCGTCATGTGCGTCAACTTCAACATCGCGGCGTTCGACGACATGCAGGCCACGCTCAACCTGTTCCTGCGCGGCGCGGGCGTGATCGCGCAGCCCGAGGAGCTGTTCAAGGACGACTGGCAGGAGCGCATCAACACCTTCCTGCACGGCTGGCTGCGCGAACGGCAGATCGCGCTCAACTCGCTCACGCGCGAGCACCGGCGCGCACTGGTCGAGGCGCTCCATGCCGAAGGCGCGTTCAAGGGCAAAAGCTCGGCGAACTACGTGGCGAAAGTGCTGGGGATGGGGCGCGCGACCGTGTACAAGCATCTGCGCGAGATGAAGGCGGACGCGCAATAACGCGCAATATCACGGGCCAACGCACAATCGCACAATCGCGCACGGCTGCGCCGCGTCGAGGGGCGCAGCCGCTACAATCGCGGGGACCGCGGCGGGCGCCCCGCCGCGGCTTCCCTGCGCCGCCCATGAACTATTCGCCCATCCTCGAAACCATCCATCGCGACTTGCAGCCGTACATCGGGCAAGGCCGCGTCGCTGACTACATTCCCGAGCTTGCGAAGGTGCGCGCCGATCATTTCGGCATGGCCATCGTGACGGTGGACGGCCAGGTGCACCGCACCGGCGACGCCGACGTGCGCTTCTCGATTCAGAGCATTTCGAAGCTGTTCGCCTGCACGCTCGCGTTCCAGTTGCTCGGCGACACGCTCTGGCAACGCGTGGGCCGCGAGCCGTCCGGCACGGCGTTCAACTCGCTCGTGCAACTCGAATTCGAAGCGGGCAAGCCGCGCAACCCGTTCATCAACGCAGGGGCGCTCGTCGTCACCGACGTGCTGTGCCGCCGCTTCGTGCAGGCGGAAACCGCGCTCGTCGATTTCGTGCGGCGGCTCTCGGGCGAGCCCGGCATCGGCTACGACCTGCGCGTCGCGCAGTCGGAGATCGCGCACGCCGAGCGCAACCGCGCGATGGCGCATTTCATTGCGAGCTTCGGCAATCTGGAAATGCCCGCCAATGCGGTGATCGACGCCTATTGCCGCCAGTGCGCCATCTCCATGAGCTGTGTGGAGCTGGCGCGCGCGGCACTCTTTCTGGCAAATGGCGGCGTGTCGCCCGCAAACGGCGAGCACGTGCTCGACGCGAGTTCGGCAAAGCGGCTTTCGGCGCTCATGCTGACCTGCGGCACGTATGACGCGGCGGGCGACTTCGTCTACCGCGTCGGCTTGCCGGCCAAGAGCGGCGTGGGCGGCGGCATCGTCGCGGTGCTGCCGGGCGAGTTCGCGGTGTGCGTGTGGTCGCCGGGGCTCGACGCCACGGGCAACTCGCAGGTGGGCTCGCTGGCACTGGAGTGGCTGACCACGCGCACCGGCCGCTCGATTTTCTGAGGCCGTGAAGCACGCCATGACTTTACACATCCGTAGCGAAACGCCGGCCGATCACGCAGCGATCCACGCCCTGACCGAGGCTGCGTTTTTGCACGCCCCGCATACGAGCCACACGGAGCAGTCAATCGTCGACGCGCTACGCGCTGCCGGTGCATTGACGGTATCGCTCGTTGCCGAGGATAAAGGCGAGATCGTGGGGCACGTGGCGGTTTCGCCGGTCGCGCTTTCCGATGGCTCGAAGGACTGGTTCGGGCTCGGGCCGATTTCGGTGGCGCCCGCGCGGCAAATGCAGGGCATTGGCGCCATGCTGATGCAACACGCGCTGGATGCGCTGCGCGCGCGAGACGCGGCGGGCTGCGTGCTGCTCGGCGATCCGGCGTTCTACGCGCGCTTCGGGTTTGCCGCACAACCCGCGCTCGTGCTGCTGGGCGTGCCGCCCGAATACTTCCAGGCGATTGCGTTGCGCGGCGGCGTGCCCGCCGCGACGGTGCAATACCACGCCGCCTTCGAGGTGAATTGAACGCGCTTCACGCATGACGAATGCGCGGCAAGTCAGACAGCACAATCAGACGATCGATATTTCGAGGCGCCTGCCCAGCTTGTTGAACGCCGCTTCCATGGCATCGATCCGGGAAGCATGGCGTGGATCGAGCAGCCGGTCGATTTGCGGCATATGCACGTCGAGCCGCCGCGCCAGTTCGGCCTTGCGCACGCCCTGGTGAATCATTTCATTGGCGAGCAACACTTTCGCCACGACGAGCGTTGGCAACACGACACACGGCTGCCCCTTGCGCGGCTTCGAGGGAAAGGGCACCTTGCGCTTTTCGTCGAAGTAGATCTCGATGGCGCTCTCCAGTGCGTCGAGCCCGTTGAGCAGCGCTTCATCAGCGTCGTCGCCCACGGATGCCGCTTCGGGAATGTCCGGAAACGTCACCAGATAGGTGCCGTTGGTGTCCAGTTCGAGATTGGCGGGATAGGACCACATGGCGGCCAGTTTCTCCTTGCTATGACTTGGCAGTGAGGTCTACGCGCGCGCTCACCGCTCACTTGAGGCCGAGATCGCGCTTGATCTTCTCGACCAGACCCTTGCCGATTTCCTTCTTGCCGTGATCGGGAAAGATAGTCGATCGACCGTTCAGCGTCACACGGAAATGGCTGCCTTTGGCGGGCAGGAACTCGGCGCCCAGATGCCTCAGCCATCTTCTGAATTCGCTGTAACTCATGGGCTTCGCACGGAAAGTCGTCTGAGCCATGAGTACAACATATATGTTGTATTAAAAAACGTAGAGATGCAACATATTTGTTGCATCTCAATGCCGACCTCGCCGCCTTCCAGGGATCAGAGCGGCGGCCGCTCCAGCCCCACCCAAGGTTGAACGGACGGCCGCCGCCACTGACGCCGCGCATACCCGGCCAACCGCCCGGGCACCGCATCGCCGTTCAGGACGAGGCGATTCAGCATCAGCGCAAGATCCACGTCGGCGATGCACCATTCGCCGAAGAGATGTTCTGCATCTGGCGCGAGCAGCGCTTCGGCCATCGAAAAGAGCTTTAGCGCAGCGGTGCGCGCCGCATCGGAAAGCGGTGCAGTCGTCGGGCCGTAGAACACGACTTCGGTCGATCGCTCCTGCCGGAGCGCCATGAGGTCGCTGCGCAGCCACGCCTGAACCTGGCGCGCCCGAGCGCGCATCTGACGATCCGCCGGATACAGCGGCGCGCCCGGGAACGCTTCGTCCAGATACTCCGTGATCGCTGAAGATTCCGAGAGGGCGAAACCGTCGTGGATCAGGGTCGGCACGCGCCGCGTCAGCGACTTCGCCGCGAAGTCTGCGCTGTGGTTCTCGTTTTTACCGAGATCGACGGTCGAAAGCTCGAACGCCAGGGACTTCTCGTGCAATGCCACGAAGACCGACATTGCGTAAGGGCTGGCGTATTGGGCGTCGCAGCAGAGATGCAGGGCTGGATTGGGCAAGGAAGGCTCCATTAGTTCGCCGTTCGTTCATCAGGTGAGCGCAGAGATGGTAACGAACCGGGTCGCCGTGCCGCTTGTTCGCCGACAAACCAATCGGCGCAAGCAGGCCCCTGCGCGCCCTGACCGGCTACGCCTTCTGATTGCGGAAGTCGGGAAACTGGTTGCCGGTGTAAAGCGGCGGCGCCACCCTGGAATATGCCGATGCCAGTTGAAACGCATCCAGATCGTCGTAGGTATTGCCGACAATCTGCATGCCCATTGGCATGCCTTCGGCGTCGATCCCGATGGGGGCTGCGACTACGGGATACGCGCCGAGAAGATTCCAGACCCAGGTAAAGACGAACTTTAAGCCGGTGACCCGCCTGCCCTGAATCATGACGCTGTCAGTTTCAGGATTCAGACCATGCTCCGCCGGAATAAGCGGTGTGGCGACCGTTGGCGTCAGGAGCGCGCGATATCCGCGGGTGAAGACGGTTTCCTGCACCTGGCGCTGATATTTGTTCAGCAATTCTTCCGTGGCGACGAGGGCGTCTGGACCGATCTGCCCGTGCAGGCGCGTAAACGACGCGCGCGTATAGGGCATCAACTGGTCCAGGTGTTTGAGCCCTTCCGTTCGCATGCCTCCCATGCTGGTAGAAAAGAGCCCCGCCCAGAACGTATCGAGATCATCGGCCTTGAAGCCGAGATCCACGGTTTCCACCGTGGCACCGAGACCCTTCACGCGTTCGATCGCGCGATTCATCGCTTCGCGCACCGGCGGGTCAAGCGGCGAAATCCCCGGCATAGGATCGTAGGCGATTTTCCAGCCCTTAACGGAATCGTAGTGTTCCGGGTAAATCAACCTGGGACGCAACGACGAAAGAACGAGCGGATGCGGGCCCACCATCGCGTTGGTGAAGAGATTCAGGTCGTCGAACGTACGCGCGAGCGGTCCCTCGGTCTCGTAGGGAACTTCGCTGGTAGGCACCCGTCCGAAGGGGGGCTTGAAGCCGTACAGCCCGCATTGCGACGCCGGAACCCGGATCGAGCCGCCCATGTCGGAGCCGAGTGCGAGCGTCGTGAAGCCCGCAGCGAGTGCCGCACCGGCACCCCCCGACGATCCGCCAGGCGTGTATGCCAGGTTCCACGGGTTACGCGTCACCCCCCACAATTTCGTCGCCGTGGTGAGCCACGTGTAAAACTCCGGCACTGTCGTCTGGACATGGAACACAGCACCGGCTGCGCGCAGACGTTCGATTACGGGGTTGTCCGCCTTCTCGGGCGGTGCGTCTTTCAGCAGCATCGACCCCATGGTCGTCGTCCATCCCTTGACCGCAAACTCGTCTTTTACCGCCACGGTAATGCCTTCCAGCGGCCGTGGATTGCCTGCCTTGTAGCGTGCTGCCGATTCGTTCGCCGCCGCGCGCGCCTCGTCGAAGTGTTTGACGGTGATGCAGCCAACCCGCCCCTCATCAATGCCAATGCGCTTGATCTGGGCCTCGAGCACATCCACGGGCGACAACTGGTGAGTCCGGAAACGGGTGAGCAGTTCTGTGGCAGATAACCAGGCCGGATCATCGGGCGATGGGACGGAAGCACTGGCCGCGTGCGTGCGCGTCGCCGTTGCGGCAAGCAATGCGGCGCTGGCAGCCTTGCCAGAAAGCTTCAGAAAGTGGCGTCTGTCGATCATCCGGCATTCTCCCGCTTCGCATCGGCTCCGCTCCACATCCTTCGAAGCTCGGAGAGGAATCCTCATTGAATGAACCGCAACCCGAATCGTGGCCGGAATAATCAGCCAGCATCAGTGCGCATGCAGTAAGCATTACCGCGATCGTCGATATGGCGATATGCCGTGGCCGCGCGTTACGCGTTTTCCGCGTCGCATGGCCTTCGGTCGACGAATCGGTGCGTGAACGCTCTATGGGTGTGGCAACGGATATTGCTTAACGTCCCACGTTTCCTGCCATTTTCGTCGGGACACCATAATGGGTCTGCACCCGCGAAAGTCTATACTGACGCAACGCTTGACGTCGTCTATATGGCCAGATGCGCATCGACTGCGCCTCGGCCCAATGCCACTGCACTGCCTGATCTTTTCAGCCTCCATGCAGTTCAGCGAGGCTGTGGGTAACGCGTCATGACATGGAGGACCCATCGTGGCTGAATCGCTGGAATTGAAGTCGCCGCGGTCGGGCTGCCGTACGTTCGAGCGGCTCTCAATCATTGCCGCGCTTGTTGCGGGCGCAATCGCCCCGGTGCTCGCGCATGCACAACAAACCGCGGCGCTCTCCGCGAACGTGGACCCCATGACGATAGCGTCTGCGGTCCACGTCGACGACTACGCCGCGACACGCTACCCGATCATCCTCGTTCACGGATTGTCCGGCTCGGACAAGCTGCTGGGCGTACTCGACTACTGGTATGGCATCCGGTCCGACCTCGAGCGCCACGGCGCGAGGGTTTTTGTCGCCGATGTCACGGCATTTCAGGCCGACGACGGACCACTTGGGCGGGGCGAACAACTCGTTGCCTATATCAAGCGCGTGCTCGCTGTCACAGGCGCTGCCAAAGTCAACCTGATCGGCCATAGCCAGGGCGGCTTGACTGTCCGTTACGCGGCTGCGGTCGTACCACAGTACGTCGCTTCCGTGACGACCGTCGGCACCCCGCATCGCGGCTCCGAGTTCGCCGATCTGGTGCAGGGCATGCTCACGCTCGACCCGAGCGGCTTTTCGCTGGCACTGGCGGCGCAGTTTGCCAACATCATGGGTTATGCCATGGGAAGCGGGCGTCATCCGAACCAGGACGCGGTCATCGCACTGAGGGAACTCACGACGGACGAGGCGAGCCGCTTCAACCTCAAGTACCCGAGCGCGGGCCTGGGCGCACCCGGCACCTGCACGTCCGGCGCGGCCGAGGAGACAGTGGGCGGCTACCGGCATCTTCTCTATTCGTGGAGCGGCTCCGCCATCCAGCCGTACACGAAAATCGCGGGTGTTGTCGTTGGCCGCGACATGAGCATCGTCCCGGTCGTCGATCCCGCGATCTACGTCGATCCCTCCACGCTCGACATGCTTGAAATCGGCACGGTGATGCTGAACCTGGACTCCGGCGTCAACGATGGCCTCGTTTCCGTGTGCAGCTCGCTCTTCGGCGACGTCATCAGCACACGCTACCGCTGGAATCATCTCGACGAGGTCAATCAGTTCATGGGCATTCTGGGCGCCTATGCCGAAGATCCGGTAGCCGTTTTCCGCGCCCACGCCAACCGCCTCAAGCTCAAAGGCGTTTGAGACAGACGATGCGCACGCCCACTCCCCTCGTTCTCCGGTGCATGCGTCCCGCCTCGCGTGCGCTCCGCCAGGCGTTCGCCGCATTCGGCGTTGCGTTGCTGGTGGCGGCTTGCGGCGCGCCGACACCGCGTAGCGAAGCCCCATCGTCATTGCCGGCCGGCGCGATTGCATTACCCGCATCGCTCGCGGGCACCGACGTGCCGTCCTTGCCCGTCGACGCCAGCGGCAATCTGATGCATGTGCGCGCCGTGCGCGATTTTTTCGACTATTGCCTGATCGCCGAGGTGGACCTCGGGCCCGATGGCGTCGACGCGTTCGTCACGCGCCAGATCGCCGCGCAGGTGAACGGGTTGCCGGCGCAGGCCCAGGCGCTCGACGTGTGGACTCGTTATCGCGCCTGGTTCGCCGCTGTCCGGCAGCTAAAGGAAAGCGGTGCTCCAGCGCAGACGATGGAGCCAGCGCGTCTCGCCGATGCATTGGGGCAACGCGAGGCCGTCGCGACGCAAACACTCGGCGAATGGCGGGACGTATTTTTTGCCGACGAATTCGCGCGCGAGCGAAACGATATCGACCGGCTCAAGCTCAGCGTGAATCCGCGATTGAGCGACGCGCAGAGGCAGGCACGCCTCACGGCGCTCGAGCGCGATCTGCCTGCCGACGACCGGGCGCAGCAGCAAGCGCGTCAGCGGGAAACCGTTGTGCTTGCCCACATCGAACGCCTCCAGAAAACGAATGCCTCGCCCGAACAGATGCGCCGTGAGTTGACGCCCGTGATCGGCCCGGCCGCGACCGATCGCCTGATCGCGATGAAGCGCGACGACGACGCGTGGCGCGCGCGTTATGCAGCCTATGTCGTGCAGCGCAAGCAGATCGAAGCATCCGGGCAGTCCGGCAGCGATATCGCGGATCAGGTGCGCCGCCTGCGCGAGCAGACGTTCACCGCACCGGGCGAGACATTGCGCGCGCTGTCGTTCGATGAAGGCGAGGCGCGTCAGTAGCGCTCGCGCCTAGTTGCGCTCGCCCGTTTCATTGAGGTCTTGATGCAGGATCCGCCGCAGTTCGAGTATCGCCTGCGGCGAGTCGGTAATCGAATGCCAGCCCCGGATGACGAATTCGGAATCCGCGCCTTCGAGGTGCGCGCTGCGATAAGGCACGACGCCGTCGTCGGTGTTTTCCAGAGGGCCGCCTGCCTGTCTGCGCGCGATGATCGAGTTGTAGCGCACGTTCGGCGCAATCGGCAGCGTGGCGAGAGCACGGATCATCGGGTCGTCGTCGCTGAGCTGGTCGACGCTGTTCGGAACGCGCCTGGAGTGATTCGCCGACTGCGCGCCGTACGTGCCCATCATCGCGTCCGTGGCGTCCTCCACGTCGTCGAGCAGCGTGAGCGGCAGTTCGATGAGATTCGCCGCCCAGCGTCCGAGAGGATTGCGCGCAAACGAGGTGCCGCGATGCGGCGCCGCGATGAAGACCACACGTTCGACGCCAGGCAGCGGCGTGAAGCGCAGATACGGATCGAGCTGCGCGTGCGCGCGCTCCACCTGCGCGCCTTCCGGTGTGTATTGGTCCGCGAAGACATGCCAGAGCGCGTCTCCCGATGACGACACAAGGGCCTTGCTCAGCACGCCGCCCATGCTGTGGCCGATCAGCACGATGTCACGTGAAGCGCTCGTCTGTCCATTGGGATCGAAATGGCGCAAGGTGCTCAGCAACACCTGGCGGATATCGGCGAGGTTCACAATAATTGGCACATTGGTCGGGTAATAGACCTGCCAAAGCTGAAATTTCCTGCGCAGGGTCGGGTCGCCCTGAATCTCGTTGGCGACGTTGACCCATGCTTCAGGACTCGACGCGAGACCATGCAGGGTAACGATGATGCGGCGGTTCGGATCGAACGGCTGCATGAGAAAGATATGCGGCTCGCTGATGCCGTACTTCGGCAGGAGCAGCGAGGCCATCGACTCCGCGCCGAAATCAGAGCGCGCGAGCCACATGCCGTAACCCGCCGAGAAGTTAGCGCCAAGAGGCACGACCTGGGCGTTGACGTCGACCGAATCCGTCCGGTACGGGTCGTACACCACCAGGGTCGCGTCGCGCCGCGCAAAGACCTCGTCCAACGTAGCGCCGGGGAACTTGAGCAGGACGGTCAGGACGGGATAAGGCATCTCGCTGAACCACGAGCCGCCCGCAAGGCGCTCCTGGCGCGAACGGCGGTGCGGCGTGGCGCTCGATCCGGGCGTGTCGGGCAGGGACGCGACGGCATCGGAAGCGGGGAGCGGCGTGGAGACGGGCGTGGAAAGCGCCGATGCATTCGCGGGGCGCGGCGCCTTCGGCGGGGTCGGTCTGATGTCGGCGTCCGCGACGAACTGCGCGCCAAGGCCGTCGCGGCGGTAGATGCTGCGCAGTCCAGAGAATCTGAGCGATGTCGCCGGGATTAGCGCGCGAGGCGTTTCCACGCCCGCTGGCAGATGCAATCCGTCCAGATCGAACTGCAACTGCCAGTCGGCGATGTGTTTAATCAGCTCCGGCTCGCTGTCGCTGGCCGTCGCATTGATGAGCATGCGCTGGAAAAGTGCCGACGCGGTGCGCTGAACCGCGTAGTTGTAGAAGTCGCGCACCTGGGTCTGCCGGTCTTCGAAAGCGCGCTCGGCCGCCGGCCGCGTGCTGAAGAATAGCCAGGCATAGGCGAAACGGGCCGCACGCAGCCACAGGCCAAACTGCGCGTCGCTCCAGGGCAAGTCGCGCGCGGCCGTGGCCGCAAGCGCCTCCTTGAGCGACAACTCCGCCAGCGCGGAAAGGCGCTGGTCGTTATCGATCATTGATGCGTTCATGAGCCCGTTGGCGCAGGGTTGCGTCGGGCTGCGGCAAATATCTTCGAGGCCGCTCACCGCGAGGGTTTGCTGTGTGGCTTCGCTCAGTGCTCCGGTCGTCAGGATGTCGCCGCGGTTATGCGCGATGTATTGCTCAGGACTGGTGGAACGCACGTGCACGGCTGCGCAGCCGGTGCATAGCAGGCACACGAGCGCCACGACGAGCCATGCCGTTCGCCGCAGCGCGCGATCGGCGACGATGCGCGGGGGCGGCGCTCGCTGGACGGTCCGGCGCGGCATCGGATCTTGCCACCACGGCACAGAGGGTGCGTTGCTCACATGCCGTTACCGGGCGGCGTCGCGGCAGCGTGACCAAGGGCATAACGGCGCGTTGGCCGGTGTGATTGACGGGGCGTGAGGCGAGCCATGAACGCTCCTGGCGGCGACGAATCGTGGGATCGGGGAAGGTCTTGAGAAACTTGCAAGCGCAACACAGTTGGCCGGGAGTCCACTCCTGACCTACGCGCGCGAAGCCTGCTAGCGCCCCGCGCTCGCGATCTGCGCTCGGCGGGCTACAACGGAATGTATCTCGTTGGTAAGACACCTGCTCTGTGAGCGCGCGCCATGTTCATTGAACATTTCCGGCAGTCCGTAGCGACGAAATTTTAGTCATCGTCCGATTCGGATGCTTCAATGCCAGGATACGCGACGGTGGACTCCGGATTACTCCGGCCGAGCAAGCGTTGAACGGCGCTGACGTTCCTTGTGCGTGTGTCCATGAACGTTGCTCTGGTGCGGCGCAACGGATGGATGCCGTCGACGGTTGGGTCATTACGGCGCTCACACCGTCGCCCCGTGATCCCTTTGCTTGACGTCGGGCAGTCGATTCGCCAGGAACGTCGTGAATATCGCCGCAGTACCTCAAATTCAGCATTCGCGACCTATACTTTTCAGGACGATTTCGTTTGCGTCCCTCTTGGGCCCCATGACGTTCCTGTATGAGAAACACATTGTGATCTGCGAGTCGTTCCGGGATCCAGCGTGAGGGACATTCTGCACATTCCACATCCATGTCCACAGGTTCGGATCTCGATCTGGTTATCGTCGGCGGTGGCATCGGCGGTGTCATCTGCCTGAAGTACGCCAAAGACGCGGGACTCAAGACTTTCGTCCTGGAGCGCCGGGAACGTGTCGGCGGGCTGTGGCGCGATCTTCCCTCGTGGCAGGACATCCAGTTTCGCAAGGAAGACTGGACGCTCGGCGACGTCCCGCTGTCCGAAGAAAGGCAGCCGGGTATATTGCGCAATATCGAAGCATGGGTTGAGCGGTTCGATCTCGCGCCTCAAATCGTCCTCAATGCACCGGTCACGAGCGCACAGTTCAGCGCAGACCGCTGGCAAGTGACGACAGAGGGAGCCCGATATCAATCAAGGTGGCTTATCGCTGCCACAGGCGGACACAATCGCCCCGTCGTACCGCAGGTCAAGCGCGATGATTCGTCGATCGCCGAGTATCACTCGTTCGAACTGCGCAATCCGCAAGCGTTGAGAGGCAAACGCGTCACTGTCGTGGGTGGCGGCGCATCGGCGTACGACCTGCTCGACTTATGCTTCACATACGAGGCGAGCAGCATTGCGTGGATCTATCGTTCTACGAAATGGATGCGCCCGACGCGACAGGTCAAATATCTCGGGATCGACGTACGCCTGTTAGCGAAATACCAGATGCTTGGTCTTTCCACGCACGCGATGAACCACCGCATCAATGAAGACTTGCGGGCAAGGTACAAGAAGGCCGGAATCACGGAGATCATGCCGGAGAGCGACTTCGACATCCGTCGCGATCAACTCATTCCGGGCCGGCCGCGCATGATCCAGGGTTTCCGCAGCATAGAGCGCCATCGCGGTGAAGTCCAGTCCGTCCACGGCAAGACGATTCGCCTCTCGAACGGTGAAGAGATCGGGACGGACCTGTTGCTGTGGGGCACCGGCTACGCCATGGACCTCGGCTATCTGGGGCTGGATTCGCTTACCCAGGCAAGCGGGATGAATGAGCTCTCCGCGCGCTGCTACTCCGTCTTTCGCTCGATCGACGCCCCCAACCTCTTTCTTTTGGCACCCGGCGTGCTGGAGACAAATACCTCGACGCCTTGGGCCTACGCCCATGTGGCAAGGTCGATCATGTCCCACATCACAGGGAGTGCCGTCTTCGTGGACCCACCGGTTCAGGCTCTCACGAATCACTATGACCTTCTCAAGATGCTGGCACCACACGACCGGCGGAACTACGCGTTCGGGCTTTGGTACCTCAAGTATCTTCGGCTTGCCATGTTCCATCCAAAGGCACGGCCGATGCCCATCCCTTGAACGACACCGCTGATTTGCTGAATGCGCGCTGGACTATGCCAATTCGCGGCGAAATAAGTCGTAGGTCCGCTTGTTGGCAAGTGCTGCGGCCGTAGCGTCGTAATGATGGCCCGTGTGTCGGGCGAAAGCATGGCTACAGCCGGGGTAGGAATAGACCGTCGCGTTTGACTTCGGAGACATGGCTGCGGTAATCGCGGACTGCGCCTCCACCGAGATAAATTCGTCTTCGGTGCCGAGATGCATGATGATTGGGATGTCGAGCGTGTTCGCCTCAGCAAGGTATTGATCGGTCTCACCGCCGTAGTAAGCCGAAGCAGCGTCGACATCTGTTCGCGCGGCCGTTAGAAAAGTCATCAAGCCGCCCAGGCAGAATCCCATCACGCCTACTTTCCCATTACACTCTGGCAGCGCACGTGCCGCGCTGATAGCCGCACCCGTGTCCTCCACCCCTAAGTCGCGGTTGAAGTTTTGATACAGCGACAAGCCCTTCTTCCACTCGGCCTCCGACCAACTGTTGAGCGCAACGCCTGGCTCCTGCCTCCAGAACAGGTCCGGGCAGAGCGCGACAAAGCCCTGATTCGCCAACTCTCGACAAGTCTCGCGCATGTCGTCGTTGATGCCAAAAATTTCCTGCAACACGACCACGGCGGGAGCCGGGGTTTTCTTCGGCATTTCAAGGTAGACCGCAAATGCACCGTCGTCGGTGGGAACCTGCCGATACTCGCCCATCGCATATCTCCTCGTTAGCGGTCCTGTGAAGACCGGTCTGCACGGTTACCGCGGGAATTGCCAGCCGCGAGTTGCTAATAGCCCATAGCCTGCATTCTGTCCGCGCACGGGAAAATGGCGTCGACGTGCCGGGCAAGCAACATTCCGCCTACGCTACAGGCACTGCTGACGGAACGGGAAATTTTGTAAATCGGTTCACCGCGTCTCACCTGCTCCCCGGTCAACGAACAGACTCCGTGCTTTCTAGCCTTGCTCCGGCGCCAGGTTTGACAGCCCACGTATCCGGAGCACGGATGAGCCCATGCCACCGAGACAGCCTGCGCGGACAAACGCTCGAGGATTTGAATTTTCACACCCTCGGGCCAACGCGGGTCGAAACTGCCGCGTATGTCGCGCCCGTACTCTGCGATCGAGGCCTGCTGTCTTCGCGGACCGTTCTGCGACAAGACGGCAACAATGTGCTCCCACGGAGAGTTTCTGTTGAGCTCATCCACCATTACCTCCCTCCTTCAAGAGCATCGTGGATACAAACCATCTCTCAACGCATCGGATTTCCCGCCGCCCGAATAGGCAGCCCGGATTTCCACGTACATCGCCGCTATAACTCAACAATCCTCATCAAATATCCCTGTCGACGAACTGTTCTCGCGTCGCGCATAAATTCATCAATATCGAGGGCTTTATACCGCTCCGAGAGGTGCTGCTCGCGACTGCACGGCGAATGCCACGCCCAACGCCGGAAACCTGCCGACAAGCATTCCCATTGCGGGAAGCCGCACTTGAGGAGACGAGCCTGGACTCCTCTTCGGCACGCCTCCCCGCCACAATCAAGACTGGACGAATGCGAGCAGGTCCGCGTTAAGCACGTCTGCGTTGACTGTCAACATTCCGTGCGAAAAGCCCGGATACGTCTTCAGCTTGCCGTTCTTCAGAAGCTTGATGGACTTCAGCGCGGCGTCGCCGATAGGAACAATCTGGTCGTCTTCGCCATGAAGAACGAGCGTCGGCACCGTAATCGCCTTCAGATCCTCGCTCTGGTCAGTCTCCGAGAAAGCTTTGATGCCTTCATAGTGCGCCTTCGCACTGCCCATCATGCCTTGGCGCCACCAATTCTGGATAACGCCTTGGTGCACTGTCGCACCTTCCCGGTTAAATCCATAAAAGGGCCCGGCGGGCAAATCGACGAAGAACTGTGCGCGGTTTGCCGCCAGTGCGGCACGCAGACCGTCGAATACGTCGATAGGCAAGCCTTCCGGATTCGACTCAGTTTTCAGCATCAAGGGCGGCACGGCACTGACCAGCGCAGCCTTTGCGACACGTCCGGCCGGTTCGCCGTGCTTCGCCACGTACCGGGCGACTTCGCCACCGCCCGTCGAATGTCCGATATGAACGGCGTTCCGCAAATTGAGTGCTTCCACGACCGCAAACGCGTCAGCAGCGTAATGGTCCATATCGTGGCCGTCCGAGACTTGCGATGAGCGTCCGTGACCACGGCGGTCATGCGCTACAACGCGATACCCCTTCTGGACAAAAAATAGCAGCTGCGCATCCCAGTCGTCCGAGGACAGAGGCCAGCCGTGGTGAAACACGATGGGCTGCGCGTCCTTTGGACCCCAATCTTTGTAGAAGATCTCTACCTTGTCTTTGGTTGTGACGAACGGCATGTTAAACCCTCACTCAATTGAACGGTTTGAAGTTTCGTCCGCATCCTGCGGTCTTGCCCGCCCGGCGTCAAAACTCGAGTCGAGCGATGTGAGATTACAGGCAACAATATGACGTATAGCTGGACACGTGCGGCAAAGCCAATTCCGCGACCGACCGGGCAACGCTCACCGCGGTCAAGCAGACCACGTCGAATTACGGATTACGCTGCAAAAGTTGCCCGGGCAGAAGTTCGGGTCCTTGTCTGCCAGGACATCTGCTTTAACATTCCCAAACGTCGTATCCGGCTTGTGTTTGATGCCGTCATAAAACGCCTGGATGATGTCTTCCTTGAAATTCGCGGTGCGCGGATGTTGATGCACGACCGACTCGCGCTCTTCGTTACTGTACTCCGGATACGTCAGTCCGAGCACATCCATTTCGACGCCCGCGGTCACAAGCGCAACGACCGGGTGCATATGCTGAGGAATACCCGGTGTGGTGTGGAGCGCAATGGCGGTCCACACAGTGTCGATATCGGACTGAGCGATACCGTTGCGCTTCAGGAAGTCCCTCGCTGCATTCGCCCCATCGACTTCGAAGCGTTCAGTTTTGCTGCTGTGTTTTTTCGTCAGCCCCATGTCGTGGAACATGCAACCACAATAGAGAAGCTCCGGGTCGTATTTGAGTCCGCGATGCTTCCCCGCAAGCGCGCCGAAGTAGAAGACCCGGCTCGAGTGGTGGAACAAGAGCGGCGGAGCCGTTTCGCGGACGATTTCGGTTATCTCGCGAGCCAGCTGGCTATCGGGAATAGCGACATCATTGACGGTGAAGGTCATTTGAGTATCTCCAGTTATTCTCTTTGCAATCGACGTAGTCTCACCTGGAAACTTCGGGCTCCGACCTGACGGCGCCAGAGCCCTTTGCGTCGTGGGATTCCAGTGCCGCTGCTACACCAGCCCCATATGCTGGGTCTGCCTTCGTGCAGTGCTCAATGTGAAGGTCACGAACGGGCTTCGACACTCCGTGCATTGCACGCGCGGTGTTATCAAACAGAACCTGTTGTTGGGCCTTCGTCATCAGGCGGAAAAGGTCACCAGGCTGCGAATAATAGTCTTCGTCGACCCGGTGATTCCAGTGGTCAGCCGCGCCCTCGATCGAGAGCGGAGGTTCGCTGAAATCAGGTTGGTCAAGCCACGCACCCTTTGTATTTGGATTGTATGGAGTCGTACCGCCCTGATTGCCATCGACTCGGCAAAGACCATCGCGGTGATAGCTGTTGGTGTGCGCCGCTGCGCGAGGAGCATTAACCGGAATCTGAAAATGATTTACTGTCAGCCGATATCGCTGCGCATCCCCGTAGGAGAACAGCCGGCCTTGAAGCATCTTGTCCGGAGAGAAGCTGATTCCCGGGACGACATTCGCGGGGTTGAACGCGGCTTGTTCGACGTCCGCGAACCAGTTTTCCGCGTTCTGGTTCAGTTCGAAGTACCCGACCTCGATGAGAGGGTAATCCTTCTTCGACCATACTTTCGTCAGGTCGAAAGGGTTCACCTTGTATGTCGACGCCTCTTTCTCAGGCATTATCTGGAAATACACCTTCCAACGCGGAAACTGGCCGCTCTCGATGCTTTCGTAGAGGTCACGGTGATGAGTCTCCCGGTCGGAACTCACAAGCTCTCCCGCTTCCTCGTCAGTAAGGTTTTGGATACCCTGCTCGCTTCGCATATGGAACTTCACCCAGAACCGCTCGTTGCTGGCATTGATGAGGCTGAATGTATGACTTCCAAAGCCATGCATATGCCGGAAAGTGCGAGGTATGCCCCGGTCGCTCATTACGATGGTGACCTGATGCAGTGCTTCCGGCAGTTGCGTCCAGAAGTCCCAGTTGCTTTCGGCGCTTCTTAAACCCGTCCTTGGGTCGCGCTTGATAGCGTGGTTGAGGTCAGGAAACTTCAGCGGGTCTCGGAGGAAAAAAACCGGCGTGTTATTTCCGACGAGATCCCAGTTACCTTCTTCGGTGTAGAACTTCAGCGCGAACCCGCGAATGTCCCGTTCCGCGTCCGCTGCACCTCGTTCACCCGCGACGGTCGAGAAGCGAGCAAACATCTCGGTTGTCTTTCCGATGTTCGCGAATATCTTCGCGCGAGTGTACTTCGTCACGTCGTGCGTGACGGTGAAAGTGCCAAAGGCACCGGAGCCCTTCGCATGCATGCGACGTTCCGGAATGACTTCACGGTCGAAATGAGCGAGTTTTTCGAGAAACCAGACGTCCTGAAGAAGTACTGGACCACGCGGGCCGGCGGTTTGAGTGTTCTGGTTGTCAGGAACCGGTGCACCAAAAGCGGTAGTGAGCTTGCTCATATCTGGCCTCGTCAGGGTGTTGCCATTGAGTTTTCGCGCCGAATGCCACTTGCCCGTGAGAACCTGGACAAAATGGCTTGACCTGGCGAGCTTGCCAGTGACGCGGATTTCAGCGGACAAGAATCGGTGGAATTCGAATGCGGAAGCTTTCTCAATCGCAATCACGATATCGAAAACCCCTACGCCGGTCCTATACGCGACCTGACGCGTCCTGAAAAAAATCAGCCAATCCCTTCAGGTGATGCGCAGGATTGACGTTCGACTTCATCAGATTCCGATGTCGCTCAAATATTGGCAAATCGAAACTTCCGAAACATCTATTGAAAGGATTGTTAATCCGTATATTTATGAATTAGCAAAATTTAACACCTTAGAACTGGAAATTTCAGTTTTTAAGTTCAACAATCAATTAATTCTTGCTGCACAGCAGAGCCCTTCCTTACAGCCATCGACACCGTCGCTAGCTCCGGTGTTCCCTGCTCTCCGAGCAATCCCCGAGACACATCCGTGCATACGCACACGCTGCGGAGCTTTGTCATGGTCACACACGCTAACAATCATTTTGAATTTGGCAGAACCGTCGTCTCAGGCCATCGTCGCGAAATCATGCACGGCGGCAAGAGAGTCGAGATAGGCAATCGAGCGTTTGACCTGTTGCTGTTACTACTTGAAGAGCGTGGTACAGCGGTTAGCAAAAACAGAATCATGGAGATGGTGTGGCGCGGGCGTATCGTCGGGGAGAACGCATTGGAAGCCCAGGTATCGGCGCTGCGCCGTGCGCTATCCGAGGACCGGAAATCCATTCTCACCGTAGCGGGGCGAGGATATCAATTTGTAGGACGTTTGCGCACGCAATCAGAACCAACGAGGCCTTTACACTTCGCAGACACGAAGTCTTACCGCGATAGTCGCAAGCCTCAAATCCCTGGCTACGCTTCACGCTCGTTCGGACGCGAAGCTGACAGTCAAGAGGTTGAACGAAGGCTGGAAACGGCACGTGTGGTAACGCTTGTTGGCGCGGGAGGGGTCGGAAAGACGCGGCTTGCGGTTGAAACCGCACACCGGATCGCGCATCGATTTCCGGACGGCGTATGTATCGTACAAGCTGGCTCGATTCGCGCTCGCGACGAACTGCCTTCCCTCATTGCTTCGGCGCTCGTGCCGTTTTTGCCGGATGGGCCTGCGCATCTGCTTTTTGAGCGTATCGAAGGCAAGCGCATCCTGGTCCTTCTCGACAACTGCGAACATCTCCTCGATGCGATTTCGGGCATTTGCGAAACGCTCCTGGAAGCGACTTCCTCAGTTCGCCTGCTCGCCACAAGCCGCGAGGCGCTGCGCATACGGGATGAATCCGTATTTCATGTGTCGCCTCTTGACGTCCCGCCGGACTCAGAGGGCGATGATATCGACCGCTATCCGTCCGTTGCCTTGCTCCTTGACCGGGTGGGCAAACCATTTGACCCATCCGACCGTCAAGCCATGAGAGCGGCAGCCGAAATTTGCAAAGGCGTCGATGGCGTCCCTCTCGCTATCGAACTATCCGCGGAATGCATCCCGGCGCTGGGATTTGATGGCGCTGCGGAACAATTACAGCGTCGCTTCGAGCTCCTGACACGCGGTTTCCGTACCGCACCCGCCCGGCACAAGACGCTGCGAGCGTCAATCGACTGGAGCTATGAGCCTCTCTCGCAAGCCAGCAAAGCCGTTTTGAACGGCTTGAGTGCGTTCGATGGGCCTTTTACGCTGAATGCTGCGCATCGCAAGGTGGGCTCCCATCACCTCTCCGAAATAAAGGTCACATCTACGATAATCGAGCTAGTCGAGAAGTCATTGGTAACACGGCTTCCCCAGTCCAATCCCGTTATGTACAAACTGTCGAACACCATGCGCGCCTATGCAAGCGAGAAGCTGCAAGAGAGCGGCGCCGGACAATAGAACACGCCGTATGCGCGCTTCAGGTCACGCCCACCTTCCCGGCATCACCGCCCGCCCAACGCCGCTTCGGGAAGGCGGTGATGGATTTGCCGTCAGCTTTTGATGAATTGGAGCAAGTCCGCGTTGATTCGGTCGGGATGGGTAGATGCCATCCCATGCGGCAGACCTTGATATACCTTTAGCGTCGCGTGCGGAAGCAGCTTCGCCGAGAGCAACGCGGAATCGGCGATTGGCACGACCTGGTCATCGTCACCGTGCATCACCAGTGTCGGAACCTCAATGCTCTTGAGGTCGGCAGTAAAGTCGGTCTCCGAGAACGCCTTGATGCAGTCGTATTGTGCCTTCGCGCCCCCCATCATTCCCTGTCTGAACCAGTTGTCGATTAGACCCTGAGAGACCTTTGCGCCAGTGCGATTGAATCCGTAGAAGGGACCGGAAGGTACGTCTCGATACAGTTGGGGGCGATTGGTCAGAAGCGCCTGCCTGAAGGAATCGAAGACCTCGATTGGCGTTCCGTTCGGGTTCGACTCACTTTTCACCATGATGGGAGGCACGGCCCCGATAAGCACAGCCTTGGCGACTCTCCCTTTACCGTGCTGGGCAACGTAACGCGTAACTTCCCCACCGCCCGTCGAATGCCCGACGTGAATCGCATTTCGCAGATTCAGTGCAGTAGTCAACTCGGCGACGTCGGCCGCGTACGTATCCATCTCGTTGCCACGCAACGTTTGGGTGGAGCGCCCGTGCCCTCGCCGGTCATGAGCAATTACCCGGTATCCCTGGGCGAGAAAAAACAGCATTTGCGCATCCCAGTCGTCAGCCGAGAGTGGCCATCCGTGATGAAAGACTATTGGTTGACCCGTGCCCCAGTCTTTGTAGAAGATTGTTGTACCGTCTTTCGTCTTGATACTCTTCCAGGCGCCTCCCGGGTACGAGGGTGCGAGAGTATCGGCTGCTCTTACGGCTGACACAGGCAGCACACTGGCGGCGACGGCTGTCCCAATTGTTTTCAGAAATCCACGCCGACGCAAAGAACTGGAAGTCCGGGTATCCGCAGCAGAGTTTTCCATTTTCATCACCTGTTGTTGCTTCGAGAGGATGAGTGCGAGCTACTGATAGACGCCCATTGAATAGGTGCTACGCGAGCGACCGGGTGAACTGCTCTCAAATGCTTGACGATACTGAGTCTCGTCGTCGCTGTCCTTCGCCCGCCCTGACCTGACCTGAAATCACCAGAGATGGGTGCGAAACCTACCCCATGCGTCTCGATAGCTTGCTCTGCTCGTTAATGCAGTAGTGGGATAACGAATGTGAGCCGGTGCTATGAAATTCAGGCGACAACGGTATTAAATCAGGCAAATTTCCCCCGCTGTGAGCTACGATGCAAGAACGGTTGATAGCACGCGAGACAACGACGGAAGACACCCTATTGGCAATCGTTCTCGAGCCAAAGCGCAGCCTCCTTTCACGCACGAGCCGAAAAAAAACACACTATGACCGGACCATCTGACCTTCCCGAGGTGTTCTCCTTCGGCCAGACTGTCGTAGTGCTTTCACGTCGCGAGCTGACACACGCCGGAATGCGTGTTGAGATTGGCGGACGAGCCTTCGACCTGTTGCTCGCGCTGATCGGAGCGCGGGGAACGCCTGTGAGCCGGGACTCGTTGCGTTCGAAGGTGTGGGCAGGCCGAGTCATCGAGGAAAACACCGTGGAAGCGCGGATTTCGATTATCCGTAGAGCGCTGGGTGACGATAGGGATGCAATCACAACGATTGAAGGACGTGGTTATCAATTCGTCGCAGAAATTACGCCGCTAGAGCCAGACTTTCTCGGGCTGGACCGACCTTCGTCGCTTCGTACGGCGCCTGCTGCCCGGCACTCAGCCACTCTTGCGTCGTCCCCGCTTGTTGGCCGAGAGTGTGAGTTGTCCGCCCTTACCGAGCTAGTCGGCAATCACCGCCTCGTAACCTTGACAGGTCCAGGTGGCGTGGGGAAAACGAGGCTTGCTTTCGAGGCCGCTCGGGTCTTGACTCCAAGGTTCACCGGCGGCGTCCTCTATTCGGAATTAGGCTCGATAGTCGTAGCAACGGCAGCGCTATTCGACGGCATTGAGGATGACTTCAGCTCCGGCCCTCAGCTTCTCATCCTCGACAACTGTGAACATCTTGTCGACAGTGTCGCGAATGCGATTGAACGCTTTCTGAATAACGCCCCCCACCTCACCATCATTGCGACCAGCCGGGAAGCCCTTCGCATTAGCGGTGAGTCCATGTTCAAGGTTGAGCCGCTGGAGATCCCGACGCACCACAATCTGGCCGACGCGCGAACTTTTTCTGCTTTCCAGATGCTTGAGCATCTTATTCCGTCAGGAATCCAGGACGCCGAGATTTCCGCCGCTGTCGAACTATGCCGCCGCCTGGACGGCATTCCTCTAGCACTTGAACTGGCATCGGCATGCATTCCGGCCCTCGGCCTTGCGGGCGTCGCTGCACAACTCGACGACAGGTTCACGCTGCTTACGCGTGGAGCGCGCACTGCGGTACCGCGTCACCAAACGCTGCTGGCTACGCTGGACTGGAGCTACGCACTGCTCGACGCGAAACAGCGAAGTATCCTTGAACGCGTGAGTCTTTTCGCCGGACATTTCACTCTCGCTGGAGCGCAGTACATTGCCACGGACGACAGCATCACCGCGCAAGACGTATTGACCGGAATAGTGGACTTGGAAAAACGCTCCCTGATTTGCACCAGCACCAGCACTACCGGCAAAAACTTCAGGCTTCTCGAAACGACGCGTGCTTATGCGCAAATGAGGTTTCGCGAGCGCGACGACTTTTGCACATACGCTCGGGCGCATGCACGGTATGTGCTCGCCACGCTCACTGAGCCACCGTCCGACACGGCTACCCTACTACCGGTTAGTTCAAAGAATGAGGCCGTTGCTATTCTCAACGATTTGAAAGCCGCGGTAGCGCGGGAACTGGGTTCTTGCGCCGACGCAAATCTTGCCGTCGATCTGGTCATTGCGAGCGTAGGCGTTCTAATGCGTGCTTCGATGTTCGATGAGTGCATCGAGCTGATCGAACGAACACGGGGAGCGGTAGAGATGCAAACGGGCGGCCAAGCCGGCCTGGCGTCGAAACTAAGCGCGGCCCGGGGCATCTGCCTGTCCCGCAAGGCAGGTGGCTCGTAGCCCGATGGCCGCAGCGTGCCTCGTGGCTGAGTAGCCTGACGGCTGTGTCTTGCAACCCCGCTTAACACAGCATCCAACATCGACTTCATTTCGCCGAGCTTCAGGCCTGCCCTCAGGCTGCGCGTCGACGAGAACCGTTCTTCGCAGGTCCGTCCTGGACGCTGGCAAGATGCGTTTTCGCTATCTCTACGATTTGATTCGACAGTTCCGGATCGTCCACTATCCGTGACATCGTGACCGCACCAATCATGGTGGTAAGCGTGTAAATCGAGGCGATTCGTGCAGATTTTGCATCCAGATGCGAGTAACGCGTCGCGATGAGGTCAACGAGATTAACAAATCCCACGGTTGCGGCACGACGTGTTTCGGCGTCCGCGCGCGCAAGTTCACTGCCCATTGCTACAAACGGGCAACCGGCCAAACCACCCTCATTGCATTCGGACGAAAGAAAGCTCTCGAGGTGAGACAAAAAGCGTCCCTGTTCCTGACCGGCAACAGACTCAGCCGAGCCCACAAGCGACTCCAGAGTAAGCGCACACGCCTCGGCTACGAGTTGTTCCTTCGATTCGAAGTGGCGATAAAACGCGCCGTGAGTCAGTCCCGCCGCCGCCATTATTTCCGCCACACCGGTTGCACGGATTCCGTTTCGTGCAAACGTCTGCGCCGCCACCTCGACTACGCGTGCCCGCGTTGCCGCTGTATCTGCCTTCGACCGCTTCATTTGCCCTTCCCTCCCTTATTTCGCATCGCCGCCACCCTTCCGGCCCGGCGGCTCACTATCTACATCATAGCAAAATAGATGATGAGTATTATCTAAACTTGACTTTTTAGATGATGACAATTATCTTTACAGCCAGATAGTGTCAACTCATCAGCTAAATCTGCTCGAGCGCCAGCTCGGCCGGGGCAGCTGACAGATTGTGTCGACGCGTCGAACGCAGCGCTGTGTCTCTCATCCAGCGGTGCAACCGTCCCGCAGCTTGATTGAGGAATACGATGAACGAGAACGCTGACCAGTCAGAGCCTGATTCCACCACCGCTCCGAATCGCTCGACGAGACGACGAACCCGAATCCGATTCGGTGCAGCCGCAGCCTTTTTTGCCTTCCTCGCGGTCGGGGCGACAGTGATGCACGCGAGCGAACAACCCATCCAGGAGAAAGTCGCTGCACCGTCCGGGCCCTCCGTTTTGGTGAGCGCGCCCCTGCAACGTGACGTCGAGACGCGCCTCGGTTTTCTCGGACAGTTCTCGGCCATCGAGCGTGTCGAACTTCGTGCGCAGGTTGGAGGCACGTTGACCGGCATTCACTTCGCGGACGGCGCAATCGTTCATAAGGGCGACCTGCTTTTTGAAATTGACCCGGTCCCTTACCAGATCAAACTGAGCGAAGCAACGGCTCAACTCGACAGCGCCAAAGCGCGGCTCGAGTTGGCAACGCGGGAGTTAGCTCGCGCGCAAACGCTTAAGAGCACCGACGCGGGAACCGCGGAGAACGTCGAACAGCGAAATGCCGAAAGGCAGGCCGCTGCCGCTGGGGTAGACAATGCGACTGCACAAGTTCGAGACGCGAAGTTCGACTTGGACCATTGCCGAATTACTGCCCCGTTCACCGGACGAATTGGTAACCACCAGGTCTCGGTCGGAAACCTCGTCGCTGGGAGCCGTGCTGGCAGCAGCCCGACGACGTTGCTCGCAACGTTAGTCTCCCTCGACCCGATGTACCTCGATTTCGACATGAGTGAAGGCGACTACATGGCCTTCATGCGGGAACGGGCGAAACAGCGCAACAACGCTGCGGACAGCGTCGATATCTCGCTGAGCGATGAAGTGAAATACACACGGCAAGGCACGCTCAACTTCGTCGACAACGCGCTCGACCGCTCAAGCGGAACGATTCACGCCCGCGCGATTGTGTCGAACAGCGACCTGCTCCTCACGCCCGGCGGCTTCGCGCGTGCACGCCTCGCCATTTCCACCCCGCACGCAGCCTTGCTCGTGCCGGACGCCGCTGTGCTGCAAGACCAGTCCGAACACATTGTCTTGACCGTGGGATCCGACAATGTGGTGACACCCAAGCCGGTTCAGCTCGGCGACCTCCGTGATGGCTTGCGCGTCATTCGCTCGGGCCTCGCACCGACCGACAAGGTGATCATCGATGGACTGGCGGCGGCTCGCCCGGGGTCCAAAGTGACGCCCCATGCGGGCACGATTGCCATCGCGGACCAAGGCTGAGGACGGCGCCAATCATGAAACTCGCTCACTTTTTCATCGACCATCCCCGGTTCGCGGCCGTACTCAGCATTTTCATCACGCTCTTTGGGTTGGTAACGCTCACCTTCCTCCCGGTCGCCCAATATCCGAACATCGTGCCGCCGACAGTACAGGTGACAACCGCCTACCCCGGTGCTTCGGCGGACACGATTGCCCGCACGGTTGCCACGCCACTTGAGCAGGCTATTAACGGCGTGGAAAACATGGACTACATCAGTAGTCAGTCGACCAGCAACGGCGCACTGAGCGTGACGGTGACGTTCAAGATCGGCACCGACATGAACGTCGCGCAAATGCTCACGGAGAATCGCGTACAGGACACGCTGTCGCGACTGCCAGAGGAAGTGCAACGGCAAGGGGTCTCCGTCAAGAAGACTATCCCCGCCGTGTTACTTGGCATCCATCCGTATTCGCCTGACGGGTCGCGCGACGCGCAATACATATCCAACTACATGATTCTCCATGTGAAGGATGAGATTGCGCGCCTCCCTGGAGTTTCGGACATCACGACGACGGGAGAACGTCAATTTGCCATGCGCATCTGGATTGACCCAGACAAAGCTGCGGTCCATGACATCAGCGCTGCGCAAATCCTCGCGGCGTTGCGCGCGCAAAATGCCCAGGTCTCAGCAGGCACGGTCAACGACCCGACCGTGCATGGCAGCGGTGCGTACCAGATCAGCATCGAAGCGCTTGGTCGACTCACTACTCCTCAGCAGTTCGAAGACATCATCGTCAAATCAGACAATGAAGGGCACGTGACGCGTATCCGTGACATCGGTCGTGCTGAATTGGGTTCGACCGATTATGGAACGCTGGCGTACGCAGACAAAAGCCCTTCTGCCTCTTCCTGGGTCTATGCCATTCCGGGGTCCAACGTCGTCACCGTCGAACACGAGGTGCTCGACAAGATGAAGGAACTCAGAAAGAGCTTTCCAGCGGGCCTGGATTACAAAATTGTCTATGACCCGACGACGTTCGTGAGCCAGTCGATTGATGAGGTAATCAAGACGATTTTCATCGCAATTGTCCTCGTGGTCGGTGTCGTTTTCGTATTCCTTCAGAGCTGGCGCGCGACCATCATTCCGGTGGTGGCCATTCCGGTTTCCTTGATGGGTACGTTCACGATTCTTGCCGCGTGCGGCATTTCAATCAACAACCTTTCCTTGTTCGGCCTCGTCCTTGCCGTCGGCATCGTGGTCGATGACGCGATTGTCGTGGTGGAAAATGTCGAGCGAAATATGCGACTGGGAATGTCTCCGCTTGAGGCTGCCCATCGGACGATGGATGAAGTGTCGGAAGCCTTGATTGCTATCGCGCTTACGCTGTGCGCTGTCTTCGTGCCCGCAGCGTTCATCAACGGAATCTCGGGGCTGTTCTTCAAGCAGTTCGCCACGACAATCGCCGCGTCGACCATCATTTCGTGCTTCGTGTCGCTTACATTGAGCCCCGCCCTGTGCGCAATTCTGCTGAGACCGCACACAGGACATGTCGGACACACTGAATCACGAGGAATCAAACGCGTCGTGCAGGGTGGCTTCGCCAAGTTCAATACGGCGTTTGAGTGGCTGTCATCGAACTACGGAAGGATGACGGGACGCTTTGTACGGGCCACGTCCGTCGTGCTCGTCGTGTATGCCGTGCTGATTGCGCTCACGGGCTTCCAGTTTTCCAGAATGAGCACGGGGTTCATACCGGAACAGGACCAGGGTACCCTCGCGGCGCTCGTTCAGTTGCCGCCTGGTTCCAGCCTCGAGCGCACCGACAAGGCCGTTAAGGAAGTCAACGACATCATCCTCTCAACACCCGGAATTGAGCACACGTCGCCGCTTAGCGGGTTCGACGTCACCACGGGAACCAACGCGCCCAATACCGGAACGGTATACCTCGGTCTGCCGTCGCTCTATGGTCATCACATCCCCGGCGTCAACGCAGCAGAGATGATTAAACGTCTGCGCGAGCGTCTGAAAGTCGTCAACGACGCTTTCGTTCTCGTCGTTCAGCCGCCGCCGGTCCAGGGCCTCGGGAGCCCAGGCGGATTCAAGCTGATGCTGGAAGATCGCGGCGGGGTCGGTCCGGAAGCTTTGGTCCAGGCAGCGAAGGCGCTTGTCGATGCGGCCAACAACGACCCGGCTTTTGCAGGCGCGTTCACCTTGTTCAACGTCGGTTCTCCCTCCCTCTACGCTGACATCGACCGCGTGAAAGCCGAGAAGGTTGGTCTCGCGCCAACGGACGTCTTCTCCACGTTGCAGCTCTATATGGGTTCGCAATACGTGAACGACTTCAATTATTTGGGGCGGACTTTCCAGGTCTTCGCGCAAGGCGACTCAGCGTTCCGTCAATCGCCCGAAGATATCTTGCGCCTCAAGGTTCGCAACGCCTCTGGCGAGATGGTACCCGTAGGCACCGTTGCTACGCTGCGCGAGAAGACGACGCCTTATCGTGTGCCTCGTTACAACCTCTATCCTGCGGCAGAAGTACAGGGTATCGCAGCACCGGGCGTCGCTTCGGGCGTTGCCCTCAAGCGCATGGAGGAACTCGCCCGGCAAGTTCTTCCTCCGGGCATTGCGTTCGAATGGACTGACCTCGCGCACCAGCAGCAACTGCCACATACGCCGACGTTGGCGATATTCGCGGCGGCTGCACTCTGTGTTTTTCTTGTGCTCGCGGCCCAGTATGAGAGTTGGAAGATGCCGCTCGCCATCGTGCTCATCGTTCCGATGTGCCTGTTGGCGTCGTCGACGGGGCTTCATGTACGAGGCATGCCAATCGATATCCTCGCTCAAATCGGCTTCGTCGTATTGGTCGGGCTCGCGGTGAAGAACGCCATTCTGATTGTCGAGTTTGCGCGTCAACGCGAACACCACGGTGACGAACCGGAAGATGCAGCGGTCAGTGCCGCGAAGACTCGCCTGCGCCCCATTCTGATGACGTCTTTCGCGTTCATTCTCGGAGTCGCGCCGCTGGCCGTCGCGACGGGCGCCGGCGCGGAGATGCGTCAATCGTTGGGAACAGCGGTTCTGTTCGGCATGATGGGCGTGACTGTTTTCGGGCTGCTTTTCACGCCGGCAATCTATACGTTCATTCGCAATTTCAACGGTCGCGGGGCGAAAAGGACTTTCAGCCGGGAGCTTTCCAGCGGGAGCGCAAAATGAGGCGCATCACATTCTCGACGGCGAGAACGTACATCGCAAGTGCATTGCTTGGGTTGGCGATAACGGGTTGTGCAGTCGGCCCCGACTACGTTGCGCCGAAACCAGAGCTTGCCGCTTTTCACAATATCGACGCAGCGTCCAGATCGCAAAGCAAGCCAGCGCCGTCGCTCGACCAGTGGTGGAACGGCTTCGACGACCCAATGCTCGTTGAAGTCGTGCAGCGCGCGCTCGCCCAGAACCTCGATTTGGCGGCGTCTCTCGCCAGGGTACAACAAGCGCGTGCCGCTGCTGCTGGCGCCGGTGCTGACCTGCTGCCCACGGTTGATTTCGAAGGGACAGCAACAGCCGAACACCAAAGTGCGCAAAGCCCGTTAGGTAAGCTCGCGTCCAACTTTCCAGGCTACTCCCGTACTAGCCACGAGTACACCTTGGGGCCGGCCGCCAGCTGGGAGATCGACCTGTTCGGAGGGCTGCGGCGTGAGGCCACCGCAGCGCGAGAGGAAGCGCAAGCGGCAGAAGCCGACCAGGCAGGCACCCGCATCACCGTCGCTGCGGACGCCGCCGACGCGTACCTTCAAATCCGCGGCTATCAAACTCGAATCGGCGTGGCCCAAGACCAGATTGAAACGGACAAGCGTTTGCTGCAACTCGTCCGCGATCGGTACAACGCCGGTTCTGCAACGGGAAGAGAGGTCGCACAAGCGGACGCATTGCTCAAGCAGGCTATTACCACCGTTCCCCCGTTGCGCATCGGGCTTGAAAAGCAGTTGAATCGCCTCGACGTCCTGATGGGGGTACAGCCGGGCACCTATGCGAGCGAGCTCGGGACACCGCAGGACGTTCCCTCCGTGCCACCCATTCCCGGCGATAACTCGCCTACCGACATGCTTCGTCGTCGGCCTGACGTCATCGCGGCGGAACGCAGGCTCGCTGCTTCTAACGAACACATTGGCGCGGCGATATCGGACTACTATCCGAAAATCTCGCTGTCCGGCGCGCTCGGTCTTGATAGCCTGGGCACGAATCATATGTTCAGCGCCGCGGCCTTCCAGGCAGTGGGCGGCGGTGCCTTGCGCTGGCGACTGTTCGACTTCGGCAAAGTCGATGCGGAAGTGAAGCAGACCAAGGGAGCCAATGCTGAAGCACTGGCGGTCTATCGCCAGTCCGTGCTGCATGCTGCGGAGGACGTTGAGAATGCACTGATTACCCTCTCTCAGACTCAGGTGCGTTTGGCCGAAATCCAGGACCAGATTGAAGCGCTGACGAAATCTCGTGACTTGTCTGAGCAGGCGTATCGCGCAGGGTCAATTACGCTCACAGACGTCCTCGACGCCGACAGCCAATTGCTCTCGGCAAAAGACGAGCTTGACTCCAATCGCGCAGGCGCGGCGCGCGCCGCTGTGGGGGTCTACCGGGCATTGGGCGGTGGTTGGGAACCAGACGCCCATAACCTGACGGCGAGCCGATAGAGAAGCCGCCAGGGGCGCATGTCGCTTTGCCGACCTGCGCTCAGATTGCCTCGCGTATATCTGATAGCCAAGCGCTGGAGGTACTCCGCAAGTCACTTTGGTTTTTTTCAGGTTTCATGCAGGTGCGCAACAGGACGTCTCTGCCAAAACCCATTAGGGTTACGGGATAGCCGTCCTGGCCAGAGACGTCCGCTTAACGAACCGCTTCAGATGTCCGCATGCGCTTGTGCTGACAATTGCCTGCCCTGAAACCGTACAACTTCATCATATGGAGAATAAATTGACCGCACCTGTCACCATCGGAGGAATAGTTGCACCGGACTCGGCATTGACGCGCAGCGCGGCCTCACTCGTCGAACGAGTTCATTCAAAGCCCATTCTGAATCACGTGCATCGCACATGGTGGTTCGCGGAATTTCTCGGTACGAAGCGTGGGCTCAAGTACGACCGCGAACTTGTCTATCTGGCAACCTTGCTTCACGACTTGGGGTTGACCGAGGAATTCAGTGCTGACCAACGCTTCGAGGTTGACGGCGCCGATGCTGCCAGCAGATTTCTCCTCGCGAACGGTTACGCCGACGCGAAGGCCCAGCTGGTTTGGGACGGAATCGCTTTGCACTCCAGTGCCGGCATTGCCGAGCGCAAACAGGCGGAAGTTGCGCTCGTCTTTCTCGGCGCTCATGTCGACGTTCTTGGCTTGAATTTTCAGGAGATTACCCCGGCCTTCGTCGACGATGTTCTCTCGATATATCCCCGCGAGGGCATGAAGGCGGCATTTACGCAGGCGCTAGCGGAGGTTGTTCGCAAAAAACCTTACACCGCAGTTGGGACTGGGCTTGCCGATATCGGTCGTCGGCATATTCACGGCTTCGACTGCCCGAATGTTTGCGACCTTATCGACAATGCGCCTTTTGACAGCTGAAGATATTGTTCGATAGCAGGTTGGGGACTGGAAGCATGGCGTCCGAGGCAAGCCACCGACCAGACGCCACGCTATGCTGCGTGTTCTGAGTCGTCGTCGAGTCTGCCCTATGTGGCTCGTGGCACGCTCCTTTTGATTCGAAGGCTCGCCTGCATTGCACAAACCAGGGGGCGATCAGGGTAAAACTGCTATGCCCCTGCTGTATGTCAGTCGCGATGGGAAACCGCTGCCAACGCCATTTCCCGGAAAAGGGCAGCTTCGGCTTTCCCCACCCTGTCCTCGAATGCCTTTTGGGCCGCTTCCCAATACGGCTTCGCCTGGGCAAGCTTTCTCAAACCCGCCTTCGACGCCATCAGCGTCACCGCACGGCCTAGTTTCTCCTCTCCATCGCACACATAGCTCGCCTCGCGCATCGGCTTCAGCGCACGTACGAGTGTCGTGCGCTCCATCTCCATCTTTCGCGCCAACTCCGCGACAGTGATTCCAGGCGCAAATTGGAGCAGAGACAAAATCGAGAACTCCGAGGAAGTAATATCAGCGGGTTCGAGATAGCTTTCGTAAATACGGGTCACGAAGCGGGCACTCCGCCGGCCGGCTAGCGCGTAACAGACATCGGGACTGTCGAGGTCCACTGATGTTGACGTTTTTCCCACCTTCTTCATCACGTGTTCATCCAATTGAGGCACGTAATGGTAGCAGAATGCCAGCGGAGCTTATGCGACTGTTGGGTCGATATAAGCCGAATTCTTCGCGGACAGCGTATGCTTCAAAGCGCGTGTTGACTCGTCAGCCAGAACCTCACTTTCGCCGGCCTCCAGCGCATCGTACGTTTGCCTGGCCACATCCGCAGGGTCACTTTTCGGCACATCGAAGCCTCTTGTGAGGTCCGTATCCATCACACCAACGTGAAGCCCCAGCACCTGAATGCGCTTCTCCGCCAGGACTGCACGGATGTTATTTGTATAGCTCCAGGCCGCGGCTTTCGACGCTGAATACGGAGCGAGAAATGGAACCACTCGCCACGTAGCATCTGACAGCACGTTGATGATGGCGCCAGTACCGTCTTTGGGCAGCGACGATTGGAATGCGCTGGTTACTCGCATTACGCCATAGTAGTTTGTCTCGAAAACCCGACGAGCCTGCTCAGCAACGTCTTCATCGAACAAGGCGCTCGTGACTTCGGCAATTCCAGCGTTGTTGACCAACACGGTGGTGTCGGCCGCAATCCTCGCTGCCTCGGCAACCGAACGAGAATCCGTTACGTCAAGTTTAACCGGCGTAATGTCAGGTTCACTAAAGTTATCCGGATTACGCACGCCCGCGTAAACCTTGGCAGCCCCTCGAGCCACAGCCTCCCGCGCAAACGCAAGACCAAGTCCACGGCTGGCTCCGGTCACAAACACAACTGCCCCTTTGATACTCATAGTTGGCTCCCAAACTGGTTAGACGAAGTCCATGCCCAACGACTCAATTAGTCCTGCGAATCCTCTGGTGCGCGCCTACTTCTGCTCGGAAAGAAAAAAACCATCCCCAATATCTTCCCGCAAGAGCGTTCCCAGTTTTTTAGACAGATGCATGGCTGCGTCGAGTGGTTCGAACGTCACGCTGACACGCGGCACGTTGCCATCGTCATCACGTTCGATTACCGCAACGCCTCGGATAGAAATTCCATCGACCAAAACCGCGTCGTATTGCAGTAAAGTTCGATTCTCAATTGCCCCCAGGAACCTCGGCGTCTGGGTTTGATACAGCGCACCGACGGCCGCAATGACATTCTTGATACGCTCACGCCCTGATACTGGCTGGCGCAACAAAGTGCTCGAGAGGACTGCGTCCTCGGTAAGGTCGTCGAGGAACGGATGACGACCACTGTTGTTAGCTGACATGGTTGTGCCCCTATCAATACGCATTAGAACGGTGTCGGGTGCTTGAAACGCGACACACTTCGTATCGCCCTCAGCCCACGAGCGGAATGCAATGTGCAATTGCACACTCGTCAATGCTACCGGAACGAACTGACTTATTTGATTTCGACAGCCATTGAACGAATGCGAGGAAAGATATGTAACAGCTCTGCCCACGTGCCGATCGAGACGACGTGCCGCTTACGCCTCTGCCCTCTGGGCGGCTGTTTGCGTGACGCGCCTACCGGCTTACGCCTGCCCGTAAGCCACTGCAACTTCGCGGCATCACAGTATTGACGCCACCTATGGTAGTCCTATCTGGCTGCTTTTTTTGCAGGTTTTCTCGTAATTTCAGTTTCGCTCAGCCGTTTTCAGGGTTCGCGTCCATATCTGAAGTAATCTGGAAGCAGGTCGGAAGCGACCAGGCAAAAGATGACACTTCGGACGCGATGTTCGCCTTGTCCGCAATAGTCGGGGCGATAACGCTAACGAGGATTCTCTCGGGCTCGAAGAGATCCGACGCGGTCCTGCAAACGGTGAATCGCCACCTGGCTGAGCTGTGAGGACAAATGCAGTGCCGTCATCTGGAAGTACCGTCGCTGTTCAAGAGAATACGCACTGCGCGGAGATGACCGCCAGTTTGAGCACTGGCTCGCCATCCTTGCTAATTGACGCCCTCACCGACTGGAGTATGAACTCATGGAAAAAGGCAAGTACCTGGTGACCGCCGCGGCGGGAAAGACCGGGGTCTTCACCGTCAACTACCTGCTGCGCGCCGGTCACACGGTTCGTGCTTTCGTTCGGCGCAGTGACGAACGCGCCGAAGCGCTGCGCAAAGCTGGCGCTGAAGTGATGGTCGGCGACCTTCTCAACCATGACGATGCAATCCGCGCGACGCAAGGAATGACAGGGGCATATCTTTGCTATCCCGTGAGCCCAGGCTTCATTCAGGCAACCGCCTACTTTGCCGACGCATCACGCCGCGCGAATCTCAAAGTCGTCGTCAACATGTCTCAAATCTCCGCGCGCGAGGACGCCAGGAGCCATGCTGCTCGCGACCACTGGATTGCTGAGCGCGTGCTCGATTGGTCGGGCGTCCCGTCGGTCCACATCCGGCCGACGTTCTTTTCTGACTGGCTGACCTTTCCGTGGGTAAGGAACCCTATCGTCAACGAAGGAAAGATTACGCTCCCCTACGGGAATGGAAGACATGCTCCTATCGCGTCTGAAGACCAGGCCCGTGTCATAGCCAAACTTCTTGAAGACCCTGCCGAACATGTGGGCAAGGTGTATCCGCTCTACGGCCCCGTGGAACTAAATCATCACCAGATTGCGGACATTGTCTCAAGAGTCACCGGGCGCAACGTCGTCTACGCGCCTTCCACGCTAGCGGAATATCGCGAGCTTCTCAAGACGTACAACCTCGATGCGTTCATGATTCAACATTTTGAGGAAGTTGCCATCGACTACCAGAACGGCGTCTTCGCTGGGACAAACGACGTCATCGCTCGAATGACTGGCCAACCTCCGCAAACTATTGACGAATTCGTTACAACGCATCGCCATGCTTTTGATGCTTGACACGCCCCCTTGTCAAGGGATGGCGCAACGACCGAACATCGAATACACGTTAGATGGAGTTCAGAATGAGGCTCACTGGAAACACTGTTTTCATTACAGGTGGCGCGTCCGGCATTGGGCGCGGTATCGCAGAAGCGCTTCACCAAAAAGGCAACAAAGTCATCATAAGCGGCCGGCGCAAGGAGCTGCTCGACGAGGTGGTCAAAGCCAATCCTGGCATGGATGCAGTACAGCTTGACGTCACGAGTCCGGTCCAGATTGCAAAAGTGGCGAAGGAGCTTATTGCAGAATACCCCGCCTTGAATGTCGTATTCAACAACGCTGGCATTATGCCCTTCGACGACGTGACTGGGCCTCTTGACGACTCGCAGGCGGTGCACCTCGTCAATACAAACATCCTCGGCCCTGTTCGGGTCAGTGCCGCGTTCGTCGAGCATCTGAAGAAGCAACCCGACGCGGTGATTATCAACACAAGCTCGACCGTCGCCTTTATCCCGATGGTGATGTTCGCGCTCTATTCCGCGACGAAGGCGGCGATTCACTCGTACACGATGTCGCAACGGTTCGCACTTTGCGATACGTCGGTGCAAGTGCTGGAACTGGCTCCTCCGTGGGTGGACACAGAGCTTGTGCAAAAAGTGGCGACCCGCGGGCAATGCAGGTGAGGCCATTCGTCGAAGAAACCTTAACGCTTCTTGAGACCGCGACTAATGAGGTGGTCGTTGAAGCGGCGCAATCGTTCCGAAACGCAGCTGGACCGAACGAACACGGCGTCGTTGAGCAGTTCAATCAGTTCATTATCGACAATCCCCTGCCGCTTCCGACGCCGTAAGGGATAGGCACGCGCTGAGACGGACCTTATGTTCCCGTGATTCTCGTTTTCCCCGGCACCTGACCGGGGAAAACCGTAACCTGCTCGGCAACCGTTACATGTGGCCGATAGCGCGTTGATTTGACGCGTAGATGTTGTCGGACGAGAAGCGACCTCCTCGCTCCAGGCCGGTAAGCCAGTCATCGGTGGACATCACGGCCGCATAGGCTGACTCCATTACGACCAAGGTGACGCGATGAATCTCAGCAGCCGTCGCAGAGCCAGCATTGTTCTTGTAGGGAAGTGAGCCTGTCGCGTCATGCAATGTTTCCACATGGTAGCCACGATGCATTGCTTCCCTGATCGTCGAATCGTTACAGTTGTGCGTCATATACCCGACGACCGTCAATGTATCGATGTCATTCTCTTCGAGCCATTGACCAAAGCCGGTCTTCGTGAATACGCTGGGTAAGGTTTTTGTCACAAGGTAGCTATGGCGTCTTTCGGCAACTGCCGGATACAGCTTTGCGCCGTCCGAGCCTTCCGCAAAGATCGGTGCATCATGGGGAAGGACGTGCTGCACTACCACGACCGGAATGTTGTGCTTCGTTGCGGCGTCCATGACTCGTTCGATATTCGGCAACGAAATATCCACGGGAGGATATTCGATACGAAACTTTCCGTTGATGTATTCGTTTTGGACGTCGATGACGACAAGGGCGCGGCGCGGAGATTGGGAAGTCATTTCGATACCTTCTTTTTGCGAAATAGTTTAGAGAGCCGCCGTGTAGGGATGCGCGTTGATGGCAAACGATTACGTTGCTTCCATACGGCCAATTACGGTAGTTCGCGTTAAGCAACGCTCTCATAGCGGCCATGCCACATACGCGCTCATCGTTCTCACACTCTATAACGCTTCGGCAGTCATACGAATACGCATTCCTGCAAAGCCAGTTTGCAGAAAAGAGGCACAGTGAAAACCTTTTCGGTGACGAACGCCTTCAATCTTAACGATATATTTTTGCTCTTGTCGCTATCGGCGACTGGCAACATGAGCGCAACGGCGCGCGAACTCGGAATCGATGTTTCCACCGTTAGCCGTCGCGTCAGCGCCGCCGAAAAATCGCTTGACGTTCGACTTTTTACTCGAAACAATCTCCAATACGAATTGACAGATGCTGGAAAGGTATTCGTCGCTCAAGCCGAGTCGATTTACGACCAAATCGTCACAATGATGCTGACGTGCGCAGACCGATCGACAGATATCGCCGGGTCGGTGAGAATCACCGCCGTCGAATTTCTCTTCGACTATTGGCTGCTCGACCACCTTCCGGCGTTGCAAAAGAGATATCCGAGCCTACAGATTGAACTGGTCGTGTCGAGCGCCAACCTTTCTTTCACACGGCGAGAAGTCGATTTCGCGCTTCGTCTGTCACGCCCAACCGCCGATGCCGCACTCGTCATGCGCAAGCTTGGAGAGGTCGGATTTGCCGTGTATGGCGCCTCGCGCTTCGCAGCATTGCCACGCAAGGAATGGGCGAATCAGCCTTGGATAAGCTACAGCGAATCACTATCGGGCACACCCGAGACCCACTGGATGGACCAGTTCGCTCCAAACATTCGTAAAAACCTTCGGGTCAGCACGCTTGGCACGATGGTTCGTGCCTGCCTCGCCGAAAACGGTCTGGCTCTTTTGCCGTGTGTGCTGGGCTCTCACGCCGGTTTGGTGAAGCTGAGTGAGTCGACCGAGACGACACGCGAGCTATGGCTTTTGAGTCACAAGGACGCCGGTTCAGTCGCGCGTTTCAAAATCGTTTCGGCGTGGCTCAGCGCGATCTTTCAAGCCTCCCATGCAAAGCTCCTGGGCGCAGACAGCCACATCGCATAGTGAGGAGAAGCCAGGTGTCGCTTTTGTCCAGCTTTATGACATCGCGAACCTGCGGCGCCCGCAGATGCACTTGTACACACAGAAGATGCGCGTGCAGAGGCGCTCCGGCAACTGGGTGCTGAGGTACTTGTCGGCGACCCGCAGCACGATTACCCGAGGTAACGCTTGGGGACCATCCAAGGTAGGCCGAACTCACCCGTGATGCTTCCGAGAAAATTACAGCCGTCACCCTCGATAGCAAACTTGTGTAGCGTCGGCAGACAAATCTCGTCCTCGCGAACGAGCAAGCCTCATCAGATATCCGCGATTACCTGGCTAGAATCGGGCCGAACGAGACGAGCGGTACGACAGCATTGCTGGATTTTTCGCAAAGCCACGTTAGAAGGGATGCTGGCCGAACTGCTCGTGAATGCTAGCAGACCTTCGCCGTCCAAACTTTCATTTAACCAACATCCGAATTGCATATGATCCACCGGTTGCCCGGACGTATTAAACTGCTGCCAAATAGGGAATTACACAGTTCACTTCCCAGACGTTCGCTATAGCCAAGATTCATGCACTTTTTCGGGGCAGAACTCGTGCCAGTGGAAGAAATAAAGACGCCCGCAGTCCAATCTCCCACATTTTGGGCAAACTGACTCATTACCTGAGAGTAACTGATGGAAGCGGTGTCGTGCACATGTATTTCCTTTGGCAGTTTCCGCCTCTACCCGGATAAGCGTCGTTTGGAACGCGGGGAAGAAGTCGTAGAAGTCGGCAGTCGCGCATTCGATATATTGTCTTTACTCGTGCACCGACCTGGTGAGGTTGTTTCCCAGAAGGAGTTTCGAGAGAAAGTTTGGCCTCGAGCGGTTGTCGGGGACGTCAATTTACGCGTGCAGATTACGGCGCTGCGCAAACTTTTATCACAGGATTCGGCCACCTCACATGGCATTCGCAGTATCACGGGGCGCGGATATTGCTTCGTTGGACCCGTGACGCACGCATTTCCGAATAGCAGAACCGCGTCAACGGCCCCGGGCGCGCCAAGTCACGATATTAGCAATCTAGTCGGCCGACGGAGCGCGATCGACGATATTTGCCGCCTGTTGTCCAGGAACGGATTCGTCTCTATCGTCGGACCCGGCGGCATCGGGAAGTCTGCTGCCGCGCTAGTGGCTGCGCGTGCCTTCGGCGAGGCAAACTCGGTTAACACCAGCATCGTTGAGCTTTCATCGGTCGGTCACGATGACCATGTAGCCAGCACAGTCGCATCTGTCCTCGGGCTGCTGGTTGACAACCGTTCTCCCGTTGATGTCATCACTGAATATCTTGCAGAGTCAGATCAACTCTTGCTACTTGACTGTTGCGAACATGTCATCGACGCGGCTGCTCGTTTGGCACTCACCCTCCGCCAATCGTGTGAGCGCGTCACAATTCTCACGACGAGTCGCGAACCTTTGCGAGTTCCGAATGAATATGTCTACCGAATCCAGCCGCTCGACGCGCCCGAGCACGCCGCAGGGGTTACCGCCGAAGAAGCTCTGACACATTCCGGTGTGAGATTGTTCTGCGAGCGCGCTACCTCGCTGCATCCTGACACGTTTTCGGTGCTCACTGAGAACATTGAGACCATCTGCAAGCTTTGCGCTTCTCTCGACGGCCTACCACTTGCAATTGAACTCGCAGCAGCGCAAGTCCATGTTTTTGGTGCGGAGGGTCTATTGAAGGCGTTGGATAACCGGCTAGACGTACTGACGCGTGGTCACAGAACTGCTCTGCCCCGCCACAGGACCTTACGGTCGACTATCGACTGGAGCTACGATACGCTGTCGGAACACGAGCGCAAGGTATTGCGACATGCGGCACTCTTCAAGGGAGATTTTTCGCTTGCGCAGATTAGCGCCGTTTTAAATGATAGTTCAGCATTCTCCGCAGAAGTAGTCTCGTCTATAGCGAATCTGGTTGATAAGTCATTATTGACGTCAATTCGCGCGACTACCCCTCCCTCGTTCCGGATGCTGGATAGTACGAGAGCGTACGGTCTGGAAAAACTTAAGGACTGCCGCGAATACGAGGATGCAACGCGACAGCATGCTAAATATTTTCTATCCCTCTTCACCGAACCTGCGATTTGGTCTTCGACGGAACCGGCGCTCGACGAGCTCGTTGGTGACGCTGGCATCCTGGACGATGTACGTGCCGCTCTCGACTGGTCGCTAGCGAGCACGACAGACAGAAAATTCGGCGTATCACTAACCTGGGCAAGTGGCCCGCTCTTTTATCAGCTTTCGCTGTGCGATGAGTATCGCCAACGGGTCATAAAAGCGCTTCGGTGCATTGAAAGCGGCGCTGACGGCGAACCCGAGTCAGCGTTTCGACTCCAACTCGCACTGGCTCAAGCAGATTTCCTGACGCAATCGCTCAAACGCGGAATTTCCACACGCGCGTTTCACGCTGCGCTGGAACTCGCTACGCGTCATCACCATGAATCTCGCCAGGTTCAGGTTCTGTATGGGACCATTGTGATGATGACAATGGCCGGTGAATATAGCGAAGCCGACGGATTTTGTGAGCAGCTCTATGAGCTCTCTCGTTCGCGCGCTTCTGACGTGCCAATGTATCACCGGATGCAGGCCTTGGTGAACACGCAACTTGGCAAGGTGGAAAGCGGAATGCAGCATGCGGAACTGGCCTTATCGATCTATGGGCCGAGGACCGCCAAGGGAAAAGTACAAGACCCGACTCAATACGATGCGCGTATCGCGCTCACGTCTCTTCAATCTCGCATACTCTGGCTAGTCGGACTGGCAGATGACGCTGTTAGTGTCGCCGCAGAAAGCGTCAAGGAAGCACTAACGCTCGACCATGACTTGTCGGTTTGTTGTTCGCTGGCGTCAGGAGCGTGTCCTGTTGCCTGCTGGCGCGGCGACTATGACGATCTGGAGAAGTATTTATCATTGCTCGACACGCTATCGAACGAGTATCTCCTGACTAACTGGCGCGACCAGGCAAAATGCTATGCGTTCGGGCGGCAGAAATCCACGCGACCGGAAGGTAAAGGATGGTGGCGGTCGTTTGAGCATTTAGCGCCAAGCGCACATGAAACACTCGCCACCGTCAATCAACAACTAATAACGCCATCGGCTATCGAACGGGCAACCTCCGCCAAAGCAGGTTGGGCAACACCCGAGATATGGCGCGCGCTAGGTGAACAACACCTTCAGGACGGGAGCCGGCCCTTGGAAGATGTCGAGTCATTGTTTCGGGCTGCGATTTCGCTTTCGAAGCAACAAGGCACGCTTTCGTGGGAGTTGCGTGCGGCTACCAGCCTGGCAAGACTTATTTCGCACAGAGGCGACCGCCACGAAGCTGAGGATGTTCTCGCGGCGACACTCTCCCGAATCACACAAGGTGCGTCAACAAAGGACGTGCTCGCCGCTCACGCTGTTCTTAGCGAAGTCACGGCCGACCGGGAAGACGGTCAGTGCCAGGATTAGCCGTATCTGAGCCCCCCACCAGCCTACTATGGCGTCGCGAGCGCCGGGTGCGCGCTGGCTTGCCGCCGTTCGTCACTCCGCTGCGGGTAAGTCGGCGACGTCTTGGGTGCTCCGGCACTTAATGAGCGCCTTGTTCACGTAGACGGTGCCAATGCCGTCACACGCCTGGCCGCCAGCGAACCCAAACGCCGCAAGCCAGCGCGTCGGTCTTCCGCAATGCGCTCAATCTATGTGTCATTGCAGCGCACGTCAGCGCCATCAAAATCATCGCTCGATAGAAAAACTAACTAAAAATTGTGTACAAAACACAGAATTTCGTATTTATCACACATTTTTTGTGTATCGAAACACAACTTTTGCATGCCCGCACACTCCGTTGTGCATCCATCCCTCCAAAAATCTCTTTGACAAACACTCTTAAGATATATATCTTAAGACATGTTTTAAGACACTCACGTGATAAGGAGGCCCCATGAGCCACCATCCCCATTTTTGTCATACCGGCCGTCAAGGCCATGCACCGCGCGACGCGCGCGCCTTCTTCAACGGCCCGCACGCCGCCATGCACGCCTGGCGCGCCATGCGTCACGCCATGGGCCGCCATCGCGGCGGCGAAGGCCCCGGCGACTTCGGCGATCGCTTCGGCGAAGGTTTTGGCCGCGGCTTCGGCGGTTTCGGCGACGGCGACGGTTTCGGCCGTGGCCGCAAGTTCACGTCCGAAGACCTGCAACTCATGCTGCTCGTGCTGCTCGCCGAGCGCCCGAGCCACGGCTACGAACTCATCAAGGCGCTCGACGCGCGCTCGAACGGTTTCTACAGCCCGAGCCCCGGCATGGTCTATCCGGCCCTCACGTACCTGGAAGAGCTCGGCTATGTGAGCGTGGCGCTGGAAGGCAACCGCAAGCGCTACGAACTGTCGTCCGAAGGCCGCGCGCACCTCGAAGCCAATCGCGAACGCGCCGACCTGATCCTCGCCAAGCTCACGCACTTCGGCCGCAAGATGGAAGTCATGCGCCGCGCGATGGCCGGCGAAGACCCCGCCGAAGGCACAGGTTGGGTGCGCGAGCTGATCGAGGCGCGCCGCGCGCTCAAGCGCGCGCTCCTGCGCCGCACCGACGTTGCGCCCGAGGAGCAGCGCCGCATCGCCGCGATCCTCGCGCGCGCCACCCAGGAAATCGAAAACGGCAGCGAGAACGGCGACGCGTAAATCCGCCTCTCTTCCTCGCGAGCCTCGCGGCGGCCCACGCCGCGCCACCCCAACACCGGAGCCATCCATGCAGAATCCGTCCCAACTCGAAGTTGTCCGTGTCCGTCACCCGTTGAAGTTCCGGCTGTTGCGCGTGGCGCGCGTCGAGGCGCTCTCGCCCGCGCTCGTGCGCGTGACGCTCACGGGCGATCTCGGCGATTTCGTCTCGGGTTCGTTCGACGATCACGTCAAGGTGTTCTTCCCGGCCGCCGGCGAAGAAAAGCCAGTACTGCCAAGCTTTGGGCCTGACGGCATCGTGTTCCCGGAAGGCGTGGAGCGCCCCGCGGCACGCGACTACACGCCGCGCCGCTTCGACACGCAGGCCAACGAACTCGACATCGAATTCGCGCTGCACGAAGCCGGCCCGGCCACCGCGTGGGCGGCGCAGGCGCAGCCCGGCCAGTATCTCGGCGTGGGCGGCCCGCGCGGCTCGATGGTGATTCCCACGGGCTACGACTGGCATTTGCTGATCGGCGACGAAACGGCGCTGCCGGCCATCCAGCGGCGCCTCGGCGAACTGCCGGCCGGCGCGCGCGTGGCCGTGGTCGTCGAAGTGGCGAACCGCGACGCACGCATCGAATTGCCGACCGAAGCCGATCTGTACGCCACCTGGTGCTATCGCGAGGAAAGCGAATCGGCGCAGCCGCTCGTGGACGCCGTGTCCGAAGTCTGGCTGCCGCCCGGCGACGGCTACGTCTGGGCCGCGGGCGAAGCCTCGGCGATACGCGCGGTGCGCGCTCACCTGTGCAACGAGCGCGGCGTGGACAAGAAGCGTATTCGCGCCTCCGCTTACTGGCGGCGCGGAACCCAGGCGGCCCACGAAACGATTGACGACTGATCGAACACGAATCGCCCCTTCCTGGGCGCGGCATGACTGCCGCGCCCTTTAACGTTTGGCGCTACGCCTTTTACATGACCACGACTCTCACACCGCTGCGCGAACGCACCCTGCTCTGGCTGCTCGCGCTCACACAGTTCACCGTCATCATGGACTTCATGGTGATGATGCCGCTCGGCCCGCAGATCATGCACGCGTTTGCGATCACGCCCGCGGCATTCGCCACGGCCGTCTCGGCATATTCGCTCTGCTCGGGTTTATCAGGACTCCTTGCGGCGACGTATATCGACCGCTTCGACCGCCGCCGCCTGCTACAGGTCGCCTATGCGCTCTTCGCGCTGTCGAATCTTGCCTGCGCGCTCGCCACGAACTTTCATCTGCTGCTCGCCGCGCGCGCGTTCGCGGGTCTCACCGGCGGCGTGCTCGGCTCGATCGTGATGGCCATCGTGAGCGACGTGATTCCCGCCGCACGGCGCGGCGCGGCCACGGGCATCATCATGACCGCGTTCTCGATCGCGGCCATCGCGGGCGTGCCGGCCGGCGTGCTGCTCGGCGCGCATTTCAGCTGGAGCGCGCCTTTCCTGCTCCTCGTCGTGCTCTCCGTGGCGATCTGGCTCGCAGGCTCGCGCGTCGTGCCGTCGCTCACGGAGCATCTCGGCCAGCGCACGCCGCTCGGCGAAGTGCTGCCGAGCCTCTGGCGGCTGCTCACGCTGCCGCGCCATCTGAAGGCCTTCGCACTGACCTTTACGATGATGGCCGGGCACATGCTCGTGATTCCGTTCATCGCGCCGATGCTGGTCGGCAATCACGGCATCGCGCCGCAACAGCTTTCGTGGCTCTACATGGCCGGGGGCGCGGCGACGTTCATGACCTCGCGCGCGGTGGGCCGCCTCGCGGACCGCTACGGCAAGCGCCGCGTGTTCCGCGTGATGGCGCTCGTCTCGCTCGCACCGGTGCTGTTCGTCACGCACCTGCCCGCGCTGCCTTTCGTTGCGCTCGTGGCGTTCTTCGCCGTATTCATGATCGCGATGTCGGGCCGCATGGTGCCGATGCAGGCGCTGCTCACCACGATTCCCGAGCCCGCGCGGCGCGGCGCGTTTCTGAGCGCCAACAGCGCGGTGCAGGCGCTCGGCACGGGCATTGGCGCGTGGCTGGGCGGCCAGTGGCTCACGAATGGGCCGAATGGCGCGATCCTGGGCTTTGGGCACAATGGCTGGATTGCCGCGGCGCTCACGTGCGCGGCGGTGCTGTGGGTCTCGCGAGTGCGAGGCGCTTCGGAAGAGGCGTCGATTGACGCTGCCACACCTGCGGGCACGGCGCCGGTGGCCGTGAAACCCTGAGCGGCGTGTTGAGGGTCGCGCATTGGCGCGCCATAAAAGAAAACCGGTTCGCAGGCGCCGCGCGCCTCATGAGCGCGCCACGCACCGCGAACCGGTCGTGCTTCAGGTAGAAAGCGGATGAAACCGCGGGGCTCGCCCCGCGTGAAGCGCGGGACCCGACCGGCCGATCGGGTCTTCGCGCTTCGTCGCTCGATCGCTCCACGAGGGAGCGACCAGGCAATGCTTAGAAGCGGTGACGCAGACCCACCGTAGCGGCGACCTGGTTCTGCGAGGTCGACGGCGACAGCGTGTTGATCATGGCAACGTTCGCGCCGGCATCGCCGAGTTCGCCCGAAGCGTGCTGGTACACAGCGCCGGCGTAGACGTCGGTGCGCTTCGACAGCGAGTAGTCAGCCGTCAGCGAAACCGTGTGCCACTTCGGATCACCCGAACCGTTCGAACCCGTGACCTTGCCGTCCGTGAACGTGTACGACGCGTTCAGGGCGAGAGCCGGGGTCAGTGCGTATGCGCCGTTCAGCTCGAAGTTGTCCAGGTGCAGGTTCGTGCCCGACGGGATCGAGAACGTCGTGCCGCCCTGGCCGCCAGCGATCAGGTTTTCGTACTGCGTGTGCGTCCACACGAAGCCGACCGTTGCCGGGCCGTAGTTGTAGTTCACGCCTGCGCCGAACGTGCGTTGCGTTTCAGCCGACAGGTTGAAGTTGTTGCCGTTCGATGCCGAGTTCGCGCCGTTGCTGTTGCCGCTGCGCGTGTTGTTCATTTGCAGGTAGGCAGCCGCGAAGTTCAGCGGGCCGTTGCCGTACGAAGCGCCTGCGCTCCATGCACGGTTGTTGGCGAACTGGCCAGCGTCGTTGCTGAAGCCGTACATGCCGCCGAACTTGAAGCCCTGATAGTTGACGCTCTGGTACTTCACCGCGTTCTTGATCGAGAACGAGTGGTCGAGGTTGTCGTTGTCGAACGGGTGAGCGGCGAGGTTGTTGCCGTAGCCCGAGCCGGCTTCCGAGATCGGGCCGAGGTAGTCGACCATCGAGTCATACTGGCGGCCGAGCGTCAGCGTACCGAAGCGGTCGCTTTGCAGACCGACGAACGCTTGACGGTTGAACATCGTGCCGCTTTCGGTGTCCTTGCCGTTGTTCAGGTTGAAGCCGTTTTCCAACGTGAAGATCGCGTGCAGACCGCCGCCCAAGTCTTCGCTGCCCTTCAGGCCGAAGTACGTGTCGCCGACAGCGCCGCTACCCTGGTTCCATGCGGCGTGACCGCCTGCATTGTTCGCGTAGACGATACCCGCATCCAGCGCGCCGTAGAGAGTAACGCTGCTTTGTGCGTGAGCCGAGGCTGCGAATGCGCCGAGGACGCCCGCGATAATCAAAGTATTCTTCATGACTTTCCTTAATGACATTCAGACCGCGCAGAAGCGGCGCCGGGTATTGGCACCACCCCGCAATCTCGGCCGAAGTCTACGTGGCAAAGGCATTAAAGCGCCGTGCCAGCGGCTGTAACAGATATTTGCGAAATCTGGAAATATCGGGATTAAATCGCGTAAGTGTTTGTCGCGTAGGGGAAATACGGGGTAACACGCCGTTCCTTCCGAATACGACGTGTGGCAATCATGCGACGCCCGGATAGCGCATCGAATCGATTATTGTGAAAAGTGGGATTAATTGCGGGAGATTTCCCGCATTAAGTCGCTGCAAATCGATGAAACTTTTCTGCAACTGCTCCGGTCGAAACGCGGCCTGCCGCGAAAATCGCCCGTAAATCGGGCAATCGCCGGTGGACGCATTATTGATTTACCCTGCGATTATGCTCGTATTGCAGCCAGTTTCTTATTGCGGTTACTACCAGCAAAGCGGTTACGCCCGAACCGCCAGCGCCTGGCGGCGACCTCGCCCGGCGCGCCTGAGGGGCCTGGCGCGCGCATCCGTTAAAATCACGGAACGCGCGCTTTCGCAGCGCCAGAAATACCCGCATCGACGCCACTTCTACCGAACGGCCGCGTCGCCCTCACCCGTCCGGCGCGAGACCCCGTCATGACAAACAAAGCCACTCCTACGCAAGCCCAGCCCTTCAGCGCACTGCCGCTCGCGCCCGCCATGCTCGAGAACCTCACGCGCCTCGGCTACGTCGAGATGACGCCGATCCAGGCGGCGAGCCTGCCCATCGCTTTCGCGGGGCACGACCTGATCGCCCAGGCCAAGACCGGCAGCGGCAAGACCGCCGCGTTCTCGCTCGCGCTGCTCTCGCGCCTCGACGCGCGCCGCCAGGACGTGCAGGCCATGATCCTCTGCCCCACGCGCGAACTGGCCGACCAGGTCACGCAGGAAATCCGCCGCCTCGCGCGCGCCGAAGAAAACATCAAGGTGCTCACGCTGTGCGGCGGCACGCCCATGCGTCCGCAGGCCGCGAGCCTCGAACACGGCGCGCACATCGTGGTGGGCACACCGGGCCGCATCATGGATCACCTGGAGCGCGGCAATCTCGCGCTCGGCGCGCTCAACACGCTCGTGCTCGACGAAGCCGACCGCATGCTCGACATGGGCTTCTTCGACGACATCGCAACCGTGGTGCGCCAGTGCCCCAAGGAACGCCAGACGCTGCTCTTTTCGGCGACCTACCCCGAAGGCATTACGAAGCTGAGCCAGCAGTTCCTTCGCAATCCGAAGGAAGTCAAGCTCGAAGAGCATCACGACGACAGCAAGATCCGCCAGCGCTTCTATGAAGTGACGGAAGACGAGCGCCTGCACGCCGTGGGCATGCTGCTCAACCACTACCGCCCCGTGAGCACGCTTGCGTTCTGCAACACCAAGCAGCAATGCCGCGACCTGCTCGACGTGCTGCGCGCGCAAGGCTTTCACGCGCTCGCGCTGCATGGCGAGCTCGACCAGCGCGAGCGCGACCAGGTGCTGATCCAGTTCGCCAACCGCAGTTGCTCGGTGCTCGTGGCGACCGACGTGGCCGCGCGCGGCCTCGACATCGCGCAGCTTGAAGCCGTGATCAACGTGGACGTCACGCCCGACCCCGAGGTGTACGTGCACCGCATCGGCCGCACGGGCCGCGCCGACCAGGACGGCTGGGCGCTCAGCCTCGCGAGCATGGACGAAATGGGGCGCGTGGGCGGCATCGAGCAGGCGCTCAAGCGCGAAGTCGAATGGAGCCCGCTCGCCGGGCTCAAGCCCGCCAGCAACGAACCGCTGCTGCCGCCCATGGAAACCGTGCAGATCCTGGGCGGGCGCAAGGAAAAGATCCGCCCCGGCGACGTGCTGGGGGCGCTCACCGGCGAAGCGGGCTTCAGCGGCTCGCAGATCGGCAAGATCAACGTGACCGACTTCTCGACCTATGTGGCCGTGGAGCGCAGCGTCGCACGCGACGCGCTGCGCAAGCTCAACGCGGGCAAGGTCAAGGGCAAGAAGGTCAAGGCCCGCTTGATGGACGAATGATGGACGAATAAGCCGTCCGGCGCGCACGCCGCTTGCGCATCATGCCGTGCCGCGCCACCGCTCAACCGAATCAGGAAAGCCATGAAACAACCGCTCAGAATCGATTTCGTCTCCGATATTGCGTGCCCGTGGTGCGCAATCGGCCTCTCGTCGCTCAATCTCGCGCTCGAACGACTGCGCGACGAGGTCGACGTGCAACTCGTCGTGCATCCCTTCGAACTCAATCCGCAAATGGGTCCGGGCGGCGAGTCCGTGGTCGACTATCTCGGCAAGAAATACGGCCGCACGCCCGAGCAGATCGCCGAGACGCAGGCGATGATCCGCGAGCGCGGCGCGAGCGTCGGCTTCACGTTCGGCGCGCGCGAGCGCGTCTACAACACCTTCGACGCCCATCGCCTGCTGCACTGGGCCGGCATCGAGGGCAAGCAGGTGCCGCTCAAGCTCGCGTTGCTGCGCGCCTATCACGGCGAGGGCAAGGACACGAGCGACCACGCGGTGCTCGTGGCGGCGGCGCAGTCCGTGGGGCTCGACGCGGCGCAGGCGCGCGAGGTGCTGGAAAGCGGCCGCTACGCCGACGAGGTGCGCGCCGAGGAGCAGCAATACCAGGCGGCCGGCATCCAGTCGGTCCCGGCGATCATCTTCAAAGAGCAGTATCTGGTGAGCGGCGGCCAGCCCGTCGAAACCTTCGAAAACGCCATCCGCCAGATCCTGGCCGAAGCCTGAGCGCTGCGGGCAGGATCGCGCTGTGGCCCGCTTCATTCACGGCTTCAGAGGCGACTTCCGAGGCGGCTTCATGGCCGCATTCACAACCTGACATGCGCCCCGATCGGGCGCCCGGCGCATCAAGTATGCCGGGCGCCCCCTCGCGGGCGTGTAAACTAGCGGGTTTTTTCAGGTGAAAAAGTGCTAGCCCCGCAACGCCTGGCGTTGAGCGGCCCGACGCTCGTTCGCTTACTCGCCGGCCTTGGCGGCGCCGAGGTGCCCGAATCCCGGCTGTCGATCGCGGACCAGTTGAGCCAGTGGCTCGGCTGGACGGACGCGATCGCGCTTTCGACTGCGCTCAGCGCGCAGGCGCCGGCCGCGCGCGCCGCTGCCGCGCCGCTGGGCGCGAGCGCCGAGCAAAGCCAGAGCGAGCGCGTGCGCGCGGCGCTAACGAAGGCCATCACCGGCGACGGCGCGTCCGCCCGGCGCGATGGCCGGCGCGCGCCGATCGCGCACGCTGCCGCCGCGCAGACGCCGACTGATGTGGAGCCCGATTTCGCGGATTTCCGCCAGCGCTACCTCGCGCTACAGCAGGCGATGGAGACGGATATCGGCGCGCTGCGCATACGCTTGCGCGCGGCGCTGGCCGCCCGCACGCCCGCGCTCGCGCGCCTCGCGACGGTGGACGCCGTCATGGAGCAGGCGCTGGGCGCGCGCGAGCGCAGCCTGCTCGCAGGCGTGCCCGCGCTGCTCGGCGCGCACTTCGCGCGACTGCGCGCGGCGGCCACGGCCCAGGCCGCGCAAGCCGCCGGAGCAGCCGAAGGCGCAGAACGAGCCGAGGCGACCGCTGAAAACGCCGCGCCTTCCGCGCCGCACACGTGGCTTCCGAGCTTTCGCAAGGATATGCAGAGCGTGCTGCTCGCCGAACTTGAGATCCGGTTTCAACCGGTGGAGGGGCTGCTTGCCGCCCTTCGCACCCGCTAACCCCAATGCTATGTCCCGCGCTATGTCCCGTTTTCGCATTGAACCTGTAATTTTCGTCGTGGGTCTCGCGGCCGTGTGCTGGATCGGCGCCGGTTATCTGGGCTCGAATCTGCTTGCGCTCGCCGTCACGCTGCTGATCGGCGCGTGTTATGTGACGGGCGTGTGGGAGCTCTATCGCTTCCGGCAGGCCACCAGCACGCTCGCCCAGGCCGTCGCAAAACTCGACGCGCCGCCGGGGCGCCTCGGCGTCTGGCTCGACACGCTGCATCCCGGCCTGCGCAACCCCGTGCGTGCGCGCGTGGAAGGCGAGCGCGTCGGCCTGCCCGGCCCCGCGCTCGCGCCCTACCTCACCGGCCTGCTCGTGCTGCTCGGCATGCTCGGCACGCTGCTCGGCATGGTCGTCACGCTCAAGGGCACGGGTGCGGCACTGGAAAGCGCCACCGACCTCGACGCGATCCGCGCCTCGCTCGCCGCGCCGGTGAACGGCCTGGGCTTCGCGTTCGGCACCTCGATCGCGGGCGTGGCCACGTCCGCGATGCTCGGCCTGCTCTCCGCGCTGTGCCGCCGCGAACGCATCGAAGCGGCGCAGCAACTCGACGTGAAGATCGCTACGACGCTGCGCGGCTTCTCGCTGGCCCATCAGCGCGACGAATCGTTCAAGCTGCTGCAACGCCAGGCCGAGGCCATGCCCGCGCTGGTGGACAAACTCGGCGCGCTGATGACGCTGATCGAGCGCCAGGGCCTCGCGCAGCACGAGCAGCAGCTCGCGAGCCAGCAGGCGTTCGCTGCCAACGCCGAAGCCGCGTGGAGCCGCCTCGCGGCTTCCGTCGGCCAGTCGCTCAGGGAAAGCGCCGCCGAAAGCGCGCGCGCCGCGGGCGCGGCGTTGCAGCCGGTCGTCGAAACGACGATGGCGGGCCTCGCGCGCGAATCGGCCTCGATGCAAGGCACGCTCACGCAGGCGGTGCAGCGTCAGCTCGACGGGCTCACGAGCGGGTTCGAGGCGTCGACCGCCAGCGTGGCCGAGATCTGGGGCCGCGCGCTCGCACAGCACAAGCAGACCAACGAAGCGCTCGCGGCCGACCTGGGCGGCGCACTGGAGCGCTTCAACGCAAGTTTCGAGCAACGATCGTCGGGACTGCTGGATGGCGTGTCGGCGCGCTTCGAGACGGCTTCGGGCGCGATGTCGCAAGCATGGCAAGCGGCGCTCACGCAACAGGAACACACAGGCGAAAAGCTCTCGGCCGACAACCGGCAGGCGCTCGCCGCGGCGGCCGCTACGTTCGAGCAGCATTCGGCTTCGCTGCTGCGCGCCGTGGATGCGTCGCATACGGACTTGCAGAAGGAACTGGGCGCGCGAGACGAAGCGCGGCTCGCGAACTGGGCCGAGGCGCTCGCCGCGATGGCGGCCGGGTTGCGCACCGAGTGGGAAGCAAGCAGCGCGAATACGGCGCAGCGACAGCAGGAAATCTGCGCGACGCTTGCACAAACCGCGAGCGATATCGCCGCTCAGTCGCAGCAACACTCGAGCAAGACGATTGCCGAAATCGATCGCCTGGTCGATGCCGCCTCGGAAGCCCCGAAGGCCGCCGCCAACCTGCATTCGGAAATCGCTGCGCGCGACGAGCAACGCCTCGAAACGTGGACCGCATCGCTTGCGACCCTGGCCTCCGGGCTGCGTAAAGAGTGGGAAGAAACGAGCGCAGGCACGGCGCAACGTCAGCAGGAAATCTGCGCGACGCTCGCACAAACCGCGAACGATATCGCTGCGCAATCGCAGCAACACTCGAGCAAGACGATTGCCGAAATCGATCGTCTGGTCGAAGCCGCCTCGGAAGCCCCGAAGGCCGCCGCCAACCTGCATTCGGAAATCGCCGCGCGCGACGAGCAACGCCTCGAAACGTGGACCGCGTCGCTTGCGACCCTGGCCACTGGGCTGCGTAAAGAGTGGGAAGAAACGAGCGCAGCCACGGCGCAACGTCAGCAGGAAATCTGCGCGACGCTCGCACAAACCGCGAACGATATCGCCGCTCAATCGCAGCAACACTCGAGCAAGACGATTGCCGAAATCGATCGCCTGGTCGAAGCCGCCTCGGAAGCCCCGAAGGCCGCCGCGAACCTGCATTCGGAAATCGCCGCGCGCGACGAACAGCGCCTCGAATCGTGGACCGCATCGCTTGCGACCCTGGCCTCCGGGCTACGTAAAGAGTGGGAAGAAACGAGCGCAGCCACGGCGCAACGTCAGCAGGAAATCTGCGCGACGCTCGCACAAACCGCGAACGATATCGCCGCTCAGTCGCAGCAGCATGCAACGAACACGATCGCAGAAATCGATCGCCTCGTAGAAGCCGCTTCGGAAGCGCCGAAAGCCGCCGCCAATCTGCACTCGGAGATCGCCGCACGCGACGAACAGCGCCTCGAAACGTGGACCGCATCGCTTGCCGCGATGTCCGCGGCGCTGCGCAAAGAGTGGGAAGAGACGAGCGCCGCCGCCGCGCAACGCCAGCGGGAAATCTGCGAAACCCTCTCGCAGACGGCCAGCGACATCACCACGCAATCGCAGGCCCACAACGCCAGCACTATCGCCGAAATCGCCCGCCTCGTGCAGGCCGCGTCGGTGGCGCCGCAAGCCGCGGCCGAAGTCATCGCCGAGTTGCGCCAGAAGCTCTCGGACAGCATGGTCCGCGACACCGCGATGCTCGACGAGCGCAACCGCCTGCTCGGCACGCTCGAAACCCTGCTCGACGCCGTGAACCGCGCCTCCACCGAGCAGCGCTCGGCGATCGACGCGCTCGTTTCCACGTCGTCGGATCTGCTTGTGCGCGTGGGCGGCCAGTTCAGCGCGAACGTCGAAGCCGAAACGGGCAAGCTCGGCGCGCTCGCCGCGCAGGTGAGCAGCAGCGCCGTGGAAGTGGCGAGCCTTGGCGACGCGTTCGGCGCGGCCGTCACCGTGTTCGGCGAATCGAACGACAAGCTCGTGGCGCATCTGGAGCGTATCGAGAGCGCGCTCGACAAGTCGCTCGCGCGCAGCGACGACCAGCTCGCCTACTACGTGGCGCAGGCGCGCGAGGTCATCGACCTGAGCATGCTGTCGCAGAAGCAGATCGTCGAGAACCTGCAACAGCTCGCCGGCCAGCGCGCCGCTGCCGGAGTCGACGCGGCATGAACGACGAAATCGACGGCGGCGCGGCCCCCGCCGCGCCCGTGTGGCCCGCGTTCGCCGACCTGATGTCGGTCCTGCTGGGCGCGTTCCTGCTGATTCTCGTCGGCGTGGTCGGCATGCAGCTCGAACTGTCGAGCCGGCTCGCGAACGAGGTCAAGCAGCGCAAGGCCGAAACGGAACGCCGCAAGACGCTTGAAGAAGCGCTCGCGGGCCCGCTCGCGGCGGGGCGCGTGACGCTCGTGAACGGGCGCATCGGCATTAGCGGCAGCGTGCTGTTCGCGCTGAATTCGGACCAGTTGACGCCGCAGGGCCGCGAACTGCTCAAGAGCCTGGCCGGACCGCTCACGGCGTATCTGAAAAGCCGCGACGAAATCCTCATGGTGAGCGGATTCGCCGACGATCAGCAGGTGCATGCGGGCAACCGCCGCTTCGCGGACAACTGGGAACTGTCGGCCGAGCGCGCGCTCACGGTCACGCGCTCGTTCATCGACGCGGGCGTACCGGCGAAGTCGGTATTCGCGGCCGCGTTCGGCTCCGAGCAGCCGGTGAGCGCGAACAGCGACGAAGCGGGCCGCGCGAAGAACCGCCGCGTGGAGATCGCGCCGGTGCCGCGCCCGACCGTTGGCGAGAGCAAGCATGGCGAATGACGCCGGCCCGCGTCTCGCGCCGGCCGAGCGCGAGGCACCCGACGCTGCGGACGTGAGCGCCCTGCTCGACGCCTGGCGCGCACGCGGCGCCGACCGGCTCGATCCGGTGCGTTTCCACTTGATCGAGGCGCTGGAGCGCCGCCGTGCCGCGCATGCGGGCGAAGCGCGGCGCCTCATCGATGCGCGTCTCGCGCAACGGCTCGACGCGTTTGCCCGCGACCTTGCGCGCGATGTGACGCCGGTATTCGGCGACGAAGCGCGTCGCAGCGCGCTTGGCAGCCTTGTCGATTCGATCCCGCGCGCGGAGCCTGTGCACACCCCGTCACGCGTGAGGCATGAACCGGACCCGGAGCTGGTCGACTATTTCCGGAAAACCTGGTCGCGCGTGCGCACCGAAAAGCAATTGCGCCAGTCGCTGGACCAGGTGCCCAGAAACGCCGGGCCGCTCAATTCGAGCAGCCTCGTGCATCGCGCGCTTTCGCTCATGCGCGAGGTGTCGCCGGGGTATCTCCAGCACTTCCTCGCGTATGCCGATGCGCTTTCGTGGGTCGAGCAGTTGAATGCGAGCGTTGGAACGACGGCGCCGGTGAAGGAAGCGCCGAAGGCGGCGGGCGGGAAGAAAGGGACGCGCGGAAAGGGGCGATAGGCGCTGCGGGGCCTTGATCGACGACCACGAACGCGCGGTCGCCGACGAACCCCCGCCCCTCACCCCGCCTGACGCCTTTCCCGCACCGCCTGCGCCAGAGCGTCGAGCACCGGCTCCGTCTGCGCCCAGCTAATGCACGCGTCGGTAATCGACACGCCGCGCTTGAGCGGCACGCCGGGCTTCAGGTCCTGGCGGCCTTCTTCGAGATGGCTCTCGATCATCACGCCCACAATGCGCTTGTCGCCGCCCGCCAGTTGCTCGCCGATATCGCGCGCCACGTCGATCTGGCGCTGATGCGCCTTGTTCGAATTCGCATGCGAGCAGTCGATCATGACCTGCTCGCGCAGCCCGGCCTTTGCCAGCGACGCGCAGCACGCCGCCACGGAAGCCGCGTCGTAGTTCGGCCCGCTCTTGCCGCCGCGCAGGATCACGTGGCAGTCGTCGTTGCCGCGCGTTTCGAAAATCGCGGCCATGCCCATCTTCGTCATGCCCATGAACGCGTGGCTCGCGCGCGCCGCGACAATGGCGTCGGCGGCCACCTGCACGCCGCCGTCGGTGCCGTTCTTGAAGCCGATCGGGCACGACAGGCCCGAAGCGAGTTGCCGATGGCTCTGGCTTTCGGTCGTGCGCGCGCCGATCGCGCCCCACGCCACGAGGTCGGCGATGTATTGCGGGCTCAGCAAGTCGAGGAATTCGGTGCCCGTGGGCAGGCCGAGCGCGTTGATGTCGAGCAGCAACTGACGCGCCGCGCGCAAGCCTTCGTTGATACGGAAGCTGCCGTCCAGACGCGGGTCGTTGATATAGCCCTTCCAGCCCACCGTCGTGCGCGGCTTCTCGAAGTACACGCGCATGACGATCAGCAGATCGTCCCTGATTGTGTCGGCCTTCGCCTTGAGGAGCTTCGCGTATTCGATCGCCTGATCGTGGTCGTGAATCGAGCACGGGCCCACCACCACCACCAGCCGGTCGTCGCGCTGTGCGAGCACCTCGGCAATCTCGCCGCGGCTCGATTCGACGAGCGATTGCGTTTCCTGCGGCGTCGGCAGTTCGTCGAGCAGCAGCGCGGGCGAGATGAGCGGTCGCACGGCGCCAATGCGCACGTCGTCGATGCGGGTCGTGTCCTGGGTGGCGTCGGCCACGCCGACTTCCTGGTCGTGCTGCGGATTGTCGATACGGCTCAAGATGTTCTCCGTCTGCGCATTTGACACGCGCACCATGCATGTGTGGGGGATGAATGCGCGATTATCGCATCCGGCGGCGGCGCGCCAAACAAAACGAGGCGGCCCGAAGACCGCCTCGCTCAAGGGCCTGCAACGTGCGCCATGAAGATCGGCGCCGTGAAGATCAGCGCGCAGCGCCCCCCATCGGATAGCCCTTGCCCGCCAGCCGCCGCGCAATGCGCACGAGCGCGAGCCACTGTTGCGCGAGCAGGCCTTCGCCGTAGTTCACGCCCCGGCCGTGCGGCGCGGGCAACTGGTCGCGAATGCCGGTGGGCTCGTGTTCCTTGTTCCACGAAGCCGTGCGGAACATCATGTCCCACCACGGGAACAGCACGCCGAAGTTGCAACCGTAGCGCGTGCCTTCGTGGCCATAACCGATCGCATGATGGCGGCGATGAAACGCCGGGCTCACCGCAATGCGTTCGAGCAGCCAGCCGAACTCCAGCCGCGCGTTCACGTGCTGCACGCTCTGCATGAAGTTGCTCACGGCCACGAGCACGACGAACTGCGCGGGCTGCACGCCGATGAAAAGCGAAATGGCGGCAAAAAACGCGGCCTGCAAGATGTCGTCGAGAAAATGATTGCGATCGTCGCACCACAGCGACATCTGCTGCTGGCTGTGATGCACGGCGTGCAATTCCCACCACACGCCGAAGCGATGCTGCCAGCGGTGATACCAGTAGCCCGCGAAGTCGAGCGCGATCAGATAGATCAGGAACGACACGAGCGGCCTGTCGGTCACGCCGGGCCAAAGGCTGTCGACCTCGATGTTCGGGATGTTGTGGATCGCCATCAGGCTCTGCCAGTGATTGAACAATGGCGTGAGCAGGAAGAAGAACGCGATGTTGATGATGCCGAGCTTCGCGATCCACGTGTACCAGATGTCGGCGCGCAGCGCCTTGCGATCGCCCCATTGCTCAGCGGGGCGCAGCGCTTCGAGCGGACGCAGGATCACATACATCGCGACGATCTCCAGCACGCCCACGATCACCCAGTAGAGCGCGTCGTAGGTGTCTTCGTCGTAGCCCATCAGGCCGACCTTGTAGAAGATCGGCTGCACCACGTCCACGTAGACCAGCGTCTGGAGCCACGAAACGAGGTTGTCGGCCTGCGAAATCAACGTATCGATCATCGGGACTCCTGGATCAATCCGGGTTCGGCGCGTACACGGGCGCGCGATTCGCGAAGTAGATGCCGTGCGGCGAGCGGCCCACCGCGATGGTGTCGATCAACTGGCGCGTGTTCAGGTCGATGATGCCCACGTGCTTCGCGAAGCGGAACGTGACCCACAGGTAGCGCTTGTCGGCGGAAAGCTCCATGTCGTCGGGGCCCGGACGCAGGCCCGTGATGTCGCCGACCTTGGTAAGCGTCGTGTAATCGATGATGCTGATCGTGCTCTCCACGCGGTTCGAGACGACCACATGTTTGCCATCGTCCAGATTGCGGAAGTTATGCGCGCCGCGGCCGGTCTGGATCTTTTTCACGAGCGTGCGGTTGTGCCAGTCCACCACGGCCACATTGTCCTCGCCCGTCATGCCGATCAGCAGGTATTTGTCGCCGGGCGTCATCCACAGGCCCGCGGGCGTGCTGCCCACGTGGAGCTTCCAGAGCACTGTTTGCGTGGGTAGATCGATCGCGGCCACTTCGCCCGTGTCCTGGAGCGTCACGAACGCGGTCTTGTTGTCCGAGGCGAACGTGATGTGGCTCGGCGTTTTTGCCAGCGGAATACGCTTGGCGATCGTGAGGTTCTGGCCGTCGTAGCGATAGATGTCCACGCGGTCGAGCCGCAGGCCCGCCGTCACGAACCATTGATGGTCGGGCGAGAAGCCGAGCTGATACGGGTCTTCGATGCCTTCCAGGCGATGCTGGATCTGTCCCGTATGCGGATCGAGGAACAGCAGGTCGTTCGACACCGAATCGGCGACGATGAGCGACTTGCCGTCGGGCGTGATCATCAGATGGTGCGGTTCCTTGCCGGTGGGCTCGGTGCCGACCACGGTGCGGCTCGCTTCGTCGATGAGCGAGAGCTTCGCCTCGCCCGAGTCGAGCACGATGACCTTGTCGTCGGCGTGGGCGAGCGCGCCCCATGCGAGGCCGCCCATCAGCAGCGCGGCTGCGAGCGGTTTTTTCATGTGAACCGGTGTAAACGAAAAGATCGGGAATTCAGGCATTTCGTAAGGGAATGAGAGCAGCGAAGGCGCGCCGCGCCGGTTTGTGCTGAGATAGCGCCAAGGCAGGCGCGCGGATTGCCTGCTTAACGCATGAGGGCCCGATTTCGATGACGCCTATCCACCGTATTTGCGAAGGCTCGATGCGCGCATCATCGCTGCGGGCTGCGCGTACAGACCCTGAGTCGCGAGAGAAGTTGCATGGATCGTCGCGCCCGCGATGACCGCGCCGATCGCGCGCCCGACGGCCTCACGCGCAGTACGGCCGCCGCAGTGCGCGAAGCGCTCGAAGGACGCCGCCGCGGCATCGCCCTTCTGCTGCCGCTCGCCGGCCCGGCCGTGGTCGTCTCCGTCGCCTATATCGATCCCGGCAACTTCGCGACCAACATTCAGGCCGGCGCGCGTTACGGCTATGCGCTCCTGTGGGTCGTGCTGCTCGCCAACGTGATCGCCATGCTGTTTCAGGGGCTTTCCGCGAAGCTCGGCATCGCCACGGGCCGCAATCTCGCGGAGCTGTGCCGCGACAACCTGCCCGCGCCGCTCGTGTGGCTCATGTGGATCGTAAGCGAGATCGCGGCGATGGCCACCGATCTCGCCGAATTCCTCGGCGGCGCCATCGGCCTCGCGCTGCTCTTTCATTTGCCGCTGCTCGCGGGCATGGCCGTCACGGCCGTCGTGACGTATGCGCTGCTATTTCTGGAGCGCGCGGGCTTTCGTCCGCTCGAACTTGTGATCGGCGCGCTCGTGGGCGTGATCGGCATCTGCTACGTGCTGGAGCTTTTCATCGCGCCCGTCGAGTGGCCGAGCCTCTTGCGCCATCTCGCCACGCCGCGCCTGCCCGATGCGCAGGCCGTGACGATCGCGGTGGGCATCATCGGCGCAACCGTCATGCCGCATGCGCTCTTCCTGCACTCGGGGCTCACCCAGGCGCGCGTGCTCGCGCGCAACGCCACCGAACGCGCGCGTCTCGTCAGGTTTTCAAACATCGAAGTCGTGGTTGCGCTCTCCCTTGCCGGGCTCATCAACATGGCGATGGTGATCACGGCCTCGGGCGCGTTCCACCAGGGCTATGCCGACGTGGCCGAGATCGAGACCGCCTATCGCACGCTCGCGCCGCTGCTGGGCGCGGCGGCGGCCAGCATCTTTCTCGTGTCGCTGATCGCGTCGGGCATTTCGAGCTCGGTGGTCGGCACGCTCGCGAGTCAGATGATCATGCAGGGCTTCGTGAATTTTCGCGTGCCGTTGTGGCTGCGCCGCGCCATCACAATGGTGCCGAGCTTCGTCGTGGTGGCGCTGGGCGTGAACGCCACCGAGGCGCTCGTCATGAGCCAGGTCGTGTTGAGCCTGGCGCTGCCGTTCCCGATGGCGGCGCTCGTCTGGTTCACCTGCCGCGCCGACGTGATGGGGCAACATCGCAACCGCGCGATCACGGCGATCGGCGCCGTGGCGGGCGCGGCCGCGGTGCTCGCGCTCAATGTCGTGCTGCTGCTGGAGACCTTCGGCGTGGCGGTGCCGGGGCTCGCTTGAAGCCGATTAAACGTCAGGCGAATGTGGCAGGCGAATAAAGGACAAAGTCTGCATGAACGGCCGGTCGGTTTATCGCGGCGTGAGTCTCGCGCGACGCCCCCTTCTCGCCACGCGTGCAAACTCGCGCGAAACCATGCACCATTAGCGTTTTCGCCGCGCCCCGTTCAACGCCGGGGGCGCGGGTTTTGCAACCGCGCGCGCGAGCACGCGAGGTCCTGCCCCAAAGCTGACCGAGTGTGACCCGAGCGCGCGCCATCTCCGACCTGCCATGACGAATCAGCCTGCCCAAGCCTTGCCCGAACAGCCCGTCGACATGATCATTTTCGGCGGCGGAGGCGACCTGGCCGCGCGCAAACTGCTGCCCGCGCTCTACATGGCGCACCTGCACGGCAACCTGCCGCCCGAAACGCGCATCATCGCCGTGGGCCGCAAGAACTGGACGATCGACGACTATCGCAAGTTCATGGAGGAGCAGTCGCGTCCGTTCATCGACGCGAAAGCTTTCGACGCGCAAGCCTGGGACCGCTATCTGAACCTGTTCCAGTACGTGATCATCGACGTCAACGATTCCGCCAGTTACGCGAACCTGAAGGCGGCGTCGCGCGAGCATGCGCTGCGCGTGTTCTATCTCTCCACGTCGCCGGAACTGTTCACGACGATTTGCGACAACCTCACGGCAGGCGGCCTGATCGACAGCAGCTCGCGCGTGGTGCTCGAAAAGCCGCTCGGCCACGATCTCGCCTCGGCGCAGGAGATCAACGAGTCGGTGGGCCGCCATTTCGCGGAATCGCAGATCTACCGCATCGACCACTATCTGGGCAAGGAAACGGTGCAGAACCTGATGGTGCTGCGCTTCGGCAACCCGATCTTCGGGCCGCTGTGGCAGGCGCCGTACATCCGCAGCGTGCAGATCACGGTCGCGGAAACGGTGGGCGTGGGCAGCCGCGCGGGCTTCTACGACCACACGGGCGCGCTGCGCGACATGGTGCAGAACCACCTGCTGCAACTGCTGTGCATCGTGGCGATGGAGCCGCCCGTCTCGCTCGACCCCGACGCCGTGCGCGACGAAAAGCTCAAGGTCCTGCGCTCGCTGCGCCCCATGTCGCTCGCCGACATCGCACGCGACACCGTGCGCGGCCAGTATGCGGCGGGCGCGGTGGACGGCCAGCCGGTGAAGGGCTATCTGGAAGAAGACAACGTACCGCCCGACAGCAAGGCGGAAACGTTCGTGGCGCTGCGCGCGCACATCAACAACTGGCGCTGGGCCAATGTGCCGTTCTTCCTGCGCACGGGCAAGCGCCTGCAAAAGCGCCAGTCGGAAATCGTGATCGAATTCGCGGACCTGCCGTTCTCGATCTTCCCGAGCGGGCCGCGCCATTACGGCAACCGTCTCGTGATCCAGCTTCAGCCGGAAGAGTCGATCCAGTTGCAGATGCTCGCGAAGGAACCGGGCAGCGGCATGAACATGCTGCCCGTGAGCCTGAACCTCGACTTGCAGCAGGCCATTCCCGAGCGCCGCGCGGAAGCCTACGAGCGCTTGCTGATCGACGTGATTCGCGGCCGCCTCACGCACTTCATGCGCCGCGACGAACTGGAAGCCGCATGGACGTGGGTCGAACCGATCCTGAACGGCTGGAAGGAGCTGAACGACCGCCCGCGCAATTACACGGCGGGCACGTTCGGGCCGGCGGCGTCTTCGGCGCTGCTCGCGCGCGAAAACATGTCGTGGGCCGAGGAGATGTGACGTGAAAAACCGGTGAGAGCCGGTGAGAACCCGGTGAATGACCGCGAGCGCCGCGCATCGTGCGTGGCGCTCGCAGAACTATGCCAGGCGCAGCGTAGCTAATCGCCCGAACCGGGACGAAAGAGATCGAAACCGGCGAATACGATCACACCGCTTAGCGCCATCAACGGCACCGAATGGCGCCCGAGAACCAGAACAACGGCCGCAAGCCACGTCGAAATACAAAAAGCGCCGATGCGCCGCATGATGAAACTCCCTACTCTTTAATGCCCTTCTGATGCGTTGCCGCGCATACCGCGTGCCGCACCTTTCAGCCCAACGTCGCGCGCGCGGTGCGCAGCCGCGAGACGGTATCGACGAATGCCTCGCCGCCCAGCGTGCGCTTGATGCGGCTCGTCACGGTCGCACTCGCGGCGTCGAGCGCCACGCGAATGGCAACAGCCCGCGCCGTGGGCACGATCGCCACCTCGCGCCCGTCGTCTTCGGTGCGGCGGCGCTCGACATAGCCGCGCGCCTCCAGACCGTCGAGCACGCGCGTGGCCGTGGGCCGTGCGATGGCAAGCAGTTCCGCCAGCTCGCGTTGCAACGAACCGGGCCGCTCCAGCACGGCGCGCAGCATGAAACCCTGTGGCGGCGTGAGCTCGAAGCCCTCGAACGCTTCGGTCCATTCACGCTCCAGGCGCCGCGCGAGCGCCGTGGTGTTGAAGTAAAGGCAATGGTCGAACATGCCTGAAGCATATACGGATATCGTTAGCTATGCACCGATCTCCACAACCGGCACGCGGGGCAAAAATCGAACGATCGGCCGAATTTAGGTCGCATCCGTTATGATGCGAAAGGATCGTCATCGCCTGGCCGTCGTCCATCACATTCACGGAGACATCGATGCAAATGCGCTGTTACTGCGTTATCCATCACGGCAAACCGCTCGAACTCGTCGAGCGCGACGTGCCCGAGCCCAAGGGGACGGAAGTGCTGCTACGCGTGAAAGCCGCGGGCCTGTGCCACTCCGACCTGCACATCTGGGAGGGCTATTACGATCTGGGCGGCGGCAAGAAGCTCTCGCTCGCCGACCGCGGCATCAAGTTGCCGCTCACGCCGAGCCATGAAATCTGCGGCGAAGTCGTGGCACTGGGGCCCGACGCGCAGACCGCCGCCGAAGCGCTCGCGGCCGGCACGTCAGCGGTCGTGCATCCGTGGATTGGTTGCGGCGAATGCGCGGCCTGCAAGCGCGGCGAGGAAAACATCTGCGCGAAGCCGCAGTCGCTCGGCGTGCTGCGCGACGGCGGCTTCGCCGACTATGTGATCGTGCCGCACCCGCGCTATCTCGTGGATCTCGCGGGCCTCGACCCCGTGAAGGCCGCGCCGCTCGCGTGCGCGGGCGTGACGACTTATTCGGCAGTCAAGAAGTTCGGCGAGCGCATTCACGAAGGTCCGGTGGTCGTGATCGGCGCGGGCGGCCTTGGCATGATGGCGCTCGAAGTGCTCAAGGCGCTCGGCGCGCAAGGCGCGATCGTGGTGGACGTGGACCCCGCCAAGCGCGCAGCGGCGCTCGCGGCCGGCGCGCTCGCGGCCATCGACGCGCGCGCGGACGACGCCGTCCAGCAGATCATCGCGGCAACGGGCGGCGGCGCGCGCGCCGTGCTCGACCTCGTGGGCGCGACGCCCACCGTCAAGCTCGCGCTCGATGCGTGCGCGCGCGGCGGCCATGTGGTGATCGTCGGCCTGATGGGCGGCGACCTCACGGTCTCGCTGCCGATCATCCCCATGCGTCCGCTGAAGATCGAGGGGAGCTACGTGGGCACGCTGCCCGAGTTGCGCGAGCTCGTGACCTTGATGCGCGAAGGCAGGATGCAGCCCTCGCCCGTCTCGACGCGGCCGCTCACGGAAATCAACGAGGCGTTCGAAGCGCTTGTGCAGGGCAAGGTGGTCGGACGCCAGGTGCTCGTGCCCTGAGAGCGGCCGGGGTCCGTTGCGTGCGGTTCGGGCCGCACGCGCGAACTTGATCAGGAACGCAAACTGTTTTATTGCCTGAGCTTGCGTGCCATGCTCAGGCCTCGCGCCTTATCGCCCTTCCCCGCCACGCACGCCTGCAATGCGCGCGTCACGCGCGCGATCACCTCATTCCAGTCGCCGGGACGGACTTGCCGAAACAGACGCGCGTGCGGATACCAGGGCGTATCGTCCCGCTCGTCCAGCCAACGCCAGCAACCGTCGAAGCGCGACAGAATCCAGACCGGCTTGCCGAGCGCGCCCGCCAGATGCGCAACCGACGTATCGACCGTAATAACGAGGTCGAGACGATCGACGATAGCGGCCGTATCCGCAAAGTCCTGGACGTCGTCCATCACATCGTGCAGCCGCCACTGCGGCGCGAGCTTCTCGATCTGGCCGCGTGTCGTTTCGCCTTTTTGCAGGCTCACGAACGTGACGCCTTCGGTCTGGAGCAAGGGCAGCAAGGCCGTCGCGTCGAGCGAGCGGCGGCGATCCACGGTGGTCGCGCGCGTGCCGGTTTGCCAGAGCCGCGGATCCCCGGCCCACACGAGGCCAACCTTGAACGCGCCCGCGGGCACACGCGCATGCCAGGCATCGGCGCACGGCGCGGGCACCCGCACATACGGCACCGCTGCGGGAATGGTGCGCAATGTCGTGCCGAAGCGCCCAGGCAGGCTCATCATGAAGCACCAGTAATCGTGCTTGCGCATCGTGTGGTCCCCGGCGAGGGGAACGCAGGCGTCCACACCCTCCACCGTTTCCAGCAGCCGCTTCAGCGCGGGCGGGCACGCCACGCTCAGGTGAGCCACGCCGCGCTCCCTGAGCATGGGCAGGTAACGCGCAAACTGGAGGCTGTCGCCGTGCCCTTGCTCATGCAGGACGAGGAGCGACTTGCCGTCGAGCGGCTCGCCCTCCCATTGCGGAAATGGCAGATCCGGCACGACGGTATTGCGGCTTTTGAGGCCCGGGTCGTAGCGCGCCTCCCACAGCGGCCAGCCCTCCTCAAAGCGGCCCATGGCCAGCAGGCAGAGCGCGAGATTCATGCTGATCTGCGCCGATCCGGGCGCCCACTCCAGCGCGCGGCGATAGCACGATTGCGCCTCATGCATGCGCCTGAGTTCATAGAGCACGAAGCCAAGATCATTGAGCGTCGCGTGATTCTCGTGAAGCACGACCGCGCGCCGGTAGAACGCCTCGGCCTCTTCATGCCGGCCGGTTTCGACGAGGATAAAACCGAGCGAGGAGCAGAGATCGGCGTCATCCGGATGGATCGCCAGGGCGCGCCGGTACGCATCCTCGGATTGCGCCAGATCGCCCGATTCGAAGCAGGCCGCGCCAAGACCGCGATGCGCGTTCGCATCGCCGGGGCGCAACACCAGCGTCTGCTGGAAGGCGGCTTGCGCCTCGACCCATCGTCCGAGGCCAAAGAGCGCGCAACCCAGCGTGTGCTGGATGTCGGCGCTCGCGGGATCGATGTGGCTGGCCCGCCGGGCGCACGTTTCGGCCTGCGCGTGCCGATCGAGCTTGTTGAGAAGGCAGGCAAGATCGTTGAGGATCACGGCATCGTCGTCACGCAGGGCCAGCGCGCGGCGATAGCAGGCTTCGGCCTCGTCATATCGCTCGCGCATGTGCAGGAGCCACCCCAGGTTGCGGTGTCCGTCTGCACTTTGCGGATCGATGGCAATCGCCCGGTTGAACGAGGCTTGCGCCTCGCACAAGTCGCCCAGTTCGTACTGCACGTTGCCGAGGTTGTTGTGCGCCTGCGCGTCTTGCGGGTCCGCTTCGACCGCTCGCCGCCAATACGCCGCCGCCTCGGGCTTGCGGTTCAGGGTGACGAGACAAATCGCGGCGAGATTCAACGCCTGCACGTTGGACGGCTGCGCGAGGATCAGGCTATCCAGCTGCGCCAGTGCCTGCGCGCTGCGTCCGCCGGAGAAGAGTGCAAACGCGGCTTCGTAGGGGTCCGCCGCATCCGGCGCGGGGTCGTGTGCGGATCGTGTCGTGTCTTCGGTCGATGCATTCAAGGTGGCGCTCCTCGCGCCGCAGTCGGCAAGATACCTGCCCCTGCGGCCAAACCGGGAGTTTCGGCGCACCGGCCGGATCACGCCGGATTGGCGACACCTTCAATGATTTGCATCAAGCTTCACATCGTGGAGATTCGCATTCGACGTCGCCCCGTGCAACGTCACGCGCCCGACTCGACCGCTTCCTCGCGCACGTGACGCGACTCCGGCCGCTTCAAGCCGAGATGCTCGCGCAGGGTGCGCCCCTCGTACTCGCTGCGAAAGAGCCCGCGACGCCGCAGCTCGGGCAACACCAGTTCGACGAAGTCGGTCAGCGAATCGGGCAGCAGCGCGGGCATGACGTTGTAGCCGTCCGCGCCGTAATTCACGAAGCGCTCCTCCAGCGCGTCGGCAATCTGCTCCGGAGTCCCAACCAGTTGCCAGTGCCCGCGCGCGCCCGCCACGCGCAGAAACAGCTCGCGGATCGTGAGGTTTTCGCGGCGCGCGAGCGTCAGCGTGAGCGCCTGTCGGCTCTTGCTCGCATTGGTTTCCGGCAGCTCGGGAATCGGCCCGTCGAGCGGGTAGCCGGAAAGATCGAAGCCGCCCGTCAAGCCGGAGACCATCGCGAGCCCCACCGCCGGATCGATCAACGCCTGCAACGCCTCGAACTTCTCGCGCGCTTCGGCCTCGGTGCGCCCGACGACCGGCATCACGCCCGGCATGATCTTCAGGTCGCCCGGATCGCGCCCGTACTGCGCCATGCGGCCTTTCACGTCGGCGTAGAACGCCACGGCGTCCGCCAGCGTCTGCTGCGCCGTGAAGATCACCTCGGCCGTGCGCGCGGCGAGCGCCTTGCCCGCCTCGGACGAGCCCGCCTGCACGACCACGGGCCGCCCCTGCGGCGCGCGCGCCACATTCAGCGGCCCGCGCACCTTGAAGAACTCGCCGCGATGCCCGAGCACGTGGCGCTTCGCCGGATCGAAAAAGCGGCCGGCGGCCTTGTCGTGCAGGAAAGCGTCCTCGTCCCAGCTATCCCACAGTCCTTCCACGACTTCGGCGAACTCGGCCGCGCGCTCGTAGCGCGTCGCATGCGCGAGATGCTCGTCGAAACCGAAATTGCGCGCCTCGTGCTCGTTCGACGACGTGACGAGATTCCAGCCCGCGCGCCCGCCGCTGATGTGATCGAGCGAAGCGAACTTGCGCGCGATGTGATACGGCTCGTTGAAGGTCGTGGACGCCGTGCCAACGAGCCCGATGTGCTGCGTCACGGCCGCGAGCGCCGAGAGCAGCGTGATCGGCTCGAACTGCGCGACATAGCTGTGCGCGGTGCGGCTCAGGAAGTCGGCGTTGTCGCCGCGCGTGCCAGAGCCGTCCGCGAGAAAAACCAGATCGAATTTCGCGGCCTCTGCGGTGCGCGCCAGTTCGGCGTAGTGACGGAAATCGCTGCCCGCGTTGGCGTTCGCATGCGGGTGCCGCCATGCGGCGATATGGTGACCGGTGGGATAGAGAAAAGCGCCGAGGCGCAGTTGACCGCGCCGTGCTCCAGCAGGTTGGCTCATGGTGAAAAACGCTGCGCGTGAGGGAAAGGATCGCCCCATTCTCGTGCGTGCGCCTGCACCCCGCCACGAAGAAATCGGCACATCGATATGCCCGCGCGCGCAAAACGGCTTGCGGGCTTCGCTGCAAGGCAATCGCAAGCCTCGGCCGGCCGGGCGCTTCAGTGAAGGCGCTTCATCCGTCGAATAAGCGCGACGTATGCGCTCAGTTCCGCCCGCTGCCCGAGCGGGAGCTGTCGTAAGCTCACCGTGCCCCATTGTTCCTGCCTGCGACGCACGCGTGGCGCCCACTACGACTTTGACCGTGACCACTACGACGCCCCTCGCGCCCGCCCTCGACGACCTCCTGCGCGAAGCCAATGCGCTGTGCGACGCACACCGCTTCGCCGACGCGCTCGCGCTGCTCGCCCCTGTGACCGGCGAGCACGCGGGCGACGACGACGCGGCGCTCGCCCCGGCGCTCAGTCTCGCCGCGCTCGGCGCGATGGGCACGGGCGACGCGGCGCGCGCCCAGGCGCTCTGGGAGCGCTGCCTTGCGGCGCAGCCGGACTTCGCGCCGGCGTATAGCGGCTTTGCCGCGCTGCTCGCGACGCTCGGCAGCCTCACGAAAGCCCAGGCGCTCTACGAGCGCCTCCTGAGCCTGACGCCCGACGACATCGACGCACGCAGCAACCTCGGCGTCGTGCTCCAGCGCCAGGGCCAGCACGCGCAGGCGGAAGCCACGTTTCGCGCCGTGCTCGCGCAACGCCCCGATCACGCCGATGCCCACTACAACCTCGGTCTCCTGCTCCAGACGCAAGCCCGCCACGAGGAGGCCGAAAGCGCGTTGCGCGCCGCCATCGCCGCGCACGCGCGCCACGCCCACGCGTACAACGCACTGGGCACGCTGCTGCGCGATCAGGGCCGCGCCGAAGAGGCCGCCGAGGCGTATCGCCAGGCACTCCTGATCCAGCCGCAGTATCCGGAGGCGCTCAACAATCTCGCCATGCTGCTCAAGTCGGCCGGACGGCTGGCCGAAGCGGAACTCGCGGCGCGCCTCGCGCTGGAGATGCGGCCCAATTTCGTCGATGCCCTCAACAACCTCGGTTGCGTGCTCACCGGTCTCAAGCGCCTGCCCGAAGCGGAGGCCGCGTTCCGCCAGACGCTCGCGCTCGCGCCGAACCACACCGAGGCGCTGTACAACCTCGGCGTCGTGCTCCACGCGCTCGAGCGGCTGCCCGAAGCGGAAGCCGCCTACCGCGAGACGCTGCGCCGCTTGCCGGGCCGCACCGAAGCGCACAACAACCTCGCTTGCGTGCTGCTGGCGCTCGGGCGCCGCGGCGAAGCGCTCGACGTGCTTCACGAAGCCGTGGCCGCGCGGCCCGATTTCGCCGAGGCGCACTTCAATATCGCGAGCCTGCACAAGGAATATGGCAGGCTCGACGAAGCGGAAGCCGGCTACCGCCGCGCGCTCGCCGCGAACCCCGAATACGGCGACGCAAAATTCCGCCTCGCCACCCTGCTCATCAGCATGGGGCGTTTCGAGGAAGGCTTTGCGCGCTACGAGTGCCGCTACACGATGCCGGGCTTCGTGCACAACGCTTCACAACGTCTGCTGAAGTGCCACGCCTGGCAGGGTGAGCCGCTCGCCGGCAAATCGCTGCTGCTGTGGCAGGAAGACGGCCTCGGCGACATGCTCCAGTTCGGCCGCTACGCGCGCGTGCTCAAGGCGCAGGGCGCGGCGCACGTGGCGTTTGCCTGCCAGCCGCCGCTGCATCGGCTCCTTGGCGGCGTCGAAGGCGTCGACGCCGTGCTCGACCACAATGCGGCCGCAGCCGCTTCCGGCGAGTTCGACTGCTGGGTGAGCCCCATCAGCGTGCCGCATCGCCTCGGCACGACGCTCGACACGATCCCCGCGCCGCTCGCCATCGAACCCGAACCCGCGCTCGTCGAGCACTGGGGCGCGCGCCTCGCCACGCTCGCGCCGGGCCCGCGCATCGGGCTCGTCTGGAAGGGCAACCCGAAGCACTCCAACGACGCGCACCGCTCGCTACCTTCGCTCGCCGCGCTCGCCCCGCTCTGGAACGTGCCGGGGCTGCGGTTCGTGAGCCTGCAAAAAGGTCAGGGCGAAGACGAGGCGATCAACGCGCCGGCGTGGCTGCCGATGCTGCACCTGGGTTCGGACGTGCGCGATTTCGTCGATACGGCGGCCATCGTCGCGCAGCTCGATCTGGTGATTTGCGTGGACACGTCCACCGCGCATCTGGCGGCCTCGCTCGGCAAGCCGTGCTGGGTGTTGCTGCCGCAGTACGACCCGGACTGGCGCTGGATGCACGAGCGCGAGGATTCGCCGTGGTATCCGGGCACGATGCGCCTGTTCCGCCAGCGCATGGACGAGCCATGGCCGGCGGTCGTGGAACGCGCGCGCGTGGCCTGCCAGGCATGGTTCGGGATGTGATGGCGGGCGCGTGCCAACGCGCCGCCGCGCCTCAGTCCCACATGTTGCGAAACGCCACGGCGACGATCACCGGCACGCACATCACGAGCGGAATGGCGAAGTACGGCACCTCGAGGTCGACGACCGCTTTGTAGATCACCCAGCCAACGCCAAGCGCGAGCGTGAGCACGCCCACGAGCGCCGTGAGAGTGTTCAGCAGCCATTTGGGCGGCTGTTTGCGCGCGGGTTCCTTCGTGGGCGATGGTTTCATGGTGGTGGCGATAGCGAAAACGTCTCGATGCGGACTTCGGATGTTTCGTATTTTACTCCGCGCGTCGCACCCGGCGCGGCGGCAACATGACTTCCGAGGTAATCGATTCGCGGCCCGGCGCGGCCTACTCTCATGAGCATCAACCACCGCTGCACGCTCACGAGGACTGCCATGACCGCCTATGCCATCGCCCATCTGCGCGACGTCGAACCCTGCCCCGCCATCGTCGAGTATCTGGAGAAGATCGACGGCACGCTCGCCCCTTACGGCGGCCGCTTCATCATTCACGGCGGCCGTGTCGAACGACTCGAAGGCCGGTTTTCGGGCGACCTCATCATGATCGAATTCGCGAGCCGCGAACGGGCGCGCGAGTGGTATCGATCGAGCGCGTACCAGGCCATCCTGCCGCTGCGCGCGGCGCACTCGCGCGGCGAAGTGTTCCTGATCGATCAGGTCGACATGCCCCACCGCGCCACCGACGTGCTGCGCCGAGCGCACGACAACGACGAGCCCTCCGCTGTCTGAGCGAAAAGCGAAAGCATTTCGTTAGAAAGCAATCGGCAGTGCAAGACTTCCACCAGGCACGTTTGCAAAGCAATTTTCCTCGCTCGCAAACGTTTTCGCGCATTTCACAATTCTTTCTTCATCAGCGACGAAACTGTGCGCGACTCATCCCCACAGAACGGATGCGCACATGAGATTACGCCTGCTTGCCCGCGCGTCGACGCCCCTGTCGACCGCGACAGTCGTTGCGCTCGCAACAATCATGCTCACGGCATGTGGTCCCGGCGCCGGTGCGCCGGCGGCTTCGGACTCGTCTGCCGCGCCGCAAAGCCAGAGCGCCGCCGCGCCCTCGCCGTTCGCGCGTAGCGCGGCGGCGACGCCTTTGCCGGACGCGAGTTCTCCCGCCAGCGCCGCGGCAACGCCCGCCTGGGGCGCGAATGCGTCGAATGCGGCGAACGCCGCGAGCGACCCCGTGCAAAGCGCGCAAGCGAGCCTCGCCGCCGACAGCGATCAGGTCACGCCGGTCATGAGCTACGCGCCCGGAGACGGCGCGCAGACCGAGGCCAGCAACGGCAACGACGCCAGCAGCCCCGTCACGTCCAGCCATTGAAACACCGCACCTGTGTGCACTTGCGCCGGTACCTCGCCCGGCATGACACTCCAACCTCAAGCAGAAGGGTGAACAACAATGACGTCAACCAGCCGTCGCCGTTTCCTGCAAACCGTTGCGCAGTCGGGCGCCGCAGCCGCCGCGATGACCGTGCTGCCCGAGTCGATCCGCAATGCGCTCGCCATACCGGCCAACTCGCGCACGGGCACGATCCGCGATGTCGAGCACATCGTCGTGTTCATGCAGGAGAACCGCTCGTTCGACCACTACCTCGGCCATATGCGCGGCGTGCGCGGTTATAACGACCGCCTGCCGGTTCCGCTGCCCGGCGGCCTGCCCGTGTGGTATCAGCCCTCGAAGGAGGACGCCACGAAGCCCGTGCTGCCGTTCCACCTCGACACGTTCAAGACGAGCGCGCAGTGCGTGGGCGACCTCGACCACTCGTGGTACCCCACCCACTACGCGATCAACAACGGTCTTTACAACCAGTGGCCGCAGTACAAGACCGACATGACGATGGGCTATTACCTGCGCGCGGACATTCCGTTCCACTACGCGCTGGCCGACGCCTTCACCGTGTGCGACAACTACTTCTGCTCGCTGCCCGGCCCGACGCACCCGAACCGCGCCTACCTCATGACCGGCATGGTCGACCCGAGCGGGACGATGGGCGGCCCGCTGCTCGACAACAACGACTACGTGGACAACGACGTGCCGCCCACGTACCAGTTGCTTTCGTGGACGACCTACCCCGAGCGCCTGCAAGCCGCCGGCGTTTCCTGGCAGATCTACCAGCAGGGCACGAACGGCAGCGACCCGCTGAACGGCAACTACGGCACCAACATCCTGCAAAACTTCGCGAACTTCATCAACGCGCAGCCGGGCTCCGCGCTTTACCAGCGCGCGCAAACCGTGCGCACGATCGCCGACCTGAAAAACGACGTACTCCAGAATAATCTGCCACAGGTCTCGTGGCTGCTGCCGCCCGCGGCGTTCTCGGAGCACCCGAAGTACACGCCGGCCTACGGCGCGGAATACACCTCGCAGATTCTCGATGCCCTGACTTCGAACCCCGAGGTCTGGAGCAAGACCGTGCTCTTCATCATGTACGACGAGAACGACGGCTTTTTCGACCATATCGTGCCGCCGCAGCCGCCCACGACGTCCACGCAGGGCAAGTCGACGGTAAGCGTGGAAGGCGAGATTCACAACGTGGTCAACCCGCTGCGCGGCGGCAAGTACACCGCCGACGGCCTGCCCTATGGTCTCGGCCCGCGCGTGCCGATGACGGTCGTCTCGCCGTGGACCAAGGGCGGCTTCGTCTGCTCGCAGGTGTTCGACCACACCTCGGTGATCCGCTTCATCGAGGAGCGCTTCGGCGTGCAGGAGCCCAACATCACGGCATGGCGCCGCGCGGTGTGCGGCGACCTCACGACGTGCTTCGACTTCCGCACGCCCGACGCCTCGATGCCCTCGCTGCCCGACACGAGCAGCTACATGACGCTCGCGGACAACCAGTGCTCGGCCAACTCGGCGCCCACGGTGCCGGCCACGCCGCTGCCGGTCGACGCCCAGGAACCCGGCGTGCGTTATGCGCGTGCGCTGCCGTACGAACTGCACGTAAACGCCAGGCCCGATGCGAAGGCCAACACGCTACAGATCACGTTCGCGAACACGGGACGCCAGGGCGCGCACTTTCACGTGTACGGCACGAACCGCACCGACGGCCCGTGGCGCTATACCGTGGAAGCGGGCAAATCGCTCGACGACACGTGGGACCTGAGCGCGACCAACGGCGTCTACGCATTTGAGATTCACGGCCCGAACGGTTTCGTGCGGCGCTTCGCGGGCACCGCCGCGCAAGCGGGTCCGGGCAACTCCGGCCGCGCACCGGCGCCCGCCGTGACGGCGCACTACGACGTGGCCAACGGCAACCTTTTCCTCAAGTTCTCGAACCCGGGCAGCAGCGTCGCGCACCTCAACGTGATCGACAACGCCTACGGCGCGCACGAGCGCAACGTGGTCGTGCAGCCCGGCGCGCGCATCGAGCAGGCCTGGATCCTCGCGTCGAGCCATCACTGGTACGACCTCACGGTCACGAGCCGCGACGATGCCGCGTTCGCCTGGCGCTTTGCCGGTCACATCGAGAACGGCAGGCCGAGCATCAGCGACCCGGCGGCGGTCGCGCCCGTCACGCACCTGGGCTGACAGCGCCCGGTCAGACACGTCCTTCAGTTCCTGTTCGCTTTCCCTTCTCGCGGCGCCTTCGGGCGCCGTTTTTTTTGCGCGGCTGAATGCGCAAATGAGGGGCAAATGAGGGGCAAATGCGGGGCAAATGCGGGGCAAATTCGCATCGGATGCCCGGCCGCCCGGCGGCTGGCCGGCACCGCGGCAGTCAAGACGCATAAATGTGCCTCTTGCGCAAGCTCCGACCCACCCGCTGCGGCGAATTTGCAACCTTACCGGCAGCTTGACGCTTTCGATTGTGGATGCGAATCATTTGCATTAACATTTGCCGCGCTTTCAAGGCACTTTCGATGCAGCTTCGATCTCCTTCGATCCGCTTCGATCCTGTTGCGCATCGGAAGCGCCTTTCGCCGGATATCTCGCGCTTAATTCATCACAAGAACATGCACATTCCTGCCGCCGCCCGCCGCTCCCGCCTCGACACCGTTCCTTCCCGCTCACGCTCGGCGCTTGCGCGCCCTCCGGCGCGCCGCGCGCAGCTCAGCGCCGCGCTGCTCGTGAGCGTGGGCGTCACGCTCACCACGCTTTCCGCATCGGGCTGGGCGCAGGACAATGCGCAACTGGCGCAAGCCGACGCACAGACCAAAGCACAAACCGGCACCGCAACCGAAAACACCCAGGCGCTGCCGACCGTCAAGGTCAACGCCGCGCGCGACAGCCAGGCCGCCTCGCCCGATCGCGTGAGCGCGGGCGCGCTCGGCAACCGCAGGCAGGTGGACACGCCGTTCTCGACCAACGTGGTGACGACGGAAGAAGGCAAGGACCGCCTCGCCTCCACGGCCAACGACCTGTTCAAGTACGACCCGGCCGTGACCGATGTCGGCAACAACATGACCGGCGAGAACTCGGCCTTCAGCATTCGCGGCCTGCCGGTCGACATGCTCAACGGCGTGAAGGTGGACGGCCAGAACTTCCCCTCGTGGGACACCGAGCTTTCGCTCGAACAGTTCGAGCAGGTGGAGATGCTCAAGGGGCTTTCGGGCTTCATGTACGGCTTCAGCAACCCGGGCGGCATCGTCAACTATGTGCTCAAGCGCCCGACCGACGACCCGTACCGCAGCTTCTCGATCGGCTATCAGTCGGCGGGGGTGTTCAGCCAGAAGATCGACCTGGGCGGGCGCTTCGGTCCCGACAAGCAATTCGGCTATCGCCTCAATCTCGTCAACGAAGACGGCAACACCGCCGAGGCGAACGGCCACGTGCGCCGCCAGGTGGCCTCGATCGCGCTCGACTACCGCATCACGCCGGACCTCACGTGGACCGTCGACGCGTTCTACCAGAAGCGCAAGACCAACGGCACGCTGTTCGGCCTCTACTTCGGCTCGGACGAGAACGGCAATCCGCTCGGCATTCCCGATGCGAGCAAGGTCACGCATCAGCTCACGCAGCCGCAAAACTGGTACGAAACCGAGATCGCCTCGTTCGGCACCGGGCTCGACTACCGCATCTCGGAGAACTGGCACGCGAACGTGAAGTATCGATTCGCCAAGGAAAACCGCTACAACTCGGACAGCCTGCTCTACGTCTTCAACACGCAAGGCGACTACTCCAACACGCTCTATGCGGCGCTCACGCGCTACTTCTATCAGAACGTGGACGCCAACGTGCAGGGCAAATTCAATACGGGCCCGTTCAAGCATGATGTCGTATTCGGCGCGAGCTACCAGTCGCAGCAGAACGAATACGACAACAGTGAAGGCTGGAACGAGGGCTATCCGCTCGGCATCGGCAACATCTACGGCAGCACGTTGCTCACGAACGACGCCGTGCATATCGGCGAGAACCTGTACCGCCACGAGGTCACCACGCAAACCGCGCTCTACGCGAGCGACACCGTGCAGTTCACCTCGCGGCTCTCTGCGCTGCTCGGCCTGCGCTACACGCAGTTCCGCGACACGACCTACAACCCCGATCAGTCGCAGGCATCGAGCTATAGCGCGAACCCGGTCACGCCCACCGCCGCGCTCATGTTCAAGCTCGACCCGGACTCCACGCTCTACGCGAGCTATGTGGAAGGCCTCCAGCAAGGCGGCGCGGCGAGCAACCTGAACGTCAACTATCCGCAGACCTTCGGTCCGCTCAAGAGCAAGCAGTATGAAGTGGGCTTCAAGGCCGACCATCGCGGCTGGGGCGCCAACCTCGCGCTGTTCCGTGTCGACCAGGGCTACGAGTACACCAACTCGGCCAATGTCTTCGTGCAGAGCGGCACGAAGCGCTACGAAGGCGTGGACGCAAGCGGCTGGCTGCAACTCGCCCAGGACTGGCGCGTGATGGGCGGCGTGATGTGGCTGGACGCGAAGGCGGTGGACGTGGACGACCCGAGCGTGGAAGGCAAGCGCGTGTACGCCACGCCGCGCTTCACGCTCACGGGCCGCGTGGAGTACAACCCGTCGTACCTGCGCGCGCTGACCGTGGCCTTCGGCGGCAAATATGTGGGCAATATGGCCGTGGATGCCGCGAACACCCAGTTCGTCTCCGCCTATACGACCTGGGACCTGAGCGCGAAATACGAAACCCAGGTGGCCGGCAAGGACGTCACACTGCGCGCGGGCGTGAACAATCTGTTCAACCGGCGCTACTGGACGGCGGCATGGGGCTATTACGTGATGCCCTCGGCCACGCGCACCTTCGTTGCCAACGCAACGCTCGAATTCTGAGCGTTTTTTAGCCGACCGATGCGCCGGTTCTCATAGTGTGGGTTAAAAAGGGCCAATGTCTGCGGACATCGGCCCTTTCCGTTTGCCCCTCCTGCATCATCTGCGATCCGGTGGCACAATGGGCGCTCCGCATTTTCCGGCTCTGGCCTGTACGCGTTGCCGTGCGCGCGGCGAGAGCCTGTCGTTGAACCGTTGAAAAGGATCGTCCCATCATGAGTTCCAGCGTGAAGCCCTACCCCGACACCCAGATCTACATCGACGGCGCATGGCGCGCCGGCGCGAAGACGATTGCCGTGATCGACCCCGCGACCGAAGCGGAAATCGGCCGCCTGAGCCTCGCGAGCGAGCAGGACCTTTCCGATGCGGCCACCGCTGCCGAGCGCGCCTTCCGCGAATGGCGCAAGGTCTCGCCGCTCGAACGCAGCAAGCTCATGCGCCGCGCGGCGCAACTGCTGCGCGATCGCGCGGACGACATCGCCGCGATCATGACGCGCGAACAGGGCAAGCCGTTTGGCGAAGCGAAGCTCGAAACGCTCGCGGGCGGCGACACGATCGACTGGTTCGCCGAAGAAGGCCGCCGCACCTATGGCCGCGTGATTCCGTCGCGCTCGGACGCCGTTCGCCAGATCGTTACGCGCGAGCCGGTGGGCCCCGTCGCCGCATTCACGCCGTGGAACTTCCCGCTCAACCAGGCTGTGCGCAAGGTGTCGGCCGCGCTTGCCTCGGGCTGTACCGTCGTGCTCAAGGGACCGGAAGAAACGCCGGCAAGCTGCGCCGAACTCGTGAAGGTGTTCGTCGACGCGGGCCTGCCCGCGGGCGTGCTGAACCTCGTGTTCGGCGTGCCGGCCGAAGTCTCGTCGTACCTGATCGCGCACCCCGCTATCCGCAAGATCTCGTTCACGGGCTCGACGCCGGTGGGCAAGCTGCTCGCCTCGAAGGCCGGCGAGCACATGAAGCGCGCCACGATGGAACTGGGCGGCCACGCCCCGGCCATCGTGTTCGCCGACGCCGATGTGCCGCGCGCCGCCAAGCTGCTCGCAAGCGCCAAGTTCCGCAACGCGGGCCAGGTGTGCATCTCGCCCACGCGCTTCATGGTGGAAGACGCCGCATACGACGAGTTCGTCAAGCATTTCGTCGCGACCACGCGCGCGATCAAGGTGGGCAACGGTCTGGAAGACGGCGTGCAAATGGGCCCGCTCGCCAACGACCGCCGCCTCGCGGCAATGGAACGCCTCGTGGCCGACGCGCGCGAACAAGGCGCGAAGGTGCTCACGGGTGGCGAGCGCGTGGGCCGCGAAGGCTACTTCTTCGCGCCGACCGTGCTGACCGACGTGCCGCTCTCCGCGCGCATCATGAACGAAGAGCCGTTCGGCCCGCTCGCGCCGATCTCGCGTTTCTCCAGCTACAAGGACGCGATCGTCGAAGCGAACCGCCTGCCCTACGGCCTCGCCGCTTATGCGTACACGAGTTCGAGCGCGACCTCGGCCGCACTCTCCGACGACGTGGAAACCGGCATGCTGTCGATCAACCATCACGGCCTGGCCCTGCCGGAAACGCCGTTTGGCGGCGTGAAGGATTCGGGCTATGGCTCGGAAGGCGGCAGCGAAGCGATGGAAGCGTATCTCGTCACGAAGTTCGTTTCCGAGCATCGTTGATCGCTTCACGTTGAAAACGCGCGCGTTTCCCCGGCTCACGGCTCGGGAAGCGCGCGCGGATAGTGCGGCAAGCCGTCCGCGAGTTGCACCCAGGCGAGCTTTTGCGAAGTCCAGGTGTGATGCTCGGGCGGTGCGTCGTCGGGACGATCGAGCGTGCCCGTGGCCACGTCGATCTCGCCCGCGAACGCCGCATGCCGGTACGTGAGCGGCGTGCCGCACGCGGGGCAGAAGGCCCGCTCCACACCGGGACTCGACGCATGCGTCTTCGTTGCACCCGCAACGATCTGGAACGCATGCCACGGCACGCTGATCCAGCCGACGAACGGCGCCCCGGACGCGCGCCGGCAATCCACGCAATGACACACCGTGCTGCCGATCGGCGCAGCCGAAATCCGGTAGCGGACTTTTCCGCATAAACAGCCGCCAGTGAGCATCGCTCCCTCCATTGCGCAAGCGGACGTGCATTCATCGTATTCAAGGCTTTCAGCACTGTAAACCCAGACGATTTCACGCACTCGCGCAACGCGCATGGAATAGAACGCACTGAAGCGCTGTTGACGCCAGTAACGGCCCTCGGGCCATCGACTGGATCGATCATGCGTACCCTTGCACATCTTGCGCCGAGACTGGCTCCTGCGTCGCACCGCGCGCCGCCCCCGGCGGGAGCACGACCATGAGCCGCGCCGCCCTCTGCGTGCCATGCCGGCTCGCGGCCATTGCGGCCGTGGTGGGCTGCGCGGGCGCCGCGTTCGCCTGGACCGCCGGCTGGCTCACGCCGAAGCGCCTGAGCGCGCCCCATATCATCAATACGTTCGAGTCGAACTACGGCGTGCACGCGGGCTACCGCCGCAATCACGCCAAAGGCCTGTGCGTGGAGGGCTGGTTCGAGAGCAACGGCAACGGCGCGAGCGTTTCGCGCGCTGCCGTGTTCGCGCCGGGACGCACGCCCGTGATCGGACGCTTCGCGATTCCCGGCAGCAACCCCGCCGCGCCCGACGCGAGCACGCCCGTCCGCAGCATGGCGCTGCTATTCCAGTTGCAGGACGGCGAGCAATGGCGCACGGGTATGAATTCCGCGCCGATCTTTGTCGTTCGCACCCCGAAGCAGTTCTATAACCAGCTCCTCGCCTCGAAGCCCAACCCGGCCACGGGCAAGCCCGACCCCGCGAAGCTCGACGCCTTCTTCCAGGCGAACCCGGAAACACTGCCGTTTCGCAACTGGGTCAAGGCGCACCCGCCCGCCTCCAGCCTCGCGAACACGGGGTTCTACAGCATCAACGCATTCCTTGCGACCGATGCCGCCGGGCAGACCCGCGCCGTGCGCTGGCAGACCGTGCCGGAGGTCGCCTATGCGCCGCAAACGGCAGGGCAAAAAGCCGACCCGAACTTTCTCGCCGACGACCTCAATGCACGCCTCGCGGCGGGCCCGTTGCGCTGGCGTCTCGTGCTCACGGTCGCCGCGCCCGGCGACCCCACGAACGACGCCACCCAGCAATGGCCGGCCGAGCGCCAGCAGATCGACGCGGGCACGCTCGTGCTGCACCACGCCGAACCGCAAAGCAACGGCATGTGCCGCGACGTGAACTACGACCCGACGATCTTGCCCGAAGGCCTCAAGCCTTCCGACGATCCGTTGCTCGCCGCACGTTCCGCAGCCTATTCCGTATCGTTCAATCGACGCACGCGCGAAGAAGCCGCTCAGCCGGGACTCGCGCAAACGCATGGAGGCGCCCAGCCATGAAGCAACAAGGTCAACACTTCAGCGCGCTCCAGCGCCTCCTGCACTGGTCGATGGCAGTCCTGATCGTCACGATGCTGTTCGTGGGCGTGGGAATGGTATCGACGGTTTCGCGGCTCCACGAAAGCCTGATCGCGCTGCACCGGCCGCTGGGCATCGCGTTGCTCTCGCTCGTGATCGTGCGCCTGGTCGTGCGGCTCACGCGCGGCGCGCCGCCCTTGCCCGCCGATCTGCCCGTGTGGCAACGCCTCGGTGCGCATGCCTCGCACCTCGCGCTCTATGCATTGATGATCGCGATGCCGTTGATCGGCTGGTCGATGCTGTCCGCCGGCGGCTATCCTGTCGTGATGTTCGGCGGCGTGCATCTGCCGCCCATCGTGCCGCGCGACGTCGCGCTCTATGCGTGGCTGCGCGCCGCGCACACGTGGCTCGCCATGGCGCTTTATGCGACCGTGCTGCTGCACCTGGCGGCCGCGCTCTTTCACGCGCTCATCCGGCGTGACGGTGTGCTCGCCAGCATGGCGCGCGGCGAGGCGCGCGGTTGAAACGAAGTTAAAGCGGGCCGACTGCGCACAGCGTGCGCGGTCGGCCCCTTCAAGAATCAAGCGTGACTCAGACGTGACTCAGACGTGAGCGTCGCGCCCCGCAACGGGCGGCACGGGCGGCTCCATGAGTTCCTGGAGCAGCGCATCGCGCGCGCTTCTCCTGCGCACCCACAGCGCCGTGAGAATCGGCACGAGAATCGCGGTCACGAGGCAGGCGGTGGCGACCATGGCCGTCGCTGCGGGCACGAGCGGCTTGAAGCTCGGAATCATCTCGCCGATGATGGCCGGATTCGCAACCGCGGCGCCCGCCGTGGACGACGCCGCGAGCCCCGCCGCGCCATTGCCGCCCGCGATCCAGCGGTCCGCGAGAATCAGCGGAATGCCGGTGACGACGATCACGCCGAGCCCGAGCACCACGCCCGAGAAGCCGCTCGCCACGATCACATTGAGGTCGATGCCGTTGCCAAGCGCGAAGCCGAAAAACGGAATCAGCGGGTGCACGCAGCGCCCGAACAACTCGCGCAGATCGTGGTCGAGATTGCCCAGCACAAACCCCACGAGAAACGGCAGCACCGCGCCGACGAACAGTCGCGGCTCGAAGAAGGCCACGCCCGTCGCACCGAGAATGATCATGCTGACAAGCGGCCCCGATTCGACTGACATCAGCACAAACGCGCCCGCCTCTTCTTTCGTGCCGTACTGCTGCATCACGGCTGCGTAGAGACCGCCGTTGGTCATGTCCATCGAGGTCGTGATGGCGAGCACCGAGAGCCCGGCGAAGAGGCCGGTCTTGATGCCGTCCACGGGAATGAAACGCGCGGCGATCAGGGTGGCGATCCACGCCACGATCATCTTCGTGACGAGCAGCGTGCCGGACTTGCGCAGCACCGTGCCGGTCGCGCGCAGGTCGATGGTCGCGCCCATGCAGAAGAACCACACCGCGAGAATCGGCACGGTGCCGGCGATCAATCCATTGGTGAACGAACCAAAGTACTTGCCGGCGCCCGGCGCGAACGTATGAACGCACGCGCCCAGCAGCAGCGGCACCAGCATCAGGCCGCCTGGTATGCGGTCTATCGCCTTCTTCAGCTTCATGCCTCCTCCTTGGACTACGCATCCGGTGGCCGGATCGGCACGCTGGTGCGTCCGGCTTTTTCTCGGGTCTCCCTTTTCGGAACAGAATAGCAGCGTGAAAGGAACGTCGTTCCGATTTTTAAGTGCGAAATCGTCAACGTTTACCCGCGAGCGATCCACTATGTGGGCAGATCCCTTGCCAAGCTGACTTGGGCGGCGCAACATTTCCGGACCGATGTTCCGAAAACGACAATCTGCACTATAGTCCACGAGAAACGGTGCGCCGCCCATCCGACGGAGACATGCATGGAAGTCAGACAAAGCGTCAACAGCGAATACGCGAAGTCACTCGACACTGCGGGCCTGCGCCGCGAATTCCTGATCGAGCAGGTGTTCGAACCCGACGCGCTCACGCTCACTTACAGTCACGTGGATCGCATCATCGTGGGCGGCGCGTTCCCGGCCACGCGCACGGTCGAAGTGCCCGCCGCGCTCGGCAAGTCGATCGGCGTGGGCTATCTGCTAGAGCGGCGCGAACTGGGCGCGATCAATATCGGCGGCGACGGCTGGGTGGACGTGGACGGCGTGCGCCATACGGTGCGCAACGAGGAGGCGATCTATATCGGCAAAGGCGCGCAGGCCGTAGCGTTCGGCAGCGACGACGCGGCGCGCCCCGCCAGGTTCTATCTCAACTGCGCGCCCGCGCACACCACGTATCCCACGCGCACCATTTCGCTCTCCGAAGCATCGCCACAAACGCTCGGCGACGCCGCCACCAGCAATCGCCGCACGATCCACAAGTTCATCGTGCCCGAGGTCCTGCCCACCTGCCAGCTTTCGATGGGTATGACGAAGCTGGAACCCGGCAGCCTCTGGAACACCATGCCGTGCCACACGCACGAACGGCGCATGGAGGTGTACTTCTACTTCAACGTGGCCGAAGACGCCGCGGTCTTCCACATGATGGGCGAGCCGCATGAAACGCGGCACATTCTCGTGCATAACGAGCAGGCCGTGATCTCGCCGAGCTGGTCGATCCATTCGGGTGTCGGCACGCGCGCCTATACGTTCATCTGGGGCATGGTCGGCGAAAACCAGGTATTCGGCGACATGGACCATCTCGCCGTGCGCGAGCTGCGCTGAGCGCGCATTCCGGTCGCGAAGGTTCGTATCGGAAACCAGGAAACATTTCATATCGGCACAAGCCGGCACACACCGGCACGCATCGACAGGGGGCCGCCCGCTCATGGCATTCAGCACGTTCAATCCGTTCGATCTCAGCGGCAAGGTCGCGATCGTCACCGGCAGCAATACGGGCCTGGGGGCGGGCATGGCGCTCGCGCTCGCGCAGGCCGGTTGCGACATCGTCGGCGTCTGCCGGGCTGATCCCGGCGAGACGCCCGCGCGCGTCGAGGCCGCCGGGCGCCGCTTCGTCGAGGTGCGTGCCGACCTCTCCTCGGTCGCGGCGGTGGACGACATCTTGGGCGCGGCCGTCGAGGCATGCGGGCGGCTCGACATCCTCGTGAACAACGCGGGCATCATCCGTCGCGACGACGCCCTCACGTTCGGCGAGGACGACTGGGACGCCGTCATGGACGTGAACCTCAAAAGCGTGTTCTTTCTCGCCCAGGCCGCCGCGCGCCGTTTCGTGGCGCAGGGCGGCGGCGGCAAGATCATCAACATCGCGTCGATGCTGTCGTTTCAGGGCGGGATTCGCGTGGCCTCGTACACGGCCTCGAAAAGCGGTGTGCTCGGCCTCACGCGCTTGCTCGCGAACGAATGGGCCGCACACGGCGTGAACGTCAACGCGATCGCGCCCGGTTACATGGCGACGGCGAACACGGCCGCATTGCGCGACGACGCACAGCGCAACGGCGAGATCCTCAGCCGCATTCCCGCGGGCCGCTGGGGCGCACCCGACGATCTCGCCGGTCCCGTAGTGTTTCTCGCGTCGGCGGCCTCGGACTACGTGCACGGCCACACGCTCGCCGTGGACGGCGGCTGGCTTGCGCGCTAGCGCACGCGGCGCGCGCCGGACGCGGTATGCTCCCGTTAGATATCGATACGGACCGGAAACAATGGCGGCAACGTTGGAAAAAGCGGCAGTGAAGGCAGGTAAAGCAGCAGGTAAAGCAGCAAATAAGGCGGCAGATAAAGCGACAGGCAAAGCGCGGCGTGCCGCGCAGGAGCACGCAATGAACGAAACGGACTGCGGCACGGAAAAAGGCGAATCGGCCTCGTCAATCGGCCGTGTGTTCGCGATCCTCGGCGCGCTCGGCGAAAAGGGGCCGGTCGGCATCAGCGAGCTGTCGCAGCGCCTCGCGCTCTCCAAGACCACCGTGCACCGCGTGCTGCAAACGCTCAAGGCGCTGGGCTATGTCGCGCAGGAAGTCGAGACCGACCGCTATCGTCTGACGATCCGGCTGTTCGAGCTTGGCGCAAAGGCGCTGGAGAACGTCGACCTCGTGCGCGAGGCCGACCTCGAAATGCGCCATATCGCGCAGGCCACGCGCGAAGCGGTCCACCTCGGCGCGTTCGACGAGGACGCGATCATCTACATCCACAAGATCGACTGCGACTACGGCTTGCGCATGCAGTCGCGTATCGGCCGGCGCAATCCGCTGCACAGCACCGCGATCGGCAAGGTGCTGCTCGCCTTCATGCCGCCCGCCGACGCCCAGGAAACGCTGTCCCATGTGGAATTCCGCAAATCGACGCAAAAAACGCTGTCCTCCGCGGATGCGGTGCTGAGCATTCTCCCGCACGTGCGCGAGCAGGGTTTCGGCGAGGATAACGAGGAGCAGGAAGAAGGTTTGCAGTGCCTGGCAGTGCCGGTGTTCGACCGCTTCGGACATGTGATCGCCGGGCTGTCGATTTCGTTTCCGACCATGCGCTGCGGCGCCGACACGAAGGCGCACTACGTCGCGCTGCTCAAGCGCGCGGGCGCGGCCATCTCGGCGCGGCTGGGTTATCGCGAGCCGGCCGCGCACGAACATGCGCCCGCGGAGCCAGGTTAGCCTGCCTGGCCTGGCGTGGCGGGCGTGGCAGTCTGCCAGCCCAGGCCCAGGCTTTTCTGCAACGACACGAAGTCCTTGAGCAAATCGGCCTGGCCCGACACCACGTTCTGCCGCGCGAGAAACTCCGTACGCTGCGTGTCGAGCAGATCGACGAGGCTCGACGCCCCCGCGCGATAGCGCTGGCGCATGAGCGTGGCCGAACGCTCGGCGGACGTCTGCACTTTCTGCAACGTGACCAGATGCTCGCGCTGGTAGCCATAGCGCGAGAGCGACGCGTTCGCGTCCTGTAGCGCGGCGAGCACGGCTTTTTCATAGCGTGCCTCGGCTTCGTCGCGCGAGGCTTGCGCCCCGTGCACCGCGCCCAGCGTGCGGCCAAAGTCGAACAGATTCCACTGAAGGTACGGGACGCCCACCCAGCTGAAATTGCTCTTGCGGAACAGGTGCCCCGGCTGCGCGGCGGAAAAGCCGAGATCGCCGAACAGCGTGAGCTTGGGCAGGAAATCCGCGACATGCTCGCCGATCTGCGCGTTGCTCGAAGCAAGACGCCGTTCCGCCGCGCGGATGTCGGGGCGTTGCGCGAGCATCGTGGTGGGGTCGGTCACGCTCACGCTCGCGGGCAGCGCGGGCAGCGGCTGCGCCGTGGCAAGCTGCGCGTCGAGCGCGCCCGGCGCCTGGCCGGTGAGCACCGCGAGCTGATCCAGCGAAATCTCCACTTGCGCCGCGAGCGGCGTGATCGTGGAGCGCGTGTTTTCCACCTGCGTGGTGAGACGCTCCACATCCACCTCGGCCGCGGTACCGCCCGCGCGGCGCTGCTCGGTGAGCGTGAGCATCTCCTGTTGCAGGTCGGCCGTGCGCTGCGCGATCGCGAGGCGCTGCTGTTCGTCGCGCAGGTCGATGTAGGCCTGCGCCACCTCGGCGGCGAGCGATACCTGGGTGTCCGCAAGATCGGCGTCGACGGCGTCGGCTTCGTCGCTGGCCGCCTCCACCGCGCGGCGCGTGCCGCCGAACAAATCGATCTCCCACGAAGCGTCGAAGCCCGCCGTGTAGAACGTAATCGGCCCGCGCCCCGACGACGTGCTCTGGCTCCCGCCGCTGCTCTGGTCCTGCCCCGAGCTGCCGCTCGACGACGAGAAGCTGCTCAGGTTGGGCTGGCGCATGCGGATCGCGGCGGCGCTCGCGCCGATCTTCGGCAATTCGGCTGCGCGCTGCTGTTGCAGTTGTGCGCGCGATGCGCGCAGCCGCGCCTGTGCGGCACGCAAGTCAGGATTGTGCGCGAGCGCCGCGTCGATCAGCGCATTGAGTTGCGGGTCGTCCAAGGCGAGCCACCACTGGCTCGGCGCATGCGTGGGCGTCACGCCCTGCGCGGGCGTGCGCACGAACGAGGCGGCGCTCGCCGCTTCGGGCGCAACAGCCGGGGCGCCGCGATAGTCGGGGCCCACGGTGCAGGCGGCCAGCGCGCAGGCGGCCGCCAGCACGCTCAGCGTGGCGGAAGGAAATAGGAGGTAACGGGTTGCCGTCATGTGTCAGGAATAATCTTTAGTGGCCGGCCGACGGCGCCTGCGCGCCGGGTTCCGGCTTCTTGAGCAGGAGCGCGAGCGGCACGCACGCTGCAAGAGCGATGCCGAGCACCCAGAATGTTTCGGAGAACGTGATAACCATCGCCTGTTGCTGGATCTGCGCGGCGATCTGGCCTAGCGAGCGCATCTGCGAGTACGCCATGTCGCCCGTTTGCGCAAACCAGTTCGCCGCCCCCGCCGCCACGCGCTCCTGGCCAATGAGCGAATTGCCGCTGATCGATTCGCGGAGCACCGCCGTATGGAAAGACTCGCGCCGGTCGATGAGCGTGCCGATGATCGCCAGCCCGACCGACCCGCCCAGATTGCGCGCCATGTTGTAGAGCCCGGCCGCGTCGCCGGAATCCTCGCGCGAGACGGCGGCCATGGAAGCCTGGTTGAGCGGCATCATCGCCAGCATTTGCGCCACGCCGCGCACGAGCTGCGACCAGACGAAATCGTGGCCTACGCTCTGCGCCGTGAGCGAGATGTCGAGCATGCAACTGAACGTGAAGAGCAACAAGCCGGACACCACCAGCACGCGAAAATCCACCTTGCCGAGCAGGCGCGGCAAGATCGGCATCATGAGAAACGCGGGCAGCCCGGAGAGCAGCATGATCGCGCCCGCCTGCTCGGCGTTGTAGCCGGCAATGAGGCTCAGGAACTGGGGCAGCAGGTAAGAGATGCCGTAAAGCCCCGCCCCCACCGCGAACACAATGACGATCACGCTCGCATAGCGCGGGTTGCGCATGAGCGAAAGACGCAGGATGGGCTTCTTCGCGGTGAACTGCGAAAGCGCAATGAGCGCCATGCCCGCGAGCGAGACCCATGTGAGCATGACGATGTAGTGCGACTCGAACCAGCGTTCGCGCTGCCCTTCTTCCAGCACGACGGTCAGCGAGCTCAGACCCACCGCCAGCCCGGTAATGCCGAGCCAGTCGGCCTTGAAGAAGGCCTCCCAGTGCGGGCGGTCGGGTTCGAGCCCGACGATCAGCAGCGTGATGAGCGCGAGACAAACGGGCAGGTTGATGAAGAAGCACCAGCTCCAGCTGATGTTTTCCGCGAGCCAGCCGCCGACCACGGGCCCGAGCAGCGGGCCGAGCAGCACGATCAGGCCGAACACGGTCATGCCCACGGGCAACTGCGAGAGCGGCAGGCGCGTGCGGATGATGGTCTGCCCCGTGGGGATCATCGCGCCGCCCGTGAAGCCCTGGCCGATACGTCCGGCGATCATCATGCCAAGCGAGCTGGACCAGCCGCACATCATCGAAAAGCCGATGAAAAGCGCCGAATTCACGAGCAGGAAATTTCGCAGTCCGAACACCCGGGTGAGCCAGGCGGCAAGCGGAATCATCACGATCTCGGACATCAGGTAGCCCGTGGAGATCCACGTGCCCTCGGTGCCCGTCGCGCCAATTTCGCCCTGGATCTGCGGCAGCGCCGAGTTCGTGATCGAGATGTCGAGCGTCGCCATCAGCGCGCCGAGCGCGCCCGCCGCGACGGCCACCCAGTCGGCCACGCTCGCGCGCTCACCATGAGGATGCGGCACGGCCGCCTCAGCCATGGTGGTTCTCTTGTTCGATGCGGCGGTCGTCCTCTCGCGCCGAACGCGTGTCGACATCGACCGTCACCGACATGCCCGGCAACAGCACGCTGCGCGTCTCGGGCCCGGTGTCGAGGCGAATGCGCACCGGCACGCGCTGCACGATCTTCGTGAAGTTGCCGGTGGCGTTCTCGGGCGGCAGCAGCGCGAACTGCGCGCCGGTGCCAGGCGAGAAGCTGTCCACCACGCCGTGCAGCGTATGGCCGGGCAGCGCGTCGACATGAAGTTCAACGGGCTGGCCCGCGCGCATGCGGCCGATCTGCGTTTCCTTGAAGTTCGCCGTGAGATAGGTGCTCTGCACCGGCACGACGGTCAGCATGCGCGTGCCCGGCTGCACGTACTGGCCCACGCGCACGGTGCGGTCGCCCACGCGGCCCGCGAGCGCGCTCTTCACCACGGTGTTGTCGAGGTCGAGCTGGGACTGCGCGGCGTTCGCCCGCGCGGCTTCGAGCTGCGCGCGCGCCTGGGAAAGCTGCGCATCGAGCGCGGCGATCTGCGAGCGCGAGGAAATCACGGCGGCCGCGTCGGCGGCGAGCGTGGCCTGGGCCTTGTCGCGATTGCTCTTGAGTTCGGCGAGACGCTCGGTCGTTTCCGCGCCGCTGGCCGCGAGCGGCGTATAGCGCGCCACCTCGTCGTTCGCGTGGCGCAGGCTCACTTGCGCCACTTGCTGCTGCGCCTCGGCCTGCGCGACGTTCGCGTGCTGCTGCTCGATTTGCGCCTGCGCGTGCTCGATGTCCGCCGTGCGCGCGTCCACCGTTGCGCGCGCCTGGTCGAGCGCCACCTGGTACTGGCGCGCGTCGAGCTTCACGAGCGGATCGCCCGCCTTCACGGCCTGGTTGTCGGCCACGTAGACGTCCGTCACATAGCCGCTCACCTTGGGCGCGATCGTCACGCTGTCGGCTTGCAGATAGGCGTCGTCGGTCGATTCGATGAAGCGGCCGACGAGCCACCAGCGCCCGAGCCAGAGCGAAGCGGCGACAAGCGCCACGAGGCCCAGCAGGATCAGGAGGGTTCGTTTCGCCCCGCGCCGCTCGGGCGCGGCGGCGGCGTCCGGCACTTCGCGCCCAGGCGCGCCAGCAGTCGTAGACATGTCGTCGTTATCTCAATTTATTCCAGTCGGCAAAATTATTCCATTTGGAAAAATTGTGTCAAGTGTTATATTTCGCGACAGCGAAGAAAGGAAACACATGAGCGAAGGAAAGAGACTGCGGCGGCCGTCCGAAGGCGGCTATGCACGCGGGGACGAGACACGCCGCAAGATCATCGAGGCGGCCATTGCCCTGTTCGGACAGCACGGCTTCGACGGCGCGTCCACGCGCGACATCGCCGCGCGCGCGGGCGTCAACGCGCCGGCGTTGCAGTACTACTTCGAGAACAAGGAAGGGCTTTATCGCGCGTGCGCCGAGTGGATCGCCGACGAGTCGTGGCAGGCGTTCGAGCCGGCGGTGCAACGCGCGCGCGCGGCACTCTCGGACAACAGGGACACCGAAGCGCTGATCGACGCGTTCATCGACATCCAGTCGGCCGTGGCCGATCGCAGCTTCGTCAAGCGCCACGAGCCGGACCAGCGGCTCTTTTTCGCGCGCGAACAGGGCGGCGGCGAGCCCGAAATCGGCTCGGAGGTTCTGCGCGAGCGCGTACGCACGCCGCTCAACGAGATCAACGTCCAGTTGCTCGAACGCATCACCGGCATGCCCGCGCACGACCAGCTCACCGTCGTGCGCATGTTCAGCCTGTACGGGCAGTTTCTGCTGTTCTTCATTGCGCGCGGCTCGACGCTTGCGATGCTCCAATGGGACGACATCGATGCGGAAAAGGCCGAGTTTCTGAAAGCCAGTGTCGCGGACCAGACGCGCGTGCTGCTGCGCCACTGGAACCGCGAGCGCGACGCGCACAATCAATCAAGATAACTAAGCATTGTTCGGGCGGCCGGCATGATCCGCGCGCCCGTCTTGCAGGTGCTGCGCTACCCGCCGCAGCGTGCTAATGTTCTGGGTTCCCGTCACTGCCGGAGCCCCCGTCATGTCGCCCCTCGCCGCTGTCGCCAGCATTCTCCTCGCCGTTCTGCTCGGGGCCATGAGCCCCGGCCCGAGTTTCGTGCTGGTCGCGCGCAACTCGATTGGCCTCTCGCGCCAGGACGGCGTGGCCACCGCGCTCGGCATGGGCACCGGCGCGATCTGCTTTGCCGGCATCGCGCTCGCCGGGCTCTATACCGTGCTCGCCACCGTGGCATGGCTGTACGCGGCGCTGAAGATCGCCGGCGGCGCCTATCTGCTCTATATCGCTGCGCGCATCTGGCGCGGCGCGGGCTCGCCCGTCACGGTGAGCCACACGGCAACGGCGGGCGAGCGCCCCGGCCGGTCGTACTGGAGCGGCCTCACCACCCAGTTGAGCAACCCGAAAACGGCCATCGCCTACGGCGGTATTTTCGTGGCGCTGCTGCCGCAGCACCCGCCCCTCTGGTGCTACTTCGCCCTGCCGCCGCTCGTGTTCGTGATCGAAACGGGCTGGTACACGGTGGTGGCGCTGTGCTTTTCGAGCCAGCGCCCGCGCGACCTCTACCTGCGCGCCAAGAGCGGGATCGACCGCATCGCGGCGGGCGCCATCGCGGCGCTCGGCTTGCGGCTCATCATCGGCGCGGGTCACCGCGGGATCTGAACCCAACCCGGTCAGACTGAGCTGACCGGCTCGCGGCGCGGCCCTGCCGCCGCGCCGCCCCGAAGTTTTTCGCATTTTTGTGGGCAGGCGCTTGACAATCTATCTTCCAGTAGATAAATTGGAGTCCATGGAAACGAAGTCGACAGTGCGGGAGCAGATTCTCGACCACGCCATCACACTCATGATGCTGCGCGGGTACAACGGTTTCAGCTATCGCGATCTGTCCGAGCTGGTGGGCGTGAAAACGTCGAGCATTCACTACTACTTCCCGTCGAAAGACGACCTCGTGCTGGAAGCGGTGAACCAGTACAGCAGCGAGGTCATGGCGGGATTGCAGTCGATCGACGCAGCGCTGCCCGCAGGCGAAAAGCTGGCGACGTACACGCGGCTGTTCGGCAAGACGCTGGGCGACGGCGATCAGATCTGTCTGTGCGGCATGCTGGCCGCCGACATCGAGTCGCTGCCCGAAAGCGTGCGAGAAGCGGTGCAGGCGTTCTTCCGCGCCAACGAAAGCTGGCTGGCCGCCGTGCTGGCCCAGGGCGCGAAGGAAGGCACGCTGGTGGTGAAGGGCAAGCCCGAGAGCGCGGGCCGCACGTTGTTCGCGGCGTTGCAGGGCAGCGTGCTCGCCAGCCGGTTGTTTCATACGAAGTCGCGCCTTGAAGACGTCGAAGCCATGTGGCGCGTGGCTCACTGAAGGATCGAAGCGATTCGAAGCCCGCAAGCCGGGGCGGCCCGCCGCCCCATTCATTGCGCAGTTTTATCTATCTTCTGATAGATAGTTGAAGAAAGGAGCATGATGAACGTGCTTCTCCGACCGGAAATCTATCTGACGCCAGGCAGGCTGCAAAAGTTGACGATCGTAAATTCGTAAGCCCTGATTTTTTGCTGGACCCTGGTGCACATGGTTGTCGCCATGCACCGCTAAATTGAAAGCCGTATTGAGCCGTACCTTCAACCCAACGTCTTTGCTCAACAAGGAACCCATCATGTCGATCGAAAAAGTCCTCTACCGCGCAGAAGCCAACGTCACCGGCGGCCGCGACGGCCGCGCCGTGATCCCCGCCAGCAACCTGGACCTCAAGCTGACCACGCCGCGCGAACTGGGCGGTGCAGGGGGCGACGGCACGAACCCCGAGCAGCTGTTCGCCGCGGGTTACAGCGCATGTTTTATCGGCGCGATGAAGTTCGTCTCGGCGCGCGACAAGATCGCCCTGCCCGCCGATCTCTCGATCACCGGCAACGTGGGCATCGGCCAGATTCCGAATGGCTTCGGCATTGAAGTCGAGCTGAAGATCTCGCTGCCCGGCATGGACCGCGCGGCCGCCCAGGCGCTCGTCGACAAGGCCCACATCGTGTGCCCGTACTCGAACGCCACGCGCGGCAACATCGACGTGACGCTCACGATCGTTTAAGGCGCAGGCTCCACGAGAGCGCGCTGCCGTAAAAACGAGGGGCCGCCATGAGCGGCCCTTCGCGCATTGCCGATGCGCGTTGCACATCGCGCGTCGCGCTCGCTCACGCGGCCCGTGCGTCGCGCGCGAGTCCAGCCATGAGCCCGCTTGCGCGCTGCACCTTCGAGAGCACCGCACGATCGAGCACGGAGCGCCCCTCGGGCAACGCCAGCGTGAGAAACGACCGCGCGCGCGTGATGCCCGTGTAGACGAGTTCGCGCGTGAGGATCGGGCTGTACGTGTCGGGCAGCACGAGCGCGGCGTGCGTGAATTCGGAGCCCTGAGATTTGTGCACGGTGAGCGCGAACACGGTCTCGACGCCCTGCAAGCGGCCAGGCGACACCCACTTCACGCCGCCCGAGCCGTCGCCGGCCGGGAACGCCACACGCAACACGGGCGGTGCGCCCGCAGCCACGGGCAACTCGAGCGCGATGCCGATATCGCCGTTCATGAGCCCGAGTTCGTAGTCGTTGTGGGTGACGAGCACGGGCCGCCCCGCATACCAGTCGCCGCGCGGCTCGATGAGCCCTTCCTCGTGCAGCAGGCGCGCGACGCGCCGGTTCAGCCCTTCGACGCCCCACGGCCCGCGCCGCAGCGCGCACAGCAGTTGAAACGCACCATGCGCCTTCAACACGCCTGCCGCCCAGACCTCCAGCGCTTCGGGCGTCGCGTCGCTCCCGGGGCGCGTGGCTCGCATCGTCTCCAGGTAGTGGCGGTAGCCCAGGCGCTGCGCGCGCGTCGCGTCGACAGCGGCCATCTCGCCCACGCGGCCATCGACGATGAGCGCCCGCAACGGGCCGTCGTCGTCCGCGGGACAGATCAGGCGCGCAAGGTCGTCGTAGCCGCGCGCCCAGATCTTCGCGACGCCCACCGCGTCGCCCGCATTGACGAGTTCCGCCAGCGCGCCGATGCCGCTTTCCGATGCGAAACGATGGCTCTCGCGCAACATCGCGACAGCCTGGTCGAGCGGCAGGCCGTGTGCGTCGAGCATCGCCGGGTCGATGTGCTCGCCGGTGGCCGCTTCGAGCCAGGCGCGCGAGGCCTCCGTGTAATGCCCCTCGCGCGCGCGGTCGCACAGTTCGCCCAGCACCGCGCCCGCCTCGACCGAGGCAAGCTGGTCCTTGTCGCCGAGCAGGATCAGGCGCGCGGTGGGCGGCAGCGCATCGAGCACGGCGGCCATCATTTCGAGGTCGACCATCGAGGCCTCGTCGATCACGAGCACGTCCACGGGCAGCGGATTCGCGGCGTCGTGGCGAAAGCGCCGGCTGCCTGGCCGCGTGCCCAGCACGCGATGCAACGTGGTCACGACAGTGGGAATCGCCGCGCGCAGCGCCGCGCCGTCCACCTGGCTTTGTAGCGCGTCGAACGGCAGCCGCTCAACGGCGCCCGCAATCGATTCGTTCAGGCGTGCCGCCGCCTTGCCGGTGGGCGCGGCCAGCCGGATGCGCAAGGGCCGCGCGGCAGGCGCTGCGCGCCCCGCGCGGCCTAGCGCCAAAGTTTGCAGGAGTGCCAACAATCTCACGACGGTGGTCGTCTTGCCCGTGCCCGGCCCGCCCGTGACGATGCTGAACGCGCTGCGCGCGGCGAGCGCGCAGGCAAGCTTTTGCCAGTCGGCGGAGCGTGCCCCTGGCTTCGCACGCGCGGCTTCGCTGCGCGGCGCGAACAATGCGTCGAGCGCGGCGCGCGCCACGTCCAGCGGCAGCCCGGCTTCGAGCTGCCCGGCGCGCGTGAGCCGCCGCTCGATGCCCTCGCGCACGTCCTGCTCGTACTGCCAGTAGCGCCGCAAATAAAGTCGCGTGCCCGCGAGCACGAGCGGCGTATTATCCTGCGCCCCCGTCGCCTCCTCGCTCACCAGATCCGGCTCGGCGAGCGCCGCGCGCCATTGCGCGAGCGTGACGCCCGCCAGCACCTCGGCGGGCGGCTGGGCCGGCGCGGCGGCCGGCAGTTGCGGGCCGTCCGGCGGCAAGGAAAGCGCAAACGCCGGATCGTCGAGCGTCGCCTTGAGGTCGAGACATACGTGGCCGCGCCCGAGTTGATGGCTCGCCAGCGCAGCCGCCAGCAGCAGGAGCGGCGGGCAATGCGGCGCTTCGGTCCACAGGAAGCGCGCGAACGCGGCGTCGAGCGTGCGCAGCCAGCCGCGCTCCACCCAGTTGTCGAGCACGTCCAGCATTGGCGCGGCCGAATCGCGCGCACCGTGCTGCTTGACAGGCAAAGGCGAAGGCGAAAGTAAAGGCAAAGTCGAAGGCGACGACGAAGCCGCCGCCTCGCCTTGCGACGGCATCTCCAGGTTTTCGAACAGATCGCCGGTGACGCCCATCGGATCTTTCGTGCGGCGTCTCGTCATGCCACATCCTCCAGCACATCGCGACGCGCGAAGAGCGCGTCGAGTCGTTCGATCAGCTCACGCGGCGGTCGTTCGCAATGCAACCCCTGCCCCGGCGCACGGCCGCCGCGCAGGAACAGGTACACGGCGCCGCCCACGTGGCGGTCGTAGTCGTAATCGGGAAGACGCGCCTTGAGCAGCCGGTGCAGCGCGAACAGATACAGCACGTATTGCAGTTCATAGCGCGAATGCAGGATCTGCGCCCGCATCTTTGCCGCCGTGTACGAGGCGTCGTCGGGGCCCAGCCAGTTCGATTTATAGTCGGCCACGTAATAGCGGCCCTCGTGTTCGAACACGAGGTCGATAAAGCCCTTGAGCATACCGTTGAGCGTGGTGGCGTCGAGCGCGGGGCGCGCCTCGCCGTCCAGCGTGAATGCCGTGACGAGCGCGTCGAGCGCGAGCGTATCGACGGAGTGCGCCGTGACCCAGAACTCCAGCTCCGCCATATACGACCCGAGCGCCGCGAACGCGACCGGCGCGACGGGCTCGCCGTCGATGTCCGGCAGGCGCAGCGGCGTGCGCACGAGTTCGAGCATCCACGCCGTGAGCAGGTCGATCCAGTGCGACCAGCCGCGCACGCTGCAACGGCGCGCGACCATGTCGCGCACGCGCGCCTCGTCTTCGGCAATCGCGGCAAAGCCTTCGTCGGCGGCCCATTCCATCAGCTCGTGCAGGAAGCTGCCCGCGTCCGCGCCGCGTTCGAAGCCGTGCATCGGCGCGAGCGCCGGGGCGAGCGGTTCGGCGCCGCGGTCGAAGGCTTCGTCTTCGTCGGGCGGCATGGTCGATTCGAGCAGTTCGAGGAAGACGTCCTCGCCGCGCGTGTCGGGCGCGCTGCGCGCCTCGTCGGCCTCGACGGGCACGCCGGAGCCAATCGAAGCCTCGACCGTCTTCAGGCTCGAATAGCTCGCGACCCACCAGCGCTCGCGTTCGCGCCTCGCGAGGGTGCGCGCCTGGCCGCGCACGGCGCCGGTATCGCGCAGCGCCAGCACTTCGCGAGCCGCTTGCGGCGCGGGCGCGACGGCAATGTCCGCGCACGGTCCACGCAATGCGCCGAGGAATGCTTCGGTTTCCTCAGCAGGCACGGCGCCGCCGCCATTGAGCAGATAACCAAAGGCGCTCGCTTCCACGCCTTGCACCGGCCCATAGCCGATCCACGTGGCGTAGCGCGCACGCGTCAACGCAACGTAAAGCTTGCGCAGATCTTCGCCCAGGCGTTCGCGATCGGCCTGGCGCAGCACGCTCGCGTCGGCTTCCAGCGTCACGCGCAGCACGCCTTCTTCGTCGTGCCATTTGAACGGCACGTCGTCCGGCTTGACGGCGCGATGCGCGCAGGCAAACGGCAAGAACACCAGCGGATATTCAAGGCCCTTGGACTTGTGGATCGTCACGACCTGCACGAGTCCCGCATCGCTTTCCAGGCGCAACTGGCGCGCGTCGCCCCCGCCGCCCGCGCTTTCGTCCTCGCGCTGTTCATCCAGGTAGCGGATCAGCGCGTGCTCGCCGTCGAGTTGCGTGCTCGCCTGTTGCAGCAGTTCGGCGAGATGCAGCAGGTTCGTGAGCGCGCGCTCGCCGTTCAGCCCCGCGCTCGCCGCTTCGCCAAGCAGGCGCTGCGGCACGTGGAAATCGTTGAAGAGGCGCCGCAACATGGGCAGCACGCCCTTCTTGCGCCAGCAGTCGCGATACTCGCGGAACTGAAGCACGCGCTTTTCCCACGCGAACTCGTCGCGGCCGAGCAGATCGAGTTCGGCCCAGTCGAGACCGAGCGTCGACGTGGCGAGCGCGGTGCGCACGAGGCGGCCGTCGTCGGGCTCGGCGCAGGCCGCGAGCCAGTAGCGCAGTTCCTCGGCCTGCGGCGTTTGATACACCGAGTCGCGATCCGAGAGATAGACGCTGCGCACGCCGCGCGCGGCGAGCGCTTCGCGTATCGCCTGCGCCTCGCTGCGGTTGTTGACGAGCACCGCCATATGAGCGGGCTGCAACGGCCGCATGCCGCCCTCGCCCTCCAGGGGCATGAAGCCCGCCGCGCCCTCCTGCCCGAGATTGAGCAGGCGCACCATCTCGCTCGCGCAGCTCGCGGCCATGCCCGCGAGGTACGCGCCTTTGCTCAACGGCTTGCCGTCGGCGACGGGCGGCATCCACCAGACGTTCAGCGCCGGCAGCGCCGCACCGGCCGCCACCAGCTTTTCCGGCCGGCCATGCGCGTCGGCGGCGACGAACGGCAGCGCGTTCTCGCGACCGTCAGGGCTGCGAAACAAAAACGCACCGCTGCCCTCCGGGCGCAACTCGGCGGCTTCGAAGCAGCGGTTCACCGCATCGACCATCGCGCGCGTGGAGCGGAAATTCTTCTTGAGCGTGTAGAGCCGCCCCTCGCATGCGCGCCGCGCTTCCAGGTACGTGTAGATATCCGCGCCGCGAAACGCATAGATGGCCTGCTTCGGATCGCCGATCAAGACGATGGCCGTCTCGGTGTCGTGCGCGGCGATACGGTAGACCGCATCGAAGATCGCGTACTGGACCGGGTCGGTGTCCTGGAACTCGTCGATCAGCGCGACCGGGTACTGCTTGCGGATAATCTCCGCGAGGCGCGCGCCGTTCTCACGCTGCAACGCCGCCCGCAGGCGGGTGAGCAGATCGTCGAAGCCCATTTGCGAGCGGCGCGCCTCTTCTTCCTCGAAACGCCGCGCGATCCAGCGCGCCGCGTGGCACAGCAGGTCCTGCTTCGCCTCGGGCGGCGCAGCAAGCGACTCGCGCAAGGTTTCCATCGCCACGAACGCGGCGTGCGCGGGCGGCTCGCCCTTCGTCCAGATCTCCGCGAGACCTGCTGGCGTGAGGCGCGTCCAGACCGCGGCCTTGTCGTCGAAGCCGGGATGCGCCGATTCGGGGTCGTTGGCCCAGTCGCGCAGCTTGCCGATCCATGTTTCGCAGTGCTTCGAATTGAGCTTCCTCGCGTCGAACTGCTTCGCCGCGCGCGCGTCGCCCAGGAGCGCCTCGACCTGGTCGATCCACACGCGCCACGGCGCTTTCAGCGTTTCGAGCTCGTCCTGCGCGCGCTTGCGCGCGTCGAGCAGCGCCGTCTCGGGCTCGGGCGTTTCCGGCAGCAAGTCGGCATGGGCAAGCAGCCCGCGAATCGCCTGGTGCAAGGCGTCGGGACTCGCGAACCACGCCCGCACCTCGGCCGCGCAACGCGCGTCGAGCGGCGCCATGAAGGTGCGCCAGTAGTCACGCACCACCTCGGCGCGCAGCTCTGTCTGATCGGTTTCCAGCGTCTGCGAAAAGAGGCTGTCGCTGTCGAATGCATGTTCGCTCAGCATGCGGTTGCACCAGCCGTGGATCGTCGAGACCGCGGCCTCGTCCATCCACTCGGCCGCGAGTTGCAGGCGGCGCGCGCAGCCGGGCCACTGCTCCGGCGCGTAGTCCTCGCGCAAATCGTGCAGCAGGTCTTCGCCAGGCGCGCGGTCGGGCACGTCTTCGGGCTCGACGCGAAAGCATTCGGCGGCTTCGATCAGACGCGCGCGTATGCGCTCGCGCAGCTCCTTCGTCGCGGCGTCCGTGAAGGTCACGACCAGGATTTCGGGCGGCGTGAGCGCGCGCCCGGCCGTGCGCGCCTCATCGCCAACATCGGCTTCGTCGCTCGCCGGGTTCAGCGCGCCGTGGCCGAGCACGAGGCGCACGTACAGCATCGCGATCGTAAAGGTCTTGCCGGTGCCCGCGCTCGCTTCGATCAGGCGGCTGCCATACAGCGGAAAGCGCAGCGGGTCCAGCACTTCGGCGTCGAGGTCCTCGCGCAGGTTCATGCAGTGTCTCCAGCCTCGCCCGAGGCGCGTTTGGCACGCGACGAGGCGAGCGGCGCGCGCGCGACCGGCAGCAGCAGTGTCGTGGCGAGCGTAATGAAGTCGTCGTGCGCGGCAAGCGCTTCGAAGTCGGGAAACGCGCGGCGCAAATAGGCGTTCGTGTCGCGCTCGCCGGGCGTGCGGCCGTTGCCCTCGTAGGCCACAAGACCCGCTTCCCACGCTTCGGCGGGCACCGTGGCGCGCGCGCCGTCAAAGGCGTCAGGCAGCTTGCGCAGCCACGCGAACGCGGTCTTGACCGCGAGCGGCAGCGGCCGGCGCGCGCCGTCGTCCCACGCGGCGAGCAATGCGAGCAGGTAAGCGCGCGCGAGCTGTGCGTCGAGCGGCGCGAACTCCGCCACGCCCACCTTGCTCACGATCACCGTGGTGACGGGGCCGGCGGCAAGTTGCGCGGCCACATGCGCGACCCAATACGGCACGAGACGGTCGCCCCGATAGCGGCTGTCCTTCACGAGCGTGCCCGGCTCCAGAATCACGCGGCCAAGCGCGCCGTCCGGGCCCGAGCGCAAGTCGTCGAGCCAGTCGTCGAGCGAAACCAGGCGGCCGTCGCGCGTCGCATCGAGACGAATTTCGTATTGATGTTCGAGCGGCTCGGGCCAGCGCGCGAGCGCCTTGCGATATTCGGCGAACAGCTCGGGCATGGGCGCAAGCAGTTCCTCGCCGATCACTTCGCCAAAGCCGCCCGTCGCGAGGTCGCCGCTGCGATGCATGCGTTCGAGGCGCGCGAGCGCCACCGGTTCGAGGTCGTCCTCGCCGCGCTCCATCGCCAGCACCTGCGCGCGAATCAGTTCGCCCTGCAACTGCCAGGCCTGCAACGCATCCACTTCGAACGGCTCGTGATTTTCGCTGGCCGCGTCCGCGCTTTCGAACGCCACACGCAGGCGCTGCCGGAAAAAGCCGCGCACGGGTTCGCGCAGGAACTCGCCCAGCTCGCGGATCGTCAGCGGCTCGTCGCGCTCGGCGGGCGCCAATGCCGCGGCGCGCGCGCCGTCCGTTGGCGGCGGCGCGGGCCGCCCCCACTCGTGCGCATAGGTGTACAGCAGCGCGTCATCGGGGCGCGCCGGGAAATAGTCCGGACTGAACGGCTGCAAGCGATGCTCGATGGTCAATGCATGAAGCAGCGCTTCGCCACCGCCTTCTTCCTCGCCTTCGAGCCGCCAGCCGGCCTTGAGGTGGTCGCGCAACTGCCCCACCAGCACCGAGGGCGGGCGCGGCGTGTTGTCGGTCACGCTGCGCCCGACCCACGAAACGTGCAAATGGTCGCGCGCCGAGAGCAGCGCTTCGAGAAACAGATAGCGGTCGTCTTCGCGGCGCGAGCGGTCGCCGGGGCGATAGTCGCGGCGCATGAGGTCGAAGTCGAGCGGCGTGCGGCTGCGCGGATAATCGCCGTCGTTCATGCCGAGCAGGCACACGCGCCGGAAGGGAATCGCGCGCATCGGCATGAGCGTGGCGAAGGTCACCGCGCCCGCGAAAAAGCGCTGCGAAAGACCGCCGCCTTCGAGCACCGCGAGCCAGTTCTCCGCGACGATGGCGAGCGGCAAGGACTGCGTGAGCGCGGCCTCGTCGCAGGCCTCGCGCCAGGTTTCGAGCGCGCCGTCGAGGCAGTCGAGCGTGTAGGCGTCCTCGCCGTCGTCGGCCGCAAAGAAAGTGGCCTTCAGCGCGCGCAGGCGCTCGCACCACACCTCGACCGTGGCCGGTTCGCGCAGCGTGCGCCAGGCGTGGTCGAGCGCATCCACGAGCCGCGTGAGCGGACCGAGCAGCGCCGCGTCGAGCCCGCCAATCTCGCTGTACGGCTCGATGCCGCGCCATGCGCCCGCGCGCTCGCCCGCCGCGTAGCCGAGCAACATGCGCCGCAAACCGAACGCCCAGCTATTGGGCGCGCTCAGTTCGTCGGCCTGGGGCAGGCCCAGGCTCGCGCGCTGGCCCGCGTGCAGGCCCCAGCGAATGTTCGCACCGTCGATCCAGTTGCGCAGCGTGGGCACGTCCTCCTCGTCGATGCCAAAGCGCGTGCGCACGGCGGGGACTTCGAGCAGGTCGAGCACGTCGCTCACGGTCACGCGCGAATACGGCAGCGCGAGCAGCATCTCCAGCGCGCCGATGAGCGGATCGAACGCGCGCTGCGCGCGGTCCGCGACGCTGAACGGAATGCTGCGCGGGTCGTCGCCGTCGAGCAGGCCGAACACGGCCTGGATATGCGGCGCGTAGACCTCGATGTCGGGCACCATCACGATCACGTCGCGCGGGCGCAAGGTGGGGTCCGCGGCGAACGCGGCAAGCAGACGGTCGTGCAGGATCTCCACTTCGCGCTGCGCGCTGTGCGCGATATGAAAGCGGATCGACTCGTCCTCGCGCGGGTCCACGGGCTCCCAGTGCTCGCGCGTCTCGCCAAGCGGGCGCAGGTCGCGAATATCGTCCTGCAACTGCTGGAGCAGCGTGAACGCCTCGTCGCCCTCGAACAGGTCGATGCGCTGGCCAATGCGCGTGAAATGCGGCGTATAGCTCTCGCGCGCCTCGTCGCTATCGTATTCGTCGAGCAGGCCGATGAAGTCGCGCCCCTGCTTGCCCCACGCCGCGAGCAACGGCTGCGCATGCAGATGCAACTGCGCCTCGTCGAGTTGCGCGGGCGATCCCGCGCGGCGGCGCTGGCGCGCATGGCGCGCGCGCAGCAGGTCCTGGTCGGCGACGATGTCGGCCCAGTAGTGCATGCAGGGGTTGTGCACGCACATGAGCACCTGGCTCCAGCGCGCGAGCGCGGCGAGCACTTCGACCGACTGGCGCGGCAGGCTCGAAATGCCGAATACCACGAGGCGGCGCGGCAACCCTTTGGGGCGAGGATCGCCCTCCTGCCACGCCTGGGCGCGCTGCATGAACGCCTCGTGCACGGCGGCGCGGCCCGTGTCGCGCAGGTCGATGCCGTCGCTCGCCTGCGCGCCCACGTCCGCGAGCAGCGCGCGCCAGAGCGCAGCCTGCCAGCGCGCCTCGTCGGGCAGCGGCACGCGGGCGTTGCGCGCATCGATCAGCACATCCTCATGCTCGGCCCAGGCGGCGAGCCAGTCGGCGCGATAGACCTGGTACTGGTCGAGCAGGTCGGCCACGCGCTGCGCGAGCTGGAAGCACTTGCGCTGGTCCTCGTCGTTGGCCATGAAGCGCCTGAGCGGCTCGTATTCGCTGCCCGGCTCGTCGAGCAGCGCGGGCAGCATGCGCATGAGACGCCAGACGAGGCGCGACTTGTCGAACGGCGACACCGCGGGCACCGCCTCGTTGCCGAGCACCGCGCGATACGCCTGCCACAGGAAGCGCGACGGCAGCGACATTTCGAACGCCGCTGCGATGCCGCAGCCGCCCTCCTCGGGATCGGCCGCGAACGCCAGCTTGAGCCATTGCGCGATGCCGTTGCTCTGCACGAGGAACATTTCCTTTTCGAGCGGCGCGATCGGATTCTGGCCGATCCACTGCACGATCAGGTCGCGCATGCGTTCGGGCTGATTGCCGTGAACGAGCATCAGCCCCGGGGGCAGTTCGCGCGCGCTCAAGCGAGGCTCCGGCGCGCGGCGCGCGGGCGGTGGGCGGATTGGGCGAGGAAGCGGAAGAGAAGGATTGCGGCCATGTCGCCAGTTCGAGTGTCGTGCCGATACGAAAGGTGCGGGCGGCATTGCGCCCGCACGAGGCGACAGTTTACGACAATCGGGGCGGCGGCGAGCGACGGATTCACGCGCGCACCGAGGCTCCGTCGCGCGCTCAAGGACGAGCGGTTTGCCTCAACCCAGGCGCGCCCCCGTTGCCGGGTCGAAGAAATGCAGTCGCGCGGGCGGCAACTGCACGGCAAGCCGTTCGCCGGGTGCGGGCCGCGTTTCGTGCGGCAGGCGCACCACCACGTCGGCGCTGCCCCAGCGGCCGTGCGCGAGGTTGTCGGCGCCCAGCAGTTCGCAGGTTTCGACTTCCAGCGTCGCCGCCGCGGCGTCGCCCGCCTGCGCCGCGCCGCGCGCGTACATGTGCTCGGGCCGCACGCCCAGCACACACTCCGCGCCCTTCGGCAGCCACGCCGGCGGCTCGGCCAGCGGCAGATGCGGGCCGTTGCCCGCCGTTTCGAAGCGCCGGCCGTCCTCGCTCACGCGCCCGCGCAGCAGGTTCATGGCGGGCGAGCCGATAAAACTCGCCACGAACATCGTGGCCGGCCGATCGTAGACTTCGCCGGGCGTGCCGATCTGCTCGGCGCGCCCGCCGTTGAGCACCATCACGCGCTGGGCAAGCGTCATCGCCTCGATCTGGTCGTGCGTGACGTACAGGCTCGTTGTGCGCAGGCGTGCATGCAGACGCTGGATTTCCAGGCGCATCTGCACGCGCAGCTTCGCGTCGAGATTCGAAAGCGGTTCGTCGAACAGGAACACCGAGGGCTCGCGCACGATCGCGCGCCCCATCGCCACGCGCTGCCGCTGGCCGCCCGACAGTTCGCGCGGCTTGCGCTCCAGCAGCTTGCCCAGTTCCAGAATATCGGCGGCGGCGCTCACGCGCGCGTCGATCGTCTTGCTGTCGAGACCTTGCAGCTTGAGGCTGTAGCCCATGTTGCGCGCCACCGTCATGTGCGGATACAGCGCGTAGTTCTGGAACACCATCGCGATGTCGCGATCCTTGGGCTCCACGCGGTTGACCACCTTGCCGCCGATGGCGATCTCGCCCGACGTGATGGTTTCGAGTCCCGCCACCATGCGCAGCAGCGTGGACTTCCCGCAGCCCGACGGGCCCACGAGCACCATGAACTCGCCGTCCTGCACCTGCACGTCGATGCCGTGCAACACCGGATGCGCGCCGTCGTACGACTTCGTCACACCGCTTATGCTCAATGCCGCCATGCCGTCTCCCGAAGCGCGCATCCGGCCTGGTTCGCCGCACGCGCCGCCTGTTTATCCGTATCGATCATCGTTGCGCGCGCATCCATCTTCACTTTTCCACGTCCACGAGCCCGCGCACGAACCAGCGCTGCATGGCCAGCACCACCACGAGCGGCGGCAGCATGGCGATCATCGTCGCGCACATCACGAGATGCCATTGCGTGGCGGCGTCGCCGCTCGAAATCATGCTCTTGATGCCGACCACGGCCGTGGTCATCGAGGCCGTGCTCGACATGAGAATCGGCCACAAATACTGGTTCCAGCCGTAGATGAACGTGATGACGAACAGCGAAGCGATGTTGGTCTTCGAAAGCGGCAGCACGACGTCCCAGAAGAACCGCAGCGGCCCCGCGCCGTCGATGCGCGCCGCCTCGATCAGCTCGTTGGGCAGCGTGAGGAAGAACTGGCGGAACAGGAACGTGGCCGTGGCCGAGGCGATGAGCGGCAGCGTGAGGCCCGCATACGTGTTGGTGAGGTGCAGCGTGGCCGCGACCTGCACGGTCGGGAAGATGCGCACTTCCACGGGCAGCATGAGCGTCACGAAGATCAGCCAGAACGCGAAGCGCCGGAACGGAAAGCGGAAGAACACGATCGCATAGGCCGAGATGATGGAGATGGCGATCTTGCCCACCGAAATCACCAGCGCCGTGATCACGCTGTTCATCAGCATCGTGCTGAACGGGCTCGCGGCGCTGCCCGTGCCCGCGTGCCACACGGTGGCCATGTTGGCGAAGAGGTGCGTGCCCGGCACGAGCGAGAGCGGCACCGTGAAGACCTCCTTCTCGTTCATCGTGGCCGCGCAAAACGCCACGTACACGGGAAAGGCCACCACCGCCACGCCGAGCAGCAGCATGACGTGGCAGAACAGGTTGAAGTATTTGCGGTTCTCGACCATCAGTACTGCACCCGTCGCTCGATGAAGCGGAACTGGAAGATCGTGAGCGCAGTGACGATCAGCATCAGCACGACCGACTGCGCGCCCGAGCTGCCGATGTCGAGGCCGCGAAAGCCTTCGTCGAAGATCTTGTAGACGAGCGTGCGCGTGGCCTGGCCGGGGCCGCCGCCGGTCGCGGCGTCGATCACCGGGAAGGTGTCGAACAGCGCATAGACCACGTTCACCACGAGCAGAAAGAAGCTCGTGGGCGACAGCAGCGGAAACGCGATGCCGAAAAAGCGCCGCACGGGCCCCGCGCCGTCAATGGCGGCGGCTTCGAACAGCGACTGCGGAATCGACTGAAGCCCGGCGTAAAAGAACAGAAAGTTGTAGCTGATCTGCTGCCATACCGAGGCGACCACGACGAGCGTCATGGCCTGGCCGGGATTGAGCGCGTGATTCCAGACCACGCCGAAGCGCGCGAGCGCGTAAGTCACGAGGCCTATGCTCGGGTTGAACAGAAAGCCCCACAGCACGGCAGCAATGACGGGCGCGACCGCATACGGCCAGATGAGAAACGTTTGATAGAAGCGCTTGCCGCGCGTCACGTGGTGCGCCATGGCCGCGAGCAGCAGCGAGATGGCGAGGCCGCCGAACGTCACGAGCGCGGTGAAGACGAGCGTGGTCTTGACCGAGTCCAGATAGAGCGGGTCGCGGGCGAGCCGCGTGAAGTTGGCGAGGCCGACGAACACGGACGACGTGCCGAAGGCATCTTCGGCCTGGGTGGACTGCAACAGCGCCACCCCGGCGGGCCATAGGAAGAAGATCACGGTCACCGCGAGCTGCGGGCCGACGAGCAGATAAGGCAGCAGGCTCGCCCCAAAGCGGGAGCGTTGTTCCATTGCGTCACTCTCCTCGAGTCACGGCGCTCGTCTTGATGCGAACGCCGGGTGGCGCGGCTGGCTCTATCGAATTGAGCCGTCTCGTGGACGGCGCCGCGTTCGCATTCTAGCCGAGACTGATGACGCTGCGGTTCGAAGCCGGGTTCGAGACCGGGTTCGAGAGGTTACTCGTCCCGATTCCCTGCGGCGTGCGCTTCGCCGCGGGCTTCAATGACGCTGGCCGTGCGCGGCGATGAGCCGGTCCACCACGCGGGTCACATGCTCGGCCGTGATCGCCTTCGTGCACTGGTAGCGGAAGGCGTCGCCCGCGTGGCGCGGGCACCAGCCGAAGTCGCTGTCGTCGAACTCGTGGCGCGTGTCGTTGTAGCAGCTATTGCAGGCGTGAAAATTGATCACGCGCCACGGCGTCTGGAACTCGGCCTTCGGATGCGAAAAACCGCTGATCAGCACGACCGGCACGCCCACGGCCCATGCGAGCCACGACAGGCCGCTGCCCAGCCCCACGAAAAAGTCGGCGTGGGCGAGCAGGCTCGCGCGCTCCTGCAACGGGCGCGCGCCCGTGAAGTCCTCGGCGCCCTCGGGCATGACGTTCGTCGCGCCGGGTGCGCCGTATTCGCGGTCGCGGTCGATGCACAGCACGCGGTAGCCGCGCGCCTTCAGATGCGCCACCAGGGCCGGCCAGCCTTGCGGGTTGTTCCAGTATTTGCACTGCGCCGAGGCTTGCGTTGCGATGCACACGTAGGGCTGCGCGATCGTGCGCGTCCGATCGGCCACCACGATGCGCGGGCGGCGCTCCAGCGCCGGCACGCCCAGCATGTACGAGGCGAAGTCCTGAAGGCTGCTCACGCGCAGGTCGGTGGGCTGATGGTCGCGATCGGAGAGCGGGCGGTACGCGCCCACGCGGTAGGTCGCGTAAAGCGGCTGCGGCACGTCAGCGTCAACGTCAGCGGCGGCTTCGGCGGGCGGCGCGAATGCGATGCGGGGATAACCCGCCTCGAAAAGCGCGTGCAGCGCGGCCGGCATCTGCACGGTCAAATCACAGCCGTGCTGCTCGCGAAAGGCTTCGAAGGCCGGCATCCAGGCCATCGCGTCGCCAATCGCGCCCGACCCCACCACCACGCGCACGCGACGCCCGGCCGCATCGAAAGAATGCGAAAAAACGCGGCGCGGTCCGTCGAATACTTCCAGCCGGAAGCGGACGTAGTATTTGCGGCGGCTCGTGGCGATCTCGCCCGCGCCCAGCACCTCGTCGAACAGCACGTTGGCCGTGTCGAGGTCGTGCATGCGCACGCGCCAGCCGTCTTGCGGCACCTGCACGCGGCAGCCGTAGTTGAAGTCGTAGCGGATGCCCTCCGGCCCCGCCAGCGCGGGCGCGCCGGGTTGCGCGAAAGCGCTGGCCTGGAGGCCGCGCTGCCTGCCCGGCGAGGCGGACGAAGCCGGCGAGCCGGGCAAGGAGGGCGTGACAGAGGGTTTCATCGGGCGATCGGGATGCGGGGATGGTTCATCCGGCGCAAACGTCGTGCGCCAGTCCGGCGCGCAGATTATCCCGATCGCAAAAATAGCGGGGGCGTCAGCGCCCCGCCTTCCCCGCTCAAGCGAGCGCCGCGGCGGCGAATTTGCCCATGTCGGTGGCCGGATCGCGCAGCGCGTCGAGGTCGAGCGGCACGCCCTTGCCCACGAGCTTCTTGCCGCACAGGAAATCGGGCATCGAATTGACCGCGTCCACCGCGAGCAGCACGCGGTCCTTGAGGTAATACACGGCGAAGCGGCGCGCGGCCGGGTCGCCGCGCACGATCGCCTCGTCGTAGCCTTCGAGCAGGCCCACGGTCTGAAGCTTGAGATCGTACTGATCGGACCAGAACCAGGGCGCATCGCACACGGGGCGCGGCTTGCCGACGATCGCGGCGGCCGCCAGCTTCGCCTGCTCCACTGCGTTGTGCACGCTCTCCAGCCGCCCCGAGCGGCCATAGTGCGACAGCGGCCGGTGCGCGCAGTCGCCAATGGCGAAGACATCCGGGTCGCTCGTGCGCGCGTCGTCGTCCACTTGAACGCCGTTGACGCACGTGATGCCCGCCGCCTTCGCGAGCGCCTCGTTCGGCAGGATGCCGATGCCGACCAGCGCGAGCGTGGCGGGCACGATCTCGCCGCCCGCGAGCTGCACGCCGGTGAGCTTGCCGCCCTCGCCCACGAGCGCCTCGATCTTCGCGTTCAGGCGCAGATCGACGCCCTGCGCGCGATGCTCGTTCGTATAGAACGTGGAAACCGTCTCGCCCGTCACGCGGCCGAGCACGCGCGGCGCGGCTTCCAGCACCGTGACGTCGTGGCCGAGCTGGCGCGCCGCCGCGGCCGCTTCGAGGCCGATATAGCCGGCGCCGATCACCACGAGCTTTTCGCCCGGCTGCACGCGCTCGCGCAAGACGTCCGCGTCGGCGAGCGAGCGCAGCGCGATCACGCCCGCGAGATCGTGACCCGGCACCGTCAACGCGCGCGGCGTGGAGCCCGTGGCGAGAATCAGCTTGTCGTATTGAAGCTGGCTGCCGTCGGCAAACGTGAGCGTGCGGCTTGCGCGGTCGAGCGACTGCGCGCTCGCGCCGAGCTTCAGTTCGATGCGTTGCTCGTCGTAGAACGCGCGCGGCTTCAACCACAGGCGCTCGACATCGGCCTCGCCCTTCAAATAGGCCTTGCTGAGCGGCGGCCGGTGATACGGGGGCACCGGCTCCTCGCCGACCAGCACGACGCGGCCACCGAACCCATACTGCCGCAACAGCGCCGCGGCGTTGCCGCCCGCGTGCCCTGCCCCGACGATCACCACCGTGCTGCCATCTTCTTGCATGTCCGCTCCCGCTTGTCTTGCGCTTTTACACGTCAATGGATTCATGGCGCGCACAGGCGGTCGCCGCCCATACGCGCGATTTCGACCGCCGCGCCCATGAGCCCGCCGCGCCGCCCGGCGCCTCAGGAACGAGATGATCTCACGGTTCGGGCACGCGGGCCACGCTCAGTCGAAGGCGCGGTCGTTCGGCGCGGCATAGAGCGCGCGCAGTGCTTCGCTCATCGGAAACTGGAAATTCACGCCCTTGGGCGGCACCGGCTTTTCGAACCACTTCGTGTAGAGCGCGCCGATTTCGCCGCTTTTCATGATGCCCGCCATCGTGTTGTTCACGAGTTGGCGGAATTCCGGGTCGTTATTGCGCATCATGAATCCATACGCCTCGGACGACTGCGGCGTGCCCACGATGGTCCATTCGGAAGGATTCGCCGTGAGCGAACGCGTGCCCGCGAGCAGCACGTCGTCCATCATGTAGGCCACCGCGCGACCCGATTCGAGTGTCGCGCGCCCTTCTCCATAGTCCCTTGCGCTGATGATGCGCATGTTCATCTGCTTGTCGATATTCATGCGCCGCAGGATGCGCTCGGAGGTCGTGCCCTGGTTGGTGAGCACGGTCTTGCCGGCCAGATCGGGGAAATCGTGAATGCCCGAGTCCTTGCGCGTGAGCAGGCGCGTGGTCGCGATGAAGAACGTATTGGAGAACGTCACCTGGGCCTGGCGCGCCTTCAGGTTGGTCGTCACGCCGCACTCCAGGTCCACCGTGCCGTTTTGCACGAGCGGAATGCGGTTTTGCGAAGTGACCGGAATGAAGCGCACTTGCAGGTTGGGACGATTCGTTTTCGCCTTCACGGCCTCGATCACCTTGTCGCAGATGTCCTGCGAAAAGCCGATCACCTTGTTGTCGCCCACCACGTACGAGAACGGCACCGAGGTCTCGCGATAGCCGATGGCGATAATATTCGCAGAGCGAATCTTTTCGAGCGTGGGCTGCGCGACCTGGGCCGCCGCGGGCTGCATCAGCGCAAGGCAGGGCGTGACGGCCAGGCAGGCCAGCGCCAGCAACTTCAGTCGGTTCATGGCTCGGTTCTCTTCGTCATCTCGTGGGTTTGGCGCGCCTGAAACGTCCGCTTGATGCGTTCGCATGAAACATCCATTTGCGGCCAGAATCGAACATCGCGCAACATGCGGGAAATACCAGGCGTTTGGCCGATATGTTAAGCCGACAATGAAAAAAGCAGCGGACGTGGCCGCTGCTTTTTGTTATTGCTGAAGCGCCGTCACATCAAGCGCGATCAGCCATTGACAAGCTTTTTCGGCTGCATCAGCGCAAGCACCGCGCCCAGCACCATCGCGGCCGACACGCAGTACATGCCCGCGTTCGTGCTTTGCGTCATGTCCTTCATCCAGCCGATGATCGAAGGGCTCACGAAGCCCGCGAGGTTGCCGACCGAGTTGATCATGCCGATGGCCGCGGCGGCCGAGCCGCCCGCAAGAATCGCGCTCGGCCAGGTCCAGAACACGGGCATCGTGGCGAGCATGCCCGCCGCGCCCACCGAAAGCGCGAGCATGGCGAGCGGCACGTTGTGAGCGAACACGGTGCTGAAATACAGGCCCACGGCCGAAGCGAGCGAGGCGATCGCGAAGTGCCAGCGGCGCTCGCCCGTGCGGTCGGCGCTCTTCGCCACGAACAACATGCTGAACACGGCGCACGCGTACGGAATGGCCGTGAGCAGGCCCACGTCGAGCGCGTTCTTCACGCCGCTCGCCTTGATGAGCGTGGGCAGATAGAAGCTGATGCCGTACAGGCCCATCATGCAGCAGAAGTAGATCACGGCCATGAGCCACACGCGGCCGTTGGTGAACACCGAGCCAATCGACGCATGGCCCTTGCCCGCCTGGTCCTGCGCGATGTTGTGTTCGAGCACAGCCTTCTCTTCGGCCGAGAGCCACTTCGCCGTGCGAATGCCGTTGGGCAGATAGAACAGCGTGACCACGCCCAGCACGAACGAAGGCACGGCTTCGATCAGAAAGAGCCACTGCCAGCCCGCCAGGCCGTGCGTGCCGTTGAAGGCCGCGAGAATCCAGCCCGAAAGCGGCCCGCCCAGCACGCCCGCGATCGGAATGCCGATCATGAAGAGCGCGTTCATGCGGCTGCGGCGCGCGGCCGGAAACCAGTACGTGAGGTAAAGCACGATGCCGGGGAAGAAGCCCGCCTCGGCCACGCCCAGCAGGAAACGCACGATGTAGAACTGCGTGGGCGTTTTCACGAACAGCGTGGCGGCGGAGAGCACGGCCCACGTGAGCATGATGCGCGCGATCCACCGGCGCGCGCCGACCCGGTGCATGAGAATATTGCTTGGGACTTCGAAGAAAAAGTACCCGATGAAGAAAATACCTGCGCCGAGACCATAGATGGTTTCGCTGAATTGCAGGTCGCTCAGCATTTGCAGCTTGGCGAAGCCGACGTTCACGCGGTCGAGGTACGCGGCGACGTAGCAGATAAAAAGAAACGGCAACAGACGCAACGTGGCCTTCGAATAGGCGCGCGTCTCGAGAGTATGCAATGCGGCCTTCGACTGGCCACCGGCGATCGTATTCATGGTCTCCAACATGGTGCAAAGCCGATGCCGCGCAGGCAAAGGCGGGAGAAAACAGACGCACGTAGCCGGGCTGCGCATAGGGTCCCGCCCCATTAGCTCCCACCACCCATTACGTTGCGCCCGCAACAAATTGCCCGCCCTGAGCTGCGCACAGCGCCGCACGAGGCATGCAAAGTGCGTGATCGTAGCCAGATACAACAATTGTTGTCAACTATTTGTAAGCCCGTTCGATCAACCTCTCTGGAAACCGGTCCGCGTGCACCCGGACGATGCACGAAAGCGCGCCGGCCTGAGGCGGGGCGCTAGAATCGTCGAACCGACCGGAAAACGACCCCGCATGGAGAACCGCGCGCCATGAATTCCACCCTGCTGCCCCGCCGTCCACGCGTGTATCTCGCCGGCTTCGACGTGTTCCGGCGCGACGCGCACGAATACGGTGCACGCCTTGTCGCCGCGTGCGCGGAATACGGCTTCGAGGGCGTGTACCCGCTCGACGCCGAAGTGCCCGCCAACCTCGACGGCCCGCGCGCGGCTGCATGGATCTATCGCGCCAATGTCGACGCGATCCGCGCCGCCGACATCGTGATGGCGAATGTGAACGACTTTCGCGGCCCCGGCGAACCCGACTCGGGCACCGCCTTCGAAATCGGCTACGCGGCCGCGCTCGGCAAGGAGATCTGGGCGTATACGTCCGACGCGGGCACGCTCATCGAGCGCGTGCCGTCCGTACCCGATCCGCAGGGGCCGCCGGGGCGCGTTTGCGAACGTGGCTATCTGGTGGAGGATTTCGGTCTCGGCAAGAACCTGATGATCGCGTGCGCGGCGCGGCTCGTGCAGGGCGACGCGCGCGCCTGCCTCGAAGCCATGGCGCAGGGGCGCACGCAGTAGCGCGTGCGCCGCCGTAGCCAGGAGAGCTCAGCGGGAGATCAATGATGCATGGTGCTCATCGTGCTCATGCGCTGTAGCGCGCGAATGCGCGCCACCGCGGGCCGGTCGGCCACCACGCCCTGGTAGAGCTTCGTGAGATCGGCCTTGAGCGCCGTGCGCGAACCCGCGTCGAGATACACCATGTGCCCCGAGGGATAGAAGCGTGCGCTCAGATTGTTGCGCACCTTCTGATTGTCGAGTGGCATTTTCTGCAAGTCGATCACGGTCTGATAGAACGGCGTGACGAAGTCGTAAAAGCCGTTCGCGGAAAGCACGCGCAAATCGGGATTGAGCGCCATCACCGCCGCGAGGTCGCCCGCCGTGTAGAGCACGATATTGCCGTGCGCGTCGACGCCCTTCTGCGCGCCGGTCGGATCGATATGGCTGAAGTTCCAGTTCTTGAACGCCTGGTCGTTGAGGTCCGTGAACGACGAATTCGTGCGGAACTTGAGCTGCTCGTTCAGATAGCTGTTCCACATGGCCGTATATACGCCGCTCACCGCCGTCATGGTGGGATCGTTGCCGCCCGAGTTCGGGTCGATGTTGCCGGCGATGCCCGTGTCGATGGCGGTCACGCGGCCGTCGTACGAACCGAGCGCCATGCCCTTGTCCTTCAGGAGCGTCGTGAGAAAAAGCGAATTGCCGCGGCTGTCGTACGCGGCGATGTCGAGGTTCCACGACTCCAGCGTTTGCGTGTCGATGCCCGTGTATTGCGAAAGCGTCTTGAGCGCGGCCGCAATCGCCTTGTCCTTCGGATTGGGGAATTTCGAGAGCGCCTGCAAATAGCCGGTGCGCGCGAACTGCGCGACCTGCGCGGCGAACGTCTGCAAGTCCTTCGGCGCGGGCTTCACGCCCAGGCGCTTGTGATACCACGCGTCGGCGGCGGCCGTGGGCAGCGCGCCCACCGGGTTGCCGCTTTGCGTGTAATCGAGTATCGACGACTGTAGCGTGACGCCGTTCAGGTCCACGCCGTCCTCGTGCAGACGGTACGCGAGCACGCAACTGCGCGCGGTGCCATACGACTCGCCGTAAAGAAACTTCGGCGAATTCCAGCGATCGTTCGCGGTGAGGTAGCGCTTGATGAACTGCTTGAGCGAATCGGCGTCCTGATCCACACCCCAGAAGTCGCGGTTGTGATGCGGCGCGATGGCCGCCGAATAGCCGGTGCCCACCGGATTGATGAACACGAGGTCGCTCTTGTCGAGCAGGCTGTCCGGGTTGTCTTCGAGCGCATACGGCGCGGGCGGCGTGAAGCCCGGCATCGACGTCTTGATGCGCTTGGGCGCGAACGAGCCGAGCAGCACGAACACCGAAGAAGAACCGGGGCCGCCGTTGTAGAAGAACGTGACGGGACGGTCCTGCGCCTGCACGCCGTCCTTGGTGAACGCGACGTAGAAAATCTTCGCGTCGGGCTGCGAACTGCTCGGATCGACGGTCACGAGATGGCCCGCCGTCGCGGTATAGGCGATCGCTTCCTTGCCGATCTGGATGGCGTGATGCGTGATGGCGGCGTTCTCCGTCATGTCGGTGACGAAGTCGTCGGGACCGTTGCCGTAAGCGGTGGGATCGAAGCACGGCTGGTCGGCCGGTGTGCGGTGTTTGCCGTTGCCGCTCGCGGGACCGGCCCCGTGAGCCTTGCCGTTGCCTTTGCCTTTGGACTGCGCCTCGTCGTTCATTTCGTCTCCTCCGTGGAGAGGCGGTTCGCGATGTAGACCGTGAGTGCGACTTCGCATGCAACCCGCATGGCGCCCGGCAATGCCAGGGCGCCGGCTCATCCTACGCCGAGCCGAGCACCGCCGCCACCTTGCTGCCTACCGGCGTGCCGAGGCCCGTGCACGCGTCCCAGCCGGGCCCGGCCGAGAAGTCGCCGTTGCTGCCGCTCGTCACGTCGTTGAAGGCACCGGGCTGCGCGTAGAGCTTCGCGTTCGCGAATCCCACGGGCTTGCCGCGCGCGGCGTTGATGCGCGCGATCAGCGCGGCCCACAACGGCGCGACGGCGCTGGTGCCGCCCACCACCGTGTCCGCGCCGCCCACGCGCACCACGTAGCCCGTGGCCGGATCGGCGTCGGCGGACACATCGGGCACGCCGCGCCGCACCAGCGCGCCTGCGCCGCCGCTGCCGCGCACGACGCGCAGCCCCTTTTGCCAGGCCGGCAACGCGAACGTCGCGCTCACGCCGCCGCCCGTCGCGCCGTCTTCGCCGTTGCCCCAAACCGTCTCGTGCGTGATGTGCCCATTCGACGCTGTGATATGCGTGCCGCCGCAGCCAAGCGCGTACGGACTCGACGCCGGAAAGTCGACATGATCGGCGCCGTCGCCCACGCCGTCCGACGAGCCGCTGTCGCCCGAAGCCGCGCACACCGTCACGCCGAGCGCAACGGCCGTTTGCATCGCGTCGTTAAGCGCGCCGAGCGTTTGCTGTGACCACGCGGATTCGGGCGCGCCCCAACTGATCGAAATGACCGACGGCTTGCGCTGGCTGTCGTGCAGCGCGGCGCTCACGGCGTCCACGAAGCCCGCTTCGCTGTTCGGCGCGAAATACACCGCAATCAGCGCGGCCGGCGCGAGCGCGCCCGCGATCTCCACGTCGAGTGTGACTTCGCCGTCCGGGCCGTTCGGGTCGCCGCTCGGCGCGTTCGTCGCCTGATCGACGGACACCGCCTCCACGCGCGGCGCGCCCACTCCCAGTTCGTTGAAATAGGCCGTGAGGTCCGCCGTGTCGTAGCCGCCGCCCATCTCCACGAGCGCGATGCACTGGCCGCTGCCGTCGCCCGCCGGAAAGTCGTAAAGCTGCGCAAGCTGCAAAGGCGTGAACGAATGACTCACGGCGCGCGCCGCGCGAATGGGCGGGTGGATCGGCGCGCCGCCCGCCGCCGGCGATGTTTCCGGCGTCAGGGCCGTGGTAGTGGGGTTGATGCGAAAGTGCGGCCGCGCCTTCGCGCGATTGTCGAGCCCCACCACGGCGGTGACGACCTCGTGCATGTCATCCGGCAGATGCACGGGCCCGCTGGGCTGGCGAAAGTGAAACGTGGATTTGCCGACCTGATGCTCGAAGCGTTGCAGGGCGACGCCGAATGCGGCGTTGTATTGCTGCACCGTGCCCGAGAGCACCACGCGGCGTGCGGCGGCATCGGCGTGAACCACCGTGAGCCCGTGCGCGTTCGCGAACTGCGCGACGCGCTTGATGTCCTCGGCGGAGGCGCCGAAGCGGCGCTCGTATTCCTCGCGCGAAAGCGGCTGCGCCGCAGGATCGTTCGCGGCGAGCTTGTCCACCAGGTCGTGAAATTCGGTCAATGCCTGGCGGCGCAGAATCAGCACGATGTCGAAATGCTCCGCCGGGTCGCACGCGCCGACGCATTGCGCGCCCGCGGGCGTCGGATGGTCACTGCCTGCCACGGGTTGTTGCCTGGTCATGGCCGGTTCTCCTCGATGTACCGCGTGCCAGCGTCTGGATTCTGGCATTCGGACACACGGCGAATTACCGGAGTTCCGCGTGCCAACCGGCACGGCATGCCATTCAGATCACTTCTGATTCACGACGCATCGTTATCCGGCAGGCTTGCCGTGCGGCGTGTACGCAAACGAGGCAGTGTGAGCATGCCGCGTGCCTGCCGCTTCCAGATCTCCAGATCGATGGCAATCGCGAAACCATAGCTTCGCATGGTTCCCTGCCTTTCGCCTTACATCGAAGATTGGCTATCCACCTCGCAATGTCTGCAAATATTTCCGCGCCTATTTGCTCGACGCAAACCATTTTCTATAGATCTGTTCGTAAGTGCCGTCGTCATACATGGCCAGCAGCGCCTCGTTAATCGACTTTCGCACCTGACTACCGCCCGGCAGGGCAATGCCGTACTTCTCCGGCCGGAAAATCGGCCCCACTACGCTCACGTTATCTTGACCGAGCCGTGGCGCCCAGTACTGAAGCGTTGGCGCGTCGTAGACGATCGCTTGCACGTTGCCCTGCATGAGCAGCCGGAATCCCTCGTTGGCATTGTTCAGGCTCACGAACGGCAGGCCGCGCCCGGCGAGGTAGTCGGCGGCCGTCGTTCCCGGCACGGTGCCGATCGTTTTACCCGGCAGGTCGTCCGGCCCGCGTATGTTCGACTGGAGCCGCGCCACGGTTTGCGAGGACGTCACCGTGGCCGTCAACTGCGCGATCAGCACGACGCCGATCAGCCACATCGTCGGCACGAGCACACGTTTCCATACACCCGGCGCGTCGCGTTCGCCGTGCTCGCCGGTTGCGATGATGAGCATGGTCACCCATAGGCCCTCCCCGATGGCTCGCCAATAGGGCTTCTGGAAACTGCGATCGCTCTTGCGTTCCATTAACCAGACCAGATTGGCGAGCAGAAAAACAATGGCGGCCGCCACGCCCACGAACTCCGCGATGGCGAGCCACGGAACGGCCCCGATGCTGCCCACGAACGAATTGTCGTTCTGCGTGTGCACCATGATCTGCAAGCCGGAATCGAAATAGGGAATCGAGAAGTCCACCACGCGCTCCCGCTCGGGCGTCATGGTGATCGCCGCTATCGCGACATCGGCATTGCCGTGTTGCACGGCGGGCAGCAATTCGGCCTGCGTCGCCACGGGATACCACGCGAAGTCGCGATGCATACGGCGCGCGATCTCGTTCCAGATATCGATGCTGAAACCCTCGGGCACGGTGGTTTGCGGCAGCACGAAAGGCGCGACGGAGGCAATCGCGACATGCAAGGGGGGATGCGGGGCGGACTGCGGGGCAAGCTGCGTCGAACCGCTTGTTGCAGACGACGAAACGGCCGGCTCGTCGGCGCGGGCGCTCACGCCTGTGATGACCAATGCAAAGACAACGACGGCGGACAACAGCCGCCACGGAACTGACTTGCTCATCGCATCACTCCCAGGAGCCGGGCTCGTCGGTTTTCAGCTATCTGATTCGTACCGGAAACGGATATCCGCGAAGGCCAGCCGTCAGCCGCCTCGCTGCATCGCCTCGTTGACCGCGCCGAGCAATGTCGCGCCCAGAAACGGCTTCGTCAGCAGCGCGTGTTGCCCGGTCATCGCGACGGCCTGCCGCGTGGCGGGCTCGTCATGAGCGGTGATGAACACGGCGGGGGGCCGTGGTTGCCGCAGCGCCTCATAAAACGCCGGGCCCGATGCACCTGGAAGCTGAACGTCGACGATCAGGCAACGCGCCGACGAGGCGCAACCGGAAATCGCCATTTCCTCAGCACTTCGAAATGATCGCGTAGCGAATCCCGACAGGCGGAACAGGCGCTCGATGGCGCTGCGCAAGCCACTGTCGTCCTCGATAATCACGATCAGGTGTGGTTCTCCCTCCATGCCCCGCCCAGGTAGTCATTGATTCAGCGTCGAGTGGCGTCACCGCCTCGGCAGGCGCGCGACACGCCGTTTGTCCATCGTTGTCCAGAACGCGCGGCGCAACTATAGGGACTTGGGGCAACGCCCTTTCCCTTTCGGGCAATTCGCGGAAATTGCGGGCGGAAGACTCTTCCGATGGCCAATCGCGCCCGCGCGCGGCAAGCTCAGGTAGCGGCGCTTTGAGTCGCACCGGCGTTCGCCGGCGCATTTTCCTCACTCCCCGCACGCGTGCAGGGCAGCCACACGGTGAACTCCGTTCCGCCACCGTCGCACGCCGCTACGTCGATGCGCCCGTGATGCGCTTCGACGATCGAGCGGACAATGGACAGACCCAGTCCCATGCCATGCGGCTTGGTTGTATAGAACGGCTCGAACAGGCGCCGCACGCCGACGCCACCCAAGCCGCAGCCACGGTCGGCCACGACGAACGCCACGCCGTGCGAGACGCGTTTCGTGGCGATCGTGAGCACGCGGCTCGCGGGGTCGGTTTCGTGCATGGCGTCCATCGCATTGATCGCGAGATTGAGCACGACCTGCTGAAGCTGGACCGCGTCGCCCATGATCTGCGCGTCACCGGCCTCGAATTGCGTCTCCACGCCGATGTTGCGCCGTTTCGCTTCCGGGGCGATCAGCTTGAGCGCGCATTGCAGCGCGCCGTCCAGCGGCTGCGGCTGAAATGCGATGCCCTGTTTTTGCAGCAGGCTGCGCAGGCGTTGCACCACGTCATTGGCCCGCAATGCGTCGCGCTTCACGTCCGAGAGAATTTCCTCCAGTTCCGTGCCATCGACATGCGAGGCCTTGATGAGCAATTCCGCGGCGTCCGCATTGCTCAGGATCGCGCCAAGCGGCTGGCCCACTTCATGCGCGATCGACGCGCTCAATTCACCCACCGTCGCAAAGCGCGCGGCGCGTGCGAGCTCGCCGCGCCGCTCGGTGGCGTCGGCTTCGGCGAGCCGCCGGTTGCGGCGCTGCGCCAGCAAGGCGACGATCGTGACGGTCTGGGCGAGCAGCACCGCCAGCGCGGCCAGCACCACGCCGCGATACTCGCGGAAAATCGACCGTGGAAAATCGATCAACCGGCAATCGGCCGGCAACGCCGACATCGAAAGGCCATAGCGCTCCAGTTGCGTCACGTTTGCCGTGCAGCGCGCGGGTAGCGCCGCGAACGTCAGCCCGTCCATGCGGCCGCGATTGCGCAGGATCGACAGCGCCGCCTCCCCGGTCAGGCGCCCATTCTCCTCGAAGTCATACATGGCGCCCGCGGTCACGCCGCCATCCAGATACGTCGAATACCACGCGTAAATCGGCGCGCGCGAAGCAGCCACCATGCCCGGCACGAGTTGATAGGGAAAAAACCGATGGCCCTCGCGGTCGCGATACATCGTCGTGTAGACCACGGCCGAGCGGTTGTCGAGCTGCGAGAGCCGCTGCTCGATCTCGTGGATGGACAGGCCGCGCCAGATATCGACCGACGACCACCGGCGGCCGCGCGTAGCCGCGGCCTCGACCACGCGGTCGATGAACGAATAGTCCGTGTCGCTCGTGCCCCCTACCACCACGAGCCGATTGGCGTCCGGTTGCAGCGCCTCGGCAATGGCCAGCGTCTTTGCAACGTCGATGGGAAACGGCACGCGCGCAAAGCCGGCGGGCAGCGGGTTCTGCTCGAACCATTTTTCCGGCACGCTGGTGAGCAGTACGGGCGCGCCGGGCCAGAGTTGCGCATGGTATTTCAACGCGAAATCGGCGGCGTGGTTGCCTATGCCCACCACCAGATCGACGCGCTGATCCGCATACTTCTTCTTCATCAACGCAAGGAATTCGGGCGTGAGATCCTCTGCGCCGAAACGAAAGCCGTCGAGCGCGTCGAGAAAGACCTCCGCGCCGTGCGGCATGGACGTTTCCAGCAGGCTTCTGATCGCTCTGATCTGCACCAGCGCAGCGGGCTGAATGGGGTCGGTGCCGGTGAGGATCACCACGCGCACCGGCTCCGCCGCTAGCGCGGCCGTCGAGGCAACGAGCAGGAACGCCGCCATGACGACGGCCATCCCGTAGCGGAGCACGGCGAGCACGCCATGCATCGGATCGCCGCAGACAGCAGTCGATCGGTCTCCAGGCTCGGCGCGCAGCAAAGCATGTATCTCCTCTTCAGACCAAACGCGGAATGCACGACTGAATCGCTCCAACGCTTTGTCTCTAATATTGGTTATTTGCGAAACACCGGCTGCGTGGATTTCACGCTTCGCCAATTCAATCCGGCTGCGGGAATCAGGTTAGCAGAAAGGTACGTGCGCCGGGTTGCCTTGCGCGCTTTAAACACCAGACATGAATGAGCGGAATATCGTGATTCTTTCGATGAATGCTGCGAACGCAAATCGGCGTATCGGATTCAAATGAATGCAAATCACCTGACATCGCCGTCACCAGGCAAAACCGGGCGGCGCATGGATTCGATTGCGAACAAGTCATAGCGGCCGCGCACGCGCGCTACGCCGCCAGTAACAGCCCTTGAGCGCAGCACAACAGTTCCGCGAGCGAATCCGCGCCGAACTTGCGCATGAGATCCGCGCGGCAGCTTTTGATCGTGCGCTCGGACAGCCCCAGTTCCGCAGCGATCTGCTTGTTGCGCAAGCCCGCCACGATGCCCCTCAACACGGTGCGCTCGCGATCGCCGAGCTTGACCCCGCGCGTGGGCGCGGGTTGCGCTTGCGGTTCTTCCACACCCTGATGGAGCGCGGCTTCCAGCGCATCCAGCAGGGTTTGCCGCTCGAACGGCTTGACGAGGAAATCCACGGCGCCGGCCTTCATGGCCTGCACGGTCCTGGGGACGTCGCTATACGCGCTCATGAACACGACCGGCAGCGTGCGCGGCTGGCGCCGCAGCGCCTGCTGAAGGTCCAGACCGCTCGGGCCGCCCAGTTCCAGATCGACCAGCAGGCAGCCGTCCCATTCTTCGGGTTCGCTCACGAGAAACTCCCCGGCCGAAGCGTAGTCCCGGACCGAATAACCCGCGCATTTAAGGAGCCGTTTTAGCGCCAACCGCATCGATTCATCGTCTTCGACAACATGAATCATTTTCGTCGAATCGCTATTCACAATTTCGCTCCAATTCCGGTAGTCAACCCGCATGCAATGGGTTATAGCAATTTCCCGGGCAGCCTGTTTTCTGACTGCGCCGAAACAAGGGAAAAAGCGGTTTTTCCTACGCAGCGCGCATAGCGCATAGCGAATAGCGCGGCAAATGAAATGGAGAATGCGCGAACGCGATTGCAAACATTGCGCGGCAGCGGCGCGGATTGCCCTTAAGGGCAACATCGTTGCCCCGTCTACCGATGGCGAATCCGGATCGCCGCTCCGATACTGAATGCCGGCAAGCGGCTGACGGGCGCGCCATGCCTGTGCGCCGCTCTCGCTCGACGTTTGCGCCCACACAGACCCACGCCCCGACTGATCATGGTCCATTCCGCACCGGCAGCGAGCAACGACGCGCGTGACACCGCTTTGCCCGCCATGCACCGCATTCCCGGCGGCCCCTTCCTCGTGGTCTCCAATCATCACGATCCGGAGGAAGCCCCTGCGCACACGGTGCGTTCGGGAATCGCCGCTCGCGGCGGCCTGGAGGGCGCGAAGTTCGTCCGGAGCGACTAACTTGCGCCGCACGGCACGCAGATGGCCAATACGCGGCCAGGCGAGTTTCCGTGGCAAAACCTGCGGGAATGGACAAGCGACCGGCACCAGAACCACGGACCGTATCCGCGGCCACGCAGGTCATTAGCAGTCCGAATAGAGAGGGGATCCTGCCGAAATGGCATCTCGCTGACTGGGTTGGGATTGCCGTGGCCGCGCTCGGCGCATTTGCGCTCGGGTCGCTCGTGCTAGACTGAGCGATTCCTTCGGGCGCCACATTGCATTGCGCCTCGAATCATCCGGACACGCCGCGTGACTGACATTTCGCTTGCAATCGTCTCGGCCACCCTGGCGGCCTTTGCGGCGACGAACATGGATTCCGCCGCGCTCATGCTGGCGTTCTCCGCAGACGCGCGTCCATTCAAGCTGTTTGTGGCTTTCGTCGCAACGGGCGCCGCCGTGGTGGCGGCAAGCCTGCTTATCGGCCTCGCGGCCAGTTCGGTGGCGATCCCTTCGAGATACTTCGGGGTCGTGCCGTTGTCGATCGGACTCGTTCAACTCGCACAGGGCACGAAGCGGCGCACCGCGCAAACACAGCCGCAGGCACAGCCACAAGCGCAGCCCGTCGTTCTCCCCACGCTCTCGATGGGTGTGATGATTTCGGCATTTCTTTCGGTCAGCACCGACAACCTGTTGATCTTCTCCGCGATGCTCGCGAGACATGGCGCGGGCGTCGCGCCCTGGACAAGCGCGCTGCTGGTCGTGCTCTATGTGCTGATGGGACTGCTGGGCGCCTGGGCCGGAAGCAAGCTTGTCAGCCTGAACGCGAGATTTCGCTCATTGGCGCCCGCCGTCACCGCCTGCGTTGGATTGACCACGCTTCTCGCGTAGCGTCACGCTCACACCGCAACCGTCGCCTCCGCCCTGTCCGTTCTGATAGGTGCGCATCGCAACGGTGCGCGTTACAGTGGGACTTGAGGGTGGTCTCCGGGCCCTCTGTGCATGTCTCCTCAGCTCTGAAACCCGCCTTGTGCGGGTTCTTTTTTTGTCCGCCCACACCGCCGGCCGGCGATGCATGGCGGCGATCATCCCCGGGATGGACTTTCGCAAGCCGCCTCGTTTGCCGAGTGATAACGCGGGGCGAGTTCCAGATGCTCCAGCAGTCGCCCAAATTCGCCGAGCCGACGCTTCACGTAGGCGGGCACCTCGACGTCCGCGTAATCGTAGAAGCCCTGGCCGTCGCGAAGGCCGTCGCGCCCTTCCTCCATATGGCGGGCGACGATGGCGGCCGGTTCGAAGCGCGCATCGATTTCCTTCGCAAGGTAGCGCGACGCGTAATAGAGAATGTCGCAACCGCCCCAGTCGATAAACTCAAGCAAGCCGAGAACCGAAAAGCGCAGGCCAAAGCCCGTGCGCACGGCTGTGTCGATGTCCTGCGCGCTCGCCACGCCCTCCTCCACCATGCGCGCCGCCTCGTTCATGACGAGCGCCTGGAGGCGCGGCACGATGTAGCCCGCCGACGGCGCGCACTCCACGGGCACCTTGCCGACGCGCCGCAGCAGGTCCTTGAGCCGCGCGACAACCGCTTCGTCGGTGGCGTCGCTGCGGCTGATCTCCACGAGCGGCATCAAATGCGCGGGGTTGAGCCAGTGCGCATTGACGAGGCGCGGCGCATGCGTGACCATCCTTTGCAGATCGGTGACAAGGAACGTCGATGTCGTGGACGCGATCGTCGCCCCGCTGCCCACGTGCGCGCATAGCCACGCAAACGCCGCCTCCTTGGCCGCCATCACTTCGGGCACGGCCTCAAACACGACCTCGCAGGCGGCCAGTGCCGCCGCCCCGCCCGCGCGATCGAGCACGTCGACGCGTGCAAGCGCTTCACCGGCCTGGCGCGCATCGATGCGCCCGAAGTCGACCTGGGTCTGCAAGTGCCGCCCGATTTCGCCCAGCGCCGCCGCCGCGAATTCCGCGCGCGCAAGTGCGTCGCGCTCCTTGAAGTCGATGAGCGTCACGCGCAGTCCCGCGAACGCGAACGCCAGGGCGATGCCTTGCCCCATGCGCCCCGCGCCGAGCACGTGGATATGCTTGATTGCGCCGGCGTCTTGCGTCATGCGAGCCCCCGCGTGAGCAGTTCGCGCATGGCCTCGCGCGAGAGCGAAGCCAGCCCGAGGTTTTCCAGCGTGCGCCCCTCGCCGTACAAGTCTCGCTCCGACACCGCGCTCGCAATGCTCAGGAGTCCTTGCGCCACCGGCGTCGGCACACCGGCCCAGCGCCCGGCCGATACGATGAAGGAAAGACCGAGGCGCGTGTCTTCGAGCATATAGCGATGCGTCTTCAAGTCGATCTTCTCGCGCCAGTCGCCGCTGTCCGTGAGCTTGCCGTGCGCGCCGCGTCCATACATCCACTCGTCGCCTTCGCTCGCGTAGTGATCGGCCAGCGGAAAATGCGGCGCGCCGTAGCCAAGCGCCTCGCGCACCGCCACGCGCTCCGCGTCCAGCGCATTGGTCACGCGCCGAATCGACGACTGCGTGCCTTCGTTGTGAATGTCCCACGCCTCGAAATGCTCCAGCGGCCCCGCGTTCATCATGATGAGCGGCGGATGGATCACCGGACCGGCATTCATGAGCGCGCCGCTCAGCGCGTCCTCCAGAGGCTCGACGCTCGGGTAGCCCTCCTTGAGCACGGAAAACGCCCACTCGGCCGATTCTGCCGGGAATACGCCCGTGGGCAGGCGCGTGGCATACGCGCTGATCACCACGTCGTTCTCGCCGTGGCGACGCACGAGATACGGCAGCGTGCCCGTTTCCGCGAACGCCACGCGCGCGTGGTTGCCGGCGTCGGCCATCGCCTTCGCAAACACGTAGCTGCCGAACGTGCCCGGCGGCAGATAGACCACCTGCCCGTTCGCGAGATGCGGCGCGAGTTGGGCCGCAAGCGATTCGTGCGTGGTAGAGGGCAGCGGAATCACGATCAGTTGCGCCTCTCGCACCGCGCCGGCGAGATCGTCGACCAGCCGGATCGCGCCGCGCGCGTCGCCCACCGGCACGCGGCGCTTGCCGCGCCAGTCCTTCACGTTCAGCTCGCCCAGTGCGCGCAAGCGCGCGCTTTGCGCCGCGTCGCGCCGCCACCATGTCACGTCGTGGCCCTTTTCGAGCATGTCGATCGCCGCCGCAAAGCATCCGTGCCCGCCACCCAGTACGCTGACCTTCATTGTTCGCCTCCATGTGCAATACCGTCGAGCGTAAAGGCGCGGGCCGTCCCTCGCGCTTCAACACGCGCAAGCGCTGTTCAACTCCGGCAACACAATTGCGGCAAGCATGCGGGCGGCGCGTCGCGTACGAGGGTGGTATGAGGGTGAATCCGTTCTTGCGCAGACTTATTGACCATCGGATCATAGGCGCCGAGGCTCTCTGCCGTCACTTCGAGGCCATTGAACGATGGACATTGCGATTCCCCGCAAACACAGCAACCGGCTCGGCGCAACGCGTGCGCGCGAGGACGTCGAACGCGAAGTGGCCAAGCTGCTTTGCGAGCACCGCATGGAAGTGTCAGGCCGCGAGCCGCTGAACGCCGAACTGTATGGCGTCGCGATGCATCGTGCGAGCCTGCTGGAACTCTGCTATGGGCGAGAAACACATATCGACGCGGGCGAACTCGACGGCCATTACCTCTTTCGCGCGACGCTCGCGGGGCGCTCCGAACTGCAATCGGGCAACGAGCGCGTGTCGCTCTCGGCAGGCAGCCTGAGCGTGTCGTCGCCATCGCGCAAGAGCCGCATCAGCACCGATACCGCGTGCCGCAGCCTGCTGCTGCGCGTGGATCGCGCCGCGCTCGAAATCAAGCTCGCCGACATGCTGCAAAGCTCGCTGCGCCGCCCGCTCGTGTTCGACCTCGAAATCGGCCGCACCCATAGCGGGGCCGCCGCATTCCATTCCACGCTGCGCTATTTGTGCAGCCTGTGCGAGCAGATCGAGGCGAGCGCGCGCGACAGCCTGCTCGGCCCCGAACTCACGCAGTGGCTCGCCACGCTGCTGCTCACGCAGTTGCCGCATTCGTACAGCGAAACGCTCGCGCGCGGCGCGAAGCCGCCGCTGCCCGCGCATGTGAAGCGCGCGCGCGAGTATATCGACGCGCATCTGGGCGAACCGCTCGCCGTCGCCACGCTCGCGCAAGCGGCGGGCGTTTCGCCGCGCACGCTGCAAAACGGCTTCAGCCAGTTTCTCGACCAGTCGCCCGCCGACTATATTCGCGAGCGGCGCATCGAAGCCGTGCATCGCGCGCTGAAAGCGGACCCCGAGCGCAGCGTGACCGACGTGCTGCTGGAACATGGCGTGCACAGCTTCGGCCACTTCGCGAAAGCGTATGCGCGCCGCTACGGCTATCCGCCTTCGGCCACCGCACGATGCGGCGCGCGACGAGCGCTTTCATGAGCCATTCCGGCGATTACGCAGCGCCGCCAGGCGACGAACCCGCCGACGCGCTGCGCGTGCAGGATCTCGACCTGAACCTGCTCAAGACGTTCAACGCGGTGTATGCCGAAAAGCACGTTGGCCGCGCGGCGCTGCGCCTTGGCATCACGCAGCCTTCGGTGAGCCATGCGCTGGGCCGCCTGCGCCTCCTGTTTCACGACGCCCTCTTCGTGCGCACGGGCGGCGGTGTCGAACCCACGCCGCGCGCGCAACGCCTCGCGGCCTCGATCGATCGCGCGCTCGCCATTCTGCAAGCCGTGCTCGACGAAGGCGCGCAGTTCTCGCCCGCCACGTCGCGCCGCACCTTCCGGCTGCACATGAGCGATTTCGCGGAAAGCGCGTTCCTGCCCACCTTGATGCGCGAACTCGACGAACGCGCGCCAGGCGTCGTGATCGAAACGCTGCATATCGAAGAGAACCAGTTCAACGTGGCCGTGGAATCGGGCCGCGTGGACTTCGCCATGGGCCATTTTCCCCACGCGTTCACGCATTTCCATCGCAGCGAGTTGCTCCAGGAGCGCTACGTCCTGATGATGGCGCGCCGCGTGGCCGAGCAGCACGGGCTGGACGATCACTTCGTGCTGGACGGCGCGGCGCCGGCGGCGTTGCAGTTCATCGCCGTGAGTTCTCACCCGCAAGCGGCGGCCCTGCTGGAGCAGCACGGCCTCGCTGCGCGCGTGCGCGTTGCCGTGCCGAACTTCATGGTCGTGCCCGCCATTCTGTATCGCTGCGACTATGCGCTGATCCTGCCGAGAACCGTTGCGCGCGCATTCGCTCCGCTCGGGGAGATGGCGGCCTTCGAAATCGCCGACGCGGCCACCTGGCCCGTCAACGCCTACTGGCATCGGCGCTTCGACGCCGACCCCGGCCACCGCTGGCTGCGCGCGCTCCTGATGGAGCTTTTCCGCATCGGCACACGCGAGCCTTATGAGAGCTGGCTCGCGATCCCGCCCAATCTGAAGCCGCCCGCGTTGATCGCTTGAATCAGCGCTTGAACCCACACTTGAACCCGCGCGTGAATTAGCGCTTGAATCAGCGGGCAAAAGCGATCTCACCGTTTTAGAACGACGTGAGCACGCCCGCCACGATCGAGCTTGCGGTGGCGCCCGGCTTGCCGACCGGCACGGCGCCGCCGCCCGCGCCATTGATCGAAAACGCGGCGTGCTCGCCGTTGTGAACCATGGCCGCGCCCGTGTAGAGCACCGTGCGCTTCGAGAGCGGATAGTCGAGGCGCAGCCCGTACGAGTCGGCGTTGCCCGCGCTGTCCGCGATCTTGTGATAGTGGCCGTAGCTCACGAGCAGCGACGCCTTGCCGATGGGCACGGTCGCGTTGAATTCGAAGAAGTCGTTGTGCGGGTTCGAATAGGCGCTCGCGACCGCGGTGCTCACGTCAGGCCCGCCGCGATGCCGCAAATAAATGAACGCGGGCTTGACGAAGCCAAAATCATAGGAGATCGCGCCGAGCGCGTAATTGCCGGTGCCGGTGGGGCTCGTCGCCGAGAGCGCGGCGGCCGTTGCCGTGCTGAACTTCTGCTGCATGTAATCGACGTCGATCGAGAGCGGCCCGTTCGCGTAGTTGATGCCCGCGCCGTAGGTGTCGCCGAGCGTGGAAGGCACATTGCCCGCGCCATTGGCCCCGCGCGAGGCGGTGGCGCGCAGCAAGAAGCCCGCGACACGCGGCGACGTGTAGCGCAGCGTGTTGCTCGTGCGCAGGAACCACGGCTGCACGAAATTGTTCGACGCATTGCCCCACGCGAGACCCGCGCCGTAGCCCGGCAAGCTGTAGGTCACGAACGAGGTGTGCAGGATCGTGTAGGTTTCACCGGCCTGCAACCCGCCGAACGGCCCCGTCAATCCGACCCAGGCCTCGCGGCCAAAAAGCGAGCCGTTGCCGCTGATCGCCCCCGTGGCGGAGTTGAAACCATTCTCGAGCTTGAAGATCGCGGCATAGCCGCCGCCGAGGTCCTCGACGCCTTTCAAGCCCCATTGCGTTGCGAACAGATTGCCCGTACCCATGCGCACCACGTGGTTAGGCCCGAAATTCGCGTATTCGATCGACGTGTCGATACGGCCGTAGAGCGTGAGGCTCGATTGCGCGAAAGCGGGCGCCGCCGCCATGCCCATGAGTGAAATACACCACTTCCAGTTGGTCATTCTTTTCGTCCCCGCGATAAAGATGAAGAATCGGGGCGAGTCTAGAAAGGCCAATATGGAACGTCGATCAAAGCGGCCATATATCACTTATAGATGCAATTCATGAGCACCGCGCCATGCGGCGCATGCGGGCCCAAGCCCCTGTAAATACACGATTTTCCAGGCGCCTCCTGGTAATTTCTTTAGCCCGGTCGGTAATTGCGAGCAGACGCATGGGAAATGTGCGCCTATGTCTGTGAAATTTGTTTGCGTACGCTGGTCCACCTGTGTCCATTCGCGAGAGACGGAATGGCGCACGCGGCCACGCGCTCACAACACGATCGACATATCGGAGAACCGGAATGAACCCCACCCCAGGCAGGACGGCTCGCGCCACGCCAGCGAGCGAGAAAAGCACCAGGCGTTACACGTATGAGTGGTACGTTGTGCTGATCTGCATGCTTGCCTATGTCTTTTCATTCGTCGATCGCCAGGTGCTGGCGCTCATGATCGAGCCGATCAAGCGCGACCTGCACCTCACCGACACGCAGTTCAGCCTCGTGCACGGCTTCGCGTTCTCGCTGTTCTACGCGGTGATGGGCATCCCGCTCGCGTATCTCGCCGACCGCTACGCGCGCCCGCGCATCATCGCCACGGGCATCGCACTCTGGAGCGTCGCCACGGCCGCCTGTGGCGTGAGCCAGAATTTCCTGCACATGTTCCTCGCCCGCATGAGCGTGGGCGTGGGCGAAGCCTCGCTCTCGCCGGGCACCTATTCGATGCTCGCCGACTTCTTTCCCAAGGAGAAGCTCGGCCGCGCCGCGGGCGTGTATTCGCTCGGCTCGTTCATTGGCGGCGGCATTGCGTTCCTGATCGGCGGCTATGTGATCGCGCTGCTCAAGCAGGCTTCGATGGTCACGCTGCCCATTGTCGGCTCGGTGCATGCCTGGCAGGTGACGTTCTTTATCGTCGGCCTGCCAGGCTTGCTCGTGGGTCTCCTCTTTATCCTCACGGTGCGCGATCCGCAGCGCAAAGGCCTCGTGCAGGACGCAAACGGCCAGGCGCGGCGCGTCTCGCTCGCCGACTCGGCGCGCTTCATTCGTTCGCATGGCAAAACGTTTTTCTGCCACTACGTGGGCTTCTCGTTCTACGCGATGACGCTGTTCTGCCTCATGAGCTGGACCCCGGCGTTCTATATCCGGCGCTTCGGCATGTCGCCGGTGGAAGCGGGCTACACGCTCGGCACGATCCTGCTCGTCGCGAACACGACCGGCGTTTTCTGCGGCGGCTGGCTCAACGACTGGCTGCTGCGCCGCGGCCGCACCGACGGCCCCATGCTCGCGGGCTGCATCGGCGCGGCGGCCATGCTGCTGCCCGCCGCGGCGTTCACCCAGGTGGACAGCCTCGCCGGCTCGCTCACGCTGCTCGTGATCGCGATGTTCTTCGCCTCGTTCCCGATGCCGACCTCCACCGCCGCGATGCAAACCCTCGCACCCAACCAGATGCGCGCGCAAATCTCCGCCGTGTTCCTGCTCATCTCGAACCTGATCGGCCTTGGCATCGGCACCACGCTCGTCGCGCTGCTGACCGACAAGGTGTTCGGCTCGCCACTCGCCGTCGGCCACTCCATGTCGATCGTGAGCCTCGTCGCGGCGCTGCTCGCGGCCGTGCTGCTCGGGTTCGGCTGCCGCCCGTTCCGCCTGAGCATCGAGCGCGAGCAGTCGCAGGGCGAAAGCGCCGCCGTGGACGCCCAAAGCGCCGTGGCAGCGCCGCTGAGCGCCACGCGCGCCTGATCGAGCCCGGGCCTCCCGTCGCCCGCATTATCAATGGCATTTATCCGGGAGGCCATTTTTTATCGATTTGCCGGATCGACCGGGCCGCCGTATGCTCGGTCCAACCGCTCGCGCCTCGCGCGCGATCGTTCCAGTTCCATCCAGTTCCTTATAGTGCGGCATCCCGCCGTTTCAGCGATCGGGCCTCATCATGCAAGCCAACACATTCAAGGTCCGCGTAGACGCCATGCGCGACGAAGCCAGCGGCATTCGCTCATTCAGCATTTCGCGGCTCGACGGCAAGCCGTTCGACGCCTACGAGCCGGGCGCGCATATCGACGTCACGGCGCCTTCCGGTGTCACGCGCCAGTATTCGCTGTGCGGCGACCCCGACGAGCGCGCCGCACAGATCTTCGCCGTGAAGCGTGAAAACGCGTCGCGCGGCGGCTCCCGTTCGCTGCACGACGACGTGTCGATCGGCACCGAGCTTTCGGTGGGTGCGCCGCGCAACCTGTTCCAGCTGGCGCCGATGGCGCAGCGCCATGTGCTCATTGGCGCGGGCATCGGCATTACCCCGCTGCTTTCGATGGCGTACCGCCTCATCAAGCTCGACGCTCCGTTCGAACTGCACTACTTCGCACGCGGCGAGGAACACGCGGCATTCCTGCCGCTGCTCGCGCGCGCGCCGTTTGCGGATTACGTGAAGCTGCATTTCGGCGTGGAGCCCGATGCGCTGGACGGCGCACTCGTGTCGTGCCTCGCCAGCGCCGAGCCGGGCACGCACGTTTATACCTGCGGGCCTTCGGCGTTCATGGAGCGCGTGGTCGGCACGGCCGCCACGCGTCTGCCTGAAGACGCGATCCACCTCGAACGTTTCGCGGCCGAACCCGCCGCGCCCGAAAGCGGCGCGGCGCTCGAAGCATTCGACGTGCAGGTGGCAAGCACGGGCCAGACGGTGCGCGTAGAAAAGAACACGTCGATAGTCGATGCGCTGGCAACGATCGGCATCGAAGTCGATACGTCGTGCGGCGAAGGCGTATGCGGCACCTGCATGGTCGACGTGGTGACGGGCGAGCCCGAGCATCGCGACCATTGTTTGAGCAAGGCCGAGCGCGCGAGCAACAAGGTGATCTGCTGCTGCATCTCGCGCTCGCGCTCGCCGGTGCTCGTGCTGGATATCTAGAAGGGCGCGCGCACGCCGCTACGATCAGGGGCGCGCCGCGTCGAAGCGCGCCATGATGCCTTGAATGAGTTCGCGCATCCACGCAATGCCTTCGTCCTCGTGGAAATGCTCGTGCCAGTGCATCGTCACGGCCGCCACGGGCACCTTCACCGGCAATGCGTAAATCTGGAAGCGTCCGTCCGGATTGAAGAGGTGCGCGAGTCTGCGCGGTAACGTCGCGTACAGATCCGTTACCGCCAGCACGCCCGGCAGCGCCACGAAGTGCGGCAATTCGAGCGCGATATTGCGGCCCACGCCCTGCGAGCGCAGCGCGTCGTCCAGCGCGTGGTGACTGTGCTCGACCGACCTCACCTGCACATGCGAAGCCTCGACGAACTGCGCGAGGCTGAGCGCATCGCCGCGCGGCAAACCACGCCGGCGCCGCGTCATGCACACATACGTTTCCTCGAAGAGCAACTGATGACGCGTACGCGAAGTCAGCTCAGGCAGGTTGCCGATCGCGAAGTCGAGCCGACTCGCGCGCAGCGCGTCCTCGATCTCCTCCACGGGCAGCGGCTCCACACATACCTTGATTTGCGGCGCTTCACGATGCAGCGCCTCGCAAATCGGCGGCAGATACGCCATTTCCCCCGCGTCCGAAAGCGAAAGTCTGAACGTGCGCGTGCTCACCGCCGGATCGAAGCGCTCGGCATAGCGCAGCGCTTCGCGCACGGTGTCGAGCGCGCGCCCGACGATCGTGGCCAGCTCCAGCGCGACCGGCGTGGGCTGCATGCCCGCGCGCGTACGGATGAATAGCGGGTCGTCGAACAGCGCGCGCAGGCGCGACAGCGAATAGCTGATGGCGGGCTGCGAAAGCGCGAGGCGCTCGCCCGCCTTCGTGAGGCTGCGCTCCTCGACGATCGCGTGAAAAACCCGCAGCAGATTGAGATCGACCTGATCGAGTGAAGGCATGGTTTTATCAGCCGTATTTATGTGAGGTTCAATTTTAGATCGATTTGACGTATGGAGCACCGCAGACGAGACTTCAATCAACGCGCGGGCGGCAAACGAGCCGCGCTTCAATAACCTCGCGAGACATCGCGACCACCCCGATACTCCGACACCATGAGCGATACCTGGCAGACCATCGACACGAGTACGCTGCGCGGCCGCGTAGAGACGGACCGCATCGCGCCTTCGCTGTACTACGATCCGGCGCTGTTCGAAGCGGAACTCGAACGCATTTTCTACAAGACGTGGATCTGGGTCGCGCACGAAAGCGAACTGCCCAACGCGGGCGACTTCCGCACCACCACCATCGGCCGCCAGCCCGTGATCGTCGTGCGCGACAAGACGGGCACGGTGAACGTGCTGCAAAACCGCTGCCGCCATCGCGGCGCGACCGTGTGCGAGGAGCACAAGGGCAACGCCAAGGGTTTCACGTGCCCCTACCATAGCTGGTCGTACGCGCTCGACGGCACGCTGCGCGCGCTGCCCTATGGCGACGGCTACGAAGGCGTGTGCGAAAAGGGCGACCTGCCGCTCGAAAAGCTGCGCGTGGGCATTTATCAAGGCCTGATTTTCGCGAGCTTCAACCCGGAAATCGAACCGCTCGAAGACTTCCTCGGCGGCGCGAAGCCGTGGATCGACCTCTTTATGAAGCAGGGCGCGGGCTACCCCGTGAAGGCCAACGGCGAGCACAAGTTCAAGTTCAAGGGCAACTGGAAAATCCAGCTCGAAAACACCACCGACCTCTATCACTTCCCCGTCGTGCACAAGTCGTGGATGAAGTCGATCGACGACGAAACGGCCGCCGCCATCACGAGCTTCATGACGAGCGATCAGGCCTTCTGCCGCTCGCTTGGCAACGGCCACAGTCTCGCCGTGCTCGTGCCCGAACTCGTGGACCTCGACGAGGACGACGGCGCGCCGCTGCCCGAGCGCTTCCAGGAACTGGCCTCACAACTCGCCGAACGCCATACGCCCGAAGAAGTGCGCCGCATCGTGCGCTCCCTCATGGGCGTGGGCTTCAACCTGAACCTGTTCCCGAACCTCGCGCTTTCGATGGCGTTCTTCCGCGTGCTGCGCCCGATTTCCGCCGAGGAAACCGAAATCCGCCACGTGGCGCTCGCCATGGACGGCGGCCCCGAGGAAGCCAACCGCGTGCGCCTGCGTATTCACGAGCATTTCCAGGGCCCGTTCGGCTTTGGCAGCCCTGACGACGCCGAAGCCTGGGAGCGCGTGCAACGCGGCTCGCACGCCGGACCCAACATTCCAATTCTCGTGAATCGCGGTCTGAACCGCGAAACGACGGCCGCGAACGGAGAAAAGACCGCGCACGCCACCGACGAAACCGGCATGCGCGAAGCGTATGCGCAGTGGCGCGCCATGATGGAGGCATGATGGACGATCGAAACGTACTCAACTCGCAAGAGACCTTTACGCGCGCCGTGCAGTTCATCTGGCGCGAAGCCGAGATGCTGGACCGCCGTGAATACAGCGCATGGCTCGACCTGTGGGACCCGCAGGGTTACTACGTCGTGCCAATCGATCCGCACACGACCGACTTCGCCGCCACGCTGAACTACGCGTACGACGACCAGCACATGCGCGAAATGCGCGTGCAGCGCATGACCTCGGGCTATTCGGCATCGGCAAGCGACGCGGCGCGCACGGTGCGCACGGTCTCGCGCTTCACGCTGTCGAGCGACGCGGCCGACACCGTGGAAGTGAAGTCGGCGCAGGTCATCGTCGCGTACAAGCGCGGCGCGAACACGATTTTCGCGGCCGACCTCACGCACCGCATCAGCTTCGCGAGCGGCGAGCCCAGGCTGCTGCAAAAGGTGATCCGCCTGATCGATTCGACCGAAGCGCTGAGCGCCATCGGCTTCCTGCTCTAACAAGACAGGGGCGCGCGGCCGGTCTTGCGCGCCCCGCTTCCATTCGAATTCATGCCTACACTCGAAGTCTATTTGCCCGCGGGCCACGAAGAAGCCCGCAAGGCCGCGCTGATCGGGCGGCTCACGGAGGCCACCGTCGAAGCGATCGGCGCGCCCGCCGAAGCCGTGCGCATTCTGCTGAGCGAGCTGGCCGACACGCATTACGGCATTGGCGGCAAGCGCGCCGCGGACGGCGCGCCGCCCGCGTTGCCGGTCATCGTCGCGATCTTGATCGCGGGACGCACGCTCGAACAGAAAGCCGCACTGATCGATGCGCTTGCAACCACCAGCGCCGACGTGCTCGACTCGCCGCTCGACGCCACGCGCGTCATCATCAAGGACATACCGAATACCGACTTCGGCCTTGGCGGCAAAACGGCGCGCTCGCTCGGGCGCTAACGTTACGAATTGAGACGTTAAAGCCGGGCCATCAGTTGAGCGGCAACGCAAACCGGCATTCGAGCCCGCCGCCGGGGCCGGGTTGCGCCCAGATCGTGCCGCCGTGCCGCGTGACGATGTTCTTGCACAGCGACAGGCCAATGCCGTTGCCGCCCGCCTTCGACGACGAAAAGCCGTCGAACAGCCGCCCGTGCGCGTCGGCGGGCACGCCGGGACCGTTGTCGATCACGCTCACGATTGCCTTGCCGTCTTGTTGCTCGCACGCAAGCGTCAGATCGCGCCGGTCCGCGTCCACGTCCGCCAATGCGTCGATCGCGTTGAACGCGAGATTCAGCACCACCTGGCCGATCAAAACACGTTCGCACAACACGGGCAGCACCGCCTTGGGTTGCACGATATGCACTCGTACCCCCGCATCGCGCGCGCGCAGTTCGATGAAGTACGCCACGTCCGCGAGAATGTCGCGCAAGTCCGAACGGACCTCGGTCGGCTCGCGCTTCACGATATATTCGCGCACGCTCTTGATGATGAGCGCCGCATGCTCCGCCTGGCGGTCGGCGCTGCGCAGGCCCCAGATCGCGTCCTCAACCGGCCCCGCCTGTTCGAGCCGCCGGATCGCACCTTCGATGAAGTTGCGCACGGCAGCGAGCGGCTGGCTCAACTCGTGCGCAATGGCCGTCGCCATCTCGCCCATGGCGTTGTAACGCCCCGCGTATTCGAGCATGCGCGCTTCGGTGCGGCGCGCTTCCTCGATGCTGACTTCGTCGGAGATGTCGCGAAAGTGAATCAGCAGACCATCGAAATCGTCCTCGATCACGAGCCGCCGGCACGTGAGGCGCAGCCAGCAGCCGCTGCCGTCGCGCCGGATCATGCGGTAGCGTTGCGGCTCGGAGGGGTGCTGGAGCGGGGCGTCGTCGAGTTGTTCGGCAAGGCGTTCGCGGTCATGCTCGCCGCAGTAGTCGAACACCGCGCCCGGCGCCTGGCCCTCGGCAAGCCCGAGCAAACGCCGCCCCGAATCGCTGATGAATTCCACCTCGCCGTGATGCGTGAGCACCGCAACGCCTTCGCTCAGGTCCTGCATGAATTCGCGCAATCGCGTTTCATAGCGCCGCAATTCCTGGCGCACGGCCTCTTCCGCACTGATGTCGCGAAACTGCACCATCACGACAGCGCGCTCCTTGAGCGGCACATAGGTCGCGATGGCCTCGGAGAGCATGTCCTGCCCCGTGCGCGATCGATAACACCATTCGTAGCCCTGCGGCCCTTCGGTGATCGAACGGTCCATCGCCGCCACGGCGATTTCGCGCGCGTACTTCGGCTCGGGGCGCGTCATGTGGCGCGCCTTCAGCGGCAGCAATTCCTCCACGGAAAAGCCGAGCGCGATGCATGCGGCGCGATTGGCCCAGACAATCGCTTTCGTGCTCGCGTCGTGCAGCAGCACGCACATCGTCAAGGCGTCGAGCAGGCGTCGGAAGTCGTCGTCGGTGGGGTACGTCATGATCGTGAGGTGAACGGCATGCCGCCTGGTGGTCCCCAGACGATACCATCCGGGCCGCGCGCGGGGAATCTGAAGATTTCTTTAGGCGCGCGGGGAACGCTACTTAAAAATGCGTGCGGCGTCCCAATTGATGACCCCTTTTTGCCTTTCTAGACTGAGTTCCAGGCTACACGCGCACCGAAACACGTACCGAACACCGGCCCCACAACCTGGCGGCCCAGGAACTCAGGAGGAACATCATGGCATCCGTTGCGACCGCCCTCGCATCCCACAGCGACAACCGTGCGCATGACCGCTTCGCGCAACCGGCCGACACCCTCTCGCTCGACGAAGTCATCGACGTGGTCGCCGCCCGCCGCGACGAATTCGACCGGCTTTCGCACGTACCGCGCGACGTCATCGACCTCTTCAAGCGCGCGGGCATCTATCGCGCGGGCACGCCGAAGCGCTTTGGCGGCGACGCGCGCGCGCCCGGCGAATTCCTCGAAATGATCGAGCGCATTGCCGTGGCCGACGGTTCCGCCGCGTGGGTCGCGAGCTTCGGCTCGGCCAACGTGTACCTGGCCGCGTTGCCGCTCGAAACGCAGGCGCACATCTACGCAAACGGCCCCGATCAAGTGTTCGCGGGCGGACTGTTCCCGGTGCAATCGGTGCAGGCCGTCGCCGGCGGCTGGCGTGTGAACGGCACGTGGAAGTTCGCGAGCGGCTGCAAGGGCGCCAACTGGCTCGGCGTGGGCATCAGCACCGGTAACGGCGGCAGCGGCGCAAACAAGCCGCGCACGGCCGTGTTCCGCCCCGAGCAGGTGGAGATCGTCGAGAACTGGAACGTGGTCGGCATGCAGGGCACGGGCAGTCACGACCTGCGCGTGACCGACCAGATCGTCACCGACGACTGGACCTTCGTGCGCGGCGGCGAACCCTGCGTGGACGAACCGCTCTATCGCTACCCGACCGTCGCCTACGCGGCCCAGGTGCTCGCCGTCGTGAACCTCGGCCTCGCACGCGCCGCGCTCGACGTCGCCAACCACATGTCGGGCGGCCGCCGCACGACGACCGGCGCGCCCCAACTCGCCGACCGCGCGTACTATCGCATCGAGCTAGCGAAGGCGGAAGCGCAGCTTCGTTCGGCGCGCGCCTTCTTCTACGAAACGACGGACAGCGTCTGGCAGTCGATCCTCGCGGGCCATCCCGTCACGCCCGACCAGGTCAGCCTGCTTCGGCTTGCCGCGACGCAGATCGCGCGCGAAGGCGCCGACGTCGTGAATCGCGCTTATCGCCTTGGCGGCACCATGGCGATCTACAAGACGCACCCCTTGCAGCGTTTGCTGCGCGACTCGATGGTGGTCACGCAGCACGCATTCCTCGGCGAAGGCAACTTCGACGGCGCGGGCGCCGTATTCGTCGGCGTACCGCCGATTCCGGGCTATCTGTAACCGCAAACCTCACATATCGAAAGGAATCATTCAAATGTCCGAAACAACCGCTCCCGTGCCCCTGCGCGTGCTCTTTTGCTGCGGCGTGACGCAAAACTTCTTCGACCTGCCGCGCGAGAAGATCGGCGAAGTCTGGCAGGCGTACGGCAAGATGCTCGCCGCCGTCGAAGCGATGGACGGCGTGAAGGTGCTCGGCGTCATGGACGACGACCGCCTCGTGGTGGGCCAGTCGGACGGCGCGCCGTGGACCTTCTACATCATGGCCGATGTGGCGAATTTCGACACCGCCGTGGCCGTGTGCAATCTCTATCGCACGACGCCGGTGGGCGAATACAACCTGTGGCGCTACGGCAAGATCGAGGCGCGCGTGGGTCGCGCGCTGACTGTGCCGCCTGCGGTGCCGCCCGCCGCCACCGCTTGAGCCCATGGCGATGACCTCAGACGCTGAACGCAGGATCGCCGCGCTCGAAGCGCGCCTCACCGCACTTGAAGGCGCCAGCGCCGCGCGCAAAACCATGGCGCGCTATATGGCGCTGTGCGACGTGCCGAGCGGCGCGCTCGACGGCGAATCGCTCGCGCGCCTCTTCACGGCCGACGCGGTGTGGGAAGGCATCGGCCCGCAATATACGAGCAAATTCGGCCGTATCGAGGGGCGCGAAGCGATGGTCGCGATGCTGGCGCGTTACTTGCCGCCCGAACCACATTTCGCGACCAACGTGCACTTCCTCACGTCCGAGAGCATCGACATGGTGTCGCCCGGCCGTGCAAAGGGACGCTGGATCATGTTGCAAGCCTCGGGCTACGAGGGGGATCGTGCGGAGTTGATCGGCGCGCGCCTCGAAGTGGACTTCGTGAGCGCGCCCGACGCCTCGACCTGGCTCATCGCGCACTTTCGCACCGAGCGTCTTTTCGATGCGCCGTGGCGTGTCTCGCCGCGCCCTGCATCCTGACCCATCGTCCCGATAATCAAATGGAATCCTAATCGATGAGCGCATTGATCAGTGCCTTCTCCCTTGGCGGTGACGGACCGACCGTCGCCATCAAGGACACCATCGACATCGCGGGCATGCCCACGACCGGCGCAAGCCGCGCGCTCGCCAACGCCGCGCCCGCGCGCCAGCACGCGAGCGTCGTGCAGTCGCTGCTCGACGCTCGCTGGCGAATCATCGGCAAGGCCAACATGCACGAGCTTGCGTTCGGCATGACTGGCATCAACGACCATACGGGCACACCCGTCAATCCGCAGGATGCCGCACGCATTCCCGGCGGCTCATCGAGCGGGTCAGCCAGCGCGGTCGGCCTGGGCCTGGCCGACGCGGCGCTCGGCACCGACACGGGCGGCTCGATTCGCGGCCCCGCCGCATGTTGCGGCGTGGTCGGCCTCAAGCCCACGTTCGGGCGCGTTTCGCGGCACGGCGTCGCGCCCGCCGAATCGACGCTCGATTGCGTCGGCCCGTTCGCGCGCGACGTGCGCATGATCGTCGAGACGATGGGCGCCATCACGCCCGCGTTCGACAAGCAGGCCGCGCTGCAACGCGTGACGGCGTGCCGGGTCGGCGTCGCGCGCGTCGATGCCCAAGCGGACCTGCTCGCGGCCGTCGAGCGCGCGCCGCAACGCGCGGGCTTCACTTCGCACGTCATTGAACTTGCGGGCCTCACGGAAGCCTTCCAGGCGGGCCTTGCGATCATCAACGTGGAAACGTGGACCGCGTTCGGTCATCTCGTCGGCAGCGGCCTGCTCGGCGCGGATCTCGAAGCGCGCCTGCGCGCCGCGTCGCAAACGACGCCGGACCAGGTGAGCGCGGCCGAGCGCGTGCGGCGCAGCTTTACCGATGCCGTGGACCATGCACTCGAGAACGTCGATGTCATCGTGATGCCAACGCTGCCCGCCCTGCCGATCACGATCGACGACGCGCGGCGCGGCGTGTCGGTCATCGCGATGTCGTCGCTCATTCGTCCGTTCAATCTCAGCGGCCACCCGGCGCTGAGCCTGCCCTTGCCGATCGACGGATCGCCGCTCAAGGCCGGACTGCAAATCATCGGCCGGCACGGCGCCGATGAACAGGTCTGCGCCGTGGCCGCCGCATTCGAAGCGGCGCTCGTCGACTAAGTCTTTAAAGGAATACCCAACCCATGTCCAGCAGAGTCGTTCTCGTTACCGGCGCGGCGCGCGGCCTCGGCGCCGTCATTGCCGCGCGTTTTCATGCGGCGGGTTACCGCGTCGCGCTTGGCGACGTCGCGGTCGAAGCCGCGGGTGAAACCGCGCGCGCGCTGAGCGCCGATGGATCGAGCGCGTTCGCCATCGCGCTCGACGTCACGCGCAAAGCGGATTTCGTGAGCGCGCGCGACGCGATCGTCGCGCGCTGGGGACGCATCGATGCGCTGGTGAACAACGCGGGTGCATCGAAAGTGGTACCCGTCATGGAAATCACGGCCGAGCAGTTCGATCAGGTCATCGACGTCAATTTGCGCAGCGTGCTGTTCGGCTGCCAGGTGTTCGGGCAGCATTTCGCGAATCAGGGCGAGGGACGCATCGTCAACATCGCCTCGCTCGCGGGCCAGAACGGCGGCTCGGCCACGGGCGCGCACTACGCGGCAGCCAAGGGCGGCGCGATCACGCTCACGAAGGTGTTCGCGCGCGACCTCGCCGCTTCGGGCGTGACCGTCAACGCGATTTCGCCGGGACCGCTCGATTTGCCGATCGTGCACGAGAGCGTGCCCGCGGACAAACTCGACAAGGTGATCGCCAGCATTCCCGTGGGCCGTCTGGGCGCCGCCGACTATATCGCCGACGCCGCCGTGCTGCTCGCTTCGGGCAACGCCTATTTCGCCAACGGCGCTTGCTGGGACATCAACGGCGGGCTCTACATGCGCTAACGCCCGCCGTGCCCGCGCCGCTTCACGGCGCGGGTGCTTGCGCGTCCTGATCCCACACCGCCATCACATCGCGCACGAGCGTCGCGATCGAGGCCACGCCGAGCTTCTCCTTGATGCTCGCGCGGTGCACGTCCACCGTCTTCACGCTGATATCGAGTTCCGCGGCAATGCGCTTGCTGCCCTTGCCGTCGATCACGCCGCGCAGCACCTCGCGCTCGCGCCCCGTGAGCGATTCGAGGCGCTTGCGCAAATCGCGACGTTTCTGGTCCGCGGCGTGACGCTGCGTGGCGAGCTTCATCGCGCGTTGCACACGATCGAGCATCTGCTGCGAGTTATACGGCTTTTCGACGAAATCGATCGCGCCGTTCTGCAAGGCGCGCACGGACATGGGAATGTCGCCGTGGCCGCTCACGAAAATCACCGGCAAGGTCGCGCTGCGCCGATTCAACTCCGTCTGCACGTCGAAACCGCTCGTTTCCGGCATGCGCACGTCGAGCACCAGACACGCCGGAACGTCGGGATCGAACGCACGCAGGAAATCGGTCGCGTTCGCGAATCCTTCCGACTTGACGCCAACCGACTCCAGCAGCCACGCCAACGAAGTGCGCATGCCGTTGTCGTCGTCGACGATATAGATGACCGGGGCAGGTAATGTCATCTCCTCTCTCCGCTATGGTGGGTTGCGAAGCGCGGCGAGACGTGCCCGTTGCTACCGGCCGCCTCCATTCATCTTCGCGCTCCCGCATTTGTGACGCCATCATAACCAGCCGAAAAAGCCCTGAACAGGCGCATTACCCCTTAATTTCCCCCGGCGACACCAAGGTGCGCGTAACGCTTGCGGCCCAACCTGGTGAAATCTTTAGGCGGCTCGGGAACGACGCCAGCACACGGGCGATTCGCGACAGTATTTTTCGCGCGAGGCTTGCCGTACGCTTGAATCCGAGGCCCAAAGCAACAGACGCCGATACGAATGAACGCAACACCCTTGCACGGAAGACCCGACATGTCCGACACATCCCGCATGACCCCGCTGCCCGCGAGCGACGCCCGCAAGGACTTTCGCCAGGCCATGGCGCACTTGTCCGCCGCCGTCAACGTGATCACGACCGACGGTGCGTTCGGCCGGTGCGGTATCACGGCGAGCGCCGTATGTTCCGTCACCGACTCGCCGCCCACGCTGCTGGTTTGCCTGAACCGTTCGAGCGCGATGCACGCCGCTTTCGCGGGCAACGGCCGTGTGTGCGTGAATGTGCTGCCGGGCGAGCACGAATTGCTCGCGAAGCATTTCGCGGGCCTCACGCAATTGCCCATGGACGAGCGTTTCGACCTGCCGCTCTGGGATGATGGCGAGCACGGCGTGCCGGTGCTGCGCGACGCGCTCGCGAGCCTGCAAGGCGAGATCGTCGAGTTGAAGGACGTTGGCTCGCACTCGGTCATGTTCGTGAAGGCGACCCATATTCGCGTGCGTAGCGACGGCGACGGGCTCGTTTATTTCGACCGCAATTTTCATCGCCTCTCGAGGCTGTGCGCGGCGGCGTGAGTCGGGGCTCAAGCGTTACTCTGGACACCTGACTGAATGAATGACAGTGTGCGCCGCGCGCCGCAAGTTGCGCGGCGCCCGGCGCACTCACCTACAGGGCTTTAGAAGCTGTCGGCGCGCCCCATGCCCGGATCGCTCACCGAGTGGCGGCCCGTTTCGACACGCCCCGCGAAGCGGCGCGCAAAGCTGCTGTCCGAATCGGACGTCACGAGGAAGTCGTACCAGTTGCCGGTCTGCTTCAGGTCCCAGCCCAGTTCCCGGTGCTCGCCCGGATGCAGCGTCACGACCCACGTCGTGCCGTTCTGGCGGCCAAACGGGTCGCCGCCCGCGTCGCGCAGCGCCCCGTAGATGGCGTTCGACTTGACCGTGAGCTGGACCTTGCCGCCGCCGTCGTTGCGCAGGCTCAGAAACAGCGCGTGTTGCCCGTCGCCATACTGCGCGACCACTTCGGGCGTCGCCGCGTTGCGCGCGCCAAGCGTCGACAGGTTGCCCGCGATATGGCGATGGAAGCCGTTCGGACCGAGCACCCACAGGTCATACTTGCCCGCGTTGTTCGCGACAGCGGCCCAGTTGTCCTCCAGCGACTTGCCGGGCTCGACCACATAGCGGCGCGGCACGTTGGCCAGATTCAGCTTGTCGTACACGTGAAAAACCGCACCTGCGCGGCCCGTGTTGACGAACTTCAGCGTGATCGCGCCCGCGGAGAGGTTCGCCTTCGCCTGCACATTCAACTCGTACGGCAGCGCCCGCGACGGACGCACGCCCGCGTCCTGCACCGGCAGCGTACCGTTGGGCGTGACCGGAATCGCCGGCAGCGCCGACTGGGCCGTGACCAGCGCGCTCGCGGCGCTCTGTGTCGTGCTGCCCTTGAGCGTGGGCAGCGCCTCGTTGTTCGGGGCCGCAAAGTTGAATGCGCTCGTCAGGTCGCCGCAAATCGCGCGGCGATAGGCCGTGATCTGCGGCTCCTTCACGCCAAAGCGCTTTTCGAGGAACATCAGCGTGGAGGTGTGATCGAACACCTGCGAATTCACCCAGCCGCCACGGCTCCACGGCGAAATCACCCACATAGGCACGCGCGGGCCGGGCCCGTAGGGGCGGCCGTCCTGGGCCGGTTGCGACGCCGTGGCGGGCGTGAAGTTGTGGTACTCGTACGCCATCTGCGCGTCGCTCAGCGTGGACGCGCCGGCGAGCGTGCCGTCCGTATTGCGCGCGGGCGCCGAAGGCGGCGGCAGGTGGTCGAAGAAGCCGTCGTTCTCGTCGTAATTCACGAGCAGCACCGTCTTGCTGAACACTTCCGGGTTCGCCGTGAGCGCATCGAGCACGGCCTGAATGTACCAGCCGCCGGTGGCGGGCGTCGAAACGCCGGGATGCTCGCTGTACGTCGAAGGCGGAATGATCCACGAGACTTCGGGCAGCGTGCCGTTCTGAATGTCGGCGATGAACGAGGCCAGCAAACCGTCCGGCATCGTGTTCGAGAAGCCCGGCGCGAGCGCATTGAGCGCCTTGTCCGACGGCTCGTACACCGGCAATTGCGGCACGTTCGCGTTGTTGTACTGCGAAAGGCTTTCGCTCGCGAGATACCACGGCCGGCGCGCCTGCGGCATGCTGGCGATCGCCTGACGCCAGTGCTGGAAGCTCATCATCTCGTTGCAGCCGTAGTTGTCGTACAGGCTCTGATAGACCTTCCAGTTCACCCCTGCCGCCGCGAGACGGTCCGCATAGGTCGTCCACGTCCAGCCCGTGGTGCCTTGCGCCGGCAAGCCGACGTCGTTGCCGTCGTTGTACTGGTTATTCAGGACTGCCACCTTGACGCCCGCGCCCGTGGCCGGGCTAACGCCGCTCGACCCGTTCGTGCCCGTCCAGTAGTACAGGCGGTTCGCGATCGTGCCCGTGTGCATCGAGCAGTGATAGTGGTCGCACAGCGTGAATGCGTCGGTGAGCGCGCGCTGGAACGGCACTTCGGCGCTTTCGTAGTAGCCCATCGAAAGCAGCGTCTTGGCGACCGGCCACTGGTTCATGCGGCCGAGCGACCAGGCCGCCTGCGCGTCGGACCACGTGTGCGGCGTGCCGCCCGCGTTGATCGCGTTGCCCTTCGTCGCGTCGAGGTGATACGGCGTGTAGACCTGGCCGTCCTTATAGGTCTGATAAAAGACGTTATTGACGTTTTGCGCGGGGATGGCGAAACGGTCGCCGTAGCCGCGCACGCCCTTCTGCGTGCCGAAATACGAGTCGAACGAGCGGTTTTCCATCATCAGCAGCACGACGTGCTTGACGTCCTTGATCGTGCCGGTTTCGTAGTGCGCGGGAATGGCGAGCGCACGACGGATGCTGGGCGGGAACGCGCTCAGCGCGGCGGCCGACAAACCGGCAGTGGCCGTATTTTGCAGAAACTTGCGACGGGAATTCACGGTGCAGGTGCTCCTTATTATCTGGCTTGATAATCGAGACCTTCGAGTACGTTCACCACAGCGATTCCGCAAGGCGAGCGGGTACGGTTTGTCACGATCGATGCGAAAGCAACGATCGCGCTCCGTGCTCAATGCCGCCTGGACGGAAGGCTGCCTGCCGAGACCCCGCTCGTGGAAGCCCAAAGGACATTTTGTTCTGCGCCTGTGACCTGGCGATAGCCACCCTGCTGGCCATGCCGCCACGCTCAGATTCAGGCGAGTGCCGAATATAAGGGTCGCAAATGACGGGCCGATGTCGGCGTCATTGCGAAGCCGCGTCGGTCATGTTTCTGTCATGTTGAACGTTGCGCGCTCAACGGCTCTGGCGCACCGCCACTCCATCCATTTCGGCATCACCCGCAAGTCGAGCGGAATGGGACTCGCCCCCAGGCCCAATAACGGTGCATGGCGGCGAAGGCGTGACCCTAGCCAGCGCGGTGCGACATTCCGGCGCCGCCATGACCATGTCCGGTTCGACGCCAGCCGCGCGCAGCGCATCCTCCAGGCAGTTCCGGGCAGCTATTCCACGCCCGCAGTAATACCTTCGTTGCGGGTGTGGCATTGCCTCTGTATGGTGGATGTGACGGCAATCGTGACGCAGCCGGATTTGCGTCCCTGATTAAAAGCCCCCGACTCACCTCCATGAGGAATACGTATGGTATCCAAACCAACCCCATCGAGCGCCCCCGACATCCGCACCGACGTGCTGATCGTCGGCGCGGGACCGGTGGGCCTGTTCGCTGCATTCGAGGCGGGCGTGATCGGCCTCTCGTGCCAGATCGTCGACGGCATCGAGCGCCCAGGCGGTCAATGCATCGAGTTGTACCCGGACAAACCGATCTACGATATTCCGGCCATTCCGTCCTGCACCGCGCGCGAGCTCGTCGACCGGCTCATGGAGCAGTGCCGCCCCTTCGACCCGCCGATCCATCTCGGCCAGCGCATCGAATCGCTCGAAGCGCTGGAGGACGGCCGCTGGCGCGCGTGCACCGACCAGGGCCTCGCGTTCAACGCCGCGGCGGTGCTCGTGGCCGCGGGCAATGGCGCATTCGTGCCGCAACGGCTCATGCTGGACGAAGCGCCCGCGCTCGAAGGCCGCAGCATCCATTACAGCGTCGCCGACGTGAACACGTTTGCGGGCAAGAACGTCGCGATCGCGGGCGGCGGCGACTCCGCGCTCGACTGGGCGCTGTCGCTGCTTCCCGTCGCGCAACGCGTTACGCTCGTGCATCGGCGCCCCGGCTTTAGCGCGGCCGATTCCAGCGTGGCCCGCATGCATGAGGCCGTCGCGGCAGGCAAGATGGATTTCGTGGTCGGCACGATTGGCCAGTTGCATGCGCCGCAAGGACGGCTCGAATCGATCGACGTGCGCCAGATCGAAGGTTCGGCGCGTATCGACACGGATCACCTGCTCGTGCTGTTTGGCCTGGTTGCAGCGCTCGGCCCGATCGCGGATTGGGGAATCGCGAACCCTGCGGGAAAGATTCCCGTCGATACGTCGTACTACGAAAGTTCTCGCCCCGGCATTTTCGCGGCGGGCGATATCGCCGCCTATCCCAACAAGCAGAAGCTGATCCTTTCGGGCTTCCATGAAGCGTCGCTGGCGTTGCGCAAGGCCTACACCTATGCGTTCCCGGACAAGAAACGCGTGCACGTGCACTCCAGCTACGACGCCAAACTCGCCGAGCGAATCGCCGCCGTTCATACCTGACGTGTTACCTTGCCTCGAAACACGGTTTCGAGGCTGCTGCGTCGCGAATATGAATGAAACGATTGCTTACCGGCGCAGCAGCAAACGCAGCGAAACCCGAAGCGGACGAGCGCGTCGCAGCGCATTTATTTGACGCTCTCTGTCCAACAGCATGCGGCCCGCGCGTCATTGTGCAGGCGGACCGAATTCGTTCCCCGCCTCAACCCCATGACGGAGGCTCACATGCAATATCTGTTGATGATCTATTCGGACGAAGGCCGTTGGAACCAGATGACGGACAGCGAGCGACAGCAAGGCGTCGCCGCCTATCACGCGTACACGGAGTCGTTGCAGAAAGCGGAAGCGCTGCTGGGCGCCAACCGGCTACAGCACACGAATTCGGCGACCACGGTGCGCCTCGTCGATGCCAAGCCGCAGGTGCTCGACGGTCCGTACTCCGACTCCAAGGAGCAGCTCGCGGGCTATTACCTGATCGACGTGCCCAATCTCGACGCGGCGATCGCGTGGGCGGCGCGCTGTCCGGGCGCGGCCCACGGCATCATGGAAGTGCGCCCCGTCTGGACCGCGCCCTATGACGCGCCCTCCGCTGCATGAGTCAGCCCGCAGGCGCCCCCGCTGACGCTGCCGCGCGCGCGACAGCCGAAGCGGTGGCGCGGCGCAGCTACGGCAAGCTCGTCGCGCTGCTGGCGATGCGCACCCGCGACGTGGCTGCCGCCGAGGACGCGCTGGCCGACGCGTTCGCGGCCGCGCTCGCCGGCTGGCCGGAGCACGGCTGCCCCGCGAACCCCGAAGCGTGGCTCATGACGGTGGCGCGCCGCCGCGCGATCGACGGCGTGCGCCATCGCCAGGTGGGCGACGACGTGGCGAACCAGCTCACGATCCTCGCGGACGAGATCGACGAGCGCGAAGCCGGCGCGTTGCCCGACCGGCGGCTGGCGTTGCTGTTCGCCTGCACGCACCCGGCGCTCGAAGCCGCGATCCGCACGCCGCTCATGCTGCAAGTGGTCCTTGGACTCGACGCGAAGACGATTGCGTCCGCGTTCCTCATGTCGCCCGCCGCGATGAGCAAGCGCCTCGTACGGGCGAAGACCAAGATCCGCGAAGCGGGCATTCCGTTCAGCGTGCCCGAGCGCGACGAATTGCCCGGCCGTCTCGCGGCGGTGCTCGAAGCGGTGTATGCGGCGTATGCGGAGGGGTGGACCGACCCGATGGGCGGCGACACCGTACGGCGCGATCTCGCGGATGAAGCGCTGTATCTCGCCCATTTGCTCGTCGAACTGCTGCCCGACGAACCGGAGACGCTGGGTCTGCTCGCACTGATGTTGTTCGCGCATGCGCGGCGCGATGCGCGACGCGACGCGGCCGGTGAATACGTGCCGCTTTCCGCACAAGATGCGGCCACCTGGAACGCGCCGATGATCGACGCGGCCAACGCCCTGCTGCGGCGCGCCAACGCGCTCAACGCAATCGGGCGCTTTCAGCTGGAGGCCGCGCTACAGTCGGCGCATGTGGATCGCTGCCGCACGGGGCGCGCCAACTGGAACGCCATTGTTCAGCTCTACGATGGATTGCTCGCGATTGCGCCCTCGCCCGTGGTTGCCGTGAATCGCACGCTCGCGTTGGCGGAGCGGGACGGCCCGCAGGCCGCGCTCGACGCGCTCGCGCCTTATGCCGACGATCCCCGGCTGGCCGACTATCAACCCTACTGGGCCGCGCGCGCCAATCTGCTGGCGCGCACCGGTGCGACGGCCGAAGCGCTCGGCGCATACGATCTCGCGATCGGCCTCGAACGCGACCCGGCCGTGCGCCGCTTTCTCCAGGCGCGGCGCATGGAAGCGGCTTCGGCACACGGTTAGCCATCGCTCGATCGTCTGGACTCTGCGCTCGGTGCGTGCGGGGCGCCACAATGCAAACGCGCGGGCGTGAAGCCCGCGCGCATCGAATCACCCCGTAGCGTGGTCGTTACGTCGCTTCCGGGTATCAGGCCGCCGCAGCCAGCGCCGCCGGCAAATGCGTTTGCAGATAAGCCTCGAACTCGTCCTTCACCTCGGGGTGGCGCAGCGCGAATTCGACCGTCGCCTTGAGGTAGCCCAGCTTGCTGCCGCAGTCGAAACGCGTGCCCATGTAGCGATAGGCGAGCACCTGCTCCTCGGTCAGGAGCGACTGCAATGCATCCGTGAGTTGCAACTCGCCGCCCGCACCCGGCTTCAGCGAGCGCAGATGATCGAAGATCGTGGGCATCAGCACGTAGCGGCCCACCACGCCGAGATTCGACGGCGCGACTTCGGGCGCCGGCTTTTCGACGATGCCCGACAGCTTGAACACATCCTCTTCCCACTCGCGGCCATCGACGATGCCGTACGACGCGCTGTGCTCACGCGCGATCGATTCCACACCGATCACCGAGCTGTGATAGTGATTGAATGTGTTCACGAGTTGCTTCATGACCGGCGTGGGGCTGTAAAGCAGGTCGTCCGCGAGAATCACGGCGAACGGCGCGCCGCCCACGAGCTTTTCCGCGCACAGCACGGCATGGCCAAGACCGAGCGCCTCGGCCTGGCGCACATAGAAACAGTCCACGTTGGCCGGCTTGATGCTGCGAACGAGGTCGAGCAGCTTTTGCTTGTTACGGGCTTCGAGTTCGCATTCGATCTCGTACGACTTGTCGAAATGGTCTTCGATCGCGCGCTTGCTGCGGCCGGTCACGAAGATCATTTCGGTAATCCCCGCAGCAATCGCCTCTTCCACCGCGTACTGGATGAGCGGCTTGTCGACGATCGGCAGCATTTCCTTGGGGCTCGCCTTGGTGGCGGGCAAGAAGCGCGTCCCGAGGCCTGCGACAGGAAAGACTGCTTTGGTTACTTTCAACATGATATTCATTCCCAGATCGTTCGTTTGAGTCTCGGTCTCGCAGCGAGGCAAGCCGACTTCCCCGAGGGTTCTGCGTTAGCAGTTCTTGTATTGAAAGGGATCGTATACCGCCTTGTCCGGAATAAAAAAGACCCGTAAATCCTCGTTACGAGCGCCGGTCGGCGCACCGGAAATTATTGCCATTCATTTCGAATAACCGGCATGAATTTCCTGATTCACCCCGTTCCTTTTTTCGAATTTATTCCGTATTGATTGGGTATTGCGTTATGTCTCGCGAGTCAGTCGCGCCGAACATCCGGGCGCGCCTTACTCGACCTCATCGGCGGGCGGCAACGCGCCAGAACGCCTGCGAGAGCGCCGGATAGGCTCATTGCGCAAGGCTTCTCGGTACGCGGACACCCCCACGAGGATCAACAGCACGGCCACACCGGCCAGCAAGTGCAGGTTCATCGTATTCTCCAGCGACCATAGTCGATCACACACAAACTAGCATCACAAATTCCACAAATAAACCGCTTTGCTTTTTAAGCCATTTATTTCTCCTTTTCTCTTTCCACTCCGAATACATTTTGAAAATCTTTTGCGCATTTTCCTCGCGCGCGCGGCCCTAAGATCGCGGTGTACCCTCCCCGAAGGACCGTCCGATACCTATGAGCGATCCCGTATTCCAGTCCGCCATGCCGCCCGCATCGGCGCTACCGGCGCCAGGCGCCGCGCCCGCGCGGGCGAAGGCTGCGACCCGCGAGCTTGCCGGCGACCATCTGATCGAAGGCCTGCGCGGCATTGCCGCCCTGCTGGTGGCCTATTTCCATTGCCGCCAGGTCACCTGGATCGGCATGGGCGCGTTCCACCAGTTGCATGCGAGTCTTGCGAGCCCCGGCACCATCGCCGCGTGGCTCACGCTGCCCATTGCATGGGGCTCGGCGGGCGTGCCGATTTTCTTCGTCATCAGCGGCTATTGCATTCACCGCAGCAGCGCCGCGCGCCTCATGTCGAACCCCGATTTCCGGCTCGATGCGCGGCAGTTCTGGCTGCGCCGCTTCGTGCGCATCTATCCGGTGCTGCTCGCCGCGCTGCTGCTCACGCTGGCTGCCGATACGATCAGCCTCACGCTGCTGCCGGTGAGCCACAAGATCAACGAGATCGGCGCGCACGCGTTTTTCGTCAATCTGTTCTCGCTGCAAGGCGTAGCCGGTAAAACCTATGGCTCCAACGGCGCGCTCTGGACCCTTTCGCTCGAAGTGCAGTTCTATCTGCTCTATCCCCTGCTGTTCGCCGCGCGCCGCCGTTTCGGCCTGAACGCCGTGCTCGCCGCCGTGGCCCTCATCAACGTCGTTTCCGCGCTCACGCTCGAACGGCACGACATCATCGTCTTCACGTCGTACTGGTTTTCGTGGATGCTCGGCGCGTGGATTGCCGAAGTACGCCTGCGCGGCGCGCCCGGCTTTCGTTTCGCCTATCCGGCGGCGGCGCTGTTCGCCGTGGCCGGTTGCGCGGCCTTCCACTTCGGCCAGTTCGGGGCATTCCAGCTGTGGGCCTGCGCGTTCGCCTGCTATCTCGTCAAGGCGCTCGATCGTCCCGCAAGCGAGTCACGCGGCGTGTTGCTGCCGCTGTTCTCGAAGCTCGGCGACTTCAGCTATTCGCTCTATCTGATCCATCTGCCGCTCTTCGTGCTGCTCGGCTCGCTGCTGTTCCGCTCCGCGCTGCAAACGTCCATCTGGCCGTCGTTCGGCTTCACGCTGGCCGTGCTGCCGGTGGCCTGGGTGTTCTATCGTCTTTTCGAGCGTCCCGCGCTCAACGCCGCCGCGCGCCTCAGAAAGCGGGTCGCGGCCTGATCAAAAAAAACGGCGGCGCATGGCGCCGCCGTTTTTCTTTGCGCGGTTACCTGGCGCGCGCCACGACGTCGTCGAGCACGCGCCCCACCGCCTCCACATACTGCTGCTTGCCAAAGCGCTCGCGCGCGGTTTCCAGGCCCTGCACCGCGAGCCGATCGCGCAATGCCGCGTCGTCGTGCAGCTTCGTGATCGTCGCGGCCAGTTCTTTCGCGTCGCCAGGCGTGCAGAGCAAGCCGCTCTTGCCGTGCTCCACGATCTCGGTCACGCCGCCGTCGCGCGATGCCACCACGGGGCGCTGCGCAAGCATGCCCTCCACCACCACGCGGCCAAACGGCTCGGGCGTAATCGACGTATGCGCGATCACGTCCATGGCCCGCATGCACGCGGCGATATCGTGACGGAAGCCCAGGAAATGCACGCGCGCCTCAAGCCCGTTGGCTTCCACGAAAGCACGCAGTTCCGCCGCGTAAGCGTCTTCGCCAAACAGCGGCGCGCCAACGAACACCGCATGCGCGCGCGGCTCGTCGAGCAACGCTTCGAGCAGCACATGCTGCCCCTTCCAGCGTGCAAGACGGCTGAACGCGCCAACGAGAAACGCGTCCTCCGGCAGGCCGATCTGCGCACGCAGTTGCGCCTGCGGCACACGCGCGAGCGCACGGAATGGGGAATCGTCCACGCCGTTGTGCACGACGTCGATACGCCGCGCATCGAACTTCGTGAGCTGGGCGAACACCTTCGCCGACGCATGCGAATTCGCGATCACATGCGCGAGGCCGAGCTTCGCGCAGCCCTTGATGACGGCGCGCTGCACGCGGCCGAAATGCTCGTCGCTCACGATGTCGCGCAAGTGCCAGACCACGGGCTTGCGCGCGAGCTTGCCGGCCAGCACGCCGATCACCATCGCGCGTTGCGTGTTGGCGTAAAGCACGTCGGCCCCGCGCGCACGGCGGCGCGTCTCGCGCACGAGCGCGGCAACGCCCGCGAGCACGCCAAGGCGCGGCGCAGTGCCGCCGTCGCGGCGCACGTTGCGCAGCGCGCCCGAATCGAGCACCTCCACGCTTGCGCCGGCCGCATCGAGCGCCTCCCTGAAGGGCCCGTCGTTGAACAGCAGGACGTCGATGCGCGAACGCAAGCCCTTCACCACTTCGAGCAGCGACAGCTCCGCGCCGCCCAGCACGCCGCTCTGGTCGATGGCGAGCACGCGCGGCGCCTCCGTTGCGTCCGCCTCGATCTCCACGGGCGGCGCGCCGCGCGCGGAGCCCGCACGCGAGATCGCGGGCACGGCTTGCGCCACGCGCGCGAAAAACTGCTCGCGGAAATGCGCCGCCGAAAAGCGCTCGGCGTTGGCCCGGCAATCCTCGGCCCGGAAGCGGCCCGGATCGCTTTCGAACGAATCGACGGCCGCGATGATCGCCTCCGCGCTTTGCTCCTCGAAGAACAGGCCCGTGGGGCGCGAGCCCGTGTCGCGCACCGTTTCGAGCGCGCCGCCCTTGCCGAACGCAATCACGGGCGTGCCACATGCCTGCGCCTCGACCACGGAAATGCCGAAGTCCTCTTCGGCCGCGAACACGAAGCCCTTTGCGCGCCGCATCCGGTCGTGCAGCACCGCGAACGGCTGATAGCCCAGCACTTCCACATTGGGCGTCGCCTTCGCGCGCACCTTGTGCATGTCGGGGCCGTCGCCGATCACGACGAGGCGTCGCTCGGGCATGCGCGCGAACGCCTCCACGATCAGATCGATTTTCTTGTACGGCACGAGACGCGAGGCCGTCACGTAGAAGTCCTCTTTCTGCGTTTCCAGCTCGAACGCCGCGACATCCACAGGCGGATAGACCACTTCGGCCTGACGCTGATAGACCTTCTGGATGCGCCGCGCGATGAACTCGGAGTTGGCCACGAACTGGTCCACCGAATTCGCCGTGCGCACGTCCCAGTTGCGGATGTAGTGCAGGATGACGCGCGCGAGCATCGACTTCGGACCGCGCGTGAGGCTCGATTCCTGAAGGTATTGATGCTGGAGGTCCCATGCGTAGCGAATGGGCGAATGCACGTAGCTGATGTGAAACTGGTCCGGTCCGGTCAGTACGCCCTTCGCCACCGCGTGGCTGCTTGAAATCACCACGTCGTAGGCCGACACGTCGAGCTGCTCGATGGCGAGCGGCATGAACGGCAGATACGCGCGATAGCGTTTGCGCGCGCCGGGCAGCTTTTGAACGAACGAAGTCGTGGCGCGCTTGTTGCGCAGGAACGCGCGGTCCTTCGACTCGACGAAGTCGACCACGGAGAAGAGATCCGCCTCCGGAAAGCAGGCGAGGATCTGTTCGAGCACGCGCTCCGCGCCCGCATACGTGACGAGCCAGTCGTGCACGATGGCCACGCGTGGCGCACGCCCTGCGGCGAGTGCCGGCCGTAGCGGCATGACGGCGCCCGCTTCGGGGCGGCGCGGTTTGTTGGCTTCGCGCCGATGTACGGGCGCGGTGGCGCTTTCGGACGGCGCCGCTTCGTCAATCAGTTCGTGACTCATGCGCTTTTCCGTGAATTCAGTCGAAAGAGAAGGGAACGTGCGTAGCCGCGCAGCATGGGCGTGGTCGCAACCGACCACACCACGTTGGCGAGCGCGAGCACGACACCGGCGCCGATCGCGTACAGCGCGTCCGGCAGCCACCACGCGAGAGCCAGCGCGGCGGCGAGGAAACTCAGGTGTGCGAACATGTCGACGAGAATCGTGCGACTGTGAATGCGCGAGAGCCAAAGCAGCACGACGTAGTCGAACAGCGCGCGAAACAGCACGGCGGCTGCCGCGCCCGGCAAGCCGAAGCGCGAGATGCCGAGCCACAGGAGGCCCGCGAACAGCGGCAGCTCCACGAGCCCCACGCGCGCAGCCGCGGCCGGGTTGTTCTGCGACTGGATGAGAATGCGCGTGACGCCCGCCTGGCCGATGAGCCACACGGCGATGATCAGCACGCGCCCGACCGGCGCGCCATGCTCGGCGATCACGGGCCCGACCCACGCATGCAGGAAGGGCTGGAGCACGACGATCGCGCCGATGGCGATGGGCGTGAATACGGCATTGAGAAATTGCAGCGACTGCGCGGCGATTTCATCGGCATGCTCGCGGCCCAGCGCCGAGAGCCGCGGAAACAGCGTGCGCACCAGTGCATTCGGCACCATGTTCAGGCGCGTGACCAGGTTTTGCGGCACCGTGTAGTAGGTCACGAAGCGCGCGCCGAGGCCCGCGCCGAGCATCATGCGGTCGAGCGAATCGGCGACCATCGTCGTGATGCTCGCAACCAGCATCCAGCCGCCGAAATTGAACAGCGCCTTCGAGGTGTCGAGGCGCGGGCCGCGCACATGGCGTATGCCGAGCACGCGCAAAGCGGAACGGCCCAGCAGAATGGCGGCCACCAGGCGCGCGAACACGGCGGCGGCCAGCACGGTTTGCAGGTTCGGCGCGTACCACCAGGCCGCGCCGAGCGGCAGCAACTGGAACAGGAAGGTGCCGAGCGTCTGGTTCGTGTTGTAGATGCCGAATCGTTCCGCGCCGTTGATTGCGCCCGCAAACACCCATGACACGTTCGCCACCGGAATCGCCACGGCAAGCCAGGGCAGCGCGAGATAGACCTCGTGACGCAGTTCCGGCGTCACGTGCGTGAAATAAGCGGTATAGAGCGCGCCGCCCGAATAGATCAGCAGGCCGCCTATCACGCCGGTCGTGAAGTTGAGCCAGAACGCGCTCCAGAACACGCGCTCGCAGGCGTCGGCGTCTTTCGAGGCATAGGCCTTCGAGATCTGGTTTTGCGCCGCCATGCTCATGCCGAGATCGAGCACGCTGAAGTAGCCGATCAAGGTCCACACGAGGGCGATCACGCCATAGCGCTCGACGCCGAGCAGACGGATATACGACGGCACCGTGACGAGCGACACGAAGGTCGGCAGCACGAGACCGAACAGATTGATCGCGACGTTGCGCAGTATTCCTTTATCCATTAGGTATCCAGTTGCGTGGCCCGTGAGGGTCAGGCCGGTTTCCAGCGATACATGAGCACCTTGCCGCGCGCGTCTTCCTCGACAAACACGAGATATTCGCCATTGGGCTGCCGGTGCGCGGAGATGCCGAACGGCACGTCGACCCAGCCCGAGGCGTGGCCTACTTCCGGCCCGGGGCCGAAGGTGCCGAGTTCCTTCGCGCTGTCCTTGTCGTAGACATGCACGTTGCCCGCGGGCTCGACGACGAACACGTACTGCCCTTCCACGGTGAGCCCCGCGGGCGTGACAGGCGGCTTCGCTTTCGGGTCCCACGGCAGTTGCAGCACGTAGCGCTGCTCGGGATGGCCGCTCGACCACTTGTCGTAACGCACCAGCACGCGCCCCGCCTCTTTCCAGAAGCCGGGATCGTGCGGCGAATCGGCCGTGTAGCCGGTCACGTAGAGCGAGTCGGTCTGCGGTTCGTAAATCGCGCGATGCACCTCGGTGAACGGCGCAGGCACCGGGTACTTGTCGAGCTTGTCGTACGAGTAGATCGGGTTGCCCTTCGCGTCGAGGCCGCCGAAGCGAAAGCGCCAGATGCCCTTGTTGTCGCGCGCGCGCCAGATGTCGCCGCGCGTGTCGACCCACCAGCCCCAGCCGCCTGCCAGATGGTCGCGGCCCGGATTGCGCGTGAATTCGTCGGCGTCGAGCGCGCCGTTGCCGTTCGCGTCGCGCCAGATCCAGTCGCCGCCGGGCGGCGCCTTCGGCACGTTCTGCACGCCGCGGCCGCGGCCCGCGATGAAGCCCGAGGGAATCGCGGTCTCGCCGTCGCGCTGCGCGTCGAAGCGATAGATCTTCAGGTGGTCCGCGTACATGTCGGTAAGGAACAGGAACGTGTGACCGTTCAACGCGCGCGCGGTGGGCAAACCCGGCCACTGGTCCGTATGAAAAACCGGGTCGTCGGGATAGCGGAATCGATTGGACAGGAATCCGACGTATCTCGAGTCCTGCCCCGGCGGCTTCGACAAATCGAGTTCGAAGCGCTTGTTACCCGTGTAGACGCTGTTGGGCCGTTGCGGGTCCACCCATGCACCATCGACGAATAACAGGCCCTCCAGGTTCCACAGGCGCTTGCCCGCAGGCGTATAGGCTTCCAGCGTCGCGCCGAGTCCCGCGCCGATGCTGTCGTCGTGCTGCGGCCCGATGCCGTTGGTCGAAACGTAGATGTTGCCGCGCGCATCGGTGGCGACGCCCGTCAAGCCATTGAATCGGCCAGGCCCGGGTCGTCCCGCGACGCCCGCGAAGATGCCCCCGCGCTCGCCGAGCGTGGCGCTCTGCGTCCACGTCTTGCCGTTGCGCGTGTAAATGAGGATCTGCTGACGCGGGCCGTTGTCGGCAATCAGCAGGCGCTGCTGCGGATCGAACGCGAGATCCACCGCCACTGTGTCGTCCGGCAGTGCCAGCGTGTCGCCAAGGCGTTTGCCGTCCGGCGAATAGTGTTCAATGCGCGGGGTGTGCGCGCCGCCCGTGAGCACCCACAGCGAACCATCGGCGGCGAGCGCGATGCGTCCCGGCGCCTGCACGTCCCACTGCGTCTTGCGTTGCATCGAGTTCGCGTCATACGCCTCGATGCGGTTCATCGGCGTGTTGCTCACGTAGAGCGTCGAATCCGTCGCCGCGAGGCCGTCAATGTCGGCATGCGTGCCCGCAGGCACGTCGTTGATCTTGAGGAACGCGCCCGCGAGCTGCGCATGCGGATTGAGCGGGTCGGGCGAGGCCTGGAACGCGGCGGCGCGCTTCGGCTCGTCCAGCGGCCTGCGCGTGATGCCGTACCACTGGCTGCCCTTCGCGGGCCAGATGCCCCCGCCGACCAGGTGCCCCTTCTCGTTGCCCACGCCAACGGCCGCATACAGATAGCGCCCGTTCACGGCGACGGCATTGCCGCCCGCGCCGCCCCAGCCATGCGTGCCGCCGGCAAAGCCGAGCGGCTTGCCGTCCTGGTACGCGCTGATCTCGGCGCCGCTTTCGTCCCACGGCGCGTTGGTGAACACCTTGCCTTCGGGCGTGACGGCAATGGCCGTGACGTTGATCTGCATCCACGTGCCCTCCCCGTAGCCGTAGCTGTTGCCGATCCACGAGGTCGTCACGTTGAGTTGCGGCGCGGCGATGGTCTGAACCGACGACGTGCAGATGAACGTGCACATCGCGGCCAGCGCCAGCGTCCTGCGCAAGCGGCGATCGGGATTCGATAACGGCAAGGCAATTCCTCCGGGTCTGATTACGGCAATCTGCCTGGATCATGCCGTACAAACCGCGTGAAAAATCGCCTCTAAAAAACGGAAAATAATTCAAAAAAATTCAGTATTTATGACTCATTTCCGCACATTGAGAAATAAATGCGCGAGCATCGAATGCATGCCTGAATGGCCCGTTTGGCGGGCTTCCGCCCCGTTTTTCAGAAAACTATCCGGATTTCATATCGCGCAAATTCATTCATTTCGATTTAAAAATACGCGCCAATATATTTCGGCTTTTTGAACATTTAATTCTTTCTAGAATGAATCGCGACCCAACTGCGCATGCACGCACCCACCGGAGAACCGATGACCGTTAGCCGTCCCGTCGATCACCCAGGCAGCCCCGCTGCCCACTCGCACCGCATCGTCCAGCTGGACGGACTGCGCGCGTTCGCCGTGCTCGCCGTGTTCGCGCAGCACGCCTTGCACGCGCCGCTGTGGATGGGCGTCGATTTGTTCTTCGTGCTGAGCGGCTTTCTCATCACCGGCATCCTGCTCGAGCGCAAGGCGCGCGGGCAATCGTATTTCAGCTACTTCTACGCGCGCCGGCTGCGCCGCATCCTGCCGCCTTACGTGCTGCTGCTCGTGGTGTCGTCGCTGCTGTTCGGCTTCGGCTGGGCCCACTACTGGCCCTGGTATGCGTTCTTCGCCACCAATATCGGCGACGCCCTGGGCCAGAGCGGCCACGACAGTCTCAACATTCTCTGGTCGCTCGCGGTGGAGGAACAGTTCTACATCGTGTGGCCCTTCGTCGTGCTGCTGCTGCCGCGCCGCGCGATGGCCGTGGTGGCGGCCGCGCTCATCGTGCTCGTGCCCGTGCTGCGCGCCGTAGCCACGCCGTGGTTCGACTCGTACTGGCCGATTTACTACCTCACGCCGTTCCGCATGGACCTGCTCGCCTCGGGCGCGCTGCTCGCCGTGCTGGTGCGCCGTGACCGCAATGCGCTGGAGCCGTTCAAATGGCCCGCCGCCGTGCTGTTTTTCGCGGCACTGGCCGTGCTGGCGTGGCTGCATCTGCACTACCCGCGCTTTCGCGCCATGAATACGCCGCTTTCGAATGCACTGCTCTATAGCGTTTCGCTCGTACTGTGCACCTCCATCGTCGTGTTCGCGCTGCAATCGAAGGGCATCGTGCGGCGCGTGCTGTCCAACCCGGTGCTCGTGTATATCGGCACGATCAGCTACACGATCTACCTCATTCACCTCACGATTCTGTATGCGGTGTGGCCCCTCCACTACAGCCGCATCACGAGCGCCGCGATTGCGCTCGCCCTCACGCTCGCTTATGCAAGCGCGAGCTGGTTTCTCTTCGAGCGTCGCCTCACGCGCGGCCCGCGCCGCAGCGCAAGCACGGCGCCTGCGCGCCTCGACGCACGCGTGAGCCAGTAAAGCGCTCGCAATCGCAATTCCTGAATCCCGTTCGCTACTTCAAAGGCACATCACATGAACGAACGTCGCAATGCGATCATCACCGGTGTTTCCGGCCAGGACGGCGCTTACCTCACGCGCCTTCTGCTCGACAAGGGCTACAAGGTCACCGGAACCTATCGCCGCACCAGCTCCGTCAACTTCTGGCGCATGAACGAGCTGGGGATCCTCGACCATCCGTCGCTCGATCTCGTGGAGCACGACCTCACGGATGCCGGTTCCACCCTGCGTCTCGTCGAGCGCGCGCAAGCGCAGGAGGTCTACAACCTCGCGGCCCAAAGCTTCGTGGGCGTCTCGTTCGACCAGCCGGTCACCACGGCCGAAGTCACCGGCATCGGCGCGCTGAATCTGCTCGAAGCGATTCGCGTGATCAATCCGAAAACGCGCTTCTATCAGGCTTCGACCTCCGAAATGTTCGGCAAGGTCCAGGCGATCCCGCAGTGCGAGGACACCGCGTTTTATCCGCGCAGCCCCTATGGCATCGCCAAGCTGTTCGCGCACTGGTCCACCGTCAACTATCGCGAGTCTTACGACATCTTCGCGACGAGCGGCATTCTCTTCAATCACGAGTCGCCGCTGCGCGGACGCGAGTTCGTCACGCGCAAGATCACCGACACGGTCGCGAAGATCAAGCTCGGCAAGCAGAACATGCTCGAACTCGGCAACCTCGACGCCAAGCGCGACTGGGGCTACGCCTCCGAGTACGTCGAAGGCATGTGGCGCATGCTGCAAGTCGACAGCCCCGACACCTACGTGCTCGCCACGGGCCGCACCGAAACCGTGCGCGACTTCGTGAAGATGGCCTTCACGGCGGCCGGCTTCCAGCTCGAATGGTCGGGCAAGGGCGAGCGCGAAACCGGCATCTGCGTTGCCACGGGCCGCACGCTCGTGCGTGTGAGCCCCCGTTACTACCGCCCCGCCGAAGTCGATCTGCTGATTGGCGACGCGACCAAGGCGCAGGAAAAACTCGGCTGGCAGCCGCAAACGTCGCTCGAACAGCTCTGCCAGATGATGGTGACGGCTGACCTCGCACGCAACGAACGCCATGACACATTCTGATCCCGCAAGCCGTCCGCGCGCGCTCATCACGGGCATTGGCGGCTTTACGGGCCGCTACATGGCCGCCCGCCTCGCGGCGGACGGCTACCGCGTGTGGGGCACCGTGCGCGAAGGCGAATCGCTGAGCGAGGAAGCCTTCCCGTTCGGCGCCACCGCGATCGAAGCCGACTTGCTCGATCGCAGCGCCATCGGGCATGCGGTGGAGAGCGTGCAGCCCGACGTGGTCGTGCATCTCGCAGCAGTGGCCCACGTGGCCGATAGCGACGTTGCGCGCACCTACGTCGTGAACGTGGTTGGCTCGCGCAACCTGCTCGAAGCGCTCGCGCATCAAAAGCACGTGCCGCGCGCGGTGCTGCTCGCGAGCAGCGCGAACGTCTACGGCAACGCCACCAACGGCGTGATCGACGAAAAGGTCGCGCCGCAACCCGCCAACGACTACGCGGTGAGCAAGCTCGCGATGGAATACGTCGCAAAGCGCTGGGAAGCGCAATTGCCGCTCATCATCGCGCGTCCGTTCAACTACACGGGCGTGGGCCAGTCGCCGGACTTCCTGATCCCGAAGATCGTCGAGCACTACGCGCGCGGCGACCGCTCCATTTCGCTCGGCAATATCCACGTGGCGCGCGACTTTTCCGATGTGCGCGACGTGGTGCATGCCTATGCACGGCTCGTCGAAGCCGCGCCGCGCGGCGCCACCGTCAACGTTTGCTCGGGCAGCGGCCAGACGCTGGGGGCGCTGCTCGGCATGCTCTCGAACATCGCCGGCTACGAGATCGAAGTGAACATCGATCCGCGCTTCGTGCGCGCCAACGAGGTGCGCCAGCTCATCGGGTCGAACGCGAAGCTGCGCTCGATCGTTGGCGACAGTTCGCGCAAGCATCTGGAAGACACGCTGCGCTGGATGTACGAAGAAGCCCGCGAACGCCTGTGTGAAACGCAATAAGGCGCTAACAGCTTTTGCTTAAGGAATAAACCGCCGCTCTCACGAGCGGCGGTTTTCTTTTGGTGCTTTGAAACCTCAGTGGGCGGCAATCGCTTCGGCGTAGACACCGGCCACGCGCCTGGCGATCACGGCATTGTCGAAGTGCTCACGCGCGTAAGCCTTGCACGCCTCTTCGTCCGGCAGCTTGATGCGCCCTGAAAGCGCGCCGTCGATACCGTCGGCAATCGCGTTCGCGCCGGTCGTCGGCAGCACGAGATCCTGCGAAAGACCGGCCACCGCCTCGGGCAGCCCTCCAACCGGCGTGACAAGCACGGGCGTGCCGGCCGAAAGCGACTCCACCGTGATCAGGCCGAAGCCCTCCAGCGCGACAGTCGGCACCACGCTCAGCGTAGCCGCGCGATAGAGCGACGGCAGATGCGCATCGGGCACGAAGCCGAGCAGCTTCACGTTGTCCGCGAGACCGGCTTCGTCGATGCGCTGCTGAAGTTCGGACTCCAGACGGCCGCGACCGGCGATCAGCAGGAGCACGTCCGGGTGACGCTGCTTCACCATCTTGATCGCATCGATCAGATCCTCCAGACCCATGCGGCGCACGAGACGGCGCACGGCCAGCACGATCGGGCGGCCTTGCGGCAACTGAAGCTTCAGGCGGGCTTCCGCCACCGTGCAGCCCGGGTCGAAATGCGCCGTGTCCACGCAGCCCGGCACGATGCGCACGCGCTCGGGCGAGATGCCGTAGCGGCGCGTGAGAATGTCGCCAAAGGCTTTCGAGAGCACGATGAGCCGCGAGGAACGCTCGTACACCGACTGCTCCAGCGAATGCTTGATGCGCTGGCTCAGCGTGGCCGCGCCTTCCACGAAGCTCTCGTCGGCCCACGGTCCCTGGAAATGCGAAACCTGCGGAATGCCGCGCGTCACGTCGAGACCCGGGAAGGTGTAGAGCGCGAAGTGCGAGGAAATCACGTCGGGCCGATGGCGGCGAATTTCGCTGCGCAGCGCGCGGCGCGCGTCCATCAGCCGAAACGGCAGCGAGCGCGAAGCGGAGCCGAAGCCCTGGATGGCGCCACCGCTGTCCTGGGCCACTTTGGGCGAGCCGGCCACGACGCCGCGCACGCGCACGCCCGCACCGGGCAGCGCGCCAACCAGCGAGTAATACATGCGATCGAGCCCGCCTGCGCGCTCGGGAAACCAGTGCATGCCGATCTGTAGCGATTGAATGGATTGTGTGGTCATCGCGTGTCCTTGTTCTGCACGAATGCGGTTATCGGGGGGGGTCTGCGCGCTGGAGCGTTTGACCGCCCGGCAGCGTCGCAGCGGCGAACGCAGGTTCTTCGCGGCGCACGGCCGCGCTCGCGTCGCCGGCCAGTTGGCGGTATAGCGCGATGTACTGCGCCGCCATGCGCGCCCAGCCGAACTGCGTGGCGAGTTCGGCTGCGGCCTCGCCCATGGCGAGACGGCGCGGCGTGTCGTTGGCGAGCGTTTTCACGGCGTTGGCGAGCGCCGGCACGTCGTCGGGATCTTCGAGCACGATGCCGCATTCGGGCGTGATGATTTCCGCCCCGCCCGCCGTGCGCGCCGTGACCACGGGCAGGCCCGCGGCCATTGCTTCGAGCAGCGAAAGACTCATCGCTTCGTAGCGCGAAGGAAAGACGTAAGTGTCGACCGAGCGCATGAGCGTGGGCATCTCGCGCACGAGGCCGAGAAAATGCACGCGCGACTCGATGCCAAGCTCGCGCGCCAGATCGGGGTACGGGCTGCCCGGCAGGTAGCCGGCCACGGCCAGATGCACGTTATCGGGCATCTGCTTCATGGCATGCAGCACCGTGCCGAGGTTCTTGCGCGGCGTGCGCAGGTCGCCCACGAACAACAGCAGGAAAGCATCGGCGGGCAGCGAGAACTTCGCGCGGTCGGCGCTTGCGGCCGAGAAGCCCCGCGTGTCCACGCCGTTGTAGATCACGTCGAGCCGCTCGACAGGGTTGCCGCCCGAGGCGCGGATTTCGTCGGCCACCTTGCGCGAAACGGCGGCGATCACGCGCGAACGGCGGTACGCCCAGCGCTCCAGCACCGCATTCGCGCGCGTGTAGACGAACTGGTAGGCCGACCACACGCCGCGCGTGAGGCCGAACGGGTAGTACTTGCTGCGCGCCCAGCCGCCATGCACGAAGTGCGCGGTGTTGACGTCGGCGTGCGCCCAGGTGATGAAGCCGTTCACATGGAGCACGTCGTACTCGCGCCGGTGGCGGCGCAGCCACAGTGCGCTTTTCAGCGCGAACACCTGCTGACGCAGCAGGTTGGTGGGCCACGCGCGCGAAGGTTGCACGCTCACCCATTTGACCTTGGGATGCGCCAGCAACTCGGGCGCGACATGCGAGGCGACCAGCGTCACCTCGAACCCTTCGTCGAGTGCGGCGCGCGCGATTTCATGATTGACGCGGCCCTGGCCGTCGTTATGGCGCACGACATGCGTGACGATTGCGACTCTCAATCGGAGACCTCCGTGGTAAGGGCCTGGCGCCGTTCCAGCTTGCGCCAGTGCCCCGCGCTGAGAATGGAAAACACGCTCGAAAAGAGCAGCAGGCCGCCCGTGCCCACGAGCGAGTTGGTAAAGACAAGCATGGCGAAGATCGAGATCGCGAGGCTCAGGCACGCGCAGACATAGCGATCGTCAGGCATGCGCAGCGACACGCGCACCGCCCGCAACAGCAGCCACAGCACGCCCGACATGTAGAGCAGCGTGCCGGGCCAGCCCAGCACGAACGGAATGTTCATCACGCCGCTGTCGAAGCTGCCGTACTGGCCGAGCTGGCCGTTGTTGCTGGACAGCTTGGTCGATGCGCCGGTCGCGCCCAGGCCCTCGCCCGTCACGTCGGTGAAGGCCTTTTTGGCGAAGTCGGCATAGAACTGATTGCGCGCCTCGTAGCTTTGGTCGTCTTTGAGGTTCACGAGCGTGTTCAGACGCTGCTGCATGCGGTCCGCCACGGGACCGAACGTGAGCAGCGGCACGCACACGCCCGCGAGCACCACGGCGCTCACGATGATGCGAATGCGCACCTTGTTGCTCGACTTCATCAGCTGGATCAGCATCGCGATCGCCCAGCCGCCCCAGGTGGAGCGCACGAGCGAGAGCGCGAACGAGAAGAAGCCGAACGCCGCCGCGATCCAGCGCACGCGGTGCGTCGCGGCCATCACGAACACCATCGCGCCCATCATCGCGAACGCGAACGGGCCCGACGAATTCATCGTGCTGAACACGCGCACGCCGAGCGGCACGGGGTCGCCCTGCGAGTTCATGTCCGAGCCGATCATCCACATCGCGTCCCACGGCGGCATGATGAAGAACTGCACGAGACCGTACGCGCCCATCACGAGCATGCCGTAGATGAAGGTGTTGACGATGGTCTTGCTGCACTCGGGATACTGGCGCGTGAGCACCATGATGTGAAAGCCGATCAGGAACGGATAGATCCAGTTCGCGAGGTCATACACGGCGGCGGCCGGACCGCTGCCCACCACGCCCACCGCGAACCCATAGCCGATGCCGAGCAGCGCGAGCAGCAGCGGCAGGCCGCGCCGCTGGCCGAGGATCGTGTAGTAGCGCAGCAGCGAGATACCGCTGATCATCGTGACGGCGAGCGGCGCGACCTGAATCAGGCTCGTGGGCGTGAAGCCGCCTTTGCCGTAGTCGGCCAGACGCCGGACTTCGGGGCTCAGGAACCACAGCCACCACATGTAGCCGATATAGCGCACCGGGTTCACGAAGTAGAGCCAGAAGCCCACCGCGATGGCCAGCACGGGGAACGCGAGCGTAAGCACGGTGCCCTGATGCGCGCCGATCAGGAGCGCCGTGAACAGCCACAAGGCGAGCGGCGGCAGCGTGTCGCGGCCGAACAGGCCGCGCATGCCCCCGCGGCGGGCCGCCTTCGGGCTCGCGGGCTGCGCTGCGGGAATTGCGGTCGAGACTTCCATGATTACATCCCGCGCGCGGCCACGCCCCGGCCTCGGGGTTCGCTCGCCAGCGCTTCGCCATTGAGCGCGTCGCGCTCGTGCAGCATCTCGCGCGTGAGTTGCGCATGCTGGCGCGCGAAGTGCTGCGTGGTGAGATCGCGCGTGCGCAACTGTTCGCAGGCTTCGCGGGCCTGGGCAAGCGCGCGCGCCGGGTCGGCGACGAGCGCGTTCGCGGCGTCGCGCAACTGCTGCGCGTTGAACGGTTCAACGTAGGAGGCGGCGCTTTCGTCGAAGTAGTCTTCGAGCGCGCCCACCTTCGTCGCGATCATCGGCTTGCCGAGGGCCGCGGCTTCCAGCATCACGGTGATGCCCGAAGCGTGCGTGTTGGGGCGCAGCGGCACCACGATGATGTCCGCCCAGTCATACAGCGCATGCTGTTGCTGGATGCCGGAAACACGCACGATTTCCACGTTGTCCGCGCGCGCCGAAGCCGGCATGCGCCGCCGCGTGGCGATGCGCACCTGGTAGCGCGAATCGTTGCCAAGCGCGCTTACGAGCGTGGTCCAGTCGCGGTCGCGGTCGTTGCCGATCGCGGCCACGCGCACCGGCGTATGCGGCTTCCACTCCGTGGGCGCACGCAATGGAAAATCGCTGGTGTTCAGCCCATAGAGCACGTGGCGCGCCGTACGGCCGAAATACTCGCCGCACAGCGCGGCATTCTCGCTTGCGAGCGTGGTGAGCAGATCGGCGCGTTTGAGCAGCCGCTTGTAGATCGCGCGGCGCAGCGCGCCATAGCCGGGCCAGCGGTCGAGCAGCCACACGCTCTGCGCGAGCAGCAGCGGGCGCGCGCCACCCTTCCTGGCATTCATCAGCAGCACGAGCGCGACGGCCAGGTGCTCCTGCTCGGTATGCGTCCAGATGACATCGGACTGCAAAATGGCGCGGCGATTGCGCCATGCGTGGATGAAATCGAAACCAAGCGCGGCTTTCAGCGCGCGGCGCGCGAAGCGCACCGGCGTGCTCTCGCTCGCATCGTGCGCGTAGTTGAGCGCGAATTCCGCGGATTCCGCGTGATGGTAGCCGTACAGGCTGCCGATATTCTCGCCTTTGCGATAGCGGCGCGGATCGGCGCCATAAAAAAGGTGGACGTGGACTTGCGTACCGCTCATTCAGGGTCCTCCGTGTAGTCGTTGGCCGCGCGGCTCAGGCGAGCGCGCGGCGCGCCTCTCGTGCACCGCCGCGCACCGCGCGCCAGCGGGCGAATGCCGCGGCCGCGGAGCCGCCGCGCAGGGCGCTCAGGCCCGTATGGACGATGCCCGGATACACTCGCGTACCGACGAGCGCGTACCACCACCAGGCGGTTTCGCGGCGCAGCGGCGTGAGATGGCCGAGCAGGATCAGATGCAGGTTGTAGGCGGCGTTGCGGATCGAGGCAAGCGTCTGCGCGTTGCGCGGATCTTCGCCGGGGCGCGGCGCGGGAAAGTGATCCACGGCCACCAGCGGGTCGTACATGAGCTTCCAGCCCGAGCGCTTCACGCTCATGCTGAACGCCATGTCGTTATGCGTTTGCGCGCCGCTGCCGCGCAGGCGGCGGTCAAAGCGCAGGTCACCGATCGCGGCGCGGCGGTAGCTCATGTTCGCGCCCTTGAGCAGATCGACTTCGCGTGCGCCGCCCGCGCCCAGATGATGATTGCCGATGATGCGGCCCGAGCGTTGCAGCTTGCCGACGAGCGTGCGCTCGCCGTCGATCATCCGGCCGCCTTCGTGCACCCAGTCGCGGCCGCCGAGCGCGCCGAGCTTCGGGTCGACCTCGAAGGCCGCGCCGATGCGCGCGACCCAGTCGGCGCGCGGCGCGGCGTCGTCGTCGGTGATGGCGATCACGTCGCCCGTCGCGGCCTCGATGCCGCGATTGAGCGCGGCCACCTGCCCCGGCTCCTCCACGATCGCGAGGTCCACGCTGAGCACGCGGGGCGTGACGTGGTCGGCAAGGCACGCGTGCGTGGCTTCGTCGTCGGCGCGCGCCACCACCACGATCTGGTCGGGCGCGCGCTGCTGACGCAGCAGCGCCGACAGGCAGCGCGAGAGATCTTCAGGACGCCGATAGGTCGGCACGAGCACGGTCACTTTCATCGCGTGTTCTCCTTGGCTGTGCGGGATGGATGCATGTGCGTCATATGCGTCAGGGGCCTCAGGTGCTCAGGTACTCGCGCACGTTCGCGTAGCCATAGCCGTAGCTGCCGCGCGTGCTCGGCGGCACGCCGTTGAACACGCCGCCCTGCACGCGCACGCCCGCGTTGCGCAACCGCTTGAGCGCGTCGGCAATCTCGCCTTCCGTGTGCAGACCCGAGCGCAGCACGAGGAAGGTCGAGCCCGCGTGACCGCCGATGATGGCGGCGTCGGTCACGGCCAGCACCGGCGGCGAGTCGATGAGCAGCACGTCGTAGCGGTTCGAAAGCCCTTCGAGGTACTGGCCGAGGCGCGGCGACATCAGCAGCTCGGACGGGTTGGGCGGACGGCGGCCGCACGAGATGAAGTGCAGGTTGTCCACTTCGGTCGCGCGAATGGCTTCGTCCAGCGAGATCTGCCCCGAGAGCAGCTCGGAGAAGCCGTTTTCCTGCGGGCCGCCCAGATGGCGTTCGAGCGCGCCGCGGCGCATGTCGCCGTCGATCATCAGCACGCGCTTGCCCGAATGCGCGAGCAGCACGGCGAGATTGGCGGTGAGAAAGCTCTTGCCGACACCGGGCACCGAACCCGTCAGCATGACTACGCGATTGCGCGCGTCCATCACGCTGAACTGAAGCGACGTGCGCAGGCTGCGCAGGCTTTCGACCGTGAGGTCCTTGGGACGCGCGTTGGCGAGCACTTCACGCAAACGCGTGCCGCCGCGCACCGGGCCGCGCTTTTCGAGCGCGGTCTGTTCCGCCGAAAGCGGCACGAGACCGTACACGGGAAGCTGGAACGAGCGCTCGATCTGGTCCGGATCGACGATGCCCTTGAACATGTTGCGGCGCATGAGCACGAAGCCCGTGCCGAGAATGATGCCGAGCAGCGAGGCGGCCGAGACGATCAGCAGCTTCTTCGGCTTCGAGGGCTTACCGGGGCGCAAGGCCGGGTCGACGATGTGCACGTTGCCGCCCGTGCCCACGCGCTGCACCGAAAGCTCCTGAATGCGGTTGAGCAGCAGCACGTAGATGTCTTCCGCCACCTTCGCGTCGCGCTGCAACTGCACGGCCTTCACTTCGGTGGCCGGCAGGTCGCGGAACTTCGTGTCGTACTTCGCGCGCTCGCCTTGCAACTGGGCCAACTGCTGGCGCGCCGCGATCAGCACCGGATGCTGGTCGCCAAAGCGCTGTTGCAGCGAGGCAATCTGCAACTGCAACGCCGAAATCTGCTGTTCGTACTGCACGCTGCCGTCGAGATAGATCTTCGCTTCGTCGCTTGCGTTGATCGAGCCCGACTTGCTCTGGTAAGCCGTGAGCGCCGCTTCGGCGTTCTCGAGGTCGGATTTCAGGCGCGGCTGTTCGCTGCGCAGGAAGTCGAGCATCTTGCTCGCATCGGCCTGCTTGGTCGCCACGTGTTCACGCAGGTACGACTGCGCCACCGCATTCGCGACCATGGCCGCGTGCTCGGCGTCGTTGTCTTCGAGCGAGATGTCGATCACGCCCGTTTGCTTGCCCTGCTCCTGCACCTGAATGGCGTTCTGGAATGCACTGATCGCGTCGAGGTCGTTCATGCGCACGACGGTGAAGCGCGTGCCGGGGCGCGCCGTGAGCTGGTTCACGAGCAGCTTCACGCCGCCGCCCTGCTCGACCTGGCCGACCGAGCCTTCGAGCACGCGCGCGCCGTCCGGCGTCGAGATCACGTAGCGGTTGTTATCGAGCGCGGTGAGCGTGAGCTTCTTGCCTTCCAGTTCGGGCGAGACTTCGATCGAGTCGAGTTTGATGACTTCGCCGCCCCACGCATAGTTGCTCAGCCAGTTGCTCAGGCCGAACCACGGGCGCGAGGGCGTGCCCGGCGTCGCAAGACGCGCGGAGAGGCTGCCGATCACGGGCAGCGTGACCGGCGAGACGACGGTGTTCAGCTTGAACTGCCGCACCACCGGCTCGACCACGCTGCGGCTCTTGATCATCTGGATCTCGGCGTCGGTGGGCAGGCTGCCCGTCGACGATCCGGAGCTGATGTTCGCGCCCGTTTGCGTTTGCGTGAGGGCCTGCGACGTGTAGTCGGAGGGCTCCACGCGCACCTGGGTGTCGGCCGTGTAAACCGGCTTGGCGATGAAGCAGTAAAACACGGCCATGGCGATCACCGCCGCCGCGATCGCGATGAGCCAGCCGATGTCGTCGATGATGACGCGCAGCAACTGGCCGAGGACAACGTCCTCTTCCTCGGTGCGGGCCGCCGGGGCCGCCTGGCTATTGGCTTGTATGGTCACGATTCAATCCCGTTGTTTAGGTGTTGCTCCTGCGTCTTCTCTTGAGGCTGGTTCATCACGCAATTACTTCGCGATCTGCTTCAGATAGAAGACGGTCTGGATGGTCGGCAGCACCTGCTGCAACACACGGTTGAAGGTCGTCGAAGCGGCCGTGCCCACGTACACCACATCCAGCGGCTTGAGCTGGAATTGCGACGAAAGCATGATCGCGTCGGGCTTGGTCATGTCGAGCCGGTAAATCTCGGGCTGCGTCGGGTTGTCCTTCATGCCGCGCATCACGAAGATCTGGCGCGGGTTCGCGTCGGTGTCGAGAATGCCACCCGCCTGGGTGAGCGCATCGGCGATCGTGAGGTTGCCGCGAATGAGGTTGGTCTGCAACGGCGTCTTCACTTCACCCATCACGAATATTCTGCTATCCGAACGATCCGGAATATTGATGACGTCGCCGTCCTGAAGCAGCACGTTCTGGGTCGAGTCGCCGCCGTCGAGCATGCGGTTCGCGTCGAGCACATAGAGCTTGCCGCCGCGCGTGAGGCGCACGCGGTTGATGTCGGCGCTGTCGGTCGTGCCGCCCGAGCGCGTGATGGCGTCCACCAGCGTGAGCGGCACGTCGCTCATGGAAAGCGGACCCGGCGTCTTCACGTCGCCTGTGATCTGCACCTTCTGGCTGCGATAGGCGAGCACGCGCACGTCCACCTGCGGGTTCTTCACGTACGGGCCGAGGCCGGCGGCGAGCTGGTCGCGGATCTGGCCGGGCGTCTTGCCCGCGGCCATGATGCGGCCCACGAACGGGAAGAAGATCGTGCCGTCCTTGGCCACGGTCTGCCCGTACGGGTCGGCTTGCCCTGGCAGCGCATTGGTATAGGGCTGCGTGAGCGCCTGGCCCACCGTCTGCGTGGTGTTGCCGCCCGTGGAGAACGTCGAGCCCTGCGGCGTGGAAAGTTCCGGGTGGTCGAACACGGTCACGCCGAGAATGTCCTGCGGCGCGATGTGATAGACGTAGTCGGCGCTGTTCGTGAACTTCGAGGGCGGCAGCGCCGCCTTCGGTGCGGCGGCTGCCGCCTGCGCCTGCTGCAACACGACTTGCTGGGTGATGAGCTCGACGTTGAATTGTTGCTGCGGCTGGTTGTTCGGCTGTTCTTTCAGGCTCGACGTGTCGAGATAGTTGCCGGGCGCCGTTGCGCACGCGGAAACGAAGGCGCTCAACGCGACCACCGCGGTCAGTTTCAGTTTATTCATTGGCATATTCGGCTCAGCCATCCCTTAACCATACGATCCATCAATTCGAGACTCTCGCGATACGCGGACTCATGGAGCCCATGCGGATCGGCGACATCAGAGTTCTCCCAGTTACCCAGCGCGTACACCTTGCCGCGCGCCGTCGGTTCAATGCGCTCGACGTCGGCGACCTGGCGGCGCTCGGTCACGAGCACGAGGTCGGCCGAGCGCACGAGGTGCTTCGTGAGGCGGCGCGACTGGTGCTTGCCCACCTCCAGGCCGCGCTCGGCCAACAGCCACTGCATCACGGGGTCCATGTCGTCGCCGTCACGCGCACGCAGGCCCGCCGATTGAAACGCGCCCGCCCGCAAGCCTTTCTGTTCGCGCAGGCGGGCGCGAAAAAGCTGCTCCGCCGCTGGCGAGCGGCAGACGTTGGCGTGGCAGACGATGAGCACGTCCTTGATCATGGTCGCGTGACTCCCTTCCTTTCCCTGAGCTGTACCTGGCGCGATGCGGGTGATCCCGGTGCGCTCAGGCCAGCGCCTGAGTCGTCGCGGCGCTTTCGGCGCGCGCGCGGCTTGCCTGCGTCGCGCTCGCCCGGCCCACGGCGTGGTATTCGATGCCGAGCTCCTGCAACGCGGGCGGGTCATAGAGGTTGCGGCCGTCGAACACGATAGGCATCTTCAGTTGCGCCTTGAGCGTTTCGAAGTCGGGTGCCTTGAACACCTTCCATTCGGTTGCGACCACAACGGCGTCGGCGCCGCTCGCTGCTTCCATTGCGTCGTTCACGTACGACAGCCGCGCTTGCTGTTGCGGCGCGTGCGCGAGGTCGAGCGCGAGAACACGTTGCGCCTCGGCGGTCGCAACCGGGTCGTAAGCCTTGACCGTGGCGCCGCGCGCGAGCAGTTCGGCGATGAGCGTGCGGCTCGGCGCCTCGCGCATGTCGTCGGTGTTCGGCTTGAACGCGAGACCCCAGACGCCGAACGTGCGGCCCGTGAGGTCGGAGCCGAAGCGCGTGACGATCTTCTGCGCGAGCACCTGCTTCTGCGCTTCATTGACGGACTCCACGGCGCGCAGGATTTGCAGCGGTTCGCCGAAGTCCTCGGCGGTGCGCATGAGCGCCTTCACGTCTTTCGGGAAGCACGAGCCGCCATAGCCGCAGCCCGCGTAGAGGAAGTCGTAGCCGATGCGCGGGTCGGAGCCCACGCCGCGGCGCACCGCCTCGATGTCGGCGCCCACGCGGTCGGCGAGATTCGCGAGTTCGTTCATGAACGAAATGCGCGTGGCGAGCATGGCGTTGGCCGCGTACTTGGTGAACTCGGCCGAATGCACGTCCATGTAGAGCGTGCGTTCGTGATTGCGGTTGAACGGCGCATAGAGCCGCTTCATCACCTCTTTCGCGCGCTCGCCCGGCACGTCGTCGTTGCAGCCGAGCACGATGCGGTCGGGCCGAGCGAAGTCGTCCACCGCCGCGCCTTCCTTCAGGAACTCGGGGTTCGACACCACCGAAAACATGTGGGTCTCGCCGCGCTTGCGCAGTTCGGAAGCCATCGCGTCGTGCACGAGCGCGGCCGTGCCCACGGGCACCGTGGACTTGTCCACCACCACCTTGAAGCCCTTCATGTGGCGGCCGATGTTGCGCGCCGCCGCCAGCACGTATTGCAGATCGGCGGATCCGTCTTCGTCGGGCGGCGTGCCCACGGCGATGAACTGCACGTCGCCGTGCGCGACCGCCGCTTCCACGTCGGTCGAGAACGTGAGCCGGCGCGCACGCACGTTGCGCTCGATGATTTCCTTCAGGCCCGGCTCGTGAATCGGCACGATGCCCTGATTGAGCAGGTCGATCTTGCGCGCATCGACGTCGAGGCAAAACACGTCGTTGCCAATGTCGGCAAGACACGCGCCCGTTACGAGACCCACATAACCGCTGCCAATGATCGTCAGATTCATGCCCACCTCAAAAGTGATTGGTTCTTCGTTCCATGCGAAGCGTGGCGCACGCAAGCCACATCGAAAGCGCGCGCGCTCGCTTCACCTCAATATGCGTTTTGTCCGGCGAAACCCTTCCACATGGTCATCGCCACGATGCGCAGGTCCAGCGCGAAGCTCCAGTGCTGCATGTAGTGCAGATCGAAACGCACGCGGTCGCGCATCTTTTCCACGCGATCGGTTTCGCCGCGAAAGCCGTTGACCTGGGCCCAGCCCGTGATGCCGGGCTTGATGCGATAGCGCGCCATGTAGCCGCGCACGAGATCCTTGTAGATGTCGTCGTGCGCGAGTGCGTGCGGACGCGGCCCCACCACCGACATCTCGCCCTTGAGCACGTTGATGAACTGCGGCAACTCGTCGAGGCTCGTGCGGCGCAGGAACGCGCCCACGCGCGTCACGCGCGGATCGTTGCGGCGCGCCTGCGTGATCTGCCCGGCCACTTCCGCGTGGACCTTCATCGAACGGAACTTGTAGATCTCGAACTCGTTGCCATCCAGTCCCTTGCGGCGCTGCTTGAAGAACACCGGACCCTTCGACGTGAGCTTCACGGCGAGCGAAATGGCCGCCAGCAACGGCGCGAGTGCGACCAGCACGCCGCCCGCGAACACGATGTCGAACACGCGCTTGGGCAGCACGCTCAGGTCCGTGACCGGCGAGGCCGCGAGGTTGATCGCCGGCACGCCGAGCAGGTCGACCACGGGCTGGCTGAAGAACGACAGGCTGCGCACGTCCGGGATGAAGCGGATATTCACGAAGTCGTTGCGCAAGGCCGTGACGATGCGATGGATCGTGCGTTCCTTGGTGATCGGCAGGGCGAGCCACAGTTCGCGCACCTCCTTCTCGCGCACGAATTCGAGCATGGCTTGCAGGTTGCGCTCCACGGGCACGCCGTCGATCGCGGCCGCGCCGTCGGCGTCGCTGTCCTCGTCGAACACGAGCGCCGGGTGAAAGCCCGCCTCCGGATGGAAGCGCATGTGCTCGATGAGGAAGCGCCCGTAACGCGGGCCGCCCACCACGGCCACGGCCTTCTGGTTGTAGCCCTCGCGACGGATGCCACGCAGCACCATGTGCACGAGCGCCTTCGAAACGATCAGCAGCGCGACCGAAGCGACGACCCAGTACGCGAGCCACAGGCGCGAGAGCGAATCGGCGCGGTGCACGCTGAAGCTGAGCAGGATGCCCGTGCCCTCCACCGCCAGCCAGGCGGCGCACACGCGCGCAAAGAGGCTGTAGAGCGACTTGCCGCGCCACGACTTGTAGATGCCGAACGCCGGGAACATCCAGATGGCGAGCACACAGTTGAACGCGAGCGCCACGCTTTCCGCGTCGGTGAGCGGCGAGAGCTGGCCGCGGTGCAAGGCGGCTGCGAGCAGCGCGCCGGCTGCGATGGCGGCAACGTCGAAGATTCTGGCTAGAACGCTGAGCATGTCCGGCACCTCGGGTTAAAAAAAGAAACACGGCCACGCACTGCAAGTCATGGCCGACTGCTTCGAAGTTTCTGGGAGAACGTCGCCGGGAATCGACTGCAATCGACTGGCGCCGCTAATTCTGATCCGAATAAACCCTAATAAAGCGCGATAAAAATTCCGGCCGCAAGACTCAAAAGTATCTCCAAATGTATCGCCCGTCCGAGGTCATTTTTGAGTGATTTTTTTCGGCAAAGATTGCCGGAATCGGCTCCTGCATTGGCTCACCGGCCCGCCAAATCCAGCAGATTTTTCCTGAACCGGCATCTCGATTCGGGTTCTGACTAGAATTTCAGCACCCTTCAGCCGGTATTTTTATTCGATTTTTTATCGAAATTCCTGCATGACGGAGCGATGATTTAAATTTAATCCGAATATTTTCCGTTTTCTTCTTTACGACTCTATTTATGACGATTTTAAGCATGCTACAAATCTCAGCACCGATACCTTTTACAGGAGAGCGAAATGACGGATACGGGTTCCGCAACGGCATCGGCGAAAGCGTCGAGCACGCGTGCCGAGACGCGTAACGCATTGCAGGTATGTCCTGTGGTGCTCGCCGGCGGCGCGGGCTCGCGGCTGTGGCCACTGTCGCGCGAGCAATATCCCAAGCAGATGATCAACCTCGTTGGCGAGCAGTCGCTGCTCGCCAACACGGCGGGGCGCCTCGATGCGCTCGCCGAACGCGTAACGCTCGCCGAGCAGTTGCTGATCGTCTGCAATGAAGAACATCGTTTCACCACCGCCGAACAGGTTCGCGCGGCGGGCAAACGCGCACGGCTGATTCTCGAGCCCGCGGGCCGCGATACGGCGCCCGCGCTGACGATCGCCGCCATGCAGGTGGTCGCGCAGCACGAGGACGGCATTCTCGTGGTGATGCCAGCCGACCATGCGCTCGCCGACCTCGATGCGTTCCAGAGCGCCGTGGCCGAAGGCGTGCGCCACGCGGCCAACGGTCAGATCGTGACGATGGGCATCGTGCCCACCCGCCCCGAAGTGGGCTATGGCTACATTCACGTGGGCGAGCCGCTCGCGAGCGCCGAGCCCAATGGCGCGCGACGCCTCAACGGCTTCGTTGAAAAGCCCTATTTCGAACTGGCCCAGCAGTACGTCGCTTCGCAGCGCTACTGGTGGAACAGCGGCATCTTCATCGTGCGCGCCTCGACGTGGCTCAAGGCGATTCGCCACTTCCAGCCCGCCATTTACGCGGCGTGCGCGGAGTCGATCGAGCACGGCAAGGCCGATGGTGACTTCTTCCGTGTCGATCGCGAAGCGTTCGAACGCTCGCCTTCGAACTCGATCGACTATGCCGTGATGGAGCCGCTCGCCGGCGACCCGTCGGTCGCGAGCGGCGTGGTCGTGCCGCTCACGGCCGGCTGGACCGACCTCGGTTCGTGGGACACCGTGTGGCAAGTGTCGCCGAAGGATGACGAAGGCAACGTCGCGCACGGCCGCGTGATGTTCGAAGGCGCGAGCGATACCTTCGCGCACTCGGACGGCCGCCTCGTGGCCTGCCTCGGCACGAAGGATCTCGTGATCGTGGAAACCGCCGACGCCCTGCTCGTGGCCGACCGCTCGCGCGCGCAGGACGTGAAGAAGGTCGTGCAGCGCCTGAAGCAGGAACGCGGCACGGAAGCCGTGGCGCACCGTCTCGTGCATCGTCCGTGGGGGCACTACGACAGCGTCGACAGCGGCGAGCGCTTCCAGGTGAAGCGCATCGTGGTCGAGCCGGGCGCGCGCCTCTCGCTACAGATGCATCACCACCGCGCCGAGCACTGGGTCGTCGTGCGCGGCACGGCGCTCGTCACGCGCGGAGAGGAACGCTTCATCGTTTCGGAAAACGAATCCGCGTACATCCCGCTTGGCGTGTCGCATCGGCTGGAAAACCCGGGCAAGATGCCGCTCGAAATCATCGAGGTGCAGTCGGGCTCGTATCTCGGCGAAGACGATATCGTGCGTCTCGACGATCAGTACGGCAGGCAGTGAGTGAAACGATGAAGAAAGGCTGCGCGCTCCGTGCGCGCGGCCGCGCCGCGTCAACGCACGAGCGTGCGATAGCGCGTTCCGAAGGGGCGGCGTTCGGCGGAGCCCGAAGCCGAGGTGGTGGCGTCACGACCTTCGCTGCCGGTGAGCAGCGTGCTCGTGGCGCTGTAACGCTGCACGGGCGCATGGCGCACGCTGCCGGGCACGGCGGCGGGCAACGCGCGCTTCACGACGGCATTCGACGGGTCGCCCCGCGTGACGTTCAGGCCTGACTGGCCCGTGTGCGGCAACGCGCTTTGTGAGCCGTCGAGATGAGAAGCGCCGTGCAGATCGCCGGGCGTCGCAGTGCCCGTGCCTGTAGGCGGGCACTCGCGCTCGACCCATTCGCGCCCCCAGTCGTAGGCGAAATTGCGCGCGGCTTCTCGGTCCTGGAACGGCGGCCCGATCAGGCCCGAGCGTTCGAGACGCTTGCCGTCCTTGAGGATTTCCACGGCCGCACGAAACATGCGGTTGCGCACGGGCTGCACGGTCAGGCTCATCGTGAAGCCACGCCATTCGGCGACCTGCACGGCTCCACCCGGCGCATGGGCGCGGCGCTCTTCACGCGAGATCGCACGGCCGGACGCGGGCTTGCCAATGCGCGCAGGCGCATGCGTCGCGTCGCCCTGGGGACGCGTTGCGGTCGTTGCGGGCGAAGCGAACGAAGCCGGCAATGCCGGTTCGCCGCCCGAGAGCTGCCGCATCATGCTTTCCATGGGATCGGCCAGCGGTGCGTCGGCGAGCGCGGCGGGCGCCTGCCAGGCTTCCGGGCTTTTCCAGTACACGGCCGGCTGGCCGTCGTCCTCGGCAACTTCCTCGGCGGCGACCACAACGGGTTGCGCGTCGGCCTGCGCCGGTTGGGGCACGTAAATAAACTTGCGCCCGCGCTGCGACAGCAGCTCGACCAGTTCGATCAGCGTGCCGCTCACGTGCCACTCCTCGAAACGACGGCGGCAGGTGGGCCCGGACGGATAACGCGCGGGCAGGCGCGACCACGACTCACCGGTCGTCAGGATCCACAGGACGGCATTGGCCACGACTCGCGGCTCGGCGCGGGGGCGGCCGCGGCGATTGAGTCTGATAGGGGGTTCATCGGATACGAGCGAAGACACCTGCATCCACTCGTCGTCGCTCAGTTCATCGAAATTCATGCTGTTCTCCACGCAGCCGGACCGGGGCTGCTGTGACGGAGCACTCGCTCGCGGATCTTGCTGTCCGCGTTGGCTAGCTCGGTTGCACCATATGCTTATATGACGTGTTCATTTGCGTCGCCGGACGCACTCTGGCAGTGCGTTTTTTCACGCTATTGACGCAAAAAACGTGGTCTCACTCGTGCAGGGGAGAATTTGTGCAGGAAGCATACCACCTGAAACCAGCCGATGAGGAGGGCCGTAATAAGTGTTACGGTTAGAAACAATCTACACCTTGAATCTGCGTGAATCTCGCCAGAAAAGCCCTGTAAACACGAAGCTTTACGCGATCAATACACTTGTAACAGCTTGCTCGTTGCGCAAATCCGGATTGCCCGCGCCGCCACGCGCTCGCGCGCGCATGCATACCACTTGCATCCGGAGCACCATCGGCGCCCCCCCCGTTCGCCGACCCGCGCCTATTGTTGTGCCCGCAACAAATGACATGGCGATGAAACGTTTATGCAGCCGGCATTGAAGCTGGCAAATCGCTTCTTTTTATCGTTATCTCCCGTGGTCCCTCGACTCGCATGCCGCTTTTCCGCCCGATTGGCGCGCGCGTATTGCGCCATGCAGCGAAAGCGCAAAAACGAATCCGTCTATAGTAAGAAGGCACTGACCACCACGGAGACTCGTGTATGCAAACGTCTGCACCGCGCATCGCCACTGCGTTGCTCGCCACCCTGACCCTCGCGCTGCTGACCCCGTGGGGCACCGCACAGGCCCAACTCGGCAACCTGCTCAACCAGGGCGGCGGCAACAGCGGTTCGGCACAGGGCGCGCTCGGCAATCTGGGCGGGCTTGGCAGCTCGCTTTCGGCGCCGTCGCTCACGTCGAACAGTCTCGGCAATGTCACGGGCCTGCTTCAGTACTGCATCAAGAACAATTACCTGAATGCCGACGCTGCAAGCAACGTGAAAGACTCGCTGCTCGGCAAGCTGCCCGGCGGCGCCAGTTCGACCGATAGCGGCTACACCCAGGGCACGAGCGGCATTCTCACCGCGGGCAACGGCCAGCAGCTCGACCTCTCGGGCGGCGGCCTCAAGGAGGCGGCCACCAAGCAGGTGTGCGACAAGATCCTGAGCCAGGCGAAGTCGATGCTGTAACCCCGCCGTTTTCGAAACGCGGATGTGCGTACGCGCACATCCGCCGCAATTTTTGTGCCGCGACGCTTGAACGTGAACGCACGCTGGGTGTCGAATAGAGTCAAGCGGTCTTCAGCGGCATTGCTGCTCCTAGCCATGACCAAGCGCCAAATATCCGTGGTTTTCACGTTTCCGGCCACCTCGCTGTGGGCCGCCATTGCCGCACTCGCCGCCCTGCTGGTCCCGCTGCTCGCGCACGCGCAAAGCAGCACCCGCGACGAACAGTTCGACTGCAAATCCAACCCTCACACCTTCATTTCGTCACTCATCGACGAAAAGTCAATCGACCCCCAGCCCAGCCGCGTCGAGGCCAATTCGGTCAACGCGTTTCGTCCCGTGCACGGCAACCGCCTGAGCGCGTTCGGCTTTCCCATTTACGTGGTGCTGGGTTACGAGCGCGACGACACGCTCTTCAGGCGCGGCGCGGGCAAGGAGATCGCCTCGCCGCTTTATGGCGTGGTGGTGTCCGCTCCGGCGGAAACGGTGCGCTCGCGCGTGCGCGAGGCCAATAGCGACGCGACGGTGCAGTCCGTCGTGCCCTTGCTGCTCACGGCGATCGTGTGCGGCGGGTGATGGGGCGGACTCGCCGCCCTTCTTCATGGCCACCGCGTGACGCCACCGCGGCATCGACGTGAATTCAACCGCCGAAAAACGCCCACGCGCCCATCGCGACGCCCACGACGCCCACGCCCACGGAAATATTCAGGAGCCAGCGGCGCCGCGTCAGCAGCGTAATCGCCGTGAGCGCGATGGAGATCTGAATGAGCGTGGTGGACTGCGCCCAGCGATGATGGCCGTGCAGCAGTTGCTCGCTTAGCGCGTCGTCCTGCTCGACGGTTTTTTCGAGCGCCTCGGCCTTCGCGCGGATCGGCTCCTTCTGCTGGCGATAGCGATCCGCGTCGCTTGCGAAACGGCGCTGCGCGTCGGCGGAGTTCGGCGCGAGCGCGGACAGTTGCGCGCCCAGTTCCGCGAGATTCTGCTTCTCGCCCTTGGCCTGATAGTAGGCCCATTGATTCGCGGCTTCGGTTTTATGAATTGCCGCTTCGTTCTTGTAATAGAGCGCCAGGTTCTCGCTATTGCCGCTCTGATACGCAAAAATCGCCCCGATCGACGCGAGAATCGCCGTCATCACGGCCATGCGGCCGGGGAACGGATCGCTCTCACCGTGCCCGCCATGGCCCGCCGCGGCGTGTTCGACCGCGTGGTCGTGCGGCCCATGCACTTCGTACTCTTCAGACATCCAAAGACTCTCCGGTTTCACTGATTCGCCGCCATGCCGCGCTTCGCTCTTGCGACGAAGTCCGCGACGCGCGCCGCCTGGCCCCGTGCGGCGCGTCTCAAATGGGACGCTCAATTATCGTGAGCGCGGCGCGCTTGTCCAGTATCCGAAATGCATCCGATGTAACGGAAAGTCGAAATGGCTTTCGTGAAAGCGATTCGTAGGTTTAATCGACTATTCATTGAAGTCAGACGGATCGGGATGTTGCAGCGCATCCCCTCTCGTCCGCCGTTTGCAAACGTGGTTTCGCGCATCGAGAGCGACCCGCTGCGTTGCAACGCCACATGGCCCTTTAGGCCAACGCCGTTACAGATTCCGCCTGGAGACCATCATGGGGCCCGATACGGGCGCACACGCCGCGACCGCCAAACAACCGTCGACGTATGGAAAGCGCAACGACCCGAACGAGACCGGCCGCCTGATCGATGCGATTTACGACGCCGGTTTCGACGCACGGCGCTGGCCCGGCGTATGCGAGCGCATCGCCCGGCACATTGGCGCGCAACACGTGAATCTCACCGTGCTGCCTCCCCAGAGCGCATTCACGCTGGAGCGCTGGCAGGGCATCGACGCCTCGTTCGCCCGCTCGTACGCGCAGCACTACGGCGCCGACGATCCGCTCGTGCCGCAGGCGCGCCGCTGGCCCGCGGGCACGCTCGTGACCGACACGATGATCCGCCCGCAGGACAGCCACGCGCGCAGCGCCTTCGTGCAGGAATGGGTGCGCCCGCAGCGCATCTATACGGTGGCCTTCGCCAACGTGCTGCGCGAAGACGGCATGGCGGGCGTGCTCGGCGCGCTGCGCCACGAGGCGCGTCTTTATGGCGAAGACGAACTCGAAGCGCTGCGCGTCCTGCTGCCGCATGTGCGCAACGCGTTGCGCGTGCAACAGCACACCGCCCCGCACGACGACGGCGCACACGCGAGCGCCGACGCGCTCGATGCCCTCGCCCACGGCATGCTGATCGTGGACGCCAACGCGCGCATCGTCGTCGCGAACCGCGCCGCCACAGCGCAGCTCGCGCGCGCGACCGGGCTGCGCAGCGAACACGGCACGCTCGCTGCGACGACGGCCGCGGCCACGCACCAGTTGCGCGGCCTGATCGCACGCGCGGCCGGCAACGACGTGCGCGAGCGCGCCGGCGGCGCGCTGCTCATCAGCCGGCCGCCACCCGACGAGCCGCTCCAGGTGCTGATCTCGCCGCTCGGCGCGCATCGGCACGCCGACCTCGCACCCGGTGCGCGCGCGGGCACGGCCATGCTCATCGTGATCGATCCGCAGGCGGCGCGGCGCGGCGTGGAGACGCGGCTCGTCGCGCTGTTCGGGCTCACGCCCGCGCAAGCGCGCGTGGCTTGCGAAGTCGGCAAGGGACTCAGCCCGAAGGACGTGGCCGAGACGCTACAGGTGCTGCCTTCGACCGTGCGCACGCATCTGCACCATGTGTTCGCGAAAACAGCCACGCGCCGCCAGGCCGAGTTGATGCGTTTGATCGCGCAGCTCGCAATTGCGCGCGGCGATTGAGGCGTGAATTCCGCTGAAAAGAAAACGGCCCGCGCGACCCGCGTTCCATGAACGCCGATTGCGCGGGCCGCTGTGCGGCTCACGTCAAACGATCAACCGCCCAGATACGCGCGCTTGATATTGTCGTTGGCCAGCAGGTTGTCGGCGCTGTCCGCCAGCACCACGCGCCCCGTTTCGAGCACATAGCCGCGATCGGCCACGTGCAGCGCCTTGTTCGCGTTCTGCTCGACGAGGAACACCGTCACGCCTTCCCCGCGGATCGTGCGGATGATGTCGAAGATCTGCGCGATCACGAGGGGCGCGAGGCCGAGCGTGGGCTCGTCGAGCAGCAGCAGGCGCGGCTTGCTCATGAGCGCGCGGCCGATGGCGAGCATCTGCTGCTCGCCGCCCGACATCGTGCCCGCACGCTGCTTCGCGCGCTGGTTCAACCGCGGAAACAGCTTGAACACGTGCTCGATGCCCGCATCGATTTCGTGCTGCGAGGCGAAGAAGCCGCCCATTTGCAGGTTTTCGAGCACCGTGAGGCTCGGAAACACGCGGCGCCCTTCCGGCGAGATCGCCATGCCCAGACGCATGATTTCGTGCGTGGGCATGCGCGTGATGTCCTGACCTTCGAACGTCACGCGCCCCGACGACGCGCGCGGCGTGCCGCACACGGTCATCATGAGCGTGGTCTTGCCGGCGCCGTTGCTGCCGATGAGCGTAACGATCTCGCCCTTGTTCACTTCGATCGACACGCCCGACAGCGCTTCCACCGCGCCGTAATGGGTATGGACCTTTTCCAGCTTCAGCATCAGTCCTCTCCGAGATACGCCTTGATCACGCGCGGGTCGTTGCGCACTTCATCGGGCTTGCCGATCATGATCGGCTTGCCGTGCTCCATCACCAGAATGCGGTCCGACACGCCCATCACGAGGCTCATGTCGTGTTCGATCAGGAGTACGGAGATTCCGAACTCGTTGCGCAAACCATCCACCATCTGCTGCAACTCGACCTTCTCCTGCGGATTCAAACCGGCGGCCGGTTCGTCGAGCATCAGAAGGCGCGGATCGGTAATCATGCAGCGCGCGATTTCGAGCCGGCGCTGATGGCCGTACGAAAGCGTGCCCGCCTCGCGGTTCGCCACCGGCTTCAGGCCCACGCGTTCGAGCCAGTACGCGGCGCGTTCGAGCGCGGCGCGCTCGGCGCGGCGGTACGCGGGCGTCGCGAAGAGACCGCTCAGCATGTTGCGGTTCACCTTCAGGTGCTGCGCGACCATCAGGTTTTCCAGCACCGTCAACTGCTTGAACAAGCGAATGTTCTGGAACGTGCGCACGAGGCCGCGGCGCGCGACCTGATGGCTCGGCTGGCCGGTAATGGCGTGGCCTTCCAGCACGATGTCGCCCGCGGTCGGCTTGTAGAACCCGCCCACGCAGTTGAACACCGTGGTCTTGCCCGCGCCGTTCGGCCCGATGATCGCGAACACCTCGTTCGGACGCACGTCGAAGTCGATGCCGTCCACGGCCAGCAAACCGCCGAAGCGCATTTGCAGGCCCGCTACTTTCAACAACGCTTGTGCGCTCATTGCGGCAACTCCACGTGCGGACGGCTTGCGGGCAAGAGGCCCTGAGGACGCCACATCATCATCAGCACCATCACCAGACCGAAGATCAGCATGCGGTATTCGGCAAAGCCGCGCGCCACTTCGGGCAGCACGGTGAGCAGGATTGCGGCGAGCACGACACCCAGTTGCGAGCCCATGCCACCCAGCACCACCACGGCGAGAATCAGCGCCGATTCGATGAAGGTGAACGACTCGGGCGTGACGAGCCCCTGGCGCGCCGCGAAGAACGCACCGGCCAGACCCGCGAACGACGCGCCCAGCGTGAACGCCGAGAGCTTGACGCGCGTGGGGTTCAGGCCCAGAGAGCGGCACGCGATCTCGTCTTCGCGCAGCGCTTCCCATGCGCGGCCCATCGGCATGCGCAGCAGGCGGCTCGTCACGAACAGCGTAAACGCCACCAGCACGAGCGCGAGCAGGTACAGGAAGATCACCATGTGCTCGCCGCTGTACTCGAGGCCGATCAGTTCGTTGAACGTTTTCGCGCCTTCCACGCTCGCGTGGCGGGCCATTTCGAAGCCGAACACGGTGGGCTTGGGAATGCTGGAAATGCCGTCCGGGCCGCCCGTGATGCTCGTGAGGTTATTGAGCAGCAGGCGAATGATTTCGCCGAAGCCGAGCGTGACGATGGCGAGATAATCGCCGCGCAGGCGCAGCACCGGGAAGCCCAGCAGGAAGCCGAACGTGGCCGCGGCAATCGCCGCGAGCGGCAGGCATTCCCAGAACGTGAAGCCGAAGTACTGGTTGAGCAGCGCATACGTATAGCCGCCCACCGCGTAAAAGCCCACGTAACCGAGATCGAGCAGGCCCGCGAAGCCCACCACGATATTCAGGCCAAGACCCAGAATCACGTAGATGAGCGCGAGCGTGGCCACGTCCACCGCGCCGCGCGAACCGAGGAACGGGAACACCGCGCCGAACGCGAGCAGCACCCAGATCGCCACGCGCTGCTGGCGCGCGCCGAGCGCGGGCGCCTTGGGCAGGCGAACGCCACTCGTTGCGCGCACAAACATCGGCTTGACGAGCTGGAACACGAACACCACGGCGGCCGCGATCCACACGGGGCGCCAGTGTTGCTGTAGCACGACCTGGTAGCCGTCGAGCGTAAGTTGCAGGCCGAGAATGGGCGCCGTGAGAATGATGGTCGCGACGGCGGCGGCAAACGCGCCCTTCACCGATTGCGACGACGTCGGACCCTGTGCGCTATTGCTGGCCGCGCGAACCGAAACAGTTTGGCTCATATCGACCTCACACCTTTTCGACGTCCGGCTTGCCGAGCAGGCCGGTGGGACGGAACAGCAGCACGAGCACGAGCAGGCCGAAGGCGACAACGTCCTTGTACTCGGCCGGCATGTAGCCCGAGGCGAGCGTTTCAGCGAGGCCCAGCAGCACGCCGCCGAGCATCGCGCCCGGAATGCTGCCGATGCCGCCCAGCACGGCGGCCGTGAACGCCTTGATGCCCGCGATGAAGCCGATATACGGATTGAGCTTGCCGATGGTCAGGCCGATCAGCACGCCGCCCACGGCCGCGAGCATCGCGCCGAGCACGAACGTGAAGGAGATCACGCGGTTCGTGTCGATGCCGAGCAGGTTGGCCATCTTCATGTCTTCCGCGCAGGCGCGGCACGCGCGACCCATGCGCGAACGCGAGATGAACAGCGTGAGCGCGATCATGAGCACGAGCGTCACGCCGACGATCAGCATGCGCGCGTACGGAATCGTCACTTCGAAGTTGCCGCCCATGTTGAAGTCGAGCGCGCCGGAAATGAGCTGCGGCACCGAAACGTCGCGCGCGCCCTGCCCGATCTGCACGTAGTTTTGCAGAAAGATGGACATGCCGATCGCGGAGATGAGCGGCACGAGGCGCGGCCCGCCGCGCAGCGGCCGATACGCCACGCGCTCGACCGCGAAACCGTAGAGCCCGGTGACGAGCACCGAGACGATGAGCGCCGCGCCCAGCACGAGCGGCAGCGGATAACCCGCCGAGGTGCCGATGGCCGTGAGCGTGACGAGGCCCACATAGGCGCCGATCATGTAGATCTCGCCGTGAGCGAAGTTGATCATGCCGATGATGCCGTAGACCATCGTGTAGCCGATGGCGATCAGCGCATAGATCGCACCCAGCGTGAGCCCGTTGACGAGCTGCTGGGTGAACTGAGGAAGAAAATCATTCATGCGTAAGCCCCGCGGCCGTGAAGCCGATGAGAGACCTTTGGAACCGGACTAACCCTTTTTATCGTTGCGCGCACAACCGCCTTGAAAAACGCCCCGCCGCGTCAGGCGGGGCGTTTGCGGCTTGCAGCGCGGGGATCAGTTCGCGGCGGTCTTGGTGGCGTCCTTGTGCCACGTGTAGACGACGAAGCGGAACGACTTCAGGTCGCCCTGTGCGTCATATTCCACCTTGCCGATCGGCGTGTTGAACGCGTTCTTGTGCAGGTAGGCGGCAACCTTGGTCGGGTCGGTGCTCTTCGCGCCCGCAATGCCGTCGGCGATCACTTCGACCGCGGCGTACGACGGCATCTGGAACGGGCCGTTCGCGTCGCGCTTCGCGTCGGCGAATGCCTTCACGAGCTTGGCGTTGGCGGGGTCCGCTGCGAAGTCGGCGGGCAGCGTGACGAGCATGCCTTCCGAGGCCGGGCCGGCGATCGCCGTCACGTCCTTGTTGCCCACGCCTTCCGGTCCCATGAACGTAGCCTTCACGCCCTGTTCACGCGACTGGCGCATGAGCAGGCCCATTTCCGGGTGATAGCCGCCGAAGTAGACGAAGTCCACGCCTTGCGCCTTGAGCTTCGTGACGACTGCCGAGTAGTCCGAATCGCCGGCGTTGATGCCTTCGAACACGACAACGGGAATGTGCGCCTTGTCGAGCGCGGCCTTGACCGACGTGGCGATGCCCTGGCCATACGACTGCTTGTCGTGCAGGATCGCAACCTTCTTCGGCTTGACCTTGTTGATGATGTAGGCGGCGGCTGCCGGACCTTGCTGGTCGTCGCGGCCGATGGTGCGGAAGATGAACTGACGCTTCTTGCCTTCGGTGAGCTGCGGGGCGGTAGCCGACGGCGTGACCATCACGACGCCTTCGTTTTCGTAGATGTCCGAAGCGGGAATCGTCGAGCCCGAGCAAACGTGGCCGACCACGTACTGGATGTGCTGCGAAACGATCTTGTTGGCAACGGCGACGGCTTGCTTCGGCTCGCACGCGTCGTCCATGAGGACGGCTTCGAGCTTGTTGCCGTTCACGCCGCCAGCGGCGTTGATCTGCTCGATCGCGGTCAGGGCGCCCGCCTTGACCATGTCGCCGTACTGGGCGACCGGGCCGCTGAACGGGCCGGCGATGGCGATCTTCACGGTGTCGGCGTGAGCGCTTGCACCAAAGGCGAGCAGCGCGGCGGCCACGGAAACGGAGGTAAGGCGGTTAAGGCGGGACAACGTCATCAGGAGCTCCTCGATTGTTTTCGGGTCAACCGGACAAACGGCATGACCTGCGCAAACGAACAGCACCCCAATGACACTCAATGGGGAACAACCACGACGAGCACCATAGAAAAGACGTGACGGGGCCCGGCGTGTATCAGCGCCCTGGTAGGCGGCTGAGTTCGGAGAGACTGCTGAGTTACAGACTCTGTTGCGCAAGCTATCCGCCTGCCCCGTTCGCTGCAATTCGTACCGGAAAGGTGGTCCGGGCTGAATCAGCGACCCGCGGATGCTATCAATAATCCAATTGCGCCGCAACCAAGGGTTTTTTCCGATATCGCTGGGAGTATTGACATTGATCAATTGAGGGTAATGTGTCAAAGCGCTTGAAAATATTCAGGAAAATGGGGTTTCAGATGGGTGCAAGGCCAGCCGCGACGGGCTGAGGCCCGGCTGGCGCGGATGTACGGAATGGTGTTATTTTTGATTTTAAGATGTACTGGAGCGCGATTTTTATATCGAAGACCATCCAATTAATAAATTGACACCGTACAATAAATATCAAACACATCCACTCCCCCGAAAAATCCAATACACACCACAAAATAAAATCGGGGAAACCCTAAATGCAAAATGCGCCAAGTCATTGATCCACAAGAACAAATATTACAATCATATTAAAATAGAATTCCTGGATTAATCGCCAACAATCCATAACTACAGATCTCGCTCACATCGCCACTTTCCCATCCGAAATCGAGAAAACTTCCGTCTCAGCGCCGATTTTTCTCATAATCGGATCGGGTAATCTCGAATTAATCCTCCCGCGACCGTCGCGCGCCCGCCTCACCAGCCCGGCACGGCGTTCCAGACGCGCAAAGGTCGGTGGTATCCTCGCTCCCTCGCTGTCACGCGCATGCACCACTACGGCGCACGCCGCAGCGCGGCCACACCGTCAAGAACCGAACATTCGGGGGAGATCAAACAGAATGAAGACCTTCAAGCAGGCAGCCATTGCCGCCACCGTTTCCCTGATCGCCGGCACCGCCGCGCTCGCGCTGACCTCGGGCGCCGCGCGCGCCGCCGAAACCGCCACCGTCGAAGTGATCTCGATCGTCGAGCACCCGGCGCTCGACGCGATCCGCGACGGCGTGCGCGACGAACTCAAGGCCGCCGGCTACGACGCGGGCAAGAACCTCAAGTGGGAATACCAGAGCGCGCAAGGCAACACGGGCACCGCCGCGCAGATCGCGCGCAAGTTCGTGGGCGATAACCCGAGCGCGATCGTCGCGATCGCCACGCCCTCGGCGCAAGCCGTTGTTGCCGCAACGAAAAGCGTGCCCGTGGTGTACTCGGGCGTGACCGACCCGGTAGCCGCGCAGCTCGTGAAAACGTGGTCGCCTAGCGGCACGAACGTCACCGGCGTGTCCGACAAGCTGCCGCTCGACAAGCAGGTCGCGCTCATCAAGCGCGTCGTGCCCAACGCGAAGACGGTCGGCATGGTCTACAACCCCGGCGAGGCAAATTCGGTCGTGGTCGTGAAGGCGCTCAAGGAACTGCTCGCACAACAGGGCATGACGCTCAAGGAAGCCGCCGCGCCGCGCACCGTGGACATCGGCCCGGCCGCCAAGAGCCTGATCGGCAAGGTCGACGTGATCTACACGAACACCGACAACAACGTGGTTTCGGCCTACGAAGCGCTCGTGAAGGTCGCCAACGACGCGAAGATCCCGCTCGTCGCCTCCGACACGGACAGCGTGAAGCGCGGCGCCATCGCGGCGCTCGGCATCGACTACGGCGATCTCGGCCATCAAACGGGCAAGGTCGTCGTGCGCATTCTCAAGGGCGAGAAGCCCGGCGCGATCGCCTCCGAAACCAGCAGCAAGCTGCAACTGTTCGTGAACCCCGCCGCCGCGCAGAAGCAAGGCGTGACGCTCTCGGCCGACCTGCTCAAGGAAGCGACCACGGTCGTGAAGTAAGCCGCGCTCGCGCTCTCGCCCGCTTTTCTCCTGCTTCGCAGGTTGTGTGCGCGGGCGCGCCGGCAATCCACGCAGTACACGCAGTAACAAGCAAGGCCCGATAAAGGCCACCCCGAGCGCAACGGCGCGCCGCCTTCATCGAGGCGCGCGCCGTGCGCCGACTCCGGCATACGTCGGCCGGAGACCGCAACAGGATTCTTCCCCATGTCCCTCTACTCGCTTCTGGGCGCGCTCGAGATCGGCTTGATCTTCAGCCTTGTGGCCCTCGGGGTGCTGATTTCGTTTCGCATCCTCAACTTTCCCGATCTCACCGTCGACGGCAGCTTTCCGCTGGGCGGCGCCGTGGCGGCCACGCTGATCGCGGCCGGTCATGATCCGTTCGTCGCCACGGCCTGCGCGATCGTTGCGGGCGCAATCGCCGGCTTCATCACGGGCTGGCTCAACGTGCGCCTGAAAATCATGGATCTGCTCGCGAGCATCCTGATGATGATCGCGCTCTATTCGATCAACCTGCGCGTGATGGGCGCACCGAACATCCCGCTCATTTCCGAAGCCACGGTCTTCACGATGATCCAGCCCGCGTGGCTGCCCGACTACGTGCTGCGCCCGCTCGCGCTTTTGGTCGTCGTGCTGGCCGCGAAGTTCGGCCTGGACTGGTTCTTCTCCTCGCAGTACGGGCTCGCGCTGCGCGCGACCGGTGCGAATCCGCGCATGGCGCGCGCCCAGGGCATCGCCACGGGCCGCGCGACGCTCGCGGGCATGGCGCTTTCGAACGCGCTCGTCGCGCTGGCCGGCGCCCTCTTCGCGCAAACCCAGGGCGGCTCGGATATTTCCATGGGCATCGGCACCATCGTGATCGGGCTTGCCGCCGTGATCATTGGCGAAAGCATTCTGCCTGCGCGCCGGCTCGTGCTCACGACGCTCGCCGCCGTGCTCGGCGCGATTCTCTATCGCTTCTTCATTGCGCTCGCGCTCAATAGCGACTTCATCGGCCTGAAAGCGCAGGACCTGAATCTCGTCACCGCCGTGCTCGTGACCGTGGCGCTCGTGCTGCCCGCCACGCGCAAGAAGCTGTTCGGCCGCAAGAACGGGAGGGCATGAAATGCTCAGCGCCAAAGACCTCAAACTGACTTTCAACCCCGGCACGCCGATCGAAACGCGCGCGCTGCGCGGCCTGAACCTCGAGATCCCCACCGGCCAGTTCGTGGCCGTGATCGGCTCGAACGGCGCAGGCAAGTCCACCTTCCTCAACGCGATCAGCGGCGATCAGATGGTGGATAGCGGCACGATCACGATCGACGGTCAGGACGTCACGAAAAAACAGGCCTGGGACCGCGCGCCGCTCGTTGCACGCGTGTTCCAGGACCCGATGGCCGGCACCTGCGAGGCGCTCACCATCGAAGAAAACATGGCGCTCGCCATGGCGCGCGGCAAGCGGCGCGGCTTCGGCCCCGCGCTGAAAAAGCAGGACCGCGAACTGTTTCGCGCGAAGCTGAGCCTGCTGAATCTGGGTCTGGAGAATCGTCTGGCCGACCGCATCGGCCTGCTGTCGGGCGGGCAGCGCCAGGCAGTGAGTCTCCTGATGGCGTCGCTTCAGCCTTCGCGCATTCTGTTGCTCGACGAGCACACGGCGGCGCTCGACCCGAAAACGGCCGCGTTCGTGCTGGAACTCACCGCGCGCATCGTGGAGGAGTCGAAGCTCACAACCATGATGGTCACGCACAGCATGCGCCAGGCGCTCGATTACGGCCAGCGCACGGTCATGCTGCACCAGGGACAGGTGGTGCTCGACGTGTCGGGCGAAGCGCGCCGCGGCCTCGACGTGCCGGACCTGCTGCGCATGTTCGAGCAGAACCGCCACGAGAAGCTCGACGACGACGCGCTGCTGCTCGGCTAAACGCCTGCCGGCGACGCACAAAACGCCCGCCGCCTCGAACGAGGCAGCGGGCGTTCGCCGATTTACGCGATTATTTCGGACTCCGCTTCAATGCATCGAATGCGGCACCAAAAGTCATCAGGAGGCGTCAGGAGGTTTTCGCGTACTTGAACGTCCCCTGCGCGCTTGCGATGAGCAGGAGGTCGTCCACCCATGCCTCCGAACGCGCAAAGAAGATCGAACGGCCGCCGCGCTCCAGAAAGCCTTTCGCGCGCACGAACTGCCCGAGCCCCTTGTCGAGGTAGTTGGTGGTGAGCGAGAGCGTGAAGCCGTGGCGCTTGGGCTGCCCCGCCTCCGCGAATAGCCCGGCGTAGCCGGCCGCCGCGTCGAGCAGCGTGGCGATCGCGCCGCCTTGCAGCACGCCCTGGCGGTTGAGCTTCGAGGCGTCGATGGGCATCACGAGTTCGGCATAGCCCTCGCGCCATTCGGCGACGCTCACACCGAGCGTTTCGAGAAACGGATTGTCCACGGCGAATTGCGACATGCGCTGTCTTCCTTGCATTATCTGGCGATGCGTTCGATTATAGGGCGGTGGCCCGAACGCCGCAGCGCCGCCCTAACCACTGTTCAGCGGATTTCCGCCCAACTGTACATGGCCAGCGCCGCCGCGCCGCACAACACTGGTCGATAGCGCCGCAATCGCGCGCCAACGCAGACCGCTTTCACACCCTTCCACGCCGAACCAGGTACCCAAGATGAACGACAACGCGCTCCACCCCGATCCGCTGGCCACTACGCGCACAGCGGCGGCAGCGGCCGAGGCCGCGCCCGTCCCTTGCCCCCTCGTCGACACGCTCGACCGCATCCTGCCCGAGGAACCGCTGCTCATGATGGGCGCGGGCCCCGTGCCGATTCCCGATGCCGTGGCCAAGGCCAACACCGTCGTCATCAATCACCTCGGCGACACCATGGCGCGCGTCATTACTCAGGTGAAGACGATGGCGCGCTACGTGTTCCAGACCCGCTCGAACTGGGTGCTCGGCGTGGCGGGCCCAGGCTCGGCCGCCATGGAAATGGCCGTGTCGAACCTCGCGTGGTCCGGCACGCCCGTGCTCTCCATCGTCAACGGCTTCTTCAGCCAGCGCATGGCCGAAATGGCGCGCCGCGTGGGCGCCGAGGTCACGACGCTCGACGTGGCCGACCGCGAAATCGCCTCGCTCGAAGCCGTGGCGCAAGCCATCGAGCGCACACGCCCCGCTGTGGTCACGATCGTGCACGGCGAAACGTCGAACACGGTGTGGAACCGCGACCTCAAGGAAATCGTCAAGCTCGCCAAGGCGGCCGGCGCGCTCGTGGTGGTGGACGCCGTGTGCACGCTGAGCACCATGCCGCTCGAAATGGACGCCTGGGGCATCGACGTCGTCATCACGGGCGGCCAAAAGGGTCTCTCGTCGATTCCGGGCGTTTCGCTGATCGCCTTTTCGGACGCCGCCTGGGAGCGCGTGCGCACGCGCACCGCGCCGAACACGCACTGGTGCCTCGACGCAATGCTCGCCGAGAACTTCTGGCACAACGCCGGTTACCACTACACCGCGCCGGTTTCGGGCGTGCTTGCCTTGCATGAAGCGCTGCGCCTCGTTTGCACGGAAACGCTGGAAAAGCGCTTTGCGCGCCATCTGCGTTGTTCGCTTGCGCTGCAAAGCGGCGTGAGCGCGCTGGGGCTTGCGCTGTATACGCCGCAAGCCTGCCGCCTGAATTCCGTGGTCGGCATCGCGCTGCCCGAGGGCGCCACGGCGCGCGAGGTCTGCAATCACATCTCCCAGCAATATCAGGTCGAGATTGCGGGGTCATTCGGACTCCCGATCGTACGCATCGGCCAGATGGGCGAGCAGTGCCGCGAGCACAACCTCTTTCGCACCGTGCACGCCCTGGGCCGCACGATGTGCGACCTGGGCATCAAGGTCGATCTGCCGGCCGGCGTCGCCGCGCTCGAGGAATCGCTCTCGTCGAGCTCGCGCGAAGCGCGACGCTAAACAACATCAAGCGACGCGAGGCGAAGCGCGGCCGTCCACCCCGGCCGTCTATCCTGTCAAATGCGCCGCGCCCGCACGCAGATGAACGCCGGCGCCTGCGCGAGTTCCGCGTGCAGCGCCGGCGACACCGCCTTCATTTCCGGCTGCGGCACGGGTTCGAGCACGCGGTCGATGGCCCAGCCCGCCTCCGTAAGCGCATTGAAGATGTCGGCGAGCGGACGCCGGAACGCTTCCACCCACGGCTTCGGCTCGCCGAAGCCGCCCCAATGCAGGCCGATACGCGTGGTCTCGAAGTAGGTTCGCGAGCCGCGCGTGCGCGTGTCGATCCAGTCGCGCATGGGGTGAGCCATCGAAAACACCAGCAGCGCGCCGGGGCGCGCCACGCGGTGAAACTCGCGGAAGGTTGGCGTGAGCTGCTCCACATAGTCGAGCGCGAGCGAGCACACGATACGGTCGAACGCACCGCCCGCAAGCCAGTCGAGCGGACGCCCGAGGTCGCCCAGCGCGAGATCGACGGCGAGACCCGCGCAACGCGTTTTCGCGAGTTCCACCATCGCGGGCGTCACGTCGAACGCTTGCACGCGCGCGCCCTCGCCCGCCAGCTCCGCGCTGACGATGCCGGGCCCGCAGCCCGCGTCGAGCACGTCGAGCCCTGTGACCTCGCCCAGCAGCGAGCGCGTAGCGGGCCGCTCGTAGTGCGCGTTGTGCGGCTTGACGGGCGCTTGCTCGGCATAGCGGTCGGCGAACTGCGTGTAGTTCGCGCGACCGGGAAGTTCGCTGGCCGAAGCGGCGGGATTGTTTTCGTCGGTGGACATGAGAGCGGCTGGATGGAGAATCGCGCAAACGCGCGGGAACGCTATTGTCCACCGTTTTGCCCGCGGCGTTCCAGCCCCGCCGCAGCCCGGCGCGGTTAGAACAGGAACGAAATGCCCGCCATGCCGACGAACTGCGACCCTGTGGACGAAGGCGACGCATCGTTATCGAACCCGCCTGACGCGCCGGGCGGCCCGGTAAATAACCAGAATGGACACTTCCGTGTAAGCGCGCGGCCACCGCTACGCCCTACGATACCGATACGCCCGCAGCGCTGGACCGGGCGTCAACGAGATCCATGGAGACGAGCATGAGACGAGTGGCCCAAGGCATGGCAAAACGAGCGGCGCGCGTGGCCGCCGCCGTAGCAATCGCGGCAATGAGCGCGACAGGAGCGAGTGCGCTCGCGGCGGACGTGCGCTTCGCGGTGATATCGCACGCGCCGGACGCTGACCCGTTCTGGAACGTCGTGAAGAACGGCATTGCCGACGCGCAAAAGGACTTCGGCGTCACGGTCGATTACCGCAATCCGCCCAATGGCGATCTCTCCGACATGGTCCGTCTGCTCGAACAGGCTGCCGCGCGCAACTACGACGGCGTGGCGACGACGATCGCCGACTTCGATGTCATCCAGAGCCGCGTCAAGACCATCGTGAGCAAAGGCATTCCGGTGATCACGTTCAACTCGGGGACCGCGCAACAAAACGCCGCGCTCGGCGGCCTGCTCCATGTGGGCCAGCCGGAATACGAAGCGGGCAAGGAGGCCGGCATGCGCGCCCGCGCCGCCGGTATCAAGACCTTTCTGTGCGTGAACAACAATATGACCAACCCCGAGTCCTTCGAGCGATGCCGTGGGTTCGCCGAAGCGATCGGCGCGAACGCGAAGCAGTCGATGCTCGACTCGGGCAACGACCCCACCGAAGTCGAGAACAAGGTCTTTGCCGCGCTACGCCAGCGGCCGGGAACCCAGGCCGTGCTCGCGCTCGGGCCCACGTCGGCGGTGCCCGCCATGCGCGCCATCGGCAAGCTCGGGCTCAGCAACAAGGTCTATTTCGCCACGTTCGACCTCACGCCCGAGGTCGACAAGGGCATCGAGGCGGGCACGGTCGCCTTCGCGATCGATCAGCAGCCCTACCTCCAGGGCTACATTCCGGTCGCGCTGCTCGCGATCCTGAAGCAGGACAAGACACGGGACATCCGCAAGGCCGTCGCGGCGTTGCGGGCCAACGTGCAGTTCCAGCGGCGCATCGAAGTCTATGGCCTCACGCCGCGCTTCACACCCGACGGCGTCGACACGGGACCGGGCTTCGTCACGCGCGGCAACGTCGCGCTCGTCGAGAAGTTCGCCGGGCAGTACCGCTGATTCCGCACGCTTCAGGCCGCCCCCCCCGGCCCGCCAGGCCCCTCCACCGCGCCGATTTGCGCACGAAGTCCCCGCCCGATCGTAAGCCCGGTTATCATCGCGCTCTTGCGTGCGCAACGAGCGCGGCGGCGGGCTGCTTCCCGTCTCCCGTTTCCTCCATACGAATGCGGCCCGATGCACGCCGCATAGCGCCGGCGCGCGATCCCCGGCAACCCAGGCGACCCCAGACACCCGATGTCCCGTATTCCTTTCGACGCCGTCCTCTTCGACTGTGACGGCGTGCTGGTCGATTCCGAACGCATCACCCACGTGGTGCTCACCCAGATGCTGGGCGAGCTCGGCTGGCAGCTCTCAGTCGATGAAGCCATGGGCATCTTCGTCGGCAAGGCCGTGAAAGACGAAGCCGCGCGCATCCAGTCGCATACGGGCTTCGCGCTCACCGAAAGCTGGCTCGAAGGCTTTCGCGCGCGCCGCAACGAGGCGCTGGAGCGCGATCTCGTCGAGATTCCAGGCGCGCCCGCGGCCGTGCGCGCCGTGCATGCGGCGCTCGACGGGCGGATTGCCGTGGCTTCGGGCGCGGACCGGCGCAAGGTCGAGTTGCAGTTGCGCAAGGTGGGCCTGCTCGAATGCTTCGACGGGCGCATCTTCAGCGGCCACGAAACGCCGCGCAGCAAGCCTCACCCCGACGTCTATCTGGCGGCGGCCGCCGGTATCGGCGTCGAGCCCGGCCGTTGCGCCGTGATCGAGGACACGGTCACGGGCGCGCGCGCGGGCCTCGCCGCGGGCGCCACCGTGTTCGGCTACAGCCCGACCGAGCCCGGCCACAGCAGCGCCGCGGCGCTGCGCGAAGCGGGCGTCGCGCATGTGTTCACCGACATGGTGCAACTGCCCGCGCTGCTGGCCGGCTGGTCAAATACCTAAACAGGTAAGCGCGTATAAAAAACGCGCTGTGCTCACGCCTTTGCCGCGTGGTTGACCACACTGCTGACGGCACTGTTGGCCGCACGCATCACCGCGCACCAAACACGAAGCACAGCGCCCGCGACTCGCATACCATCCGAACGTGGCGCCGCCAACCCTAAAAGATAGTTTGCTATCGAATCGCTTTGGGCTATTATCCGCCGATGTCGAATCTTCACACTTTACGGCTGGCCGTCAGCAGCTCGCTCGTCCTCGCGGCGCGCAAATGGCGGCGCACCACGAACGGCGCCCTCACCGCGTACAACGTGTCCGAAGCCTGCGCCGCGCCGCTGCTCACGGCCGGGCGGCTTGGCGAGGCGGTGCGCCAGGTGACGCTCGCGGAACACGTGGGCATTGAAGGCCCCTCGCTCGTGCGCCTGCTCGACCAGCTCTGCGCCGCGGGCCTCGCGCGCCGCGACGAGGACCCCGACGACCGCCGCGCGAAAACGATTTCACTGACCGACGAAGGCCGCGCCGTGACCGCCCGCATGGAGGACGAACTGCGCGGGTTGCGCGCGCGCGTGCTCAAGGGCGTGAGCCGGGCCGACCTCGAAGCGACGCTGCGCGTGCTCAACGCCTTCAATGCGGCCGACCTGGCCGATCAGGGCGACCGGCCCTTACACGACTGAAAGCACCAAGCGGACTCATGACCTACCCCTCCATCCGCGACTGGCTCTTTTCGGTCAAGACCTTCGCCGCGTCGATGCTCGCGCTCTATATCGCGCTCGTATTCCAGTTGCCGCGCCCTTACTGGGCGATGGCGAGCGTGTATATCGTCTCGAACCCGTTCGTGGGCGCGACGCGCTCGAAGGCGCTCTATCGCGCGCTCGGCACCGCGCTCGGCGCGGCGGCCGCCATCACGCTCGTGCCGCCCTTCGTCGAAACGCCGCTGCTCTTTTCAGTGATCGTCGCCACCTGGACCGGCACGCTGCTCTATCTGGCGATCTCCGACCGTACCGCGCGCAGTTATGTGTTCATGCTCGCGGGCTACACCATGCCGCTCATCGCGCTGCCCACCGTGACCGACCCGACCACGGTATTCGACGTGGCCATCGCGCGCACGGAGGAAATCACGCTCGGCATCATTTGCGCGAGCGTGGTGGGCAGCAACATCCTGCCAAGCCGCCTCGCGCCCACGCTGATCGAGCGCGCCGACGCGTGGTTCCGCGACGCCGCCTGGTACGGCAGCGAAACGCTCTCGGGCCATCTTGCGGGCAAGGCGCTTTCGGCCTGCCGCCAGCGGCTCGCCGCCACGGTGAACCAGCTCGAATTCCTGCTCAGCCAGTTGAGCTACGACCACACGCACCCGGAAATCCTCGAACGCGCGGAGTCGCTGCGCGGGCGCATGCAGCTCTTTCTGCCGATGATTTCCGCGCTCGCCGACCCGCTGATCGCGCTGCGCCGCGACTTGCACGTGTGGCCCGAAGGGCTCGACGACCTGCTCGCGGACGCGGCCCGCTGGTTCGACGAGCCGCTGCCCACGCGCGCGGCCGACATGCACGACGACGCGGGCGACCCGAGCGCGGACAATCTGCGCGCGCGCATCGCGACGTTACAGCCCGCGCGCGACGCGCTTTCGAGCTGGCAAGGCGCGCTGCTCTCCAATGCGCTGTGGCGTCTGGGCCAGGTGATCGACGTGTGGCAGGACTGCCGCGCGCTGCGCGCGCTCATCGCGCATGAATCGGGCTCATCATGGCGGCCGCGCTATCGCCACTGGCGGCTCGGCGGCACTGAGCGCTTCTACGACCGGGGCCTCATGCTGATCTCGTGCCTCGTGCCCGTGAGCGCGATTCTCGTGGCCTGCTGGCTGTGGGTCAGCTCGGGCTGGCACGACGGCGCGGGCGCCGTGACGCTCGCCGCCGTGGCCTGCTGCTTCTTCGCCGCACTCGATGAGCCCGCGCCGCTCGTGTTCCGCTTCTTCCTCGCCACCGCCGCGAGCGTGGTGTTCGCGGGCCTCTACCTGTTCGTCGCGCTGCCCAAGGTGCACGACTTCGCCATGCTCGTGCTGCTGTTCTCGGGGCCGTTCATCCTGATCGGCACGCTCATTCCGCGCCCGGCGTTCAATATGGTGACGATGCTGGTGGCCGTGAACACGGCGACCTTCATCAGCGTGCAAAGCGCGTACGAGGCTGACTTCCTCGTGTTCCTCAACAGCAATATCGCGGGCGTCGCGGGCCTGCTGTTCGCCTACCTGTGGACGCGCGTCACGCGCCCGTTCGGCGCGGAACTCGCGGCGCGGCGCCTGTTGCGCTCAAGCTGGAGCGACGTGGCGCTCTCGGCTTCCGCCACGCCGATCGCGGACCAGCGCAACCTCGCCTCGCGCATGGTCGACCGGCTCATGCAGCTCATTCCGCGCCTGGCCGCGTCCGACGATCATCGCCATCCGTCGATCGAGAGCTTTCGCGACCTGCGCATCGCGCTCAATGCACTCGACTTGCGCCGCTCGCTGCGCAAGCTCGACGGCGACGTGCCCGACGCGATCGACCGCGTGCTCGAAGGCGTGAGCGACCATTACGCACGCTGCGCGCGAGCGAGCGAGCGCCAGAGCGCGCCGCCCGCGCTGCTCGCCACCATCGACGACGCGCTGCGCCGCGTCGCGGCCCGCGCACGCGCGCAAACGCCGCCCGCCACCGCCTCCGACGCCGATGTCCAGCCCGCCTCGCGCGCGCTCGTCTCGCAGCGCTGGCTGCGCGACACGCTGCACGCGCTCGTGGGCCTGCGCATCGCGCTCTACCCGGCTTCGTCGGCGCAGTCGCCGTCCAACCCGGAGGCCACGGCATGAACATGCGCCTCTTTCACCCCTTTTTGAAACCCGCACCATGATCGGCGAAATCGATATCTTCGGCGTGTTCGTGCCCGCCGTGCTCGTGCTGATGCTGATCGCGTACCTCATCAATGTCGTGATCGGCAAGGTGCTTACCCGTGTCGGCTTTTACCGGCTCGTGTGGCATCGTTCCATTTTCGATCTCGGCATTTATGTCTTCGTGCTGGCCGCAGTCATCATCGTGTCGCATCGCTTCGTGAAATAACGTGAACGTGAAAAAAACCTGGTTCTCCGCAGGACAGATCCTGCTGACGCTCATCGTCGTCGTGGTCGCCGCGCTCGTGCTGTGGCGCATCGTCAACTACTACATGTTCTCGCCCTGGACGCGCGACGGCCACGTGCGCGCCGACGTGATCCAGGTCGCGCCCGACGTGGGCGGCCTCATCACCTCCGTGCAGGTCGTGGACAACCAGCAGGTCCAGCAGGGGCAGGTGCTGTTCGTGATCGACCGGGCGCGCTACGCGCTCGCGCTGCGTCTCGCCCAGGCCACGCTCGAACAACGCAAGGCGACGCTCGCGCAGGCCAAGCGCGAACTGGCTCGCAATATCGGGCTCGGCAATCTCGTGGCGGCCGAAACGCTCGAAGAAAGCCGCACGCGCGTCGATCAGGGGGAAGCGGCCGCCGCCGACGCCCAGGTCCAGGTCGACACCGCGAAGCTGAACCTGGAGCGCACGACCATCGTGAGCCCCGTGGACGGCTATCTGAACGACCGCGCGCCGCGCGTGGGCGAATATGTTTCGGCGGGCCGCGCCGTGCTCTCGGTGGTGGACATGCATTCGTTCCGCGTGGACGGCTACTTCGAGGAAACGCGCCTGCACGGCATTCATATCGGCCAGCCCGTGGAAATCACGGTGATGGGCGAATCGCGCCCGCTGCGCGGCCACGTGCAGAGCATCGTCGCCGCCATCGAGGACCGCGACCGCCAGGCCAGCCCGAACCTGCTGCCCAACGTGAATCCGGCGTTTAGCTGGGTGCGGCTCGCGCAGCGTATTCCGGTGCGCGTGGCGCTCGACGAAGTGCCCGACGACTTCCGCATGATCGCGGGCCGCACGGCCACCGTGGCCGTACGCGCCGACGCGCGCGACGACCGGCAGGCCGGACGCGCGCAGGGCGCGAGCGGCGCCAGCGCGGCGAACGTGGCGAACGCGGCAAGCGGCGCACAAGCCGCACCGGGCGCGAGCGTGCCCGCCACATCGAACGCCCTCGCCGCCTCGGCCGCCGCCGGAGCTTCGCAATGACACGTCGCAGTCTCTGGCGCAGCTTCGCCCTCACGCCGCTCGCCCTGGCGCTGGGCGCGTGCATGACGCTCGGGCCGAACTACCGGCTGCCGCAGGAAGCCGTAGTGAATGCGCCGCTTGCGCAAGGGCCGATCGATGGCGCGGACCATGCGCCCGTCTCGCAGCAAGGCGTGCCCGCCAACTGGTGGCAGCTTTACGACGACCCCGCGCTCAATGAGCTCGTGCAGGACGCGCTGGCGTCGAACACGAATCTGCGCGTGGCCGCCGCGAATCTCGAACGCTCGCGCGCCGTCGTGGCCGTCGCCAGCGCGCAGGGCGGCTTCTCGGGCGGCGCGACCGCCACCGTGGAGCGCGCGCAGGTGTCGGGCGAGCAGTACCTGCTGTTCGAAAAGGTGCCGGTGGCGAACCTGGGCGACCTCGGCATCAATGTGTCGTACGAATTCGATCTGTTCGGCAAGCTCAAGCGCGGCGTGGAAGCCGCGCGCGCCGACGACGAGGCCGTCGAAGCCGCCGCCGACCTCGCGCGCATCAGCGTGGTCGCCGACGTGGTGCAGGCCTATGTCGAGTCGTGCTCGGCCGCCGAGGAACTCGCCATCGCGCAGGAATCGCTGAAGCTGCAACAGCAGCGCGTGGCGCTCACGAAGCGTCTGCGCGACGCGGGCCGAGGCAATCAGCCCGACGTGACGCGCGGACAGACCCAGGCCAACACGATCGCCGCCGATATCCCGCGCTTCGAAGGCCGCCGCCGCGTGGCCCAGTATCAGCTCGCCATGCTGCTCGCGCGCTCGCCCAAGGACCTGCCGCCCGCCGCGCTCGCCTGCAATCGTCTGCCCAAGCTCAAGCAGCCGATTCCCGTGGGCGACGGCGCCGCCCTCCTCAAGCGCCGCCCCGACGTGCGCGAGGCCGAGCGCCAGCTCGCGGCGTCGACGGCGCGCATCGGCGTGGCGATTGCCGAGATGTACCCCGACGTCAGCTTCGGCGCGGGCGTGGGCACGGTCGGCCTGACCGGCGACCTGTTCTCGCCCAAGACCAATGCATGGTCATTCGGACCCCTGATCAGCTGGACCTTCCCGGCCAACGGCCAGCGCGCCCGCGTGCGCGCGGCCGAAGCGGCGACGGGCGGCGCGCTCGCGCATTTCGACGGCGTGGTGCTCAATGCGCTGCGCGAAACGCAGTCGAGCCTTGCGACCTACGCCGCCGACGACCAGCGCGCCGATTCGCTTCGCACCGCTTACGATTCCGCGAAGCAGTCGGCGGACGAAACGCATCGTCTCTATGCCGCGGGCCGCGAACCGTTCCTCTCCGATCTCGACGCCACACGCACGCTCACCAGCGTGCATGCGCAGGTGGCGGCGGCCGAAGGCCAGGTTGCGCTCGACCAGGTGCGCTTGTTCCTCTCGCTTGGCGGGGGCTGGGAAGGCAACCGGGAAGCGGAAGCACAAAAGGCATCGCCGCAGGGATCGCATCCTGGCTCGCAGAACGCGAATGCGCCGTCGGCAGCCTCGGCTGCGTCCGCGGACTAGGGCGCTTATCGCCTATCGCTCAGTGCGCCGCGCCGACTTGCGCGGCGTCGGCGCGCATTGACTTGGGCGGCTTCGCATTCGCGCCGCGCACCTCGAAGCGCACCGTGTCGGTCACCTGCCCGCTCGCATCGACGAGTTCCAGCCGATGCTTGCCCGGCCACGGCAGCCACGCCACGCGCGCGGCGCCGCCCAGTGCCTTGCCGTCCAGCCGCCAGTTCACGCGCGCCGTCGACCCGCTGGCGCGCTCGAACCATACGCGCTGACGCTGCGCGGGAATGTCGGGATCGAGCGCGAAGATCGTGCCGTCCACGGGGCTGCCGATCTGCGCGGGGCCACGCGCGAGGTCGGCCGCGTTTGAGGCGAGTCCCACCTGCGGCGTTGCCGTGCCCGCAATGAACCACTCGTTGCGCGAGGGCTCCACCGCATCGGCGAACTGCACGCGCACGCGCTCCACGCCGGGCGGCGCGGCAGGCGCGACGCTCGGCACGCGCCGGTGCAGATAACCGACGAGCGCGGCCCACACCGGCGCCGCGCCGCTCACGCCCGAGACGTCCCACATCGGCGAGCCGTCCGCGTTGCCCACCCACACGCCCACCGTGTAGCGCGAGGTGTAGCCCACCGTCCAGTTGTCGCGCATGTCCTTGCTCGTGCCCGTCTTCACGGCGGAAAACATGCGCGTGTCGAGCGGGCTGTCGAAACCGAAGGTGCGCGTGCGGGCATTGTTGTCGGCCAGCACGTCGGTCACGATGAACGCGGCCTCGCGGCTGAACACGCGCGCCGCAACGCCATGCGGCGCCTGCGCGTCCGGCATCTCGACCACCGGCGCGACCACGCCGCCGTTGGCGAGCGCGCGATACGCGTTCGTGAGCGTGACGAGGCTCACGTCCGCGCTGCCCAGCGCGAGGCTGAAGCCGTAGTAGTCGCCGGACTGCGTGAGCGGCAGGCCGAGCGCCGTGAGCGTTTTCGCGAAACGGTGCGGCGTGACCATCACGAGCGTGCGCACGGCCGGCACGTTCAGCGACGAGCCGAGCGCGGTGCGCACGCTCACCCAGCCCTTGAAGCCCTTGTCGTAGTTCTGCGGCATGTAGAGGCCACCGCCCGCCGCGAGATCGAGCGGCGCGTCGTCGAGCAGCGAGGCGGTCGTCACGCGGCGCTCGTCGATGGCCTGGGCATAGAGAAAAGGCTTGAGCGTGGAACCCGCCTGGCGCAGCGCGAGCGCCGTATCGACTTCGCGCGCCTTCGATAGTCCGCCTGATGAGCCGACCCACGCGAGCACCTGGCCCGTCGCGTTGTCGAGCACGACGACAGCGCCGTCCTGCACGTTGCGCGGGTGCGCCCGCGCGTTGAGTTCGATGAGCGTGCGCGTGAGCGTGTCGCGCGCGTAGCGTTGCAGGTTCGGGTCGAGCGTCGAGCGCACGCGCATGCCGGGCGCGGGATGCACCGCGTTCGCGATCTGGCGCGCGAAATGCGGCGCGAGTTGCGGCGAGTTTGCGCTGCGGCCGTCGAACGACGCGTCGTCGCTCGCGCCGGCCGGACGGGCGAAGGCCATTTGCACGAAGGCGTCGAGGTTCGGACAGCCCTTCCCGGTGTTCGCAAGGTTCGCGGCGTTCGCCGCGTTCATGTCGCGCAAAATGCGGCATGCGCGCGTGGCGACCTTCGTATAGGGCGCGTTCGGCGCGCGGATCAGCGCGGCGGCCACGGCCGATTCGCGCTCGTCCAGGCCTGATGGCGCCTTGCCGAACAGCGTTTGCGACAGCGCCGCGAGGCCCACCGTCTCGCCGCGAAACGGCACGAGATTCAGATACGCTTCGAGTATCTGATCCTTGCGCCAGTCGCGTTCGAGCCGCAGCGCGTCCACCGCCTGCACGGCCTTTTGCGTGAGCGAGCGCTGGCCCGAGTGCTTCGGGTCGTCGTCGAGCAAACCCGTGAGCTGCATCGTGACCGTCGACGCCCCGCGTGTGCGCGTATTCCACAGGTTCGCCCAGGCCGCCGCCGCCGCGCCGCGCCAGTCCACGCCGCTGTGTTCGTAGAATCGTTTGTCCTCCGAAACAACGATTGCCTCGCGCAGCGCGGGAGAAACGTCCGCGAGCGCTACCCAGTCGCCGCGCCGCGCGGTGTGCTCGACCCGCGTGCGTTGCAGCGGCGTGCCGTCGCGCGCGAGCAGCACCCAGTCCGAGCTTTGCCACTCGCCGCGCACGTCGTCGAAGGTGGGCAGCGCGAACGCAGCCAGCGGCAGCAGCGCCACGCAAAGCGCGACGGCGGGCAACGCAGCCCTGTGCGCGCCGCGCCTCATTGCGTGGCCGCCTTCACGATCATGGGCGCGTTCGGCGCGACGCCGAACGTGGCCGGCGCGTACAGCGCCTCGACGCGCGTGGGCGGCAGCCCGAACGTGCCGACGTTGTTGAGCCGCACGGTGTACTCCACCGACACCTTGCCCTTGGGCAGATACTCGTAGTACGCGCGATAGCCGTCGAAGCCGCGCTCGACGAATGCGGGCCACGGGCCGTTCTCGTCCTGCTTCTCCCCTTGCGTGGCCACCGCCGAATCGCGCCCGAGCCCCGAGCCGAGGATGGTCGCGCCCGCAGGCACGGGGTCGCTCACGACCACCCAGGTCATATCGGTTTGCGCGTCGATATCGAGGCGCACGCGCACGACGTCGCCGCGCGTGTACGCGCCCTTCACCGCGGCGTCCACCGGCGTGACGGTCTTCGTGATGCGATAGCCCGCCGCGAACGGCGCGCGCAGCGCGACGGCGGCGAGGCTTTCCACGGTGGCCCACGGTTTGCCGGTTCCCTCCTGGGTCAGCGTGAGCGGCATGGCCGTGTGCTGCGCGGGCCACGCCAGCAGCGCGCTGCGCGCGGGCGCGGCGCGCGTGGCCGCAGTCGCGGTGCTCGCGGCACTCGCCGCTTGCGCGGGGGCGTTCCACGCAATCGTGCGCGACGTGTCGCCAAGCTGGATCTTCGTCGTGCCCGTTACCGGCTCATGCTCGAACGCGCGCGAGAAACGCTCCACCGCGAGCGAGCCGTACACGTTCGCCGTCGTCGTGCTCCACGCGCCGTTGCGTTGCAGCGCGAGCAGCCCCGCCACGAGGCGCGGCATGTCGTCCTTCCACGCGGGGTCGTCGGCGAAGGCGAGCGCGAGGCGCGCTGCGTTGACTTCCGGGCCTGTCATGAGCCACCACAGGTCGTCCCCGGCGGCGGTGGAGAACGTGAGCTGCGTGCCCTGCCACGTGAGGCGCGCGCGCAGGATCTGCCCGAGCTGCGCCAGTTTCGCCGCGCGATCGGGCACGTCGCGCATGCGCGCGAGCGCTTCGGCGTAATCGATCACCGCGGACGTGGGCCACTGGTTCGGCGCGATCTCGATCGAGCCGAATTGGCGCGCGTTCGCCGCGCCATAGCGCGAGAGTGCGTCGATGGCGGCCAGCTTGCGCAGATCGAGGTCGCGGCGCGGCGACCACGGATTGCGCTCGATGCGGCCTTCCACGAAGCGCGTGAGACCGTCCACCATCTTGCCGCGCAGGGCGTCGGACAGCGCGAATCGCGGGTCGAGCTTCGAGGCTTCGTCGCTCACCGTCAGCAGATACGCCGTGAGCGCGGTGCTGCCACGGCTCGCGCTGTCGTCGGCAGGCGGGAAGTAGTTGGCGAGACCGTCGCGGTCGAGATACACGGGCATGCGCGCGAGCACCGTTTGCCAGCGAGCGGGGTCACGCAGGCCGATCGCAATCGAGCTCTGCTGCTCGAGGCATGAAAACGGATAGCGCTCGAACCAGCGCCGCACGCCCTGCAAGCCGTCGGCGAGCTTCGGTTGCAGCGACACCGCAATGCCGCCGCGCAGCACGCCTGCCTTCGTCGCGCTCGCGTTCGCGGGCGCAGCGACGGGAATCGCGAGCGTGCCGTCCACCTGCGCGAGCGTGGCCTGCTGCACGGTCACGGGTATCGCCGCGCTCACCTGTTGCGAGAGCTTCACCGCATCGGCCGCGTGCGCGCCGCCCTGCTCCGCCGCGCTCACGTTCCACACGAGCGCGGGCCGTTCCGCTTCGGCGAGTCCCTCGGGCACCGCCACCGTCCACGCCACTTCACGCGACGCATTGGGCGCGAGGTCCACGGTCTGCGCGGCAAGCGCAACCGGCGGCGCGTTCGGCGTGACGAGCACCTTCATCGCGCGCGTGGTCGTATTGCGCAACGTAAATTGCGCACGGAACGTGTCGCCCTCGCGCACGAGCGGCGGCAGGCCCGAGATCAGTTGCAGGTCCTGCGTGCTCTCGATCGTCGCACTACCCGTGCCGAAACGCTCCGCGCCGCTCGCCGCAATCGCGACAATGCGAAAGCGCGTGATGGCGTCGTTCAGCGGCACCGTCACCTGCGCCGCGCCATTCGCGTCGAGCGTCACGCGCGGGTTCCAGTAAAGCAGCGTGTCGAAGAGTTCGCGCGTCGCGCCATGCCCGCCGCCGCCGCCCGCGGGCACCGCCTTGCGCCCGAAGTGCCGCCGCCCGACGATCTCCATTTGCGCGGTGGCCGTCTCCACGCCATAAGCGCGCTGCTGGAGCATGGCGTCGAGCAGATCCCAACTGCGGTTCGGCATGAGTTCGAGCAACGCTTCGTCAACGGCGGCCACGGCGATCTGCGTGCCTGCGGGCACCGGCTGGCCGCCAGGCAGTCGCACGCGCAACTGTACGTGCGACGTGCCGCGCACCGGGTAGCGCTTCGCATCGGGCGTGACGCTCACCGCGAGCCGGTGCGCCGCGTCGCCCACGCGAATCTGCGCGAGACCGTAGCGGTAAGCGGGCTTGGAGAGATCGACGAGCGGCGTGGGCGCTTCATACTGGCGGCCTTCATACCAGAACGCACGCGCCCATTCGAGCGGCGCTTTCCAGCCCCATGTGAAGAACGAATACCACGGCACTTCGTGAATGCGCCCGCGCAACGCGAGCACGGAAACGTAGACGTTCGGCCCCCACCTGTCGCTCACCTTCAATTCGACCGTTGGATCGCGCCCATCGAGCTGCACGACGTGCGTTTCGATGATGCCCTCGCGTTCCACGGCCACGAGCGCCGTGGCGAAGCGAAACGGCATGCGCACCTGGAAGCGCGCGGTCTCGCCCGGCTCGTAGCTCGTTTTCTCGGGCAGCACGTCGATGCGATCGGTGTTCTCGCTGCCGAACCACAGTTCGTCCTCGCGCGTGACCCATACCGAGGTCGTCGCCGTCGCGGCATGACCGTCGCCGTCGCGCGCCGTCGCCACGAGATCGATATTGCCCGCCTCCTTGAGCTTCGCGTCGCAGGTGAGCAGGCCGTGGTCGTCGCTCGTGCCGCTGCACAGCGTGCCGAGATCGCGCGTTTCGGTGTGGTTGTCGTAGGCGTAAAAGCCGCCCACCATGCGCTTGCGCGAGGTGGTCGTGATCTTCGCGACGCCGCGCACCTCGAGCTTCACGCCCGCGTGCGGCTTGCCCTGCAAGTCGAGCGCGAGCGCCGTGACCGGCACGCTCTTGCCCACCGACACCCAGCGCCCCGACTTGATGCCCGCCACCACGGCCGCGGGCCAGAGCGTGGCCGCGCCGCTGATGGTCTGCACTTCGCCGTTCGGGTCCGCGAAGGTCGCTTCGAGCGCGAGCCGCCTGGGCGCGTCCACGACCGGCAGGTTCTTCAGGACGATCTGTCCCGCGCCGTTGCGGTCGAGGGTGAGCGGCTCCTTGTCGGCCACGAGCTTCGCCACCTCGCTGTCTTCCTGCGCGCCGTTGTCCTCGTCTTCGGATGCGTTGTCGCCCTTGCTCGCGCTCACATACGGCGCGAAGCTGAAATCGCCGTACGTGGCGGCGAATGCGGGCGTAGTGTCCTTCACGAGCGCCGAGACCTGCACGGGCAAGCTCGAAGCCGCGCCGCCCGAAACATAGTCGATCTGCACCGCGACGGCCGCCTGCGTGGACGCGACCAGCGGCGACGCCGTTTCGTTGCGCACGCCTATCGTGCCCTTGAGCACCGGCAGGCGGAACGCTTCCACGCGGAAGCTGCCGCTGTCGTAGCTCATGTGGAGGGTGTCGGCGCTGGTGTCGCTGGTATTGTCGTCCGCCGTGTCGCCACCGTCGCTTGCTGCGCTCGCGTTTGCATTGCCGTCGTCCAGCGAAACGTCGTATTCACCCAGCTTCGCCTCCGGCGGCAATACGAAGGTCGAATCGGCCGTATGGTCAGCGGACCATTTGAGCGGCAAATGCCAGGTTTGCCCGCTGCCCGCATGGCGTATCGTCACGCGCGTGGGATATTGCTGCGGGAACGCGAAGCCATGCATGGTCTGCGCGCGGATGAAATGCTTCATCGAAACCGTTTCGCCCGCGCGCAGCAATGTGCGGTCGAATACGGTATGCGCGCGCACCGTAGGCTCCACGCTCGTGTCGGTCGGCACGTTGAAGCGCCACGACTCGATGCCGCGATTCCAGTCCGACTGCACGAAGGCCATGTCGGGACCGGTTTTCGGGTCGTCGATGCGCGCCGAGACGAACAGTCCGCTGTAACTGTTTTCGCCGCAGTCCCGGCGGTTTGAAAGCGGTCCGTCGATCTTCAGCAGTCCGTGCGAATCGGTCTTGCCTGTCGCGAGCGTGTCGCCGTTGCAGTCCGAAACGTGCACGTCGGCGCCTGCCACCGGCTCGCCCTTGTCGAGCGTCGTCACCCACACCACGCTGTTCTCGCGGCCCTGCTTGAAATGCACGCCGAGATTCGTGATGAGCACCGTCGTGCGCACGTACATCGGCGCGGGCTTGCCGAGCAGCGACGCCCCGAGCGAAGGCGACGCCAGCTCGATCACATAGAAGCCCGGCTTCGGCACCGGAATGCCCACCACCTCGAACGGCCGCAGCGTCTTCGGATCGGCCTTCGGCAGTGCGAGCGTCTGCACGCCGGGCTGGCCGTCGAGCAGGGAAAGCGAGCGCACGTCGATGATGCGCGCCTTCGCGCCGCTTTCGCCCGTGCCCTCGCCCTCATCGGCCGTGCGCGGGATCACTACCGGCGACTTCGCGCGCGCGAGCATGCCCGGCATCAGCTTGTCGATCTCCGTTTCGCTCATGCCGTAGCTGTCGAAGCGGTCGACGAGACGCATCCAGCGGCGCATGTCGAGATCGGATTGCACCGCGAGCCTGGCGAACTTCGCCTCGCCCGAGTTGAGCCCCTGCACGTGCAGGTCAGCCTCGACATTGCGCAGCGTGACCGGCACGAGCGGCGGCGTACCCGGCTCCGCATAGCGCTCGATAATGCCGAACGTCGAGGACGGGAATTTGGCGAGCGGCGGCATCGGCGCGGTGGCCGTGCGCAACGGGAACAGGTCGGCGTTGGCGAGCGGCCTCCCACTCACGTCCTTGAGGCCAGCGGGCGCGGTGATCGTGAGCGTCGTGTGGTCGGGCAACGGCGCGGGGAACGAGATCGACGATACTTCGGCATCCTTGTCATTCTTGTCGAAGGCCGGCGCGATTTCGCCCTTCGGCCCTTGCAGGCGGAACTGCTGCGCGTCGGCGCGCGCAATCGGCGCGCTCAGGTCGATGCGCACGGGCCGCAGCGGCGTGCACGGCGCCTTCGCGTTCTCGCGCTCGCAACTCATGCTCGCTGTAAACGGCGCACGCACGGTGAAGTCGAAGCGGCGCTCCACGTCGTTGGGCGTGCCGTTCGGGCCCAGCACGCCCTTGCCATAGACAAGCTGCATCTTCGCGCTGGCAGGCAGCATTTGCTGGCAGGCGAGCGTGAGCACGTTCGCACTGTCCTTCTCCAGCCGGAAATGCTTGAGCAGCGCCGCGCGCGTGGGCGCATCCACGCTCTGCACGGGAATGCGGTTGCCGAGTCCGCCCGACTCGCACCAGACGTGCTCGAGCACGGAGGCCGGCTTGGCGGGACCGTTGAGCTTGAGCACGAACACCTGGTGCTCCTCGATCTCGCTGCCCTCACCGCTATAGGGCCGCATGCTCACCGGGAACGGTCCGCCCGTGGAGAACGCGAAGCGGCGTCCGCCCAGCACGGCGTTGCCCGCCTGCGACTTGAGCCCGTCGACGAGGTTGACGCTGCATTGCGTGTCGGGCGGCAGGTCGGCGGCGAAGTCGTAGGCCCATGTCTTCGCGTCGATCCAGCGGCCTTGCCCCGCGCCTGCCGCCGCATTGCCGCACTGCACGCGCGCGGGGTCCTTCGCGTCGGGTGCGCCGAACGCCACCATCGCCTCGTCGAACTTCACCACCACCTGGCGCACCTGCGCCACGGTCCCCTGCGGCGAGACGCTCACCGTGCGCGCGGCGTGGGCGCGCCATGCCCACGCCATGCATGCGCCCAGCACCAGGGCAAGCGCGAACGTCCACCATCCGCCTGTTTTTTGTGTTATGCGTTGCATCGTCCGGTCCTCGTTTGCGCGTACGCCGCGCGACGATTGCCGCGCGGCGTGCGGTGAATGGTACAGGGCGGCGCGAGGCCGCGCGCCAGGAGTGGCCGGCGCAGCGCTCGCGCAAGCGGCGCACGCCGAACGCATGCGCCGGCGCACAGCATGCCGTGATCCGCGCGCCGTCCATATCGGAAAGCGCTGAATCTGCGAGCGGGCAAACGGGAAGGGAGCGGCTGAGGGAGGGAGGGGTCCAGCGAGGCGCGTGAGCGCGAACGAACGAGGGATGACGTGAGCGAGTGAAGGACCGGCGCGACGCACGCCGGATCCGGCGAGCGGTCATAGAGGCAAGCGACCCGGCGGGCCGCTTGCGAAACATCGGGCTACACGGTTTCGCGATAGCGCGCCGCGGGCTGCGATTGCCCGAAGTTCGCGAACATGGCCACTCGCGCGGCCTCGTAGTCGGCCCACTGCTGCGCGTCGGGCAGCGGCGGGATCGTCACCGTTTCGCGGCGGTCGTAGCCCACCAGCGCCGCATCGACGAGATCGCCCGCTTCCATCACGGCCGGCAGCGCATTCACATCCTTGCCCGAGCGCTGCCAGATCTCGGTGCGCGTGGCGCCGGGCACGACAGCCTGCACATACACGCCCTTCGGCCCGAGCTCCAGATGCAACGACTGCGAGAAGTACAGCACGAACGCCTTGGTCGCGCCGTATACGCTCGAACGGAACTCGGGCGCGAGGCCGATCACCGAGCCGATGTTCACGATCGCCCCGCGGCCCTCGCGCGTGAAGCGCGGCGCGACGGCCGCGGCGAGACGCGCGAGCGCCGTCACGTTCAGATCGACAAGGCCGCCCACGGCTTCGGGGCCCTGCTCGACGAACGTGCCGGGAAGGCTCGCACCGGCATTGTTGATCAGCACGCCGATGCGCGAGTCGGAGGCGAGGCGCGCTTCGAGCTGCACCAGGTCCGCATGCGACGCGAGATCGGCGCGCCGGATTTCCACGTTCACGCCATCGCGCTCGCGCAGCCGCGCGGCCAGGTCCTCCATACGGGCGCGGTCGCGCGCCACCAGCACCAGATCGTGGCCGCGCGCGGCGAACCGATCGGCATAGACAGCGCCGATTCCCGTGGACGCGCCGGTGATCAGCACAGCAGGTTGAGCAGACATCGAAACTTCTCCTTTGAGATTCCGTTTACATGATGAACGTCATGTAAACGGAATCATGATGACCATCATGTATAATGTCAAGCATCGATCGAAGCCAGAGCGGAGAAAACAATGAGGGTCAGTCGCGAGCAAGTGGCGATCAACCGCCAGCAGATTCTGGAGGCCGCCAGCCGGCTCTTTCGCGAACGCGGTTACGACGCGGTCACGGTCGCTGATGTGATGAGCGCCGCCGGACTCACGCACGGCGGCTTCTATGGCTATTTCAAGTCGAAGGACGACCTGGTCGCGCAAACGCTCGCCCATGTGTTCGAGCAAGGCGAAGGCGGCGACGCCGATCTCGCGCGCTACGCGGCGCGCTATCTCTCGCCCGCGCATCGCGACAACGTGGCGGGCGGTTGCCCCATGGCGGCGCTGGGCGCGGAAACGGCGCGGCAAACCCCCGAAGCGCGCGCGGCGATGGCCGCAGGCGTGGAGCGGCAGATCGAGCGCTTCAGCGCGGGCATGGAAACGGGGGACGCCGCGGCGGCGCGGCAGGCGGCGATCGGCGGCTGGGCCGCGATGGTGGGTGCGGTCGTGCTCGCGCGACTGTGCGACGATCCGGCGTTGTCGAACGAGATCCTCGAAGCCACGCGCGCGTGGATTGGCGAACGCGAGGCTGCGGCGCGCGACTGAGGCCGCGCTGGCCGCCGGCGCTCATGAGCCACGCTCACGCGCCCGATAAAAACGCCCGTGGCCGCGCAATGGCGCGGCCACGGGCGTTTATTACTACGTCATGCGAATCAAATGCCGCTCAACGCGGCCACTGAACTCAGTTCAATCAGTGCGCGTTATAGATCGGCGGCGAGTAGCTGCTGACCGCACCATCGGTGCGCGAACCGCTTTGCGAAGAACCATTCGTGGCGGGACCATAGCCGCTGGTTTGCGCATTCACACGCGACTGTGCCTGCTGCAAATCCGCCGGATAGTACAAGTCGTTCACCGAGGGGCGATAACCGGCGGCTTCGAGCTGCACGAGTTCGCCGCGCACCTGTGCACGGGTCACGGGACCATTATTGCCTTGCGACTGAGCAAACGAAACGGCCGGAACGACCAGCACGGCGGCGAGCGCAACGGCCTTGATAAGCGATTTCATGACCAACCTCCATTAACTTGATTGAATCGGCGCAGTTTCCTGCCTGCATCCGTTGGGTACCAGTGTAGGAAGATGAGCCATGCGAATAAACGCTACGAACGCGAATTCACTGTTTTCGCAGAACGTATAATCGCCGCGCGTCGCGCTCATTGCCAAAATGCATAAGCTTCTATCGCCACGGAATATGGAACACGTGCGCAACGCACTGTCGCTCTCTGGTGCATGATGAGGACTCTTTCGAGTAATCGATGAGGGGGTGACAATGGCGAAGTGGCAACCCGACCCGACCTTCTACCCGTCCGCGCGCCTCGCGGCCGACGCGCCGGCGGAAACACTGGCCTATGTGGCGAGCTTCGACCCCACGCGCAGCGTGCCCGATTCGCTCGACGTGGTCGATCTGGACCCGCGCTCGCCGGAGTTCGGCCGCATCGTGCATCGGCTGCCCATGCCCAATGTCGGCGACGAACTCCATCATTTCGGCTGGAACGCATGCAGTTCGTGCCTCTGCCCCAACGCGCCCCATGCCCATACGGAGCGCCGCTATCTCGTGGTGCCGGGGCTGCGCTCCTCACGCATCCATATCGTCGATACGAAGCCCGACCCGCGCCGCCCCCATATCGCGCGCGTACACGAGCCCGAGAGCGTGGCGCAACGCGCGGGCTACACGCGCCCTCATACGGTGCATTGCGGGCCGGATGGCATTTACGTGACATCGCTTGCCAATGCGCAGGGCGAGGCGCCCGGCGGCATCTTCCTGATGGACCACGAAAGCTTCGACATACTCGGCCAGTGGGAGATCGACCGCGGCCCGCAGGAGCTAGCCTATGACGGCTGGTGGCACCTGGGCTACGACACGCTCGTCACGAGCGAATGGGGCCTGCCCGCGGCCTTCGAAAACGGCCTCGTGCCCGAGGTGCTGCTGGGCGGACAGTACGGCCACCGCCTGCACTTCTGGGATCTGCACACGCGCAAGCACAAACAGGTGCTCGATTTCGGCGCGGAAAACCAGCTCGTGTTCGAACTGCGCCCCGCGCACAACCCCACACGGCCTTATGGCTTCGTGAATTCGGTGATCAGCCTGAAGGATCTCTCCGCCTCCATCTGGCAGTGGTATCGCGACGGCGACGCATGGGCGGCGCGCAAGATCATCGAGATTCCCGCCGAGCCCGCCGACCCCGAACATCTGCCGCCGATGCTCAAGGGCTTCGCGGCCGTGCCGCCGCTCGTCACCGACATCGCGCTTTCGCTCGACGACCGCTTCCTCTACGTGGCGTGCTGGGGCACGGGAGACCTGCGCCAATACGATGTATCGGACCCCGAACATGCGCGCCTCACCGGTTGCGTGCGCATCGGTGGCATCGCCGCGCGCGCCGCGCATCCCCGGGCTCCCGGGCGGGCGCTGAACGGCGGCCCGCAAATGGTGGAGGTGAGCCGTGACGGCCGCCGCGTGTATTTCAGCAACTCGCTCTATGGCGCCATCGACGCACAGTTCTACCCCGAAGGCATCGACGGCTGGATGGTGAAGCTCGACGCCGCGCCCGACGGCGGCATAGCCTTCGACGAGCGTTTTTTCATCGACTGGCCCAAGTCGCACCGTCCGCACCAGATCCGGCTCGAAGGCGGTGATTGCTCTTCTGATTCGTACTGCTATCCATAAGCGCCGGAACAGGCATGAATGACCTCTTCGGCGCACACTGGGCCGCCTGGGCGGCGGTGGTAGGCAGCGGCGTGTTTCACGGCGCGAATCCGGCGATGGGCTGGCTCTTCGCGACCGCGCTCGGCCTGCAACGCGGCAGCCGCGCCGCGCTGTTGCTCGCCCTGCCGCCTATCGCGCTTGGGCATGCCGCGTCGATCCTGCTGTTCACGTCCTCGACGGCGGCGCTGGGCGCGCACTTGCCGGGCGCCGCGCTGCATTGGGGCCTCGGCGCGCTCCTGATCGGCTGGGCCGCGTGGCAGCACGCGTTTGGGCACCGGCACCGTGTGCGCGTGGGAATGACCGTTGGCTTCGTCGGGCTTGCGGCGTGGTCGGCGTTGATGGCGACGCTGCACGGCGCGGGACTGATGCTGATGCCGGCCATGCTGCCGCTGTGCGGCGGCGGCGCGGGCGGCCTCGCGTCGGGCGCAGGCAACCCGCTCGCCGTCCCGCTCGCGCTCACCGCGCTGCACACGCTCACGACGCTCGCCACCACGGGCGCCATCGCCCTGCTCGCCTACGAGTACCTCGGGCTCGGCGTGCTGCGGCGCGGCTGGATCAACTTCGACTGGCTATGGCGCGGCGCGCTCGTGGCCACGGGAACCTTGATGATCGCCACCGCTTGAGCCGCGAACGCCTGCCATCCACCTCAATTGCCCGCCGGATAATCCGCGCTGAGACTCGCATCGCGCCAGGCCTCGATCTCGGCCAACGCCGCGCGCAAGCGGTTCGTCACCGCATCCACGCCAAACGCACCGAGCACGAGATGGCGCGGCGGCTTTTCCGCTTCGGCAATGCGGATCATCGCCTGCGCGGCCCGCGCCGGATCGCCCGGCTGATGACCGCTGCCTTCGGCGGTGCGCTTCATGCGCGCGCCCACCGTTTGCGCGTAATCGTCGATACGGTTCGGCGTCTGCACGAGCGAGCGGCCCGCCCGGTCCGTGCGAAACGGCCCCGGCTCCACACAGGTCACGTTGATGCCGAGCGGACCGGCTTCCGCGAGCAGTGAATCGGAGAATCCCTCGACGGCGTGTTTTGATGGTGTTTACTCAAACAACCCGTCGCGCAAACCGGGAAAGCCTTGCTGTGCAAGGCCTTCCGGTCAGCGGTTCAGACAATCAACCACCCAGCGACCGCTACACGAGCTGGCTCGACCCGGCCAGAAGCGGTCTTTCTCAGTGGGTTGGCAAATGTCTGTTGACGAGCGACGAGCTGCCATTTTGCTAGGCGACGTCCGGCGATTCGGCTGACTGACCTACATCCTATTGTAATTTCCGCTTAAGCGATCCGTTCGCAGGCGCCTCGCCAAGGCACAGCATTTGTCATCACAACCCGCAAAGCGATTACTTTTTATAACGATCGCCCTATGAGTTATAAATAGCATTGTCTGGAGTGCCTCCTGAAATCCTCCCTCTTTGTTACGGACGGCAGTTTCGGCTTTCGCCACTACGGCGCCCCACATATCCTCTATTTAGTTCGGCTTCACGCCAAGTCTCGCCCACGCCATGGGGTGAATGAACACCTCCGAGTTGGCCCGAATTTGCCCGTCTCCAGGCGCATTAATATCCATATAAGCCCAAATCTGACTATTGAAAGAAGACAGCTTTAGACCCACTACGCCTATCGAGTAAAGCGCCTTTATAAGCTCAACGCGGAACGCATGAGCGTTATCATTATTTATAAATGCAAATCCAGCGCGAATTACTGGATCAGTTGCATACTCACCATCAAAACACTTGGTGACAGCAAAATCGTTGATGCGATCTTTATGAATCTGAGATAATCTGAATTTAAGCGGCATTTGCTCTATCAGTGGCAGATACTCCAAGAAACCTGGATAATGAGTAACCCACTCAAAACCCAGTGCATTCATTCGCGCCGCTGAATATTCTATTTCCGCATTACGAACCGTCTGAACCGTAACCTGCCCCTTTCCCTCAGACCGCTTTAAACATTCGTTTATAAATGAGATCGCATCCCTCGGGCGGTAGTGAGTTCGCTCCAGCAGATAATCAACAAAATCCTCTTTACCGATTTTCCTCGGAAATAAATCAACTAATTCGATTGACGACAAAGTATACTGCTCTCGCACCAGTCGAATAATTCGCTCATTGATCATCTTTATCAAAAGGGATTTTTCCCATCGAAGCTGCAAAAAAAGCGCGGCGTATTTTTCCTCTTGAAATCCTGCATCACGGGTTCGCTTAAACACTGTCTGAATAAGATCTTGGCGCAACGCCACAATTATCTTTACGTTCACAATGCTTCGGAAAGTCTTCACACATTCGATCAAAGCGCGAATCAGCCTGTACCGAAGTTCGTCATCGACCCAGTTTTCATCAAGGCGGTCAATAACAAGGTAGTATTTTTGCTGGGGATCCGTAAATATTTCCTCGTTCATCAATGCAATCACGTCGGCAAGCGCTTTAATTTGAATCGAATTTATAACGGTCTGTGCTTTGTTAACGACCTCCGTCTTACGCTCGTCCACTTTCTTGATGCTTCCGCTTACATCTGCCTTCAATGCACCGATGTCCGCTCCAAGCTTCGACGTGATTTCCCCCTCAAGCTTTTCCGTAACTTCTTTCACCCGATACTCGGTCTCTTGCCAAAATGTATCACCCCATTTTGACAAGTAATCAAAAGCACGTTCCTTAGCTTGATCTTTTCGCTTCAGTGCAGGAATAAATCCTGCGATCCAGCTACGAGTCTTCTCTTCGCTAGTGAGATGGCAACGCCGTTTTAGTAGCTCGACAGCAAAAACATGCTTCCAGAGCAGTCCGTAGAAAATATCTAGCTTAACCCCCGACTTCTCCAAGGTTACAAGAATATCGGAGTTTGAAAGATAATTGAGGGAGAGGTTTTCCGGAGAGACAACAATGACGTTACTCATCCTTTCAACCAAATGGTTGATCAACGCGGTCTTCCCTGATCCTGTCCGTCCGACAATTATGCGATGGGGTGATCGGCAGTCTTTCAGCGTTTCGAAGTCTCCCGTATCCACGAAACACGACGACAAAAAGTCTCCGTCTGATTCGGCGTCGAGCTCGCCGATTGACGCGCCGCGGCGAAGCCGGAAGTGAAAACCGTGATGGGTCTCTGTCATTTCAGTTTGAGCTTATTTGCCGTTCGATCATTTCGTTTTTCGCGTCGGGCGACGCTGCAAGCGAAGGCTTTCAGCGTACAGAATATCGGAAAATATGGTGGCGAACAAACCACCCGACATTGGAAAACGAAAGCGGATCGGCTTCGGCGTCGACGGGAAGGGCTGCATCGCGCGCACGTGCGCCTCAGTTCGCTTTGCGACGTAATCCAAACTAGGCGTCCATTCGTAAAGCCTTTCACTTTTCAGGTGCGTCGAAGAGACCCCGTGAGCGCCGCGCACGTCGTACACCATGCGCTTGGCCTACGAAAGAGTCCCATCCTGGACGGTATCCCGCATCGCTCAGGCGGGTGCACGATGAACAGCAACAACATGCACGTCGAGATATGGATCTGCTCCCTGCTTGCTAAGTCCATGCGGTGTTCGCTGGCGCCATCGTTCGAGGGAATAAAGAATTAACCCTTGAACAGGCGTCGCCCAGACTCGCGCAGAATTCGTAGTCGGGAGGCTGAGCGACCGTTTTTCGACGAGGTTTGGACGTTCAGAGAAGCGCACTGACGGTCAGCAATGGGTCGGGTCCGGCCAACGGCCTCGCCGACCGGCGTGAGCCCCTTCCGCAAGCCATCCACGCCTCTGTTGGATGATGTTTACTGATATGCATATCGCACGACCTGTGAAAGCCTTACAGGGCAAGGCTTCCCGGTCAGCAGTTCAGACGATCAACCACCTGGCGAACGCCACAGAGGCTGGCTCAACCCGGCCAATTCCGGTCACACGACGAGTGAACCAAAGTCGTCAACAATCGGAGCGGCAGTGTACAGTCGTAGGCTTCGATTCATGCCAACCGTGTGCCGACGACATGGACATTCAGCTGTTGATCATATGCGGGCTCACATTCGTAATCCACGTGATTGCGACGCTAGCGTACGCGGTTCGGATTGCCGGCGTTCGCACGCGCCGTATCGCCGTGTCATTCTCCCTATTCGGAATCATCGCCCTTGTTTCCCGGACGGCAAATTCCTTTCAGGGACCATTCATTGCGAAGCGGGTTGAACTGGATATCGCGCATCACCTGGAGCATGGTTTGCTCGGGGACTTTCGGCTTTTTCTGCTAACCGCCACGGTGGCAAGCACTGTCGGTGCGTTTCTGATTCCCACGTTTCAACGTTATTTCAGCCGCGCTGTCGACCACTTCCAGGCAAATCGCTCGATCCCTCGTCTGATACTCCATATCTTCAGTCGAGGAGGCGTCGGCTACATTCGGCTTGGAGCGCGGCTTCCGTCCCGACACAACGTCACCCAACTAGCGACTGGAGCAGGCGTTTCCTGGAGAGTCATCGGACTCAACGTAATCGCGATGGCGATCTGGACAGTCGGCGTTTTCGCGTCGCTCTATGCTGGATACCTGAAACCAGATCTGCGCGTTACATGTGCGAATCTGTCGTCCGTTATCAATGGCTTTGCGACGGTGGTGTTGGCCGTCGTCATTGATCCGCAAGTCTCAGTCATGACTGACGATGTAATTGAAGGTCGGATTTCGGAAAACAGCTTCCGGCGAGCAATCACAACCCTCGCGGGTGCGCGTGTGCTCGGGACGCTGTGCGCTCAGGCGGTGCTCGTCCCTGCGGCATTGATCATTGTTCGCATCGCCGAACTCATTTAGCGCTGCGACCCATACCGGAAACGTGCCTGGCATCGGGCGGCGAGCAAGTCCCATCCGACGATGGATTCCATTTCGTCGACAATCCCAAAACACTTTGAATTCGCCGGAGACTTCGCTGTGCGCATGTACCTTTCTTCCTTCGATGTGGGCGCCAGACCAGAACAACTCGTCGGCCTGGTCGGCGGTCAATTGCGAGCGGCAATTGTCGTCAACGCACTTGACCATCGCGAAGCGGCGCGCGCCCAATGGCTGGAGAGTCAGACAATCAAACTTCGAGCACTTGGCTTTACGGTGCAGGAACTTGATCTTCGGCAGTTCTTCGGAACAACCGATCGCCTGGATGAGACACTCGAGCAGTTCGACGCGGTATGGGTCAACGGTGGGAACGCATTCATACTTCGCAGGGCGATGAAGCAGAGCGGATTCGATGTCGTGATAGCGGAATTGCTCGAACGTGACAGAATCGTCTACTCGGGATTCAGTGCAGCGGCGGTCGTTGCGTCGAGCACGCTGCGTGCACTCGATCACGTCAGCGACCCCACCGAAGTTCCTCCGGGATACGATCCGGCAGTGGTCTGGGACGGACTTGGAATCTTGCCGTTTTCCCTCGTCGTGCACTTTCAATCCGATCATCCCGAGTCGGAGGCCGTCGGTGAGGAGGTCGCATTCTATGAGCGCCACCAAATGCCATACAGGACCTTGAAAGATGGCGAGGCTTTTGTCATGGACAGCATGCGGTGCGAGATCGTTGGCCCGTGCCGTTGCGAATGACCGGTATCCGGGACGGCAAGTGTCCCTTGCGGCACGGGTCCGGCCAACGGCCTTGCCCACGGGCGTGCCCCCCTTCCACGCGCCCTCTACGCCTCTGTTAAATGCCATTTACCTGTATAAATCGCCGCGCGAATCGCGAAAGCCTTACTGGGTAAGGCCTTCCGGTCAGCGGTTCAGGCAATCAACTACCTGGCGACCGCTACAGGGGCTGGCTCGAACCGGCCACAATCAGACGATGCATTTCCGAGCGCGCACGTCCGTCATCGTCCGCATGGCAGACCGTCGTCGAGCCGGGCGGTCGGGCATCGCACCGTCACGTCGTCAAACTCATGCGTCGGGTCGCACAGTTGCGCACGAATCGGGCGGGTCGATAGTCTCCGAATGGAAAGGTATCGGGCCGACATTCGGACGATGGCGTCAGCAGATGCGTCTGATGGGGTCCATCACGCTCGTTCTCCAAGGTGCGCCGATCACGCAGGTTGATCTGAGCAGCGGATATGAAAGCCAAAGCGCCCACGCCGTGGCCTTCAAAAAGCACTTCGGAATTTCGGCGTCCGGGTTTTGGCGTTCGGCCCAGCGCCTGGAGTCGTGATGACGTCCTCCTGTGTTCACCTACCCGGACTACCGGAGCGAACATGGATGATTGCCGCAAACGCCGTGAATGCTATCCCCGCCACACACACTCCGACCCAATGAAATCGAGGCCATGCATACGCGCCGACCGCTGACCCGAGCGCTCCGCCGCTGAAGTAGCAGACCATGTACACGGTATTGAGGCGACTGCGCGCTTCTGGTTTTAGCGCGAAAACACGCGATTGATTTGGCGTTTGCATCACCTGAAGGCCGGCGTCGAGTACGATCACGCCAATCGTCAATCCAGTCAGACTTGACGCACACGCCAGCAGAATCAAGAACGAAGTCGCAATGAGAAGAATGGCGAGCCATATGGCCGTACGCGGCCCGCGCCGATCAGCGAGCTTTCCAGCCCACGGGGCAGCAAGTGCACCGACCAGACCGACAATGCCAAACAACCCCGCACTCTGGGAACCGAGATGAAAGGGGGCGTCGGCCAGGAGCAGCGCAAGCGTCGACCAGAACAGGCTGAATGCCGCGAACAGGCTCGCTCCGATCAGGGCCGCTTCCCTCAAGCCACGCAATTCCACGGCAAGATCCCAAAGCGAAGCCACCAGCTTGCCATACGGCAACGCGGAGGTGGGCTGGCTTGCGGGCAGCGCATGGCGGACCACGATCGCCAATGCGGCCATCGCTACGATCGCAGCCCCAAACACAGCTCTCCAGCCCAGATACTGGCCGATAGAGCCTGACACTGTGCGCGCGAGCAAAATGCCTATCAGCAGTCCACTCATCACCGTCCCAACGGCCTGTCCACGGCGGGCTGGATGTGCAACTTCGGCAGCAAAGGGCCCCGCCTGCTGTGCCAACGTGGCAAAGACACCCAGCAGGAAACTCGCACCGATCAGAGTCAACAACGTCGGGGCTAAGGCGGCAATGAGCAGTGAAATACAAACCCCCGCTGTCTGCCACTCGATTAAGCGGCGTCGATCGAGTTTGTCGCCCAACGGAGCGAATAGCAGCATCCCGGTTGCGAAACCGATCTGGGTCGCAGCAGGCACGGCACCTGTCCACGAAGCGTAACCGGGAAAGGACCGCTGAATGCTCTCAAGCAAAGGTTGGTTGTAGTAGATATTTGCAATGGCCGTCCCGGCAATAATCGCCAGGATTGAAAACACACGACGCAAAGATTGATCCGGGCGGTTCGAGAGTGATGATGTTGGCATGGCGCGCAATCAAGATCCTTCATCGTCGATACCCTACCAGTGCATCAGACGTCGTCAGCCGCGATAAAGCGCCATGCGAATCGGTGCATGGATGCTTTTCGTGGGGCGTAAAGGGAGGCGCGGTAACGCTCGAGAAGCAGCGGGGGAAGTGGCGGTAGGCCGCTGCGAAGGCCGCTTAAAGGAGCCGCGATGGGAGCTCCAAGCGAGCTTGAATCTTAGCATGGTGCCGGGTTGAATGGCCGCGCAATGCGCGGGAGCCCTCGCTCTCACGACATTAGTCGATAGCCGAGGTCACAAGAGAGCGGATTTTCGCCAATAACGAACACTCGCCCGTTTATCGAGATCGTCCGCAACGGGTCGAGTCCGGCCAACGGGTCCGCCGGCGGGCGTGCGCCACTTCCGCAAGCCCTCTACGTCTCTGTTCGAGGCCGCGTAATAGCCCGGACCCCGGAAAGCCCGCGAGCCCCGCCACCGTTGTGATATTGATCACGTGGCCCTTGCGGCGCGCGCGCATACCGGGCAATACGGCGCGTGTGAGCGCGCAAAGGCCGAACGGCGCGGTGGAAGGCACCCGCGCGCGAAACCGGCTGGCGCGCGGGCGCAAATCCGGACGATAGCGGCCATGCCCAAAGTTTGCCGAAGCGCCAATCGCGCGAGCCATGTACCATACGGCGCTTGCGCATCCATGCAGCCCCATGCAGGGAACAACTCAAAAGCGCTTGCAAGCGCGCCCCGATTCACAGTCATTCGCCGGAGAAGAACCCCGATGTCCACCGTCACCGCGCCCGAACATGCCGATATCGTCGAAGCCGCACGCGCCCTCGAAGCACGCTATGGCACGCCCTGGTCCACCCCGCTGCCGGCCTGGAACGAAACGCTCGATACGCTGCTCGCGCATCGTTCGGTGCGCAATTACGCGGACCGCCCGCTGCCCGCGGGCACGCTGGAAACGCTGATCGCCGCCGCGCAATCGGCTTCCACCTCGTCGAATCTGCAAACGTGGAGCGTGGTTGCCGTCGAAAACCCCGCACGCAAGGCACGCCTTGCCGAACTCGCGGGCGGTCAGTCGCACGTTCGCGAAGCGCCGCTCTTTCTCGTGTGGCTCGCCGACCTCGCGCGCCTCGAAGCCGCCGGCGCGCGCAACAGTGCGAGCGTCGAAGGACTGCACTACATCGAAACGCTGTTCGTCGGCGTGATCGATGCCGCGCTCGCTGCGCAAAATGCTGTGGTCGCGCTCGAATCGCTCGGCATGAGCGCCGTTTATATCGGCGGCATCCGCAATCAGCCCGAGCAGGTGGCCGCCGAACTTGGCCTGCCGCCGCGCGTGCTGCCCGTGTTCGGCCTGTGCGTGGGCTACCCCGACGAAACGCAGCCCGCGCAGGTGAAGCCGCGTCTGCCGCAGGCGGTCGTGCTCCATCGCGAGCAGTACGATGCGCCCTCGCAAGTGGCCGAAATTGCCCAGTACGACGAAGTAATGGGCGGCTTCCAGACCACCCAGGGCTTGAGCGCGGCGGGCTGGACCTCGCGCTCGCTCGCGCGCTGGCGCAGCCGCGAGTCGCTGCACGGCCGCGACCGCCTGCGTGACGCGCTCAACGCGCTCGGCTTCGAGCTGCGCTGAACGCACCATACGATGGCCAGGCGCGCGCGGGTTGCATGATCCGCCGCGCCGCTCGACGAATGCGAAGTACGCACGCTCCAGAGGAGAAACGCAAATGAAAGTTGCTGTCATGGGCGCGGGCGCGGTGGGCTGCTTTTACGGCGGCATGCTCGCGCGCGCGGGACACGATGTGGTCTTGATCGGCCGACCGCAGCACGTCGAGTCCATCGCACGCGACGGGCTGCGTTTCGAAGCGCAGCAGTTCGACGAGCGCATTGGCGCGCCGCGCCTCACGGCCAGCACCGAGGCGGCCGCTGTCGCGGGCGCGGACCTCGTGCTGTTCTGCGTGAAATCGACCGACACCGAAAGCGCGGGCGCTTCGATCAAGCCGCATCTCGGCGAGCACACGCTCGTGCTCACGCTCCAGAACGGCGTGGACAACGCGGAGCGCCTGCGCGGCGTGATTACGCAGGACGTGGCCGCCGCCGTGGTCTATGTCGCCACCGAAATGGCCGGTCCGGGCCACGTACGCCACCACGGGCGCGGCGAACTCGTGATCGAGCCGGCGCGCGCGAGCGAAACCGCCGCGCGTGCGCTCATCGCAGCGGGCGTGCCCACGGAAATCTCGCCCAATGTGCGCGGCGCGCTGTGGGCCAAGCTGATCGTGAACTGCGCGTACAACGCGCTGTCGGCCATCACGCAACTCCCTTACGGGCGGCTCGTGCAAGGCGCGGGCGTGAGCGACGCGATGAGCGACATCGTGGCCGAATGCGTGGCGGTCGCGCAAGCGGACGGCGTGACCCTGCCGCCCGGCGTGGACGGCGCCGTGAGCCACATCGCGCAGACCATGCCCGGCCAGTATTCGTCGACGGCACAGGATCTCGCGCGCGGCAAGCGCAGCGAAATCGATCACCTCAACGGCTATGTCGTGCAACGCGGCGCGGCGCTGGGCGTGCCCACGCCCGCGAACAGGCTGCTGCAAACGCTCGTGCGTCTCATCGAGGACAAGGCGCACGCGGTGATTTAGGGCCGCCCTGGCCCGCGTATGCGTCCGGTAGCGTCCGGCAACGGCTGGGGCAGCTTCTCGCGGAAGATCGCGAAGCGCCCCATGCGCGAGCAAGCATGCACGCCGAAAACCTCAGCGTTCGAACACGAGCAAAGTGGACGTAGCCGAGGCGTAAAGCTTGCCCTGCGCGTCGGTGATGCTGGCTTCCGTGAAGGCTGCGCGCCGCCCGATGCTGAGCACGCGTCCTTCGGCGCGCACGAGGCCCGTATGGGCCGTCATGGGCCGGTGATAGGACACCTTCAGCTCCAGCGTGGTGTAGCCCTGATTGGGGCCGAGGCGCGAATGCGCGGCGCAGCCGCAGGCGGAGTCGAGCAACGTGGCGGCATATCCGCCGTGCACGGTGCCAATGGGGTTGTACACGTGAAAGCCGGGCGTGGCCTCGAACACGACGCGGCCCTCTTCCACCTCGGCAAGCTCGAAGCCGAGCGTGTCGCCGATGGACGGGCCGCGCCCGCCCTGCAACATGCGCTGCAACTGTTCCAGGCCGGTCAGGCCGGCGGGCAATTCTTCTACGAGGTTCATGGCGGCGGTCTCTGTCGAAAGGTCGCGCGTCTGCGCGCGCGGGTCAAATGGTGCAATCGCGGCGCAGCAACGCGCCGGTTCGCCATCGTACCGTTTTTCGAACGATCGTGCTTAAAGCGCCTGAAGTGCAACAGCCCGCCGAGGTTTCAATACGTCTCCAGGTGCAGTCGCCCTTCGCGCTTGAGCCGCTCCCACAGCGCCTCCCAGTCCATGCCGTGCTTGCCGGCTATCTCCTGGAGCGCTTGCAGCACGCCGTCTTCCATGCCCTTGAGCCCGCAAACGTAGATATGCGTGTTGCCGTCCTTGAGCAGTTGCGCGACGTCGACGGCGCGCTCGCGCATCGCGTCCTGCACGTAGCGCCTCGGCTGGCCCGGCGTGCGCGAAAAGGCCAGGTTCGTGTCGATGAAATCCTTCGGCAGATTCATCAGCGGTCCGAAGTATGGCAACTCCTGCTGGGTGCGCGCGCCGAAAAACAGCATGAGCTTGCCGGTGGCGCCCTTGAGCCGGCGGCGGCGGCGATATTCGGTCATCGCGCGCATGGGTGCCGAGCCGGTGCCCGTGCAGATCATCAGCAGGTGCGAGTTCGGATGGTTCGGCATGAGGAAGGTATTGCCGAACGGGCCGATCACCGTCACCACGTCGCCCTTTTTCAGGTCGCACAGGTAATTCGAGCACACGCCGTCGGTGGCGTTGCCGCTGTGGTCGCGCGTCACGCGCTTCACCGTGAGCGAGACGTTGTTGTAGCCGGGGCGCTCGCCGTCGCGCGGGCTGGCGATCGAATACTGGCGCGCATGGTGAACGCGTCCCTCGGCGTTCGCGCCAGGCGGCAGGATGCCGATCGACTGGCCTTCCAGCACCGGGAACGGCATCACGCCAAAGTCGAGCACGATGTGATGAATATCGCTTTCGGTGGCGTCGTCGGTGAGGCGATAGTTGCCCACCACGGTCGCCGTGGTGGGCGCCTTGTGCGTGTACAGGTGAACGTAGGGCCGCGCCGCCGACCACGGCGGCAGCGTCGAGCCGCGCACCATATCGGAGCCCGCGATGGGCGCGTCGGCGGCTTCGGGCGCGGCGTCTGATGCAAGATCGCGCGAGGAGCCGGCGGCGGCCTGGGCCGCGCCGCCGCTCTGAGGTGGCGCTTGCACCGGCGCACCCACCGAAGGATTCTGCGCGGGCAACTCGTCCCACGTGAACTGCTCGTCCGTGCCGTACACCTCGGCCTTCAGCACGTTGCGCCAGTTGTCGATCGCGCCGGTCGGGCACGGCGGCACGCAGGCCATGCAGGCGTTGCAGGTATCGGCCTTCACCACATAGTTGTTGCCGTCGTGCGTGATCGCGTCGACCGGACACGTCTCCTCGCACGTATTGCAGCGTATGCAGATTTCAGGATCGATCAGGTGCTGCCTGAGAATTTCCACGGGTACCGGACCGTTCATGTTTGTCTCCCGCCGCGGCGCGCGAACCAGGTGCCGCGCGGCGCGGCTGCCTCCTCAGTTGAAGCGCACGTACTCGAAGTCGACCGGCTGCCGGTTGATGCCCATGGCCGGCGGCGCGATCCAGTTGGCGAACTTGCCCGGCTCGACCACGCGCCCCATGAGCGAGGCCACATACGCGCGGTCCTCGGGCGTGGGCAGCCATTTCGCCTCGTTCGCCGCCCATTCGGCCTCGCCGATCACGCGGCCTTCGGGCGACACGCGCACGCCCGCGAAGGTGCCGATCTGGCGATTGAACGCCTTGTGCGGCACGGTGAGCCGAACGTCGATGCCCGCCTTCTCCAGCACCTTGTTCCAGCGGTTCACGCCCGCGATCGAGTCCTTGATGTAGTCGTCGCGCAGCACCTCGTTCATGGCGTTGAGCATCGGCACCTCGCGCTCCACCAGCTTGCCTTCCTGCACGTCCAGCAGCCGGTATTGCTGGCCTTCGAGACGATGGTCGTCGTCGCGTTTGGTCTCCTCGTAGCGGCCCTTCAGGCCCGAGCTATAGAAGATCGCGGCGTTCGACGAGTGATCGGCGCCGAACAGGTCGATCGTCACCGAGTAGTGAAAGTTCAGGTAGCGCTGGATCGTTTCGAGGTCGATCACGCCCGCGCCGCGCAGGCGGCTCACGTCGTCGGTCTTGAGCTCGTTCATGACCTGCGCGGTGCGTTGCACGACGCGCGAGATGCCTGATTCGCCCACGAACATGTGATGCGCTTCCTCGGTCAGCATGAACTTCGTGGTGCGGGCGAGCGGGTCGAAGCCCGACTCGGACAGCGCCGAAAGCTGGAACTTGCCGTCGCGGTCGGTGAAATACGTGAACATGTAGAACGCCAGCCAGTCGGGCGTTTTCTCGTTGAACGCGCCGAGAATGCGCGGGTTGTCGTCGTCGCCCGAGCGGCGCTCCAGTAATGCTTCGGCTTCCTCACGACCGTCGCGGCCGAAGTAGCGATGCAACAGGTAGACCATCGCCCACAGGTGCCGGCCTTCCTCCACGTTCACCTGGAACAGGTTGCGCAGGTCGTACTGGGAAGGCGCGGTCAAGCCGAGATGGCGCTGCTGCTCGACCGAAGCGGGTTCCGTGTCGCCCTGCGTGACGATGATGCGGCGCAGGTTCGCGCGGTGCTCGCCCGGCACGTCCTGCCATGCGGCTTCACCCTTGTGCGCGCCGAAGTGAATCGTGCGATCGGCCTCGCCCGGCGTGAGAAAGATACCCCAGCGGTAGTCGGGCATCTTCACGTGGTCGAAGTGCGCCCAGCCGCCCGCGTCCACGCTCACCGCCGTGCGCAGGTACACATCGTAGCCGTGCGAGCCGTCCGGCCCCATGTCGCCCCACCACGAAAGAAAATTGGGCTGCCACTGCTCCAGCGCGCGTTGCAGCGCGCGATCGTCGGCGAGATTGACGTTGTTGGGGATCTTTTCGCTGTAGTTGATCGTGGACATTTGAGTTCCTTGCGGCGGGCATCAACGGATGCGGCGGATACGGTGGCTGCGGCTATCAGATGGCGCGATCAAACGCGGGCAACGTCGAACTGCGCCTTGCTGCCCTTGCCGTACACCTTGAGCGCGCCCTTCTCGCCCACGGCGTTGGGCCGGTTGAAGATCCAGTTCTGCCACGCGGAAAGACGCCCGAAAATGCGCGTTTCCATGGTTTCCAGCCCGTTGAAGCGCAGGTTCGCTTCGAGACCCGTGAGCGCGTCGGGCGACATGGCCGCGCGTTCTTCCAGCGCAAGACGAATTTCGTCGGGCCAGTCGATATCGTCGGGCGAGGCCGTCACGAGGCCAAGGTGCTCGGCCTCGACGGGCTTCACGGCCACGCCGATCTTCGCGCGCACGGCGTCCATGGGTTCGGTTTCCTCATAGAACCGGCGCGCGAGTCTGGACTGCTGCGTGACCATCGGATAGAGGCCGAAATTCGCTTCGGAAAGCGTGATCGCCGGTTCCTCGTCTTCGTTCGCGGGCAACGCCGCCATATAGGCGCGGTCGGCGGCGAACGCCAGCTCGGCGAAGGTGCCCGCGAAGCACGAACCCGGCTCGATCAGCGCGAACAGCGAGCGCGAGGAAACGTCGATGCGCGCCAGCGTACGGCGCAGCATGCCGATGGTTTCGCGCACGAACCAGTGCTCACGGTGGGCGAGCAACGCGGCGTCGGCGGCGAGCACGGTGCGCGCGTCGCCTTCGGTCTTCAGGATCCACGTGCCGATGTCCAGCTCGTTGGTGCGCATGGTGAGAATCGCGTCGTCAAGCTCGCGGGCGAACTGTAGCGGCCACCACGACGCACCGGCGGCGACGATCGATTCGATGTCCGAAGCAGGCACCGTGGCGGGCGCTTTCGCCGTGAACGTGGCGGTGCGCTTCGCGCGGTCGATCGCCACTTCCACCGTAGCGTAGCTCAGGCCGCCGGCGTGCTCCACGCGCTCGACGCGCATGAGCGCCACGCCCTGCGCACCGGCCGGGCGGTCGCTCGCGGCGGCCAGTTCGAGCGCGCGCGCCTGCACGGCCGGGCCGAACTGGTTGGGCTTCACGACCTCATCGACGAGGCGCCAGGCCTTGGCCCGCTCGCCGCGAATGCCTTCCACCAGGGTACAGAAAATGTCGGCGCGGTCGTGGCGCACCTTGCGCTTGTCGGTCAGGCGCGTGAGGCCGCCCGTGCCCGGCAGTACGCCGAGCAGCGGCACCTCGGGCAGCGCGACCGACGACGACCGGTCGTCCACGAGCATGATCTCGTCGCACGCGAGCGCCAGTTCATAGCCGCCGCCCGCGCAGGCGCCGTTCACGGCGGCAATGAACTTCAGGCCCGAGTGGCGCGACGAATCTTCCATGCCGTTGCGCGTTTCGTTGGTGAACTTGCAGAAGTTGACCTTCCACGCATGAGCGGAAAGCCCGAGCATGAAGATATTCGCGCCCGAGCAGAACACGCGGTCTTTCAGGCTGGTCAGCACGACGGTGCGCACTTCCGGGTGCTCGAAGCGGATGCGCTGAAGTGCATCGTGCAGTTCGATATCGACGCCCAGGTCGTACGAATTGAGCTTGAGCTTGTAGCCCTCGCGAATGCCGCCGTCCTCGGCGATATCGATGCCGAGCGTGGCGACGGGGCCATCGAACGCGAGTTTCCAGTGGCGGTACTGCGAGGGATCGGTGCGGTAGTCGACTCGTTGCGGGGCGACGGCGGTTTCGGCCATGAGCGTCTCCAGATGCACATTCGTTTTAATGAACGATAGTGCAACACTCATTCGAAGTAAAGCACTTTAATGCACTTTACTTCAGGTGATGGGTAAACCCCATCCCATCTCGCCCCGGCTGCTCAGTCGATGCGCGGCGCCTCCGCGCCCAGGCGCGCCGCGAGGCGGTCGCGCAGTTGCAGGTAGGCGTCCGCGAGCGTCTTCTCGCTGGTGTCGAACGTCATGTCGGCGCGGCCGTAAAGCTCGCTGCGACCGGCCAGAATGCGCTTGAGGTCGTCCATCGCCTCGCGGTTGCCCGACATGGGCCGCAGATCGCCTTGCGCCACCACGCGGCGCATGTGCTCCTCGGGCGTGGCCTGCAACCAGACCGTGAAGCAGTGCGCGAGCAGCACGTTGAAGGTGGCGGGCTCCGACACGAGACCGCCCGGCGAGGCAATCACGGCGCGCGGGTGTTCGGCGACCACGGCCTCCAGCGCGCGGTGCTCGTAGCGGCGGTAGGCGCTCGCGCCATACAGCGAATGGATCTCGGAAGGCGGGCAGCCCGCAAGCTGCTCGATCACGCGCGTAAGCTCGACGAACGGCACTTTCAGCTCCTGCGCGAGCATGCGCCCGAGCGTGGACTTGCCCGCGCCGCGCAGGCCGATGAGCGCGATGCGCTCGTTGCGGTGCGGGTCGGCCGGCGCCTGCGAGAACATCTCGGCAAGCGCGATGCGCGCGCGCTGCAAGGCGGCGGGATCGCGCCCCTGCAACAGTTCGCGGATCAGGAGCCATTCGGCCGACGAGGTCGTGACATCGCCAATCACCTCGGCCAGCGGGCAACTCAGTGTGTTCGCGATCTGCCGCAGCACCAGCACCGAAGCGTTGCCCACGCCCGACTCCAGATTCGCCAGATGCCGCTCCGACAGCCCGGTCTCCGCCGCCAGCGTCTTGCGCGTCATGCCGCGCCGCGCGCGCAGCATGCGCACGCGCTCGCCCATGGCGGTCAGGAACGGATCGCGCTCCGCGCGCTCGGCCCGCGCCGCGTCGTCGGCCGCTTCCGCCGGGAGCTCGGCAATGTAAGTTTGCTTCATCTTCGGAGACCCTTAACCCCATCTAAATGTACTATAGTGCTTGACATGCATTTTGCGAACCGCTAATTTTCCGTCAAAAGATTGCCCGACCACAAATAGACGTATAGCGGCTTGCAGCAGCGCCCCGCCACCACGCGGGCACGATGGGAGACACGCATGTCACCGCAAGACTTCGAGCGCCTCGTCGCAGGCGTCACCGGGCAGATCGCCGCCCGTCCGCTCGATGATGCACTCGACGCATGGCTCAACGCCACCTGGCCGAACGGCAGCCCGACCTTCGAGGCGCTGGCGCAAGCCTGCCGGGCGGGCGTGGCGCAAGGCTGGCTGTGCAACCGTGAGGCGGGCGGCTTGCGCTACGGGCGCATCTTCAAGGCGCTGCCGGCCACGCACGGCTTCTCCGTCGACGTGGTGAGCATGAAAGATATTGCCGGTCCCCACCACACGCACCCGAACGGCGAGATCGACCTCATCATGCCGCTTACTGAAGGCGCGACCTTCGACGGCCGCCCGGCCGGCTGGTGCGTATACGGTCCCGGCAGCGCGCATCGGCCGACCGTCGCCAACGGCGCGGCGCTGGTGCTCTATCTGCTGCCCCAGGGCGCGATCGAATTCACGCCGCAAGCCTGAAGCGCCGGTTGTCCTGCCTCGCCCGACTGCCTCGCCCGCCGATAAAGACGCACAGAACGGAGACAATATCGTGGATACCCAGACAGCGTCGCCCGCGCAGCCCACGCCCGCGGCCGCGTCCCCCGCGCGAGGCGCCGAGCCGCCACCCGCGCTATTCAACTTCGCCACGCACCTTTTCGCGCTCAATCGCGCGCGCGCCGCGAAGACCGCCTATATCGACGACACGCTCACGCTGAGCTACGGCGAACTCGAAACCCAGGCACACCGCTTCGCCAGTGCGATGCGCGCGCTGGGCGTTCACGCGGAAGAGCGCATCCTGCTCGTGATGCTCGACACGATCGAATTGCCGATAGCGTTCCTTGGCGCGCTCCATGCGGGCATCGTACCCGTGGTCGTCAATACGCTGCTCACCCCGGCCGACTACGTCTATATGCTCACGCACAGCCGCGCACGCGTGGTGATCGCCTCGGGCGCGGTGCTGGCCAACGTGCGCGCGGCGCTTGCCGAAGCGCAATGCGAGGACTGCGAATTAATCGTCTCACAGCCGTTGGCCGAAAGCGCAAACAGCACGCCTGAATCGCCGCGTGTGCTCGCCGACCTGCTCGCGCGCGCCGAGCCCGCGCCGCGCGCCGCGCAAACGAACGGCGACGACATCGCGTTCTGGCTCTACTCGTCCGGTTCGACGGGCAAGCCCAAAGGCACCGTGCACACGCACGCGAATCTCTACTGGACCGTGGAGACCTACGCGAAACCGATTCTCGGCATACGCGAGAGCGACGTGGTGTTTTCAGCGGCGAAGCTGTTCTTCGCGTACGGGCTTGGCAACGGCCTCTCGTTTCCGCTCTCGGTGGGCGCGACCACGGTGCTGATGGCCGAGCGGCCCACCGCCGGTGCCGTGTTCGCGCGGCTCGTCAAGCATCGCCCGACCGTGTTCTACGGCGTGCCCACGCTCTACGCGAGCATGATGGCCTCGCCCAACCTGCCCGCGCGCGCCGACGTCGCGCTACGCATTTGCGCCTCGGCGGGCGAGGCGCTGCCGCGCGAGATCGGCGAGCGCTTCAGGCAGCATTTCGGCGCCGACATTCTCGACGGCCTCGGCTCGACCGAGATGCTGCACATCTTCCTCTCCAACCGCCCCGACCTCGTCGAATACGGCACCACGGGCCGCCCCGTGCCCGGCTACGACATCGAACTGCGCGACGAAACCGGCCGCCTCGTGCCCGATGGCGAGATCGGCGACCTGTATATTCGCGGGCCGAGCGCGGCCGTGATGTACTGGTGCAATCGCGAGAAGTCGCGCGCGACCTTTCTGGGCGACTGGGTGCGAAGCGGCGACAAGTACCGGCGGCTGCCGGGCGGCGCCTATGTGTACGCGGGCCGCAGCGACGACATGCTCAAGGTGAGCGGTCAATACGTCTCGCCCATCGAGGTGGAGATGGTGCTCATGCAGCACGACGCGGTGCTCGAAGCGGCCGTGATCGGCGTCGATCAGGGCGGCCTCGTGAAGACCTGCGCGTTCGTCGTGCTCAAGCAGGAGGCGCAGGACGCCGCGCACGACATGCTGGCCGAAACGCTGAAGGCGTTCGTCAAGACGCGGCTCGCGCCGCACAAGTATCCGCGCGACATCCTGTTCGTGGACGACCTGCCCAAGACCGCGACCGGTAAAATACAGCGCTTCCGCCTGCGCCAGCAGTTTCAGTCGTGACCGCCTCTCCATGAACGAAAGCGAATTCGCCACCCTGCCCGCCACCGCCGCGCGCGAAGCGCTGCGCATCGAATACCGCTGGATCGGCGCCGATGGTGCCGATCGTGCCGATGGTGCTATTAGCGCCGACGCGCCGCTCGCCGTGTTCCTGCACGAGGGCCTCGGCTCGATCGCCATGTGGAAGGACTGGCCGGCTGTGCTCTGCGCACGCCTTGGCATGCGCGGTCTCGTGTACTCGCGCCCGGGCTACGGCCGCTCCACGCCGCGCGAACACAGCGTGAAATGGCCCGTCGATTTCATGGCGCAGCAGGCGCGCGACGTCCTGCCCGCGCTGCTCGACGCGCTCGGTGTCGATGCCGCCGAACGCAAGCGCATGTGGCTCATCGGCCATAGCGACGGCGCCTCGATCGCCCTGCTCCACGCCGCCGCGTTTCCGGAGGCGCTCGCGGGCGCGGTGGCGATCGCGCCGCACGTGTTCGTCGAAGACATTTCCGTCGAAAGCATCGCGGCCGCGAAGGTTGCGTACGAAACCACCGGCCTGCGCGAGAAGCTCGCGCGCTATCACGATGACGTCGATTCCGCGTTCTACGGCTGGAACGACATCTGGCTCGATCCGGCGTTCCGCGCCTGGAACATCGTGGGCGAACTGGGCGCGATCCGCGCGCCGCTGCTCGCCATGCAGGCCTTCGACGACCACTACGGCACCATGGCGCAGGTGGAGGCAATCGGCGCGGCGGTGCCTCATGCGCACGTTCACGCGCTCGCGCAGGGCGGCCACTCGCCCCATCGCGACGCGCCCGGGCCGCTCGACGCAGCCATCGAGCAGTTCGTTTCCGCCCAACGCAAGCCTGGCGCCTGAGCGGCGCGCGCGCAAACCGCAAGGGGCCCGTCGCACGCGGGCGCCCCGCCATCGCCCCCTCGAACGCCCCCTCAAGCGTCCCCTCAAACACGCGGCGAACACGCGAATCGATGCGTTGCGCATAGCACGCCCCTGCAATTCCGGTAACGAAGCGTTTCCGGGGCCAAACCCGCCGCAACGTTGCAATCCTTTGGTGATATTGTCTTTCTTTGCCGCGGCGGCGAAAGGGTCCGACCACGCCAACCGGCCAGAGAACGGGGAAACGCGGCCAGGCGTTGGGCGACGCCGAAAAACAAAACGGGGCAGCAAGGCGAGACGAAAGAAGACCGGGCGGATCACGCGCCGGCCAGAACGATGAGCGATTCCATCCTGATGAACGTTTCGAGAACCTCGGCGCGACTGCGGCGGGTCTGGGCGTCGATGCGCCCGCGCTTCGTGCGCGCCTTCGCGCCCGCGTTGCGCAACCTGCAATACGTCAAGCGCCGCATGCGCCCGCTCGCCGTCGTGGCGAGCGTGGGCTTTCCGCTTTACTACTACGTCTGGAAAGACCTCTTTCCGCAGCCGTACGAAAATCTCACGCTGCGCCTGATCGGCTCGCTCGTTTTCGTCCCGATTCTCGCCTTCGAGCGCTGGCCCGCGCCGCTCAAGAAGTTGCTGCCGTGGTACTGGTACTGCGCCACGCTTTATGCGCTGCCGTTCTTCTTCACCTTCATGCTGCTCAAAAACAACGGCAATGAGGTGTGGGTGGAAAGCGCGCTGATCGCGGCGTTCGTCATGGTGCTGCTGCTCGACTGGCTCATGCTCGTGCTCCAGTTCCTCGTGGGCATCAGCCTCGCGGTGCTCGCGTACTGCCTCACCACCGACCCTGTCGTGCTCGGCCCGAACTACCTCACGCATCTGGCGATCTTCTCGTTCGCGGTGGCGATCGGCGCGGTGGCCAATTACGATCAGGACCGCATACAAATCGAACAGGAGCGCGCGATGCTCGCCACGGCGGGCAGCGTCGCGCACGAATTGCGCACCCCGCTCGTGGCGATTCGCGTGGGTGCGGCGGGTCTCATGCGCTATCTGCCCGCGCTACTCGATACTTATCAACTCGCCCAGCGCAATCGTTTGCCGGTGCCCAAGATACGCGTGGCGCATCTGCACTCCATGCAAGGCGTGGTAAGCCGTATCGAACAGGAAGCGTTGCATTCGAACGCCATCATCGACATGCTGCTCGCCACGGCGCGCTTCACGGGCGGCAACATGCAAAACGCAACGCAGTGCTCGATCGCGCATTGCGTGGAAACGGCGCTTGCGCGCTTTCCGTTTCGCGAAGGCGATCGCCGCCGCGTAATCTGCAATCTGCGCCCCGATTTTCAGTTTCACGGTTCCGAAATGCTAACCGTTCACGTTCTGTTCAATCTGCTGAAAAACGCCTTCCGGCATATGGGCAGCATCGAAGGTGCGCAAATTTCGATTCGCCTTGAATCAGGCCAACGGTCCAATCGCCTGATTTTCAGCGATACGGGCACAGGTATTTCCCCTGAAGTCTTGCCGCACATCTTCACGCGCTTTTATACTTCGACAACCGCCACCGATGACGTGACGCTCGGAGCAGGAATCGGGCTGGCATTCTGCCGCGATGTCATGCAAGCGATGGGGGGAGCGATAACCTGCTCCTCCGTAAAAGGCGAATACACCGAGTTCGTTTTGACATTCCCAGCGCCATGACGAAAGCCATTCAGCCGTTCTCCTATCCGACCACCGTCGCGTTCGTCGACGACAGCGCCGCGTTCCTTTCGAACCTGAGCCTGCAACTCGACCCCGACCTGGCGTTCCGCCTGTTCAGTTCGCCCACCGAGGCGCTGAAGTTTCTCAACGGCCGCGCGCAGGACCGGGCTGCCGAGCCGATCTTCAGCCCGTATCTGGACCGCACCGAGGAAAACGATGCGCATCAGGTCATCGCCATGCGCGTCGACGCGATCCGCAGCCTCGTGCACAACCCGGCGCGCTTCGAGTCCGTTGCGGTCGTGGTGGTCGACTACGACATGCCGGAACTGAACGGCATGGAGTTCTGCCGCCGCATTGCCGACCCGTCGATCAAGAAGATCGTGCTGACCGGCAAGGCCGACGAGCACCTGGCCGTGAAATGCTTCAACGAAGGCCTGATCGATCGTTTCATCCGCAAGCATGAAGTCGACGCCGTGGAAACGCTCAATCACGCGATTCGCGATATGCAGCGCGCGTATTTCGACCGCTGCTGCGGCACCGTGCTCGATGCGCTCGCGGTTTCCGAATATGCGTTCCTCAAGGACCATGCGCTCGCCGCGCACGTGAAGGGCATTGCCGACTCGCTCGGCGTCGTCGAGCACTATCTCTCGTACCAGCCGCACGGACTGCTGATGTTCGACGGCGTGGGCACCGCCTACCTGCTCATCATCCACACCGACGAATCGCTGCGCGGCGTGCGTGAAATCGCCGTCGAACAGGGCGCGCCCGCCAGCTTCCTCGCGGAACTCGACAGCCGCCGCAGCCTGCCCTATTTCTGGCGCACCGAAGGGTATTACCCGGCGCAGTGCGTGGAGTGGCAACCGTATATGCACCCCGCATCGGAGTTTCACGGCGACCGGCGTTACCTCTACGCACTCGTCAAAAAGCCGGCGGGACTCGCGCTCGACAACGTGATGCCCTACGACCAGCATCTCGACCAGCTCGACCGTGAAATTCAGGCAGCGTGGGATTCGCCCTGATTCCTGGCCAGGAATCGGGCTGGACCCACGCTCTCCCCGTCTCGCTCCACGCCGCCTTTATTGCTTCGACATCAAGCCGCCACGGCCACCAGCGGCATGTTCACCACCGCCTGCGGCACTCGCACGCGCGCACGGCCCGCGTGGCGCTCGTTGCGGCGCGTGGACGGCCAGTTCCACATCTGCACTTCGTCGCGAATGTCCTCGCATACATCGACGAGGCGCTCAAGCTCCTGCTCGCTCATGGCCGCGTTGATGGAGAGCCGCACGAGCGAGCGGTTCTGTGCCGTTGCGGGCGCACAGAACACCGAGCCGAAGATGCCGCGCGCTTCGAGGGCGTCGCGCAGCACGATGGTCTGCGGTTCCGGCCCGGCTTCCAGCGCGATGATCTGCGTTTCGCTGCCGTTGAGGTTGTAGCCGAGCTCGGCAAGCCGCGAACGCACGTAACGCGCATTAGCCGCGACGCGCGCACGCCGCCAGTCTTCGCGCTCGATCACGTCGAGCGTCGCCGCGAGGCCCGCTGTTTCGTGAGGCAGCAGCGTCGAGCTGAAAATGGCGGGCAATGCCTCGCACTTGAAATACTCCTGGAAACGGCGCGAACAACTGATGATGCCGGCGCGCCCCGCAAACGCCTTCGCAAGACTGGCGGTGCGGAAATGCACGCGGTCGATCAACCCCAGCTCGGCGACGAGCCCCGCGCCGTGCGGACCGTGCGTGCCGAGCGAATGCGACTCGTCGACAACCAGCACGCAGTCGTGCTCCGCGCACACGTCCGCAATCGCCGCGAGCGGCGCGACGCTGCCATTCGTGCTGTACACCGAATCGACGATCACGATCCCCGCCCCGTAGCGCTGGATGCGCTGCTCCAGGTGATCGACATCGTTGTGGAAGAAACTGATTGCGCGCGCCCCCGCGCTGCGAATGCCTTCCCAGAGCGACATGTGCGCCATCATGTCGACATACACCGGCGTCTGCGCATTCGCGATCGACTGAATCAGCCCCGTGTTCGCCGCGAACCCCGACTGGCATATCACGCTGGCTTCGGCACCCATATAGGAAGCGAAGCGATCTTCGAGTACGAGTTGCGGGCAATCGTCGCCGTGCAGGAATACGCCCGACATTAAAAGCCCGTTGCCTTCCGAGCGGATGCTCATGCACATTGCATCGAGAATCTCGGGATGCCGCGCGATCGAAAGGTAATCATTACTCGAAAGATGCAAGGCATCGATATCCGCCACGCGTCCCTTCATGATGTGCCCCCCGGCCCAGCTCTCCTGCACGCGTTCGGTGTAATACCGATCGACACGCGCTGCGAGGAATGCGGGCAATGCCGCGTCGTTGTTTTGTGCGTTACGCCAGTTGCTGCCAACTTTCATCTCAGGCTCCTTGTGGTTAAAGGCCGCCTCCGGACGCGACGTGTGTTGTCAGAATGGTTTCCGGAGGTCAGTCCCGTAATGCGCCCGCAGCGAAACCCCACGCGCAATGAGGCATGGCGTGAAGGTCCCGGCCACGGGCATTTGAATGTGGGTATTGCAATGACTGGCGAGCGCGTGAGTCGCGGCGCGCAGCCGGGGGGCAGTCCCGGCCGGCGGCGCCAGAGCGCGCTTGAGTGCGGTGCGGATCCGTGCGCAAGCGCGAAGCGAATCCGAAAACCAATGCGGGCACCGGGCGCCGCTGGCAGGCACCTTCCTATCCGCACGGATCTCGCTTCGCGTGATCGTCACAGGTTACAAGGGAAAAAATGCCTGCTCGAAAATTTGAGGCGCGCCACGAAGGTTATCGAGACCCAGCACGTCATGCAGCGAAAACCGATTCACGCTGCATGCGACGTCAGTCGCGCCATTGATAATTATCGTTTAAAAACAGCGGTGTTATGCGTTCGAGGTACGCAACTATGCGAAGCGCATGGAGAATTGACAAGGTTGAAGTGAAGCATCGCCAAAGGGCGCAATGCATTCATTCACAACGCATAAATGCGGGATGGGAATCGGTAAAAGACGGATAGCCGTATAAAAGCGTCACGCGGCAACCACGCAATCGCGCCCGCGCGTTTTCGCGACATAGAGCGCGGCATCGGCTCGCGCCATCAATGCAGCAAGCGAGTCTTGCGCCTGGAGTTCATCCACGCCCGCGCTGAATGTGAGGCCTTCGTGGCCGCCATGTTCCGGTTCGCGCGCGTGGGTGTCGGCGCTGCGGCGCACGGCCAGCGTCAGCACGCGCAATTCGTCGAGACGCCGCACGGCTTCCTCGCGCGTCATGCCCGTAAAGAACAACGCGAATTCCTCGCCGCCCAGCCGGCCGAATGCGTCGGAGGCCCGCACGCCGCCCTTCACGATGCGGCCGAATTGCGCGAGCACGCGATCCCCGGCCGCGTGCCCGTAGTGATCGTTGATCGACTTGAAGTGATCGATATCGACAATGGCGAGCGTCACCCGCTCTCCTGTGCCGCGCGCCGTGTCGAGCATCGCGTTCGCCTGCGCGAGAAAGGCGCGGCGCGTGAGCGCGCCGGTCAGTTCGTCCTGGTTCGCGAGACGCTCCAGCCGCTCGGCCATGCGATCGTGAGCAAGCAGCACCATGCCGATGGACAGCGAGGGCAACACGAGAATGCCGAGCGCGAGCCACGCCACATTGAGCGGCGTGAAGTCGAGCAGCCCGTGTTGCATCACGAAGCCGCTGCCGTACATGGCGCCGCGCAGCGCATGCGCGAACGCACCGAGCCATGCCGAGAGCGTCACGAACCGGTAGCTGTAGACGGGCCGCGCGGGCGGCCGGCAGCGCAACGCAAGCCAGCCTATCGACGTGTAGATGGCGGCATGAAAGGCGGAGACGACGGCAACGCGCGCGCCGAGACTGGGTTCGGCCCAGTACCACCAGACGATGCCCGCCGCGAGCGCCGCGACGCCCGCGTAGGCGAGCGGCACGCGCGGCTTGAGCCCGAAGAACTGGCGGCAGCCTTCGAGCACGCGCACGACGGCCAGCGCGAGCAGCACGTTCGATACCAACACCGTGAGGACGGGCACGCCGAGCCGCTGAAGGCCCGCGAGCAGGAGCGCGACGCTCGCCATCACATAAGCGCCGATCCAGCGCCCCACACCGGGAATACCCGCAGGCCGCAGCGAGCCGAGAATGGCCAGGCTCATGATGCTCGAAAGCACCGTGACGAGAAGGATATTGACCGGATCGAGCATGGGCAGCAGTGCCTGGGTCTTGGCGTGGCCAACCCACAGCGTGGTCTGAGGATATGCCCGAGTTTACGGCATCCTTCGAGAAAACATTCGGCATCTCCGCATCTAGAGGGTTTACTCGATACCGAGCTTGCGGTCGAGCGAGAAGCGCCCGCCGCCGCGCGCGATGAGATAGAGCATGAGCCCGGCCCACGAGAGATGCGTGGGCCACGCGTCCGGATAGACGAACACCTCGATCACCGTCGTCATGCCGAGCAACGCGAGGGCCGCGCCGCGCGTGGCAAGTCCGAGCACGAGCAATAACGGGAAAAAATGCTCGGAGTAGGCGGCGATGTGCGCGGCGATTTCAGGCGGAATCAGCGGGATGCGGTATTCGTCGCGAAAGAGCGCATAGGCGCTGGGCGTGATCGTGAGCAGGCCGCTTACCTTCGTGCGCCCCGAGAGAAAAAAGATGGCCGCAATGGCGAAGCGGCAAACGAGCGCGAGAAACGAGTGGCCGATCAAGCGCGACGCCATGCCCGCCGCCAGGTTCCAGAGCGAGCGCAGACGCAGCAACGGCGTTGTGGGGGCGAGCGACGCCCGCTTGAGATGAGATTCCATGACATCCTCCGCTTCATTGGGACTACGAATTCATTGGGACTGCGATCTGTTGGCTTCACCCGGCGTGGCGGCCGCCAGCGCTCCGTGCGAAACCAGGTCCGCGAACCACGCGCCGAGGTCCGCGCCGGGTTCGGCGGACAATGCGCGTTCCAACGCCTCGCCGAGCGTGGCGCCCGCGGCGCACGCATCGAGCATCGCGCAAGCGCCTGGACCAAGCGAAGCCCACGTGACGCCGCCGAAGCGGCGCAGGATCAGCACGCCCTCGCCGCGCCATTCGAGCGGATCGGGCAAGGTGTCGCCGGCGCGGTTCGCGCTCCATATCGTGCGAACCGGCTGGGCATCGAACCACGCCCAGCGCGCGCTCGCGTGCGTGCGCACGCGCAGGCGTTCAAACGCTTCGGGCGTGAGCGAGACGAATGCCGATGCGTCGAGAGAGACGTCGTCGGCCGCCGTATGGGCTTCGCACCAAAGCCGGTCGAGCCGCGCCACGCCGCCAAGCCAGGTGAGCTCGCGCGCCGATTCGCAGTCCGCCAGGAACGCCGGAAACGTTGCGCCGTACATCAGGAGCCGGGCGTCTTCTGGCGGCGTATGCCGCGCGTACTCCATGGCCGCCGCGTCGAACCAGGCCTTGCCCACGAGGCGCGCGACGGCGGGGAAATTGGCCGCCAGCGCATCCACGCAGCCCTTGAACACCGTGTTGCGATACACGGCAAAACCCGGCTGCGCGGCGAGCGCGGCCACGCGGGCATCGAGCGGCGCACCGCCATCCAGCGCCGCGACGAAGGCGTCCTGGAAACGCGCAAGCGAGGAAGTCATGCCGGCACCTCCTGAGCATCGAGCAGCGCCTGCGCGTGTTCGCGCTCCGCGAGCAGCACGTCGAAGGCCGGGATGTGATCGTCGCGCTCGATCAGCGTGGCGCAGGGTCCGGTACGCGCGAGCGCGTGGCGATACAGCGCCCATACGGGCTCCGCCACGGGCGCGTCGTGCGAGTCGATGAGCAGCGGCGTTTGGGCGTCGGCGCTGTGGCCGGCCAGATGGATCTCCAGCACGGCCTCGGCCGGAAACGCATCGAGCCAGGCATAGGCGTCGAAGCCCATGTTGCACGCGCTCACGTAGACGTTGTTCACGTCGAGCAGGAGCCCGCAGCCGGTGCGGCGCACGAGTTCGGCGAGAAAGTCCGTCTCGCTCCATTCGTGCCCCTCCACACGCACGTAGTGCGAGGGGTTTTCGATGGCGATACGCCGCCCCAGCACGTCCTGCGTGCGCGCGATGTTCGCGGCGATGCGCGCGAGCGCGGCGCCGTCGCGCGGAAACGGCAACAAGTCGGGGCTATAGCGGCCGCGCCACGCGGACCACGCCAGATGCTCCGAGACCAGTACCGGCTGCACGCGTGCAGCCAACGCCTTCAGGCGGGCGAGATGAGCGGCATCCGGCGCGCCGTCGGCGGCGAGCGAAAGCGCCACGCCGTGCAGCGCGACGGCATGACGCTCGCGCACCGCCTCCAGCCAGGCCAGCCGCGGGCCGCCCTCGATCATGTAGTTCTCCGGATGAACTTCGAACCAGAGTGCGCGCGCGTTGCAGGCGCGCGCTTCGTCGTAATGCTGCGGCTTGAGGCCGAGACCGGCGCCGCAGGCGTCGAGCGTGTTCATGATCGTGGGGCGGCAACGTGGCAGGGGCTCAGGATTCCATCGGCGTGAGCGAGCCGTGGCCATGCGGCGTCTTGATCCCCGTGCAGGTGCCGGCCGGGACGTTCTTGAACTCGTTGCCCTGGTAATCCATTTTCGAAGTGCCCGCGCAAGTCGTGCCCGCTCCGGCCTTGCAGTCGTTGTGGCCGGCGAGCGCGACGCCGTAGCACTTCTCCATGGCGCCCTGGGCGTGCGCGACGGTCACACCCGTCGCGAGCGTAGCGAGAATTGCGGCGGCGGCGGAAAGCTTAAGAGTACTCATGATATTGACTCCATCGATTGTACAGACAAAGAGGACGGCAGTTTCGATCGCCTTCGCCATTGCCACGCAGCGTTGGCGATCTGCCAGCTAGTTCGGCCTGCCGCTCGCGGCGGTTACAGCGCAGCGCGCGTTCGAAGCGGAAAATATTTTTGCGTGGCGCTGTAACCGCGCGGCCCGGTCGAACGAATGGCATGCGGACCAACACGAAGCCCGCTACCCTCGCCGCGCCACTGACAGCCAATGGAAAGGAAACACCCGAAGGCACCCCGCCGCGCACCCCCCGCACTTGACGAACGCCCCGAAGGGCCGCGACCATGCCTGAGATGCCGTACCGCGCACCGCAACCCGCGCCTCGCCCTGCCCCCCCGCGCGACCGGCGGAAACCTTTGCGCACCAACCTGTAACCAACGGCCAAGATGAATCGAACTACGGGTAACGAGCTCGTGCGCGGCGCCGAGGAGCGGCTCAGGGCCTTGTTCGTGCGCGGCCTCGCCGGCGACACGGCGGCGTATCACGCGTTTCTCGCCGATCTCACCGCCCACTTGCGCGGCTTTTTGCGCAAGCGGCTGTTCTTTCTGCAAGACGACGTGGAGGATCTGGTGCAGGAAATCCTGCTGGCCGTGCACAACGGACGCCACACGTACCGCCCCGGCGAGCCGCTCACGGCCTGGGTGCACGCGATCGCGCGCTACAAGCTGACCGACTACTTTCGCGCGCGCTCGCGCCGCGAGGCGCTCAATACGCCGCTCGACGACGAGCTGGAAATCTTCGCGACGAGCGACGCCGAGGCCGCCGACGCCCGCCGCGACCTGAGCACAATGCTCGAGCAGTTGCCCGACCGCCAACGCCTGCCCATCCTGCACGTGAAGCTGGAGGGGCTCTCGGTCACGGAAACGGCGAAGCTCACCGGGCTTTCCGAGTCGGCCGTGAAGGTTGGCGTGCACCGCGGGCTCAAGGCGCTCGCGCTGAAATTTCAGAACGGATCATGAAGACAGAGGACCTCATCACGCTGCTCGCCACGGGCGCCGCGCCCGTGGATCGCCACGCGCTCGCGCGCCGCTTCGGCGTGGCGCTGCTCGCGGGCGGCGCCGGCTCGACGCTGTTGATGGCGCTCGTGTTCGGCGTGCGCCCCGACCTCGCGCGCGTGGCGGCTACGCCGGTGTTCTGGCTCAAGGTCGCGCTGCCGTTCTTGATAGGCCTGGGCGCGCTCGCCGCGAGTACGCGCCTCGCGCGGCCGGGCGCCCGGCCCGGTTATGCGTGGGCGGCGATCGCATGGCCCGTGGCCGCCGTGTGGATCGCGGCCGCCGTGCTCGTGTGGCTCGCGCCGGCGCACGCGCGCCTGCCGCTCGTGCTCGGCCAGACCTGGCGCGTGTGCCCGCTCAACATCGTGTTCCTTTCGGTGCCGGGTTTCATCGCCGTGTTCTGGGCGCTGCGCGGTCTCGCGCCCACGCGGCTGCGCGCGGCGGGCTTCGCGGGCGGCCTGCTAGCAAGCGCCACCGCGACGCTCGCTTACTGCCTGCATTGCCCCGAGATGGCGGTGCCGTTCTGGGCCGTCTGGTATCTGCTCGGCATGGCGATTCCCGCAGCGGTGGGCGCATGGCTCGGCCCACGCCTGCTGCGCTGGTAAAAACGCGCGGCGGGAATGCCCCCTGCGGGACGCGTGGCGACCTTCGAAGGAGACGCCGATGAAGCCCGCCCCCGCTTGCGATGCCACCGAGGCTGCCAACCGCGCCGACCTGCGCGCCCTCACCCTACGCGTGCTGCTCGCCCTGGAGCGCGTGAACTGGCCCGCGCACCCCGCCACGCTGATCGAAAGCGCCGAACACAGCGGCGCGCCGAGCGACGTGGTTCAAGCGCTTCGCCAGTTGCCCGATGAGGCGTTCGGCAGCTTCGCCGAGGTGTCGGCGTCGATCGTCGCGGCGCAACTGCGCGCCCATGACGCCATGACGCCGGGCCATGCCGGCCGCCGCTGAGCCCGGCCGAGCGGCCGCGCACCCCGGGAACGGTTTTTGCGGGCTCCCGAACGATCGCCGGGCGCCCACGGCCCGCCGCGACGCAACCGCGTAGAACAAGGCACGGCCGCCACGATCGGCCGCGCCGCTCAGGTAAAGACGTATGGCTACCGTATTACTCGTCGACGATGACAGCAACGCGCTCGATGCGCTGAAGGAACTGGTCGGTCAGGAAGGTTATCGGGTCAGAACCGCGGCAGACGGTTCGGACGCGTTGCAAAGCGCGCTCGACGATCCGCCCGATGTCGTAATCTCCGACTGCATGATGCCGCACATGGACGGCCTCGCCCTCATGCGGGAAATGCGGCGCAGCAGCAAGCTCGCGGGCGTGCCGCTCGTGCTTGTTTCCGCGCTCGTCACCCCGCCCGCCGACGCCGACGTCGTGGGTTTTCTGCGCAAGCCCTTCGCGGTCTCCCAACTGCTCGATATCCTGCGTCGCGTCGCGGCGCCCTGACGCTTTCACGTCCGCCCCGCGCTCGCGCGTTCCCGCAACGCGTGAACGATTTACAGCATCGTTGTAGCCGATCGCGTGCTTCGTCATCCTGATCGACTCGTTCCCGCATTCGTCAGGCATGGCACGACCGATGCTGCACGATGGATGCGACCGGTTTTCGCGCCGGCATGGGTTCGCACCCCCAACCGCATCGCGTTGTAAAGCGGTGCGCTCACCTTCCGGAGGATCGACATGAGCGAATACGCAGGCCGCTCGCACGACGAACGCGTGGCGCAGCGCAATCACGGCAAGCAGCACGACAAGCAGCGCGCCCTGGAGCCGCCCGGCGGCGACATGGCCGTGCACGGCACCGAGCCCGACGCCACCCACAGCAGCGGCGAACTTTCGCAGCAAGGCAAGGATGTGTGGCGCAAAGGCGCGGGCATCGACGGTGGTGGCAAGAGCGATTGAAGGGGCGATTGTGGCGCAGCCTGCCGAACGGCGGGCCGCATGCCCCCAACTGATTAGCATATCGAATCACTACCCGCGACAGCGCATCGCACCGCACAAGAAGGGCGCGACCCTTTTCAGTGCACTTGCGCGGCCAACGTGTCATGCTAATGCTCGCGAACACAACGACAACAACGCCTGCTCACCATGACACCGATGGACCGCCGCGATTTCCTGCGCGCCGCCGCCGCGGGCGCTGCGCTCAGCCTGTTTCCGCCCGCTATTCAGCGGGCGCTGGCCATCCCCGCCAACAACGCGACCGGGACGATTGCCGATGTCGAGCACATCGTCGTGATGATGCAGGAGAACCGCTCGTTCGATCACTATTTCGGCACCTTGCCGGGCGTGCGCGGGTTCTCTGACCGCATCACGATACCGCTGCCCGGCGGAGCAACCGATGGCAAAGCCGGTGACAAAACCGGCGGCAAAACCGGCGGCAAAACCATCTGGCAGCAAAGCGACGGCACGCGCACGATCCTGCCGTTCCACCTCGACAGCCGCAAAGGCAACGCGCTCCTCGCGGGCGGCGCACACACCTGGCGCGACGCGCACGCGGCCTGGGACAACGGCCGCATGACGCATTGGCCGAAGTTCAAGGGCAATGCCTCGATGGGCTACCTGCTGGCCGACGACCTGCCGTTTCATTTCGCGCTCGCCAATGCCTTCACGATCTGCGACGCCTATTACTGCTCGCTGCACGGCGGGACCAATGCGAACCGCCTCTTCCTCTTTACCGGCACCAACGGCCCGACGGCCTCGCCCTACGCGGTGGTCGACAACAACGGCTGGGACAATCTCGGGCCGCCCGGCGTGGGCCTCACGTGGACCACTTACCCGGAACGTCTGCAAGAGGCCGGCGTAACGTGGAAAGTCTACGAAAACCAGCCGGACAACTACACGGACAATCCGCTCGTCGGCTTCGCGCGCTATCGCAAGGCTCATGCGGCGCTGGAAGGCTCGCCCGAATTGCCCTGGACGAGCGAACTCGACGCGCGCGAGCCGCTTTACAAGGGCATCGGCAACACGATGGCCGATGGCGGCTTTCTGCAAGCGCTCAAGGACGACATTGCCGCGAACCGGCTGCCTCAGGTGAGCTGGATCATCGCGCCCAAGGGCTATTGCGAGCATCCCGCCGTTTCGACGCCGGGCCAGGGCGCGTACTACCTGCAAACGCTGCTCGACACGCTCACCGAAAACCCGGAGATCTGGAGCAAGACCGTGCTCTTCGTGAACTACGACGAGAACGATTGCTTCTTCGACCACATGCCGCCGCCCTGCCCGCCTTCGCGCACCCGCGACGGCGGCTACGCCGGCAAGTCGACCGCGAGCACGCGCCACGAATACTTCAGCGTGCCGAACCCGAACGGCGACAGCGCGCCCGTTGAGCCCGACGACCTGCCGTTCGGCCCGGGGCCGCGCGTGCCGATGATCGTCGCCTCGCCTTGGAGCACGGGCGGCTTCGTGAACTCCGAAGTCTTCGATCACACCTCGGTGCTGCGTTTCATCGAGCGGCGCTTTGGCGTGCGCGAACCGAACATCAGCCCATGGCGCCGCGCGGTGTTCGGCGACCTGAGCTCGGCCTTCAACTTCAGCATGCCGAACGAAAAGCCGTCGCTTGGCTTTCCCGCGCCAACCCGGGCGCAGGCCGACGCGCAAAACGTGCAGCAAGGCGCGCTCAAGCGCGTGCCGCTGCCGCCGCCCGGCTCGCAAAGCATGCCCACGCAGGTGCGCATCGCACGTCCTTCGCGCGCGCTGCCCTACCGGCTCCATGTGGACGCCGGCGTCGATGCGCGCCGCCACAGGGTTCAACTCGAATTCGGCAACGAAGGCACGGCGGGCGTGGTGTTTCATGTGTACGACCGCCTGCGTCTCGACGCCATACCGCGCCGCTACACCGTCGAGGCGGGCAAGACCTTGAGCGACACGTGGACGCCCGCCGCCGGAAGCGACGGCGCGTACAGCCTGTGGGTCCTGGGACCGAACGGCTTTCATCGCGCGTTCGAGGGCAACGTGCGCGCCGCCGCACACGGACCGAACCCGGAAGTGCGCGTGCGCGACGACGCGGCGAACAACGCGCTCGGCCTGAGCATGGCGAATCACGGGCACGCCGAAACGAGCGTTACCGTCACCGCCAACGCCTATCGCGACGACGGCCCCTGGACCTATACATTGCGCGGGCGCGAGCCGGTCGAGGCGACCTGGCCGCTCGCGGCTTCGGGAGGCTGGTACGACTTCACGCTCAGCGCGGAGAACGGCGTGACGCGACGTTTCGCCGGGCGCGTCGAAACCGGCAAGGACAGCGTGAGCGATCCGGCAATGGGCCCATCAAGCCCGTGACCCTGTGACGCCTCGCATATTCAATATCGAATGATATAAAATGTGCGTTATCCCCGCTCACAGGAGCCCGCCATGGGCCGCCCCCGCGAATTCGACGAATCCCAGGTGCTCGACGCCGCATGCGCCGCGTTCTGGACGCACGGCTATGAAGCAACCTCGACTCGCGAGCTGGTGAAGGTCACGGGCCTCACGCAGCCGAGCCTCTACAACGCGTTCGGCGACAAGCGCGCGCTTTTTCTGCGCGTGATCGAGCACTATCTCGACCGCACGCTGCGCGAGCGCATCGCGCGCCTGGAGGCGTCGGCGTCGCCGGGCACGGCGATCACCGCGTTCTTCGGCGAAATCGTGCAGCGCTCGCTGGACGACGGCGACCAGCGCGGCTGCCTGATGGTGAACTCCGCGCTGGAAGCCACACCCGAAGACGAAACGCTGCGCGCCGCGATTACGGCCGAGTTCACGCAAATTCGTGACTTCTTCCTGCGCTGCCTCGAAGCGGGCCAACGCAGCGGCGAAATCTCGCGCACGGTCGCGGCGGACGTCGCCGCGCAACATCTGCTTGCCGTGCTGCTCGGCCTGCGCGTGATCGCGCGCGTGCATCCCGAACCCGACTGGCTGGTCGGCGCGGTTTCGCCCGCCCTCACGCTGCTCGGCTTGCTGCCGGCCGCCGGCCGCGAACGCGCGGCAGCGAAACAGGCCGCAAAACAAGGCGCTGCACGCGCTTGACGCCTCATGCGATTTCACACGAGATGTCTAGCGCGATGCCACGCGTGACGCCGCCGTGATACGCTCATAACTCCGATTCATTCTGTCGCGGTAAAGCGCTCATGGCCACTTCGTCTTTCATCAGCACCGGCGTCGAGTACGGTTTGCACTGCCTGCTTTATCTCGCGGGCACGCCCGCGGGCGTGCGCGAGGCGAGCGTGCGCGATCTCGCGCAAATGCAGGGCGTGCCCGCCGACTACGCCGCCAAGCTGTTCACGCGGCTTGCCAAAGCCGGGCTGGTGGTCTCGACCGAAGGCATTCGCGGCGGCTTCACGCTCGCGCGGCCCGCGAGCGATATCACGGTGCACGATGTCGTCGAAGCCATCGACGGCGACAAGCGCCTGTTCGACTGCCGCGAAGTGCGCACGCAGTGCGCCCTGTTCGACGACCACGCGCCCGCATGGGCCACGCGCGGCACCTGTTCGATCCACGCGGTCATGCAGGCCGCCGAACGCAGCATGCGCGAGGAACTCAAGCAGCACACGCTCGCCGACCTCGCCGCGCGCGCCAACGCCAAAGCGCCTGCCTCGCATGGCCGCCACGTGGTCGAATGGTTCGCCGACCGAGCGGCGAACCGGCGCGGCTAACGCTGATCGTCAGGCAACGACAATCCGGAGCGGGTCCGCGCTCGCGAACACTTCGTCGCGCTGCGCACGAGGCGGGTAGATCCACTCCGTGTTGATGCGGTGCTTGAGCGCCTTCGCTTCCTTGCCCTTGAGCTTCACTTCGCGCTCCCAGCCTTCGGTGTACACGGCGCCCCAGGGCCCGAGATCGAGGCACGTCACGTACTTCGGCTGACTGTACGCAATGCTCTCCAGGCCGAGCAGATCGGCCGCCACGTTGTGGCCCGCCGAGCGGCCCAGATTCATCGCGTGCTGGCACGACATCATGGTGTGATTGCCGGCGTCGTCGGTGGCCGCGCAAGCCACGTCGCCCGTTGCGTAGACGCCCGGCACGCCCTCCACCGCGAGATTGCGATCGACGTACAAGCGCCCGGCGGCGTCGCGGCGCGCCGGAATCTGCTCCGTGAGCGTGCTCGCGCGCACGCCCGCCGTCCAGATCACCGTGCTCGCTTCGATACGCTCGCCGTCCGCCGTCGTCACGCCGCCCGCATCCACCGCGGCCACGCCCGCGCCGAGCCGCCAGCTCACGCCCAGCTCGCGCAGCGCTTCCTCGATGACCGGACGCGGCCCCGCGCCCAGATCGGGCCCGATCGCCTCGTTGCGCTCCACGATGACCACGTTCACCTCGGCGTGCTCGCCAAGCGCGGCGCGCAGGCGCGCGGGCATTTCGGCGGCCGTCTCGATGCCCGTGAAGCCGCCGCCCGCCACCACGACCGTGTTGCGCGCCGGCGTTTCGGGTTGTCGCGCGAGCGCGAGCAGGTGCGCTTCGAGCTCGGCGGCCTCGTCGATCTGGTCCACGCTGAACGTGTGCTCGGCGAGGCCCGGAATGGCCGGCCGGAACAGGCGGCTGCCGGTCGCGAGCACGAGCCGGTCATAGGCCAGGGTCGTGGAGCGGCCGTCCACGGTCACGGCATCCACCTCGCGGCGCCCGGCATGAATGCGCTCGACCGTGCCCTGCACGAACTTCACGCCAACCGCGTCGAAGATCGCCTTGAGCGGCGCCTTCATGTTCGCCGGGCCCTCTTCGTACAGGCGCGGGCGCACGTGCAAATGCGGGTCCGGCGCGATCAGCGCGACCTCGACATCGTCGCGGCCGTTCGCGTCGATCAGACGCGCCGCGCTCAATGCGCTCCACATGCCGGCGAAACCGGCCCCGACAATCAAAATGCGCTTCGACATGGTCCATCTCCAGAAAATGGGGCGGGCGTGCGGCGCGGCTCGCGTGGCGCGAGCGGGAGTGCCGTGGCCTCGTAACTGAACAAAACTGAACGACTGAGGAAAACGCGCCGTCTCGTTGCAGCGCGTAACTCGGATTCTATGAGTCGCAGTTGAAAGACGCAAGTCCCGGTGATGGGACGCACTGTTGACCGATTCGTCAACGATCGCGTCAACGACGGCTTCAGGGGCACGTGGCAGCCCTGTACAAAGGGCCGCGCGTCAATGTCAGAAAACGTTCATGAAACGCTCAAGCCGGGCGCCGATTAAGCAATACGTCCGCGAGAAAAGCCAATGTGAGCGCCGCCGCCCCGCACGCGAAGATCAACGCGTAATTCTCTTGCGAATGCGAGAACAGCCATGAGTAGCCATAGCCGCCCAACGCCTGGAACAGCGCGAACGCCGTCGTCGCGCGGCTCCATGCCGCACGTTGCTCCAGATGATCGTGCGGCACGAGCTCATGAATGCGGCCCAGCGCGAGCGTGACGATGCCCGGCGTGAATGCGCCGAGCGTCAACGTCGCCGCGAAAATGGCCCACGTCTGGCTCGACACCGCGAGCAAGGCCACGGCGAGCGCCTGCAACAGCAACGCGACGCGCCAGGCCGCGCGAAATCCGATGCGATCGGCGCCCTGCCCGCATACGATCGGCCCCGCAATGGCGGCCACGCCATAAAACACCCAGTCGCGCGCGCCCGAGGCCGCGCCATGACCCAGACCGCGCGCCACATAGTCGACGAGCAGCATCATCGCCGGCACGAGCCCGAGTGCGTTCGCCGCATATTGCGCGTAGTGCAGGCGCAATGCGAAGACTGTGCGCGGCGCTCCGGCCGGACGATGCACAGGGGGCGGGACAGGCATTGAAGGCACGGGCGGCGCTGAAGGCACGTCGGCGCGCGGCCAGCCGTACCAGCTGATCGCCGTGAGCAGCAGCGCGAGCACGCCAAGGCCGATCCACGTATCGCGCAAGCCGTGATGCAGCAGCCAGGGAATCACGGTGCCCGAAGCGGCGATGCCAAGCCCGAGCCCCAGGAAGATCATGCCGCTCACGAAGCCGCGCCGCGCGGGCGGCACGTGCGGCAGGATCGACGTGGCGACGAGCACCATGATCGCGCCGCCCGCCACGCCCGACACGAGCCGCCAGACGAAAAACCAGCTCACGGAAAGCGGAAACGCACAGGCGAAAAACGCCGCCGTCGCGGCAAGCATGAGCAGACGCAATGCATGCCGGTTCGTGAGCGCATGCGCGATCGGCCGCCCGAGCAATGCACCGATCAGGTAGCCCGCGAAGTTCGCCGCGCCCAGCGTCACCGCCTGCGAGGCGGTGAACCAGTGCGCCTGAATAAGCGGAGGAATGAGCGGCGTATAGGCGAAACGCGCTAGCCCGATCGCGACGAAGCTGCCGCAAAGGCCCGCGAGCGTGGCGAATAGCGCGCGAGCGTCGAGTGCGTCCGGCACGCCCGCGCCGAGTGTGGAAGGTTGAGTGGACATGCAGTGAACCTCATGAAAACGGATAGCCGCCGGCAACGCCAACGGGCACGCAAATGCTCCTGGCGCGACTTGCCGCCGTTCTATATCACCTGATACAGTAAATGCGAATTCTATATCGATCGAAATAAAAAGCAAGATGGACGCACGTTCCGGCCGCGCGCAGTACACTGCCGGTTCCGTTCATCAGGGCCGCGCGAACCGCTGCGGCCGCCCGTCCGGCGCGCGTTCGCGCGGCGCCGCCAGCCCTCACACAAGGAACCCGGATGAAAATCGATCTGACTGGAAAACTCGCGCTCGTGACCGGCTCGGCAGCCGGCATCGGTCTCGCGGCGGCCAAGGGCCTCGCCATCGCCGGAGCCGATGTGATCGTGAGCAGCCGCAACGAAGGCAGCGTGCGCGAAGCCGAAGCCGCGCTGCGCACCGCCGCGCCCGGTGCGCGCGTGCAGGGCTTCGTTGGCGACCTCTCGAATGCTCAGGGGTGTGATGCGCTCGTGAAGGCGCACCCGCAAGTGGACATCCTCGTGAACAATCTCGGCGTTTTCCAGCAGCAGGACTTCTTCGAGATTCCCGACGAGGAATGGCTGCGCTTCTTCGAGACCAACGTGATGTCGGGCGTGCGCCTCTCGCGAGCCTACGCGAATGCGATGGTCAAGCGCGGCTGGGGACGCATCGTGTTCATTTCGTCGGAGTCGGGGTTGAACATTCCCGCCGACATGGTCCACTACGGTATGACGAAAACCGCGCAACTGGCGGTGGCGCGCGGCCTCGCGAAGCGCCTGGCGGGTACGGGCGTGACGGTGAATTCGGTGCTGCCGGGGCCCACGCTTTCAGAGGGCGTGGCGCAGATGCTCAAGGAGGAAGTGGCGGCAACGGGCAAGACCGTCGAGGAAGTCGCCGCGCAATTCGTGCAGACGCATCGCGCCTCGTCCATCATCCGGCGCGCGGCGAGCGTGGACGAAGTGGCGAACATGATCGTCTACGCGTGTTCGAAAGAAGCCTCCGCGACGACCGGCGCGGCGCTGCGCGTGGACGGCGGCGTGGTGGACACTATCGCGTGACGATCGTGTGATGCACGCGTGATGCCATAAGCGACACAAGCCGGCATGCACGTGCCGCCGGCCGCGTATGCAATACGCGGGCGGCGGCACGGGTTGCGCCGGTCAGGCCGGTGGACGGTTATCCGCGTCGCACAACGCCGAGCAGCAGCGTGACGAGGAAGACCACGAGGAAGATGAAGAACAGGATCTTGGCGATGGATGCCGCGCCCGCGGCAATACCGCCAAAGCCGAACACGGCCGCAATGATCGCGATGATGAAGAAAATGACAGCGTATTGAAGCATGACGTCCTCCTGTCTCCGGTTCGCTCCGGCTCAAGGTTGGTCGCCGCGCCCCGGCGCCGCGTGCGGCCGCTCGATGCCCGGCATCTGAATGTGCAGGACGGGTCTGACGATTGGCCCGCCCCTGCCAGTCCCATACAGCAATCGCGGTGCCCGGCTTTGGGCCGTGCGCTCGCCGGCGCAATCGCCCATGCCGCAAGCGCAAGGCACGTGCCGAATGAAACGATAACGAACGGAAAGTGTGCGGCGGGCGTGCAAATCGAACGGACGTGTGTCCTAAGCCGAACGGACGCGAGTCCTGAGTCGAACGGACGTGTGTCCTAAGCGATCACGCCGTTTGCGAATGCCAGCCGGCGCGGTGGAACGCCGTGGCGAAGAACAGCACCTGGTAGCGTATCGAATTCGACCAGTACGACCATGTATGGCCGCCCGGACGTTCCGCATAATCGTGCGGCACGCCGAGTTCGACCAGCTTTTCATGGAGCGCGCGGTTGGACTGCACGAAAAAGTCGCTCACGCCGCAGTCGATGGTGAGCGCGATATGCGCATGCTCGAAGTCCTGCGCGCTATCCACGATGGCGTTGTTGTTCCACACCGACGCGTGCCGCGTGGGATCGCCGAAAACGTGGGCGATGCCGGGCTCGTCCTCGCAGTTGCGCGGATCGACCGCGCCGCTGATGCTGCCCGCCGCGCCGAACGTATCGCGCCGGTCGAGCGCGATGCGCAGCGCGCCGAAACCACCCATGCTCAAGCCCGTGATCGCGCGCGCCTCGCGCGTGGCGATAGTGCGGAAATGCGTGTCCACATACGACACGACCTCGCTGCCCACATAGGTTTCGTAACGGCTGCGCGGGTCGAACGGGCTGTCGATGTACCAGCTCTCGTGGCCGCCGTCCGGCATCACGAGCATCACGTGATAGCGGTCGGCGAGCTTGCCGATCTGGGTGTTGGAGGTCCAGTCGGCATAACTGCCGCCCGAGCCGTGCAGCACGTAGATCACCGGAAAGCGCGCGGCGTGGTTGCCGTGCGCGTAGTCGTCGGGCAGCACGACGGTCGCGTCGAACGAGCGCTGCATCGCGGCGCTCGGGATCGAGACGATACGCGTCTGGTACGCCCAGACGGGAGCACTGAGAAGCAGCGCCAGAACGAGCCAGCACGCGCGGACGATTGCCATGAGAAGTCGCTCTTGTGTTGACTGCCACGAAAGAAAACGGCTTTCGGCGACTCTAGCAAGGACCACTTACAGCCATATTTCAGCGCGTCCGACGAAATGTCAGCAAACGCGGGGCAACCCACACACCGGCGCCAGGCGCCGCGTCTCAATCGCCGTTGCGCCGCCTGCGCCGCAGCCGCCCCTCCGGCTCGCCCTGATGGAGCAAACCTTTCTGCCGCGGCGTGAGCGGATCGCTCAGGCACGGCTCCGCGTCGAGTTCCCGCTCGAAGCGCTCCCACATGCCCGCAGGCGTATTCGCCGAGCCCACCCGCGTGCCGATCGTGAGCCGGATCTGGTTGGCGCGGCTGATGGTCGAGCGTAGCCGGTGAATCTCCCATAGCAGCCGCAGCACGACGGGCGAGGGATGCCGGTCGTAGATTTCAGCCAGTTCCGCCGCCGTGAGCGGAGGGAGGTGACGATGATCGCGTCCCATTTTCCGCCCCAAAACACTGTATATCCATACAGCCTATCACATGTCAGAATGATTCTGAAGGACGGGACGGAGAGACGACCATGTGCACGAACTACGCCGCAGCGCGCCGCGACTACCTTTTCAGGCATTACGGCGTGACGCCGCCGGACGACCCTTGGCGCGACGAGATCTACAAGGACTACGCCGCGCCGGTGATCCGCCGTGCGAGCACCGCGCCCGACGAACGCGAAGCGTTGCTGGCGACGTTCGGCATGGTGCCGCGCAAGCACATTCCGCCCGGCGTGAAGGTGTTCGACACGATGAACGCGCGCGCCGAATCCGTGGGCGAGAAGCGCAGTTTCAGCGGCGCGTGGAAGAAATTGCAGTTGTGCCTGATTCCGTGCGCGGCCTTCTTCGAACCGGACTACGAAACCGGCAAGGCCGTGCGCTGGCGTATCGCGCTCGCCGGCGGCGCACCGTTCGCCATCGCGGGCTTATGGCGCGAATGGGACGAAGGCGAGGCCGGCCGGGCGTACTCGTTCACGATGCTCACGGTCAACGCGAGCGATCACCCGCTCATGCAGCGCTTTCACAAGCCCGGCGACGAAAAACGCTCGGTGGTGATCGTGCCGTCGGCGGAATACGGGAACTGGCTCGCGAGCCGGTCGACGGACGAGGCGCGGACGTTTCTGAATCTTTATCCGGCGCAGGCCATGGTGGCCGAGCCCGCGCCGTTGCCGTCGCGCGCAACGCCCAGGCAGGATACGGATGCTTCACAACAAAACGACCCGGCATAGCCGGGTCGCTTCGCACTCCATGGCAACTGAACGCTAACCGACTTCAGAAGTTAAAGTTGTCGATATTCGAGGCGTCGAACGTCGTAGGCGGCCCGAGAATCACTTCGCCGCTCTTGCCGATCGTGCGCTTGCCGAGCTTGCCCGCCTCGAAGGACTCGCCCTCCTTGCCCGTGATCGTGCCCGAGGCGAGATTGGCCGCCGCATACGCGGCCAGATAGCCGAGCGCACCCGGATCCCAAAGCTGGAACGCCTTCACCGTGCCGTTCTTCACGAAGGCGCGCATCTGGTTAGGCGTGCCGAGCCCCGTCACGACCACCTTGCCCTTGCTCGGCGACGACGAGATATAGCGCGCCGCCGCCGCAATGCCGACCGATGTGGGCGCAACGATCGCCTTCAGGTTTGGATACGCCTGAAGCAAGCCCTGCGTCTCGACGAACGACTTCTGGTCGTCGTCGTTGCCGTAAGCGATCTTCACGAGCTTCATCTTCGAATACTCGGGCTTCTTCAGCTCGTCCTGCATCCACTTGATCCAGGTGTTCTGGTTCGTCGCGTTAGGCGTAGCCGAGAGAATCGCGAACTCGCCCTCGCCGCCCATGAGCTTCGAAACGAGCTGGATCTGGCCGCGCCCGATGCTCTCCGCGTTCGCCTGGTTCACGAAAATCTGCCGCCCCTCGGGCGCGGTGTCCGAGTCGAACGTGACGACCTTGATGCCCTGGTCCATCGCGCGCTTCAAATACGGCACGAGCGCATTCGCGTCGTTGGCCGCGATCACGATCGCGTCCTGGTGCTGCGTGGTGAGCGTATTGATGTACGAGACCTGCGAGGACGCGCCCGCGTCCGAGGGGCCCACCGCCTTGCCTTCGCCCTTGAACTCCTTGATCGCTTCCAGGCCGCCGTTATCGGCGATCACCTCATAAGGGTTGTTGATCTGCTTGGGCACGAAGGCGATCTTCAGCCCCTCCTTGATACCGGCCGCATGCGCCGCGACACCGCCGCCCACCAGCATCGCGCACAGCAACGCCGTGCACACGTGACGTACTGGCTTTCTCATGAATCGTCTCCTCGATGGATACCGGACGTGTCCGGTTGATTGACTGCCTGCTTGCGTCTTCTTGCGTCTTCTCTCGTCCTCTGGCGTCTGCTTTCGCCTGACTGCCCCCTCCTGCATGCCTGCCTTCACACCGCCCGTGCGAGCGCGCGACGATCGCGCAGCGTGCGCCAGCGCGCCGCGAGATTCGGAATCAGCACCGAAGCGAGCAGCAGCGCGCCGGTCACGATCGTGAGCGTCTCGCTCGAAACGTCGACGAGCGTGAGCGCATTCTTCAGCACGCCGACAATCAGGAGCGAGAGCAGCACGCCATACATCGAGCCGCGTCCGCCAAAAATGCTCACGCCGCCGAACAGCACCGCCGCGATCACCGAAAGCTCGAAGCCTTCGCCGTTGTCGCCGCGTGCGCTCGTGAATCGCAGCGTGTAGACGATGCCCGCGAGCGCGCTCATCACACCCGACAACACGAACAGGCGCAGCTTGATCTTCGGCACGTCGATGCCCGAGAACGCGGCGGCGGTGCTGTTCGCACCGATCGCGTAGAGGCCGCGCCCGAACGCCGTGGCTTGCAGGAGCACCGTGAACACGACGGCACACGCGGCGACGATCAGGAACGGCAAGGGAATGAACGTGCTCCCCAGGTTACTCATGCCAAAGAGCGTGTAGCCCGCCGGAAAGTCGGCAATCGCCTGATCGCCGAGCAGCACGTAGGCCAGCCCTCGAAAGAGCGCGAGCGTGCCGATCGTCACGGCGAGCGAAGGCAGATTGAGCTTCACGATCACGAGACCGTTGAAGAGGCCCGCAAGACCGCCCGCCACGAGCACGAGCGCCATGGCGAGCGGCATCGGCAGGCCCATGTGCCAGAGCACGCCCAGCAACGCGCTCGAAGCGCCGAGCACGGAAGCCACCGAAAGGTCGATTTCGGCGGCGACGATGATGAGCGTCATCGGCAGCGCCATGAGCGCGACTTCGGTCAGGTCGGCGAGCACGTTGCTCAGGTTCGCGCCGGTGAGGAACACGGGCGAGAGCACACGCCCCACCACGAGCGACGCGATGAGAATGACGACGAGCAGCGTTTCCCAACTGAGCGGCAAGCCGGGTTTGCGCGTGAGCAGCGCGGCGTCGGGTTTCGGTGCGGGCTTAGCCATGGTCGCGTTTCCTCATCATGCGCTTCGCCACGGAGCGGGCGAGCAATGTATCGGCGGCAATGGCGGCCACGATCAGCGCGCCCTGAATGGCCTGTTCCCAGAACGGCGAAACGTGCAGCACCACGAGCGCGATGCTGATCACGCCCAGCACGAGCGCGCCGAGCGTCGCGCCGAGTATCGTGCCCACGCCGCCCGTGATCGCGACGCTGCCCACCACGGCGGCGGCCACGACCTGGAGTTCGATGCCCTTCGCGGTGCTCGCATCCACGGTGCCGAAGCGCGAGAGCCACAACGCACCTGCGAAGCCCGCGATCGCGCCGCTGATCATGAAGCCCGTGGCGACGCGACGTTCCACGTTAATGCCGGCAAGGCGGGCCGCCTCCGGGTTCGAGCCGATCGCGTAGTATTCGCGCCCCGGCCGGAACTGCTTGAGGTAGACCGATAACGCGGCGAGCAGCACGAGCGCGATGAGCGCGAGCACCGGAATGCCGAGCATCGAGCCCGTGGCGAGGCGAGAAAACGCATCGGGCAGGCTCGTTGCGTTGATCTGGCCGCCATGCACCCACGCGTAATCCGCGCCGCGAAAAATATAGAGCGTGGAGAGCGTCGCGACGAGCGAAGGCACGCGCCCCACCGCCACGAGCAGCGCATTGATTGCGCCCGCAACGAGTCCGATGGCAAGTCCCGCGCCGAGCGCCACGATCACGGGCATATGCGGAAACGCGACATAGAGGCTGCCCACCGCGTAGGCGCTGATGCCGACCGTCGAGCCAACCGACAGGTCGATGTGCCGCATCAGGATCACGATCGTCATGCCCGCCGTGAGCAGGCTCACGATGGAGACGTTGAGCAGCACGTCGCGCAGGTTTTGCAGGTTGAGGAACTGCGGTCGCGCGAGCGCCGTGCCACCCACGATCAGCAGCAAGACCACGAAGAGCGTGGTCTCGCGGCTGCGGGCGATCGCTTCGGCGAGCGCGCCCGCGTTGCGCCGCTGCGTGCGCGGCTCGCCGCCGTGCAGCGGATGAGGAGAGGTCGAATGGCGCATCATGCCGCGTGCCCCAGGTGAATGTTGGTTTCGCCGAGCGCGGCGCTCATGATGCGTTCTTCGTTGGCGTCGGCGCGTGAGATGTCGGCGGTGATGCGGCCTTCGTGCATGACCAGCACGCGGTCGGCCATGCCGAGCACCTCGGGCAACTCGCTGGAGATCATCAGCACGGCCATGCCCTCTTTCACGAGTTCGGCGAGCGCGCCATAGACCTCAGCCTTCGCGCCCACGTCGATGCCGCGCGTGGGCTCGTCGATGATGAGCACCTTCGGCCCCGTGGCGAGCCATTTGCCCAGCACCACCTTCTGCTGGTTGCCGCCCGAGAGCGTGCCCACGGGCGCGTTCAGGTCGCTCGCTTTCAGGCGCAGGCGCGTGCCCCACTGCCCGGCAAGCTGCACCTCGCGCCCCGTCGAAATGAGGCCGAAGCGCACGAGCCGCCCGAGCACCGTGAGCGACGCATTGCGCGCAATGCTCAGTTCGAGCGCGAGACCTTGCTGACGGCGGTCTTCGGGCACGAGCGCGAGTCCCGCTTTCACGGCGGCGGCGGGCTTGCCGGTCGCGAGCGGCTGGCCCGCGATCTGCACTTGTCCCGCATCGCACGGGTCGATGCCGAAGATTGCGCGCGCCACTTCGCTGCGCCCCGCGCCCACGAGCCCCGCCAGCGCGACGATCTCGCCTGCCCGCACATCGAATGAAATGTCCTTGAATACGCCGCGCCGCGTGAGTCCGCGCACGCGCAGCATCACCTCGCCTGGCTGCACGTCGGCCTTCGGATAGAAGGTGGCGAGGTCGCGTCCCACCATTTTCGCCACGATGTCCTGAGTCTTGAGCGTGGCCGTGGGCGCGTCGAACACCTTGGCGCCATCGCGCATGATCGTCACGTGCTGCGTGAGCGCGAATACCTCTTCGAGCCGGTGCGTGATGAAGAGTATCGCCACGCCGCGATCGCGCAGCGTGCGCGCAATCGTGAAGAGGCGTTCGACCTCGGGCAGCGAAAGCGCGGCCGTGGGTTCGTCCATGATGAGCACGTTCGCGTTGAGCGAAAGCGCCTTCGCAATCTCGATCACCTGCTGGTCCGCAATCGAAAGACCGCGCACGAGCCGGCCCGCCTTCAGTTCGACGCCGAGCGATTCGAGCAGCGCGGCGACCTCGCGGTGCATCGTGTCGTAGTCGATGCGTCCGAAGCGGTCCACGGGCTGCCGCCCCATGTAGATGTTCTCCGCGATCGAGAGGTCGAAGAACAGGGTGGGCTCCTGATAGATCACCGCGATGCCCGCGTCGCGCGCCTGCGCGGGCGTCGTGAACTGGCGCTCCACGCCGTCGATGCGCATCTCGCCGCCATCGGGCCGATGCACGCCCGCGAGTACCTTCACGAGCGTCGATTTGCCCGCGCCGTTTTCGCCGAGCAACGCGTGCACCTCGCCGGGCATGAGCTTCAAGCTGCCGTCGATGAGCGCGCGCACGCGCCCGAACGACTTGCTCGCGTTACGCAGTTCGAGCCTCGGCGTCTGCCCGGCTCTGACTTTCGCTTCTGCTTCCACGCCTGTCTCCATCGTTATCGTTGCGCGCACACTCAAATGCGGTAAATGCGCCCGGCGTTGCCGCGAAACAGCGCCGCCTGTTCGCTCTCGCTCGCGCCGCTCACGATCCGCGCATACGCATGCCAGAGCTGCGAATAGCCGCCGAACAACCGGTCCACCGGAAAGTTCGAGGCGAACATCGCGCGGTCCGCGCCGAATGCGTCGATCGTTTCGAGCACATAGGGGCGCAGGCTTTCCACGCTCCACGCGTGGTCGAACATCGCGAGCCCGCTGATCTTCACGGCCACGTTCGGACATGCCGCAAGCGCGCGCTGCCCTTCTCGCCAGGCGCGGTAGCCGGCGACGCTGTCGCGATCGACGAACATGCCCGCGTGGTTGACCACGAGCTGAATGCCGGGATGCGCGCGTGCGAGCGCGGCAGCCTCTTGCATCTGCGAGGGATAAATCTGCAAGTCGAACGAGAGACCGTGCTGTTCCAGCCGCGCGAAGTGCTCACGCCACGTCGCCTCGCGCATGTAGTGCCGTCCCACATAGTCGTAGAGCGGGTTTTCGTGAACATTGAGAATCTGGCGAATGCCGCGCGTGCGGGCGAACGCGGCGTGCGCTTCGAGCACCGCGGCGGCATTGGGCGCGCTCAGGTCGCAGGCCGCGACGATCGCGTCGGGAAACGCGCGCGCCTCTCCCGCATTCGCGGCGTTGTCGGCAATCGACTCCAGCCAGCGCGTTTCCTCCACCGGGTCCGCCGGATCGTGGTTCGCCTCGACGTGCACGACCTTGAGCACGTCGATGTCGCCGGCCTCGCGCAGCAGGTCGGCAGGCAGATAGTTGTGCGGGAACTCGCGTGCATCGCCCACGAATGACGTGCCGGGATTCGCGAGCCACGGGTAATGATGCGTATCGAGGTTCCAGAAATGAACGTGCGGATCGACGACCTGCATGACATGTTCCTCGCGTGTGCTCAAGGCAAGTGAAAGACCTGCACGAGTGGCTGCTGCAACGGCACGTTATGCGCGTCCGTCTGCATGATGTCGGCCATGAAATCCCACCATTTGCGCATGATGGGCAGATCGGGCAGCGCGTCCATCGTGTGGTCGTCGCGCCGTTCGAGCACGGCAAACAGGTGATGGGTCGCTTCGTCGAGAAAAATGCGGTAGTCCTTCACACCCGCTTCGCGCAGCGCGCTCGCGAGTTCAGGCCAGATTTCGCGGTGACGCCGCTCGTATTCGTCCCGCTTGCCGGGATCGAGCTGCATGCGAAACGCCATTGTCTCCATGATCGTGTCTCCGTCCAGCCTTGTCTCATCGTGCGCTTGTGTGTTCCTGGCGCGCTTTGCCTGGGTGTTTGCCCTGGCCGCGCGGCACGCAACGACATGCGTTTTTTACGTGGTTAGCCGCGTTGTGATCCGACTATAATTCCCGCATCGATAGCCAACCAATCCGATGTTGGGATCGGGCGATACACAAACCGGATCGCTCCATGAATCATCAAACCGCCGTCGTCGCACTCGTCAACCGGCTTCGATTCAAGCACCTCGCCCTGCTCGTCGCGCTCGACGACGCGCGCAACGTCCATCAGGCCGCCGACGCCATCAACGTGGCCCAGCCCAGCGCGAGCCGCATGCTGAGCGACATCGAGGAAGCCTTCGGCTTCCGCCTTTTCGAGCGCAACGCGCGCGGCATGCAGCCCACCGCGCTCGGCGTCGTCACGCTCGCCTACGCCCGCCGCGCGCTGGCCGAACTCACGCGCTTTGCCGACGACCTCGACGTCAAGCGGCGCGGCGGTCACGGCCAGCTCACCGTGGGCGCGATCATGGGCGCCGCACCCGACCTGCTCGCGCAGGCCGTCGCCACGCTCAAGACCGAACGGCCGCTGCTGCACGTGCGCATCCTCGGCGAAACAAGCGACCAGGTCGTGCAATTGCTGCATCGCCGCGAGGTCGATCTCGCGCTCGGCCGCCTGACCACGCCGCTCCAGCACAACGACTTCAGTTTCGAGCCGCTCGCGCGCGAAACGCTCGTGCTCGTGGTCCGTGCGCGCCATCCGCTTGCGCGCCGCGAACAGGTCACGCTTGCCGAACTGATGGACTGGCCTTGGGTCGCGCAGCCCATTACGAGTCCCGCGCGCGAGTTGTTCGAAGGCGAACTGGCGCGCGCCGGTCTCGGCACGCCCGCCAATCTCACCGAGTCGGCCTCGATTTTCGCCACGCTGCAACTGCTCGAAAGCTTCGACGCCGTGGCCATGCTGCCCGAGTCCGTTGTGCGCGACCACGTGCGCGGCAAGCTGCTCGTCGTGCTGCCGCTCGAAATCGGCAAGAGCCTGCCCGGCTTCGGCGTGCTCACGCGCAAGAACGAGCCGCTTGCCGAACCCGCCGAGCATTTCGTCGGCTTGCTGCGGCGTTTTTCGCAGCCGTTCAAGCAGGACGACGCCGCTCACGATGGCTCGCACACGGCCGCGCTCGCGTCACACTGACACTTCGCATGGGCACCTCGCCGCGCATTCATTGCAGGTTGACGAACAAGCCGCCGTCCACCAGCAACGCCGCGCCCGTGACATAGCGCGCGCGCTCGGAGGCGAGAAACACCACGCATTCGGCCACGTCTTCGGGCGCGCCCAGCCTGCCTAGCGGAATGCGCTTTTCGAAGTACGCGCGCTTGCTTTCATCGCTCAGGTCCTCGGCATTCAGGTCCGTGGCGATCGTGCCAGGCAGCACCGAATTGCAGCGTATGCCATAGGGCCCGAGCGCAATCGCGCACGACTGCATGAGCGAATGCACGCCGGCCTTCGTGGGCGTGTAGTGCGTCTGCATGCCGCCCCCCACCAGCGCGCTGATCGAACTCGTCGCCACGATCGCGCCGCCCGTGCCCTGTTCCTTCATTTGCCGCGCGACTGCCTGGGTCACGTAGAACGCGCCATTCAGGTTCACGCCTATCGTGCGTTCGAGCACGGCGGGCGGCATGTCCAGAAACGAATGGAACGGGCAGATGCCCGCATTGCTGGCGAGCACATCGACCTTGCCGAAGCGCTCCACCGTCTGTCGCACGAGGTCCACGCCCGTTTGCGGCGCGGCGACGTTGCCTTCCAGCGCGATGGCGCGGCGCCCGAGCCGCTCGATTTCGCCCAGCACCTCGTCGATCGCCGAGCGGCGGCCGTACGACGCGTCGTTGTCGCCCCAGTAGTTGATCGCGACGTCGGCGCCCTCGCGGGCGCTCGCAATCGCAATGGCGCGGCCAATGCCGCGCGAACCGCCGGTGACGATCACCACCTTGTCCTTGAGCAGCACGTGTCTCTCCTCTTTACCGTCTATTCGTGTCCAACGCGCGATCAGTGCGTGTAAGGCCTGGAAAGTTTGCAGTCCGGATTGAGCCGCACGCCGAAGCCCGGCGCGTCCGGCACCTTGAGCCGCCCTTTCACCGGCACCGGCTCGTCGAGCAGCAACGGCGTGAACATCGGCACCACCTTATCGGCCTTGGGCGCCATCATGAGGAACTCGGCGAACGGCGAGTTATGGCGCGTGACGACGAAGTGATAGCTGTACACCGAGGAGCCGTGCGGCACCACGAGCACGTTATGAGCGTCGGCGAGCGCCGAGATCTTGATGAGTTCCGTCATGCCGCCGCACCAGTTCACGTCGGGCTGGATCAGGTCGCAGCACCCCATTTCCAGCAGCATGCGAAAGCCCCAGCGCGTGGCCTCGTGCTCGCCCGTGGAGACCATCATGCCGCGCGGGACATTGCGGCGCAGTTCGGCGTAGCCCCAATAGTCGTCGGGCGGCAGGCACTCCTCAACCCACTTGAGGCCGTATTCGTTCGCGGCCTGCGCGAGGCGCGTGGCGTAGCGCACGTCGAGACTCATCCAGCAGTCGTACATGAGCCAGAAGTCGTCGCCCACGCGCTCGCGCATCGTGGCGAGCAACTCGATGTTCTTTCTGAGGCCTTCCTCACCTTCGGCGGGACCATGCCGCAAGGGCAGCTTGCCGCCGATAAAGCCCATCTCCTTCGCGAGGTCGGGGCGCGCGCCGGTCGCGTAGAACATCAACTCGTCGCGCACTGGGCCGCCCAGCAACTGATACACGGGCTCCTTGCGGATCTGCCCGAGCAAGTCCCACAACGCGAGATCGACGCCCGAGATGGTGTTGAGCACGACACCCTTGCGGCCATAGTAGAGCGTGGCGTAGTACATCTGATCCCACATCTTCTCGATGTCGGTCACGCGCTGCCCTTCGAGAAAACGCGCGAGATGCTTTTCGACGATGAACGCGCCGATCTCGCCTCCCGTGGTCACGGCAAAGCCTACGGTGCCGTCGCTCGCCTCCACTTCCACCACGAGCGTGCCGAGCACGTCGATGCCGAACGAGCGGCGGCTCTGACGATACTCGGGATAACGCGCCATCGGCGTGGAAATATGATCGTCGATCCAGTGGCCGTCGGGCTGATCGTGATAGTCGGCGCCGCCGCCGCGCACGGTGAAGGCTCGCACGTGTTTGATGGTTGGCATGGCCATGTGACGTAGCTCCTTGGAGTGGATTAGCGCGCGCGCCGCACGGGCGGCTCGAACGAGCGGGCCGCGGGCGTAACGGCGCGCGGCGCGACGATAAGAATGAGCAGCGCGGCGGCAAGGCTCGCGAGCCCGAGCAACTGAAGGCCCGCCGCGTGCGAAGCGAAACTGCGATCGGCGGCGGCGCGCAGCATGGGCGCGATGAAACCGCCCAGACCGCCCAGCGAATTGATGAGCGCAATGCCGCTGGCCGAGGCCGCGCCCGCGAGGTCGCGCGCCGGGAAGGTCCAGAACAGCGGCTGCGCCGCGATGAAGCCGCTTGCGGCGCAGCACAGGCCGAGCATCGCGACAAACGCGCCGGTCGTACCGCCCAGGCTCCCCGCCATGCCCGAAACCGCAATGCCCACGCCCGACATCACGAGCAACCGCACGGCCCAGGCGCGATGGCCGCCCAGGCGGTCCACACGGCGCGGCACGATCCAGGTGAGCGCCACGGCGCACAGCCAGGGCACGGCCGCGATCAAGCCCACCTTCAGGCCCACCGAAGCGCCCACGAGCGAGGCCACCTGCTGCGGCAAGAAGAAGATCACGCCGTACACGCTCATCTGGATCAGCGCATAGATTCCGGCATACGCGAGCACGCGGCGGTCGAACAACGCGGAGAGCGCATCGCGCGGACCGTGCGCGGCGGCCTCACGCGCATCGAGCTTGATGGCCGCGGCAAGCGCGCGGCGCTCGTCGGCTTGCAGCCAGCGCGCGTCCTCGGGTTTGTCGACGAGATACCAGTAAGCCCATACGCCCACGGCCGAGGCGAGGCCGCCTTCCACCAGAAAGAGCCACTTCCAGCCCGCCAGCCCCAAGGTGCCGTGCATATCGATCAGAAGTCCTGACAACGGGCCGCCGAAGATGAACGCAAGCGGCGCGCCGAAATAGAACACACCGATGGCCCGAGCGCGCGAGGACTGCGGAAACCACTGCGTGAGGTAATAGATGATGCCGGGAAAGAAACCCGCCTCGGCCACGCCCAGCAGGAAACGCAGCACATAGAACGAAGTGGGCGACTGCACCCACGCCATCGCCGCGGAAATCAAGCCCCACGTGACGATGATCCGGCACATCCAGATGCGTGCGCCCACGCGATGCAGCGCGAGATTGCTGGGCACTTCGAAAAGCGCGTAGCCGACGAAGAACACGCCCGCGCCGAACGCGAACGACGCATCGGATAGGCCGGTATCGTGTTGCAACGCCTTTTGCGCGAAGCCGATGTTCGCGCGGTCGAGGAACGCGAGCACGTACATCAGCAGCAGGAAAGGCAGCAGGCGGCGCATGGCCTTGCGGCCCGCTGACTCCGCCAGCGTTTGTGGTTCTGTCAACATCGGTGTCTCCTTGCCGACGCTTTTCTCTTACCGCCGCGCCGTTATTGTGATTCGTGCGCGGCGTGCGGCCGCCGCGCGCGTGGGTACCACCCGCCTCAGTAGGTCGCGCGGCCGCCCGAGAGGTCGAACACCGCGCCCGTGCTGAACGCACAGTCTTCGGTCGACAGCCACACGATCATCGACGCCGCTTCATCGGGCATCAGGAAGCGGTTCATCGGGATCTTCGAGAGCATGTAGTCGATATGCTGCTGCAACATGGAGTCGAAAATCTCGGTCTTCGCGGCGGCCGGCGTCACGGCGTTGACGAGCACGCCCTTGGTCGCCAGTTCCTTGCCGAGCGACTTGGTCAATCCGATGAGCCCGGCCTTGGATGCACTGTAGTGCGAAGCATTCGGATTGCCTTCCTTGCCCGCAACCGAGGCAATATTGACGATGCGCCCATAGCCCTGCTCGATCATGTACGGCACCACGGCGCGGCAGGTGAGATAGCAGCCGATCAGGTTCACTTCGATCACGCGGCGCCATACGTCCACGGGCAACTCCCAGGTGAGGCCGTTGCCGCCCGTGATGCCCGCGCTGTTCACCAGCGCGTGGATCGCGCCGTGCGCATTCACGGTTTGCTGCGCGGCCGCATCGACCGAAGCCGCGTCGGTCAGCTCGACCTTCACGGCCGAGACGCTGCCAAGCTCCGACAACTCGGCGCGCGAGCGCTCCAGTCGCTCGGCGTCGATATCCCACAGCGAGACCGCCGCGCCCGAGCGCAGCGCGCGCTGCGCCACGGCATAGCCCAGGCCGCGCGCGCCGCCCGTGACGACCATCACGCGATTCTTCATGTCGAGCTGATTCATTGTGCCTGCCCTCCTTGTTCGGCCACGAGGCGTTGACGTTGTTCGCCGAGCCCGCTCACGGCAAGACGCATGGTCTGCCCGGCGCGCAGATACACCGGCTCGGGCTTCTGCCCCATGCCGACGCCGGGCGGCGTGCCCGTCGAAATCACGTCGCCGGGTTGCAGGCTCATGAACTGGCTGATATAGGAAACGAGGGTGGCCACGTCGAAGATCATCGTGCGCGTGTTGCCGCTCTGATAGCGCTTGCCGTCGACTTCGAGCCACATGTCGAGCGCCTGCGGGTCGGCGATCTCGTCGCGCGTGACGAGCCAGGGCCCGAGCGGCGCGAACGTGTCGTAGCCTTTGCCCTTGTCCCACTGGCCGCCGCGCTCGATCTGCCACTCGCGCTCGGAAACGTCGTTGACCACGCAATAACCGGCCACGTGATCGAGTGCGCGCTCGCGCGAAACGTTGCGCGCAGGCTCGCCGATCACCACGCCAAGCTCCACTTCCCAGTCCACCTTTTTCGCACCGGGCGCAATGAGTACGTCGTCATCGGGACCGGTGATCGCGCTCGTGGCCTTGAGGAACAACACCGGCTCCTTCGGCACGGGCATGTTCGATTCGGCGGCGTGATCGGAATAGTTCAGACCCACGCAGACGATCTTGCCCACGCCGCCCACGCAGGGGCCCAGGCGCGTGCCCTCGGGCACGAGCGGCAAGGCGGCGAGATCGAGCGCGGCAAGCTCGCGCAGCGCGGCGGCGCCGAGACGCTTGCCCGCCACGTCGGGCACGACGCTCGACAGGTCGCGCACGCGCCCCTCGCCGTCGATCACACCCGGCTTTTCGGCTCCCTTACTGCCCCAACGGACCAGCTTCATGCGGCGTCTCCAGTGATTGGTGTAAGCGTTGCAGCCAATATAGGTGCGCCGCGATAGCCGAACAATCCGAAAGCCGCATGGGGCGATAGCGAAACCGGATCGCGCCCTTTACCCGTAAGCACGACGGCGCGCGCCAGAAAAGCAAAAACCCGCGAACGCCTGGGCGTTCGCGGGTTTTGTGCATCGCAACGCGCCTGTCAGCCAGGCGCGAAGGCTAAAGCCATCAGCTCATCGTGTGCAAATAGTGGTACAGCCCGGCCGCCGCCGCGCCGCCTGCCAGCGGCCCGAGCACCGGAATCCAGGCGTAGCGCCAGTCGCTGTCGCGCTTGCCCGGAATCGGCAGCAGCGCGTGCATGATGCGTGGCGAGAGATCGCGCGCCGGGCTCATGGCGTAGCCCGTCGGGCCGCCCAGCGAAATGCCGATACCCAGCACGAGCAGGCCCACTGGCAGCGCGTCGAGCGCGCCGAGCCCCACCTGCGGCGCGGCCAGATACAGCACGCCGAGAATCAGCACGAAGGTGCAGATCGCTTCGGTCAGCACGTTGTGCTTGACGCTGCGAATGGCAGGCGCCGTGCAGAACACCGCGAGCTTGAGGTCGGGGTCGGCCTCCTTCGCGAAGTGCTGGCGATACGCAAGCCACACGAGCAGCGCGCCGGCCATGCCGCCGAGCATCTGCGCGGCGACATAGCCGCCCACCTTCGACCACGCGAACTTGCCCGCCAGCGCGAGGCTGATCGTCACGATCGGGTTGAGGTGCGCGCCGCTGAACGAGGCGGTCACATAGACCGCCACGAACACGGCCATGGCCCAGCCCATCACGATGACGATGAGGTCGGCGCCCTTGCCTTTCGTTTTCGCCAGCAGCACGTTGGCCACGGCGCCGTTGCCGAGCAGCACGAGAATGGCCGTGCCGATAAATTCCGCAATATAGGGTGACATGATTGTCTGGTTGTCTCTCTATGCCCGCGCGGCGCACGCTGTACGTGTGCGCCGTTCACGGGTTATGTTAGTTCGTTATGCTTGTTTTTTTGAAACGGGCGCGCGCGGCTCAGTGCGAGTCGTCGGCCCAGGCCTTGGCCGCGCGCACCGCGCGCTGCCAGCCCGCACGGCAGGCGTCGACCTGCGCGGACGGCATCGACGGAGCAAAGCGCCGGTCGAGCTTCCACTGGCTTTGCAGCTCGCCCACGTTTTGCCAGTAGCCAGTCGCGAGGCCCGCAAGATAGGCCGCGCCGAGCGCCGTGGTTTCGGTGATGCGCGGGCGCACCGCGTCCACGCCGAGCAAGTCGGCCTGGAACTGCATGAGCAGGTTGTTCGCGCTCGCGCCGCCGTCCACGCGCAACTCGCCCACGCTGATGCCCGAATCCGCCTCCATTGCCGCGAGCACGTCGAGCGACTGGTAGGCGATCGAATCGAGCGCCGCGCGCGCGAGGTGCGCCGATGTCGTGCCGCGCGTCACGCCGAACAGCGTGCCGCGCGCATGCGCGTTCCAGTGCGGCGCGCCGAGACCCGCGAAGGCCGGCACGAGATAGACGCCGTCGGTATGCGGCACGCTCGCGGCGAGCGCTTCGATTTCCGGCGCGCTCTTGATGATGCCCATGCCGTCGCGCAGCCACTGCACGACTGCGCCCGCGATAAAGATGCTGCCTTCGAGCGCGTAATTGACCTCGTCGCCGATCTGCCAGGCGATCGTGGTCACGAGGTTGTTCTTCGACTCGATGGGCTTCGTGCCCGTGTTCATCATCAGGAAGCAGCCCGTGCCATAGGTGTTCTTCACCATGCCCGTGCTCGTGCACATCTGGCCGAACATCGCCGCCTGCTGATCGCCCGCGATGCCTGCCAGCGGAATTTTCGAGGCGAACACCGTGGTCTTGGTCGGACCGTAAATTTCGGACGACGAACGGACTTCGGGCAGCATGCTGCGCGGAATTTCGAGCGCGTCGAGCAACTCGTCGTCCCATTGGCGCGTGTGGATATTGAACAGCATGGTGCGCGACGCGTTCGTCACGTCGGTCACGTGCAGCTCGTGCTTCGTGAAGTTCCACACGAGCCAGCTGTCGACGGTGCCGAACGCGAGCTTGCCCTGACGCGCCTTTTCGCGCGCGCCCGGCACGTTGTCGAGAATCCAGCGGATCTTGGTGCCCGAGAAGTACGAATCGATCGGCAAGCCGGTCCTCGCACGCACCTTCTCTTCGAGGCCGCGCTCCTTGAGCGAGTCACAGAAGTCGGCCGTGCGGCGGTCCTGCCACACGATTGCGTTATAGATGGGGTGTCCCGTCTCGCGGTCCCAGACGATGGTCGTTTCGCGCTGGTTCGTGATGCCGATCGCGGCGATATTGGTGCCGTTCAGGCCCGCGCGCGTGACGGCCTCGGCGGCCACGCCGGCCTGCGTCGACCAGATTTCCTGCGGATCGTGCTCGACCCAGCCCGGCTGCGGATAAATCTGCTCGAACTCCTTCTGGGCCGTCGAAACGATGTTGCCCTGGCGGTCGAATAGCATGGCGCGCGAGCTCGTGGTGCCCTGGTCGAGCGCGAGGATGTACTGTTCCTGCATGTCTCTCATCTCCATCCGTACGTAGTTGTGATATCGCGCCGCATGAAGCGGCGCGTGGTGGGTACGTCAAAGCGGCGAACTTCAGTGCTGCGCGGTCGCCTTCGCGCTTGCCGCGGCAAACCAGCCGTCGATGGCGGCAGCCACGCCGTTCAGCGTGCCCGGCGCCACATGCAGGCCGAGCTTCGAGCGGCGCCACAGCACGTCTTCGGCGCGCGTGGCCCATTCGGCGTCGCGCAGATAGCGCAACTCGGCTTCGTAAATGCCCGGCGCCACTGGCGCGCCGAGATCGGAAAGCGATTGCGCCGCGCCAACCAGGCGCTCGGCGCGCGTGCCGTATGCGCGCGCGTAGCGGCGCGCGAGTGCGGCAGGCAGCCAGGCGTGGCGCTTCGCGAAGCTTTGCGCGAAGGGCTCGAAACGCGCCTGCGCGATGTCGCCGCCCGGCAGCGGCGCACCCGCCGTCCACGAGGGCGCCGCATGGCCGAGCGCGCCGCACAGCATGTCCGACGCTTCTTCCGCGAGCTTGCGAAAGGTCGTGATCTTGCCACCAAACACTGAAAGCAGCGGCGCACCCGCCGTTTCGTCGAGTTCGAGCTTGTAGTCGCGCGTGACGGCGGACGCGTTGGCCGCGCCCTCTTCCTCGAGCAACGGGCGCACGCCCGAGTAGGTCCATTGCACGTCGGCGGGTGAAATCTTGCGCTTGAAATAGCGGTTGATCGAGTCACACAGGTAGCGCGTTTCGTCGCCGTCGATCGACACCTTCGCGGGGTCGTTGCGGTACTCCACGTCGGTCGTGCCGATCAGCGTGAAGTCGTGCTCGTACGGAATCGCGAAGATGATGCGCTTGTCCGGGTTCTGGAAGATGTATGCGTGGTCGTGATCGAACAGGCGCTTCGTCACGATATGGCTGCCCTTCACGAGGCGCACGCTGTGCTGCGCTGCGCGCCCGAGCGCGCCGTGCAGCACCTCGCCCACCCACGGACCGGCCGCGTTGGCGACGGCGCGCGCGCGCACGTCGAAGGTGCTGCCGTCGGGGCGGCGCAGGATAGCTTGCCATTCGCCACGTTCGCCGCGCTCGCCGGCCGTGCGTCGCGCTGAAACGAGCTTCGTGCGCGTGAGGATCTGCGCGCCGCGCTCTTTGGCGTCGAGCGCGTTGAGCACGACAAGGCGCGCGTCGTCCACCCAGCCGTCGGAATAGACGAAGCCGCGCCGGATCGAATCGATGAGCGGTGCGCCGGCCGCGTGGCGGCGCATGTCGATGCCGTGCGAGCCGGGCAGCAATTCGCGCCGGGCCAGATGATCGTAGAGGAACAGCCCGACACGGATCAGCCACGCGGGACGCAGGTTCGGCATGTGCGGCATGACGAAGCGCAGCGGCCACATGATGTGGGGCGCCGCGCGCAGCAGCGTTTCGCGCTCCTGCAACGCCTTGCGCACGAGTCCGAACTCCCGGTACTCGAGATAGCGCAGGCCGCCGTGAATCAGCTTGGTGCTGGCCGACGAGGTATGCGAGGCGAGATCGTCCTGCTCGCAAAGGAGCACGGAAAGCCCGCGCCCGGCCGCGTCACGCGCGATGCCCGCGCCGTTGATCCCGCCGCCCACCACGAGCAGATCGTACCGGTTCTGTTGAGTCACCTGCTGTCCCTGGAAAAAGAAACGAACCTTGAAATGTTCGAATTCGAAATTTATCGAACATGAACGAAAAAGTAAAGGTTCGATTGGGCAAGCGGAGGGTGAAGGGAGGTGGGGCAGGTCCAGATTGATTTGTCGCTAAATTGAGGCCCGCTAAATTGATGTATTACAGAATTAATATTTACTTTTTTATTTCTTATATCGTCTAATGTTGCCTTGATTTTAATTTTATTAGATTTTTTCACCCATCAAAGGCCAGCCACCTTCCTCTCAAGGTGCCACATCCTCGATGCGTGGGAGCGATCATTCGAACGGAGTTGTGCTTCGAAATCGAACATTCGCGAAACAGGAATGATGTTTTCGCTGGAGCGTCCGGGTCGGCGGACGGCAAATCCAGGCCGTGCCCCCCAACCTCAGGTTGCCGCTAGGCACATCCAGGCCCGGGCTATGCGCGTCATCGGGGTCGACGCAGACAGATGGTGATTGGCGGCACGCCCGCGCAGGGCCGCCGCCGGACCGCTATTCGGTCTGACCTGCCAGGAGCCGCACGATGCTTACCTTGCCGATCTTCCTCATCGCCTTTTTCGCGATTATTGTGGCCATGCACCGCGGCGTGACCCGCAAGGCCGACGCAAAGCTACGCGCGCAGTTCGACACACAAGGCTCGGGCGGCGAGGCCCCGCGCCAGTTGATGCGCGGTTCCGGATATAACGTCTGACTTCCTGCGGGCGTCCGGAAGTCTGGACGATTGTTCGACGAAGAAGTGGCCGACCGCCAAAGCTTCTTCGTCCTTCCCCTTCAATCTGCCCGGCGCCACTCGTCGTCGATCGCCGCGAAAACCGGCGGGATGAAGTCGTGTGCCTCGAACGATACGGCGTGGTCGTCGTGCGGATATTCGGGAGCGTGCGGCGCTCGCAGCATGTCCACAATCCAGTCCGGATACCCTTCGTCCTCGAGCGACTCGAGGACTTCTTCCTCCATGGCGTGAAGCAGATTCCACGTCAGCACACCGGCTGAACGATAGTGCGCGACCACCGCGGGCGTCGTCATCTGAACCCACGCTTGCGCTGCCAAAAGATCTTCCATTGCTGTTCCTGTAACACGTGCCAACCACGATTCGTTTTCGCTGAATTTTCGCTGAAGTTTGTTGGCTGCACCGCCGAAACCATGCGGTAGAATACTGTGTAAATATACAGTATTCACCGACGCCAGCGCATTTTCGCCCGTGAGCCTCGCCCGTACCGCCAAAGTCATTTCAGCGTGACCATCCACCTACCGCGCCGAATTGCACATCTCGACATGGACGCGTTTTACGCGTCCGTGGAACTGCTGCGCTACCCCGAATTGCGAGGGCAACCCGTCGTGATCGGCGGTGGACGCAATGCGGTGCCGGAGACTTTACCCGACGGCACGCGCCGCTTCGCCCGGCTGCGCGACTATGTGGGCCGGGGCGTGGTCACGACTTCCACTTACGAGGCGCGCGCCTTTGGCGTGTTCTCCGCAATGGGCATGATGAAGGCCGCGCAACTCGCACCCGACGCCATTCTCCTGCCCACGGATTTCGATTCGTACCGGCGCTATTCGCGACTCTTCAAGGACGCGGTTCACACGTTCACGGACCAGATCGAAGACCGGGGCATCGACGAGATATACATCGACCTCACGAACGTCGATGGTGAATCCGGCGAACTCGGAGCCCGGATCAAGGCGGCCGTGCACGAGGCGACCAATCTCACCTGCTCCATCGCCATCGCGCCAAACAAGCTACTCGCGAAAATCGGCTCGGAGCTGGACAAGCCCAACGGTCTCACGCTGCTCACGATGGCCGACCTCGAGTCGCGCATCTGGCCGCTGCCCGCGAAGAAAGTGAACGGCATCGGGCCGCGTGCAAACGACCGCCTGGCAAGCATAGGCATCACAACGATCGGCGAGCTGGCCGCGGCGGACCTCGGGCTATTGCAGGAGCACTTTGGGCGCACCTACGCCGCGTGGCTGGCCAGAATCGCGCAAGGGCTCGACGATCGCGCCGTGGTGGTGTCCTCGGAGCCGAAGTCCATGAGTCGAGAAACCACGTTCGAGCGCGACATGCATGTGGTCCGCGACCGCGCCACGCTCACGCCCGCGCTCACACGCCTTTGCGAAAGAGTCACCGAGGACCTTCACCGCAAAGGATATCGCGGCCGCACGGTAGGCCTGAAAATCAAGTTCGCCGACTTCAAGATCGTCACTCGCGACCTCTCGCTGCCCGAACCGGTGGCGGATGCCGCCGCTATCCGGCGAGCGGTTGGCGAATGCCTGAAGCGGGTCTCACTGGATCGGCGCATCCGTCTCATCGGTGTGCGCATTGGCTCGCTAGAGCGCGCCGCGGATGGCGTATCCGCGGCGGCGCCGACGCAAGGCGAACTGCCTTTCGATTACTAACGTCTGTCGATGCTTGCGCGTTGCGGCTAGCTAATGCGGTCCAGTGCCTTGGCGAACCTGGCGACCGTGCCTTCGATGTCGTGCAGTTTGTCCAGGCCGAATAACCCGAGGCGGAAGGTTTTGAAATCTTCAGGCTCGTCGCATTGCAGGGGAACACCGGCCGCGATCTGCAATCCCTCGTCGGCGAACTTCTTGCCCGATCGTATGCCGTCGTCGTCGGTGTAGCTGACCACGACGCCCGGTGCCTGAAAACCTTCGGCCGCCACGCTTCGGAAACCCTTGGCAACCAGCAGTGCGCGAATGCGCTTGCCGAGTTCGAATTGCTCCGCTTGCACCTTGTCGAAGCCGTATGCCTCGGTTTCCTTCATCACGTTGCGCAGCGTCGCGAGGCTGTCGGTGGGCATCGTGGCGTGGTACGCGAAGCCGCCGTTCTCATAGGCTTCCATGATCTGAAGCCACTTGCGCAGGTCGCACGCAAAGCTGGTGCTCGTGGTGGCGTCGATCCGTTCGCGGGCGAGCGCGCCGAGCATGACCAGGCCGCAGCACGGCGACGCGCTCCACCCCTTTTGCGGCGCGCTGATCAGCACATCCACGCCGCTGGCCTCCATGTCGACCCAGATCGTGCCGGACGCAATGCAGTCCAGCACGAACATGCCGCCAACGGCATGCACGGCGTCGCCCACCGCGCGCAAATACGCGTCGGGCAGCATCATGCCCGAGGCGGTTTCGACATGCGGCGCAAAGACCAGGTCCGGCTTGTGTTCCTTGATCGCGGCAACCACTTCTTCGATCGGCGGCGGCGCATACGCGGCCTGCCTGCCTTGTTCGACCGGACGCGCCTTCAACACGATCGATTCGGACGGAATACCGCCCATGTCGAAAATCTGCGACCAGCGGAAACTGAACCAGCCATTGCGGATAACCAGACACTTCTTGTTCGTCGCGAACTGCCGGGCGACGGCTTCCATGCCGAATGTCCCGCTGCCCGGCACGACGGCGACCGCCTTCGCGTTGTAGACTTTTTTCAGGGAGCTGGAGATGTCGCGCATCACGCCCTGAAAGCGCTGCGACATGTGATTGATCGAGCGGTCGGTATAAACCACTGAATATTCGAGGAGTCCCTCGGGGTCGACATTGGGAAGTAAACCTGGCACGCTCGCCTCCGGTAAAGGATGATTAATGTGAGCCGTTAATGTGAGCCGTATTTGCGATTCGATACCGCTGTGATCCAAACAGGCTTTTTCCTCGACGAAAGCCGATTCTAACGAAAGCCGCCTGTGGCCTGGCGCATATTTTCGTGAGGCATCCGGCGCACGCACACAGTTGCGTGGTCGCCAAACGGAACACCGGCGGATTCAAGCGGCGCATGGCGGTTGTGCGACGCAACAGCCTGAGTGCGGATCAAGGCGGGAGCGAAACGGAGCCCGCTCACCTCATTGCCGCGCGGGCGGTTGCGGAGGTTGCGGATTATTGGCCGGGTTCGTATCGAACCGGCTCACGCTTTCGATCCCTCCCTGGTCGGCGAGCGCCGTGAGCCGAGCGTACAGCCACTCGGCGGTGTCCTTGTCGTAGACCGGTTCGCCGCCCACGTACACCGCATACGACTTCAGATACTTCGCCTTTTTCTCGGGGTTAGCGATCGTATCCTTCGTCCATTGATACAGCGGATACCGGCCCCGGCCCATGCGCTCCGCCTCTTCGACATAGCCGGCGAAGGCATCGAACTGACACGTCAACGTAGCGTTGCGCTCGCGCAGGACCGCTTCGATCACGTCGCGCCGCTCGTCCTGAGCATGCGCGCGCAACGCCTCGGCCAGGTCGGGCGCGACGGTGATGCGGATCTGGAATTGCCATGCTCCTGCCATGTATGCCTCCTGCGCAAACGTACAGCATAGCGCCCCTCAACGCGGTTTCGATTCCGGCACGGAATGCAGCAATTGATCGCGCAACCAGGTATGGGCAGCGGTGCCAACATGCCGCGTGTGCTGATAGATCTTCAGCGTGTATTGCGGCACCGCGAATGGCGCCGGAAAAATCGTGACGGGCGCGGCTTTCTGCAAGATCAGCGCCGCATGCTGCGGAACGGTCATCAGCAGATCCGTGTGAGCAATGATGAACGGTGCAGCGAGCACGCTCGGCAACTGCACGGCCACCTCCCGCGTCACACCGAGACGCTCGAGCACGAGATCGATCGAACCGCGCGTCTCATTCCACGGCGTCACCACCACGTGCCGCGCAGCGAGATACTGCGCCAGGGTCGGCGCGCGCCGGATCGACGGATGCCGTTTGCTCGCGATCACCACGTAATCGTCGGAGAACCAGTCGGTGCTCTCAACGCCCGCCGGCAACGGCAGTTCGTCCTCCTCATAGCCGAGCGCAAAGTCGATGCGGCCTGACGCAAGCTCGTCCGCCGATTCGCGGCCGCGCGAATACACCACCTTGAAACGCAGCTTCGGCGCGACCTTCTGCATTCTCGCGATAAATGCGGGAAGCACGGCAAACGCAGTGTAGTCGGTGGCGGCGAACACAAACGTGCGATCGCTTGCGGCGGCGTCGAACCGGCGCGTGGGCGTAAGTCCTGCGTTGAGCAATGCGAGCGCTTCGCCTATCGGGCGCATCATCCTTTCGGCCGCCGCGGTGGGCCGCATTTCATTGCCGACCCGCACAAACAGTTCGTCGGCGAGCGCGTTGCGCAGTCGCGCCAGCGCATGGCTCAACGCCGACGCGCTCATCGCCAGTTCGTCGGACGCCTGCCTCACCGAGCGGTGACGCACCAGCGCGTCGAACACGAGCAACAAATTCAGGTCAAGCTGGCGCAGCCCTTGATGCATGATGTTCATTCGACATTGAAGACAATGCAGTATATGCAGATTAGCTTTCGACTACCATGCTGGTCTTTCCCCTGGCATTTCCGGAACCGGCTCACGCTCATGGCACTCGATATCCGCCCCGCAGTCTCCAACGACGCCCCGCTCATCCTGCACTTCATCAGGGAGCTCGCCCGCTACGAAAAGGCCGAAGACCAGGTCCTCGCGACCACGGAAACGATTACCGCCTCGCTGTTCGGCCCCCAATCACCCGCCAAAGCGCTGATATGCGAACTCGACGGCGAACCGGTGGGGTTTGCCGTGTACTTCTTTTCGTATTCGACGTGGCAAGCCAAACCCGGCCTGTATCTCGAAGACCTTTACGTCTCGACCGACGCGCGCGGCCAGGGCGCGGGCAAGCGCCTGTTGCAGCATCTCGCCGCGATCGCCGTGGAAACGGGCTGCGGACGCTTCGAATGGAGCGTGCTGGACTGGAACGAGCCGGCAATCGGCTTCTACCGGTCGATCGGCGCGAAACCGCAAAGCGAATGGATTCGCTACCGCATGGAGGGCGACGCCATTCGCGTGTTCGCAGACTCCGCCGAGCATCCGGCCCTTCGCACCGCATAAATCGCCGATCACGGCATCACGGGGGCAGCGCGAGCGCGTTGCCCACAACCGTGACTTTCCCATAAGGTTGTTAGCACAACCAATGTGCGCACCGCGCCATCTCCCGACGTGCTACGCCATTCGAACTACCCCCCAACGCAGGCCGCAGGCACGCGTTCACAGTGTGAACGGATCGCTGAATAGCGGTTGAAGCGCCCTTCCCCATTCGCTCAAATCATTGGCACGCACGCCGGCTTTCGGCTTGCTGCCGGCCGCCTGGTGAAATCCCTGGCGCACCGGCATGCGCGGCCGCTTCGGGCGCGAGCGTGCGCAGGCTGGGCAATCACGCAGTCCTGGAATGTTCGAAGGCGAAGACACAACCGAAAGCCGTGTCCGGCGAACCGGCGCGGCAACAAGAACCAGGAGACAACGGATATGGCACAGGAAAGTCTGGACGCCCTCGCCGGGCGCGCCTCACCCGCGCCCGCCTCGCGCGGCGTGACGAGGGTGCTGGTCAGCGCGTCGGTCGGCACGGTGTTCGAATGGTATGACTTCTATCTCTACGCGTCGCTCGCGCCGGTCATTGCGAAGAAGTTTTTCGCGGGCGTCGACCCGCGCACGGGATTCATCTTCACGCTGCTCGCGTTCGCCACGGGCTTCCTGTTACGGCCCTTCGGCGCGCTGGTGTTCGGCCGGCTCGGCGACCGCCAGGGACGCAAGTACACCTTTCTCGCAACGATTGTCGTCATGGGCCTGTCCACCGTGTGCGTGGGCGTGCTGCCGGGCTACGCCGAGCTTGGCGTGGTCGCGCCCGTGATCCTCATCGCGCTGCGCATGACGCAAGGTCTGGCGCTCGGCGGCGAATTCGGCGGCGCGGCCACCTATGTCGCGGAAAGTTCGCCGCAAAACCGGCGCGCGCGCAATCTCTCGTGGATCGTCTCGACCGGCGCGATCGGCCTGCTCATGTCGCTGCTGGTCGTCGCGCTGTGCCGCGCCGTGACGGGAAGCGCGTTCGAGGACTGGGGCTGGCGCCTGCCGTTCCTGTTTTCCTCCGTACTCCTTGCGATCTCCGTGTATATCCGGCTTTCCATGCAGGAGTCGGCCGTGTTCGCGCGACTGCGGCAGGAACAACGCCAGTCGCACGCGCCGATACGCGAGCTGTTCGGCGACCCGGCCCACCGCAAGACCATGCTGATCGCCTTCTTCGCGGTGTGCGCGCCGATTGCCGTGATCGCCTACACGGCGACCGTTTATCCGCTGTTCTTCATGACCGAGACGCTGAAGATCGACGCGCAAACCACCAACCTCATCATGATGGGTGCGCTGTGCACGTCGCCGCTCATGTACTGGATCTTCTCGGCGCTCTCCGACCGCGTAGGCAGAAAGCCGGTCATGCTGGCCGGCTACGTGCTGATACTCGCGACGCTGTTGCCCGCCTATCGCGCCATGACGCACCTGGGCAATCCGGCGCTCGAACGCGCGCAGGCGCAAGCGCCGGTGGTGCTGCATGCCGACCCGGCAAGCTGCGCGATCCAGTTCAACCCCACGGGCACGCGCCATTTCACATCTTCGTGCGACGTCGCGAAGCGCCTGCTGTATCGCTTCTCGGCAAGCTTCGCGACCGAGCCGCTCGCGGCCGGTGCGCAAGCGTGGATCGGAATCGGCGGGCAACGCTACGACGTGCCGACCATGAGCGGCGCGGACAGCGCCGCGCGTGAAAAAGCGCTGGCGTCCACAGTCTCGTCCGCATTGCGCACGGCGGGCTATCCGGAAGGCGCGGAGCCTTCCAGCGTCAACGCATGGGGCCTGTTCGGGCTGATGATCTGGATGATGCTGCTGCAAAGCATGATCTACGGTCCGGGCACGGCCGTGCTCGTCGAGATGTTTCCCGCCCGCATTCGCTACACCGCGATGTCGTTTCCGTATCACCTCGCCACGGGTTGGATAGGCGGCCTGCTTCCGGCAGGCGCGTTTGCACTGAGCGCGCAAACGGGCAGCATCTATGGCGGCCTGCTTTATCCCGCCGTGTGGCTGGTGCTCGGCTTCATCGCAACGGTGTTGTTCTTCCGCGAGACGCGCAACAACAGCATCCACCACTAACGCTTGTGCTCATGCAAGCAGGCGGGCAGGCGGCCTGCCGCCTGCCCTCGCATTCGTGCTCACTCGTCCGGGCTCCCGTGCACGGGGAAGCGTGACTGCGATCTGCGAATTTCTTCGCGCACGAGCGCCGCGATCCATTCGCGCCGGCTCTTGCCCATGCGCGAGAGCACCGACGCCACGCTGAGCGCCGCATAGTTGCCCCTGCTGATCTCGAACGCGGCGCCCACGCCCCCGGCGCCCGCCGTGATCATGTTCTCCGTTTCCGAATAGCCCGTGCGGCGCGTGCGCTGCACCAGATCCTTCATGCGCTGGCGCGTGATGCCCATGCGCTCGTACTCGACCCGATGGCGCGTGAAGATGGCGTCGATTTCCGGGTCGGGAAGCTTGGAGAGTAGCGCGAGACACGCCGTGCCCACGCCCAGCAAACGCAGGTTGCCGGGCAGCAGCGTGTGCGCCTTGATGGGATGGTTGCCCTCCTCCATGTGCAGGCAATGCCCGTAGTCGCCATTGCGAATGAGGAGGAAAACCGTGTCCTCGGTCTGACGCGCGATGGAGAGTAGCATGGGGCGGCAACTGACGAGCACGGGGGCACGGCTCATGGCGGTCAGTCCCAGTTGCATGGATTCGATGCCGAGCCGGTATTTGCGCGTGACCGCTTCGCGCTCGACGAACCCTTCGTGCGCGAGCCCCGCGAGCAGCCGGAACGCCGTGCTTCGATCGAGCCCTGTGGTGGCGAGCAGTTCCGCCAGGTCGACGCCGCGTTCATGAGCGGCCGCCACGCACTTGAGCAGGCCTAACGCACGAGAAAGACTTTGCGTGCCTGCAACGCCTGACGCGTGGGCTCGCCCATCCTGTGCGGCGACGGCCTCGCCGCTCAAATCTTGATCGCTATTCATGTTCACAATGTGATCGAATTCGCCAAGCGTGCTTGTAGTGTAATCGATGTTCGTCTGCAATGGAGCGCAAGAACAGGAACACGACCTTCCATCGTTGCGTTGCCAACAAGGTGACGCCGTCATCAAAAAAGGAGACAGGATGAGTCAGTACAAAGCGTTCCATGCCCCCCACGCCAGGCCCGTGGAGGGCGCCACCAGTTCGCGCTGGAAGCAGCGTCCCGCCCAATCAAACTGGGGCGACTTCGGCCCCGATGATCAATTAGGAAGGCTGAATTTGATCACGGCGGAGAAGGTTCGCCAGGGTGCGGCCGAAGTCCGCGAAGGACGCTCGTTCTGCCTGAGCCTGCCGCTCGACTACCCAGGCGGCAACGCGCTCAATCCGCGGCGTCACCCGCCGGTCATCAAACCGACGCCCAGAAAGCTCGGGCTGGGCATGAACTTCGAACTGTCGCGCGAAAACCGCGATTTCACCGACGTCGTTTGCGACGACTACGCCCAGTTGTTCCTGCAATATTCGACGCAATGGGATGCGCTCGCGCACGTAGGCGGCCATTTCGACGTGGACGGCGACGGTGTGGACGAGCTCGTCTACTACAACGGCTTTCGCGCGGGTGCGGACGTGCTCGCACCGGCCGACGACCCGCGCCTCGACGGGCAGTCGCGCGCGCTCGCGCTAGGCATCGAGAAGATCGCGGAGCATGGCGTGCAAGGGCGCGCCGTGATGGTCGATCTGCACGCCCATCTCGGTGACGCACACCGGATCGTGAGCTACCGCGACCTCGATCGCATCATGCGCGAGGACGGCGTGGTGGTCGAGGCGGGCGATATCCTCTGCCTGCACACGCGGTTCGCGCAGCTCGTGCTCGAGCGCAACAAGCAGCCCGAGCCCGACATGCCCGAGCGCTTTGGCGCCGCGCTCGACGGGCGCGACCCGGAGTTGCATCAGTGGATCATCGACACCGGCATCGCCGCGATCGTGGCCGACAACTACGGCGTGGAGTCCGTGCCCGCGCGCGCGCAGTCCGGGCCCTGTGCCTTCCTCCCGCTTCATGAGCTTTGCCTCTTCAAGCTCGGCATGCCGTTCGGCGAGCTTTGGTACCTCACGCCGCTCGCCACGTGGCTGCGCGAGCACGGCCGCCATCGCTTCCTCTTGACGGCGCCGCCGCTGCGTTTGCCGGGCGCGGTCGGCTCGCCGGTCACGCCCATCGGCACGGTCTGAGCGAGGCGCTATGTCCGAAACCACACTGTTCGAATGGATCGAGCGCGCGCCGCCCCCGGCCACGGCGCTCGTGTTCGGCGATACGCGCATCAGCTATGGCGAATTGCGCGAGCGCGCGCAGCGCATTGCGGGCGGCCTGAACGAGGCGGGCATCGGCCGCCATGACACGGTCGCACTGTGGCTGCCGAACCTGCCTGACTGGCTCGCCATCGCGCTCGCCTGCGCGCGCCTCGGGGCGGCCGTGCTGTGCCTGAACATGCGCTATGGCCCGAAGGAAGTGGGCCAGTTCATGGAGCGAACCGGCTGCAAGGCGCTTTGCTACATGCCTTCATATAAAGGGAAGGACTACGAATCTCTGTTGCGCGCCGTGGATTCCGCTTGCCTCGCCGCGCTGCAATGCGTGGTGGCGGTGAGCGAGACGCACGAGCGCGCCCCGGCCGCGCGTGCGCCGCACGCACCAGAGGGCGCTCGGGCGATCGATCTCGAAGCGCTGGCTTGCGCCGCGCCATTAGCACTTGCGCCCGCACAACCCGAAGACGCCTGCATCATCCTCTCGTCGTCGGGCACCACGAGCCAGCCCAAGCTGATCGTCCACGCCCAGGGCCGCGTGCTGCATCATGGCCGCGACGTGGCGGCCGCCTTCGGCATCGGCCCCGACGACGCCCGCCTGCTGCTGGCCATTCCGCTCTGCGGCGCGTTCGGCTACACCATTGCAATGACCGCGCTCGCCGCCCACGCGCCGCTCGTTCTCATGGAAAGCTTCGACCCGGCCGAAACGGCGCTCGCGATGGTCGAGCATCGCGTCACGCACATGTTCGGCACGAACGACATGCTCGACAAGATCCTGGCGGCCACCGGCACGGACTGGACGCCGCGCGACCTGCGCATGTATGGCCACGCCAATTTCACGCCGGGTCTCGTCGATCTGCCCAAACGCGCCGAAGCAAGAGGCATCCTGATGCGCGGCTGCTTCGGCATGAGCGAGACGCTTGCGCTGTTTGCCGCGCAACCTGCCGACGCGCCGCTGGATCGGCGCGCGCAATCGGGCGGCGTGCCGCTCGCGCCCGACGCGCGCATACGCGTGCGCTGCCTGCGCACCGGCGCGCTGCTCGGCGCGGGCGAGCCCGGCGAACTGGAGATCGCCACGCCCGACATCATGACGGGCTATCTCGGCAACGCCGAAGCCACCGCGAAGGCTTTCACGCCGGACGGCTTCCTGCGCACCGGCGACATCGCCTGCCTGACCGGCGACGGCGGTTTCAACCATCTGTCGCGCATCGGCGACGTTCTGCGCATTGGCGGTTACCTCGTCAACCCGCTGGAGATCGAGGAAGTCGTGCTGGCCTCGTCCGGCGCGCACGCATGCCAGGTCGTGGCCGTCGAAGCACAGGGAAGCGCACGCCCCGTGGCGTTCGTCGTCGGCAGCGAGGCCTATGTTCACGAGGAGCACACGTTGCTCGCCGCATGCAAGGCGCAACTGGCCATTTTCAAGGTGCCGGTGCGCATCTTCCGGATCGGTGCATTCCCCGTTACGCCCAGCCCCAATGGAGAGAAAGTGAAAAAGAACGAGTTGCAGGCCATGGCGAGAGAACTGCTCGCTTCCGGGGAGGCACGGTCATGAGTCGATGGTCGCATTGGGACTGGCCGTTCTTCGACGCGCAACACGAGACCACCGTCGAGCGCCTTCATGCCTGGCGCGCTCGCTACGCGCAAATCGAACCATCGCTCGCGCAACAGCCGCTCACTGAACAATGCAGGCTGCTCGCCGCCGAACTGGGCAAGGCGGGACTGCTGGGCTACGCGGTTCCGCGGCTGGCTGGCGACACGCCGCCGTCGGTCGATCTGCGCTCCGTTTGCTTGATCCGCGAAGCGCTGTCCTATGACAGCGCGCTCGCCGATTTCGTGTTCTCGATGCAGGGCATCGGCTCCGCGCCGCTCTGGTTGTTCGGCAGCGAAGCGCAGCGCTCGCGCTACCTCGACGGCTGCCGCGAAGGCCGCACGCTCGCCGCCTTCGCGCTGACCGAACCCGGCGGCGGCTCCGACGTCGCCGCGATCACCACGCGCGGCGAACGGCGCGGCGAGCGCTATGTGCTCAACGGCGCGAAAGCCTACATCTCGAACGGCGGCATTGCGGACTATTACGTGATCGTCGCGCGCACCGAAGATGCACCCGGTGCGAAGGCGCTTTCCGCTTTTCTTGTCGATGCGCGCACAACGGGTTTGAAGGCCAGCGCGAATGTGGAGATCGTCGCGCCCCACCCGCTTGCCGAACTCGAACTGCACGACTGCGAAGTGAGCGCCGACTCGATGCTCGGGCAACCCGGCGAAGGGTTCAAGGTGGCGATGGCGGTGCTCGACATCTTCCGCTCGTCGGTCGGCGCGGCGGCCGTGGGTCTCGCGCGCCGCGCGCTGGACGAAACCGTCGCGCGCATGAACGCGCGGACGCTGTTCGGCAAGCCGATGGCGGAAATGGACACCGTACGCATGCGCGTGGCGGATATGGCGCTCGACACCGAAGCCGCGGCCTTGCTGGTCTACCGCGCGGCCTGGCAGCGCGACGCGCGCCGGGCGGCGATCACACGCGAGGCGTCGATGGCCAAGCTCGGCGCGACCGAAGCCGCGTTTCGCGTGGTGGACAGCGCCGTGCAGCTATTCGGCGCGCTGGGCGTTACGCAGGGCTGCGTGATCGAGCGGCTCTTTCGCGACGTGCGGCCCATGCGCATTTACGAGGGCGCTTCTGAAATCCAGAAACTCATCATCGGCCGCAAGGTGCTGGCCGCCTGCCCTTGACGCGGGCTTCGCCCGCGACTTTTCCACTTTGGACAGACAGGAGCATTCATGACAACCAGAAAACGCGTGCTGGTCACAGGCGCGAGCCGGGGTATCGGGCGCGCGGCGCTCACACGTCTGCGCGAGGACGGCTATCAGGCGATTGGCGTCGCGCGCACGCGCCCCGCCGATCTGGAGGACGACGCCGACTTTCACTGCTGCGACCTGGACGATCTCGCGATGACACAGGAACTCGTCACGCGGCTCGCCAACACGGCACCGTTCTACGGCCTCGTGAACAACGCCGCGATCGCGCACACGACCTCGCTCGACGACACGCGGCCCTCGGACATGGAGGAAGCGCTGCGCGTGAACGTCAGTGCCTCACTGGTGTGCGCGCAGGCGCTGGTGCCGGGCATGCGCGAGCTAGGCGCGGGGCGCATCGTGAACCTCTCCTCGCGCGCGGCGCTCGGCAAGATCAATCGCACCGCATACAGCGCGACCAAGGCGGCCGTGATCGGCATGAGCCGCACGTGGGCGCTGGAGCTGGCGCCCTCGGCCATCACGGTCAACGTGATCGCGCCAGGCCCCATCGCCACCGAAATGTTCCACACCGCGAGCCCGCCCGAGGATCCACGCACGCAGGCGCTAATGGCCGCCGTTCCGTTGCAGCGGGTGGGCACGCCGGAAGAAGTGGCGCACCTAATCGCGTTCCTGCTCGACGAGCGCTCGGGCTTCGTGACCGGACAAACGCTCCATATCGACGGCGGCTTGACCACCAGTAACGTTCGCATTTGAGGAATATTCGCACGCGTTGAAAAACATATGCCGCCCGCCCGGGCGGTAAGGAGACCATAATGAAATCCGTCCATGCACTCCATCGTGGCGCGCTCGCAGGCATGCTGGCCGCGCTGGCGCTGTTCGCCGGCACGCCCCGGGCGCATGCCGAGGAAGGCGTGAAGATCGGCCTGATCCTCGACATGACCGGCGTTTACTCCGATATCTCCGGCAAGGGCAGCGTGACAGCGGCCCAGTTGGCCATCGACGATTTCGGCGGCAAGGCGCTCGGCCACAACGTGGAGCTGGTCGTGGGCAACAGCCAGGGCCATGCCGATACGGCAGCCACCACGGCACGGGAATGGTTCGACGTGAAGCACGTGGACGCGATCATGGACGTGACGGGGTCGTCGGCCGCGCTCGCCGTGCTCAATATCGCCCGCGCCAAAGGCAAGATCCTGTTCCTGAGCGGGCCCGCATCGGACCGGCTGACCGGCGATCTCTGCACGCCCACCTCGGTGCATTATGCGTACGATTCGTACGCGCTCGCCAACTCGGTCGCGCGCACGGTGGCGAACCAGGGCGGCAAGCGCTGGTACTTCATCACCGCCGACTACGCCGGCGGCCACGACATCGTGGGCGCCGCGCGCACGGCGCTCGGCCAGTCCGGCGCGAGCGTGCTGGGCGAAGTGCCGGTTCCGCTCGGCGCAGCCGACTTTTCGTCGGCCGTGGTGCAGGCCCAGAACAGCGGCGCGGGCGTGATCGGTCTCGCCAGCTTTGGCGGCGACCTCGTGAATGTCGTCAAGGCGGCGCGCGAATTCGGCGTGCGCCCGGGCGGCCCGCAACGCATGGCGAGCCTGCTCATGTACATCAACGACGTGCACGCCATTGGCCTGCAAACCGCCCAGGGCATGGTGCTTTCCGAAGCGTTCTATTGGGACATGAATCCGCAAACGCGGGCGTTCTCGCGCCGCTACTACGAAAAGGTCAAGGCAATGCCGAACATGAGCCAGGCGGCCGTGTATTCCTCCGTGCTGCATTACCTCAAGGCCGTGCAGGCGGCGAATTCGACCGACGCCACCGTCGTGATGCGCAAGATGCGCGAGATGCCGGTTTCCGACTTCTTCGCGACGAACGGCCGGATTCGCGAAGACGGGCTCATGGTCCACGACATGTACCTCTTCCAGGTCAAGAGTCCGGCGGAATCGAAATATCCCTGGGATTACTACAAATTGCTCGCGACGATTCCCGCCGACAAGGCGTTCAGGTCGCTCGCGCAAAGCGGCTGCCCGCTGGTCAAGCCGTAATACGCTCTCGCGAGCGGAGCAGAACGTCAATCCGGTCGATCCGGCACGCCAAAACAGGAGCCACCATGCCGACCGCCATGCTGTTTTCCGGGTTCCGCTTGCGCGATCTGCAACTGAAGAACCGGATCGTCGCCTCGCCGATGTGGCAGTACGCCGCCAACAAGGGCTACCCCACCGACTGGCATCTGATGCATCTCGGACGCTTCGCGGACGGCGGCTGCGGCCTCGTGTTTCAGGAGGGCACGAGCGTCGAACGGCGCGGCTGCGGCACGACCGGCGATCTGGGCCTCTGGGACGACCGCTTCGTCGAGCCGCTCGCGCGCATCGTCGCTCTCATCAAGGCGAACGGCGCGGCCGCGGGCATCCAGCTTCTGCATTGCGGGCGCAAGGCCCGCACGCGAGCGCCCACGCAAGGGCGCGGCTACCTGGAGCGAACGCCCGATATCGAGGACTGGGACGAGTGGGAGCCGATATCCGCGAGCGCGGTCGCGCTCAAGGAAGGCATGCCCGCGCCGCGCGCCATGACGCCTGGCGATATCCGCGCGGTCGTCGACGCCTACGCCGCGGCGGCCTCGCGCGCGCGGCGCGCGGGCTATGACGTGATCGAGTTGCACGCCGCGCACGGCTACCTGCTCCACCAGTTCCTCTCTCCCGCAACGAACCGGCGCGGCGATGCGTACGGCGGCAGTCTCGCCAACCGCATGCGCCTCGTGATCGAGATCGTGGATGCGGTGCGCGCGAACTGGGACGACGCCAAGCCGCTGTTCGTGCGCGTGTCATGCGTGGACGGCGCGGGCTGGAGCGTGGACGACACCGTCGTGCTGAGCCGCCAGCTTTCGCTGCACGGCGTGGACGTGATCGATTGCACCTCGGGCGGCCTCGTCGGTTCGCCATTGCCCTCGCATGCCGCGCCCGATTATGGCTATCAGGTGCAGTATGCGGAGCACGTCAAGGCGCATACCGGCATGCCGACCGCCGCCGTGGGGCTGATCGTGCATGCGCGCCAGGCCGAGGCGATCCTCGCGGCGGGCCGTGCCGATCTCATCCTGCTCGGCAGGGAACTGATCCACAACCCGAACTGGGCAATCGACGCCGCGCTCAAGCTCGGCGTCGACGGCGCGGCGGCGCACTGGCCGCCTCATATCCGCTATTGGCTGGAGCGCCGTGCGAGCGCCACGCCGGGCTTCGTGCCCTCCACATTCGCACCTTGAAACACGGCGTTTCGGCGCACGCCCTCATCGGCTTGCCAGCGAGAATTGGCGAATACCACAATAGCCCGCGCCACGCCGCGCTGCTACATTGAGCATTTATGCGGGCGCGAACGACTCGCTCCGCCGCTGCCGGTTCTCGCCTATGCATTTCGATCTCGCCGACTTCCGACTCGTCAGCAATATTGCCGAGGAGTCGAATCTCACGCGCGGCGCCGCGCGCTCGTTCCTGTCCGTGCCGGCCGCAAGCCAACGCATCAAGAACCTCGAATTCACGCTCGGCATCAAAGTGTTCCAGCGCTCCAGTCAGGGCGTGGCGCTGACCGAGGCCGGTCGCGCCTATCTGGATCATGGCCGGCGCATCCTCGCGCAAATCGAGCTGCTGACCAGTGAATTGCAGGCGTTCGGCAGCGGTCTGAAAGGACAACTGAAGATCCAGGCCAACACGACGGCGATCACCGAATTCATGCCGCCCGTGCTCGGCGCCTTCCTGCGCGACCATCCCGAAGTGCAGATCGACATGCGCGAAAAGCTCAGCGACGAAGCCGTGCGCGCGGTGCGGGACGGTGCGGCCGATATCGCCATCATCTCCGGCACGGTGCCGACCGACGGCACCGAAGTGCGCCGCTTCGCGCGGTCGCGACTCGTTGCCGTGGCCCCGCTCGATCATCCCGTGGCGAACAGAAACAAGGCACGCTTTCAGGACTTGCTGCAACACGAATTCGTCGCGCTGCTGGACGGCAGCGCGACCCAGGAGTTCCTGCGCCAGCATGCGCTCGCGCTGCACGAGAACCTCAGCGTGCGCGTGCAGGCGGCGGGCTTCGACGCCGTGTTCCGGCTCGTGGAAGCGGGCATCGGCATTGGCGTGATGCCCGAGATCGTCGTGCAACGCATGAACAGCCGCGCCACCGTGCACGTGTGCGAGCTCGACGAGCCGTGGGCCACGCGCGAATATCAGCTATGCGCGAAGGCCTTCGAGTCGCTGCCCTCGTTCGCGCAGGACCTGGTTCGCCGCATCATCGCGGCCTACGACAGCGAGTCGCCGTAAGCCGCGACGCATGCGCGCTGTTCAGCGCAGCGGCTCGAATGCGAAGCCGTTACCCTCGCGGCGCACGTAGCCGCAATACGGGTCGCCGAAATGCACCGGCAGAATGAGCGCCTCGCGCTCGGCGGCCGCTTCGAGAAACGCGTGGCGCGTGCTGCGCGCCTGGTCGGGCCACAGGCAGTAGCCCGAATTCACCTCGGGACAGGCAATCTGGATCGGGTTGTGGCAGATGTCGCCGCTGAACACCGCCTCCTCGCCGCGCGAGCGGATGCGAAACGCCACCTGCCCGGGGCTGTGCCCCGGCGCGGCTTCGACCTTCAGGCAATCGGCGATCTCCATGCCCGGGCGCATCATGACGGCAAGCCCCGCATCCACGACCGGCATCACGCTGTCGTCGAACGCGTCGCCGAACACGTCCACGCCTTCCACCTTGTTGCGCCCCGCCTTGCAATAGAGAAAGTCGTCTTCGGGGAGGTAGTAGCGCGCGTTAGGGAACGTGGGCGTCCAGCGGTTGTCGAGCCAGCGCGTATTCCAGCCCACGTGGTCCATATGCAGGTGCGTGATGGCGACGTGCGTGACCTTGTCGAGCGGCGCGCCGGCGGCTTCGAGCCATTCGGGCACGAGCGTATTGAGCCGGTGCATGCGTGCCATGCCTTCGCGCGGCTTGCCGTTGCCCACACCCGTATCGACAACGATGATGTTGCCGCCCGCGTGCACGACCCACAATTGCACGGTCAACACGAAGCGGTTCATGTGCGGCACCCAGTGCTGCGGTGCCATCCAGTCGCGATTGCGTTCGAGCGCCGCCGGATCGAGATCCGGCAGCAGGAATTCCGGCGGATGCGTGGGGCCGGAGTATTCGTGAATGCGGGTGATGCGCACATCCCCGATCATCATGGTGTCGATCATGGTCGTCGTTTCGATGGGTTCGTGTCCGGGGCGCGGAGCGCGAAGCGCGCCCCGCGCGTGGTTCGATTATGCCGCCGCAGCGTCGCGCGCGAGCGCGAATCGCAAGGGCGCGGCCGTGGCGGCCTGCACGTCCTGTGCGCTAGCTTGGCCGGTGAGTTCGATCACCGTGAGGCCTTCGGCGCGCACGTCGATGACGGCGAGGTCGGTGTAGATGCGCGTCACGCAGCGCATGCCCGTGAGCGGGAAGGTGCACTCGGGCAGGATTTTCGGCGCGCCGTTGCGGTCCACGTGCTCCATCACGACGAACACGTTGCGCGCGCCCACGGCCAGATCCATAGCGCCGCCCACGCCGGGAATCGCGTCGGCGTCGCCCGTGTGCCAGTTCGCGAGGTCGCCGTGCGTCGACACCTGGAACGCGCCGAGCACGCAATAGTCGAGGTGGCCGCCGCGCATCATCGCAAACGAGTCGGCGTGATGAAAGAGCGCCGCGCCCGGCAGCAGGCGGATCGGCTCCTTGCCCGCGTTGATGAGATCGGGGTCCTCTTCGTGCGGCGCGGGCTTGACCCAGCGGCCGAGCACGCCGTTCTCGCTGTGCAGGATCACTTCGCGTTCGGCGGGAATGTGATTGGCGACCAGCGTAGGCAGCCCGATGCCGAGATTCACATATGCGCCTTCGGGAATATCGCGCGCCACGCGCGCGGCCAGCGCATTGCGTTGTTGCGGGGTCATGCGAGCGCTCCTGCAAGAGATTCAGCGGCGGACGGCGCGGCAGCGCCGCGCACGACGAGGCGATCGACGTAAATGCCGGGCGAGACGATGGCTTCGGGGTCGAGCGTGCCGAGCGGCACGAGTTCGGACACCGAAGCGACGGTGCGGCGCGCGGCCGTGGCCATCACGGGGCCGAAATTGCGCGCGAGCCGCCGGTAGACGAGATTGCCCCAGCGGTCGCCGCGTTCGGCCTTCACAAGCGCGTAATCGAGCGGCAGCGCATATTCGAGCACCTGGCCGCGCCCGCCGATCTCGCGCGTTTCCTTGTGCTGCGCGAGCGGCGTGCCATAGCCCGTGGGCGTATAGAACGCGCCGATACCCGCGCCCGCCGCGCGCAGCCGCTCGGCGAGCGTGCCCTGCGGGCACAGTTCCAGCTCGATGCGGCCCTGGCGGTACAGGTCGTTGAACACCCACGAGTCGGGCTGGCGCGGAAACGAGCAGACGATACGCGCCACGCGCCCCGTTTTCAGCAATGCGGCGAGGCCGATTTCCGCGTTGCCCGCGTTGTTGCTGACGAGCGTGAGCTCGCGCGCGCCGCTCGCGATCAGCGCGTCGATAAGGTCTTCGGGCACCCCGGCGTTGCCGAAGCCGCCGATGCCGACGACCGCGCCGTCGCTCACGTCGGCGAGCGCGCTTGCGGTGTCGGGCCAGTATTTGTCGATCATGTCTGAGGAATTCCGTGGTTGGACGGTTCCGCCACGATAGCGCCGCACGGCGCGCGCACCCATTCGATTTTTTGAAAGACCGCGTTTCAGCATCGCGCTTCATAGCCGCGTTCATAGCCGCGCTTCATAGCCGCGTTTCGCCAAACCAAACGGCGCGCTCCGAAAAACGAAATTCCCAGCCGCGCGGCGCGCACCGAAGATACGTTCAGCCCTTTCACCCTCGTTGCCGGAGTCCGCGTTCATGCCTTCGTCCCCGCTTTCCCCGCTCAGTGCCGCCGCCGTCGATCTCTCGCGCCATGTGCGCGCCGGCGACCGCATTCACTGGGGACAAGGCGAAGCGCAGCCGCGCACGCTCATCAAGGCGCTGCTCGAACAGCGGCATCGCCTTGGGCGCGTCGCGGTCCTGCTCGGCGAGTCGCAGGCGGGCCTGTTGCAGCCCGAGCACACGGACGCCATCGACTTCGCGACCTGGTGCGGCTACGGCGGCAATCAGGCGCTCGTGCAGGCGGGCGTGCTCGACGTGTGGCCCTGCCACGACGCCGCGCTGCCCGCGCTGATCCGCGCGGGCGAGTTGCGTGTGGACGTGCTGTTCCTCCAGGTGTCGCCGCCCGACGCGCTCGGGCGCTACAGCCTCGGCTGCGCGATGGACACGCTGCCGGCCGCGCTCGACACCGCGCGCGTGGTGATCGCCGAGGTGCATGCGGGCGTGCCGTGGACGCATGGCGAGCGCTACCTGAACCGCGAGGACTTCGACGTGCTCGTCGAAGCCGATTACCCGCTGGACGCGCCCTCCGCTGCCGATACCATCGACTCCACCGACGCCCGCGTACGCGCCATCGCGCGCCACGCCGCCGCGCTCATCGACGACGGCGCGACGCTCCAGAGCGGCCCCGGCGCGATTCCCGACGCGATCCTCGCGCAACTCGCCGACCGCCGCGGCCTGGGCCTGCATACGGACACCGCGGGCGCGGCGGTCGTGGAACTGGCCGCGCGCGGCGCACTCACGAACGAGCACAAGCGCGTGGATCGCGGCATCGGCGTAGCGGCCCGGCTCGCGGGTGGCGCGCGCCTGCGCCGCCACGCCGCGCACGACGAGGGCCTCTCACTACGCGGCATCGACTACCTCCACGACCCGGCCGTGCTGGCGCGGCTCGACCGCTTCACGGCGATCAACACGGCCATCGAAGTCGATCTGGGCGGCCAGGTCAACACCGAAGTCCGCGGCGGCTATTACGTCGGCGCGGTGGGCGGCGCGAGCGCGTTCTCACGCGCGGCGCGCGCGAGCCGCGGCGGCCTCGCGATCGTTGCGCTCACATCGACCCACGGACATCGCAGCCGCATCGTCGCTTCGTGCGGCGGCCCGATCGGCATCGCGCGCAGCGACGTGGACGTGATCGTGACCGAATACGGCGTGGCCGACCTGCGCGGGCGCGGGTTGTGGGCGCGCCTGCGCGCGATGCTCGACATCGCCGCGCCCGAGCACCGCGACGCACTCGAAAGACAAAGCCACGAAACGCTGCGCGGCGCGGGCGTGGACTGGAGCCAGCTCGTCGGCGCCTGAGCGCGGGCACGTATCAAGGCAATTCGACCACAACCCGACAACAACCCATGCGCGGGCACGACCCGCGCGCTCAAGGAGACAGCGATGTTCGACTGGTACCGTTCCGGCTCGACCGAGGAAAGGAAAACGTTCTGGGCCTGCTATGCGGGCTGGGCGCTCGAATCGTACGATCTACAGATGTTCAGCTTCCTCATGCCATCACTGATGGTGCTGTGGACCCTGACCAAGCAGCAGGCCGGCATGCTCGGCACGGTGGCGCTGCTCGCCACGGCGCTCGGCGGCTGGATCGCGGGCATTCTCGCCGACCGCTACGGCCGCGTGCGCATCCTCATGTTCACGATCCTGTGGTTCACGTTCTTCGGCGTGCTCGCGGGCTTCGCGACCTCGTTCAACCAGATGCTCGTAGCGCGCACGATGCAGGGCTTCGGCTTTGGCGGCGAGTGGGCCGTGGGCGCGGCGCTCATGGCCGAAGTCGTGCATCCCGAGCGGCGCGGGCGCGCGCTCGGTTTCGTCCAGTCGGGCTTTTCGCTCGGCTGGTCGGCGGCGGTGCTCGTTTCGACGGCGATCATCGCGTGGCTGCCGCCCGACTGGGCGTGGCGCGTCGTGTTCTGGGTCGGCGTGATCCCGTCGTGCGCGGTGATCTTCATCCGGCGCAACGTGAAGGAATCGACGTCGTTCACGAAGGCCGCGCGCAACACCGCGCCGCAAGCCTCGCTGCTCTCGGTATTCAAGCCGCAGTACGCACGCTCCATCATGCTGGCGAGCCTGCTCGTCATCGGGCTTCAGGCGGCCTGTTATGCGATCCTGATCTGGATTCCCTCGCTCATGGTGGAGCGCGGCCTTGCCGCCGGATCGATGATCGTCTCCATTCTCGTGATGGCCGTGGGCGCCTTCTTCGGCTTCGTCAGCACTGCTCACTTTGCCGACACCGCCGGCCGCCGCCCGGCGCTCATCTCGCTCTCGGTGCTCGCGTGGGTCGTGACCGTGTGCTACATGCTCGTGCCCGTGAATCCGCTGCTCATGCAAGTGCTCGGCTTCTGGGTGGGCTTCGCCGCCATCGGCATGTTCGCGGCGCTCGGCCCCTTCCTGAGCGAGCTGTTCCCCACCCGCGTGCGCACCACCTGCATGGGTTTCGTGTACAACGTAGGCAAGTCGATCGGCGCGACGGCGATCGTCGGCGTGGGCTGGCTTTCGGCGCATACCGGGCTTGCGCATGCGATCGGCCTCTTCTGTCTCGCCGCATATGCGATTTCCACGTTCGCCATGCTGATGCTGCCCGAAACGCGCGGCGTGAGCCTCGACGACATCGACGCGCAACTCGACGACGCTACCGACAACGCACAAGCGGCGCAAACATCGGCCGCAGGCTAAACACCGCACCATCATCACCACGATTCCACCTGGAGACAACCCATGATCCGCATGCTGTACCTGCTGGCGAAGCCGGCCACGATGTCCGACGCGCAGTTCGCCGCCGAATGCCGGCGTCACTACGACATGTCGCACGACATTCCGGGACTCGCGAAATACGAAGTCCGGCTCATCGCACAGCAGCCCACCGATACGCACGTGCCCTATATGGACGTGGGCCGCGTGGACGCCATCGGCGAGTGCTGGTTCGAAGACGAGGCCGCGTATCGCCTCTATATGGAATCGGACGTGCGCAAGGCCTGGTTCGAGCACGGCAAGACCTTTATCGGCGCGCTCAAGCCGTTCGTCACGCAGCCCGTGTGACGCGGCACGCCAACGCCCCTCACCACTTCATCAAGGAGACAACGCTCATGCTGTTTTGCGTGGAAATGAAAGTCGAAATCCCCGAAACGCTCGACGCGCAACGCGTGGAAGCGATCAAGGCCGCCGAAAAGGCGCGCGCCACCGAAATCCAGCGTGCGGGCAAGTGGCCGCATTTGTGGCGCGTGGCGGGACAGTATTCGAACATCAGCATCTTCGACGTGGCGAGCAACGACGAACTGCACGACCTGTTGTCGAGCTTGCCGCTCTTTCCGTATATGCAGATGCGCGTGGTGCCGCTCGCGCGGCATCCCTCGTCTATTGCCTGAGCGCCACTGAAACGCGCCCGCCTACGCCGCGACGTGCACCTGCGTGCCCGCGGCGGCCACGGCCTCGTTCATTTCGGCGGGCAGCGGCTGGTCGGTGAAGAGTGCATGGATCTGGCTCAAATGCCCCTGGCGCACGAGCGCCGGGCGGCCCACTTTCGAATGGTCCGCCACGAGGTAGACCGTGCGCGCATGCTCGATGATGGCCTGCGCCACGCGCACCTCGCGCGTGTCGAAGTCGCGCAGCGTGCCGTCGTGCTCGATGGCCGACGTGCCGACGATGGCGTAATCTACCTTGAACTGGCGGATGAAATCGATGGTGTGCTCGCCGACGATTCCTTTGTCCCACGGCCGCACCACGCCGCCCGTGATCATCACTTCGCAGTCGGGATAACCGCTCATCACGCTCGCCACGTTGAGGTTGTTCGTGACGACACGCAAGCCCCGATGACTGTGCAGCGCACGCGCGACTTCCTCGGTCGTCGTGCCGAGGTTGATGAAGAGCGAAGCCTGGTCGGGAATATGCTGGGCGGCAAGCGCCGCGATGCGACGCTTCTCGTCATGGAACATGTGTTGCCGCGCGCTGTACGAGAGATTCTCCGCACTCGTGGGCAGACTCGCGCCGCCGTGATAGCGGCGCAGGAGATTCATGTCGGCGAGCCAGTTCACGTCGCGGCGGATGGTTTGCGGCGTGACGTCGAAATGCGAGGCGAGATCGTCGACCGTGACGAAGCCGTCACGTTGCACCCATTCGAGCATTTCCTGCTGGCGAGCATTCAGGGTGAGGCGCGGGTCTCGTGTCATTGGCTCGGTGTACTGGCGTTTGAGGACTGGCCCTATTGTAAGGGCTAACCGTGCGCTGCCCGATGGTGCGTCCGGTGGTGCGTCCGAGGGCCGCCCTGGCGCTTCGGCTAAAATGCCGGGTTTTCCTTCTTCACCAGCCCTTTAGCGATGCAATCCGCCTCACCCGCGCGGCCCGCCGCCCCCGGCGCCGACGACACCGAACACGCCCACGACCTCGTCTACGGTCCCGAAGACCGCCCCGCTCCGACCATCGCGTTCGTCGCGGCGCTCCAGCATCTGCTGGCGATCCTCGTGCCCATCGTCACGCCGGGCCTCCTGATCTGCCAGGCGCTGAACGTCTCCAGCCGCGACACCACGCTGATCGTCTCGATGTCGCTCGTCATCTCCGGCATCGCCACGTTCCTCCAGTGCAAGCGCGTGGGGCCGCTCGGCGCGGGCCTGCTCATCGTGCAGGGCACGAGCTTCAACTTCGTCGGCCCGTTGATCGCGGGCGGCAGCCTCATGGTCAAAGAGGGCGCGGCTGTCGAAACGGTGATGGCCGCCATTTTCGGCGTCGTCATCGCGGGCTCGTTCGTCGAGATGGCCGTGTCGCGCATCCTGCCCTTCATCAAGCGGCTCATCACGCCGCTCGTCACAGGCATCGTGGTGCTGCTGATCGGCCTCACGCTCATCAAGGTCGGCCTCATCAGCATGGGCGGCGGCTACGGCGCCATCGCCAAGGGCAACTTCGCGAGCGTGCAGAACCTCACGCTCTCGGGCCTCGTGCTCGGCACCATCATCGTGCTCAACCGCGTGCCCATTGTGTGGGTGCGCAGCACCGCGCTCGTCATCGCGCTCGCGATCGGCTATATCGTTGCGGGCGCAATGGGTCGGCTCGACTTCACCGGCGCGCGCGAAGCCGCGCTGTTCCAGATTCCGACCCCGTTGCACTTCGGCCTGGGCTTTTCGTGGTCGCTGTTCGTGCCCATGCTGATCATTTACCTCGTCACCTCGCTCGAAGCGATCGGCGACGTGACGGCCACCAGCAAAATCTCGAAGGAGCCCGTGGAAGGCCCGGTGTGGATGCGGCGCATCAAGGGCGGCGTGCTCGTCAACGGCTTCAACTCGCTGCTGGCCGGCGTGTTCAACACCTTCCCCAGCTCCGTTTTCGCGCAGAACAACGGCGTGATCCAGCTCACCGGCATCGCGAGCCGCCACGTGGGCCTCTGGATCGCGGGCATGCTTGTGGTGCTGGGCCTGTTCCCGCCGGTCGCCGGCGTGCTCCAGGCCGTGCCCGAGCCCGTGCTGGGCGGCGCCGCCATGGTCATGTTCGGCGCGGTTGCCGCTTCCGGCATCAACATCCTCGCGGGCACCCGGCTCGACCGCCGCGCGCTGCTCATCATCGCCGTTTCGCTGGCGCTCGGTCTGGGCGTTTCGCAGGTGCCGGAAATCCTCACGAGCCTGCCGCACGCCCTGCGCAACGTGCTGGAGTCGGGCGTCGCCACCGGCGGCATCTGCGCACTCGTGATGAACTGGTTCCTGCCCGAAAAGCCATGATGGACGGAACGCTCGACTGAGCGATGCAGTGAGCGCGCGGCCCGCTTGTCAGCGCATGGGCCGCGCGCTTTTTTATTGACCTCGAATTCCAATTTATTGGATAATGACTCCATCATCCTGGAAACAGATCAAACGGACAGGCAGATGGACACGCAAACCGACAGCCCGGCGGACACCGGCATCAACGAGCGCATCGCGCGCTGCGTGCGCGACCTGCGGGCCACCCGCGGCCTGACGCTCGACGCGCTGGCCACGCGCAGCGGCGTGAGCCGCTCGATGATTTCGATGATCGAGCGCGGCGCCGCCAGCCCAACTGCCGTGGTGCTCGAAAAACTCGCGGCCGGGTTATCGGTGACGATGGCAAGCCTGTTCGGCGCGAGCGGCGAAAGCGCGCCCGTGGAGCCGCTGGTGCGCCGCGATCAGCAGGCGCAGTGGCGCGACCCGCAGTCGGGCTATACGCGCCGGAGCGTGTCGCCGCCCAACTGGCCCTCGCCCATCCAGCTCGTCGAGGTGGATTTTCCGGCGGGCGCGCGCGTGGCCTACGAAACCGGCAGCCGCGAGAATGTGATTCACCAGCAGGTCTGGGTGCTGCAAGGGCGCATCGACGTCGAACTGGGGAGCCAGCGCCACACGCTGCACCCCGGCGACTGCCTCGCCATGCGGCGCGACCAGCCACTCATTTTCAGCAATCCGACGTCGCATGCCGCGCGCTATGTCGTCGCCATCTGCGACATGAGCGGCGCCTGAAGCCGCGCGACGCCCTGAACCCGCCACCCTTCTCATTTAAACAGGATTCCCTATGAATTCGAAGTCACAGAGCGATCATGTGAGCTTCATCGACTGCAACGAAGCAGACCATGCAGCGGCGATTCTCGAAATCCTCAACGACGCGATCGTCAACTCCACGGCGCTTTACGACTACAAGCCGCGCGCGCCCGAAGCGATGGTCACGTGGTTCGGCACGAAGCGCGCCAACGGATTTCCGGTGGTGGGCGCGGTGGACGAAGCCGGCACGCTGCTCGGCTTCGCGAGCTGGGGCACGTTTCGCGCGTTTCCCGCCAACAAGTACACGGTCGAGCACAGCGTTTATGTACATCGCGACCATCGCGGCCGGGGGCTTGGCGAGCGCTTGCTCAAGGAGTTGATCCGGCGCGCGGGCGAGACGCAGATCCACGTGATCGTGGGCTGCATCGACGCCGCCAATGCCGGCAGCATCGCCCTGCATGCGAAGCTGGGATTCACGCACGCGGGCACGATCAAGGAAGCGGGCTTCAAGTTCGGCCGCTGGCTAGACGCCGCGTTCTACCAGCTCAATCTGGACATGCCCGCGCCGCCCATGGACGGCTGAAGCTCACGTCAACGAGAACGACGCGCGCGCCGCAGTGCGCGAGCCGCGCGCATTGGCGCACGCGCGGCGCACAGCGCCTGCGGCAACTCGCGCTCGCGCGCCGCGAGCGCCTGAGCGTCGCGCCGCCCTTGCCGGCGCACCACGAGCATCGCAACGCCTACCGCCACGAGCACGGCCGCGCGAAACGGCTGTGACTCGAAGTCGCGCTCCGGCACATGCAGCAGCATGATGGAAACGAAAACGGCGGCCTGAATGAGGATCGCCGACAGCGCGGCGACGAACAGATACGCGTGCAGGCGAGCGGTCGACAGCTTCATGGGGCGGCGCTCCGGCAAGTTGCGTGGACAACGATATCGCGTTGACTGTTTTTACCCGCGTCTTGCTGCGAGCACCCGGCGCGCGGCAAGACGTGAGTCCTGGGCAGGGTCATGCGATCGTGCCAGCGCCAAGCTGAAGAGAACCTTAAGCGTCACGCCTTGTAACGACGTTTTTTCGTCGGACAAAATCCTTTGCGCTCCTCTCTAACCAGCGCCTTTCATTGTCTTTCGTTTAGCCTCGATTCCCACGCATCGCGCTAAAGGTCCTTTGCTGCGTATTCAGCGCTTACGTAAGGTTGGCTTAAGCTGACCTCCCTAGTCTTGCAGGCAGCTACCTGTCAGGCAATGCAGTCATGAATCGTACTTATGAATATCGCGGCTACGCGATCCATGTGGGCGTCGAAGCAAATGGCGCCGTCCCGCTCGAACGCACCGAAGTCAAACGCCCTCGCTATGCGGCCGTCGTAACCGTCTCAACCCTTGCGGCTAACGACGCAACGGCCTCCCCCACACGCGCCCTGAAAATAGGCGACGCGGCCGGCATTCCCTTCCAGTCCGATATCGACGCGTTGATGGGCGGCTACAGCGCGGCCTGCCGGCTGATCGACGAACAGTTCGCCGAAACGGCAACATAAGGCAACCTGAGACACCCCGCGGCTATCTGATCCTTGCGCCAATAAAAAAACGCGCGACGGCAAGAAGCCATCGCGCGTTTTTCACCAGGACGCCACAAAGGCGTCCGTCGGATTCGCTTAGTCGCGGTTCGCCTGCAACACGGTCAGGGCGGCCATGTTGATGATGCGTCGCACCGTGGAGCTCGACGTGAGCACGTTCACCGGCGCATTCACGCCCAGCAGGAACGGTCCCACCGCCACGTTGCTGCCCGCGCCCGTCTTGAGCAGGTTGTAGGCGATGTTGCCCGAGTCCACGTTCGGGCACACGAGCAGGTTCGCCGCGCCCTTGAGCTTCGAATGCGGCAGGATGCGCAGGCGCAGCGCTTCGTCGAGCGCGCAGTCGCCGTGCATTTCCCCGTCGATTTCGAGGTCGGGATTCTTTTGCGTCACGAGCTTGAGCACTTCGCGCATCTTCGTGCCCGAGGCCGAGCTGCCCGAGCCGAAGTTCGAGCGCGAGAGCAGCGCCACCTTCGGCTGAAGATTGAGCCATTCCATCTGACGCGCGGCCGCCAGCGTGAATTCGGCGATCTGCTCGGCGTTCGGGTTGTCGTTCACGTGCGTGTCGACGATCGCGACCGTGCGCTTGTCGAGCAGCAGAATGTTCATCGCCGCATACGTGTTCGCGCTCGGGTGCATGCCGATGACTTCATCGACGAAGCGCAGGTGGTCGTGATACGCACCCACCGTGCCGCACACCATGCCGTCCGCGTCGCCCAGGCGCACCATCATCGCGCCGATCAGCGTGAGGCGGCGGCGCATTTCCACGCGCGCCATTTCCTTCGAAATGCCGTCGCGGCAACGCAGTTCCCAATAGGTCGTCCAGTACTGGTGGAAGCGCTCGTCGTACTCGGGGTTCGTGACTTCGACGTCTTCGCCGAGCTTCAAACGCAGGCCGAACTTCTCGATACGGGCGAGCAGCACTTCGGGGCGGCCGATCAGGATCGGGCGCGCCAGCTTCTCGTCGACGATCACCTGCACCGCGCGCAGCACGCGCTCTTCCTCGCCTTCGGCGAACACGATGCGCGACTTGCCGCCGTCACGCACGAACTGCTTCGCGGCCGCGAAAATCGGCTTCATGAACGCGCCCGAGTGATACACGAACTGCTGAAGCTCGTTCGTATAGGCGCCGAAGTCGTCGATGGGGCGCGTGGCCACGCCGTCTTCCATCGCGGCCTTCGCAACGGCCGGTGCGATACGCACGATCAGGCGCGAGTCGAACGGCTTCGGAATCAGGTACTTCGGGCCGAAGCGCAGGTCGTAGGCGCCGTAAGCCGCCGCCACTGAATCATTCAGTTCTTCTTCCGCGAGCTTGGCGATCGCATGCACGGCCGCGATTTCCATGTTGCGCGTGATGGTCGTTGCGCCCACATCGAGTGCGCCGCGGAAAATGTACGGGAAGCACAGCACGTTGTTGACCTGGTTCGGGAAGTCCGAACGGCCCGTGGCGAGCACCGCGTCCGGGCGCGCTTCGAGCGCGACCTCGGGGAAGATTTCCGGCGTCGGGTTGGCGAGCGCCAGAATCAGCGGCTTGTCCGCCATCTTCTTGACCATCTCCGCCTTGAGCACGCCGCCGGCCGACAGGCCGAGGAACACGTCCGCGCCTTCGATCACTTCGGAAAGCGAGCGCGCGGAGGTGTCCTGCGCGAAGCGCTCCTTGTCCGGATCCATCAGCGTCGTGCGGCCCTGGTAGACCACGCCGTCGATGTCCGTCACCCAGATGTTCTTGAGCGGCAGGCCCAGATCCACCATCAGGTCCAGACACGCGAGCGCCGCCGCGCCCGCGCCCGAGGTCACGACCTTGACCTTCGAAATATCCTTGCCCACCACCTTGAGGCCGTTCATGAACGCGGCCGAAACGGTGATGGCGGTGCCGTGCTGGTCGTCGTGGAAGACCGGAATCTTCATGCGCTCGCGCAGCTTGCGCTCGACCGTGAAGCAATCCGGCGCCTTGATGTCTTCCAGATTGATGCCGCCGAAGGTGGCTTCGAGGCTCGCGATGATGTCCACGAGCTTGTCCGGATCGCTTTCGGTGACTTCGATGTCGAACACGTCGATGCCCGCGAACTTCTTGAAGAGCACCGCCTTGCCTTCCATGACCGGCTTGGAAGCCAGCGCGCCGATATTGCCGAGACCGAGCACGGCCGTACCGTTCGTGATCACGCCCACCAGATTGCCGCGAGCGGTGTAGCGGAACGAGTTCTGCGGATTCTCGACGATCTCCTCGCAGGCCACGGCCACGCCCGGCGTATAGGCGAGCGCGAGGTCGCGCTGGGTGACGAGCGGCTTGCTGGCCGTCACCGAAATCTTGCCCGGGGTGGGAAACTCGTGGTATTCCAGAGCGGCCTGACGATCGGTCTTGTTCATGTTCCTCACTCGATAGGATGGGGCCCGGCTTGCGCGGCTGGAGGCTGGCGCGGCCCGGCGTGTTCGAATGAGGCGATTCTAGAGAGCCCTCATAAGGCGGCCATTTTGATTTAGTATGGGGCCATCATTTTTTGGTAATACCCCCGGTTATCGTGTCTTTCAGTATCGACGAAGTGACGAGGCGGTTGAATACGCGCCTGAAAATGCGCCATCTGGTCCTGCTCTTGCAGATCCGCCAGCACGGCTCGCTCACGCGCGTGGCGGAGCACATGGCGACCAGCCAGCCCGCCGTGACCAATGCGCTGGCCGAAATGGAGAGCATGTTCGGCGCGCCGCTCTTCGAGCGCTCCTCGCGCGGCATGACGCCCACGGCGCTCGGCAACGTGGTGCTCACGCGCGCCCAGGCCATGCTGCACGACCTCGACCACCTCGCGCGCGACATCGAAGCGGTGGTGGCCGGCCACGCCACGCGCGTGCACGTGGGCGTGATTCCATTCATCTCCGGGCGCACGCTGGCCGCCGCGATCCGCCTCACGCAATCGCGCCTGCCGCAACGCGTCACCATGACGATCCATGAAGGCACGAGCGACGCGCTCCTGCCGCAGTTGCGCGACCACACACTCGATATCGTGATCGGGCGGGCGTCTTCGGCCGTGGATGTCTCGCAGTTGCGCTTCGAGGTGCTGCATCAGCAAAAGCCGCGGCTCATCGCCAGCCGGCGGCTTGCCGCGCGGCTCGCGCGCAGCAAGCTCAACTGGGAAAAGCTCGTGGAGCTGGACTGGATACTGGGCGCGCCGCACACGCCCATCCGCGAGCAGATATCCGACCTCTTCCTGCACGCGGGCGTGGCGCCGCCCGTGCCGATCGTGGAGAGCTACACGTCGCGGTTGATCGGCGAAATGATCGGCACGAACGAGAACACCGTGTCGATCGTGCCCGCCGACATTGCCGAGGAACTCGTGCATTTCGCGGGCGTGGCGGTCGTGCCGTACACGCTCGACTGGACGCTGCCGCCCGTCGCCATGTTCACGCGTGCGGGCGCGCTGCGCGACGTGGACGCCACTTTCGGGCAGTCGCTGCGCGAGTTGTATCAGGAAGCGGAGAAGGCGCGCGGTTAGGCCTTGTTCCCGCTAATCACCGGCCCTAAGCCACATCCCGCAATTCGCTTTCGAGTTCATCGAGTTCCAGCGCATGCGTGCGGTCGTGGTCGAGCAACTCGCGCACGAGTTCTTCCAGCGTCATGCGCCGCACGCCGTCGCGCAGCCCGCAGCGCAACCGCTGCTCGGGCGTGAGGCGCTTGAGCGACGCGCAAAGACGGCGACGTCCTTCGCCGAACTCGCCCATCGCGGCGACGAGATCCTGGCGCATATATTCGCGTTCCTCGGCCAGCGCCGTGCCGTTCACGGAGGCGATTTCCGGCAGATGCGACTTGCGCACCGCGCTGAAACGCTCGGCGAAAACGGCATCGAGATCGCGCAAATGGCACGCGTGCTCCAGCAGCGAAAAGCCCGTGCCCTGCGGCCGGCGCGCCCATCGATTCATGGGCGTGCGCTTGACGAGCGCCGTGAAGCGCTCCGGCATCGTTGCGAGCGCGTCGATCACGGCCTCGAACGGCAGCGCGAGCGGCTGCGCGCTGAACACCGCGCCGTAACTGAATAGCGCCCCGCTCACACGCCCGCGCGCCTGCGCGACTTCATGCCCGTGGCGGCGCATCACCTCCGCCACGAGCGCGCCGCAATACTGGCGCGCCGTGGCGTCTTCGCCGATTTCCGGGAATTTTTGCGCGATTTCGCCAGCAACGGCCGCAATCGCGGCCACGCCGACTCGCGAGAGCACCGCGTATTCCGCGTAGCGATGCGGCGCGTCGATCAAGGCTTCCAGTTGGCCCGCGAGCGGGGTTGCCTTGAAACGGTCGAAGCGTGAATGCACCTTGCCTCCTAATAGCTCGAAACGTAACGTATCAAAACGATACGTTAATAAACGCGCAAAAGCAAGTGATCCAACGCAAACGGGGCGCAGGCTCCATCGCCCGCGCCCCGCTTGCCATGCAACGTCGAAATTCAGCGGATCAGGTCCGCGCCGTCACCACGCGCTGCGTCTCCAGCGTGCCCTCGGCTTGCATGCGCGTCACGAGCATCAGCGCGCAAACCAGCGTGATCAGCACATGCACCACGCCTAGCGCAACCACGGAAAGGATGCTGCCCGTCGCGCTCAGCAGGTACTGGCCGAGAATCGGCGTCGTACCCGCGAACACCATGCCGCAAATCTGGTAGGCGAGCGAAATGCCCGTGTAGCGCACCTGCGCCGGGAAAGCCTTCGCCAGCATGCCGGCCATGGCCGCGTAGTAGAGCGAGTGGGGAATCGAGGCGAGCGCCATGCCGATCATCGCGAGCTTCGTCGACCCGGTGGCGATCATCGAAAACATCAGCGGCAACGCGACGATCTCCGGCACGAGCATGTAGATGATCGCTTTCTTCAGGTCCATTTTCGTGGCGAGCACCGCACCGAACGGCTGCACGATCAACTGCACGACAATGGCGAACGTGATGACGCTCAGGAATTGCGTGCGGTCGAAGCCGATCGAGGTCACGGCCCACGAAAGCGCGAAGGTGGTCTTGAAGTAGGTGGCGGAAAGCGCGATCACGCAGGCGCCCACGCCCATCGCCACGAGCCCTTTGTGGTGACGCAGCACTTCGCCAATCGGCAGCTTCGCCACCTTGTTCTTCGCCTGCAATTCCTTCATCGCGGGAGATTCGTCCACGCTCATGCGAATGAAAAGCCCCACGCCCACCAGCACCGCCGACATCAGGAACGGCACGCGCCAGCCCCAGGTCATGAACTGGTGATCGGGCAGCATCGAGATCACGAGGAACGCGACCGTGGCGAGCAGATTGCCCGCGGGCGAGCCCTGCTGCGCAAACGCCGAATAGAGAATTTCCTTGCCCTTCGGCGCATGTTCCGAAGAAAGCACGACCGCGCCGCCCCACTCGCCGCCCATTGCAATGCCCTGGGTGAGGCGCAGCAGGATGAGCAGGACCGGCGCGAGCACGCCCACCTGGTTATACGTCGGCAAGAGGCCCATGAGCGTGGTGCAGCCGCCCATCAGCATGAGCGTGACGATCAGCGTTTTCTTGCGGCCCACCTTGTCGCCCAGGTGGCCGAACACGATGCCGCCGATCGGACGCGCGAGAAAACCCACCCAGAACGAGGCGAACGCGGCCAGCGTGCCGACCAGCGCATTCGTGGAGGGGAAGAAGAGCTTGCCGAGCACGAGCGCGGCCGCCGTGCTGTACGCGTAAAAGTCGTACCACTCGATCGTCGTGCCGACGAACGATGCGATACCCGCCTTGCGGGCCTGGCGATGCTGGGTGTCGAGGGGGGTTGCTGCCAAGGTACGTCTCCAGATTTCGATTTCGAGCGGCGGTTTCCTGAACGAAACGCGCCGGCTCCGGCGGCTTTTTCCAATCGGAAAGCGGCTTGGGTCATCACCCAAAAAGGGCTCGATATGACGTTCGAATACAGAACAATCTTTCAATTACCGAACAACTGCCGGAGGGTGCGGACTATCGGACGGTCGTGCTTTCCCGTCAACCAAGGGATAACCCGTAGCTCGCCCGAGCGCAGAACCGGCCGGGATTGCCGCGATTTAGGTGTTTACCCGTAATCGTATTGTCAGCTGGTTATCGATATGCCGATAATGCTCTCATGGATGTGAAAACAGCAGTGCGCGTCTTCGACGTGATCAACCTCTTTGCCGAAGTGCGGCAGCCGATGATCTACAGCGAGATCGCGCGTCGAACCGAGATCCCCCTGTCGAGCTGCCACGCGTTGTTGCAGACGATGGTGGCCAAAGGCTATCTGTACGCGCCGGGCGTGAAGGCGGGCTACTACCCCACGCAGCGGCTGCTGCATGTCGCGCGCGACATTTGCAGCGAGGACCCGCTCACGCTGATGTTCCAGCCGCTGCTTTCGGCGCTGCGAGACGCCACCGGCGAAACCGCCGCGCTCGCCACGCTCGCGGGCAACCGCGTGGTCTATCTCGACGTGATGGAGTCGCGCCAGAAGATCCGCTACAGCGACGAGCCGGGCGGCTTCATGACGATCGCCAGCGCCGCCGGCAAGGCGCTGCTCGGTGCGCTGGCCCCTGCGGCGCGGCGCAAGTTGCTCGACAGTTGCGCGCCGCAGTTGACGTCGAGCGACGGCTCGGTCATCGAGCGCGCCGCGTTCGAAAGCGAAGTCGACCAGGGCGTGGCGGACGGCTGGCATCGCTCGACGGGCCAGAGCGTGGAAGACGTGGCCGGGCTCGCGCGCGGCTTCCTGATTCATGGCGAGGCATTTGCGCTCGTCATCGGCGCGCCCAAGGCGCGCCTGCTGAAGAACGAGCAGAACGCCGTCAAGGCGCTGCTCGAGGTGTACGCGCAAATCCCGCCGTCGCTGCTCGCCGCCTGAGAGCCCTTGGGCGCCCCGGACACCTCGGACACCCGAATGCAGCGATGCGAGCGCGCAACCGGTCCATCCGGCCCGCGCGGCAAAGCTGAAGTGGAGGAAGACAACATGCGTTGGAAGAACCGGCCGGAAGGCTCGAACTGGGGCGACTTCGGTCCCGACGATCAACTGGGCCGCCCCAATCTCATCGGCGCCGAGCAGGTGCTCAAGGGCGCGCAGGAAATTCGCGCGGGCCTCACGTTCACGCTCTCCCTGCCGCTCGACTATCCCGGCGAGAGCAAGCTCAACGTGCGACGCCATCCACCCGTGCTGCGCCCGACATTTCGTGACGGCCTGCCCTATGTGAACTTTCCGTTCGCACGCAACGAAGCGGGCGCAACCGATGTCGTGAGCGACGACCAGGTGCTGCTCTCGCTGCAATACTCCACGCAGTGGGACTCGCTCGCGCACGTGGGCGCACGCTTCGACGCCAACGGCGACGGCGTGGCCGAAAGCGTCTATTACAACGGCTATCGCGCGAACGTGGACGTGGTCGGCCCGGTGGAATACCGCGCCGAGGCGAACTTCGCGCCCCACGCGTGCGGCGGCGAGCATAGCCACGCCGACGTGCTCGGCGTCGAGCACCTCGCCGTGAAGGGCATGCAGGGGCGCGGCGTGCTGGTCGATTTCACCGCGCATTTCGGCCGCGAGTTGCGCACCGTGGGCTACGACGACCTGATGCGCGTGATCGAAGCCGACGGCGTGCAGGTCGAGCGCGGCGACATGCTCGTGCTGCGCACCGGCTTCGCGGAGATGGTGCTGGAAATGAACCGCCAGCCCGACGAAGCCGTGCTGGCGAACCACTGTAGCGCGCTCGACGGCCGCGACGAGCGCTTGCTGCAATGGATCAGCGACTCGGGCATCGCCGCGCTCGCCGCCGACAACTACGCCGTCGAACGCTATCCCGCGCGCGCACCGGCCACGCCCGGCGAGCATCCGCTCATGCCGCTGCATCACCACTGCCTCTTCAAGCTCGGGCTGCCGCTGGGCGAGCTTTGGTATCTGCGCGATCTTGCTGTGTGGCTGCGCGAGCACAAGCGCTCGCACTTCATGCTCACCGCGCCGCCGCTGCGGTTGCCGGGCGCGATGGGCTCGCCCGTCACGCCGGTCGCCACCGTGTAATCAATCGATTCGTATTCCTCTGTTTTATTTGCATCCCAGAAGACCATGGCTAAAGAACGAGTCCTGATCACCGGCGGCGCCGCCGGCATTGGCGCCGCGTGCGCCGCGCGCTGCGAGGCCGACGGTTACGAGGCGGTCGTGATCGACCGCGTGGGCGACGGCATCATCGCTGACCTCTCCAGCGTCGAAGCGACCGCCGCCGCGCTCGCCCGCGCGCTGGAAGGCGGCCCGATCACGCGCCTCATCAACAACGTGGGCGTGGTCGTGCCCAACGACGCCGAGCATCAGTCGCTCGACGAACTCGAACGCGCGTGGGCGCTCAACGTGCGTTGCGCGCAGCAGTGCATGCAGGCGCTCCTGCCCGGCATGAAGGCCGCGGGCTTCGGGCGCATCGTCAATATGTCGTCGCGCGCCGCGCTCGGCAAGGAACTGCGCACGGCCTACTCGGCCACCAAAGCCGCGCTGATCGGCATGACGCGCGTGTGGGCGCTCGAACTGGGCGCGTTCGGCGTGACCGCGAACGCCATCGGGCCGGGCCCGATCCGCACCGAACTCTTCGACCGCGCCAATCCGCCCGGCGCGCCGCGCACCGAGGCCATCATCAACGCGGTGCCCGTGAAGCGCGTGGGCACGCCCGACGACGTCGCGCACGCCGCTTCGTATCTGCTCGATGCGCGCAGCGGCTTCGTGACGGGCCAGGTGCTCTATGTGTGCGGCGGCATGACCGTCGGCGTCGCGGGGGTGTGAGAATGACGAACCACGATCCGCGCACGCCGCGTCAGGCCGGCATTGTCGGCGCGGGCAGCATAGGCGTGGCGTTTGCGATCTGCTTCGCGCGCGCCGGCTGGCGCGTGCGTCTCTACGATCCCGACGCCGCGCGCCGCGCCGCCGCGCCGGAAGAAGTCGCATTGCGCCTGAATGACCTCACGCAATTCGCCCTGCTCGACGAAAGCGCGAACGACATCGCCGCGCGCGTGGAGATCGTCGACACGCTCGAAGCCGCAGCCGCCAACGCCGATCTCGTGCAGGAATGCGCGCCCGAGCGCGCCGAACTCAAGCGCGAGATCTTCGCGCAACTCGACCGCGCAGCACCTCCTGAAGCGATTCTCGCGAGCGCTTCGTCGTTCCTCGCGGCTTCGAAGTTCGTGGATGAAACGTTGGCCGGCCGCGCGCGCTGCCTCGTCGCGCATCCCGGCAACCCGCCTTACCTCGTGCCCGTGATCGAAGTGGTGCCCGCGCCCTTTACGTCCGGCGCGGCTGCCGATCGCGCCATCGCGCTTTACAGCGAAGCGGGCATGAAACCCGTGCGCGTGAAGCAGGAAGTGGAAGGGTTCATCTTCAACCGGCTGCAAGGCGCCGTGTTGCGCGAGGCGTATTGCCTCGTGCGCGACGGCGTGGCGTCGGTGGAGGACATCGACACCGTGATGCGCGAAGGCCTCGGTCCGCGCTGGTCGGTGATCGGCCCGTTCGAGACCGTCGATCTGAACACGCGCGGCGGCATTGCCTCGCATGCGCAGAAGATGGGCCCGTCGTACGAGCGCATGGGCGCCGAGCGCGGTCAGCACGATCCGTGGACGCCCGAACTCGTCGCGCAGGTCGCCGCGGCCAGGCGCGAAGCGCTGCCGCTCGATCAGTGGGACGAACGCGTGGGCTGGCGCGACCGCGAGCTCATGCAACTCGCCCGCCATCGCAAGACCATGAACCGGGACGATTCGTAGGCGCCGCAGCCGCGCGAGCAGAGACCCGACAACTATTACGATTCAGATAGAGACACAGCCATGCAGAAAGTCACCGCGTTCTTTACCGAGCTGATGCGCCGGTACTTACCCGATCCCTTTGTTTTCGCCATCGGCCTCACCCTGCTGACGATGGCCCTCGCCGTCATCGTGCAGGGGCAAGCCATCACGGCGCTCACCACGAGCTGGGGCAAGGGCTTCTGGGCGCTGCTCGCGTTCACCACGCAAATGGCGGTGATTCTCGCAATGGGCTATGTGCTCGCCACCGCGCCGCTCACCGACCGCTTCCTCAACCGCCTCGTCGCGCGCGTGAACGACCCGCGCATGGCGATCATCGTCGCGACCCTGGTGGGCGGCATCGGCAGCTATCTGAACTGGGGCTTCGGCCTCGTGGTGGGCGGCATCGTCGCGCGCAAGCTCGCCATGCGCGTGAAGGGCGTGCACTACCCGCTCATCATCGCCTCGGCCTATAGCGGCTTCACGCTCTACGGCCTCGGGCTTTCGGCGAGCATTCCCGTGCTGATCTCCACGAAGGGACATCCGCTCGAAGCGCAAATGGGCGTCATTCCGCTCTCCGAAACGATTTTCTCGCCCACCATGCTCATCACGAGCCTCGTGACGATCATCACGCTGCCGCTGCTCAACGCGTGGCTGCATCCGAAGGCGGGCCAGCCGATCAAGGAAATCGACCGCGCGCTCGAAGAAACGCAGCAGAAGGCCGCCGCGCTCGGCGTCGATCTCGACGAAGGCAACACGCTCGCCAACCGCCTGAACAACAGCCGCATTCTGAGCTACGTGATCGGCCTGATCGGCATGGGCTATGTCGCGCTGCACTTCGTGCAAGGCGGCTCGATCGACCTGAATCTCATCAACTTCTTCATTCTGTTCCTCGGCATCCTGCTGCTCGGCACGCCGATCCGCTATGTCGAGAAGCTCAACGAAGGCATTCGCACAATCAGCGGCATCATCCTCCAGTACCCGTTCTACGCGGGCATCATGGCGATCATGGCGTCGTCGGGTCTCGTCAATACGTTATCCGAAGCATTCGTGAAGGTCGCGACGCCCGGCACGCTGCCGTTCTGGGGCTTGATCAGCTCGTTCGTCATCAACTTCTTCGCGCCCTCGGGCGGCGGCCACTGGGTCATTCAAGGCCCGTTCATGATCGAGGCGGCAAAGACGATCGGCGCCTCCGTGGGCCATACCTCGACGGCCGTGATGCTCGGCAACGCATGGAACGATCTGGTGCAGCCGTTCTGGATCCTGCCCGCGCTCGCGCTTTCGAAGCTCAAACTCAAGGACATCATGGGCTACACGGTCATCATGATGTTCTGGATCGGCATCGTCTATTCGGTCGCCATTCTCGCCTGGGGCTGATCCGCTCCGGTCCGCCCTTCCCCGAACCCTGTTCCCAACGGAGATCCCCATGCTCTATCTCGTGCACATGCAGGTGCAGATTCCGCACGGCACCGACGCCGCCTTCGCCGACGCCCTGAAAGCGGAAGAAAAAGCGTTTTCGCAGAAGCTGCAACGAGAAGGCAAATGGCGCCACCTGTGGCGCGTGGCGGGCGAATACGCGAACTACAGCGTGTTCGACGTCGAGTCGAACGATGAGCTTCACACGCTGCTTTCCGCGCTGCCGCTCTTCCCGTTCATGAAGGTCAGCGTGACGCCGCTCGCCCAGCATCCCTCGGCCATCGCGCCGAACTGAGCGGAGCACACCATGGCCTTTCTCATCGAAACGTTCGACAAGCCCGGTCACGCCGACGTGCGCGCCCGCGAGCGCGACCTGCATCTGGAATTCCTCGCGCGCCACAAGCCGCTGCTGCTCGCCTGCGGCGCGAAGCTCAACGACGACGGCAGCGGCGCGGGCGGCGGCATTTATATCGTCGATGTCGAAACGCGCGAGGAAGCCGAGCGCTTCATCGCGCAGGACCCGTTCACGCTCGTCGACCTGTTCGAGAGCGTGAGGATCGTTCGCTGGCGCAAGGCTTACGTCGACGGGACCTGTTACCTGTAAGCCCTCCGCGCGCGCGTCGCGCAGTCCCTCTCGCGCAGTCCCTCTCGCGCAGTCCCCTCGGAAGGCGCCGTGCTCCCCCGTGCGGCGCCGGTTTGGCCCGGTGTGTGCCTTGCGCACGCCGGGCCGTTTTTCTTTCTGTGCTTTGGCTCGCCGGTGAGCGGTCAGCAAGACGCCGGGCACATCGATTGCTGGGCTGGTGCGGCGACAATCCATCGAGTCGCGCGGCCCGCAACGCCGCGCGCTCACGCGAGGAGGAAATCGATCATGCTCAAGCTGGCTCTGTTCTTCGCCGTGGTGGCCGTCATCGCGGCCTTGTTCGGCTTCACGGGCGTGGCGGCCGGGGCGGCCGCCATTGCCAAGATCCTGTTCTTTATCTTCCTGGTGCTGTGCGTGGTCTTCCTCGTGATCGGCTTCGTGGTCGCGAAGAAGGTCGTCGACTAGCCGGCGCCGTTCAGGCTGCGCGCTGGTAGTACAGGTTTTGCGGATGGCGCGCCTGTGCGAAGAAGAACCAGCGCTCCGCGAGGAGCCCCAGGTACTGCACGACGCACGCCGCGAGGAGCAGTGTCGCGGAAAGCGGATGGAGCCCCTGCGCAACGAGCGCGAGCGGCACGAGGAACGCGCCCAGCAGAAAGCCCCACTTCACGCGGCGCAGGGTCGCGTCCGACTGGCCGTGAAAGAACTCGCGCAGGTTGAACGCGCTTGCCGTGAAGCCGCGCGAAATCTGCCGCACCTTGCTCGCTTGAATACCGGTGGCGCTTTGCAGCGTCGAGCGCGGGCGCAAGCGTTCATTGCGCGCGAGCGTGGCCACGCGACTCACGCAGCCGGCCACCGTGAGCACGCATGCGGCGAGCCCCAGGCCCGGTGCGATATCGGGCGCGAGCCACGCGGCGCACGCCGTTGCGATCGTGAAGCCCGAAGCGCAACCGAGCAGCAGGAAGTTCACGAGCGTGAGCGGCGTGGCCCACTCCTGAAGGAAGCGCAGGCACGCGTAGATCATCGCAGTGCAGAAGAAAAGCCCGAGACTCGCGAGCACGGCAAGCGCGCCGATGGCGAGCGACCACGGCGCATTCATCCAGTGAGCGAGCCCGTACAGAAACGTCGTGCCGAGAAACACGGGCAGCGCGAGGCATTCGCGCGAGAGCCACGACGTGCGCCACATGGCAACCGCGCGCCACGCGCGCTCCGGGTGACCCAGATGGAAGAACGACGCGAGGAGCCCCAGCCCGCCGAGCACGAGCGCCAGCGCCGCGCCGAATTCATAAAAGGACGGCGGCACGTGAAGTAACGCACGCCAGGCGGGATGCAAACGCATGAGCAGTTCCGCGCCAAAAAGCGCGATTACGAGCCCCTGGCCCGCACCCGAAAGCGTGGTCAGGAAGACGACGGAAAATGCGGGTCTCATTCAAATCTCCTGGGTCGCCGCGGGGCGCGTGCGAGCGAACAGCGACTTCACGCGGGTTGCGAGGGCAGCCAGATTGAGCTTGCCCGCGTCTGGCTGATGATTACGCTGATCGCGCTGATCGGGCCGCTTCGTGCGCGGCGCGGCCGGCACGCCGCGCCGGATCGCCAGACTCACGAGGTCGATCGGTGCGCCCGAATCCGGCGCATTCACGGGTGCGGCCGCCGATGCCTCGCCGCCGCATCCACATGAACCTGAGCCGCAACCGCTCGCGGTCTTCTGGCGCGGCAGATAGTGGTTGGACGGCTTCGTCCCCCACTCCGGCATGAGCTGATAGCCGCCGCGCGCCTGGATCGCCTTCGAGGCATCCGACTCGGGATCGTGAATGTCACCGAAAATGCGCGCCGATGTCGGGCACGCGAGCACGCAGGCCGGCTTGCGGTCGCGTTCGGGCAGCGCTTCGTTGTAGATGCGGTCCGCGCACAGCGTGCACTTGGTCATCTCCTGGCGGGCTTCGTCGAGTTCGCGCGCGCCATAGGGGCAAGCCCATGAGCAATACTTGCAGCCAATGCACTTGTCGTAGTCGACGAGCACGAGCCCGTCTTCCTTGCGCTTGAAGCTTGCCCCGGTCGGACACACCGGCACGCACGGCGGATCTTCGCAATGCAGGCACGATTTCGGAAAGTGGATGGTGTCCGAGTCGGGGAACTCACCGGCTTCATAGGTCTGCACGCGGTTGAAGAACGTGCCCGATGGATCGGCGTCATAGGGCCGCACATCGGAGAGGCTGCCCGCCTGACCCGAGGTATTCCACTCCTTGCAGCTCGTCACGCAGGCATGGCACCCCACACAAACGTTCAGGTCGATCACCAGCGCCATTTGAGTCATTTCGGGGTCCTCCTTACTTGCGCTTTGCGGCATTGCGCAGACGCGCGGCGAATGCGCCGCGTCCCGCGAAATACGCCTGGATCCGCCCGACCGGCCCGGTCGAGCCCGGCAAGGGCTGCATCGGCGCGAACTGCGGCAACGTGTGGTCGGCATCGGCCTCGGCCGGATAGACGCGCACACGCACGTCGTACCACGCGGCCTGCCCCGTGACCGGATCGGAGTTCGAGACGCGCCGCGCGCCGTCGCCGGTGGGCAGTTCCTCGGTGATCAGGTGATTGAGCAGGAAGCCGCGTTGCGATTCGTTGGCATCGGGGCCCAGATTCCACGCGCCGGCCGCCTTGCCGATGGCGTTCCAGGTCCACACCGTGCCGGGCTCGACGGCTTCGCTGTAACGCGCCATGCAGCGCACTTTGCCCCATTGCGATTCGACGTAGATCCAGCCGCCGTCCGCGATGCCGCTTGCCTGCGCCGTGCGCGGATTGACGTACAGATAGTTTTCGCCGTGAATCTGCCGCAGCCACGCGTTTTGCGAGTCCCACGAGTGATACATGGCCATGGGGCGCTGCGTGATCGCCGCCAGCGGGAAGCGTTCGAGATCGGTCGTGGCGAGTTCCAGCGGCGCATACCAGAACGGCAGCGGATCGAAATAACGCTCCACGCGCTCGCGCAGATGCTCCGGCGGCCTGCGCCCCTGCGTCTTGCCCTGCGCCGCGAGCCGGAACTTCTGCATAACGTCCGAGTAGAGCTGGATAAGGATAGGCTCGCCAAACTTTCGAAAGCCCTTCTCGACCGCGAACTGCAAGTATGGCCCGTTCACGTTGCGCATGTACTGAATCTCCTCGGGCAACGTGTAGTGGAATACGCAGTTATGCTTCGCATACTGCTCCCACTGGCGCGGGTTCGGCTCGCCCACGAGCGCCTTGTCGCCATCCTTGCCGCGCCAGCCGATCAGGAAGCCGACGCCCGAGTCCGGCGCGGTCTGGAAGTTGACGACAAAGTCCGGATAGTCCTTGAACTTGCGCTCGCCGTCGGCCTTCATGAAGGCGGGCAACTTCAGGCGGCCCGCGAGTTCGACGAGCACTTCCTGGAACGGCCGGCATTCGCCGGTTCGCGGCAGCACGGGCACGCGCACGGAGTCGATGGGCCCGTCGAATTCGGAAATCGGCCGGTCGAGCATCGACATCGCGTCGTGGCGTTCGAGGTACGTCGTATCCGGCAGGATCAGATCGGCGAACGCCGTCATCTCCGACTGGAAGGCGTCGCACACCACGAGGAACGGAATCTTGTACTGACCGTCGGGCCCGCGGTCGGTCAGCATCTTGCGGACCTCGCCCGTGTTCATCGACGAGTTCCAGGCCATGTTGGCCATGAAGATCAGCAAGGTGTCGATGGGGTACGGGTCGCCGCGCCACGCGTTCGTGATGACGTTGTGCATCAGCCCATGCACCGCGAGCGGATACTCCCACGAGAAGGCCTTGTCGATACGTACCGGCTCGCCCGTTTCGTCGATGAAAAGATCGCCGGGCGCGGCGGGCCAGCCGAGCGGGCCGGAAGGCAGCGGCGTATTGGGCTTGACATCGTTCGGACTGCTGGGCGGTTTCGCCGAGGGCGGCACGGCGCGCGGATACGGCGACTTGTGCCGGAAGCCGCCCGGCCGGTCGATGGTGCCGAGCAGCGACATCAGCACGGCGAGCGCGCGGATCGACTGAAAGCCGTTTGAATGCGCGGCCAGCCCGCGCATGGCGTGAAACGCGATGGGGTTGCCCGTCACGCTCTCGTGCTTCACGCCCCAGGCGTCGGTCCATTCGATCGGCAGCGTGATCTTGTGCTCGCGCGCGGTTTGCGCCATTTCGGCCGCGAGGCGGCGAATGGTGTGCGCCGGGATGCCGGTGATCTCCTGCGCCCATTCCGGCGTCGTTTCGGCCACGCGCTCGCGCAGGAGCGCGAACGAGGGCGCGACGGGCGTGCCGTCGTCGAGCACATAGCGGCCGTCGAGCGCGGGCTGCGCACCCGGGGCATGGTGTGGCACCGCCCGGTTCGAGTTCACGTCCCACCACAGGTGGTTTTGCGGGAACAGCGGATTGCTCACGGCTTGGGCGGGGTCCTCCACGAACAGGCCAAACGTCTCGCTTTGCTCGCGCATGTCGAGCAGTTCGCCCGCGTTGGTGTAGCGCGCGACGAATTCATGGTCGTACGCGTCGGCCTTGATCAGCTCATGAATCAGCGCCATGAAAAGCGCGCCGTCCGTGCCGGGGCGAATGGGCACCCACTCGTCGGCAATGGCCGCGTAACCGGTGCGCACGGGATTGATCGCGATGAAACGGCCGCCCGCGCGCTTGAACTTCGAAATCGCAATCTTCAGCGGATTCGAATGGTGGTCCTCCGCCGTGCCGATCATGAAAAACAGCTTCGCGCGGTCGAGGTCCGGGCCGCCGAACTCCCAGAACGAACCGCCGATCGTGTAGATCATGCCCGCCGCCATGTTCGCTGAACAGAAGCCGCCGTGCGCCGCGTAGTTCGGGGTGCCGAACTGCTTCGCGAAGAGGCCCGTGAGCGCCTGCATCTGGTCGCGGCCCGTGAACAGCGCGAATTTTTTGGGGTCGGTTGCGCGCAGGTGCGCGAGGCGCTTTTCCAGCGTGTCGAGCGCCACCTCCCACGAAACCGGCTCGAATTGCGCCTCGCCGCGCAGCGCGCCCTCTTTGCGCATGAGCGGTTGCGTGAGCCGCGCCGGCGAATACTGCTTCATGATCCCCGACGAGCCCTTTGCGCAGATCACCCCCTGATTGAGCGGGTGCTCCGGGTTGCCGTCGATATAGCGAACCTCGCCGTCGCGCAGGTGCACGCGAATACCGCAGCGGCACGCGCACATGTAGCAGGTCGTGGTCTTGATATCCAGCTTTTCGTCTTGCGTTCGGGTGCCGTGGTCCACGAGGGGCCTCCATTTCCGTCAGGTGCAGGCGCGGGCGCGTCCGGCGCACGCAGTCCATGCGGAAGAAATGGTATGCCCGCGTGCTTGTCTGCTCAACCTTGCATTTCGGATATCAGTCATCACGGTTTCCGATACTTTCCATCAGCTTGCGGTGCATCATGGCAAACCGCAGTTGGATGATTTGTCAACCACATGAGCGAGCATGGCACGCTGCGTTCATGAAGCGATTGCATCAGAAAGCTAAACGAAGTTTCATTTTTCGGGCCATTTTCGACACGTCCGCGTCATCGCCCTTGCCTAAATTCTCGGTTCCGCCACACAGCCTGAATCATCTTGAATCGGATTCCTGATCATGACCTTCGTCCGTGCCTGCGGTGATTCATCCTTTTCTACGGGACCGAAATGAAAAAAGCGTTGTTGAACATCCTTGCTCTCGCCGCCGCGGCAGTCTCCGCGGGCGCTCACGCGCAAAGCAGCGTCACGCTCTACGGCACGATCGACGCCGGCCTCGACTACGTGAGCAACCAGAAGTCGTCCACCGGCCATGGCCCAACGTGGGGCATGCAGTCCGGCAACGTGAGCACGAGCCGCTGGGGCCTGCGCGGCGCAGAAGATCTGGGCGGCGGCCTGAAGGCGGTGTTCGACCTCGAGAACGGCTTCTCGGTGGTCAACGGCAAGGGCTCGAACGGCGGCTATATTTTCGGCCGGCAAGCGTGGGTGGGTCTCTCCAGCGACCAGTACGGCACGCTCACGCTCGGCCGCCAGTACGACGCGCTGGTGGACATGATCGCACCGATGTCGGCCACGGGCTCGGGCTTCGGCGGCAACATCGCGATGCACCCGTTCGACAACGACAACCTGAATAACGACGTGCGCATGAACAACGCCGTCAAGTTCCGCAGCGCGATTTACGCGGGCTTCCAGGTGGAAGGCGCCTATGCGTTCAGCAACCAGGGCGGCGGCTTCTCGAACAACAACGCCTACACGATGGGCGCTTCGTGGAACGGCGGCCCGATCAATCTGGCCGTGGCGTACTTCCAGGGCAACGAGCCCGGCTCGACCACGAACGGCGCACTGAGCGCGGGCAGCGGCACCGACAACGACCCGATGTTCGTGGCCGCGCGCACGCGCACGCTCGGCGCGGGCGGCAGCTACACGATCGGACCGGCGAAGGTCGGCCTCGTGTTCACGCGCACGATGGTCGCCTCGCCCACGCAGATCGCCCAGGGCGGCTCGCTCAACGCCTTCAACGCCGACTACCTGACGTTCAATAACTTCGAAGTGAACGGCCGCTACTCGCTCACGCCGCAACTGAGCCTGGGCGGCGCGTACACCTACACGGACGGCTCGGTCAGCCGCTCGGAAGGCAACGCCTCGCCGCACTGGAACCAGTTCATGCTTCAGGCCGACTATGCGCTCAGCCGCCGCACCGATCTCTACCTGGAGGGCGTGTATCAGCGTGTTTCCGGCGCGCAGGGCATTCCGGTGCTCGGCAACGCGTCGATCTACAACCTCGCGGCATCGTCGAGCAATACGCAGGCGGTCGTCGCGGCGGGCATGCGCCTGAAGTTCTGAAACCGTGTTTGTGCTTTGCCGGCGTTAGCGCTGGTTTAGCGCGCCAGGAGCCGCGAGTCGATCGAGTCGCGGCTCCTGCTATTTTGGCGTTCTTTTTTCGGGTCCGACTGCATCAGCAATCCGCCGATATTCATTCGCCTGGCACCCGAGTCCCGCATTCTTGACCATTCCTGTACATTGCGGCACGCGAACTGCGTCATACTTGTCGCCCTGTTGCCGCGCGGTTCATCGTGGCGCCAGGTTTGCCAACAGGCCAACTTCTGTGACAAAGGATAGAGAAATGAGTATCTTTGGTGACATCGTCAACAAGCTGTTCCACAAAGCCAAGCCGGATGCCGCGCCGCCCGCCGTCGAACCGACGCCGGACCCCGCGGTCGCCCAGGCCGCCTCGCCCGACTCCGCTGCCGCACCGGCACCGGCGCCGCTGGCCGATGTGGACGTAGCCGCCGTGATGGACCAGTTGGTCTCGGAAAGCGGTCAGACGTTGAACTGGCGCACGTCCATTGTCGACACGATGAAGGCGCTGGGCGTCGACAGCAGCCTCGAGCACCGCAAGCAACTCGCGCAGGAACTCAAGTTCTCCGGCGACATGAACGACTCGGCTTCGATGAACGTCTGGCTGCACGGCCAGGTGATGACGGCGCTGGCCGCTAACGGCGGCAAGCTGCCCGCCGATCTGGCCGGCTAATCAGGCCGTCCCGACAGGGGTCCGCTTCACCCCGCCACATTCAACACGCATGAATGGGTGGCGCGGTCCCCGCCGCGCTGGCGCACGGGCCCGCAAACGCCCGGCGCAGCCAGGCGTTTATTCGTAACGCTGCTGCGCAGCGGACCATTTGAACGTGCGCCGCCATTTCCCGCCCCCTTTCGCCCGAAGCTGAAGATCGTGATAGCCGCCGGTCACGGTGGGAAGAACGGTGAGCGCGTTCGCCGCGTCCGATACGTCGTGGCTACGTGTGCCGTCTTTGTGCCAATCGCCCGCGAGCATCTTGTCGAACGCCATCGGCTGCGCGAAGACGACGCGCAGCGTCTTGCCGTCGATCGCGAAGAGATACAGCGCTTCGAAATCGGCGCCGCCGCCCGCGTAACCCTCGCTCCATCCTGCACGCACGCCAAACGCGTAGTCGCCCGTACGAAGCTGGTACGCCGCGAGATCGAAGCGGGACCAGGTGGACGGCATGGCTTCCTGTGCGCTCGCCGCGTCACCTGAGTCGAGCGCGACCGGCAGATCGATGTTCGTGTTGCTCCAGTCGGTTGGCGTGGCGACAGGCGATTCAGTTCGCGCCACGAGTCGCGGTGCGCCCGCGCCGGAGCTTTCAAACACGCCGAACCATACCCGCCGCGTGTCGTTGTCGTTGCCGCCGAGATCCTCGCACGAGCCCGGTGAAGACTTCAGCGCGGTTGCGGCAAGTTCCGGACTGTTCGCGAGACAAATCACGGCGACGTAGCTGTTCGGCCGCGCGGGCCAGGGCTTCGCGCCCGCGAGCACGACGCTGCGCACGTCCTGCCCCGGCGCCAGTTGCTCAACGAGCAATGCGGGGGTGAAGCCCGCGGGCAGCTTTGTGCCGAAGCCGTCGGGTTGCGGGGCGCCGCCCATCGACTGGTCGAACATTTTGCGGGCGTCCGTGGTGTGCATGGCGCCGCGCACGCCGGAAAGGGAATGCACCGTTGTGTCCGCGCAGGCGGTGGCGCCATATACCGCGAAAGTGAAAGCTGCGAGGGCGAAAGAGTGACGAAGCGGCGCGCGATGTGTCATGGCAATAGCATGAATTGAATTGCGCACCATTATCGCGGAGCGGATTGCAGTTTCATCCTGTTTTTACCCGGCCGCGCGCCTCGGCCATCACCGTTGCGACCCGTTCGGCATAACGCGTCGGCAGACGGTCCGCCTCGGCGCAAAACAGGACGCAATGAAGGGGGCGATAAAAGATGTCATCGCGAGGTCATGCAGGCGCGCCATCGTTGCGCCTACACTCACCCTGCGATGCTTGCGCCCGCGCGCATCAGTCATGCTCGGCCGCCGGAGCAGGCTTCGCCCTTCCGCTCGCGAGGCGAGACAAGATGACGAAAAAAGACATCCCCGAGAATACCGCCACCGAGGCCGCCGGCGTATCGCGCCGTGGCTTCCTCAAGCTCGCGGGCGCTTCCGGCTTCGCGAGCGCGGCCGGTGCTTTCGCGGGCGGCGCGAAAGCCGACGCCGCCACGCCCGACGGCACACCCGAGCAAGTCCACCTCACGTGGGGCGACGACCCCACGCACGAAGTCGTCGTTTCGTGGGCCTCGCTCGCCGCCTCCACGAATCCGCGCGTGATCTACAGCGCCGATCGCGGCCGCCGCGAGACGGTGCACGCCGTTCAGCGCACCTATACGGACGGTCTCACGGGCGTCGTCGTGTTTGCTTATCACGCGCGTTTGCGCGGCCTGGCGCCGGCCACGACCTACCGCTACGAAGTCACGGCCGACAACGACAGCCGTGCAGGCAGCCCCTTCAGTTCGAGTTTCGCCACTGCACCGCGCGGACGTGCACCGTTTCGCTTCACGAGCTACGGCGACCTCGCCACGCCGAACACCGGCTGGGTGCTCTCCTCGCCGCAAAGCCGTTTCGCCGTGGAAGCGGTGGAGCGCTTCCAGCCGCTCTTTCATCTGCTCAATGGCGACCTCTGCTACGCGAACCTGAATCCCGCGCACCAGACCGAGGTGTGGCGCGACTTCGCGAACAACAATCAGACCTCGTCGGCGAACCGGCCGTGGATGCCCTGCCCCGGCAATCACGAGATCGAGTTCTACAACGGCGCACAGGGCCTCGATTCTTATCTCACCCGCTACACGCTGCCCGATAACGGCACGCGCTTCGCGGGCCGCTGGTACAGCTTTCGCGTGAGCAACGTGCTGTTCGTCTCGCTCGACGCCGACGACGTGGTCTATCAGGACGCCGCCGCCTTCGTGGCCGGCCCCGCGCCGCTCACGCCCGCCGCGAGCACGGGCAACGCGCCCATCGCGCCGGGCACGTCGTTCTATGTGCGCGGCTACAGCAACGGCGAGCAGACGCACTGGCTCGAACGCACGCTCAAGCAGGCGAAGCACGACGACGACATCGACTGGATCGTGGTGCAGATGCACCAGGACGCGCTCAGTTCGTCGAAAACGGGGAATGGCTCGGACAAGGGCATACGCGAAGCATGGCTGCCGCTTTTCGACCGCTATGGCGTGGACCTCGTGGTGTGCGGCCACGATCACGACTACGAGCGCAGCTACCCGGTGCGCGGCTGCAACCATCACGCGGGCGTCGATGCGAAAACGGGCGTGAGCGTCGACACGCTCCAGCCGCGTCCCGTTACGCACGCCCAGGGCGCGGGCAACACGTTTGACACGAGCCACGGCACGATCCACCTGATCCTCGGCGGCGGCGGCACGAGCGCACCGCTCGACGTGTATGGCGTGGATGTGGGCAACGGCAATCCGCAGGCACAGGTGTTCACGAAGCCCAACCACCCGGTGCCGGGCACGACCGCAGGCGCCTTCGTGCGTCCCACGGCCGACGCGCTCGAAGACGCCATCTGGTCGGCGCAGCGCGATACGGGCACGGGCTACGGCATCGCGGTGTTCGACGTCGACCCCGGCACGCATGGCGGCAAGACGACGATCACGATGAACTACTATCACGCACCGGGCGCGGATCAAACGCCCACCGGCAACTACGAGTTGTTCGAAACGATCACGCTCGCGAAGTCGCGTTGAAGTTGCGGCGAAGCTGCGTTGAAGTTGCGTTGCAGTTGCGTCCAGTTTCGACGCGGCGTAGAAGCAAAAACGCGGGGCGCTTGCGCCCCGCGTTGCTATCCAACTGATCAAACTGCCGCGAGCGCTTCTTCCGGCTCACGCACCGGCAGCGCATTCCCCGCCAGCCGCCGATAACGCGAGAGCGCCCACAACGGGAAATACGCCGTATACCCGTGGTACTTGAGGTAGTAAATGCGTGGGAACCCCGGCGCGTTGTGCGAGCGATGCCACCAGAACCCATCGCCCCCCTGCACGCCGAGCAGATAGCTCACGCCGCGCCGAACCGATTCGGATTCCCAATCACCGAAGGCCATTTGCGCGAGCAGCGCCCACGCCGTGAAGTTCGACGCACTTTCGCCGCCGTTCGTACCCGCGAGCCGCGCATCGATATAGCTGTCGTTGGTCTCGCCCCAGCCGCCGTCCGCGTTTTGTTGCGTACGCAACCAGGCGAGCGCACGCGCGATATACGGTTGCCGCGGGTCTTCGCCCGCGAGCGCGAGGCCCGCCAGCACGCTCCACGTGCCGTAGATGTAGTTGGTGCCCCAACGGCCCCACCAACTGCCGTCGGGTTGCTGCGTGGCCTTCACGTACTCGATGGCGCGCGCGAGCGCCGGCTTGTCCTCGGCGCGGCCCGTCACGCCGAAGCACAGCAGCACGCGGCCCGAAACATCTTCGGTAGGCGGGTCGAGCAACGCGCCGTGGTCGGCGAACGGGATAGCGTTCAGATAGAGGCGATCGCAGTCGGCGTCGAAGGCCGCGAAGCCGCCGTTGCGCGATTGCAGGCCGCGCATCCAGTCGAGCGCAAGCGCCACGCGCCGCGCGTACGGGTCCACGCCGGTTTCGCGCGCCTGTGCGAGGCCGCGTCGATGGAGCATGGCCACGACCACGGCCGTATCGTCGATGTCGGGGTAGTACGGGTTCTCGTACTGGAAAGCCCAGCCGCCTGCCGGCGTGCCGGGCCGCGCGTTCTCGATCCAGTCGCCGCGCACGTCATCCACCTGGCGCTCCGCCAGCCACTCGTAAGCCCGCGTGATGCGTTGCTGCAACTCCCCATCGGAAATCGTCGCCGCGGCGGGTTCGGCAGGCGTGACGGTGCGGGCCTGCTCCAGCGCCATCGTGCTCCACGCGGTGTCCCATACCGGCGAAAGACAAGGCTGGCAGTAGACGCTGCCGTCGGGCCGCTCGATGAGCAGCTTTTCCAGCGCGTCTTCGCAATCGCGGCGCAGCGGGTGATCTTCAGGATACCCGAGCACCTGCATCATCTGGTAGCTGTAGACGATGGGCGGAAAGATGCCGCCCATGCCGTCCTCGCCGTTCATACGCTCGGCGCACCAGGCCTCGGCATGCTTGATGGCGCGCCGGCGCAGCCCGTTCGGCAGCAGCGGCTCGATACGGCGCAGCACGCGGTCGGCCGCGAGAAAGAACCGGCGGATGCCCTTGCCGCGCGGGAAATATTCGCTCTCCTCGTCGGGCGGCGTGACGAACAGTTCGGCGATCGAGACGTTGTGCGGGTTCGCCGCGCGCGCCTTCAGCGAGCACAGCGCGAGCAGCGGCACCATGGTCGTGCGCGCCCAGTAGGCGACCTTGTACATCGAGATCGGCACCCATTTGGGGAACAGCACGAACTCGATCGGCATGAACGGCGTGGCGCGCCACGGCACCTGGCCGAAGGTGGCGAGCAGGATGCGCGTGAACACGTTCGACTTCGCCGCGCCGCCGAGCTTCAGGATGGTTTCGCGCGCGCGCACCATGTGCGGCGCGTTGGCGGCGTCGCCCGCCGCCTTCAGCGCGAAGTACGCCTTCACGCTGCACGAGACATCGGGCGCGCCATCCACGTAAAGATCCCACGCGCCGTGCGTTTGCAAACGCTGAATGTCGCGCAGGTAGCGCGCCATCTTTTCCTGGCGGACCCCGTCGACCTTGCCCATGAAATGCATCATGAGGATGTATTCGGCGGTGATCGTGGCGTCCGATTCGAGTTCGAAGCACCAGCTTCCGTCGTCGTCCTGCATCCGGACGAGCGCTTCGCGGCCGCGAACGATGGAAGCGTCGAGCGCCGCCATGGACGCCGCCGAGGCGGAAAATGGCGAGTTGGAATTTTTCATCGGCGAATCATACCATCCGTACGGAATGTTTAGCCGCCACGCCCGCAATGGTATGATCGGCTCCATGAAAGACTCCTCCGTCAAGGCGCCGGCGCGCGCGACACGGCGCGGCGCGAAGGCGGCTGACGCGCCGCCCGCTGCGGCCACCCTCACCGCCGCGACTCCCGATTCGCCCAAGCTCTCCAAAGCCCCGAAGCCCTCGAAGGCAGTCAAATCCGCTTCCCCGCGCGACGACGCCACGCCGCCCACGCCGCCCACGAGCACGCCGGCCGCCGGCACGCGCCGCAAGAAGGCCCCGATCCAGGTGCGCGCCCAGCTCTTGCAGGCCGCCTCCGATATCGCCACCGACCAGGGCGTGCCGTCCGTCACGCTAGACGCCGTGGCCGAACGCGCGGGCGTGACCAAGGGCGCGCTGCAATATCACTTCGCCAACAAGCAGGGCTTGCTCGACGCCCTCTTCGAGCAGACGCTGGAGCGCTTCGAACAGCAGATGCACGCGCGCATCGAAGCGGGCGTGGCCACTGGCGCGCCGCAGCACGGCGCCGCCGCGCGCGCGTACCTGCACACCACCATCGACGAAACGAGCCCGGCGGCCAGCACCAACGTGCTGCGCGTGCTGGTGGCCGCGATGATGACCGACCCCGCGATTCGCGAGCGTTACGCCGCGCCCATGCGCAAGTGGACGCGCCCCGACCCGCTGCCGCTCGAAGCCGCCGCCCGCCTGATGATCTGCCGTCTCGCGGCGGACGGCCTGTGGATCTCCGATCTGCTCGGCTACCAGAGCATGCCGCCGCGCCTGCGCGACGAAGTCGTGCGCCAGCTTGAGCAGTTCGTGCTCGCCGGGAGCTAGGCGAACCCTGGCGCGCCGGTCCCCACGGCCGCCGCGCACTATGCCGAAATCGTCGTCGCCTGCGGGCCGTTCGAGCAAGACGCCCAAAATGGGGCGACCTACGATTGTCGGCATGAAAACCCTGACCGTTATCGACTCCCACACGGGCGGCGAGCCGACCCGCCTCGTGATCGCAGGCGGCCCCGAGCTTGGCCACGGCCCGCTCGCCGAACGCCTCGACCTGTTTCGCCGCGACTTCGACCACGTGCGCGCGGGCGTCGTCAACGAGCCGCGCGGCTCGGACGTGATGGTCGGCGCGCTGCTTTGCGAGCCGCACGATCCGTCCTGCTCGGCGGGCGTGATCTTCTTCAACAACGTCGGCTTTCTCGGCATGTGCGGCCACGGCACCATCGGCCTCGTCGCGTCGCTCGCTTATCTCGGCCGCATCGCGGCCGGGGTGCATCGCATCGAAACGCCGGTGGGCGTGGTCGAAGCCGAGTTGCACGACAATGGCGCCGTGACCGTGCGCAACGTGCCCGCCTATCGTTACCGTCAAGCCGTGCCGCTCGACGTGCCCGGCTACGGCCGCGTGCATGGCGACATCGCCTGGGGCGGCAACTGGTTCTTCCTCGTCGCCGACCACAATCTCCCGCTCGAAGCGGGCAACGTCGAAGCGCTCACCGAGGCCACGTGGGCCATGCGCCAGGCGCTCGAAGCGAACGGCATTACCGGCGCGGACGGCGCGTTGATCGACCACGTCGAGCTTTTCGCGCATCCCGATGTTGACGGCGTGGACAGCCGCAATTTCGTGCTGTGTCCCGGCAAGGCCTACGACCGCTCGCCTTGCGGCACCGGCACGAGCGCGAAGATCGCCTGCCTCGCCGCGAACGGCGAACTCGCGCCTGGCGCGCTGTGGCGGCAGGAAAGCATCATCGGCAGCGTGTTCGAGGCGAGCTACGAAGCCACGCCCGACCTCCCGGCAGGGTATGTGCGCCCGAGCATTCGCGGCAACGCGCATATTAGCGCGGAGTCCAAACTGATTTTCGCCGACGACGATCCGTTCGCCTGGGGCATTCGCACGTGATCGAGCGGTCGAGCGGACACCCCGATGTCGTCGTGATCGGCGCGGGCATCGTGGGCGCGGCGTGCGCCCACGAACTCGCCGCGCAAGGCCTCGACGTGCTCGTGATCGAGCGCGCGGGCGTGGGTGCGGGCGTAACGGCTGCGGGCATGGGTCATCTCGTCGTGATGGACGACACGCCCGAAGAATTCGCACTGAGCGCGTGGTCGCGCATGCTGTGGCACGAGCTTGCGCCGCGCCTCGATGCGCGCCATGCGTTCGTGCGTTGCGGCACGCTCTGGGTCGCCGCCGACGAGGAGGAGCAAACGCTCGCGCAAACACGACAGCAAGCGCTGCAACGCCAGGGCATCACCTGCTCGATGCTGGACACGCAACAACTGCGCGAAGCGGAGCCCGGCCTGCGCGAGGGACTGGTGGGCGGCATGATCGTCGACGACGACGCCGTGGTCTACGCGCCCGCCGTTTCTGCATGGCTGCTCGAACAACCGGTGAGCGGCCGCATCGTTTGCCGCACGCAAACGCAGGTCACGCAGATCGACCGCGCGGGCGTGCATCTCGCCAACGGCGAAACGATCGCCACGGGCGCGGTGCTGGTGGCGAACGGTCTTCAGGCGCTCGACCTCATGCCGCGCTTGCCGCTACAGGCAAAAAAAGGCCATTTGCTCATTACCGACCGCTACCCCGGCACGATCCGCCATCAGATTCTCGAACTCGGCTATATCAAGAGCGCGCACAACGCGAGCGGCACCTCGGTCGCGTTCAACGTGCAGCCGCGCCCGACCGGGCAATTGCTGATCGGCTCGTCGCGCCAGTTCGACAGCACCGATCCCGCAATCGAACCAGCCATTCTCGCGCGCATGCTGCAACGCGCCGCCGAATATCTGCCGCAACTGCCCGCGCTCAACGCCATTCGCGCGTGGACGGGCTTTCGCCCGGCATCGAGCGACGGCATGCCGCTGATCGGCCCCGCCGCTGCGTTCGCCGCGCCCCAGAGCCATCCGTCCACGTGGCTCGCCACCGGCCACGAAGGCCTGGGCGTGACCACCGCGCTCGGCACGGCGAAACTGATCGCCGCGCAAATGCTCGGCCACGCCGCCGCGATCGATGCGACGCCGTATCTCCCCGCCCGCTTTGCCGCTCAGGGAACCGCACATGGCTGAACTCGTAACGTTGAGCGTCGATGGACGCAGCGTGAGCGTTGCGGCGGGCACGTCGGTGGCGGCCGCCATCGCGGTCGCGGCGCTCGCGCAGCACGCGCCGCTCGTCACGCGCCGCTCCGTGAGCGGCGCGCTGCGCGGGCCGTTGTGCGGCATGGGTATTTGCCAGGAATGCCGCGTCACCATCGACGGCACGCCGTATCGGCTCGCGTGCCAGTCGGTCTGCGCCGAAGGCATGCACATCGTCACCGGAAATACGGCGCCATGAATTTCGACATCCTGATCATTGGCGCGGGGCCCGCCGGACTGAGCGCGGCGCACACCGCCGCGCAAGCCGGTGCGAGCGTTGGCGTCATCGACGACAATCCGCTGCCCGGCGGCCAGATCTGGCGTCAGGGGCCCGAGCATCGCGCGAGCGGCGCCGCGCGCGCCTTGCTCGACGCGCTAAAGGCGCGCCCCAACGTCACGCTGCTCAGCGGCACCCGTTTCGTGCAGGCGCTGCCGGGCCGCCAACTGCTCGCCGAAAGCGCCGACCGTGCGCTCGTGCTCGCGTATGGCAAGCTCATCGTCGCCTCGGGCGCGCGTGAGCGCTTCCTGCCCTACCCCGGCTGGACCTTGCCCGGCGTCACCGGCGCGGGCGGCTTGCAGGCGCTCATCAAAGGCGGCATGCCCGTGCGCGGCGAGCGCATCGTGATCGCGGGCAGCGGGCCGCTGCTATGGGCCGCCGCGCTCACGGCGCACCAGCACGGCGCGTCCATCGCCGCAATCGTCGAGCAGGCGCCGCCGCACGCCGTGCGCCGCTTCGCGACGGGCCTCGTGCACACGCCCGCGAAACTCGCGCAGGCGCTGCGCATGCGCTTCGACCTGCGCGCCACGCCTTACTGGTGCGGCGCGCACGTTGCCGAAGCGCTCGGCACATCGCGCATCACGCAGGTCCGCGTTCGGCGCGGCGAAGCGGAAATGCGCGTCGATTGCGACCGGCTCGCGTGCGCCTATGGTCTCGTACCGAATACGGGCATCGGCGCGGCGCTCGGTTGCGCACTGCAAACGCATGCGGGCTCGCCCGCCATCGCCGTGAACGAATGGCAGCGGACCTCCGTTGACGATATCCACGCGGCCGGCGAATGCACGGGCGTGGGCGGCATGGAACTCGCGGCTGTGGAGGGGCGCATTGCGGCACACGCCGCGCTCGGCGACGCCGACGGCGCGCGCCGGTTGTTCGCCGTGCGCGAACGTTACCGCCGCTTTGCGGCGCGCCTGCACGAAGCGTTCGAACTCGCGCCCGCGCTGCGCACGCTCGCGCGGGCCGACACCGTATTCTGCCGTTGCGAGGACGTCGCTTTCGGCGACGTCGCGCACCATGCCTCCTGGCGCGACGCCAAGCTGCAAACGCGCTGCGGCATGGGGCCCTGCCAGGGCAAGATTTGCGGCGAGGCGGCGGCTTTCTGCTTCGGCTGGCCGCAAAACGGCCAGCGCCCGCCGTTTTCGCCCGCGCGCATCGACACCTTGCTGCACGCCCAGACCGGGGCATAGCGCGGCACGGGTTATTGATCGCGGATGCGCCAGCGCGCGCGAGACGGCACAATAGCGGTTTCCCGTCTATCGCTCCGCGCGCTTCGCGATGCCCGAACTGGTCCTGCCCGCCACCCTCGAAAACGCCACGTTTGCGCAGATGGTCGCGCATTTCGCCATGCTCGAACCGCTGTTCGACGCCATGCCGGACGTGGTGTTCTTCGTGAAGGATCACGAAGCGCGCTACGTGATCGCGAACACCACGCTCGCCGCGCGCTGCGGTTTCAAGGACAAGCGCGCCCTCGTCGGCAAGACGGCCGAACAGGTGTTTCCCTCGCGCTTCGGGCACAGCTACACCGCACAGGACCAGGCCGTCGTGCGGCTCGACAGCCGCCTCATCGATCAACTCGAACTGCATCTATATCCCGGGCGGCATCCGGGCTGGTGCCTCACATCCAAGGTGCCGCTGCACGACACGCAGGGCCGCGTGCTGGGCGTGGCCGGCATTTCGCGCGACTTGCAGGCCGCCGAAGGCACGCATCCCGCCTATCAGCGGCTCGCGGTCGCGGCGAAGTACATCCAGGACAACTATGCGCAACCGCTCAAGCTCGCGCACCTGGCCAAACTCATCAACATGTCGGTCGCGCAGATCGAGCGTTACTTCCACAAGATCTTTCACCTCACGCCGCGCCAGATGCTGCTGAAAACACGGCTCGACGCGGCCTCCGTGCTGCTCGCGAGCGACCTGAGCATCACCGACATCGCCACGCAATGCGGCTATAACGATCACAGCGCGTTCACGCGGCAATTCAAGGCCACGGTGGGCATCACCCCGAGCCAGTACCGCGCGCTGCTGCAAGCGCCCGAGGGCGGCGCAACGCCGCGCGGCTGAGCTTTCCGGCGATTTTCCCAGGGTTCACCCTGGGCCGCGCGAGACTATGCAGATTTCGTCTCTTTGAGGTGCGAAAGCCCTCAAGCGCCGGACGATTTGGACAGCGATACTCCACTCATATTCAACAGGTACCGGCGCGAGCCGCTACGTATTCAAGGAGTGAGTCACAGTGAGCGCTATCCAGTGGAGCGGGGTGTTTCCCGCCGTCAGCACCCAGTTCAAGGCGGACTTCTCGGTTGATATCGACGCCACGCACCGGGTGGTGAGCAATCTCGTCAAGGACGGCGTGTCGGGCCTCGTGGTGTGCGGCACCGTCGGCGAGAACACTTCGCTCGCGACGAACGAAAAGCTTGCCGTGATCGAGGCCGCGCGCGACGCCGCCGGTGGCAAGGTGCCCGTGATCGCCGGTATTGCCGAATTCACCACCGAGTTCGCGCGTCAGACCGTGAAGGAAGCGGCGCGCGTGGGCGTGGACGGCGTGATGGTCATGCCCGCCCTCGTGTATTCGTCGAAGCCGCACGAAACGGCCGCGCATTTCCGCGCCGTGGCTTCGAGCACCGACGTGCCGGTGATGGTCTACAACAACCCGCCGATCTACAAGAACGACGTGACGCCCGATATCCTGATCGCTCTTCAGGATTGCGAAAATATCGTCTGCTTCAAGGACTCCTCGGGCGACACGCGCCGCTTCATCGACCTGCGCAACGCCGTGGGCGACCGCTTCGTGCTGTTCGCGGGCCTTGACGACGTGGTGGTCGAAAGCGTGGCCGTGGGCGCGCAGGGCTGGGTCTCGGGCATGTCGAACGTGTTCCCGAAGGAAGGCGAAACGCTCTTCCGCCTCGCGAAGCAAAAGCGTTTCGACGAAGCGCTCGCGCTGTATCGCTGGTTCATGCCGCTCCTGCACCTCGACGCGCGCCCCGACCTCGTGCAGTGCATCAAGCTGTGCGAGGAGCTCGTCGGCCGCGGCAGCGCGATCACGCGCCCGCCGCGCCTCGCGCTCGAAGGCGAAGCGCTCGCGCACGTGAAGGCCGTGGTCGAAAAGGCGCTCGCCACGCGCCCCGCGCTGCCGGACGTGGGCCTCTAAGCCCAACGCATTGCACCACGCGAAACCGGGCCGCCAGGGCCCGGTTTGTTTTTTTGCAGGCCACGCGATATCGACACCCACCACCATGACTGACACGTCCACGCACGTCGTTCTCACGCTCGACGAAGTCTTCGCGCTCGCGCGCAACGTGCTGCTGCGGCACGGCATGTCCGAAGCGCATGCCGCGGCCATCGCGCGCGTCATCACCCAGGGCCAGCGCGACGAATGCCACTCGCACGGCATCTACCGCCTGCTCGTTTGCGCGCGCTCGCTCAAGAGCGGCAAGGTCGACGCGCGCGCCGAACCCACGCTACGCGACATCGCGCCCGGCGTGCTGGCCGTCGACGCGCACTACGGCTTCTCCCTGCTCGCCTTCGAAACCGGCCTGCCCGTGCTCGCACAGAAGGCGCGCAGCCAGGGCATAGCGGCGATGGCGATCAACCGCTGCTTCCACTTCTCCGCGCTCTGGCCGGAAGTCGAAGCCATCGCCGCGCACGGACTCGTGGGCCTCGCGATGAACCCGAGCCATAGCTGGGTCGCGCCCGCGGGCGGCACGCGCGGCGTGTTCGGCACGAATCCGCTGGCGTTCGCGTGGCCGCGCGAAGGCGGCCTGCCGTTCGTGTTCGACTTCGCGACCAGCGCGATCGCGCGCGGCGACATCGAGCTGCACGCGCGCGAGGGCAAGTCCATTCCGCCGCACTGGGCGCTCGACAGCGAAGGCCAGCCGACCACCGACGCGCGCGCCGCGCTGGAAGGCGCGATGCAGACATTCGGCGGCCACAAGGGTTCGGCGCTCGCGGCCATGATCGAGTTGCTCGCGGGCGCGTTGATCGGCGACCTCACGAGCATGGAGTCGCAAACGTTCGACGGCGGCTCGGGCGCGAGCCCCTGTCACGGCGAACTCGTCATCGCCATCGACCCGCACCGCTTTGGCGGCGACGGTCATGCGGCCGGTCAGGCGCGCGCCGAGCAACTGTTCGACGCCATCACGGCGCAAGGCGCGCGCCTGCCGTCGCAGCGCCGCTTCGAGGCACGCGAGCGCAGCGAACGCGAAGGCGTGAAGGTGCCGCGCGCGCTCTACGACGACGTGCTGAAATTGCTCGACTGAAGCCGGTGCGACGTCGCCACATTACGCTCGCGCAGCGCACTGACCCCGCGCAAATGCGAAGTCAATGCCCAACACGCGCGAGCGTGACTTAAGCGTTACCTAAGGGTTACCCCTGCACAATCCGCGGCATTCAACCTGGCGTATGCATACCCTGCGCCGTGTGTTTCCGCCACGCTTTTTGCCTTGTGCCAGGAGTCCCCTTGCCCCGCCTGCTGCCCTGCCCGCCGGCGCGCGCGCGCGGCGTTGCGCTGGCCGCCGCCTGCGCCGTCTGTTTCGCCGCGACGCTCACCGGCTGCACCACGTATCGCGCGCAACCGTTGGCCTCGCACGCATCGTTGATCGACGCGAATGCGCTCGCGCGCGTGCAGATCGATCCCGCGACCATGCCGCTGCCCGAGCTGGCCGCGCACCGCTTCGACCCGGCAAACGGCTTCGACATCGAAGACGTCGCCATGCTCGCGGTCGCGAACAATCCCGACCTCAGGCTCGCACGCGACGATCTCGGCATCGCGCAGGCCCAGGCCTATTCGGCGGGCTTGCTGCCGGACCCGCAGGTCGCCATTTCCAGCGACTATCCGGGCCAGCTCGGCCTGTCTCGCGCATTCAGCTACGGCTTGAGCATGGACGTGATGGCGCTCGTCACGCGCAGCGCCAACTTGCATTCGGCCGAAGCCACCGTGCACAAAACCGATCTCGGCCTGCTCTGGCAAGAGTGGCAGGTCGTGGCGCAAGCGCGCCAGTTGTTCGTCAAGGCGCGCTATCAGGACGCCGTGCTGCCGCTGCTTGCGCAGCAGGAAGAACTGGCGCGCATGCGCCATGAGCGTACCGAGCGTGCCGCACAAGCCCACAACGTGACCGCGGATGTCGTTGCAGGCACACTCGTCTCGCTGCAAGACGCGCGCAAGCAATACGCGGACATGCAACTGGCGCGCGAGCAAACCCGCCACGACCTGAACGCGCTGCTCGGCCTCGCGCCCGATGTCGAACTGCCGCTCGTGGGACCGGATGCGCTTGATGCACTCGATACGATCGCACCGACGCCCGATGCGACCGTCGATGCGGCCATGGCCGCGCTGCCCGCGCGCCGCCCCGACCTGCTCGCGCTGAAGGCGGGTTACGAAGCGCAGGAAGCGAAGTATCGCGCGGCGATCCTCAACCAGTTTCCCAGTCTTTCCGTGGGCTTCGTGCGTGCGCGCGATACTTCGGAGATCTACACGAGCGGCTTCCAGATCAGCCTGAGCCTGCCCATCTTCAATCGCAATCGCGGCAACATCGCGATCGAGCAGGCCACGCGCACGCGCCTCGCGGACGAATACCAGACGCGTCTGAACGCCGCCGTGGCCGACACGGCGCACCTGCGCGCAAACGGCGCGATCATCGCCCGCCAGCTTGCCGACGCCGAGGCCTCGCTGCCGCCCTTGCAGCGCAGCGCGGAGCGTGCCCACGACGCCTACACGGCGCGCAGCATCACGCTCGGCCAGTACACGGACGCGCAGTCTGCCGCGCTCGCGCGCGCAATCGACGTCGCCACGCTGCGCGAGTCGCTTGCGGAACAGCGTGTCGGGCTGCAAGCCCTGCTCGGCAGCGCGATTCCGGACCCTGCCTCCGCCCCGACGCTCCCCATCGCCAACCGTTGACCTCCATGCCAAGACGACCGCTCCTTCTTCGCGCCGCCGCGCTCCTCGCCGCCGTGGCCACGACGCTTTCGCCCGCGCTCGCTGACGAGCCCGTCTCCGTCTCCGTCGCCGTCGTCGTCGCGCCCGTGGCGCGCAAGCCCATCGCACAGCAAATCGAGGCCTATGGCGTGGTGAGCGCCGCTGCCGCGAATATCACCACGTTGAGCCTGCCCTACACGGCGCGCGTGATGCGCGTGCTCGCGCAACCGGGGCAAAGCGTTGCGCGCGGCGCGCCGCTTTTCGTGGTCGAGGCCGACGCCGGCGCCGTCATTGCATTGAGCCAGGCGCAAAGCGAGGCGACCTTCGCGCGCGGCGAACTGGATCGCACCGAGGCGCTCTACCGCGACGGTCTCGCCACGCAATCGCAGTTGGCGACGGCGCGCAAGGCACTCGACGATGCGCGCGCGGCGCTTGCCGCGCAAACCCGCTCGGGCGTGACGCAGGGAAGCAAAACACTTGTTGCGCCCTCGGCCGGCGTGGTTTCGCAGATCTCCGCCGCCCAGGGCGACCAGGTGCAGGCCGGCGCCGCGCTCGCGCAATTCGTGCCCGCGAACGCCGGTGCGGGACGCGCGGCGAACGTCTCGCTCGGCGTGGAACCCGCGGACGCGCTGACGATACACGCAGGCGACCGCGTCGTGCTGCACGCCCTTTCCGCATCGCTCGGCAACGCGGGCGCGGCCGGCCAGATCGTGCTGGTCGGCGCCGCGATCGATGCGCAAAGCCAGCTCGTCAATGTCGGCGCGAGCGTGCCGTTCACGGGCGCGCCCTTCATGCCCGGCATGCACGTGCGCGCCGATATCGAAACGCGCCCCGGCAACTGGTGGAACGTGCCGCGCGCCGCCGTTCTACAGGACTCCAAAGGACACTATGTTTTCCAGGTGACGCCCGCAGGCAAGGCACACCGCGTGGCCGTGCAGATGGAAGTCGAACGCGACGGCTGGTACGGCGTGGACGGCGCGCTCGACGCCTCGCGCCCGCTCGTGGTGAGTGGCAACTATGAGCTCGAAGAAGGCATGGCGGTGCGCATGACCAAAGGCGGCGCACAATGAATTTCGGCCTCTGGATGCAGCGCCACCGGCGCTCGCTGCTGTTCGTGATCGCGCTCGCCGCGATCGCCGGCGCGCTTACCGCGCTGCGCCTGCCCATCTCGCTCTTTCCCAACGTGTCGTTTCCGCGCGCCGTGGTCTCGCTCGACGCGGGCGACCGCCCCGCCGAACAGATGGCGACGCTCGTCACAATGCCCGTCGAAGAAGCCCTGCGGCGCGTGCCGAACGTGCGCGACGTGGAGTCGCGCACGAGCCGGGGCAGCGCCGAGATTTCGCTGAACTTCGACTGGGGCACCGACATGGCGCAGGCCACGCTGCAAGCGCAGTCGGCCATTGCCGAGATCCTCGCGAGCCTGCCGCCGGGCACGACCATGCAGGTGCGCCGCATGGACCCGACGGTGTTCCCGGTGCTCGCGTACAGCCTCACCTCGCAGCGGCAAAGCCTCGCACAACTTTACGATCTCGCACAGTTCCAGTTGCGCCCGCTGCTTTCCTCGGTCGAGGGCGTGGCGCGCGTGGAGGTGGCGGGCGGTGCGCGCGACGAACTCGAAGTCGCGGTCGATCCCGCCCGGCTCGCCGCGCACAAGCTCTCGGTCGCCGATATTTCGCGCGCCATCGGCGCGGGCAACGTGCTGATGGCGACGGGCCGGCTCGAAGACCACGACAAGCTCTATCTCGTCGTCGCCGACACCGCCATCGACGGCCTCGAAGCGCTAGGGAACGTGGTGGTGGCCGCGCCGGCGGGCGGCGGCCAGGTGCGTCTGCGCGACGTCGCCACGGTGGCGCGCGGCGTCGTGCCGCAATGGATACGCGTGACGGCTGACGGCCAGGATGCGGTGCTCGTCAACATCTATCAGCAGCCCGGCGCGAACAGCGTGGCGATGGCGAAGGCCATTCGCGCGCGCCTCGCCGACTTCGGCCAGCACATGCCCGCAGGCGTGCATCTCGCCAACTGGTACGACCAGAGCGAGCTCGTCATTGCCTCCGCCACGAGCGTGCGCGACGCGATCATGATCGGCGTGGTGCTCGCGGCGCTCACACTATTCGTATTCCTGCGCAATATGAAAGTCACGCTGATTGCCGTCGCGCTGGTGCCCGTGGTGATGGCGGCGACCATCCTGCTGCTCGACGTGTTCGGCATGGGCTTCAACATCATGACGCTGGGCGGCATGGCGGCGGCGGTGGGCCTCGTGATCGACGACGCCATTGTGATGATCGAGCATATCTCGCGGCGCATGCGCGAGGCGGGCGAGCACGCCTTCCACGGCCGCGTGATGAGCGCCGCGCTCGAATTCACGCGGCCGCTCGCGGGCTCCTCGGCGGCCACGCTCGTGATCTTCGTGCCGCTCGCGTTTCTTTCGGGCGTGACGGGTGCGTTTTTCAAGGCGCTTTCCGTGACGATGGCGAGCGCCCTGTTTATTTCGTTCATCGTCACCTGGCTTGCCATTCCGATTCTCTGCGATCGCTGGCTCACGTCCACGGACGCGCAGGAGCACACGGAAACGCGCTTCGCGGCGTGGCTCAATCGCGGCTATGCGAAGCTCGTTGCACGCGTGAGCGCGCGGCCCGCATGGGTGCTCGCAGGGCTCGTTCCGCTCGCGCTGCTCGCCGCGCTCGCCTTCACGCGCGTGGGCAGCGGCTTCATGCCTTCGATGGACGAAGGCGGCTTCGTGCTCGACTATCACACGCGCCCCGGCACTTCGATCACCGAAACCGACCGGCTCATGCGCCAGATCGAAGCCATCCTGCGTGCGAACCCGAACGTGCAGACGTGGTCGCGGCGCACGGGTGCGGGGCTCGGCGGCGACCTCAACGAGCCGAACAAGGGCGACTTTTTCGTGCGCCTGAAATCCGGCGCGCGCGAACCCATCGACACCGTGATGGAGGAAGTCCGCTCGCGCATCGAAAGCCAGGTGCCCGGCGTGAGCGTGGAACTCGCGCAGTTGATGGAGGACCTGATCGGCGACCTGACCGCCGTGCCGCAGCCCGTGCAGATCAAGATCTATTCCGACGACCAGAACGTGCTGGACGGCACCGCCCGGCACGTGGCCGCGCGCATCGCGAAGATCAACGGCATCGTGGATGTGAACGACGGCATCAATCCCGCGGGCGACGCGATCGACCTGCATATCCGCCCCGACGCGGCCGCCGCCGAGGGCATGGACCCGCAAGCCATCGCGCAGCAGGTCAACGACCTGCTCGACGGCAACGTGGCCACGCAATTCCAGAGCGGCCCGAAAACCATCGGCGTGCGCGTGCGCGCGCAGAACGCGGCGCACCTCACCGACACGGCACTGAGCCGCCTGCCGATCCGCGCGCCCGATGGCCACATCTTCGCGCTTGCGCGCGTGGCGGATCGCGTCGCCGTGTCGGGGCAGCCCGAAATCAGCCGCGACAATCTCAAACGCATGGCGGCCGTGACCGCGCGCATCGAAGGGCGCGACCTCGGCTCGACCATCGCGGACGTGCAGCGCGTGCTCGGCGAGCCGGGCCTGCTGCCCGCAGGCGTCTACTACGAGCTGGGCGGTCTTTACCAGCAGCAGCAAATCGCGTTCAAGGGGCTGCTCGCGGTGTTCGGCGCGGCTGTCGCGCTCGTGTTCGGCTTGCTGCTCTTTCTCTACGAACGCTTTCGCGTGGCGCTCGCGGTCATGGCCATGCCGCTGCTCGCCACGGGTGCGGTGTTCATCGGACTGTGGATCACGGGAATCGAGCTCAACATCTCCGCGATGATGGGCATGACGATGATCGTGGGGATCGTGACCGAAGTGGCGATCTTCTATGTTTCGGAGTTCCAGGGACTCGTGCGCGACGAAGGCCATACGGTCGATGACGCCCTGCTCGCCGCGGGCCGCAACCGCCTGCGGCCGATCGCGATGACCACCATCGCCGCGATTCTCGCGCTGCTGCCGCTCGCCTTCGCGCTCGGCCAGGGTTCCGCCATGCAGCAGCCGCTCGCCGTGGCAATCATCTCGGGGCTGATCGTGCAGATGCCGCTCGTGCTGCTCGTGCTTCCCGCCCTGCTGCGCGTGCTGCTCGTACGCGGGGCCGGAACGCCCAGGCCGGCGACTGGCGAGTGACTTAAGCACCGGTTAAGCCGGGATGAGCGACAATGAGAGGTTGAAAAATCGGGGAGCGAGCGATGCGCCTGTTGCTGGTGGAAGACGACGAGATGATTGCCGAAACGGTGCTCGATTCGATGCGCCGCGAAGGCCATGCCGTCGACTGGGCGCGCGACGGGCGGGAGGCGGAGCTTTCGCTCGACAACGACGTGTACGACCTCGTGCTGCTCGATCTCGGACTGCCGAAAAAGGACGGCATCGAGGTGCTCAACGGCTACCGCCGCAAGGGCGGCGAGGCGACCGTGCTGATCCTGACCGCGCGCGACTCGGTGACGGACCGCATCGCCGGGCTCGACGCCGGCGCCGACGACTACCTCATCAAGCCTTTCGACCTCGACGAACTGGCCGCCCGCGCCCGCGCGCTGCTGCGCCGGCGCACGGGCCAGAAGCAGCCCGTCTATGCGCACGGCGACCTCGCGCTCGACCCCGCCGCGCATGAAGTGACGAAGGAAGGTCTGCCGGTTGCGCTCGTGCCACGCGAATTCGCTCTGTTGCATGTGCTGATCGAGCAGCCCGCGCGCGTGTTCACGAAGGCCGAGCTCGAAGAGCGCATGTATGGCTGGGGCGAGGAAGTGGGCAGCAACGCGATCGAAGTGCACGTGCACAGCCTGCGCCGCAAGATCGGCGCCGACCAGATCGTGACCGTGCGCGGCGTGGGCTACCGGCTCAAGAGGTCCGAATGAACTCGATCCGCCGGCGCCTGCTCGGCTGGCTCATCTGCGGCTTCGCTGCCGCCTCGGTGGTGGCGGGCATCGGCATTTTCCACACGGCGCGCGAAGAAGCCGGTGAGCTGTTCGATTACGAACTGCACGCCGTCGCGCTTTCCATGCCCGCGAACGTCGCGACGGCACGTGAGGTGGAACAGTCCGGTCCCGGCTTCGACGAAATTGCCGACGACCGCATTCTCATTGCGATCTGGGACCGCGACGGCAAGCTCATCTACCACTCGCAGGAAACGCCCACGCTGCCGCGCCAGGCCACGGGCTTTCGCACGATCGAGCACGACGAGGTGCATTGGCGCGTGTTCGGCCTCGCGCAGCCCGAGCGCTTCGTGCAGGTCGCGCAACCCATTTCCGTGCGCGATACGCTGGCGCTGCATCTCGCGCTGCACACCTTGTGGCCGCTCGCGCTGCTCGTGCCCGTGGCGATCGTGCTCGTGCTGTTCGTCGTGACGCGCGGACTCGCGCCGGTGCGCGGGCTTTCGACGCTGCTCGCCGCGCGCTCGGTCCATGCGCTCGAACCGCTGCGCCTGGACGGCTCGGTGCCCGTGGAGTTGCGTCCGCTCGTCGAGGCGCTCAACGATCTGCTGGATCGCCTGAACGCGGCCTCGCAGGCGCAGCGCACCTTTATCGCCGACGCGGCGCACGAGCTGCGCTCGCCGCTCGCCGCGCTCAAGCTGCAATGGCAGGCGGCGCTGCACGACGGCACGCTCAGCGGCGAGCCGCGCACGCTCGAACGCATGCAAACGCGCCTGAACCGCACGATCCGCCTCGTGCAGCAGTTGCTCACGCTCGCCCGCGAAGACGCGCAGGCAAGCGCCCCCTCGGCGATCGTGAGCCTGCGGCGGCTGGGCGAACAGGCGATCGGCGACTTCTCGCTGCTCGCCGAGGAAAAAGGCATCGACCTCGGTCTGGAATCGCGCCCGCCCGTCACGCCCGAGGACATCTGCAACGTGAGCGCCGACCCGCACGGGCTCAACACCTTGCTGAACAATCTGCTCGACAACGCGATCCGCCACACGCCCTCGGGCGGCAAGATCGACCTCGTGCTCACGCGCGCGCAGGACACGTTCGGCTTCGAGGTGGTGGACAACGGCCCCGGCATTCCCGAGGCCGATCTCGAACGCGTGCTCGACCGCTTCTTTCGCGGCGATCATGCGCAGGGCACCGGCAGCGGGCTGGGGCTTTCGATCGTCGCGCGCATTGCGCAACGCCAGGGCCTGACGTTCAAGTTGCGCAACAACCCCGGCGGGCGCGGGCTCACGGCTGCGGTGAGCGGGCTACAGCGGCGCACGGGCGAAGGCGGCAATGCGGAGATCACGCCCGCCGCGAAGCGCAACACGCGCGCGACGAGCGATTCGGCGTAACCGCGCTTCAATGGGCCTCAATTTCGGTGGGCCTCAATGCGCCGCCGCGCCCTGCACCAGTTCCAGCAGACGATAAGCGAACCTTACGCGCGGCTCGGTCGGATGATTGCGGTTCGCGAGAATGACGATCGCGGTCTTGCGCGCAGGCGCGAACACGAGATAGCCGCCAAAGCCATTGGTCGCGCCCGTCTTGTTGAGTAGCGCCTCGCTCTGCGGCGGCAAAGGCGGTTTCAACGCCGTGGCCGGGTTGTCCTCCAGCACCATGACATTGGCGTTGCCCTTCACGAGATCGTTCAGGGCGACCGGCTCCGCATACTGCTCCCACACCAGATCCTGAATGAACGGCCCCGCGCGGAAATAGCCTGTGTGCGTCGCTTCGAGCGCGCGCTGCATCTCCGGTTCGAGCGCCACCTGCCCCAGGTTCGCTTCGAGAAAGCGCAACATGTCGCGCGTATCCGATTTCACGCCATAGGCTTCGTCGGCGAGCACACCAGGGCTCAGACGCACCGGCATGTCCTTGCTGTCATAGCCCTGCGCATAGGCCGCGCGCTCGCCGGGCGGCACCCGGATATACGTGTGCGCGAGCCCGAGCTTGGGAAAAAGCGTCTTCTCCACCGCATCGGCATAGCTCATGCCCAGTTGCTTCGCCGTGATGCGCCCGAGCATGCCGATGCTCGGGTTCGCGTAGGTGCGCTGCGTGCCTGCGGGATAGCGCGGACGCCATGCCTTGAGCCACGCTGTGAGTTGTTCGTCGTTCGTCACTTCGTCGGGCACCTGCAACGGGAAGCCGCCGCCCGTGTGCGTGCCGAGATTCACGAGCGTGAGCGCGCCGAACGGCGTGCCGCGCATCTCGGGCAGATAGTCGCTCACCGGGGCGTCGAGCGAGAGCTTGCCGTTCACCTGCGCCCACGCGGCGAGCGTGGCGAGCAAGGTCTTGCTCATCGAGCCGAGTTCGAAGAGCGTGGTGTTCGTGACAGGCTCGCCCGTTTCCTTCGAAGCCACGCCGAAGTTGTAGAAGCGCTCCTTGCCGTTCACGGCCACCGCAATCGCGAGACCGGGAATGCCGTTCTCGTTCATGAAGGCGAGCGCCGCGTCGCGTATCTGCTCATCGGCGGCGCCCGGCTGTTCGGCGGCGACGGCGGACATGCTTGCGGCCGCAACGATCAGCAGCGCGCCGGCACACAGTCTCACGAGTGAACGAAGCAAGATCGACTCCTTACGCGGTGCGGAAAAGCCGTGATCTTACACGCGTCGCTTTACCGGCCACACGAGCGGCCTGCGCACTTACCGGCTGCTCACAATGGCGGAGTGCTGCGGCGGCGTCACCGTATAGCCCGCTCGGCGAAGGCGATCGATCAGCGACTCCTCGCCGAAGTAGTGGCTCGCGCCGACCGCGACGAGAATTGCGCCCTTGCCGTGGAAATAGTCGTCGCGCGCGAGCGTGGCCGCGAAAATGCGCGTGCCCTCCAGCATGACGTAGCGCGTCGCCTCGAAATGCGCGTCGCTCTCGCCCGGCGCCTGCTGCGTGGAGATGCGCTCGAATACGCTGCCGTCGGCATCGATCCACGCACGTTCCAGCACTTCGGACGACACGCTGCCCGGCGGCGTGCCGTGAAAGGCCGCGCACGACGATACCAGCAAGGCCTCCTGGGCGCGCGCGGGAATACCGTCGAGCAGATGCAGTTCCGCGTCGAAGCCGGCCAGATAGATGAGCGGAATATGCTGCTTCAACGCGATCGTCTCGAGGCGCGTGTCGATGCCGGGACGTTGGGCGGTTGGCGCCCCGGCGTCACGCCGCCCGCCCGGTACGGTGTTCGTGCGCCACGCGTCGATAGCGGCGGCCGCCACCCACGGCTTGAGCTGAAGAAACTTCACGATGTCGAAGTGGCTGTCGCGCGCGCACTGCGCGAGCGCGGCGGGACTCATCGTCTTCATGTGATTCGTGAGGTTGTCGTCGGGCGGCAACGCGGCATCCTGCCGGATCATCGCGACGCGTTGCGCATTCAGGGCCATCGGCGCTTCGAGCGCGATGGCGCGCACGCTGCCGGCGAGCGAGGCAAGCGTCGCGTCGATGCGCGGGTCTTCGTGTGCGAGGTTATGGATGGTGGGCAGCAGCAGCAAGGTGGGATGGCCGGGCAACGTCGCCGTCCAGATCATGCCGACGTTTGCAGACGTTTGCGCGAGTGCCGGGGTGCTCGCGCAAACGGCCAACGCAGCCGCCGCGAGCAGCAACCCCTTGAGCCAGCCGAAGCTTCGGTGCCGCACGTCGTCAACGGGTCTCATCGCGCGCCGCTCGGGAGAGTCGAAGGATCGCGACATCGTGCGCCAATGCGATCGCACGCAGTGTGCGGTGCCGCACATGCGCGCTCGCCTCGTGCGAGGCGAGCGCCCTTGCCGCTTATTCGGCGTATTCCGGCTCGCGTTGCAGGTCCTGCACGGCGCCCACATGGTGCGCCGTGTGCATGCGTGGCGCATGATCCGCGGCCACGACTTGCCCGCGCGTGGCGCGCACGAAGCGACGTCCTTCTCGACCGTACACCGCATCCGGTTCCGGGAACATCGTGAGCAGTACGATATAGATCGCACCGCCCACCAGCAAGGAAACGGGAACGCTCAAGTCGAGGCCACCCGCCAGCGAACCCAGCGGACCGACGAACTGCCCCGGCAGATTCACGAACGCGAGGCCGAGAAACGCCGCCGGCAGCCACGCGCCCATCGCCCGCAGGTTCCAGCCGTGCGTGAACCAGTAGTGCCCGCCCCGGCCGCCGCGATTGAAGACCTGGAGGTCGTCGGCGAGGTAGTGGCCGCGCCGCGTGACGAAGCCAATCACCATGATCGCCATCCAAGGGCAACTGAACGTGCAGATCAGCGTGGAGAACGTGGACACGCTCTCGACGAGATTGAACGCGAAGCGGCCAATAAAGATGAAGCCGATAGCGAGTGTGCCGATCAGTATGGTCGCGCGCACGCGGTTGAGCAGCTTCGGGAACATGCTCGACATGTCGAGGCCGGTGCCGTACAGCGCGGTCGTGCCCGTGGACATGCCGCCGATGATCGCGATGAGGCACGTGGGCAGCAGGAACCAGCGGGGCGACACGGCCAGCAAGCCGCCCACATAGTCGTTAGAGGCGATGTAGTTCGGCGCTTTCGTCGCGATGATCGTGGCCGTGACGAGGCCGAAGAAGAACGGCACGAAGGTCGCGATCTGCGCGGCGAACACGGCGCCCATCACGCGGTGGCGCGGCGTGTTGCGCGGGATGTAGCGCGCCCAGTCGCCAAGCGTCGAGGCGAACGATACGGGGTTGCTCAACGCCACCAGCACGGCGCTCACGAAGGCCACCCAGAAACCCGCGCCGCCGGGATGCAGCGTGCCCGCGTAGCCGGGATCGAACGCACCGGCGAACGCGAATGCGCCCACCACGAACATGACGCTCGCGGCCCATACGGCGATCTTGTTCACCCACAGCATGAAGCGAAAGCCGTAGATGCACACCACCACCACGAGCACGGCGAACACCATGTAGGCGCTGCCGAGCGTCCAGGTGTTGACGGGCACGCCGACCATATCGTGCGCGCCGCCCACGAGCGCGTCGCCGGAACTCCACACGGCGAGCGCGAAAAACGCGATCGACGTGAGCAGCGCGAGAAACGATCCCACGATCCGCCCGTGTATGCCGAAGTGCGCGCCCGACGATACGGGGTCGCTCGTGCCGTTGCGCGGGCCGAACAGGCTCATGGGCGCGAGAATGCAGGTGCCCGCGAGCACACCGAGCAAGATGGACCATACGCCTGCCTTGAACGAGAGGCCGACGAGCACGGGAAAGCTGCCCAGCACCGAAGTCGAAAAGGTATTGCAGCCGCCGAACAGCAGCCGGAAGAGATCGATGGGACGCGCATAGCGCGACGCATCGGGAATGCGTTCGAAACCGAAGGTCTCGATCTGGGTAATGCTGTTGTCGCTCATTGTCTCACTCCATTGCGCGCCGTTGCGGTCAGCGCATTTTCAACATCTCATGTCCACTTTAATCGATCATGGTCGATTAATTATTCTGGATTCCCTACGTTTACATCGCGCGCAGCCAATGTATGGCGCGCGCCGCGCCGCTATTGCGCCAGCGCTTCGGACGCCGCCGCATGCTGCCCGTAGACGTTGAGCAGATCGTCGCAAAACGCACGTACGATGGGCTTTTCAGTGGCGCTGCGCTTGACGGCCAGATGCATCGGCACATCGAAGCCGAAGGTCGTGCGCCCGAGCGCGCGGATCAGGCCGCGCTGCTCGAACGGTTCGGCGTGATGCGCCGGCAGATAGCCGATATGACTGCCCGAGAGGATCAGGACCGTGGCCGCGTCGATGCTGTCGGCGATCGCGGTGACCTGACGCTCGCCAATGCCCGCAAGCTCCTCGGGAATCGGATAGCTGCGCCAAACCCAGTCGTGCTCGCGCAGGTTGCCGGTGTTGACGTGCGGCGCGTCGTGGAAAAGCGCATGCCCGCGCCCGCAGCACAGCACCTGACGCTCGCTGAACAACTCCGTGTAGTCGAGGCCGGCCACGCGGTGCCAGAAATAGCCGATCGCAATGTCGAGCTGGTTGTTGACGAGACTTTCTTCGAGTTCCTGGGGCGCGGCCACCTTCATCGTGAAACGCACCGCCTGATCGCGCTTGCGAAACGCGCCGATGGCCTCCGCGAGTCGCACATTCTCCACGTGCGAAGCCTGCCCGATCAGGCCGATGCCGAGCGTGCCGACCAGCTTGCGGTCGATGTCGCGCACCCGCGCGACAAATTCGGTTGTGGCCGCAACGAGTGCGCGCGCCGAAGGCACGAAGCGCTCGCCCTTCGAAGTCAGGCGAAAGCCGCCGCGCCCGCGCTCGCACAGCTTGAAGCCCACGCGGGCCTCCAGCGCGGAAAGCTGCGTGCTGATGGTGGACTGCCGCACGCCCAGTGTCGCTTCGGCGGCCGTGATGCCGCGCGCGTCCACCACGGCGAGAAAAACGCGGATGAGCCGCAGATCGAGATCGGAAGTATTGGAGAACATGCTGCTCACATTGGAAAGCCCATCGCCTTGATGCCCTTGATCCACGCGCGTTTCCAGCCGCCTTCGGCGTCCGCGCCGTCGAAGGCGTGGAACGTGACCTTCGCGGCCAGCCAGCGCACCGGCTCCGGCGGGATATAGGTCGGGCTGAGGCTGGCGATATCGAGCGCGCGCTCGGGGCTCTTGCGGTCGAAGAGAATGTTCAGGCCCATGTAGGCGCCAAAGCGGCTCGCGGCCACGCCGAAGCCCGTATAACCGGCCACGAAAACGGCTTTGCCGTTCAGGTAGCGTTTCGCGAACACGGAGCCGCGCGAGCAGTAGTCGATCGGGCCGCCCCAGGCGTGCGAGAAGCGCACGTCGCCAAGCTGCGGGAAGGTGCGGTAGAAAGCCTGCGCCAGCCGATAATAGGTTTCGGCCTTCTCGTCCTGCGGCGGGTTGGGGTCGCCGTCGAAGTGGTAGCTCACCAGACCGCCGAAGATGATGTTGTTGTTCTTCGTCAGGCGGAAATAGTTGAGCTGTGTGCGCGTGTCGTAAATGCCCTGGCGGTTCTTCCAGCCGATGCGCGCCAACTGTTCGTCGGTGAGCGGTTCGGTGGCGAGCACGTGGTCGCGCACCTGCAACACCCGCCGGTTGATATCAGGAATGCCAACCTTCGCCGTGCCGCTGCCAAACAGCACACGCGGCGCGCGCACGCTGCCGTGGGGCGTTTTCACGTGGACGCTCGCGCCCTCGTCGGCAACCTCGATAAGCGGCGTGTGCTCGTAAATCTTCACGCCGAGTGAAAGCGCCGCGCGCTTGAGGCCCCAGGCGAGCTTGGCCGGATGCACGATGCCGCTGCGGTTGCGCGACCACAGCGCGCCCGCGAACAAGGGCGAATCGAGTTGCTCGCGCGTCGCCTCGCGCCCGAGCAGCACGACGTCGTGCCCGTAACGCTTGTGCAGTTCGTAGTCGCCGCGCAGGTGCTCGATATGGTCCGGGTCGACGGCCACGGTCATTTCACCGTTCCATTCGATGTCGGCGTCGATACCGTAGCGCGCGAGCGTTTCCTCGAAGCCGTCGAGATTGCGCTGGCCGAACTCCTCCAGTTGCTCGATGTCGTTCGGAAACACGCGCACCGCGTTGGGCAGGCCGTGCATCACCGAAGTCGAAATAATGCCGCCCGCGCGGCCCGACGCGCCGTGCGCGACCTGGCCCGCCTCGATCACCACCACGTTCAGATGCGGCATCTGCTCCTTCGCCTGCACGGCCGCCCACAGCCCCGTGAAGCCGCCACCCACGATCAGCAGGTCGGCTTCCACGTCGGTGGAGAGCTTCGGCTCGGTGGGCGGCTCGGCGGGATTGTCGAGCCAGTACGGAAAGAAGCGCGTGCGCGCCAGCGCCTCTTGCACACCAAGCGCAACGGGCGGGCGCTGCGCAGCGGGTTTCAGTCGGGGCGGTTCGACTTCGATATCTACAGGGGTACTCATCATTTTCTTCACGGCATGAAACGGGGGAGACCGGTCCGCCCCCGTCCGTGGAGGGGGCGGCTCGCGTTAGGCCTGTTCGAGCACGACGTAGAACTTCTTCGCGTCCTCTATGGTTTCCCAGCGGCCGGCGAAGCCCGCGGGCAGCAGATAGCCTTCGCCCGCCGTGAATTCCTTGCGTCCGCCTTGCGCGTCGGTCAAGGCGACCTTGCCTTCGACAAGCCACACCGCTTCGTCGGCCGTGGTGGCCGGAAAGTCCACCGCGCCGATCTTGCCTTCCCACCAGCCGATCACGTAGTTGCCGTTCTTGCCCTCGGCGGCGCGCCAGTCGCTTTCGTCCATGCCGAACTCCAGCTTCGTGAATTCGCCGATGCCTGCGCCCAGCGGCACGATGTCCTGAATCAGTTTGCTCATTTGCGTCGCTTCCAGTTGATTGGGTGACGCCAAAGTTACCGACTGGCGTGCCCGCGGTATGCCCTCCCGCGGGGGGGGCAAGCTGCGTTTCGCCGTGTTCCGTCCACCCGCGCGCCACCCTTCCGGCCGCCTTTTCCGGCTTTTTGGCGGCCGGAATCCGTGGGCTATAATGGGCCGGCTCATACGAAGGGGCGCGCCATGCTGCTCAACGTACCCCCGCCCAATCGCGATCAACCCAACTTTCCGCTCTCGTTCAAGACCCTCGGCAATGTGATCGAGGCCGTTGGCACGCCCGATTTCGTGCCTCGCCTCACGCTGCTGCTCAACGAGGTCGTGCCCGTGAACGTCGTGCATATCGAGCGCTCGCGCGCGGACAACACGATGCCCACGGGCTTTCGCTGCGAATGGATCGGCAGCGGCGGGGTCGGAATGGATTCGGACGCGATCTCGGACGTGATGACGCTCTACTACGACCGCTTCTACGAAAGCGATCCGCTCTTTGCCGGCATACGCGGCAAGATCGGCACGATGCTCGTGGTGCGCGACATCGGCGCGATTCCGCCCGGCGAGTTCCGCCAGCGCCTGTTCGACGAGGCGCGCATTGCCCACGAGTGCGTGCTCGCACGCGGCACGCGGCATGCCCAGCACTCCATCGCCCTGGAACGCGCACTGCGCGAACCAGCGTTTTCGCTCGTGGAAATGCACCGTTTTCGCAGCGTGAGCGAGTTTCTGTTTCCCCTGCTCGAATTGCACGCCTCCACGAGCGCGGCGCGGCGCATTGCCCATGCGGCGCCGTTCATGCATCCACTCGCGCAGTTCGACGCGCGTATCGCCGCAGACGGCATACGCCTGTCCAAACGCGAATACGAAACCTGTGCGCACCTCATCACCGGCAAGACCGTGCCCGAGGCCGCGCAGATCCTGGGCGTGCAGGCGGCCACGGCGGAGTCGTACGTGAAGCGTGCCTTCGCGAAGCTCGGCGTGCGCACCAAGCGCGAGCTCGTCGCCTGGGGCTACGCCGCGGTTTGAACGCGCGTTTAAGGACGCGCTTACATCGCCCCCCTTCGATGTAAACATCTCAACTTCCATATTTGGCCGCGCGGGATCTCCCCTACCATCGCCCGATCGATTTGACTCTAACGATCGGAGACTCGCCAGATGGAGCGCCAGTTCAACCAGCCGCTAGGCGGCAACGAGATGCCACGCTTTGGCGGCATCGCCACGATGATGCGCCTGCCGCAGGCCGAAACCACCGAAGGTCTCGACGTCTGCTTCGTGGGCGTGCCGCTCGACATCGGCACCTCGAACCGTTCCGGCACGCGTTTCGGGCCGCGCCAGATCCGCTCGGAATCGGTGCTGCTGCGACCCTACAACATGGCCACGCGCGCCGCGCCGTTCGACTCGTTGCAGGTGGCCGATATCGGTGACGTCGCAACGAATCCGTATGACCTGAAGGACTCAATCCGCCTCATCGAGGCCGCGTACGATCGCATTGTCGCGAACGGCTGCCGCCCCATCACGCTCGGCGGCGACCACACGATCGCATGGCCGATCCTGCGCGCGCTGCACAAGCAGTACGGCAAGGTCGCGGTCGTGCATATCGACGCGCATGCCGACGTGAACGACACCATGTTCGGCGAAAAGATCGCGCACGGCACGCCGTTTCGCCGCGCGGTGGAAGACGGCCTCCTGCAATGCGACAAGGTCACGCAAATCGGCCTGCGCGGCACCGGCTATCACGCCGAGGACTTCGACTGGTGCCGTAAGCAGGGCTTCACGGTCGTGCAGGCCGAGGCTTGCTGGCACCGCTCGCTCGCACCGCTCATGGCAGAGGTGCGCGAGCGCGTGGGCGACACGCCGGTGTACCTGAGCTTCGACATCGACGGGCTCGATCCCGCCTTCGCGCCCGGCACCGGCACGCCCGAAGTGGGCGGCCTGACCGTGCAGCAGGGCCTGGAAATCGTGCGCGGCATGAAAGGGCTCAACGTGGTGGGCGCCGATCTCGTGGAAGTGTCGCCGCCCTACGACCAGAGTGGCACGACCGCGCTCGTGGGCGCGAATCTCGCTTTTGAAATGCTCTGCGTCATGCCGGGCGTGGCTTACCGCTAGAGCGCAAGGAGATACACCATGGCTACGAATCCCGAGCGCCAGATCGACGGCGATGCCTTCGTGCTGCCCGCCGCAACGATTGCGGGCGCAACCTTTTCCGTTGCCGATAGCGAAGTGTGCTCGCGCATCTGCAATGCCTCTACCGGCGACACCGTCGGCTGGCAGGAGCACGCGAACGCCGAACTGGTCGATCGCGCCGTGCATGCCGCGCATGACGCGCTCATTGCGTGGCGGCACACCACGCCGGCCGCGCGCGGCAGACTGCTGCGCAAGATCGCCGAATTGCTCGAAGCCGACCGCGCGCGCCTTGCGGCCATGCAGATGCAGGTGAGCGGCAAGCCCCCGTTCGAAGCCGACCTCGACGTGAGCGACGCGGCCGCGACCTTCAACTATTACGCGAGCCTGTGCGAGGACGCCGCGGTATTCGCCACCGAGTCCGTCGCGGTGCCCGACGACACATTGCTCGCCGAACGCGTGCACGAGCCGGTGGGCGTCGCCGCGCTGATCGTGCCGTGGAATTTCCCGATGGTCACGACCGCGTGGAAGCTCGCCCCTGCCCTCGCGGCGGGCTGCGCCGTGGTCATCAAGCCCTCGGAGCTCACCTCGCCCGTCGAGCACATGCTTGCGGAAATCGTCAGCGAAGCCGGCGTGCCGGACGGCGTGGTGAATGTGGTCAACGGCGGCGGTGAAGTGGGCGCGTGGCTCACGGCGCATCCGCTCGTCGACAAGATCTCGTTTACCGGCAGCACGGCGTCGGGCCGCAAGGTCATGCAGGCCGCCGCGCAGGACATGAAGCGCATCACGCTCGAACTGGGCGGCAAGTCCGCGCTGATCGTGCGCGAGGACGCCGACGTGACGCAGGCCGTCTCGCTCGCCGTCAGCGGCGCGTTTGCGAATGCGGGGCAAATGTGTTCGGCGACGGCGCGCATTCTCGTGCACGACAACGTGTACCGCCGCTTCATGGCCGCGTTCGAAACAGCGGTGCGCGCGCTCGTCGTCGCACCGCCCGCCGATCAAGCGGCGATGGGTCCGCTCATCAGCGCCGCGCAACATGCGCGCGTGGCGGCGCTCGTTGCCCAGGGCGTGGAAGCGGGCGCGCAGATTGCATTTGCGGGCAAGCTCGACCCCGCCTGTCACGCAGGCTACTTCATGGCGCCCGTCGTCATTGCGGAGCCTGCCGCAGACAACGTGCTCTGGACCGATGAAATCTTCGGGCCGGTGGCATGCGTGAAATCATTCCGTTCGGATGACGAATCAATTGCTCTTGCCAACGACACGCGCTATGGCCTGGTGGCCACCGTGGTGACGAACGACGCGAAGGCCGCGCGCCGCTACAAGGCGCAACTGCGCGCCGGGCTCGTGTGGGTCAACACGCCGCAGTTGATCTTTCCGCAAGTCTGCTGGGGCGGCTTCGGGCTGAGCGGCATTGGCCGCGAGCTTGGCGTGGCGGGCCTGCGCAGCTATCAGGAGTTGCGCCACACGGTTGGCTTGCGCGCATGATCGACCGGTTTGTGCGGTAACGCGTGGCACGGCAGCATCCGGGGAACATGGCGCGCGTGGCATAATCTCCGAATCCTTTCCGCCTTATCACGCTTCGCGTCGTGCGCCGATTCCATCTCACGTTAGGCAGTCTATTGGGGACGCTTGCGCTCCTCATGGCGACGCTCGCGCCCGTGGTTTCGCATGTGCTGGCCGCTCAAGCAGCACAAACGACGCAGGGCGAGACGGAACGCGCGCCCTGCGGCATGCCTTCGATGCAGCAGCACGCGCACGGCGCACACAGCGACACAGGCATGCACGCCGCGCCCGGCGACATGCAGGACTGCGGCTATTGCAGCCTCTTTGCGCACCTGCCGGTCATGCCCGGCGTGCCCGCCGCCATGGTGCTCGTCGGGCGGCTCGTGCAGGCTCGCATCGCCGCGCGCTTCGACAGCGTGCGCCTCGTCGAGCCCGTAAGCCACGTTCACGCGCGCGCCCCACCCCTGTCCTGACTGGATTCCCCTGACCCACCCCGGACGATACGCCGCGCGTGTCGCCGGGCCCGCACGCGCTCGCCGCCATCGCGCCCGCGCGTGCCTCGCTCCAGGACAGGACAACGCATGTCTGACCCAACACCGTCCGGCCGCCAGGCGCCGGGCGCGCTTGCACACATTCGCACGCACGTTCATACGCAAATTCGCAGACAAATTCGCACCTTGAGCGGCGTGCTGGGCTGCGCACTGCTGCTCGGCCCGTGCGCGGCACACGCGCACGCCATCGCGGGCGACCGCGTATTTCCCTCGACGCTCTCCGTGGACGACCCCGGCGTGGGCGACGAAGCCAACCTCGAATTCGGGCACCAACGCGTGCCCGGCGACGCGGGCGACCAGAGCGTCAATACCTTCGACTTCGAGTACGACAAGCTCATCACGCCAAGGCTCGCGTTCTCCGTGGACGGCAGCTACGTCATGCAGAACAACCCCACGGCGCACGGCTTCGACAACTTCGGCGTGGGCCTGAAGTATCTGCTTTACGTGAACGACGCGCACGAGTTCATGACCTCGGTGGGCGTGGACGCGGAACTCGGCGGCACGGGCAGCCGCGCCATTGCGGACAACTTTTCGACGATCTCGCCCACGATCTTCGCAGGCAAGGGCATGGGCGACCTGCCCGACTCGCTCGCATGGCTGCGCCCGATCGCCATCACCGGCGAGGCGGGGCCGTCGTTCACCACCGGCGGCGGCCAGCCGAACTCGTTCGACTACGGCTTCACGTTCCAGTACAGCCTGCCCTACCTCCAGCAGCACGTACACGATCTGGGCTTGCCGCAGCCGTTCTCCAATCTGATCCCGCTAGTCGAAGTGCCCCTGTCGCGTAGCCAGGGACAAACGACCGGCACCGTCAACCCCGGCTTCATCTGGATGAACCGCTACGGCCAGCTTGGCATCGAGGCGCAGATCCCGATCAATCGCGCGAGCGGCTCGCACGTCGGCATCCTCGCGCAGGTGCACATCTTCTTCGACGATGTCGCGCCGCGCACGCTCGGCAAGCCGCTTTTCCAGTAAGCCCGCCCATTTACAGAGGAATTTCGCCATGAAACTCGCTACTTTGCGCACGGCCGTCGCCTCGTTCGCGCTCCTCGCCGCGCAACTCGCCTGGGCGCACGCCTACCCGACCCACCAGGAACCGCCGGCCGGCGCCACGGCCCCGGCCACGCTCAATGCTGTCGTGATCGATTTCGACGACGGGCTCGAAGCCGCGTTCAGCTCCATCGACGTCATGGACGCGCAGGGCAAGTCAGTGATTCGCGAGAAGGCCAGGGTGGATGCCGGCAACGACAAGCGCATGTCGGTTACGCTCAATGCGTTGACGCCGGGGAAGTATTCGGTGGTGTGGGTGGCGGTGGCCGCCGACGGGCATCGAACGACCGGTCACTATACGTTCAACGTGAAGTGACCGGCTAGAGCGTTCTGCCTTCCACGAGCTTGCCCTCGGCAAGCAGCGTATCGATGGCCGCCTGGACGCGCCGATCGGCTTCGTCCAGGGCTTCGTCGTCCGTCGTCCGGGGAATCGCCCCGAGATCGAGCTTGTATGAAGGCTCGTCGCCGGCTCCGCACACGACGGCATGCAGCTTCACCCCGGATTCATCGGGGTTTTCGACGATCCAGCGAAAGTACGACACGCAGCGATAGGTCCGCACCGGGTTTGTCTCCTGAAAATCCCGAAGAAGAAGGGACGTTCGTGGAATCCTTGAAGCGCACCCTGCGGACAAACTATCGCGCCAATTCGCGGGCCATCGTGACGGCCGTCACACCGGAATGGCGATTATGCGGGCCAGCGGACGCTTACTGCGCCTGGTATGCTTAGTGCGTCGTGACCGTGGCGAACGCCTCGGGCGAACCGTTCAAGGCGTCGTACAGCTCGGCGACCGGCAAGTCGCCGATCTCGCCGTGAAGGTAGGCCGTGAACGCGCGATCGTACAAGGCGCGTCCGGCGTCGGTTTCCATCGTCAGGTCGAAACCGTCGAGAACCAGTCCGGCGATTTCGTCGGCATCGATCAAGATGAGCTCAGCTTTTTTTCGTTCCATGTTCGTACTCCGGTACAGCGGATCCTTGGAATTCTAGAGGGAACGCGATGAAAATGGTGCAGAAAATAAACAGGGGCGAGTCGGCCTCAGGTCAACGTCGAACCGAGGTTGGCCGCGTCGCGCTGTTCGGCCATGGTACGGTGGCGGCTCCTCTTGAGTCTTTCTGGTGGCTTTCCGGAGTCCGTCCACATGCGCCGATATTGTCCTGCTTCTTTTGTGAGCGCCGCCGTAGCGGCGAGTTTGCTTTGTGCTTGCGCCAGTGTGTCGACCGGGGCGGCTGCCACCGCCACCGCCGTTGGCAGCGATCGCGACGCGCACGGTTGTATCGGCTCCGCGGGCTACGTGTGGTGTGAGGCGACGCAGCGTTGTGAGCGACCCTGGGAGCTTGCGAAGCTGAAGGGGTTTGCTGCGTCGCAGGAGGGGTTTGCGCGCTACTGCTCGGGGGCGGCGCAGTAGCGCCGGCGATTATTGATATGTCGGAGTACCAGGTTTTTTCGATGGCTGATCGTGGTACTGCATGACGACCGACTCGAATTCGGCGCACGCGCACTCGCCAAACACAAGCGCCTCGACTTTGCGACGGCCTCCTCATAACTTCATCCACGCCATCTTCAACCCCGACCATCGCGAAGCTGCATACCACACGAGCTTTCGCTTTGCGGCAAAGCACCAGACCGGTTTGTACATCGCCGCCACGCAACCGGTGGAAATCTGGTGGCCCGCTGGCGAAGGACTCATCAAACTGCTCTGATTCATAGGCCATCGTGGACGACTTGCCTGTCGTCGTTCGGGTCGCACCGGGTTGCAGGCGCCGCCCGGTGCACGCGATCGTTCCGTCAACGCACGTCACCAAGCGGAACGCCGCCCGTCGGGTACGTGCGACAGAAATTCGCTGACGGAAATCGGAAGTCGCAGCAGTAATTATTAGAAATTGAGCCCTACGATAGTCATTCGGTCTATCGCACCTTACATTTCCACCCCGCATTGCGGACGCCAGTCCTGACAACCGCACGTCTACGGTTGCGCCACATCACGAAGGTCGATACAGCCGATCTGCCTCAGCAAACGGGTTGATATTTAATTTCGGATGCCGAAATACATAGACGCGCCCCCTTCTGGTTTATCTTCACCGTCCCCCTTCGATGCCGGCATCGAGACCAACGTTGATCTGGTGGCACGATGCGGATTACCGCCCATGCTATGATGAACGCGTTCGCCATGCATGATGGCGAAACGCCTATCTCGCGGCGTCATCCATCCAACTTCATGGCATTATCCGGGCTCATCCCGCAATGTACGCAGCCACCTGGCCTCCGTTGAAATCGCACTGAACAGCCTTCGTCACAGCATCTCAATGCACTGACGAAGCTATTCGCTCCGGACTCGCGTCAAGCGATCCGGTGATGTCGTTCGAGCCGACCTGACTTGTCAGGAATCGAACGACGGCTTTTTCGTGAGACCAACATGCGTATTCTCAATACGATGGCAGCACGCGCCATCCCATTTGTACCTCGTTCGCTAATCCGTAAAATCTCGCGCCGCTATATCGCAGGCGCGACGCTCGCCGACGCGCTCGACTGCGTGCGCGCTTTGCATTCGGACGGCTACCACACCACACTCGATGTACTCGGTGAAACGGCTTCATCGCCAACAGAGGTCGAAACCGTGGCCCGCGAGTATCGAGCCCTGATCGACGCTTTGTCCGCCGACGGCTTGCGTACCGAACTGTCGATCAAGCCTTCCGCACTGGGTCTGCTGTTCGACGCCGGCGGCTGCAAGCGGCAGGTTCTGCAAATCCTCGAGGCAGCAACGCGGCAAGGTGTGAGCGCTTGTATCGACATGGAGAATGTCACCTGCACGCAAAGGACACTCGATCTCTTCGCTGAGGCCGAGGCAGCTGGCGCGGATATAGGTATTGCACTTCAGGCATATCTGAGACGCACATACGACGACATCGTGCCGCTTCAGCGTCGAACGAGCCGGCTACGAATCTGCAAAGGCATTTACGCTGAAGCAGATGAGCATCTCGTACCGGGCGCATCGCTAAACCGTTACGCAATCAACGAGCATTTCACGCGGCATGTATCAAGCGCGTTACGGGCTGGATCGTTCGTCGGCATTGCGACGCACGACGAAGCATTGATCGATTCGTTGATTTCCTGGATCCGGCGCGAACAGATTGAGCCGACTCGGTTCGAATTTCAAATGCTGCTCGGAGTGTGTGAGCCACTGCGTGAACGCCTGCGTGCAATGGGGTTTCAGGTGCGCGTGTATGTTCCTTACGGTCACGATTGGTATGGATATAGCACGCGACGCATCAAGGAAAATCCACGCATCGCGGGCTATGTTCTACGCGCATTGCTGAACGGCGGTTGAGCCGCCCTCGTGAATCGTTGCGCTGATCAGGACCATGCGGCTATCGTCGACGTATCTCGACGATAGCCGCACGGATCATCAGGCTGAACGTCCATGTCTGCTGGCACCAGGACTGCACACGCTACGCCTGGTCGAAAACATTCGGCATGGTCTGCTCCAGATTTAGACTCCGCTAATGGCACACACAGCGAACATGACGTACCTCGTCAATGGTTGCCGGAAACCGATGTCTGCGAAAGTGGCGCCGACTCGTTGCAGCCCCATGCAACCGACAATCATCGCGCGGTCAACAGTTCCGCTCCGCACTTGCCGGGTCATCTCCGGATCGAGGTCCAGGCTTCGGGGCGAAGTGTTGCCTGGTGTTGCCCCGGTGCGTCCCTTCGAACAACAAGCCGCGTTATTTAGGTGATTCGAGTGCGGAGAGTGCTTTTTTGGCGAACGTGTTGTACAGGTAAGCCATTCTTCCTTCGCCCGCCACGCCGACTATGCCATCGGCAGCATAGGCAGCCGACACGTCCAGTTTTTCAACCGGTTGGCCGCTTGCGTCGAGGACGGTCACATTGCCGGTAATGTGGTCGTCCCCCGACAGGAATCCCCAAAACAGCGCGGTGCCTGTAACCCGTACCCGTATAGTTGCATTGCTGCGCTGCTCGTCGGCGTCGCGAGCAACTGCCGCGTATTGAGTTCACTCTCAAATGCCGACTGCAACTTCTGCGCGCTAAAACCTGCGTTGTCCGCTTCCACCTTCGGGCTCAACGTCACCCGAACAGCGACAGGCTGGGTGCCGAACTGCGCCTGTGCATTGGCCGAAGTGCGATCGCTCTGGACAACAGGCTCTCTGGTTACACTGCTTGAACAGCTTGACAGGATACTGACTACAAGAGCCGTTAATGCAGCGTGACGACAACGCGAACTCATGCATAAGTTCCTGAAGCAAGAAATTGATATTCGACAAATGCGCTAGAGAGGGCCGCTCAGGAACGTTTTCTCGTTAGCATTGCGAATCATGCGCGTTCGATGTGAGTGCGAACAATAGGCAAGCCTGCATAAACCATCAATGACAGTTGCCAGCCGTCCGCCAAACAATGAGGTACGACAAACGGGCCCAGCATATCGCCGAGCACTGTCACTCCGGCCCACTCGCCTGACAGCGTGTGAATGGCAACGACTTCGTCGCGCAAAAATCGCAGACCCGAGCGCCAACGCGCCCCGCCTCAATGCGCACGAATCACATCGCCAAGTTCCAGACACCCGGGTACGGACCGACACTGTCATGCAACGACAGCCGTAATTTGATCGACGGCAAACCAGGCTACCAGAAACATTCAAATAACTTTAAATGCGGCGAAATTCGTCAACGCAGTGGAATGACCACCCGTTAGCCCGGACGGACGCGTAGAGCGTTCCATCCCCAATCTGACAGAGATCTTGACCATGAAACTTAAAGCAGTCTTCCTTGCAGCGCTTGCCATGACACTTGCCGGTACGGCAATGGCCAACGAGTACGATCACCACCACCACCATCATCAGGAGCACGAACGTCATGATTCGCGTGACATGAATCATCACGACGGCGCGCCACGCATGAACGATGGTCACTACACCAATACGGATCATCGCTAAGCAGCGCAGCAAGCCGGCGACAACAGCCCGTCACCGTCTCGTAACGGCGGGCTTGTTGTCCTGCCTCGTGAAGTGTGCCTCTTGACTGTCGTCACGAGCTACGGCGGCAATGTGGTCGCTGGGCACGAACCCGGCACCCATCGTGGACCGGGGGCTCAGGACCTGAAAGGAAGAGTGGTGATCGGCACTGGCGGGACCATCAGCAACTCGGCCGCCGTGGACGAAGACAATGACATCTACGTCGCGACCTGCCAGATGCTGCACAAGCTGGTCTGGACCGGAAGCACGTTGTCCCAGGTCGCGGCCGGCGACGCGTGGTGCACCGCCTATCCCACGATCAATACGTACTACACACTGTTTTTGTCTAGCTCGGGCAGCGCACCCGCGCTCATGGGTTTCGGCCGCAACAATGACGCGCAATGACCTGAACAACGTCATGCTCGGGGACACCACGATGCACAGCCTCGTGATCGCAGGCAAGGCCAAGATCGACGGGACAGCCAGAAGCTCGGCGAATTCGTGACCTGGCTCGACAGCTTCGACTTCTTCTTCAACATCGTAACGCCCTGATAAGCCATGTGCGCAATCTGCAATTTCCGGATCGAGTTCGGGGTCGGGCACCCACAGGCGTTGAGCGTTGCGACCGCCACCCGTAGCGCGATCGAAAGCGGGCTTCTCGCCGAAGACAAGGCGGGGGGCGTGCTGGCCGCGGCGCGGCAGCGACTTGCCGCGATCGAGACGCTCAAGGTGTTCCAGAACACTCTCGAGTCGACCATTCCGAACGACGCACTGCTCGCACTGCCCGACTTCTATGTCTTGCTGATCGAAAGTGAAACGCGGGAATTCTTTCATGCCACGCCCGACGGCTTCGATCCCGATGTGGTGCCGGACATACCCGATATCGGTACGCAAGAGATGAACAACCGCAGCAACGTGCTGGTGACGGCTGATCTGACGCTACGTGCTATGCTCGCGGGCCGTATCGATATGGATCAGGCGCTCGACAGGCGGATAGCCCTGATCGATGCGCCGGCGGCGCAAAGCGAAAAGCTGCGCATGGCGATCAGGGAGGCACTGGCCATTGGCTTGCCTTATCCGGGATAAACATCGCAGGTAACGCGCATCAGCGTGACAACCCACGCAGAGCACCGTAAATACGCATCTTAATTGATAAGGGATGCGATATATATTTACTAAAAAGAGTTTTTATCCCGTTGGCACAGAACTATTGCCCGCACGCAAGCGTGACGAAGGACAACATTAGAGATTCGTCTGAATGCTACGCTTGCCGCCCGTTCCCTCCGGGTTGGGACTCAATGAATTTTCCCCTCGCCATTCGGAAACCACGGGTTTGCTGTTTGGCACCAACCGGTCGCATGGCCCCCGCTCATGAAATTCATGCAGCAGGGATCCACACGCAGGGCGGAATGGCAGCGTCGTGAAACCGGCTGATGAAGCCAATGATAGGAGAGGAAGATGACAGAACGTCTGACGCGACTGGCACTTTGCGCCGCGGTTGCCGGTGCAATATGTGCGACAGGCAGCGTTGCGATGGCGGCGGATAAGGCGACGGCACACGCCGCCGCTCACAAACCGGATCCAGCGGCCATCGATGCGCTGGCGAAAATGAGCAGCTACCTGCAAACGGTCAAGCAGTTTGATCTTGACGTTGATTCAACGACGGACCAGATCATGGTGGATGGTGCAACCACGCAGTTGATCCAGTTGTCTCACAACACAAAGCTGACCGTAAGCCGACCCGGTGCCCTGAAGGCGGATATCGTCGGCGGAGAACCCGGCAGCAGCAGCCATGTGTATTTCGATGGAAAGACCTTCACGTTATATACGGAACCGGGCAAGTACTATGCGACTGTCCCGGCGCCCGCAACCATCAAGGAACTCGACAGCGACCTTGAAACGAAATACGGCATCGCCTTGCCACTGAATGATATTTTCACGCTCGGTTCGAATCCCGAAGACATGAAACGTTTGACGTCGGCGGTTTATATCGGCGACGAGGTTGTGGGCGGCAATACTTGCTCCCACTATGCCTACCAGGAAAAGAACATCGACTGGCAGATCTGGATCCAGAAAGGCAGCCAGCCGCTGCCCTGCAAGATCAACATCGTGACGACGGCGGACAAGACACGCCCGCAGTACACCGCCGTGTACCACTGGAATCTCACCCCCGGGATCACCGCGAAAACATTCGAATTCACGCCTCCTGAAAATGCACATCAGATCCGGCTTGTGCAAACCAACGAGTCCCGATAGTGCCTGACATGGAGAACACAATGAATCCGACAAGAATCCTGACGATAGCGGGCGCGCTCCTGATGGCAAGTGTGATCGCCGCACCCGCGAGCGCGTTCCAGGTTCACGGTGGCGCCCGGACATCCGTGAACAGCGGTAACTGGCAAAACGCGCATGAAACCAATGTCGCGACGCGGCAGGAAAATCGTACGACGCGCGAGTCGAATCGCCAGAACACGGTTCAGCAGGTGAGCAACAACCGAACCAATGCTGCGGAAAACATCAGCAACAACCGGACGAACGCGGTCAACAATTACAACGACAACCACGGCGGCTGGTACAACGATCATCCGGTCGCAACCGCCGCTGCCGTGACGGGCGCCGTGGTCGCAACGGCGGCTGTGGTGGGCTCCATTGTCCATAGCCTGCCGCCCAGTTGCTCCGCCATGAGCGTCAACGGCATGACGTACCAACAATGCGGCTCGACGTGGTATCAGCCGCAATATGCAGGCACGGCCGTGCAATACGTGGCGGTCAACCCTCCCCGCTAGAAGTTTTCATGACGCGTTTCTGAGTCATGACTCGTCTCTGAGGCGTGTGCGCAGTGGCGCCGGATGAGGCTGTGCCGGCCGGCAACCGGCTGGCACCACTCACCGGCTCACGCGCAGACTACGCGCCGCCACGGCACATTCCCGCCCTTTAGCGGTTGCGGACCTCGCGCCTGGCTGGGGGAAAAGAAAAAGCCCCGACTGTTGCCAGTGCGGGGCTCTATGGGAGCTGAAGATGGGCTATACGATGGACACGCTTTTAGCCACGGTCTTCCACTTGTGAATCTCCCGAATCTTCTTGATTGTTGTCGCCAAGTGTCTGATCTGATTGGCTCGAATGGTGGGCCGGGTCGGGTTCGAACCGACGACGGGATCTCTCCGGCGGATTATGAGTCCGCTGCCTGCAACCAACACGGCGTCCGGCCCACGAAGCTACCAAGCGTAGCGAAAACAACAGCACAACAACAAAAAAGCCCGGTCTACCCAAAGGCCGGGCTTTTCGACGACAGGCCGACATACTACACGAAACACGACCGGCCTGGCCATCTTGCACGTGACTTCCGTGCATTAAAACTAACCGGGCTCAATTCCCTTCAAGGAAAGACTTGAGCTTGTCCGAGCGACTCGGGTGGCGCAGCTTGCGCAGCGCCTTCGCTTCGATCTGGCGAATCCGCTCGCGCGTCACGTCGAACTGCTTGCCCACTTCTTCGAGCGTGTGGTCGGTGCTCATCTCGATGCCGAAACGCATGCGCAGCACCTTCGCCTCACGCGGCGTGAGCGAGTCGAGCACGTCCTTCACCACATCGCGCATCGAAGCGTGCAACGCGGCGTCGGCAGGCGCCACCGTGTTGTTGTCCTCGATGAAGTCGCCCAGATGCGAATCGTCGTCGTCACCGATCGGCGTTTCCATGGAGATCGGCTCCTTCGCGATCTTCATGATCTTGCGGATCTTGTCCTCCGGCATTTCCATCTTCTCGGCAAGCGTTGCCGGGTCCGGCTCGAGACCGGTTTCCTGCAAGATCTGCCGCGAAATGCGGTTCATCTTGTTGATCGTCTCGATCATGTGAACCGGAATGCGGATCGTGCGCGCCTGGTCCGCGATCGAGCGCGTGATGGCCTGACGGATCCACCACGTCGCGTAGGTCGAGAACTTATAGCCGCGGCGATATTCGAACTTGTCCACCGCCTTCATCAGGCCGATGTTGCCTTCCTGGATCAGGTCGAGGAACTGCAAGCCGCGATTCGTGTACTTCTTCGCAATCGAGATCACGAGACGCAGGTTCGCCTCGGTCATTTCGCGCTTGGCCTGACGCGCCTTCAGTTCGCCGGCCGCCATCTGGCGGTTGGTTTCCTTCAGGTCCTTCAGCGGCAGCACCACGCGCGCCTGCAAGTCGAGCAGGCGTTGCTGCTGTTCGCGAATCGCCGGAATGTTGCGCGAGAGGATGCCGCTATACGCATGGCTCTCGCCGACGATCTTCTCCGACCATTCGAGGTCGGTTTCATTGCCCGGGAAACGCGTGATGAACTCCGAGCGCGGCATGCCGCACTTGTCCACGACCGTATGAAGAATCTGACGTTCGACCTGGCGCACTTCGTCCACCTGCGCGCGCAGCGTGTCGCACAGGCGCTCGACGGTACGCGCCGTGAAGCGGATCGACATCAGCTCGTTCTGGATGGTTTCCTGCGCCTTGAGGTAGGACTTCGACTTGTAGCCCTCCTTCTCGAAGGCGCGTCGCATCTTGTCGAACCATTCGCTGATGAGGGCGAACTTCTCGAGCGAGGCACGCTTGAGGGCTTCGAGCTGCGCCGCGTTGGCCGTCGCCTGGGCCGCGCCGTCGTCCTCTTCCTCCTCCTCTTCCTCTTCCTCTTCCTCGGCCTCTTCTTCCTCTTCGTCCTCGTTCTCGATCTCTTCCGCTTCCTTGGCGTTGAAGCCATCGGTGTCTTCGGCGTTCGGATCGATCAGGCCGTCGACGAGTTCGTCCACGCGAATCTCGTCGTTCGCCACGCGCTCGGCCATGGCGAGGATATCGGCAATCGTGGTCGGGCAAGCGGAGATTGCCATGACCATGTGCTTCAAGCCGTCTTCAATGCGCTTGGCGATTTCGATTTCGCCTTCGCGCGTGAGGAGTTCGACCGTGCCCATTTCGCGCATGTACATACGCACCGGGTCGGTCGTGCGGCCAAATTCGGAGTCGACGGTCGAGAGCGCGACTTCCGCTTCTTCTTCCACTTCGTCGTCCGAAGAAGCGTTGGGTGCGTTGTCGTTGAGCAGCAGCGTTTCGGCGTCGGGCGCCTGCTCGTAGACGGCCACGCCCATGTCGTTGAACGTGCTGATGATGCCTTCGATCGCCTCGGTTTCCGTGAAATTGTCCGGGAGGTGATCGTTGATTTCCGCATACGTGAGGAAGCCGCGCTCCTTGCCGAGCTTGATGAGCGCACGCAGCTTCGTGCGGCGCTCCTCGAGCTCCTCGACGGTGCCGGGCTGCGACGACGCGAACGCGTCCTTCAGCAGCGCCTTTTCCTTCGCTCGCCGGTCGCGCGCGCGGGTGGTCTTTTCGACCTTGCCCGCGGCGGGGGTGCTGTCTTCGCTCTGGTTTGCGTCGTCATCGACGGGTACTTCATTCAGCTTTTTCGTCATGGAGTTCGCCGTACCGGCTATAGTCTCGACTCGCGGCTGCTGGACAACAGCCTCTTGAACCGTGGATGCTTGAGCCTCGCGCTCTGCCGCATCGTCCGCGACGGCAGGCACTTCCCTTGCACTTCTCGAACCGGACCGCTTCGTCGCCGGCTGGGTGGCGGCTTTCGCCGCACGCGCAGGCGCTGCTCGCGCAGCCGAAGCAGCCATTGACCTCTTCCGGGCTGCCGGTTCAGAACGGTTGGTGGACTCACTGCCCGACGACCGGGCGGAAGAACTGGCAACTGTGGCCTTGGTGACCTTGCTGGCCGGCTCCGTCGAGCCCTTGCCTGTTGCCTTTTTTCCGCCGGTAGTCTTTGCCATTGCCATTCCGCCCTTGCTGGAAACTGAACATGCGCGGATTACCCCAACCCGTCATGTTCACCCGGAAAAAACAAAAACAAACCGCTGAAAACCTGTTATTTTACCACGCAGAGTAATAATCCCTCCGTGCGGTCCTTCCCCTACAAACCGAGCTGACGCTTCATGTCGGCCCGTGTCTGATTCAGTGACATCAATTCGGCAAGCTCCTCCGGCGTGTGTCGCGACTGCCGCGAAAGCGCGTCCAGCCGCTCGCAACAGGCGTCGTACCGCATCTTCTGGATCGCCGCCTTCAACTCCTCGGTCACGAGTCGCTCCTGCTCGCGACGCTCCTCCACCGCGGAGCCATCCTCCGGGTTTTTCATCAGCAAATCCCGAACGTTTTCATCATAGTCCAGAATTTCGCGAAAAATCTCCTCGAAGGTTGGAGCATTGGCCCCATTTCTCAGCAGGTCGGAAAGCAGCTGAAACTCCGCGGCTTCGCCGAGCGCGCGTGCGTGCGTGGTCACTTCCTCGAACAGCTCGCCGTGCCGGGTCAGCCCGATCAGCGCCTTTTCGGCCTCCTCGTCGAGCTGCGACGCGATGCGCGGGTGCATGACGAGGTTGCGCAGCGCCTTGCGTTCGATACCGGTCACAAGGTGCCGGTCCTTGCGCGCCGGGGCCTGGCGCGCCGCCTGCGCAATGCGCGCGTCCACTTCGCACAGCGCGGCCACTTCCTCGAACGGCACGTCCAGGCGGTCCGCGAACATATGCATGATCTGCGCGCGCAGCGCGTTCGCGGGCAGCGCCTGCAACAGCGGCTTGGCGTCGAACAGCGCCCGGGCGCGCCCTTCGGGCTGATCCAGCTCCTTGTCGGCCAGCACTTCGTTGAGCATGAACTGGGACAGCGGCATGGCCCGCTCCACCTGCTCCGAGAACGCCTCGGTGCCGAATTCGCGCACGTAGCTGTCCGGGTCGTGCTCCGCGGGCAGGAACAGGAAGCGGATCGTGCGGTTGTCGGCCGCGTGCGGCAGGCACGCGTCGAGCGCACGCCGCGCCGCACGGCGGCCCGCCGAGTCACCGTCGAAGCTGAAGATCACGGTGTCGGTCTGACGCATGAGCTTCTGCACGTGGATCGGCGTGCACGCGGTGCCGAGCGTCGCCACGGCGTTCTGGAACCCCAGCTGCGCGAGCGCGACGACGTCCATATACCCCTCGACCACCAGAACATAGCGCTGTTCCCGGATCGCGAGGCGCGCCTCGAACAACCCGTACAGTTCGCTGCCCTTGTTAAATAGCGGCGTTTCCGGGGAATTCAAATACTTGGGTTCGCCGCCGTCCAGCACGCGCCCGCCAAAGCCGATCACCTGACCCTTCACATTGCGGATCGGGAACATCACGCGGTCGCGAAAGCGGTCGTAGCGGCGCGACTGGCCCTGTGCGTCCTGCTTTTCGCTGACGATGACGAGGCCCGACTCGACCAATGCGTCGTCGCGATAATTGGTAAACGCGGATTCGAGGTTCTGCCATCCATCCGGCGCGTAGCCCAGGCCGAAGCGGGCGGCGATTTCGCCCGTGAGGCCACGCTTCTTGAGGTACTGGATGGCGTTGGTTGCGCTGCGCAACTGCTTGCGGTAGTAGTCGCAGGCAATCTGCATCACGTCGGACAGCGCCGTGGTGACAGCCTTCGACGCGGCCGGGGCGTAACCGCCGCCAGCGCCCGCGCCGCCGCCGCCGCGCATGGGCGAAGGCTCCTGCGGCACGGTCAGGCCGACCGACTGCGCAAGCTCGTTCACCGCCTCGGGGAACGTGAGCCCGGCGTGCTCCATGAGAAAGCCGATGGCGGTGCCGTGCGCGCCACAGCCGAAGCAGTGATAGAACTGTTTCGTTGGACTAACGGTAAAGGAAGGGCTCTTCTCGTTGTGAAACGGGCAGAGCCCCATGAAGTTCGCGCCGCCCTTTTTGAGCTGCACGAAACGACCCACCACGTCGACGATATCGACGCGGTTCAGCAGGTCTTGCAGAAACGAATGCGGAATCATCGAAACGAATGCGCTCGGGCAGCCGTGGCTCGCGCGGCCCGAGGTCGGGCCTCGCGACGCCGCCCGGTCCGGGCGGGCGCCGCGTGCGAGCCTGCCGCGCTTACTTCGTGAGTGCGGCTTTGACGAGCCCGGAGACGGCCGTCATGTCGGCGCGCCCGGCGAGCTTCGGCTTGAGCACGCCCATGACCTTGCCCATGTCCTGCGGGCCGGCGGCGCCCACCTGGGCCACGGCTGCCTGGACTTCGGCGGCGATCTCGGCATCCGAGAGCTGCGCGGGCATGTAAGCGGCAAGCACGGTCAGCTCGGCGGCTTCCTTCTCGACGAGGTCGGTGCGGCCCGCAGCCTCGAACTGGCTGATCGAGTCCTTGCGCTGCTTGATCATCTTGTCGATGACGGCCGTAATGGCGGCGTCGTCGAGCGTCACGCGGTCATCGACTTCGCGTTGCTTGATGGCGGCGAGCAGCAGACGAATCGTGGCGAGCCGTTCGCTTTCGCGCGCGCGCATCGCGGCCTTCATGTCGTCGTTGATCTGGTCTTTGAGACTCATCACTCACCTGAAATGCGTTGGGGTTGCAGGAATTGCGGTGGACGGCGTGGGCCGTCCTGGACGGCATGGCCAACCGCGCGACGCGCCGGGCATTGCAGGAATGCAAAAACCCGCCTGGAAACGCTTCCAGGCGGGTCGGCGCAAATTCGACATGGTTGCGACCACACCAGAGAGCAGCGGCCGCCGCGCTGCGACGAAGAGCCGGCTGCCCACGTCGCCGCTCGATACACGCGAAACCTTGCGGGTCACGCGCCGCGGCGACGCCAGACTCAGTACAGCTTCTTTGGAAGCATCTGGCTGCGCAGGCGCTTGAAGTGGCGCTTCACCGCCGCCGCCTTTTTGCGCTTACGTTCAGCCGTGGGCTTCTCGTAAAACTCACGCGCGCGAAGCTCGGTCAGCAGACCGTTCTTCTCGATCGTGCGCTTGAAGCGCCGCATGGCGACTTCAAAGGGTTCATTTTCTTTTACACGGATGGTCGTCATTTTCCAATAACGGATCGAGGGTAAAGAAAGTTGAGTATAGCAAATCCGCGCTCGCGCATCGGGTGGCTGTTCGGGGGGAAACCCGTATCCCGACAGGCCTTCCGGACGCGCGCAGCAAGGGTTTGCGTGGTTGCAGGCGCCCCTTCAGGCGGCGCCCGGACCGACCAGCAACAACGGCAAATGCGTGATCTCGATGGCCCGCTGAGCCACGCTGCCGAGCAGCCAGCGCGCGACGCCGCGCCGTCCCTGCGTACCCAGCACAACGAGGTCGGCGTTCCAGCTTTGGGCGTCGCGCAGCACGGCATGGGCGATGTCATCGTGCATGAGCCCAGTGGCCACGAGCGCCGTTTCAGCGGCGCAGCCTGACGGCTCGAGTTCCTCGCGCGCCGCGGCCAGCGCCTTGCGCCCGAGATCGGCAAGCGCATCTTCCAGTACCGAGCCCGGCACCGGGTCGGCGGACACGCTGCTGCGGTCCACGACATACACGGCACGCAACGCCGTTTGCGGCCCGGCGAGCCGCGCGGCGGCCCGCATGGCCTGCGCCGAGGCCGGGCTGCCGTCCGCCGCCATCAGGATGCGGGCGAGGTGCACTTCGCCGTTCGCCGCTTGCGCACCCTGCGCCGCTTCACCGTGCTGCTCGTACTCGACGGGCACGACCAGCAGCGGACAAGGCGCGCAAACCGCGAGCGCGCCCGAAACCGAACCGTCGACCCAACGCTTCATGCGCCCCTGATGCCGGGCGCCGACCAGCAGCATGTCGGCGCGCCAGTCGCGCGCCGTCTCGGTCAGCACCTGCACGACGGCGCCGGCCTCGCCGGAAATGCCGACCACCTGCCCCTCCACCGAAGCGGCTCGCCCGGTGAACGCCTTCATCGCCAGTTCGAGCGTGCGCTCGGCGTCGCGGCGAAACTCGCTGCGGGCGTCGGCGATCGCGTCCGTCATCCAGGCGGAGCCGGCGGAATAGGCGCCGCCGGTCATCCAGGCGCGCGGCTCACCGGCGGCGCACACGATGCGCACTTCGGCGTCGCGCGGCGTGACCCGCCCCGCGAAGCGCACGGCCTGCATCGAAGCCGTGGAATCGTCCACGGCGATCATGATCCGCCGCAGCGGCGTGGTGTACTGTGCCTGATCTTCCTCTCGGCTCACGTTTCGTACCTCTCCTTGTTGGCCAGGTCTTCCAGCGTGAACCTCGGGCGTCGGGTCAACAATGACGAGCGTCAAGCCCAGGGGTTTCGGCAGTCCCTACAGATCAGGAAGTCAGCCTGCAAGCCCCGTGTACTCCGCCGCAGCCTCGCCGGCCGCCACGCCCGAGGCCCACGCCCACTGGAAGTTGTAACCGCCGAGCCACCCGGTCACATCAACGGCTTCGCCCACGAAGTACAGGCCCGGCACGCGCTGGCTCATCAGCGTCGCCGAGGAAAGCTCGCGCGTGTCCACCCCGCCGCGCGTGACTTCGGCCTTCTTGTAGCCTTCGGTGCCCGTGGGCGTGAGCGTCCACTGCGCGAGTCCGTCGCCGATCTTGCGCAGCGTTTTGTCCGGCAGATCGGCGAGGCGCGCATCGGCCTTCACCTGGTGTGCCTCCAGCCACACGTGCGCAAGGCGCGCGGGCACCCATTCGGCGAGCAGGTTGCCGATCTGGCGTTTCGTCGCGCTCTTGGCCTCGATCAGCGCCGCCGTGGGGTCACGCTCGGGCAGCAGGTTCACGCGGATCGGCTGGCCCGGCTGCCAGAAGCTCGAAATCTGCAAGACGCCCGGGCCGGAGAGGCCGCGGTGCGTGAAGAGCAGATCCTCGTCGAAGGCGCCGCCCGTCTTGCGCTCGCCCGTCGCCACATGAACTTCGAGCGAGACGCCCGCGAGCGGAACGTAGGGCGACCATTCGTCCTGCGCGAACGTGAGCGGCACGAGCGCCGGGCGCGTGTCGACGAGCTTGTGGCCGAACTGCTTCGCAACGCGATACGCGAAATCGGTTGCGCCGATCTTCGGGATCGACAGGCCGCCCGTTGCGATCACGAGGGCCTTCGCGTGTATCTGGCCCTGTGGCGTGCCGAGCGTGAAGCCCGCGCCGTCGGCGTGGCTCACGGCCTCGACGGGCAACGGCCGGCGCCAGGCCACGCGGCCGGCGTCGCACTCCGCGCGCAGGACCTCGATAATCGCCTCGCTCGACTGGTCGCAAAACAGCTGGCCCTTGTGCTTTTCGTGCCAGGTCACGCGATGCTGACGCAGCAGCGCGAGAAAATCGCGCGGCGTGTAGCGCGCGAGCGCCGAACGGCAAAAATGCGGATTGTTCGAGAGATAGTTGGCGGGGCTCGCGTGCAGGTTCGTGAAGTTGCAGCGGCCGCCGCCCGAGATGCGGATTTTTTCCGCGAGGCGCGGCGCGTGGTCGATCAGCGCCACGCGGCGGCCCTGCTGGCCCGCCACCGCCGCGCACATCATGCCGGCCGCCCCTGCGCCGATCACGGCGATGTCGAAAGATTCCATGGCGCGCATTCTACCTGCGCGGCGGCAGGGCTTGCCCGCGCCTGACGCGGCTCGCCGCCCTCAGCCGTCTTTTGCGCGCGCTGCTATACTTTCAGGCTCCCTTGATTCTTGATTTAGCGGCGGTTTTTGCCCGCGCCTGTGCGCGGCAATGCCGTTGCCCCGCCCCACACCATGCTCGTTCTCGGCATCGAAAGCTCCTGCGACGAAACCGGCCTCGCGCTCTACGACAGCGAGCGCGGCCTGCTCGCGCACGCGCTGCACTCGCAGATCGCCATGCACCGCGAGTACGGCGGCGTCGTGCCCGAACTCGCCTCGCGCGACCATATCCGCCGCGCGCTGCCGCTGCTCGAGGAAGTGCTCAACAAGAGCGGCGCGGCCAAAAGCGACATCGACGCCATCGCGTTCACGCAGGGCCCCGGCCTCGCGGGCGCGCTGCTCGTTGGCGCGAGCATCGCCAATGCGCTCGCCATGGCGTGGAACCGGCCGACGGTGGGCATTCACCACCTCGAAGGGCATCTGCTTTCGCCGCTGCTGGTCGATGCGCCGCCGCCGTTTCCGTTCGTCGCGCTGCTCGTGTCGGGCGGCCATACGCAGTTGATGCGCGTGACCGACGTGGGCGTCTACGAAACCCTGGGCGAAACGCTCGATGACGCCGCCGGCGAAGCCTTCGACAAAACCGCCAAGCTGCTCGGTCTGGGCTATCCCGGCGGCCCGGAAGTCTCGCGGCTCGCGGAATTCGGCACGCCTGGCGCGATTGAGCTGCCGCGCCCCATGCTGCACTCGGGCGACCTCGACTTCAGCTTCAGCGGCCTGAAAACAGCTGTGCTCACGCAGGTGAAGAAGCTCGGCACGAACATCTGCGAACAGGGCAAGGCCGATATCGCGCGCGGTTTCGTCGATGCGGCCGTCGAAGTGCTGGCCGCGAAATCGCTCGCCGCGCTCAAGCGCACGAGGATGAAGCGCCTCGTGGTAGCGGGCGGCGTGGGCGCGAACAAGCAGTTGCGCGAAACGCTTTCGGCCGCGGCGCAAAAGCGCGGCTTCGAGGTGCACTACCCCGACCTCTCGCTATGCACCGACAACGGCGCAATGATCGCGCTCGCGGGTGCGTTGCGTCTGCAACGCTGGCCCGAGCAGGCCACGCGCGACTACGCGTTCACGGTGAAGCCGCGCTGGGATTTGACCTCGCTGGCAGGCGGCGCGCAATAGCCGCCAGCCGGCATCAGAAACGCTGCGTCATGCCGACCACCGCGAGCGTTTGCTTCGTACCGGGGGCAGTCACGCTCACCCCGGTCCAGCTCATCGTGGACAAGCCGTTGTTCTTCATGTAGCCCGCGCGCGCATACACGGACGTCCGCTTCGAGAGACTGTGGTCGACGCCCAGTTGCAGCCCCCACATATTGTCATGCACGCCGCGCACGACGCGTTGCAGCGCCGCGATTTCGACTGCGTCCGCCGGCGTGGCCTGAATCGTGGCACCCGCTTGCATCAGGTTGTACGAATGCACGGCCCCGAGCCGCATTGCGAGCGGACTCGAATCGTCGTTCTTCGGGCGGTGATATCCGTAGATGAACTGAAGATTGACAATTCCCAGTTGATAGGCGAGCGAACTATTGAAATGCTCGGTGCCGACGGTATTGAGGATGGATGGCAAGCTGGCCAGCGTCTTCGTGCCCGGATGCTGATACTGATACGCAAGTCCGGCAGAAAGGCCGTAACCCGACCAGATTGCGGCGATGTCGATGATGTTGCCGTTCGTCTGCGGCGCCGGCTGCGTCACACTGGACTGGAACGCGTACATGGCCAGCAACTGGAACCCCTTGAGGTTCGGAGACCGGTACACGATCGAATTGCTGGAGCGCCCGCCGCTCGCCTGCATGCCGATCGTATTGCGGTCGACCACATTGCCCGCCGCTGCCAGCATTGAGAGCACTTCATTGGCGAAGAACGGGTCGCCCGGATAAAGCACCCAGAAGGTCGGCTGATACTGGCGGCCGAGCGAGAGCGTGCCGTATTTCTCGTGTGTGAGGCCCACCCACGCCTGGCGGTAGAACATCACGCTCGAATCGCTGAAGGCGGTGCCATTGTTGACGTTGAAACCGTTTTCGAGCGTGAATGCGGCCTTCAACCCGCCGCCGAGATCCTCCGAACCCTTGATGCCGAAGCGCGACGGCACGCTCCCGCCGCTGCGCTCCGACCAGGATTGCTTGCCGCCGTTGTTGAGAAACTGCACGAACACGTCGGCGATGCCATAGAGCGTGACGCTCGATTGAGCTTGCGCGACACCCGCCGCCAGAAGCAACGCCGCACCGCAAATGCTCTTTCTGCCAAAGCGCATGATGTCTCCTCCACTGTCTTTTTCTCATTGATGAGTCGGCCATCGCGCGAGGCACGCATGCCGGTGCGCGATGACGTCGAGTGGAGTTATAACGACGGAGACAGGCCGTGGCATTGCCACACCTCAAGGAAGCGCGCGTCTATGCGAAACGGCGTTTGCTGCGGTGGCGAAAGCGCGACAGTCGTCGCACTTTGTCAGACATGGGCCTGACAGGATGTGCAGCAGATGCACAAGAAAATAATGTCAGGATAACCAGGCAATGCTGGTCTACCGCGATCCGCGTGAATATCGGATCGGGGCAGTTCGGTTCGGGTGTCAGCCCGCCACGCGCTTGTCGTGGTCGATTACGGCATAGGCGCTGTGATTGTGAATCGACTCGAAGTTCTCGGCTTCGAGCGTATAGGCGATCACGCGAGCGTCCGCGTTCAGACGCACGGCCACGTCGCGCACGAGGTCTTCCACGAACTTCGGATTCTCATACGCGCGCTCGGTCACGAACTTCTCGTCCGGACGCTTGAGCAGGCCCCACAGTTCGCACGACGCCTCTTCCTCGGCAATGCGAATGAGGTGCTCCACCGGCAGATCGCCTTCGAACTCGACGTCCATCGTCACATGCGAACGCTGGTTGTGCGCGCCGTACTGCGAGATCTTCTTCGAGCACGGGCACAGGCTCGTCACCGGCACGAGCACCTTGAGGAACAGGCGCGTCTGGCCGTTACGCACGTCGCCCTTGAGCGTCACTTCGTAGTCCAGCAGACTCTCCACGCCCGACACTGGTGCGACCTTCTTCACGAAGTACGGGAACGTCACCTCGATACGGCCCGCCTGCGACTCGAGCTTCGCGAGCATCGCGGCCAGCATGGCGCGGAACGTGGCGGGCTCGAGCGGCGCCTTGTTCTCTTCGAGCAGCGCGACGAAGCGCGACATGTGCGTGCCCTTCTGGTCGGCCGGCAGATGAACGTCGAGGTTCCACATGCCGACGCTCGGCTGGACGTCGCCCGCGCCCGTCTTCACCGTGAGCGGATGGCGCACGGCCTTCACGCCCACGCGCTGGATCACGATCTGACGGGTATCGACGGAGCTCTGGACGTCCGGCATCACGAAGGCCGGGTTCATCTGATTCATGTTCTTATCCTCAAGCCGCGCCGAATGCGGCGCGCAAATGGCAAACGCCGGCATGAGCCGGCGCTTGCAAACGGCAAGCCGGGTACGAAACCCGCCCGCCGGTTCAAATGTGAAGTGGGCAGTCGCGGCTCGCCTGCGGGCACCTGGGCCCCGGCCAGCCGTACCGCGATGCGCTGGTCCGCGTTAAGCGACGCGCATCACCGACTTGCCGGATGCGTTCGCCGTGCGTTCGAGGAAGCGCTCGCGAATGGACTTCGCAATCCCTGCCGCATCGAGACCCACGCCCGCCAGCAGCTTTGCCGGGTCGCCGTGGTCGATGAAACGGTCGGGAAGGCCCAATTGTAGTACGGGCTTGATAACCCCACTTTCAAGCAGGGTTTCCACGCAGGCCGAACCCGCGCCGCCCATGATGCAGCCTTCCTCGACGGTCACGAGATAGTCGTGGGTTTCGGCGAGCTGCCTCACGAGTTCGGCGTCTATCGGCTTCACGAAGCGCATGTTCGCCACGGTGGCGTCCAGTTCCTCGGCGGCCTTGAGCGACGGCGCAACCATCGTGCCGAACGCGAGAATCGCGATGCGGCTGCCTGCCGGCGCATTGCTTTCGCGACGCACTTCGCCCTTGCCCACCGGCAGCGCGGCCATCTGCTTGACGGTCGCCACGCCCGTGCCCGCGCCGCGCGGGTAGCGCACGGCCGTCGGGCAGTCCTGCTGGAGCGCCGTGTAGAGCATCTGGCGGCATTCGTTTTCGTCGGACGCCGCCATCACCATCATGTTCGGGATGCAGCGCATGAACGCGAGGTCGTAGGCGCCCGCGTGCGTCGCGCCGTCCGCGCCGACGAGGCCCGCGCGGTCGATCGCGAACACGACCGGCAGGTTCTGCAACGCCACGTCGTGGATCAGCTGGTCATACGCACGTTGCAGGAAGGTCGAGTAGATCGCGACCACGGGCTTCAAGCCCTCGGCCGCAATACCGCCCGCGAACGTCACCGCGTGCTGCTCGGCAATGCCGACGTCGTAGTAGCGGTCCGGGAAGCGCTTTTCGAACTCCACCATGCCCGAGCCTTCGCGCATGGCCGGCGTGATGCCGATCACACGCGAGTCGAGTTCGGCGGCGTCGCACAGCCATTCGCCGAACACTTGCGTGTAGGTCTTCTTGGCGGGCGTGGCCGACGGCTTGATGCCTTCGGCCGGGTTGAACTTGCCGGGACCGTGGTACAGGACCGGGTCGGCTTCGGCGAGCTTGTAGCCCTGGCCTTTCTTCGTCACGACGTGCAGGAATTGCGGACCGCGCAGTTCCTTGATGTTTTGCAGCGTCGGGATGAGCGAATCCAGATCGTGGCCGTCGATCGGCCCGATGTAGTTGAAGCCGAATTCCTCGAACAACGTGGCCGGCACGATCATGCCCTTCGCGTGTTCTTCGAGCTTGCGCGCGAGGTCGAGCACCGGCGGTGCATGGCGCAGCACGCGCTCCACGCCCGCACGGGCGGCGGCGTAGAAGCGGCCCGACATGAGGCGCGCGAGATGGCGATTGAGCGCGCCAACCGGCGGCGAAATCGACATGTCGTTGTCGTTGAGGATCACGAGCAGCGGCACGTCGTCTTCGACGCCGCCGTTGTTCAGCGCTTCGAAGGCCATGCCGGCCGTCATCGCACCGTCGCCGATCACGGCGATGCCCATGGCGTTGTCGCCCTTGAGCTTGCTCGCGACGGCCATGCCGAGCGCCGCCGAGATCGACGTGCTCGAGTGGGCGGTGCCGAACGTGTCGTACGGCGACTCGTCGCGTTTCGGGAAGCCCGAGATGCCGCCGAGCTGACGCAGCGTCGGCATCTGGTCGCGGCGGCCCGTCAGGATCTTGTGCGGATAGGTCTGATGACCCACGTCCCAGACGATGCGATCGCGCGGCGTGTCGAACACGTAGTGCAGCGCGATCGTCAGTTCGACCGTACCGAGGTTGGACGACAAGTGGCCGCCCGTTTGCGAGACGCTTTCGAGAACGAAGGCACGCAGTTCGTCGGCAAGCGGTTGCAACTGGCGGCGATCGAGGCGGCGCAAATCCGCCGGGTCGTCAATGGTTTTCAGCAAGTCGTACATCGTCGTTCCATTGTAGGAAAACTGGCGCACCCGCACTTGTTCTGCACATTACTCACGTTTCATGCGCGTGGGCGGGTTGCGCGGTCAGCTCACCCGGTTCACCACCAGGTCAGCGAGTTCGGCAAGGCGCTGCGCGCGTGCGCCGAACGGTTCGAGCGCCGCGTGGGCGTCGGCGCGCAGCTGCTGCGCCAAAGCACGCGAGGCGTCAAGACCGATGATCGACACGTAGGTCGGCTTGCCGTCCTTCGCGTCCTTGCCCGCGGTCTTGCCGAGCGTCGCCGAGTCGGCGGTGACGTCGAGAATGTCGTCCACCACCTGGAAGGCGAGGCCCACGGCCGCCGCGTACTTGTCCAGCGCGGCGAGCGTGTCTGCGGAGGGCGTTTCGCCCGCCAGCGCACCCATGCGGACCGAGGCGCGCAGGAGCGCGCCGGTCTTCAGGCGGTGCATCGTTTCGAGTTGCTCGCGCGTGAGCGAATGGCCCACGCTTGCCAGGTCGATGGCCTGGCCGCCGGCCATGCCGACCGAGCCGCTCGCCAGCGCGAGTTCGCGCACGAGCGGCGCCTGGCGCACGGCTTCGAGAGCATCGGACGTCAGCGTGACGAAAGCCTGCGATTGGAGCGCATCGCCGACCAGCAGCGCCGTCGGTTCGTCATATTTGACGTGTACGGTGGGCTTGCCGCGACGCATGTCGTCGTCGTCCATGCAAGGCATGTCGTCGTGCACGAGCGAGTACACGTGGATCATCTCCAGTGCACAGGCCGCCGCGTCGAGCGCTTCGGGGGTGGCGTTCGTGAGTTCGCCCGCCGCGTGGCACAGGAGCGGCCGCACGCGCTTGCCGCCGCCGAGCACGGCATAACGCATGGCGTCATGCAGCGGCGCCGGCAGCACGTTGGCAGCCGGCAAATAGTGATCGAGCGCGCTTTCGACCCGGTCGAGCACCTGCCGGGTCCATTGGTCAAATGTCATAGATCGTCGTCTCCGCCCGCTGCGGAGTCTGTCGTATTGAGGGGCACGGGCCGCAGCGTCTCGCCGTCGAGCACGCGCACCTGTTGTTCAACCTTTTCGAGCTGCTGCTGGCAAAAGCGCACCAGCGCCGCGCCGCGGCGATAAGCCGCGAGCGACTCTTCGAGACTCAGGCTGCCGCCTTCCATGCGCGCGACCAGCCCGTCGAGTTCCGCGAGCGCCGCCTCGTAGCTCTCAGGCAGGGCTTCGCCCCCTGCCGGGTTGCCCGCGTTTTCGTCCGCGCCAGCGCGGTCTTTCGTTGCGGATTTCGCCATGAGTCGTCGCCAGAATGAAACAAGGCGGACATTCTACGGCAAAAGCACCCTTTTCGACCCGCTCGCCGGCTCGTGTGCCCTCTCGACCACACAGCAGAGGCCAACGAGAATCGGTTCCAGAACGCTTGCGCGGGGCTCGCACAGGGCCCGCACCTCTCCCGTGCTTATCCCGATTACCCGGCCATTTGTCTCATATTTCTGCGCTTCCCGCCGTCTAGCCGGTGTAATTTTGGCAAAAATCAGTCACTTAGCTACCCCACGACGGGGTAACCGGGTATAATCGCCGGCTCCCTAAATCGAATCTTCGATGGTTGGGTTGTTCACTGCTTTCACGTCTTCATCGGGAGTGGGAATGTCCAATCTGAGCAATGCATTGCAGCTGAAGTCCGTCCATAGCCAGCTGCCAGTCACCGCTTATTTTGACGAAGCGCTACTCAAGCGCGAAATCGACACGCTTTTCCAGAAAGGTCCTCGCTACGTCGGCCACGAGCTCATGGTGCCCGAGGCGGGGAATTATTTTGCGCTGCCTGGCGAGAAAGAGGGCCGCGTGCTCGTTCGCAACAAGAGCGACGAGATCGAACTGCTCTCGAACGTCTGCCGCCACCGCCAGGCCATCATGCTAAACGGTCGCGGCACGGCAGACAACATTGTATGTCCGCTGCATCGCTGGACCTACGACCTCAAGGGCGAACTGCTCGGCGCGCCGCATTTCGCGGACAAGCCCTGCCTGAACCTCAACAACTCGCCGCTGCAAAAGTGGAACGGCCTGCTGTTCGAGTCGGCGGGCCGCGACGTCGCGCGCGATCTCGCACGCCTTGGGCCGGCCAAACACCTCGACTTTACGGACTATATGTTCGATCACGTCGAGGTTCACGAGTGCAACTACAACTGGAAGACCTTCATCGAGGTCTATCTGGAAGACTATCACGTCGTGCCGTTCCACCCTGGCCTCGGCAACTTCGTGTCGTGCGACGACCTCCAGTGGGAGTTCGGCGAGTGGTACAGCGTGCAGACGGTCGGCGTGCACAATCACCTCGGCAAGCCGGGTAGCCCGACCTACCGCAAGTGGCACGACGAGGTCTTGCGCTTCCGTAACGGCGTGCCGCCCGAGTTCGGCGCGATCTGGATGGTGTACTACCCGAATCTCATGATCGAGTGGTATCCGCACGTGCTCGTGGTGTCCTGGCTCATTCCGCAGGGCACGCAGAAGACGACGAACATCGTCGAGTTCTATTACCCCGAGGAAATCACGCTGTTCGAGCGCGAGTTCGTCGAGGCCGAACGCGCCGCCTATATGGAAACGGCCGTCGAAGACGACGAGATCGCCGAGCGCATGGACGCCGGCCGTCGCGCCCTCTTCGAGCGCGGCGTTTCGGAAGTCGGCCCGTACCAGAGCCCGATGGAAGACGGCATGCAGCACTTCCACGAGTTCCTGCGCCGCGAGCTGGGACCGATCTGACGCCCGGCTGGCGCGAGCCAGGGGCCATGCGAACGCATCACGGAAAGACGGGCTTAGGCCCGTCTTTTTGTTTAGACTGACGGCATCGGGCCGCAGCGCATGCACATGCCGGCCTCGCACGATCCAAGGAGCCGTCATGCCTCACACGCACTACACCACGCTGATCTCCGCCGCCAATCTGCACGAACGCCTGAGCGCCGCTCCCGGCAGCGTGCTCGTGTTCGACTGCCGCTTCGATCTCGGCAACCCCGCCGCAGGCGAAAACGCCTACGCGGCCGGACATTTGCCCGGCGCCCAATACCTGCATCTGGATCGCGACCTCTCCGGGCCGAAGACGGGCAAGAACGGCCGCCATCCTCTGCCCGACCGCGCCGCGCTCGTCGCCACGCTCTCGTTGCGCGGGCTCAACGAAGGCCAGCAGGTCGTGACCTACGACGCGCAAGGCGGCGCGTACGCCGCGCGCCTGTGGTGGCTGCTGCGCTGGCTCGGCCACGACTCGGTGGCGGTGCTCGACGGCGGCCTGCAAGCCTGGGAGGCGGCCGGCTTCCCGCTCGTGCGCGACGTGCCCGCGCCCGCGCGCGGCACCTTCAAGGCCGGTGCGCCGTTGCAGGTGACCGTGGATGCGCAGGCGCTCGTGCGCAATCTCACCACGCACGATCTCACGGTCGTCGACGCACGCGCCGCCGACCGCTATCGCGGCGAAAACGAAACGATCGATCCGGTGGGCGGCCACATTCCGGGCGCGCGCAACCGCTTCTATCAGGACAACCTCACGCCGGACGGCCGCTTCAAGTCGGCGCACACGCTGCGCGAAGACTTCACGGCCGTGCTGCCGGGCACAACGCCCGAGCACGTGGTTCTGCAATGCGGCTCGGGCGTGACCGCCTGCCACAACGCACTCGCGATGGAGATTGCCGGCCTGCACGGCGCGGCGCTGTATCCCGGCTCGTGGAGCGAATGGTGCGCCGACCCGTCGCGGCCGGTCGCCACGGGCCCGAATCCTTAAGGCGCAGGCCGGAGCACGGCGTCACGCGACGCCGTGCTCCTTGAACCACGCAATCGCGCGCTTCCAGCCGTCTTGCGCGTCGGCCTTGCGGTAGCTCCGCCGGTAGTCCGCAAAGAATGCGTGCCCCGCATCGTCGTACACGACGATCTGCGAGCCGCGCCCGCCTTGCGGAGCTTGCGCGATGGCGGCTTTCATCTGCGCGAGCGTGTCCTGCGGGATGCTCTGGTCCTGCAAGCCGTACATCGCGAGCACGGGCACCTGCAAGGTGTTCGCTAGATCGAGCGGATTGCTCGGCGCGTTCGCCGTGTGCTCGCCCGCCACGCGCCCATACCACACCACGGCCGCCTTGATATGCGGGTTGTGCTCCGCGTAGAGCCACGCATAGCGCCCGCCCCAGCAAAACCCGTTGACGCCCACGCGCTTCGTGTCGCCGCCGTGCTCGCCCGCCCACGCGATGGCCGCGTCGAGGTCGCCCATCACCTGGGCGTCGGGCACCTTGCTCGCGATGTTCTCGTTGATCTGCTGGATCGTCGGGTACACCGAGGCGTCGCCCTGGCGCACGAAGAAGTCCGGCGCGATGGCCAGATAGCCGAGCTTCGCAAAGCGGCGGCACACGTCGGCGATATGCTCGTGCACGCCGAAAATCTCGTGAATCACGATGATGACCGGCAAGTGCGTCTTGCCGCGCGGCTGCGCGCGATACGCCGGGATGAGCGTGCCGCCCGACTGGAAGCCGATCTCGCCGGCTTCGAGACCTTCGCTATCGGTGTGGATGGTTTGCGCGGAGACCGGCAGCACGGCAGCGGCGAATCCGCTGCCGAGCGCGGCCTTGATGAACGTGCGCCGGTTGAACGGCACGTGCGGGACGAGGCTATCGACTTCGGGTTTCAGCATGCAGCGCTCCTCAAACGTCAAACAGCGGAAACAGGCAGCATAGCGCCGCGCCCCTGGGCGCAAGCGCCGCTCAATGCGGCCGCTAGTGCAGCTTCACACGTGGCAGCGTCGTGCGGCGCAGCCAGTGCGCGAAGGTGTCGAGCACCATGCGCGCGTAGCCATGCAGCGCCGCGATGTGCAGCCGGTACAGCGACATGTACATGAAACGGGCAAACAGTCCTTCGATCAGCATATTCCCGCCGATCAGCCCGCCCATCAGATTGCCGACCGCGCTGAAGTGGCCGAGCGACACCAGCGAGCCGAAGTCGCGATAGGTGAACTCCTCCAGCGGCTTGCCCGCAAGCAGATTGCCGAGCGACTTGAACAGGAAAGTGGCCTGCTGATGCGCGGCCTGCGCGCGCGGCGGCACACCGCGCTCGTGGCCCGGCCATTCGCAGGCCGCGCAATCGCCGAGCGCGAAGATGTTGTCGTCGACTTCCGTTTGCAGCGTGCGGCGCACGATCAACTGGCCGAGCTTGTTGACGGTGAGGCCGTCGAGCCGCGCCAGCACGGCGGGCGCGGTGATGCCCGCGGCCCACACGGTGAGGTCCGCGCGCAGGTTCTTGCCGCTCGCGGTACGCACGACGCCAGGCGCCACTTCGGTCACGCGTTCGCTCGTCAGCAGCTTCACGCCGAGCTTCTGAAGCAGCTCGCCCGTTGCCGAAGAAACACGCTCGGGCAACGCAGGCAGAATGCGCGGGCCCGCCTCGATCAGCACGATGCCCACGTCATGCCGCGGATCGAGCTTGTGCAGTCCATAGGCCGACAGCACCTGCGCGGTGTTGCGCAGTTCAGCGGAAAGCTCGACGCCCGTCGCGCCTGCGCCGATGATCGCCACCTGCACGCGCGGCTCAGCGCCGGCGTTCATGGCCGGCGCGAGGTCGTCTGCCGTCACCTCCGCCGCGACTCTTTCGGGTGCCTGATGTTCGGCACGTATGCACGCGGCAATCAGGCGCTTGCGAAAGCGCTCGGCCTGCTCGACGGTATCGAGCGCGATGGAATTCTCAGCCGCGCCCGGCACGCCGAAAAAGTGCGTCGTGCTGCCGATCGCGAGCACGAGCGTGTCGTATTCGAGCACGCGCTCGGGCAACATTTCCGCACCGTCGTCGTCGAGCACGCGCCCGAGCGTGATGCGCTTCGCCGTGCGATCGAGACCGGTCAGTTCGCCCTGCTGAAACTCGAAGCCGTGCCAGCGCGCCTGCGCCGGATACTCGAGCTGATGCGTGAACGGGTCCATGCTGCCCGCCGCGACTTCGTGCAGGAGCGGTTTCCAGATATGCGTCGGGTAGCGGTCGACCAGCGTGACCGATGCCGCTTGCGGCTTACCCCGCTTCGCGCGCGCTTCGCCGTAACGGTCGCCGAGCCGTGTCGCCAGCTCCAGCCCGCCTGCGCCTCCTCCCACAACGATAAAGCGATGCATAGACTCTCCGTGCATGTCGAAAGGCGATGGAAAGGCCGATGCATCGACAACATCCCGTGCGATGCACCGGCCCTCGATTCATTGTCGGCTGACGGAGCGCGCGGCGGCAACCCTCGCGGCGCGCATTCGCGACATCTCGCACGCGAGGCTTGCCTAATGTCGCGCGCGCAGTTACGGCTTTGCTACGGCAAGGCGCATTCAGTATGTGCTTAGTAGAGCTTCGTTGCGCGAAACCGGAACGTCAGTGGGCTTCTTCCCAGTTCTCGCCCACGCCCACTTCGGCCACGAGCGGCACCTTGAGCTGCGCCACCGAACACATCAGTTCGGGCAGGCGCTTGCGCACTTCGGCAAGCTCGGCGTCGGGCACTTCGAGCACCAGTTCATCGTGCACCTGCATGATCATCTTCGTGCCGATCTTGCGTTCGTCGAGCCACGTCTGCACCGCGATCATCGAAAGCTTGATGAGATCCGCGGCCGTGCCCTGCATCGGCGCGTTGATGGCGGCACGCTCGGCCGCCTGGCGGCGCGGGCCGTTGCCGCCGTTGATCTCGGGCAGCCACAGGCGGCGGCCAAACACGGTCTCGACATAGCCGCGCGACTTCGCGTCCATGCGCGTTTCGTCCATGTAGCGCGCCACGCCCGGATAACGCGCGAAATAACGGTCGATATAAAGCTTCGCCGCGTCGCGCGTGATGCCGAGATTCGACGCGAGCCCAAACGCGCTCATGCCGTAAATCAGGCCGAAGTTGATGACCTTCGCGATGCGGCGCTGGTCGTTGCTCACTTCGAGCGCCGTCACGCCGAACACCTCGGCGGCCGTGGCACGGTGGATGTCGTCGCCGCGCGCGAACGCCGCGAGCAGCGATTCGTCGCCCGAGATATGCGCCATGATGCGCAGTTCGATCTGCGAATAATCGGCCGAGACGAGCTTGTGACCCGCCGGCGCGATAAAGGCCTCGCGAATGCGCCGGCCTTCGCCCGTGCGCACGGGAATGTTCTGGAGATTCGGATCGTTCGACGCAAGACGCCCCGTGACCGCCACGGCCTGCGCGTAGTTCGTGTGCACGCGGCCCGTTTGCGCGTTGACCATGCGCGGCAGCTTGTCCGTGTACGTGGACTTGAGCTTGGCAAGGCCGCGATGTTCGAGCAGGAGCTTCGGCAACGGATAGTCTTCGGCGAGCTTTTGCAGCACCTCTTCGTCGGTGGAAGGCGCGCCGCTCGGCGTTTTCTTCACCACCGGCAGTTGCAGCTTCTCGAAGAAGATCTGGCCAATCTGCTTGGGCGAGCCGAGATTGAACTCGCCGCCCGCGAGCGCATACGCGCCCTGTTCGAGTTCGACCAGGCGCACCGCGATCTCGGCGCTTTGCTTCTCGAGCCGCTCCGTGTCGATCAGCACGCCGTTGCGCTCCATCTTGCGCAGCACACGCGAGGTCGGCAGCTCGATGCTGCGATATACGTAGTCGAGGCCCTTCTCCGGCGCGATCTGCGGATAGAGCGCGCGATGCAGTTGCAGCGTGACGTCGGCGTCTTCGGCTGCGTATTCGGCGGCCTTGTCGAGCGCGACCTGGTCGAAGCCGATCTGCTGCGCGCCCTTGCCCGCCACCTCTTCGTACTTGATCGTCTTGATGCCGAGATGGCGCAGCGCGAGACTGTCCATGTCGTGACTGCGATGCGATTCGAGCACATACGATTCGAGCATCGTGTCGTGCTCCACGCCGTTCAGCTCGATGCCGTAGTTCGCGAGCACCTGCTCGTCGTACTTCATGTGCTGGCCGACCTTCTTGTGCTGCTCGCTTTCGAGCCACGGCTTCAGGCGCGCGAGCACGTCGTCGAGCGGCAACTGGTCGGGCGCGTCAGGCCCGCGATGCGCGAGCGGCAAATACGCGGCCACGCCCGGCTCCGTCGAAAACGACATGCCGACGAGCCTTGCGACCATCGGGTCGAGCGCCGTGGTCTCGGTGTCGAACGCGGTGAGTTCGGCGGCTTCGATCTTCTTGAGCCACGCGTCGAACTGCTCCCACGTCTGGATGGTTTCGTAGTGGCGCGGCGCGTCGACGAACAGCGCGGGCTGCACGTTCGCGTCTTGCTCGGGCGCATTGCCGGCAGTCGTTGCGGGCACGGTCTCGCTCTGCTGCGCCGCCTCGTTGACTTCACGCAGCCAGGTCTTGAAGCCGTGGCGCGCGAAGATATCGCGCAGTTCTTCGCGCGCTTCCGGGCGCGTCGCGAGCGACGCCCCGATCGATTCGATATGCGGCGCGAGATCGCACGCGGTCTCGACCGTCACGAGCTTTCTGGCCATCGGCAGGAAGTCGAGCGCGTCGCGCAGGTAACCGCCCACGGCGCCCTTGATCTCGTCCGCATGCGCGATCACGCCGTCGAGCGAATCGTATTGCGTGAGCCACTTCACCGCCGTCTTCGGGCCGCACTTGTTCACGCCCGGCACGTTGTCGACGGTGTCGCCGATGAGCGAGAGATAATCGATGATGCGCTCCGGCGGCACGCCGAACTTCGCGATCACGCCTTCGCGATCGAGCGTTTCATTCGTCATCGTGTTGATGAGCGTGACGTGGTCGGTCACGAGCTGCGCGAGGTCCTTGTCGCCCGTGGAAACGATGACCTTCATGCCGCGCTTCCCGGCCTCGCGCGCGAGCGTGCCGATCACGTCGTCGGCCTCCACGCCTTCGATCATCAGGAGCGGCCAGCCGAGCGCGCGCACGGCCACGTGGATGGGCTCGATTTGCGCCGCCAGCGGCTCGGGCATGGAAGGCCGGTTCGCCTTGTACTCGGGATACCAGTCGTCACGAAACGTCTTGCCCTTTGCATCGAACACGCACGCGCTATACTCTGCCGTAACGTCCTTGCGCATGCGACGCAGCATGTTGATGATGCCGTATAGCGCGCCAGTCGGTTCGCCGTCGGGACCGCGCAAATCCGGCATCGCATGGAAGGCACGATAGAGATAGCTAGAACCGTCGACCAGCAACAGGGTCTTACCTTCCAGCTCATTTTGTTGCTGTAGCTTTGTATCCACGCGTAGGTCTTCAGGCATTATGGACAAGAGAAAAGTGATTCCGAGTCTGCGTTCACTCGCAGATCAAGAGCGCGCAACGGCCAAGAAGGCGCGCGCATCGTGGCAGATGTTCACGATTATGGCAGAGTTTATCGAGGCGACCGAGTACCTGTCCGAGATCCGGCCGGCGGTCAGCATCTATGGCTCCGCACGCCTGAAACCGGAGTCGGAGTATTACCAGCTCGCCACCACGATCGCTCGAAAAGTGTCGGACGCGGGCTTCGCCGTGATCTCCGGCGGCGGTCCCGGCATCATGGAGGCCGCGAACCAGGGCGCGCATGCGGGCAAGTCGCCTTCGGTGGGCCTGAACATCGAGTTGCCGCACGAGCAGTCGGGCAACCAGTGGCAGGACATCTCTCTGCGCTTCCGCCATTTCTTCACGCGCAAGGTCACGTTCGTGAAGAACTCGGACGCCGTGATCGTCATGCCCGGCGGCTTCGGCACGCTCGACGAGCTGGCAGAAGTGCTCACGCTCATCCAGACCAAGAAGTCGCGTCACGTGCCCATTATTCTCGTGGGCTCCGTATTCTGGAAGGGCCTGCTCGACTGGTTCCGCTCGGCGCTCGTGCCCATGGGTCTCATCAATCCCGAAGACATGGACTTGATGCAGGTGATCGACGACCCGGACCAGGTGCTCGAAGCCGTCCTCAAGTTCTACGAAGATGCGGACGCAGGCGAGGAATCCACCAAGGAGCATCCGGCGCGACGCGACCGCGACGCGGACTCCGACGACGACCGGATGTTCTACCTCTGACGTTCGGCTCGGGGCACGTTAGCCCAGGGCGCGGCGTCTGCGCAGGCCTTTTGCACCGGCCTACGTAGCACCTGCGCCCGCCCCCGTCTTCCTCACGCTTTCTCCAGGCTTGCAGGCACGCCAGGTGCGCCGGGCGCACCGTGCCGCGGCCGCCCTTTCGCCTGCTCCTCAAGCCAGCGGCAAAACTGCGCGACGAGCGGCGCCTGCGCCACTTCGCGGCGCGCCACCCACCAGTAGCCACGCGCATCGAGATGCGGCCCCGCGAGCGGCGCGACGAGGCGCCCCGACGCAAGTTCGTCGTCGAGCAGCGGCAGCGGGCCGAGCGCTACGCCAAGACCATCCACGGCGGCCTGCAAGGCCAGATAGAAGTGGTCGAACGACTGCTTCTTCCGGCATTTGGCCTTCACGCCCGCGGCCGCGAGCCAGGTGCGCCACGCATCGGGCCGCGTATCGGAATGCAGCAGCACGTGGCGCGCAAGATCGCTTGCCTGCTGGATCGGCGCGCGCTTGAGGAGCGCCGGGCTGCACACCGGCAATTCCGTCTCGTCGAGAAAGTGCCCCGCCTCGCAATCGGGCCAGTGCGCCGGACCGCGCCGCACGGCCACGTCGAAGCCTTCCAGCCGCTCGACGGGCGCATTCGAGGTGGCCAGCCGCAGCTCCACGTTCGGCGCCAGCCGCTGAAACTGCGAGAGCCGCGGCAGCAGCCACTTCATCGCAAACGTGGGAAGCGCGTTCACGCGCAGCACATGAACCACGCCCGTGTCGCGCAGTTGTTCCGTTGCGCGCGCGATGTCGTCGAACGCCGACTGCACGGCGGCAAGGTAGCGCCGCCCGTCCTCGGTCAGCGCAACCCGCTTGCCATGCCGGTGAAACACCTGCACGCCGACCCACGCTTCGAGTGCCGCCACCTGGCGGCTGATGGCACCGTGAGTCACATTGAGCTCGCCCGCCGCAGCGGAGAAGCTGTTGTACCGCGCGGCGGCTTCGAACGCGCGCAGCGCGGGAAAGGGAGGAAGAGTACGTGCCATGCTTGTGAGTGTAGATCACAAGAGGCCGCCTTAAAAATCGTTTTGCCGCACGCGCGTTTGCGCTTACCCTCGGAGCTTGCCTCAGAGGTCCCCATTCCAATGAAACACGTCACTTCCCCGCCCGTTGCCGCCGAATCCGGCGCGCACGCCGACCTCATCACGCCCAGCGTACGCGATCTCTTCTTCGGTTTTCTCGGTCTCGGCTTCACCTCGTTCGGCGGCGCGCTCCCATTGGCGCGGCGCACCATCGTCGAACAGCGGCGCTGGCTTTCCGCCGGCGAATTCACCGATCTGCTCGGTTTGTGCCAGTTTTTGCCCGGCGGCAACGTCATCAATCTTTCGGTTGCGCTCGGCATGCGCTTTCAGGGCTGGCGCGGTGCGCTCGCGGGCATCCTCGGCCTGATCGCGGGTCCGTCGCTCGTCGTGATCGGGCTTGGCGTGCTGTACGAGCGCACGCAGAACGATCCACACGTCCAGCATCTGTTCGTCGGGCTTGCCGCGGCGGCCGCCGGCCTGCTCGTTTCGATGGCCGTGAAGATCGTGCTGCCGCTGCGGCGCGACCCGGCGGCGCTGGTTGTCGCCGCACTGGGCTTCGTGGCGATCGCCGTGTTGCGCACGCCGCTTCTGACGACCATGCTCGTGCTCACGCCCATTGGCATCGCGCTTGCGGCTCACGCCGCGCGCAAGGAAGGAGCCGCCCGATGAACGACACGCTCATTGCGCTCGCTTCGATCTTCAGCCAGCTCTCGCTGCTCGCGTTCGGCGGCGGCAATACGATCCTGCCCGAGATGCAGCGCCAGGTGGTCGAAGTGCACCACTGGATGCCCGCGAGCGAGTTCAGCGCCCTCTTCGCGCTCGCCCAGGCCGCGCCTGGCCCGAACATGATGATCGTGACGCTGGTGGGCTGGCACGTGGCCGGCTGGGCGGGCATGCTCGTCACGTCGATCGCGAAGTTCGGGCCTTCGTCGCTCGTGACGATCGCCGCGCTGCATGCGTGGGATCGCTTCAAGGACCGCCCGTGGCGGCGCATCGCGCAGAAGGGGCTCGTCCCGGTGACCGCGGGCCTCGTGGCCGCGAGCGCCGTGCTGATCGCGAAGGCTTCCGATCCTTCGTGGATCGCGTGGGCGATTACTGGCGTATGCGCCGTGCTCGCGTTTCGCACGAAGATTCACCCGCTATGGCTGCTTGGCGCGGGAAGTCTGATTGGATTGACGGGGTTCGGGCAATAGGTCGACGAGAGGCGTGGCTACGCCTCTTCGATGCTCGCCATCCACGCCGCGCGCCGGCCGCGAAACGCAATCAGCGCGACGCCGATCACGGCCATACCCAGAGTGAGTATGAGAATGACGTGGGCCGCCCCAAGGCGAGTCGCGAACAGCCCGACAACGAGACCGGCAAGCGGCTGAGTCAAATTGTTCAGTAGTGCGATCAGACCGACCGTCTTGCCGAAATCCTCGGCGGGAATGAGCCGCTGCCGCGCACCGCGCATGAATACGCTGAACATCTTGTCGAAGCCGATGACGGCGACAAAGCCCGCGACATAAACAAAAGGCCACGAGACCCACCCCGTCAACAGCCCGCCGAGCACGATCAGCAAATAGGAAGCCGCGCCCGACACTCTTGCGGGCAGCTTCACATGGGCAACGAACATCAGCACGACGACCGTCGCGATCGAGCCCGCGACTTGCAGCAGCGCATAAGACGAAGCCGTCTGGGCATACACGCCCGTGAACATGGCCGCCGATGTCGCAAGCGTAACGCCAACGACCAGATTCACGCCCGCCGCAAGACAGACCAATTCCAGGAGGCCCGGTATCGCGACGATATGCGCGAAGGCAATGCGATAAGGTTCGAGCCCGAGCTTGCCGCCCGGCGCCTGTGTGGAAACGGAGTCGGGCAGCGTTTGCGCGCGCGTCCAGCGCGAAAACGCCACCTCGGACACGATGAAGATCGCGGCGGCGGCCAGCACCACGTACTCCCAGCGCGAGATATCGAGCAGGCCGGCGGCGGCGAGCGGTCCGAGCACGGTGCCCAGTTGATCGGCGATCTGCGTGTACGAGAGGCTCTTGCGGTAGCTATCGCCGTGGAAGATGTGCGGCAGCATGGCCTCGCGGGCCATGCTGCCTTGCGTCGTGAGCACGCCCGCCGCCGCCGAAATGACGATGAGCCAGGCGAGGCTGCCGTGCAGGGCATAACCGGCCACGCCGCCCACGCAAACAAACGAACGCCAATGCTGGCTCCAGCGAATCAGCTTGAGCGTGGAAACGCGATCGCAAAGCGCCCCGCAAACCGGAAACGCGGCGAAGCGCGGCAGCGCCTCACAAAAGAACGCGATGCCCGACCAGGCCGCGCTCCCGGAAAGCTTGAACACCACGAGCGGCACGGTGAACAGCAGGACCTGATCCGCGAAGCGCGTGAGCAGCAGCGAAAGGTAAAGGAGTCGATGGTGCCCGCGCACGCCGGCATTCCTTGAAGGTGGACGACGACGGCAAGGACAACGGGCGAGCCGCCCGCACCTGGCCGCCCGTTTTTCGAGCCGCGACTACTGGAACGCCACCTCCGCGAAGCTACGCAGTTTCCGGCTATGCAGCTTGTGCAGGCCGTTGGTGCGCAGAATCTCCATGGCCTTCACGCCGATCTGCAAATGCTGGTCGACCTGCGCGCGATAGAACGAATCGGCCATGCCCGGCAACTTGAGTTCGCCGTGCAGCGGCTTGTCGGACACGCACAGCAAGGTGCCGTACGGCACGCGAAAGCGGAATCCGTTCGCGGCGATGGTCGCGCTTTCCATGTCGAGCGCGATCGCGCGGCTTTGCGAAAGACGCAGCACCGGCTCGCGGTGATCGCGCAGCTCCCAGTTGCGGTTATCGACGCTCGCCACCGTCCCCGTGCGCATCACGCGCTTGAGCTCCACGCCGTCGAGCTTCGTGACGTCCGCCACCGCGCGCTCGAGCGCGAGCTGCACCTCGGCAAGCGCCGGAATCGGCACCCACAGCGGCAAGTCGGCGTCGAGCACGTGATCCTCGCGCACATAGCCGTGCGCGAGCACGTAGTCGCCCAGGCGCTGCGTGTTGCGCAGGCCCGCGCAGTGTCCCAGCATGATCCACGCATGCGGGCGCAACACGGCGATGTGGTCGGTGATCGTTTTGGCGTTCGACGGCCCCACGCCGATGTTGATCATCGTGATGCCGCTGCCGTCGGCGCGCTTGAGGTGATACGCCGGCATCTGCGGCAGGCGCGCGGGCGCCGTGCCTTCGTCGCCCTGCTCGCCGAGGTTCGCGTTGTACGTGACCACGTCGCCAGGCTCGACGAACGAGGTGTATTCGCTGCGGTAGTTGCGCAGGTCGGCGTCGTCGGTGTGCGCCATCATCGCGCGGCCGAGCTTCACGAACTCGTCGATATAGAACTGGTAGTTCGTGTAGAGCACGTAGTTCTGCACGTGCGTGGGCGAGGTGGCCGTGTAGTGCTTGAGCCGGTGCAGCGAGAAGTCCACGCGCGGGGCGGTAAAGAGCGCGAGCGGATGCGGCTCGCCGGGCTGCGGCTCGTAGGTGCCGTTGACGATGCGGTCGTCGAGCTGCGCGAGATCGGGTGTATCGAACACGTCGCGCATGGCGACGAGCCGCTCGCGGTCGAGATCGCCTTCGAGGTGAATGCCTTCGGCGAACGCGAAGTGCACCGGAATCGGCTGATCCGACACGCCCACTTCGATGCCTACGTGATGGTTCTTCGCCAGCAAACGCAACTGTTCGCGGTAGTAATCGCCGAACAGGTCGGGCCGCGTGACGGTGGTCTCGAACACGCCGGGGCCCGCCACGAAACCGTACGAGCGGCGCGAGTCGATATGCGTGTTGACGTTGGTGCGGATGCGCACGTACGGGTAGCAGGCGCGCACGCGCCGGTCGAAAGACTCGCCGCGGCGATAGCGCGCAAAGGCGTCGCGCAGGAAAGACGTGTTCGCTTCGTAAATGCTCGAGAGGCGCGCCACGGCGTCGGCGGCGTCGGCGAAAGATTCGTCCGGGAAATCGTGCGCCGGCATCATGAGGGGCCGCAGGTAGCTATCGTTGTTCATCTTCGTTCGCCTCTCCGTTTGATGGAACCACATTACCACGGAAGATGCGTCTTTCAGATGGCGGCCCCCGCCGCGCCCAGGGCTTTTGCGGGCCCCGGCGCGCAAGCGCCGCGAGCGCCGCGCACCGCCCGCCCGGCGCGGGCCTCAGCGCTTGCGCGACATGGGGCGCAGCGGCCGGATTTGTTAGAATCGAAGCATCCCAGCTTCGTATGTGACCCGAGTCAGGGCTGAACCCCCACTCCGGTCGACAGGAGAATCATCATGAAGTCGCACCTTCTTGCCGCCGTCGCGGCGACGCTCGCTTTCAGCGGGCTCGCCATGGCCGCCCCAGCCGACGACGCCAGGACCGCCGTCGAGGCGCAGTCCGCGCAGTCCGAGAACGAACGCGCCGGCCTGCCCGATCTGGCCGCGATCAACAACAAGCCGGCGGCGCACGTCACCTCGAAGGTCGACATCAACGACGTGCCGCGCAAGCCGAGCTTTCACGAAGTGAGCCCGAACGGCACCGAAATCACCGAATACCGTGACAAGGGCAAGCCGGTCGAGATCAACGTGCATTCGAACTTCGGCACCCGTTATTCGATGAGCGCGAACCCCGACACCTCGCCGCAAGTGCGTCAGAACGGCCAGGCCAGCACACGCCTGCCGTCGATCAACCTGCATTACTGATCCATCCGGGCGCGCGCCTGCCTTGACCGGGCAGGCGCGCGCTCACGCCATGCGCGCCGCCTCCGCAACGAGGGCCGACGCCATTGCGCCCGAACCGGCCGCGCTCGCGAGACCTGAGAGCAGCACAAGCAGCACGAAGCCGCGCTTGCCGCCCGACTATTACAAATCAACCGACCTTCTTGCATGGCCGTCTTCACCGCTGTCACCGACAACCAGCTTGCCCAATGGCTGCGCGACTACGATCTCGGCGATGTCGTCGAATTTCGCGGCATCCAGTCCGGCATTGAAAACAGCAATTTCTTCCTGACGACGACGCGCGGCGAATACGTCCTCACGATCTTCGAAAAGCTCACGGCCGAACAACTGCCGTTCTATCTGGACCTGATGCGCCACCTGGCCGCGCACCGCGTGCCGGTGCCCGACCCCATGCCGCGCAAGGACGGCGCGCTGTTCGGCCTGCTCCAGGGCAAGCCCGCGGCGGTCGTCACGAAGCTCGAAGGCGCACCCGAACTCGCGCCCGGCGTGGAGCACTGCGCGGAAGTGGGCCAGATGCTCGCGCGCATGCATCTTGCGGGGCGCGACTACCGCGGCGACCAGCCGAACCTGCGCAGCCTCTCCTGGTGGGAAGAAACGGTGCCGACGGTGCTGCCCTTTCTCGACGAGGCGCAACGCACGCTGCTCGCGGGCGAGCTCGATCACCAGCGCGCGTTCTTCGGCTCGGCCGACTACGCGGCGCTGCCGGGCGGCCCGTGCCATTGCGACCTGTTCCGCGACAACGCGATGTTCGCGCACTCGCATCCGGCCCCGGGCCACGAAGTGCGGCTGGGCGGCTTCTTCGACTTCTATTTCGCCGGCTGCGACAAGTGGCTGTTCGACGTGGCCGTGACGGTGAACGACTGGTGCGTCGACCTGCCCACGGGCAAGCTCGACACGGCGCGCGCCGACGCGCTCCTGCGCGCCTACCAGACCGTGCGCCCCTTCGCGCCCGAGGAAACGCGCCACTGGATCGACATGCTGCGTGCAGGCGCCTACCGCTTCTGGGTCTCGCGCCTGTATGATTTCCACCTGCCGCGCTCGGCCGAACTGCTCAAGCCCCACGATCCCGGCCATTTCGAGCGCATCCTGCGCGAGCGCATTGCCGACAGCGCCTCGGGCTCCCATCACGCCTTGCCCCATCGCCCATGCAACTAATTGAAGTCCCCGCGAAGGCGGGCTACGTCTGGTTCCGCCAGGGCATCTGGCTGTTCCGCCGCAATCCGCTCGCGTTTCTCACGCTGTTTTTCGCCTATTTGCTGGCGATGACACTGATTTCCGCCATTCCCGTGATCGGCGGCGTGCTGCCGCTCCTGTTCGTGCCCGGCGTGGCCGTCGGCTTCATGGCGGCATGCCGCGACACGATCGCGGGCAAGCCGGTGTTCCCGACCATCCTGATCGACGGTTTTCGCTCGTACGGCAGCGGCGTGGCCAAACACCTCCTCGCGCTTGGCGCGATCTACGTGGTGGCCATGCTGCTGGTGCTCGCCGCGTCGGCGTTCGTGGACGGCGGCGCGCTGCTGCGCCTGATGACCCTGGGCGGCACGCTCGACACCGATTCGCTCGAAAACACCAACGTGCCGCTCGCGGTGCTCGCCTCGCTGCTCTGCTACGTGCCCGTTTCGATGCTGTTCTGGTTCGCGCCCGTGCTCACGGCGTGGCACGACGTGCCGCCGGTGAAGGCCATGTTCTTCAGCGTCGTGAGCTGCTGGCGCAACAAGGGCGCGTTCGTGGTGTACGGCGCGCTGTGGTTCGCAGTGTCGACCGTCGTGTCGATCGGCTTTACGACGCTCCTGCACGCGCTCGGCGCCGGCGACTATACGGTGGCGATCCTGATGCCCGCGCTCATCATCGTGACGACGATGCTCTACTGCTCGTTCTACGCGACTTATCGCGGCTGCTACGGCGTGCAGGAGAAGCAGGCCGCCGAAATGCCGGGATCGGGCTCGGGTTCGGGCCGCTGAGCGGCGCGTTCAACGGCACGCAACGCGTGCGTAAACGCAAAAACGGCGCCTTTTGGGCGCCGTTTTCTTTTCGTACCCCGATCAGGGCACGGGCTTCCTGCTTAGCCGTAGTGATTCATCCACGACGGATGACGCGTGGCCTTCTCGCGATCGAGCTTGCGCATACGGAATTCGAGATCGTAGATATCGACCGATTCCGACAGATACGCTTCTTCGCGCTGCTGGCGGCGGGTCTCGGCGGTTTCGGAGAGGAACAGGAAAAGACGGCTGAGCAGGTACATGATTTGGCCCTTCTAGACGGGCACGCGCCCGCGAAACGAATGACCTCATTATAGGGTAAACCCTATTACGGGTAAACCCCATAATTTGCCTGCGGACGCGCTTAGCCTGCGTCCTGCGTCAATTCGTCGTCGTGCAGCTCGTCCACGGCTTCGCGATGATGCGGCTCAAAAAAGTCCCAGATCATCGCGCTGGCATCCGGCCCCGTCGAGGAGTGGAACGGCACGGTGTCGTCGCCGCCGCTCCAGGCGTGGTCGAGGTCCGCCACGCGGCACAACCGCACGACGCTCGCGCCGTCGAGTTCGTAATCCTGCTCGCGATAGCCCTCCTTGAAGATCTCGCGCGAGACGACGCCCTGGCGCACGCCACGCTCGTCCGCGAGCCCATTGAGGCGCAGCAGTTGCAGCGCGAGCTGTTCGGCGTTCACGGGCGCGACCACGGCGTCGGCATCGCCCTGCACGACAATCGCCGGCATGCCGGGGTGCAGGCGCGCACCCAACAGGCTATCCACCAGCGCCACGGGATCGTGGTGCACGCCGCGCCGCATCACGTCGAGCGCCGAGATGCCCGAGCGCGCCTCGCCGAAAGCGGGGCCGGAGTGCAACGCCACGGCAGCGAAGCGGCTGGGCGAACCCACGGCCAACATCATCGCGAGCCCCGCCCCGGCGGACAAGCCCGCCAGATAGACACGCGAGTGGTCGAAGCCATGCTCCTCAACGAGCGCGTCGACGAGCGAGACGACCGCGGCCGCCTCGCCGCCGCCGGCCGTGTCGCGCGCGTCGTACCAATGCCAGCACTGATGCGGGTGCGCGCGCTCCGACTGCTCGGGATAGACCACCGCGAAACCGTGGCGGTCGGCGAGCAGATTCATGCGCGTGCCCTCGGCGAACGAATCCATGGTTTGCTGGCAGCCGTGCAACATCACGACGAGCGGCATGCCCGCCGTGGGCCGCCCCTGCGGCAGGTAAAGGCCGTAGGGCAGCGTGCGCCCGGCATGCTGGGCACCGGCCGGCGCGACATGCTCCGCGCGGCGCCACTCGCCCTCGGCCCACGCGGCCGCGCGCGGCCCCACGCGGGACTCGCGCACCGGTGCGCCGTTGTTCGGGCGCGCGGCCGGCGCGGCTTGCTGCGCCGCCTGCTCGGCCGCGGCCTGGGCGGCGCGCCAGATAGCCTGGGGCTGCGGCGCGTCGATTCCCGCGCTCTTGAGGGCGTCGCGGGCTGCCCGATGCTGGATGGCGAGCAGACGTCGCATGCCACCTGCCCATAGCTTCGTCAGATTTTTCGTCATCTATGGCCTCGTAAAAGGGTCTGACACATCGTGGCGATTTGCCGCGATCTGTCGTTGTGCAACGCACAATAACACCAATTGGTCGAGGTTGCAGATCGGACGGGTCCGAGATTGGTCCGGCTGCGCCTTGCGTTCGAACGACGCATGGCGCTTGCTTCGATGCGGCACGGCTATACTGGAAACATGCTCGATGCGCTTGTCGGCCAGCCGGCCCGGTCGCGCGTTACTTATATGGGGTGGCTGGTTAGCGGCAACCCTTGCATCCTTATCAAACACGCCCGGCGGCGCGGACTCATGCCAGATTTACCCATTCATCTGTGGTACTCGATTACCAACCTCGGCGGCGCGGGCCTCACCTTGCCGCTCGCGCTGGCGATCGCGCTATGGCTCGTCGCGGGCTATTCGTGGCGCATGGCGGCAAGCTGGGTCTTTCTGCTCGGCGTGGCGATCGGCCTCGTGACGCTGACCAAGATTGCCTTTCTCGGCTGGGGCGTGGGCGTGCGCGAAGTCGACTTCACGGGCATCAGCGGGCACGCCATGCTCTCCACGGCCGTGTATCCCGTTGCGTTCTTTCTGATGCTGCAAGGCGTGCCGTCCGTGGTGCGGGCGGCGGGCGTCGTCATGGGCGTGGGCGTGGGGCTCGCCGTGGCGCTCTCGCGCGTGGTGCTCGACGCGCATTCGCCCTCCGAAGCGGTCACCGGCTGCATTGTCGGCGCGCTCACGGCGCTCGTGTTCGCGCGCTACTGGTGGCATGCAAAGGCACAACGCATTTCGGCGGCCGTCGTCGCGTTGAGCCTCGCGGCGCTGACTGTCGCACTGCACAACGTGCACGTGCCCACGCATCGCTGGGTCACGAACATCGCGCTGACCGTTTCGGGCCACGACCGGCCCTACGTGCGCGCCAAATGGAAGGCTGGCCGCACCAACCGCGCGCCCGACGCCCCGATCTCGCAGACCCGCAACGGCCTCACGCCGCCCCCGCAGCGCCACGCAGCCTGACGGCGCCCAGCGGGCCGCGCCCCGGCCCGCTACGCTCGAGCCGGCCGCACCTCAGCCAGCCACTCCCAGCAACACGCTTGAGGCCTTGAACACAGCGGTCGCCGCTTCTCCCGGAGCGAGGCCGAGCGCATCCACGCTCGCGTCGGTCACGATCGCCGCGATCACGACGCCGCCCGGCAAGGCCAGCGTCACCTCCGCGTTCACGGCGCCACGCCGCACGACCTCGACGACGCCGCTCAGCCGGTTGCGCGCCGACAGTCGCGCCGCGTCGTCCGCGCCCGAGACCAGCACAATCGACGTCGCCTTCACCAGTGCCACCACCTGCGCGCCAGTCTGAAGCCCGAGCGCCTGGGCGCTCTCGTGCGTGATCGTGGCGACGAGCATGTCTCCACCCGGCAGCGTGATCGAGACTTCGTCGTTCACGGCGCCTTGAGCGACGCGCGCCACCGTGCCGAAAAGCTGATTGCGCGCGCTCGTGCGCATCGCGAGGCGGCCAAGCACGGCCAGATCGCGTTCGAAACCGCCGCCCTCCTGAGCGCCTGCGCCCAGCGCCTGGACCGCGCGTTCGAGAAAACGCCGATGCTCGCGCTCGATGGCGCGAAACGTTTCGACAAGACGCAGCGCACGCGGCGTGAGCGTCGTGCCGCCGCCGCCCTTGCCGCCCGCCGCGCGCTGCACGAGCGGCTCGCCCGCGAGATTGTTCATGGCGTCGACGGCGTCCCACGCGCCCTTGTAGCTCATGCCCACCGCCTTCGCCGCGCCCGTGATCGAGCCGGTCGTGCGGATCGCTTCGAGCAGCGCGATGCGCGCCGCGCCGCCGAGCATCTGCTGCCCGGACTGAAACCAGACCGAACCGCCAAGGCGCAGTTCGGCGTTGGCATCGGCTTGAGGGTCGGCGTGGCCGGACCCGGCGGGCGGGGGATTCGAGGCGGAGGAATTCATCATGCGCATCATGCGCAAAGCGAAAAATGGACAAGACGACAGGAGCCGGAACACCGGCCCGGTCTCACAAACCCGCCAGTGATTATAGAGATGCGCCTCACGCCCCGCGCGCCACCTTCGGCTCGCCCAGCTCGCGCAGCAGGCGCTCGCCCTCCTTCGCGGTATAGCGCTTGACGGCCTCGCACCAGCCCCGCGCAAAACCAAGCTGATAAGGCTCGGCGTCCATGCGTTCGAGGTAGCGCAGGGCCACGGCGGCATCGTTGCCGTCGCCCAGCACACTCTGGAGCCGCGCAAGCGTGCGCGCCACCTCCATGCGCGTGCGGCGCGACGTGAGCGCGGCGAAAAATTCGATCGTGTAGCGCAGATACTTCGCGTTGATGCGCGCGCGATGACGGCTCGCCTCGTCGATGGCGGTGAGCTTTTGCGTGCCCGCCAGCTCCTCGTAATAGCGCCGCACGCGCCGCTTGGCGTGGCGGTGCAGCGAACGCCCGGCCGCGCCCGCGTCGCGTGCGCGGCGCGCCAGTTCGTCGAGCCATTGCAGCCACGCGAGCGCCACCCGCGCATAACGCGGCGAGGCCAGCGCCTCGCGCAGCCGTGCGCGGGCGGCAAGACGCTGGGCGTTCGCCTCGTCGCGAATCGCGTCCCAGCGGCCGGGTTCGATATCGGCGGCGGCGAGCGCCGGGAGCGTGGACTCCACGAATACGTCACGGTCGCGCGCATCGCCCAGCAAGCCGCCGAGCCATTTGAGATCCGGCTCGATGCGCGTGGTCCATGTGTCGTCGCGCCAGCGCGAGAAAATGCGCATTGCCGTACGCAAACGCCGCTGCGCCACCCGCATCTGATGGATGAATTCGCCGTCGGTGCTGTCGCGCACGCCGCCGTCATTGCCGAACCACTGCGCGCTGATGTTGCGGCCGATCGCGACGAGCGCGGCCTCGGCCGTGACGGCGCCCGCGAGATCCACGGCTTGCGCCTTGACGGCCTCGGCGTCGCCGGTCACGCAGCCGGATGCGGCGCGCTCGAGCGCGTCGGTCAGGCGCACGAACGCGGGCACCGCTCCGACCAGTTCACCGGCGCAGGCGAAAAGCGCTGCGACGATCGGCGCATCGTCCTCGCCTTCGGGCCAGGGTGCGCTCAAGCGCAGTTCGTGCAGGTCGGGGGGCGACGCAACGGCGGCGCCGGTGTCGCCTTCACCTTCGGTCTCCTGCGGCGGGACCGACGCCTCGCGCACATATTCGTCGAAGGTGAGCTGCACCTCCACGCCCTCGCGCGGCCACTGCCAGCGGCTGCGTGTGAACACGAGCGTGGCCGAGGGCTTGAGCTCGTCCGCGGCGCCCAGCGCCTCGCGAAACGGCTCAGGGGCGGCGTCGAACAGCGCATTGGCGATGCCGCTTGCGTCGAGCGGCGCCTCGAAGATCGGCGCGATGGCGCTCACACCCGGCGTGTGCGCGGACCGGCTCGACACGACGACGCATTGCGCCTCGCCGTGCGACTCCACCGCCACCCGCCAACCGGACCGCGCCAGGGTACCGGCGCGGTCGAAGGCCACCGTGGTCACGCGCTCGCGCACCTGCGCCAGCGCCACGAGCGAGGGCAAGGCGGCGCACAGGCCGGCGGCCAGCGCCGAAGGCGTCGAGTCGCCAGGCGCATCGGTCGCCGCGGCGGCTTCGGCGTACCTTTTATCCAGCGCTGCCGGGATCACGACATCCAGCACGACTTCGAGAACGCGATCCATGAACGCTCCAGGTTCTGTGATTGGGCGCGAAGGGCTAGAACGGTGCAAGCGGTGGGAGAGCCACGAACGGTGTCGCCGCGGGACCGATGGTACACGCGACCCGGCGCCAACGCCCCAGGGAACGTCCCTGACCGGCCGCCGTCATTGCCCGGATCTCATTGGCGGAACCCCTGGCGTCGCCCCCGACTCAGCCGGCATCTGATGATGGTCAAGACTGCCATGACGAGACAGTGGAAAAATGATTACGTTTCAATTTCCCTCATTTTGCACATCTGTCAGGAGTATTGAGTGTTCCCAGAGTACAGAGATTTGATTTCGCGCCTGAAGATTCACGACGACCACTTCGCCCGCATCTTCCATCGCCATAACGAACTGGACCAGCAGATCAAGAACATGGAAGCCGGTGTCGTGGCTTCGCACGGCATGGAAATCGAGCAGCTCAAAAAAGAAAAGCTCCAGCTCAAGGACTCGCTGTACGTGATCCTGAGGAAAGCGGCAAACGCCTGAGCAAGGCAGCGTCCCGCGCCCGACCGACCGTGCAGCGGCACGCGTCGGCGGTGGCCGGGTTTGCCTTCGTGCCGCACCGGCAGGTACACACGGCAACATTCCCTGCGTCGCATTGCCGCACTCACGCCGTGACTTCCGCGCCGTCGCCTCCCGCCGTCGCCTCCGTTTGCCGGACCCCGCCCTGCCGGCCCCGGCTTCACCCGCCGTTCTCTTCCTGCAAATACATCGAAACCATGCCTAAATACGCTCCCCAGCCCATCGAAAGCGACACCGGCTCTGCCACGCGGCCGCCGCTCGTCACGCCCCACAGCGCCGAGCTGCGCGCCGTCGACAGCGCCGTCGAATCGGCGAGCCAGGCGATCGCCGGCGCCGTTCACGATCTCCTCAGGCCTACGCACGTGCAGCAGAACCCGCCCGGCACACTGCTGGAGTCGATCGCAGCGTTGATGCAGGGTATGTCACCCGACGAAGCCGCCCAGTTGCGCAGCATGCTCCTCGAAGGCAACCCGGCCGACTGGCGCAATTCGCGCACGCGCCACCCCGACGAAGAACTCGCGTCCGGATGGCGCGAAGGCGCGTATCCGTATCGCAACCTGATGTCGCGCCGCAACTACGAGCGCGAGAAGTACCGCTTGCAGGTGGAACTGCTCAAGCTCCAGGCCTGGGTACGGGAAAGCGGGCAGCGCGTGGTGATTCTCTTCGAGGGGCGCGACGCGGCCGGCAAGGGCGGTGCGATCAAGCGCTTCATGGAGCACCTGAACCCGCGCGGCGCGCGCGTGGTGGCGCTCGAAAAGCCCACCGAGCTGGAGCGCAGCCAGTGGTATTTCCAGCGCTATGTGCAACATCTGCCGTCGGCGGGCGAGATCGTGCTGTTCGATCGCTCCTGGTATAACCGCGCGGGTGTCGAGCATGTCATGGGGTTCTGCTCGACGGAGCAATATACGGATTTCATGCAGCAGGCGCCTGAATTCGAGCGCCAGTTGATTCGCAGCGGCATTCACCTCATCAAGTTCTGGTTTTCGGTGAGCCGGGCGGAACAGCGCCGCCGCTTCAAGGAGCGAAAGGTGCATCCGCTCAAGCAATGGAAGCTGAGCCCGGTCGATCTCGCGTCGCTCGACAAGTGGGACGAGTACACGCACGCGAAGGAAACAATGTTTTCGCAAACGGATACGGCCGATGCACCCTGGACCGTTGTTCGCTCCGATTGCAAGAAGCGCGCACGGCTGAACGCCATGCGGTTCGTGCTGCACAAGCTGCCTTATGCGAGCCGGGAGACGGACGCTATTGGGGTGGTGGACCCGTTGCTGGTTAGCCGGGCCTTGTAAGCGGCGGTCGGCGAATGGCCGCCCTACCCGCTCGCCACGGTGGCGATAGCTAACGCAGCGTGAATCTCAAAGAACAGCGCGAGCATGAACGACATGACGAGGCGAAAAGGGCGTGGGTACATCCACGCCCGGGACGCGATAACCGCATACTTCCGGATTCTGTGGTACCTGCGCAGTATTCTGGCAGGCCTTCTCGTCGCCTTCTTCGCGCTGTCGATGGCAATGTATTACTTGGGCGGCGCCGTTCAAACCGGTACGCGCGCCCCTTCTTCGCCGGGCGAGGTGCTTTACTTTTGTGCCGTGACCGCGCTGACCATCGGGTACGGCGACATCGTCGCGACGACCGCAACCGGCCGGATTATCGCTGTATCTCTTGGGCTGCTCGGCGTGTTGATCACGGGCGTAACGACTGCCGTCGGCGTCTACGCCATACAGGAAGCCGCCCAACGGATCGGTCTGCCTTCGCACGAGAACCGCGCAACGGCCATCAATGAATAAGCGAGCCAGGATAACCATCGCCTCGCCGTCGCGCCTCGTTGAAACGCAACACCCCAAACAGGGTTTCCCTCATCGGGCGCTAGTCTCCGGTTGTGGCGGCGTGCCCAGGCGCCAATGACTCAAGCAGAAATTGCTGCAACGTCGCCGTCGCGGCAGTCTGGTCTTCCCTGCGCGTATACAACCCAAAACTCGCGTCCGGCGGCACCGGCAGGCCAAATTCACCCGCGTTGAGCGCACGCATCGTGTCGCGCCGAATGGTCCAGTCGAGCAGGACTCCAATGCCCAGTCCCGCCTGCACGGCCGACTGGATGGCCGACAGGCTCGCGCTCGTACAGACCACCTTCCACTCAATCCCCGCATCGCGCAGGGACGCAAACAGCGCGTCCTGCCAGGGGCATTGGCCCGCGAACGCGACGATGGGAACAGGCCCATCGTCGAACGACACGACACCGGTGTTCGTCGCGGCCCAACGCAACGGATGCCGCCACGTCACATCCGGGCTCAAGTGAATGAGCGAGGGATCTCCGATCACAATATCGAGCTGCCCTTTGACAAGCGCGGTCCCCAAGGTTGCGCTGCCGTCGATCACGATCTCTAGCGCAACGTTCTCAAAGGATGTCGCAAACTGCTTTAGCGCATGCGGCAGATGCCCTACCGCGATGTCTTCGAGCATCCCCAATCTGACCGTGCCGGCAATCTCGCCGGTATTGAGCGCGGCCCGCGCGGCCAGGCCCGCGTTGAGCAGCGTGCAGGCATACGGCAGCAGCACATTGCCCGCCGCCGTGGGTTTCACGCCACGCGGCGAGCGTTGCAGCAGGCGCTGGCCGACATCCTCTTCCAGCCGACGCAACGCCATGCTGATGGCGGCCTGGGTTCGATGCAGCACGACAGCGGCATCGCTGATATTGCCAGTCTCAACCACGGTGACGAACGTGCGCAAGAGCGTACTGTCGAGATCGCGGGGCATAAATTTTCCTGATGCGGAGATAAAAAGTTCGAGCTTATGGGCTAGCAATCGGTCCCGTTACCATCGGGTGCAGATAAACCGACGAGTCTCTGCAATGCCCGACAAAGCGAGTATGACCCGGCCCCCGGCAATGACGGGATTTTCTCCTCGGTGGCCAAGGGTCATTGCGCCGCTGTTCTGCGTGGTTTCGATGTCCAGTATCCAGTTGGGCGGCGCGCTATCCCGGCCGATCTCCGCCGAATACGGTACCGCCAGCACCACATGGTTACGCCTTTGCATCGCGGCCCTGCTGCTCGCCGTCGTCACCCGGCCGAAGTGGCGCACCTTCACGCGCGACCACTGGCTCGCCGCTTTCGTGCTGGGAAGCGCGATGGCCGGCATGACGTTGTGCTATTTCGAATCGGTCAATCGCGTGCCGTTGGGCCTCGCCGTGGCGATTGGCTTTCTTGGCCCGCTTGCCGTCGCGACGGCGGGCGTGCGCCGGATCGGCATGCTCGCGTGGCCCTTGCTTGCCGCGCTGGGCGTGTGGCTACTCGCGCGCCATAACGGAGCGTGGGTCGTGGACAGACCGTGGATGCTGCTTTTTCCGGTGGGTACGGCGACATGCTGGGCCGCCTACATCGTGCTGATGAAGCATATCGGGCAACGATTCGAGGGGCTTGAAGGGCTCGCCACCTCGTTGATCGTCGCCGCTGCCGTGATGACGCCACTCGGGCTCGCCCAGACGCATGGGCGCATCTCCAGCGCACAAGTGCTGGATGCGGCATGGCTCGCCCTGCTTGTGCCCTTGTTGCCCTATGTGCTCGAACTCAGTGCGCTGCGTCGCATGACTTCGTCATCGTTTGGAATCCTGATGAGTGCGGAGCCTGCCATTGCAGCGGCGATTGGTTTCGTAGCACTCGCGCAGCCACTCACTCTGCTCCAGTTCGTGGGCATTCTGTGCGTCGTGGGCGCGAGTGTCGGCTCTATCGTGCAAAACAAGCCGCGATGAGCGCTGGCGATATTTCAGAACACCCTGCTCGCACGGCATCTGCCGCTATGCGCCACAGAGTGAGATGACGGGGAGACATGGCGCATGAAGCCGCAACTGATTTTGATCGCGGGCCATCCTGGGCATGGCCCTTTGGCGCCATCACGCGGCAGACGGGCCCGTTGACCGGATGGCAATACGCCGGTGGTGGACAGCCAGCGCCGCCTCGCCGCCGCTCGTGGCGTGAAAGAGTCCAAGCTGCTCGAACTCCTCTTCCTTCAGCGGCGTGATGGCGATATCCGTGTAGGCGTAACGGTCCGGTGCCTTCATGACTGCCCTGAGGGTCGTCTCTGTCTTGAGATAGAAGCGCAGATATTTTGTCATCTTGACAATGGTCTCACACCAGTAGCGCGGATAGAAACGAAGCCGCGATTCGACCGGCATCCCCCAGCGACGGTCACGGCGGCGTTTCATTCGCAGGGCGCCCCCTTCGAGCGGATGCACACCCTCGTGTTCGATCATCAGTCTGAACCAGGCAATGGTGCGCATGATCGTCTTCGGCCGGCCGTTCGGGATCTGCGCTGCCCGCTTGACGATCGTGCGGATGTGGTCGTACGAGTAAAACGTGCTCCAGGCGCACCGATACGCCTCTTCCCATTCGGCGTCCGACATTTTCGGGTGGTGCGTGACCCGGTGGTTGGTGTCGTATTTGTTGATGTCCGGGTCCATCCATTCCCCGTTCCTTACCATCGTCTGATGATCCTCGGAACCGGGGAGCGGGGTGAGCATGAAGAATTCGAGAATGTCGATTGGCAATTCACGCTTGATGATCTCGATGTCGCGCAGGATCGATTCTTTCGTGTCCGCCGGGAATCCGATGATGTAGCCAGCATAGGTAATCGCGCCGTGCGCGCGCCACTGTTGCAGCATGGCGCGGTATTCGGTGATCTTGTTCTGCCGCTTCTTGGCCGCGATCAGATTCTCGGGATTGATATTCTCAAGCCCGATGAACACGCGACGCACACCCGCGCGCGTTGCCTTCTCGATGAAGTTCGGAATCTTGTGACAGAGCGTGTCGACCTGGATCGTGAAGCCGCAGTGAATGCCTTCCTTTTCCCGAAGTTCGATGACTCGGTCGAGCAGGATTTCCCAGTCGTGGTTGCGGGCGAAATTATCGTCCGTGACGAAGAAACGGTCGATGCCCTGCTTTGCGTTCTCGCGGATGATCTTTTCCAGATCGTCGGGAGTGCGAAAGCGACTCTTATGCCCCTGCACGTTGATGATGGTACAAAACGAGCACTGATACGGGCAGCCACGACCGAGGTCCACCGAGGTATAGGTCCCCGCCGTTCTTTCAATATGCTTGCGCGGCAAGAAGGGCTGGGGCGCCCCTTCGAGCGTGGGTAAATCGTCCATGAAGTTATACAGGGGCTTCATTGCACCATTCCACGCGTCGAGAAGGATCTCGTCGAAACGCCGCTCCTCGGCCTCGCCAGCGAAGAGCGCCACCCCCATTGCCTGCGCTTGCGTAAGCTCAGCGGGCATCTCGGGCAGCATGGAGATGCAGCCAGAAACGTGGAAGCCACCAATCGCAACGGGCAAGCCTGCGGCACGGAACTGGCGGGCGAGGTCGAGGGCGCGCGGGTACTGGTTCGACTGGACACCGACCAGACCAATCATCGCTCTCCCGCCCTTTGCCTTCAGGTCGCGAATGATGCGCTCCGGCCACACCCGCTGGTTGGTTTCATCGCATGTTTCGATCTCGATCTGGACGTCCGCGCCCAGCAGATTTCGCTTGCGCGCGTCATCAGCAAGCGCATACATACACGCCAGTGTATTGGAAGGCATGACCGAGCGGAGCCACTGGATCGGGTAGCCGTCGTCGTCGTAATGGGTCGGCTTGATGAGGACGAGAGAGAATCGGATACCGTCGGAAATCGAGTGGATCGTGTCCATGGCCTGCTCTGTAGTCCTGTCTGGAAGTCACAAAACCGTGAAGGTCGTCCGTCTTCCGAAGATTGAAGAGGGATCGTGAACTGGCGTGCAGTACAACAACGCGCATCCTACCTGTCTGGCCCTCTGCTGTGTTTACATTGGGATCCGGTTGGGGTTAACAGGGACGATGACACGGCGGCCGTGGCGGGGGCTTGGCGATTGACGGTGGCAAGACGTGCTGGTGCGGATTCGTCAAGCGATGTGTCGCGGCCGCGAACGGGTCGAGCAGTGGTTCCTTCTGATGCAGGCGGCATGCAACCTCGCGCGCATGCATACACCGGCGGGCAGAGCGCCCTAAATGCGCAGATCGGCGAGATGCCAGAGTTCGTCCGACAGCCAGAGACGTTGAATGCCGCTATTACCGGCTTGTCGCGCCGCGTGAGCGAGAAGCGGCGTTTGCGCACTAGCCAGATACGCCACGCTGAGTTCGACGCCCTCGTCGGCGAAGCGTGCCGCGAGCGCTGAAAAATGAACCGGCGGCGCAACCGATAGTAGACGAACGCGCGACACCGCACTTGCGCTCGCGCGCAACGAATCGAGCACGGCGGTCGCGACGTCCACAACCGGAACAGGCAGTGCGGGAAGCAATGCGGCGGCGATGTCATGACAGGCGACCTCCGGGATCACGATCGTCCGCATGCCGGCCGCGATCGCCCGTCCGGCGGCGCGCAGGAAGCTCAATTGCCCGTCGAACGCGTCGGCCGATGAGGGCGCCGCAGATCCGGCTTCGTACACGACGACATTCGGTGCCGAACTCGCCTCTGCCAGACGGGCGATTTGCGCTTCGAGCGCGCTTGCGAAGTCGAGCATGGCAGGGGTCGCGCACTTGCTCACGACGGCTGCCAGGCCGGAGGGGAAAGCGTCCACGTCGAGTCTCTCGGCGAGTTGGAGTCGCCTGATTCTGAGCCGTGCAAGACGTGTCGAGGTGCGCGTTTGGCAAAAGGCGATGCGCGTTTGGAATGGATGTGCGTCCGACCGACAAGCGCGAATCGTGGCGAACGCGAACGTTCCTGATGAATCGGTTGCAGTCCTTAGCGATAGTGCTTTAGCCCTCTCGTCCTGGCGAGGGTTGCTCACGTCGCGTACTGCGCCACCCCGTTGCCAAACGACCAGTTCTCCCGCGCGACATCCACGAGATTGACGAACACGTCCTCGCGCCTCACCCCCGGATCGCGCGCGAGGTTGTCGGCAATCTGCGCAAACAGCGCCTTCTTCTGATCCTGTCCGCGCGTATTGCTCACGGCAATCTGGATCATTATCAGATCGTCGCTGCGCTCGATGCCCAGGTAATGCCGCCCGAACACAAAGTTATCGGCGTCGTGCTCGGTCACGATCATGAACTGATCGTCCTCGGGCGCCTTGAACACTTCCATCAACGCAAGGTGAACGCCTTGCATGAGCGCTTTGCGATAGGCAGCGGGCTTGCCTGCGCGAACCGCGATTCGGGTGAATGGCATGTCGTGCTCCTTCGGTGGGTTTGACATGACAGAAGACTAGGCGCGATCTATCATAATGAAAATACATCAATAGATATTTCATCTATTTTCAATTGAAATGAAACCGCTCGATCTCGATGCCGTGCGCGCCTTCGTGCTCGTCGCGGAACTGCGCAGCTTCACGCGCGCCGCCGACGCTCTCGACACCACGCAATCGGCCGTGAGCCTCAAGCTCAAGCGCCTCGAAGCGCATCTGGGCAAGCAGTTGCTCGAACGCACGCCGCGCGTGGTGCGGCTCTCGCCCGACGGCCTCACGTTCCTCGCCGCCGCGCGCGACCTGCTCGGCGCCCATGAACGGGCGCTCGAATCCCTCTCGGGCAACGAGCGCCGCCTCGTGCTAGGCCTGAGCGAGCACGTCGCCGATGCGAACCTCGCCCGCCAGCTCGCCCAGTTGCGTATTCACGATCCGGGGCTCGTGGTCGAGCTCCATCTGGGACTCTCGGCGCAATTGCTCGCGCAGTTCGACGAACGGCGGCTCGACGCGGTCATCGTGCGTCAGGAGGAAGAGGAAGCGCCGCGTGGCGACGCGAAGCGGCTCTTTGCGGAGCCGCTCGTCTGGCTCGCCGCGCCGCAATGGCAGTGGCAGCCCGGCACGGCGCTGCCGCTCGCGCTGCTCGCCGCGCCCTGCGCGGTGCGCTCGGCGGCGATCCGCGCGCTGGACGCCGCAGGCGTCGCGTGGACCGAGGTGTTCGTGGGCGGCGGCGTAGCCGCCGTGGGGGCGGCACTGGCAGCGGGTCTTGCGGTTTCGCCGCTGGCGCGCCGGGTCGCGCCGCGCGAGCTGATCGACGTCGGCGCGCGGCTCGGCTTGCCGGCGCTACCGGCCTCGCACGTCATGCTCCATACGCGGGTGCGCGAGCCGAGAACCGCGGCAACGCTGCAATTGCTGGCCTCGGGGCTCGGGGCGGGCTGAGCGAGCGAAAGCGCCACCGGGAGGCGCCCAGGCGAGGCAGCCGATCAGCTCAGGATCGGCGGCAAATCGTGCGGCTGGGGTATCGCGCGCGGCACGCGCGGCGGCGGCGCATCCACCACGAGCTTGTGGCGAGGCGCGGGACGCACGGCGGCGGCTTTTGGCGCGGGGCGCTTCTGCGTGGCGCCCCGGGTCGCGGCCGGCTCATGCGGTCGCGCCGCCGTGTGAGCCTCGCCGTGCGTATGCCGTTGCGTCCCAGCATGCCCCGCTGCGTGCCGGGACTTCGTCTTTGGCGCGGCATGCGCGCCCTTCGCATGACCGGCGTGCTCCTGCGCATGCGACTGCGCAAGCCCGCGCGAACCATGAGCGCCACGCGATTTGCCCGCATGGCCGGCCTGAGAACCCTGAGAGCCCTGAGAACCGTGAGTGCCATGCGAACCATGAGAGCCCTGAGCGGGCTGTCCCGCCGACCACGCCGGCATTGAAAACATCATCGCCGCGACCATCCATACGCCTGCCCGCACTCCGTCTCCTCCTCGAATGCCGTCTTTGTCCGGAAATGTTCCGGCGAGGATTATACCGAGTCAAAACTTGCAATAATCCATATATGGACTAATATCTACTAAAAGTTCAAATCAGGACTCGACCACCATGCCACATGCCGCAGCTTCCACCTCGCCGGCGCGACGACCCGGCGCCGAGCCTTCGTTGACCGAGATGTCGGCGGCGGGCCTGAGGGCCTTCTTCCGGATTGCGGGCGACTGGGACCTGAGCGCCGAGGAGCAAATCGTGCTGCTCGGTTCTCCCGGCCGATCCACCTTCTTCAAGTGGAAGCAGTCGCCGCAAAGCGCCCGCCTCGGCCGCGACACCCTGGAGCGGCTTTCGCTCCTCCTCGGCATTTACAAGGCGCTGCAAATCCTCCTGCCGCAACCCGCCGCCGCCGACACCTGGATCAAGCGTCCCAACAGCGCCCCGCCGTTCGGCGGCCGGCGCGCGCTGGACCGCATGCTGGCCGGCAACGTCAGCGACCTCGTGGCCGTGCGCCAGTATCTCGACGCAATGCGAGGCGGCTGGGCGTGACGCAAACACACTGGCAAGACCGCTGGCGCAGCGCGCAACTCACCTGGTCACCCGCGTTCCGCGTGATCCCCACCCGTTTTCCGGCCGTGAACCTGTTCGACCGCGTGGCGTCGGCGGACGACTTCGACGCGCTTTACGCGCTCGAGGCGCTGACCAACGACCGTCTGCGCACGGAAACCGGCGACCTCGACCTCGTGCCGCGCGAAGAGCGCCGCTTCGGTCCGGGCTATGGGCCGATCATGGCCGCGTTCACGCATTTGAATCCGCAGGGCAGCCGCTTTTCCGATGGCACCTACGGCGTGTTTTATTGCGCGCGCTCGCGCACCACGGCCGTGGCGGAAACGCGCTATCACTCGGCGCTCTTTCTCGCGGCCACCAGCGAGCCGCCTATCCGCCAGCAAATGCGGCTCTATACGGTGATCGCGCACGGCGAGGTGATCGACCTGCGCGACGACCCCGCGCTCGATCCCGGCGTGCTCTCGCCCGACGACTACACCGCGGGCCAGGTGCTGGGACGCGCGGCGCGCGTTGCGCGCGCGCCAGGCATTGCCTATCCGTCCGTGCGCGACGATGGCGGCGAATGTCTCGCCGCGCTCAGCACGACGCTGCTGCGCGCGTGCCATCACGCGGCGTATCTGGAATACAACTGGAACGGGCACACCATCGACATGGTGTTCGAGTTGAATCGCATCGTGTAGATGCGAGCGGCTTCAGGGCAGAACGATCGCCGCCGCGCCATGCGCCAGCGCTTCGACCGTCGAAGCCGACCACACGCGCGACGTGAGCGCCTCGACAATAGTCAGGCGTCCTTCAGTAATGAACGCGCCCGTGTCGATGAACACCTGCGAGCCGATCTGGCGCACTTCGCGCACGGGCGTATGCCCGCAGAACGTGAGCGAGAGTGCGAAATGCGGCGGCTCGCCCGCGCCGAGCACGAGATCGCGCCCCCATAACAGACGCTCGCGCACGTCCGGTTCGAACTGGCCGCTGTCGAGTGCGGCGTCGTCGCCGAAAAATTCCGCGTGGATGATATTGAAGCGCTTGGGGCCCTCGCCCACCACGCGCACGAGCGGCAATTGGCGCAGTCGTTGCGCATAACGCACGAGCACGTCGTCGGGCACGCTCTGCGCCCAGCCGCCGCCAATGCCATACCAGCGGTGGCGCGGCATGCGCCCTTCGGCGACGGCGCAAAGCGCGTCTTCGTGATTACCGAGCACGGCATGGAACCACGGCTTGTCGAGAAGCGCGAGCGCCTGCTCGCACTGTTCGCGGTCGCCGCGATCGACGAGATCGCCCACCGAAAACAGCCGGTCGTGCGCGGTGTCGAAGTCGACCTCGCGCAGCAAATAGCGCAAGGCCTCCACGCAACCATGCAAATCGCCTACAACAAAATCGCGACCTGCAAGGTTGGCGGCGTGGTGCTGCACGAGGGCGTCGGATGTGTGCGTCATTACGTCATCATAGCGCTGTGTGAATGGGCCGTATGCGCGCCAAACATCGTATCGAATGCGATTTCGATGCGCGCTGCACGGAGGCGATCAATGCGAGCAAGCAGCGTGCCTGATCCGCGCAGGCACGCTTCGATTCGCCGGCGCGGCGTGTAAGCGCAATGCATAACCCGCGCATTACTGCGGTTGCGCGCGCAACGCCGCCACCTGATCGGGCGTGAGCGTCGCCTGCGGATTGCCGAACTGTTTCGTCACGTAGTTCGAAATCGCCGCGACCTGGTCGTTGCTCAACTCGTCGCCGAACGCCGGCATCAGCACGTCGGCGTCTTTCGTTTTGCGCGCCACGCCGTGCAGGATCACCATCGCCAGATTGTTCGCACTGGCCGCGCCCGCCACGCTGTTATGAATGAGTGACGGATACGCCCCCGGCGCGCTCGCCCCCACGCCCTCGCCGGTCCAGTTGTGGCAGCTCGCGCAGTTCGCCACGAACAGTTGCAGGCCATTCACGCTCGTGATCGCGGTGCCGCGCAGCGAGGTGATGTCGTTCGCGGCCGGCTTGCCCCACGTATCGCGCGAGCGCGCCACGCCGCCCGAAACCGGCTGCTGCGCACGCAGGTAGGCCACCACCGAGCGCAAGTCCTCACGCGTCAGATATTGCGTCGAGTTCAACACCACATCGGCCATCGGCCCTGCCGCATTCGCATGGCCCGGCGCAACGCCCGTCGACAGATACGAAATCAACACCTCGTCGCTCCAGTTGCCAATGCCGCTCGTGCGGTCCGGCGTGATGTTGTACGCATCCCAGCCCGCTTGCGTCGCGCCCGAGAATCGCCCGGTCGTCTTCAGGCCCTGCATGAAGTTGCGCGGCGTGTGGCACTCCTCGCAATGCGCAAGGCCTTTCACGAGATACGCGCCGCGGTTGTATTCGGCGCTTTGCTTCGGGTCGGGCACGAAGCGGCCTTCATTGAAGTTGAAGAGATTCCAGAACAGCATCAGCCAGCGCTGATTGAACGGGAAGCGCAGTGCGTTCGCGGGCGGCCTGTAATGCACGGGCGCAACGGTGTTCAGATACGCGCGGATCGCGAGCACGTCCTGCTCCGTCACGCGCGTGAATTCGACATACGGAAACGCGGGATAAAGCCGCTCGCCACTTTTGCCGATGCCTTCATGCATCGCGCGCACGAAGTCGGTGTCGCTCCACTGGCCGATGCCGGTATCGGGGTCTGGCGTGATGTTCGGCGTGTAGATCTTGCCAAACGGTGTATTGATGGCAAGGCCTCCCGCAAACGGCCTGCCCGGATCGGCGGTATGGCAGGCGGCGCAGTCGCCCACGCGCGTGAGGTATTCGCCGCGTTTGACGAGGTCGGGCTTGTTCGCGCCCACGGCGGGAGACGAGGTGTCGTCGCCGCGCGCGGAAGACATCGGCAGTTCGTCGACGGGACGCGTTTGCGATTCATGCGCAGCGTGCCACGCGATATACAGTGCGAAGGCGCTAAAGAGCGCGGCCGCAAGCGCGGCGCGCGCACGCTTCTGTCGCTCGGTGCTCACGGCTGAAGACTTCGTTGCTTTCATCGTCTGTCTCGCGTTTGCATCAAAGCTCGTGGCGCAGCTTGTCGGCCAGCTTCAGCGACAACGCGGCGATCGTGAGCGTGCAGTTCACCGAGGCGGCGGTCGGCATCACCGCGCTGCTGGCAATGAACAGGTTCGAATGATCGTGCGTGCGGCAGTCCGCATCGACGACCGAATCGGCGGCGTTCGCCCCCATGATCGTCGTGCCCATGATGTGGTTGTTGGGCGCGAACGTGTCGTCGAAGGTGATCTCCGTGCCGCCGAAAAGCTGCGCGATCTGCGCATAGTGTTCATGCGTGTTGGCGGCGCTTTTCTTCACGTAGTCGTTGATCGAGTAGTAGATCTCGGGCTGCGCGATGCCGAGCCCGTCCTTGTGCTCGCCCGAAGGCAGCACGCGGTTCTGCGGCTCGGGCAGGTGCTCGTGGAAGCTGTTGATGTTGAGCGTGCGCGAGGCGCGCTCGCGGATCTGCCGGTCGAGTTCCGCGCCCGTCAAGCCGTTCTTGATGAGCGCGGCGGCAATGGCCATGGTGGGGACGCCGTTCGAGAGATGCAGCTTCTTCGCCGCATAGTCGGAGCGGAACGCGCCGTCGCGGAAATTCACGACCGACGTCATTTCCATGGGCCCGCGCCCCGGCCACAGCGGCTCGTTGGCGAGGAACGTGACGCCCGTGCCCGGATGATCCATGAGATTGCGGCCCACCTGGTCGGAGCTGTTGCCAATGCCGTGCGGGAACGCGTCGCTCGTCGACATCAGCATGAGCTTGGGCGTTTCGATGCCGTTCGCCGCGAGCACGAAGAGCTTGCCCGTCACGCGCGTGCTGCTGCCGTTCGGGTCCTTGTAGTGCAGCGCGGTGATGAGGCCTTTGTTATCGGCTTCGATGCGATACACCACCGCTTGCGGCACGAGCTTCGCGCCCGCGCGCTCGGCCTTGTCCGCATGCATCACGCCGTTGTACATCGCGCCGATCGGACAGATGGGCATGCAATTGTTGTTGCCGCAGCAAGTGGGCCGCGCATCGTAGGGGCGGCTGTTGCGCGCAACCGGTTCGGGCACCACGTGAAAGCCATTCGCATTCAACACATCGGAGAAGCGCTGATCCATGTATGAGAGCGGCAGCATGCTCATTGGGTAAGGCTTCGAGCGCGGCGAGCCGAGATCGTGCGTAGTGCCCGGGCCCGACACGCCGAGCTCCACCTCGGCGAGCTGATACCACGGTTCGAGCGTTTCATACGGATACGGCCAGTCGCGGCCCACGCCGTACTGTGTGTTCAAACGAAAGTCCGAGGGCAGCAGGCGCCATGCCGCAGCGGCCCAGTGCCAGGTGGTGCCGCCCACGAGCCGCAGATACTGCGAGTTGTACGGATAGTCGCCCTTCTGCACGAGGTAGTCGTTGGGCGGCGAGTATTCGGGATGCGGTGCGAAGCTGGTAGAAGGATAAGGCGTGGCGAAGTCGGCTTTCGCGGGCGAATTGCGGAAGTTCTCCACGATCTGCCAGCGCGCGAGGCGCGGTCCCGCTTCGAGCAGGATCACGGAGGCGCCGGACTGGGCCATCTGGTGCGCCACCAGACTGCCGGCCACGCCAGAGCCGACGACGACTACGTCGGCGGAATGTTCTATCGCCATTATCGACCTCTTTCTTTTGGCTTTCGTTGTGGGGACCCGGCGCGGCCTGTTATGTATGCCGATGCATCGCGAAGGCGACGCGCCGGCAGCTGTGCGAGAGGCAGCCGCTGCGAGGTCTTCCGGCCGCGCATGGCGCCGCCGGCAACTGCGTGTTGCGTTATTCCGTCATTGGCGTCACCCGCCTGCGGGTTTCAGCGTCCAGTAGAACGGCACGTCACGGCAATACGAGGGAATCGTCAGCACGTCGCTGACCGGATCGAACATCAGCGCCTTTTCATAGGCCACCACCTGCACATGCGGCATCTCGCCCACGAGCCCGAGATACCACGCGCGCATGATGTCGCCCACGGTCGAGGCGAGTTCGGGCTGATCGGTCTTGAGCGCGGCGGTCACCGTGTCGGAGGGCACGCCGCCGTGGCCTTGCAGCCAGGTGCCGAGCGAGGCGACGTTCGCCTCGAACTGGCTGCTCGCGCGGGCGAGCGCGGCATAGACGCGCTGGCCGAGCACCGTGTCGAAGCCGGTGCGGCCGGTGAGGTGTTGCGAGAGCTTGATGAAGGCGTCGTAGCCGCTGTCCGCGCCTGAAGCGGCAGCAGGCGTGGCCGCGAGCGCGCGGCCCATGCCAAAGGGTGCGCCGGAGCGCCCGGCGGCCGCGAAAGCAAGCAGCGCCGCCGCGCACGCACCGGTTACGAAGCGGCGGCGGCCAGGGCGGCCGGGCGCGGCGGGAAGGTCGTACGGCGCCTGGGACGTCCCGTGTTGTGTCGCATCTGTCATCAGCACTCCAGATGAGGTCGATCCCCGCGAGCGATCCCGCATGGGGGCGAAACACGCTTGCCGCCGGCGCGGGCGGCGCAATTCACGTATAACGTTCGCAATCGTCGTGCTGCGTGCATGGTCCAGGCGCGTGTGCCAGATGCGCTTCGGGCCTGCGCCGCGCCTGCGATGAAAGGAACGTTGCCGCGTTGCGCAAGCAATATAGCCTCTTCCGCCCCTCCAAGACAAACCGAAAGGTTCGATGCCCGGTATAACGGCGCGTCGCAGCGGCACTTTCATGCAAGGTAGAATCGCCGCAACATTACGCCACCAGCGCCACCACGCGCCACCGCGCGCCACGCCATACGCCATGAACCTCTATCCGCAGGTGCTACGCAACCGGCCGCATCTGATGATCGCCATCGCCGTGGGCATCGTGCTCGGCGCGCTCGTGCCGGCCGCGATCCGCCCTTCCGCGCGCATCCTCATGGGCTGGGACGCGGCGATCTGGACCTACCTCGTGCTGATCTGGATTCACATGGCGTTCGCAAACGAAGAGAGCGTGCGCCAGAACGCCCAGCGCGAAGACGAAAACGCGGGCACGGTGCTGTTCCTCATCTGCACGGCGACGGTGGCGAGCATCGTCGCGATCGTGCTCGAACTGGGCACCACGAAAGACCTCGGCACGGCCTCGAAAGTGCTGCATTCGCTGCTCACTGGCCTCACGCTGATCGGCGCGTGGTTTCTCATTCCCACCATCTTCACGCTGCATTACGCACGTCTTTATTACGGCTCCGATCCCGCAGCGCCCGCGCTCGCGTTTCCCGACGAAAAGCTCACGCCGAATTACTGGGACTTCCTGTACTTTTCGTTCACCATCGCCTGCGCCTCGCAAACGGCCGACGTCGGCCTGCGCGGGCGCAACGCGCGGCGCGGTGTGCTTGCGCAATCCATTCTGTCGTTCTATTTCAATGTTTCTGTGCTAGGACTGTGCGTGAACATCGCAGCCAGCATGGTGGGCGGCTGACCCGCACGGCCGGGCACTGCAACGGATACCGGCAAGGGTTGCCGGTGATGTCCCTTCGTGGTGCACGCACGCTTTGCACGGGCGGCTGGCGGGCCATTCAAGAGCCATTCGTGAGACATTCGTGAGCCACGCGCGCGCTCCGCGTTTGGGCATGTGCCTTGCTGCCTTCGTTCGCAAGTCGCCGCGCGGCGCACGCGGTTTGGTTCCGGCCTGCTCTTGCACTACATTGAACAGCATGTGCCTGTCCACCACGCGCAGCGCGGCACGCTCCGGCAGCCCACGGGCGGCGTGATCGCATTCCGGCTAACGCCGTTTTGCATCCCCGTCGCCTGACGTACCTGGAATACGACCGATGGAACCTCCCCACGCCTATGCGCCGCGGATCTACTTCGTCCATTCCGTCCTTGTCGGGCCGCTCGACGCCTGGCCGGCGCAGTTCGAACGCGCCGCGTCACTGGGCTTCGACCACGTCCTGATCGGCGCGCTGTTCGCGCCGGGGGCTTCGGGCGACGACCGCATCGTCGCCGATCACGCGCGTCTGCACCCTGCCTTCGGCACATCGCAATCCGCCGACGACGCCCTGCGCGAACTCGCCCTCGCGGCGCAGGCGTGCGGCGTCACGCTGCTCGCGGACCTCGTGCTCGACCGCAGCGCCGCCGACGGCGCGCTCTACGCGGCTCACCCCGAATGGTTCCATCCGTTCGAGCCCGAGGACGCGCGACTCGATCCGCGCCACGGCCACCATGAAGCCAACGTCGCCTACTCAGACTTCGAGCGTGCGGGCGCGCAGCTCGCCGCCTGGTGGACCGCGCGCGCCATCGCGCTCGTCGAGGCGGGCATAGGCGGCTTTCGCATCGACTCGCCGCATCGCACGCCGCCGCAGGTGCTGCGCGCGATCTTCGACGCCGTGCGCGCGCGCTTTCCCCAAACGCGCTGGCTCGCCGCCACGCCGGGCCTGCCGCGCGAGGCGCTCATGCACCTCGAAAGCGCGGGCTTCGACGCGGCTTTCTCCTCGCTACGCTGGTGGGACTTCTCCTCCAGCTGGATGGTCGAGGAACACGCCGCGTTGCGCCGCGTGGGCTCGCCGATAACGTTTCCAGAGCCGCCCTATGGCGCGCGCTATGCACACGACCAGGAAGGCGCCGCCGACGCCCGCGCTGTGGAGCGCGCCTACCGCCGCATGCTGCGCGCGGCGGCCGCGCTCGGCACCGGCTGGCTCATGCCGATGGGATTCGAATACGGCGTGGACGAAGCGACCGCGCACAGCGGCAACCACGCGCAAGCATGGGAGGCGGCCAGGGCGCGCGCGCCCTTCGATCTGAGCGCCGACGTCGCGCACGCCAACGCGCTGCAACGCGAAACGTGGACGTTGCAAACCAATGGCGAGCTGCGTGCCCTCAACGGTCCCGGCGCGAGCGTCGCCGCCCTGTTGCGCGGCGACCGCGCGGACCTGCGCGAGGCGGGCGACGCGCTCCTCACGCTCATCAATCCCGCGCTCGCCGCGCCGGTGCGTGTGGACATGACGCGCTTGCTCGACGGCGTGCCGGGCGGCTTCACGCGCTTCGCGCCGCTCGACGCGCAAACCCTGCGCGGCGCGCGCACGCCCGAACGGCGCGATGCGAGCGCGATACCCGACACCTTCACGCTGCCCGCCGGCGCATGCTGGATCTTCCGCGCGCTCGCGAGCCCGCCCGTCGCGCTCGCGCCGCCCGAGGATCGCGGCAAGTCGGAAACGAGCGGGCACAAGAGCGTGATGGAGGCGATCGCCGCGTCGCGCATCGCGATCGAGAGCGCGACGCCCTCGGTCGATCACGGCCGCTTCGTCGCGAAGCGCACCGTGGGCGAGCGCTGCGAAGTGCGCGCGGCGATCTTCGCCGAAGGCCACGATCGCATCGACGCCGCCGTGCTCTGGCGCGCCGCCGACGAAACCGCGTGGCACGAGTCGCCCATGACGCCCGTGCCGCCCGCGGGCACCGACCTGTGGGCTGGCCATTTCCCGCTGGAGCGCGTGGGACGCTACGAGTATGTGGTGATCGCATGGCGCGACGACTACGCCTCGCTCGCCGACCATCTCCAGAAAAAGCGCGCCGCGAATCAGCCCGTGAATCTGGAGCTGGAGGAAGCGAGCCGCCTGCTCGCGCTCGTGCTCGCCACCGCCGAGACCTCGGACGCGGACGGCGAAGCCCGCAAGCACACCGCCGCCGAACTCGACGCCATCGTCAAGCGCTTCATGGGTGCGGACACCGAAACACGTTGCGCGATCATCGCCGCGCCCGCCACGGCCGCCGCCGTGCGCGCCGCGCGCCACCGCCCGTTCCTCTCGCGCGACACCATCGTGAATCGCGTGGACGCCGAGCGCAGCGCCGCGCGCTTTGCGAGCTGGTACGAAATCTTTCCGCGCTCGATGAGCGACGACGAGTCGCGCCACGGCACGTTCGACGACGTGATCGCGAAGATGCCGCGCATCCGCGCCATGGGCTTCGACGTGCTGTACTTCCCGCCGATCCACCCCATCGGCCTCGCGAACCGCAAGGGGCGCAACAACTCGCTCACGGCGCAGCCCGGCGACGTGGGCAGCCCCTATGCGATCGGCGCGGCCGAAGGCGGGCACACCGCCGTGCATCCTCAACTGGGCACGCTGGAGGACTTCTGCCGCATGCAGGCTGCGGCGCACGAACAAGGCCTCGAAATCGCGCTCGACTTCGCGATTCAATGCTCGCCGGATCACCCGTGGCTGAAGGCGCATCCGACCTGGTTCGCGTGGCGGCCCGACGGCACGTTGCGCTACGCCGAGAATCCGCCGAAGAAGTATCAGGACATCGTGAACCCCGAGTTCTACGCGCCCGATTCGAAGCCCGATTTGTGGCTCGCGCTGCGCGACGCGATTCTGTTCTGGGTCGACACGGGCGTGCGCATTTTCCGCGTGGACAACCCGCACACGAAGCCGCTGCCGTTCTGGGAATGGATGATCGGTGACGTGCGCGCGCGCCACCCCGACGTGATCTTTCTCTCCGAAGCGTTCACGCGGCCGCGCCTCATGTACCGGCTCGCCAAGATCGGCTTCTCGCAGTCGTACACGTATTTCACGTGGCGCGAATCGAAACGCGATTTCACCGAGTACCTCACGGAACTCACGCAAACCGAGGTGCGCGACTTCTACCGTCCCAACTTCTTCGTCAACACGCCCGACATCAATCCGCGCCATCTGCAAACCGGCGCGCGTTCGAGCTTCCTGATTCGCGCCGCGCTGGCCGCGACGCTTGCGGGGCTCTGGGGCGTGTATTGCGGCTTCGAGCTGTGCGAAGGACGCGCACTGCCCAATTCGGAGGAATATCTGGACTCCGAAAAGTATCAGTTGCGCGCATGGGACTGGCATCGCCCCGGCAACATCGTGGACGAGATCGCCGCGCTCAACCGCATACGCCGCGCCAACCCGGCGCTGCACACGCATCTCGGCATCACCTTCCTCGACGCGCGCAACGACTCGCTGCTCTGCTTCGAGAAGGCCACGCCCGCTCGCGACAACGTGATCGTGGTGGCGATCAATCTCGACGCCTTCAACGAACAGGGCGCCGACTTCGACCTGTCGTGGACGACGTTCCAGCGCTGGCACCTCGACGACCACGCCACGCTCAACGTCGTCGATGAAATGACGGGCGAGCGTTTCGAATGGCATGGCCGCTGGCAGCACGTGCGGCTCGACCCGCATACGCGCCCCTTCGCGATCTGGCGCATCGAGCCGGTGAACGGCTTGCCGCGCGAGGCGCCGACCGACCACGCAGATGAACACATCGAGGGTCATCCCGAACTCGATGCCGACTTCCCGCCCGGAGGAGCGACATGAAACGCGACCCCGCAACGCACGAGCCCGTGGCAACCAACGTGCAGACCGTCACGCGCGACCCGACCGTTCCCGACACGCATCAGCGCGATGAGCGCGCCACGCAACGGCGCGGCAAGGCTTCGCTGCTCACCGACGACCCGCTCTGGTACAAGGACGCGGTGATCTACCAGGTGCACGTGAAATCGTTCTACGACTCGAACAACGACGGCGTGGGCGACTTCCCCGGCCTGCTCGCCAAGCTCGACTACATCGCAGGCCTGGGCGTGACCGCCATCTGGCTGCTGCCCTTCTACCCCTCGCCGCGGCGCGACGACGGCTACGACATCGCCGACTATCGCAACGTGCATCCCGACTACGGCCAGTTGGCCGACGTGCGCCGCTTCATTCAGGAGGCGCACGCGCGCGGCATTCGCGTGATCACCGAACTCGTCATCAACCACACCTCCGACCAGCACCCGTGGTTCCAGCGCGCACGCCGCGCGAAGCCGGGCTCGAATCATCGCAACTACTACGTGTGGTCCGATACCGACCAGAAGTACCAGGGCACGCGCATCATCTTCATCGACACGGAGCCGTCGAACTGGACGCACGACCCCATTGCGGGCGCGTACTACTGGCACCGGTTCTACTCGCACCAGCCCGACCTGAACTTCGACAACCCGGCCGTGCTGCGCGAAGTGTTGCATGTCATGCGCTTCTGGCTCGACATGGGCATAGACGGGCTGCGCCTCGACGCCGTGCCCTATCTCGTGGAACGCGAAGGCACGAACAACGAAAACCTGCCCGAGACGCACGCCATTCTCAAGCAGATTCGCGCGACCATCGACAAGCATTACCCGAACCGCATGCTGCTGGCCGAAGCGAACCAGTGGCCCGAAGACGTGCAGGAGTATTTCGGCAACGAAGACGAATGCCACATGGCGTTCCACTTCCCGCTGATGCCGCGCCTGTACATGGCGATCGCAAGCGAGGACCGCTTTCCGATCATCGACATCATGAAGCAGACGCCCGACTTGCTGGAAAGCTGCCAGTGGGCGATTTTCCTGCGCAATCATGACGAGCTGACGCTGGAGATGGTTACGGACTCCGAACGAGACTATCTCTGGACCACCTATGCGAGCGACCGCCGCGCGCGCCTGAATCTCGGCATTCGCCGCCGCCTCGCGCCGCTCATGGAACGCGACCGCCGCCGCATCGAGCTGATCAATTCGCTGCTGCTCTCGATGCCGGGCACGCCCGTGATCTATTACGGCGACGAGCTCGGCATGGGCGACAACATCCACCTGGGCGACCGCGACGGCGTGCGCACGCCTATGCAGTGGTCGTCGGACCGCAACGGCGGCTTCTCGCGCGCCGACCCCGAACAGCTCGTGCTGCCGCCGCTCATGGGCTCGCTCTACGGCTACGACGCGATCAACGTGGAAGCGCAAAGCCGCGACCCGCATTCGCTGCTCAACTGGACGCGCCGCATGCTCGCCACGCGCCGCGCGAAGCAGGCGTTCGGGCGCGGCTCGATTCGCTTCCTGCGGCCCGCCAATCGCAAGATCCTCGCGTACCTGCGCGAAATGCCCGGCGAAGCGTCCATTCTGTGCGTGGCGAATCTGTCGCGCGCGCCGCAGGCCGTCGAGCTCGACCTGTCCGAATTCGCGGGCACCGCCCCCGTCGAAATGACGGCGGATTCCGTGTTCCCGCCCATCGGTCAACTGCCTTATCTGCTGACCTTCCCGCCGTACGGCTTTCTGTGGTTCCTCCTGTGCCCCGGCAACCAGCGACCTTCGTGGAGCCAGCCGACCTCGGAGCAACTGCCCGAATTCGTGACCGTGGTGATACGCGAAGGGCAAACCGGCGCGACACCCGAAAACGTGCGGCTGCTCGAATCGGAAGTGCTGCCTTCGTGGCTCTCGCGGCGGCGCTGGTTCGCCTCGAAAGACAAACCGCTGCGCGCGGTGCGCCTTGCCGCGCTCACGACGATCCACGGCGCGGGCTTCGCGTTCACGGAGATCGAGGCCGAGCTTGCGGACGGCACGAGCGAGCGCTACGTGCTGCCCATCGCGATCACATGGGGCACCGACACCACCACGCCGCTGCATATCCAGCTCGCGCTTTCGCGCGTGCGGCGCGGCCGCACGGTGGGCTACCTCACCGACGCCTTCTCGCTGCCCTGGTTCGCCTACGGCGTGCTGCGCAAGCTGCGCGAGCGCGCCGCCGTGCCCACGGTGCAGCAGAGCACGATCCGTTTCGAGCCCACCGCGCGGCTCGACGAACTCGACCTGGGCGACGCGCCCGAGGTGCGCTGGCTCGCCGCCGAGCAGAGCAACAGTTCGCTCGTGATCGCGGAAACGCTCGTGCTCAAGATCGTGCGCCGCCTCATGGCGGGCGTGCACCCCGAAGCGGAAATGAGCCGCTATCTCACGAAGCTCGGCTACGCGAACACCGCGCCGCTCTATGGCGAGGTGGTGCGCGTCGACCCCGCGGGCGTGCCGCATACGCTCATCATCATGCAGGGCTACATCGACAACCAGGGCAACGCGTGGGACTGGGCGCTCGATTACCTGCGCCGCACGATCGACGAACTCGCACTCGCCGTGGACGACGACACGAGCGTCGATCAGGCGCACGAAGACGAAGCCGTGCAGGGCTACTGCGCGGTGATCGGCGCGATCGGCAAGCGCCTTGGCGAACTGCACGCCGCGCTCGCCTCGCCCACCGACGACGAGGCGTTCGCGCCCGTCCCCGCCACGCCCGACGACGTGCGTGCATGGGTCGCCGACACGCAGTCGATGCTCGCCGAAGCGCTCGACATCGTCGCGCGCCACACCGGCGAAGACGATCACACGCTCGACGACGATGCCCGCGAACTCGCACGCGGCCTGATCGAGCGCCGCAAGGCGCTGGTTGCGAAAGTCGACGCACTCGTACCGCTCGATGCCAAGGCGTCGCGCATCCGTATTCACGGCGACTTCCACCTGGGCCAGGTGCTGCTCGCGCAAGGCGACGCGTATCTGATCGACTTCGAAGGCGAGCCCGCGCGGGCGCTCGACTACCGGCGCGCCAAAGCTTCGCCACTGCGCGACGTGGCGGGCCTGCTGCGCTCGCTCTCGTATGCGGGCGCGGCCGCGCAATCGACCATCGAAAACGCGCCGATGCCCGTGGTCGATCGCAAACGCGCGCTGTTCGAGCGCTTCCGCGGCTTTGCGGCTGAGGCCTTCCTCAGCCAGTACCGCGCGGCCGTGGGCGAAGCGCCGCTCATGCTCGTCGGCGCATCGCACGAGCAGCCGCTGCTCGACCTGTTCCTGATCGAGAAGGCCGCCTACGAGATCCGCTACGAGGCCGCCAACCGTCCCACGTGGCTCGCCTTGCCGATCCGCGGACTCGCGGCGCTCGCCGCACGTCTGCTCGAACCCCCGCCCGTGCACACCCCGCACGCGCATTCCGGCGGAGGCGGCCATGGCTGAACGCACGCCGCACGCCGGCCTGAATCCGCACGATGCCGAAGCGCTGGCGAGCGCTCGCCACGTCGATCCCTTCGCCGTGCTCGGGCTGCACTGGGTGGACGGCACGCCCTATGTGCGCGCGTGGCTGCCCAACGCGGCAGGCGCGAGTGTCGTGGCGCGCGACCGCGCCCACACGCTGGGCGAGCTTACGCTCGTGCATCCCGCGGGCCTCTTTGCCGGACCACTCGCCGAGGCGGTACCGTATCGCCTCGTGATCGACTGGCAAGGCGTCAGCCAGGAAATAGAGGATACCTACTCATTCGGCGCGCAGCTTTCGCATGAAGCACTCGTGCGTCTCGCCGACGGCGACCCGTATGCCGTGCTCGAATGCCTCGGCGCGCGCGCCACGCTCTGCGACGGCGTGCCCGGCACGCGCTTCGCCGTGTGGGCACCGAACGCGAAACGCGTCTCCGTGGTGGGCGACTTCAATGCGTGGGACGGGCGGCGTCACCCCATGCGGCTGCGCCACGAGGCGGGCGTGTGGGAGCTGTTCATTCCGCGCGTGGCGCCGGGCGCGCGCTACAAGTACGAGATCCTCGGCGCGCGCGACGTGGTGCTGCCGCTCAAGGCCGACCCGTGCGCGCTGCAAACGGAATGCCCGCCGGGCACGGCGTCGATCGTCGCGCCCGTCGACGCGCTCGACCACTACGCGTGGCGCGACCAGGAGTGGCTGCAAACGCGTGGCGAACGCCAGAACGCACGCTCAGCGATGTCGGTGTACGAAGTGCACGCGCCTTCGTGGCTGCCCACCCAGGGCGCCGATGCGCCCGCGCCCGACTGGGGCGCGCTCGCCGAGCGCCTGATTCCCTACGCGCAAGGCATGGGCTTCACGCACCTCGAATTAATGCCCGTGGCGGAACATCCGTTCGGCGGGTCGTGGGGCTATCAGCCGCTTGCGCAGTTCGCGCCCACCGCGCGCCTCGGCTCGCCCGTCGACTTCGCGGCCTTCGTCGATCGCGCGCATGAGGCGGGTCTCGGCGTGATTCTCGACTGGGTGCCCGCGCACTTTCCGAACGACGCGCACGGCCTGATCGATTTCGACGGCACCGCGCTCTACGAGCACGCCGATCCGCGCGAAGGCTATCACCCCGACTGGAACACGATGATCTACAACCTCGGCCGTCGCGAGGTGAGCGCGTTCCTGATCGCCTCGGGCCTCGCGTGGCTCATGCGCTATCACGTGGACGGCCTGCGCGTGGACGCCGTCGCCTCCATGCTCTATCGCGACTACTCTCGCGCGCAAGGCGAATGGGTGCCCAACATGTACGGCGGCCGCGAGAATCTCGAATCGATCGCATTTCTCAAGCGCCTCAACCACGAAACGCAGTATGTGCCGCAGCGCCCCGGCGTCATCACCATTGCCGAGGAATCCACGGCGTGGCCCGGCGTCACGGCGCGCCCCGAGGACGGCGGCCTCGGCTTCCAGTTCAAGTGGAACATGGGCTGGATGCACGACACGCTGCACTACATGCACGAAGACCCGGTGTACCGGCGTTATCACCATCACATGATGACGTTCGCGATGGTCTACGCATGGTCGGAGCGCTTCGTGCTGCCGCTGTCGCACGACGAAGTGGTGCACGGCAAGGGCTCGCTGCTCGGCAAGATGCCGGGCGACCGCTGGCAGAAGTTCGCGAACCTGCGCGCGTATTTCGGCTTCATGTGGGCGCACCCTGGCAAGAAGCTGCTCTTCATGGGCGGCGAGTTCGGGCAGATGGCCGAGTTCGATCACGACGGCACGCCGCACTGGAACCTGCTCGACGACCCGCTGCACCGCGGCGTGCAAACGCTCGTGCGCGACCTGAACCACCTCTATGCCGGCGAGCCCGCGCTCTACACGCTCGACGCGGAGCCGGGCGGCTTCGAATGGATCGTTGGAGACGACAGCGAAAACAGCGTGCTCGCGTGGCGCCGCGTGGACGGCACGGGCCGTGAAGTCGTGGCCATCTGCAACTTCACGCCGGTGCCGCGCCACGGCTACCGAATCGGCATGCCGCAGCCCGGCCAGTGGGAAGAGGTGCTCAACACCGACGCCGAAGTCTACGGCGGCTCGAACACAGGCAACGGGGGCCTCGTCAGCACCGAGGGCGTGGCGAGCCATGGCAAGCCGCAGTCGGCCGCACTCGTGCTGCCGCCGCTCGGCACGCTGGTGTTGCGCCTGCGCCGCTAGACACGGGCGGCCGCGCCGCGACGTATGTTAATCAGGAACCCGATGCATCACGAAGAACAACACACGGAGCATCGTCATGGCAAATGGTCCACCTGAGCGCCTGCTGCCGGGCTCGCCGTGGCCGCTCGGCGCAACGTGGGACGGGCTCGGCACCAACTTCGCCGTGTTCTCGGCGCACGCGTGGCGCATCGAGCTATGCCTGTTCGACCCCACCGGCCGCAAGGAACGCACGCGCTACACCTTGCCCGAATGCACCGACGAAGTGTGGCATGGCTATCTGCCCGGCGCGCATCCGGGCACGGTCTACGGCCTGCGCGCGCACGGCCCGTATCAGCCTCATCTCGGGCATCGCTTCAATCCCCACAAGCTGCTGATCGACCCCTACGCAAGGCAACTCATCGGCCAGTTCCGCTGGTCCGACACGCTTTACGGCTATCGCGCGCATTCGAACCGCGTGGACCTTTCGATCGACCGGCGCGACTCGGCGCCGGCCATGCCCAAGTGCGTGGTCGTCAACGACAACTTCGACTGGTCGCGCGACCGGCGCCCCGACACGCCCTGGGGCGAAACGGTGATTTACGAAGCGCATCTGCGCGGGCTCTCCATGCAGCGCCACGAAATGCGCACGCACATGCGCGGCACCTTCGCCGGGCTCGCCGCGCCGCGCTTCATCGACCATCTGCACAAGCTTGGCGTGACGGCCGTCGAACTCTTGCCGGTCCATACCTTTCTCACGGAGCGCTTTCTCATCGATCGTGGACTGCGCAACTATTGGGGCTACAACCCGGCCGCGTTCTTCGCGCCCGAGCCGAGCTACCTCGTGGGCTACGACACCGACGAAATGCGTATTGCCGTGCGGCAACTCCATGCGGCGGGCATCGAGGTGTTTCTCGACGTGGTCTATAACCACACCTGCGAAGGCGGCGAAATGGGCCCCACGGTTTCGTGGCGAGGTCTCGACAACGCGAGCTACTACCGCTGCGTGCCCGGCGACGAGCGCCACTTCATCAACGACACGGGCTGCGGCAACACGCTCAATCTTTCGCATCCCCGCGTGCTGCAAATGGTCGCCGATTCGCTGCGCCACTGGGCCACCTCGTACGGTATCGACGGCTTTCGCTTCGACCTTGGCGTGACGCTCGGGCGCGAGCCCTCGGGCTTCGACCCGAACGGCGGCTTCTTCGACGTGCTGCGCCAGGACCCCGTGCTGTCGCGCTGCAAACTCATTTCCGAGCCGTGGGACGTGGGCCCCGGCGGCTACCAACTCGGCAACCATCCACCGGGCTTCTCCGAATGGAACGACCGCTTTCGTGACAGCGTGCGCCGCTACTGGCGCGGCGCGCCGGGCCAGCGCGCCGACCTCGCCGCGCGCTTGACCGGCAGCGCCGATCTGTTCGACAAACGAAAGCGCCGCCCCTGGGCATCGGTCAATTTCATCACTTCGCACGACGGCTTCACGCTCGCCGACCTCGTTTCGTATGACCGAAAGCACAACGAAGCCAACGGCGAAGAAAACCGCGACGGCCACAACGAGAACTGGAGTGCGAACTGGGGCGAAGAAGGCCCGACCGACGACCCGGCCATTCTCGCCACGCGCGCGCGCGTGGCGCGCTCGATGCTCGCCACGCTTTTCGTGGCGATCGGCACGCCCATGCTGCTGGCCGGCGACGAAGCCGGGCGCACGCAGCGCGGCAACAACAACGCCTACTGCCAGGACAACGACATCTCGTGGTTCGACTGGGCGCTCGCCGAAACACCCCAGGGCAAGGCGATGATGCGTTTCGCCGCGCGCGTGATCGCGTTGCGCCGCGACCATCCCTTGCTGCGCGAAACGCGTTTCCTGTTTGGCGAGCGCGAGTTACTGCCCGGCGTGCACGACATCGACTGGTTCGACGAACGCGGCGAGCCGCTCTCGCCCGAGGCATGGCAAGACCCCGAGGCGCTCGCCTTCACGATGCGGCGCGCCGGAGCGGGACGCGAGGGCGAAATGGAAGTATTGTTGATGATGCTGAACGCTTCGCAGGGGGCGGTGACGTTCGTCGCGCCGGCGCCGCGCATGGCATGGGAGGTGCTGATCGACACCGCGCGCCCCGATGCCGTGCCCTACGCGCTGCCCGACACGACGTACGAACTGGCCGCGCGCGCGCTCGTGGTGCTGTGCGCGCGGCCGGCGCGCCAGGACACACGCCGGCCGCACGACACGCGCAAGGGCGCGCCCGCGCCGGACCCGCGCCGCGCACCGGATGCGTCCGGCCCGGGCCCCGACGCAACGCCCGCCGGATAAGTACAGGAAGCCATCAGGAAGCCAACATGTCCCCGCTTTCGCAAGATCCGCACGACCGTCACTACATGCATTGCCTGCCGTTCGGCGCGCAGTTGATCGGCGCCGCGCACGCACAGCCACACACGCGCTTTCGCTTCTGGGCGCCTTCGTGTCAAACGGTGCAGATCGTGTTCGAAAACGTTGGTGACACGCCGCCGCTCGACATGACGGCGAGCGGCAACGGCTGGTTCGAAGCGCAGGCGCCCTGCGGGCCCGGCACGCTCTATCGCTATTGCATAGACGGCCGGCAACGCGTACCCGACCCCGCTTCGCGCTTCCAGCCACAAGGCGTGCACGGCCCGAGCGAAGTGCTCGACCCGCGCGCCTATGCGTGGCAGCACGCACACTGGCAAGGCCGGCCGTGGGAAGAAACCGTGCTCTACGAACTGCACGTGGGCGCCCTGGGCGGCTACCAGGGCGTGATGAAACGCCTGCCCGCGCTCGCGGCGCTGGGCGTCACAGCCGTCGAACTCATGCCGCTCAACGACTATCCGGGCGAGCGAGGCTGGGGCTATGACGTCGTGCTCCCCTACGCGCCGCACGCGGCCTACGGCAGTCCTGACGAACTCAAAGCGCTGGTGGATACCGCGCACGGCCTCGGCCTGCAAATGTTCATCGACGTCGTGTACAACCACTTCGGCCCGGACGGCAACTGGCTCGGCCTCTATGCCAAGCCGTTTTTCCGCCAGGACGTGAAAACGCCGTGGGGCGAAGCACTCGACTTCGAGCGCTTCGAAGTGCGCGACTTCTATTGCGACAATGCGCTTTACTGGCTCACCGAATATCGCTTCGACGGCCTGCGCATCGACGCCGCGCATGCGATCGGCAACACCAACTGGTTGCGCGAGCTGGCCGACCACGTGAAGGCGCGCGTGGAGCCCGGCCGCCAGGTGCACCTGGTGCTGGAAAACGAGCACAACGAAGCTAATCTGCTCGAATCGCACTTCAGCGCGCAATGGAACGACGACGCGCACCACTGCTTTCACGTGCTGCTGACCGGCGAATCGGAGGGCTACTATCGCGCCTTCAGCGACTCGCCCATCACGCAGCTTGCGCGCGTGCTCGGCGAAGGTTTCGCGTATCAGGGCGACCCGTCGCCCGTGCATGCGGGCCAGCCGCGCGGCGAGCCAAGCGCGCATTTGCCGCCCACGGCCTTCGTCGCGTTTCTGCAAAATCACGACCAGATCGGCAATCGCGCGCTAGGCGATCGCCTGCGCGCGCTCGCCGACGACGACGCCTTGCGCGCCGCCACCGCCATGCTCCTGCTTTCGCCGCAAATTCCGCTGATCTTCATGGAAGAGGAATATGGCTCGACGCAGCCATTCCAGTTCTTCACCGCCTTCACCGGCACGCTCGCCGATGCGGTGCGCGAAGGCCGCCGCCGCGAATTCAAGGCGTTCAGCGCATTCAACGACGACGCGAGCCGCGCGCGCATTCCCGATCCGAACGACCTGCAAACCTTCGTGAATTCGTCGCCGCCCGCCGATGCGCCGCTCGACGGCGAGCGGCTCGAATGGATGCACTTCTACAAGTCGGCGCTCTGCGTGCGCGCGCATCTGCTCATGCCGCGCCTGCGCCACGCGCGCGCGCTCGGCGCAACGGTGCTCGCCGACGACGCCGCCAACGGGCTCGCCGCGCTCGTGGCGCGCTGGCGACTCGACGACGGCGAAACGCTCACGATCGCGCTGAACCTGGGTCGCGACGGCGTGCGGCTCGACCCGCACCCCGAAGGCATGGTGATCTTCGAAACACCGGGGCGCGCACGCGATTACGCCGACAACGGCGTGCTGCCGGAAAGCGCATGCATTGCGTGGCTCACCGGCGACGTGCCCGCGTATTCGAGCGAGCACGATGCGCGTGTGGTGCATCGCGAGGAGCCGCACGCATGAGCACGGCGCGCCGCAGCGACACGCTCGCGACCCTCGCCGCGCGCGCGGGCTTCGAGGTCGAATGGACCGACGCCCACGGCGCGGTGCAGCGCGTGCCCGACAGCACGCTGGCAACGCTGCTCGAATGCGCGGGCCTGCCCTGCGCGAACGCCGCGCAAATCCGGCAAAGCACGTCCGCGCTCAATGCGGAGCAATCGGCGCGACGCCTGCCGCCGCTCATCACCGCCGAATACGAAAGCGCGATCGAATTGCCGCCCTCGGCCGTGCGCGCGGGCAGCCACTATCGCATCGACCTGGAAGGCGGCGAGCATATCGAGGGGCGCTTCACCTCGCCGCGCGGCGAGCCCGCCTTGCTCGCGCCGTTGAGCGAGCCCGGCTATCACACGCTCACGGTCAACGACCATCGCCTCACCATCGCGGTCGCGCCGCCCCGCTGCCATACGGTCGCCGACGCCTGGCGAGCGCGCCATGGCGACAGCGGCAGCGTGCCGCCGCTTTGGGGACTCGCCGCACAATTGTATGGACTCCGACGCAAAGGCGACGGCGGCATCGGCGACTACACCGCGCTGGCCACGCTCGCCGCCGAAAGCGCGCGGCGCGGCGCCCAGGCGCTCGCCGTGAGCCCGACGCACGCGATGTTCAGCGCCGAGCCCGGGCACTTCAGCCCTTACTCGCCCTCGTCGCGCCTCTGGGTCAATGTCGCGCACATCGATCCGGCCGCGCTGTTCGGCGCCAGGGCCGCGCACGACGCGAGCGTGGCCGCGAACGCGGGCGACGCCTGGCGCGAACTCGAAGACGCGCCGCTCGTCGACTGGCAGCGTGCACTGCCGCTCAAGCTCAAGGTGCTGCGCGCGCTGTTCGACCGCTTCGAGCGCGACGAGCTCGCGAACGGCTCGCCGCGCGCGGCCGCCTTCCAGGCGTTCCGTGCACAGGGCGGAGAGGCGCTCGAAGACCACGCGCGCTTCGAAGCGCTCCAGGAAGCGATGCTCTCGGGGCCGGGCGCCGCGCGCCACTGGCGCGACTGGCCCGAGCCGCTGCGCGACCCGCGCAGCGCCGACGTGGCGACATTCGCGCAGGAGCACCGGCGCGAAGTGGACTTTCACTGCTTCCTGCAATGGCTCGCGGCAGAGGGGCTTTCGGGCGCGCAGCGCAGCGCGCGCGAGGCCGGCATGGCAATCGGCCTCGTCGCCGATCTCGCGGTGGGTTGCGACGGCGCCGGCTCGCATGCATGGTCGCTCCCGCAGGACATGTTGCAACGCGTTTCGGTGGGCGCGCCGCCCGACATCTTCAATCAGGCCGGGCAAAGCTGGGGCCTCACCACGTTCTCGCCGCGCGCGATGCACAACAACGGCTTTCGCGCGTTCATCGACATGCTGCGCGCCGCGTTTGCTCACGCGGGCGGCGTGCGTATCGACCATATCCTGGGCTTGAGGCGCCTCTGGCTCGTGCCCGAAGGCGAAAGCGCGCGCCACGGCGCATACCTGCGCTATCCGTTCGACGACCTCGTGCGGCTCATCGCGCTCGAATCGTGGCGGCATCGCGCGATCGTGATCGGCGAGGACCTCGGCACCGTGCCGCCCGGCCTGCGCGAGCGGCTCGCCGCGCACGGCCTGTACGGTATTCGCGTGCTGTGGTTCGAGCACGACGGCAAGGGCTTTCTCGCGCCCTCGCGCTGGGACCCGCACGGCGTCGCGACGACGACCACACACGACCTGCCGACGGTCGCGGGCTGGTGGCGCGGCGCCGATATCGACTGGCGCAACCGTATTGGCCAGACGCTGCCGCGCACGGACGGGCAAGATCCCGTCGCGCTCGACCACGCGCGCCGCGCCACCGATCGCGCCGCGCTCTGGCTTGCCTTGCAGCAAAGCGGCTTCGCGCCGCGCGGCGCCGGTGCGCCGCCGCTGGACGACCCGCCCGTCGAAGCCGCGCTGGGCTATGTCGCGGCGACCACGAGCCCGCTCGTCACCTGCCCGCTCGAAGACCTGCTGGCGCTGCCCGACCAGCCAAATCTGCCCGGCTCGATCGACGAACATCCGAACTGGCGCCGGCGATTGCCGCTCGCCGTGGAGTCGATCTTCACCGATCCGGCCGTCGCCGCGCGCATTGAAACCGTCGTTCGCGCCCGCGAGGCCGTCGCACGCGCGCAGGCCGACTCCGGTGCGAGCGGCGCTGAGGTCAACCCATCCGCCAGCGGCGCGCCCCGCGCGCCCGATACGAAGCCGACGCCATGACACACCCTCGCGCGACGCTGCGCTTGCAGCTCCATCACGGCTTCACATTCGACGACGCGCTCGCGCAGCTCGACTATTTCGCCGCGCTCGGCGTGAGCCATCTCTACCTCTCGCCCGTTACCACGGCGCAACCGGGCTCGATGCACGGCTACGACACGGTCGACTACGGCGCGGTGAGCGCCGAGCTGGGCGGCGAAGGCGCGCTGCGCCGTCTCGCTGCGAAGGTGCACGAGCGCGGCATGGGCCTGATCGCCGACTTCGTGCCGAATCACATGGGCGTGGGCGGCGCGCACAATGCGTGGTGGCTCGACATTCTCGAATGGGGCCGCCACAGCGCCTACGCGCGCCACTTCGACGTGGACTGGCATTCGGCCGACCCCGCGCTGCGCGGCAAGGTGCTGATGCCCTTTCTCGGCGCGCAATATGGCGAAGAACTCGCGGCGGGCCGCATCGAACTGAAGTTCGACCCCATTGCCGCGCGCTTTTACGTGCAGTACGGCCCGCACGTGTGCCCGATTTGCCCGACCGAGTATGCAACGCTGTTGCAGTCCGCGAACCGCGCCGATCTCAACACGCTCGCCGGGCCGTTCCAGGGCGTCACCACGCAGCCCGAGGACCAGGCCCGCGCCGCTGCCGGGCGCGACGCGCTGCGCGCGTTCGTCGAGCGCGCCGGCGTCGAGCCGATCGAATTCGTTCTGCAATCCTATGCAAGCGCCGACCCCGTGACACGCGACCGGCTGCACCGCCTGCTGGAGCGCCAGCACTTTCGCCTCGCCTGGTGGCGCACCGCCACCGACGAGGTGAACTGGCGGCGCTTCTTCGACGTCACCGCGCTCGCGGGCGTGCGCGTTGAGCGCCACGACGTGTTCGAGGCCGTCCACAAGCTCGTGTTCCGCCTTTATGCCGACGGCGTGATCGACGGCCTGCGCATCGACCATATCGACGGCCTCGCCGATCCGCGCGAATATTGCGAGCGCTTGCGGCAACGCCTCACTTCGCTGCGCGCCACGCCGCCCTTCATCGTCGTCGAAAAGATTCTCGCGCACGGCGAATGGCTGCGCGAGGACTGGCCCGTGCAAGGCACGACGGGCTACGACTTCATGAACGACGTGGGCGCCTTGCTGCACGATCCTGCGGGCGCCGCGCCGCTGGCCGAAACGTGGGCCGCCATTGCCGGCGACGACCGCCCGTTCGCGAGCTACGCACTCCAGGCGCGACGCGAGATGCTGGCCGCCTACCTCTGCGCCGAACTCGACCACGTGACGCGCGCGTTGCATCGCATCGCGCGCGAGCAACCGGGCACGCGCGACACGACGTATGCGTCCGTGCATCGCGTGGTGGCTCACCTCGCGATGCATTTCCCGGTATATCGGATCTATCCGTCGAACGGCCTGCGCGGTCCGCTCGACAACCGCTTCTTCGACGTGGCGCTCGAAGCCTCACGACGCGCGTTGCCGCGCGCAAGCCTCGCGGCGCTCGCGCTCGTGGATGGCTGGCTCGGAGGACGCGCGCCCGAACCGGCCGCGTGCAGCGGCAACGGCGGTGGCGGCGCGAACAACAGCGTCAAGCCGGCGCGCGCCGCACCGGCGGGCGCGAGCGCAAGCAACAGTGCCCCGCCGAACGCGCCGCTCAGCCACGCGCTCATCGCGCAACGCACGGCCCTCGCGTTGTTCTCGCAGCTCACCGCACCGCTCGCGGCCAAGGCCACCGAGGACACCGCGCTCTATCGCTACGGCCGCCTGCTCTCGCGCAACGAAGTGGGCGCGGACCCCGACGATTTCACGCGCACGCAACCGGACTTCCACGCGGCGAACCGGCTGCGCCAAAAGCGTCCGCTCGGCCTGCTGGCCACGGCCACCCACGACCACAAGCGCGGCGAAGACGTCCGCGCGCGGCTCGCCGTGCTGAGCGAACTGGCGGGAGAATGGAGCGCCACGTTGCGTGCGTGGTCCACGCTGAACCAGACGCACCGCCGCAACGACAACACGGCGGGCGCGGCGTGGTCGCCCGGCCCCACCGCCGAGGCCATGCTCTACCAGACGCTCGTGGGCTGCTGGCCACCCGAACTCGACCCCGGCGACGAAGCGGGCGTGCGCGCCCTGGCCGAGCGCGTCTCGCAATGGCAGTTGAAGGCGCTGCGCGAAGCGAAGCTGCGCACGAACTGGCTGGCTCCCGACGAAACCTATGAATCGGAGTGCCAGGCATTCCTCTTCGATATTCTCGCCCCGCAGCGGCGCGACGGCTTCCTGCAAGCGCTGGCCGGGTTCGTTGCACGCGTGGCGAGCGCGGGCGCGCTCAATACGCTGCTGCAAACGGTCTTGCGGATGACGTCCCCCGGCATTCCCGATCTTTATCAGGGCACCGAACTATGGGATTTCAGCCTCGTCGATCCGGATAACCGGCGGCCGGTCGACTATGCGCTCCGCAAGGCCGCGCTCGACGATGAAGCGCCCGCTGCGAAACTCAAGGACTGGCGCAATGCACACGTGAAGCTCGCCACCGTGCGCCGCCTGCTTGCACTGCGCGCACGCGCGCCGGAATTGCTGCGCGAAGGCGAATATGCGCCGCTCGCCGTGAGTGGCGCGCAGGCCGGCCATGTGATTGCGTTCGCGCGCCAGCACGGCAACGAGTGGGCCATCGTCATCGGCTCGCACCTTGCCGCCGGGCTGCTCGACGGCGGCCTGCCGCTCGTCGCGCCCGAACGCTGGGAAGACACGAAGGTCGAGCTACCGAAAGCCTGCGCGCAGGCCACGCTGCACGACTGGCTGAGCGATGCCGCGCACACGGTGCGCGACGGCAACGCGCTCTTGCTGCGCGACGTGCTGCAAGGACTGCCCGTTGCCGTGCTTTCCACGCTCGCACGCGCTTGAGCAAAGGGTGAGCGCAGGGTGAGCCGCGCTCAGCCGCCTTCGTCTTCGAGATCCTTGGGATAAATGCGCACGAGCACGATACGCGGCCCCTTCATCTTCTTCACCACGATATCGAAGCGGTCGAACGACACGCGCTGGCCCTCGGTGGGCAAGTCGTTGAGCGCGTGAATCACGAGACCGCCCACCGACTCCGCGCGCCCTTCGTCGATATCGATGCCGAGCGCCTGCTCCAGCGACACCACGGGCAGGCTGCCGCGCCCCATGAGCGTGCCGTCGTCCATGCGGGTCCAGTCGGTGTCGGCCTGGTGAAACTCGTCGTGAATCTGGCCCACGAGCGCGCCGAGCAGATTGTCGAGCGTGAGAAAGCCGATCGGCCGCGCGCCCTTGTGCCCCACCAGCGCGAAATGCGGTGCGCCCTTGCGAAAGCGCCGGAACAGCGCGAGCGCGGGCGTGTCCGGGCGCACGTACTGCACGGGACGCACGAACTTGCCGAGATCGTCGAGCGCATGGCCCGACTCGCGCGCGAGCAGCAGATCCTTCAGATGGATGAGGCCCGCCACGCGCTCGCCCGAACCGTCTTCGAACAGCGGGTAGCGGCTGAAGCGGTGGCGCTTCACGATCTGCATGTTCTCGCGCAGCGAAACGTCGCGGCGCAGACCCACCATTTCATGCGTGGGCCGCATAAGGTCGGAAATAGTGAGGCGCGAGAAGTCGAGCGAATGGGCCAGCGTGTTCCACTCGTCGGCGTTGTAGGCGCTCGCGGCCAGCGCGGGGGGCGGCAGGGCCGCGCGGGCGCCGTGCTGCGGGTCGTGCGCCTCGGCCTCCGCCTTGGCGGCGGCGCGGCGGGTGCGCAGGATCAGCTTGAGCTCGTCGGTCGAATAGTGCGTGTCGTGGCCGTGCTCCGACGAAAGGCCCGCAATGCGCAGCACCGCGCTCGCGCTCGAATTGAGCACCCAGATCGCCGGATACATCGCCCAGTAGAAGGCATAGAGCGGCGTGGCCGCCCACAGCGAAATCTTCTCGGCCTCGCGGATGGCGAGCGACTTCGGCGCAAGCTCGCCCACCACGATGTGCAGGAACGAGATCACGGTGAACGCGAACACGAGCGAAATGCCGTGCACGAGCGCCGCCGACTGCACGCCCACGATTTCGAATACCGGCGCGAGCAACTGCGCGAAGGCGGGTTCGCCGATCCAGCCAAGGCCGAGTGAGGCGAGCGTAATACCGAGCTGGCAGGCGGAAAGGTAGGCGTCGAGCTGGCCGTGGACCTTCGCGAGCAGGCGACCACGCACGCCGTGCTGCTCCGCGAGGCTCTGCACGCGCGTGGTGCGCAGCTTGACGAGACCGAACTCGGCCGCGACGAAGAAACCGTTGAGGGCAACGAGCAGAAACGCCCCGAGCAGGGCGAGAAGCTGGATCAAGACTGAAGGCTCCGAGGAACGAAGCGCTCAGTATAAGGGGTGCAAGACGCGTGAAAGACTTGGGCGGCCGCAAGCGCCGCTGCGGCCGCCCGGGGTCCGTGCAACCGCTTTGCGCGTGCGCGGGCCCCGCGGCGCCGGCGGCAGACTTATACGCCGCTCAGCGGCACGTTCAGGACCAGCACCGCATCCTCGCCTTCGCCGAGCAGCGCGGGCGCTTCGAAACGGCCGCCATGCGCCTCGGCCACGCGCTGGCAAAGCGCCAGCACCCATGCGTGGCGCCCCGCCTCCTGCGGCTCGCTCGCCTGCGTGCGCGCGAACGGTTCGAGCACATGCGCGAGCGTTTCGTCGGTGAGCGCCCGGGGCGTTGCGCGCCATTTCACCTCGAACTGCGCCGCCGTGACCGTCACGTTCGCCGCAAACGCGATGCTCGCGCCCGGCGCGCTCGTTTCCACCGCAAACGCCAGCATCAGCCACAGCGCCTGGCCGATGCGCTCGCGGTCGCCGTCGAGCATCGCCGCGCCCGTGGGGTCCTGCACCTCGAAGCTCACGCCCCGTGCGTCGCCGAGCGAGACGCGCACGTCGTCGACGGCATCGGCAAGCAGCGCCGCCGGTGCGAACGGCTCGCGCTCGATGTGCAGCTTGCGCGTTTGCGCGCGCGTGGTGTCAACGAGTGTTTCGAGCAGCTTGACCTGCTGCTCGACGCCCGTGCGAATGCCGCCCAGCGCGCGCTGCGCGGCGGCGTCGGCGTTGTCGATCTTGCGTTCGAGCACATACGCCCAGCTATGGATGGCATTGAGCGGGCTGCGCAGATCGTGCGACACGCGCGAGAGCACGTGGTCGCGCATGAAGAGCGCAACTTCGGCGCACAGGCGCGCCGTGCGTTCGGTACGGTTTTGCGGAGTCGACGCCATCAGATTCCTCGTTTTTCGCCTCTAGGGCCTGTTCACGCTAATAACAGGCTTGCGAACGTGCCTTGCCGGTCGCAGTGCAAGGAGCACGGCGCGCCGTTTGGCCGAGCCAAACAAGCGACGCGCGACGCCGCAATGCGACCGGCAAGGCACGTTCCCCAAACTAATAATTTCATCCAACGGGCTGGCCGCCAGAAGGGCCGATCGCTGCGTCATGCTCCTCACGAATACGTCGAGTATTCGCTTCGTCGCAATCCTTGCGCTCGGCCCTTCTGGCGGCCAGCGCAAGCCTGTTATTAGCGTGAACAGGCCCTCGCCGAGCGAAGTGGTCCCCATCGAAGTGGTGCCCATTATAGGCAGCGGATAGCGAGCATCCCGCGTGCCTGGCCGGCTCGCGTGCGGACCGCAACGGCGCGCTGCGCGCCTGGCCCTGCAAACGGCCTACAATAGCGTGTTCATTCCATCTGAATCAGGAGTTTTTCCATGTCTATCGTGACCACCGAATCCGGCCTCAAGTACGAAGACCTGACCGAAGGCACCGGCGCCGAAGCCAAGGCCGGCCAGACCGTCAGCGTGCACTACACCGGCTGGCTGACGGACGGCCAGAAGTTCGATTCGAGCAAGGACCGCAACGACCCGTTCGCCTTCGTGCTGGGCGGCGGCATGGTCATCAAGGGCTGGGACGAAGGCGTGCAGGGCATGAAGGTGGGCGGCGTGCGCAAGCTCACGATCCCGCCGCAACTCGGCTACGGCGTGCGCGGCGCGGGCGGCGTGATTCCGCCGAACGCCACGCTCGTGTTCGAAGTCGAACTGCTCGACGTGTAAGACTTAGGCGCGCTCGCCTTTTTTGCCATCGCGAACCGCACCAGGCCGTCATGAATCCGCATCACCACACGCCCGTCACCTCGCCCGGCGTCGAATTGCGCCGCTACGGCGCGATCGAGGAAACCGATCTGCACGATTTTCACCAGATCGTGCTCGGTCTCGACGGTGCCATGGAGATGACGGTGAACGGCCTGGGCGAGCGCATCGACTGCTGTTCCGCGTGGCTCATTCCGGCCGGGGCGCGGCACGACTACATGGGCATCGGCGATAACCGCCAGCTCGTGCTCGACTTGCCCGCCGCGGCGCTCGCGGTGCCCGAGCGGCTGTTCGACAGCGCGCGCGCCGTGCGCGTCGATCCCGCGCTCACGCAACTCGTGCGCCAGATCGCCCAGCGCGCGGCCGTGGCCGCGCCGCCCCACGACCGCGCCGACCCGCGCGCGCACCGCTTCCACTGGGACGCCTCCGCGCGGCTCTGCGCGGCGGTGATCGCGCAAACCGGCATTGCCGCCGGCAGCGGATTCACGGAGGCCGCCGGCCTCGACTTCGCGCGCATCGACCGCTGGCTGCGCGCGCATCTCGCGGAACCACTGCGCATCGCCGATCTGGCCGTGCATTGCGGCTTCGGCATGCGGCGCTTTCATCAGTTGTTTATCGAAGCGTTCGGCGAAACGCCGCATCGCTATCTCCAGCGGCTGCGGCTCGACACTGCGCTCACGCTGCTCGCCGACCCGCGCGCCTCGCTCACCGACATCGCGCTCGAAGTGGGTTTCGGCGACCAGAGCGCCTTCACGCATGCGTTCACGCGCCGCTTCGGGCTCGCGCCCGGCCAGTGGCGGGCGCTGCCGTCACACTGAGCGCCCGCGCCTCACTCGCTGAGCGCCCAGGCGCGCTTTACTCGAAGCGATATTCCCACTGCGCGTGCGCACCCACCGCCAGGCGTTCGCCCGCGCCCGTCACGACCATCGCGTTCTGGCCGAACGTGAGGCCGCCGTCCACGCGCGGATCGGCGCGAAAGACCTGAAGCGTGTCGAGCGGTTCAGTGGGCCATTGCGGGTCGCGCTCGCCCGACGTCTGGTCGATCGTCGTGATCGGGCAGCGCGCGCACGGCTTCACGAAACGCAGCACGATCGCCTCGCCGCCCGTTGCGGATTCGATGGCGAGCGTGTCGATGAAATCTTCCTCGAACGCCTCGCCCACGTCGCCCACGACGATGTTCGGACGAAAGCGCGTCATCGGCACGGGCGGCGCGCCTTTCGCCGCGAGGCGCTCGTTGAGTTCCGCGAGCGACGCCTCGCTCGTCACGAGAACCGGAAAGCCGTCGGCGAATTGCGTGGGCGCGTCTTCGTCGTTCGTCCACTTCTTGCTCGCAAGGCGCGTGACGTCCTGCGCGAACCGCAGAAGGCGCACCGGCACGCCCAGCGCTTTTGTGAACCACTGGGCGGCGTGATCGCCCTCGTCCAGCGCCTCGAAGCTGTCGCTCCAGACGGTGGCCCGCACACGCGCCTCGCCGCCGCGCGGCGCGAACGGCAGATGCAGCGCCTCGCTCATGCCCTCCATCGTGAGGCGCACGCCGTCTTCGACGAACGCGGGCACGATGCGCGCCATCGCCGCGTATTCGCGCTGCGACACGAAGCGGCCGGTCTCGTCCGCCACCATCCAGTGGCGATCCCACGCGAGGCCCTTCACGTCGAGTTGAGCACGATCGAGCGCAATCGCGCCGCACGACTTCACGGGATAGACATACAAGGCACGAACGATAGCCATGACACACTCACGCTGAAGAGAAAAAGAATCGGGCCGCGCGCCCGGCCCTCGATCATACAACCGTTGCTTCGCGCCGCTCACCGCCCCGCATCGAGCCCGCGCGCGAGATCGCTGCGCACGTCCTGCGCGTTTTCGAGGCCGACGGCGAGGCGAATCAGCCCTTCGGTAATGCCGGCGGCCGCGCGCGCCTCGGGCGTGACGCGGCCATGCGTGGTCGTGGCCGGATGCGTGATGGTCGTGCGCGTGTCGCCCAGATTGCCCGTGATCGAGCAGATCTTCGTGCCGTCGATCACGCGCCAGGCGTTGGCGCGCTGCTGTTCGGGCGTCTCGCCCTTCACTTCGAACGAAACGATCGCACCGCCCTTCTTCTGCTGACGCATCGCCAGCGCATGCTGAGGATGCGATTCGAGGCCCGGATAAAAGACGCGCTTCACGGCCGGATGCGTTTCGAGCCAGCGCGCGATGTCGAGCGCATTGTCCGACTGCTTTTCGACGCGCAGCGACAGCGTTTCCATGCCCTTGAGCAGCACCCACGCGTTGAACGCGGAGAGCGTCGGGCCCGCGCTGCGCACGAACGGGAACACCTTCTCCATGATGAACGACTTCGAGCCGACCAGCGCGCCGCCCAGCACGCGGCCCTGGCCGTCCAGGAACTTGGTGGCCGAATGCATCACCACGTCCGCGCCGAATTTGAGCGGCTGTTGCAGCGCCGGGCTGCAAAAACAGTTGTCGACGACGAACAGCGCGCCGGCCGCTTTGGCGATCTTGCTGACCGCTTCGATATCCGCGACTTCAGTGAGCGGGTTCGACGGCGTTTCGAGGAAAAACAGCTTCGTTTCAGGGCGCACGGCCTGCTGCCACGCATCGAGATCGTGCGGATCGACGAAAGTCGTCGTGATGCCGAAGCGCGGGAAAATCTGCGAGAACATGCCGAGCGTGGAGCCGAACAGACTGCGCGAACTGACGATGTGGTCGCCCTGCTGCAACGCCGCCATCACCACCGACATGATCGCGGCCATGCCCGACGCCGTGGCCATGCAGGCTTCACCGCCCTCGAGCGCGGCGAGGCGATCCTGGAACATGGTGACGGTGGGATTGGTGAAACGCGCGTACGTATAGCCGGTTTCGGAGTTCGCGAAGCGCTCGGCGGCTTCGGCGGCGCTGTTGAAGCAGAAGCTCGACGTGAGATAGAGGGCTTCCGAATGCTCGTTGAACTGGCTGCGCAGCGTGCCCGAGCGCACCGCCAGCGTGTCGAAGTTGAAGGTGTCGTCCATGTTGGTGTTCTCCGTGTCCTGAACCATCAGGCTTCAATCCTGCCCCAGCAGGCGCAAAAAAGCCCGCTTTTGCGCTGGCAGAAAGCGGGCTTTCGGGATCGGCCAGAACGCGAGCGTCGCGCTCGCGTTGGCCGGGGGGATCACTCTACCGACAGTTGCAGGTGCAGCTGCGAGCGGGCGCCGCCGTCCTGCGCGTCGCTCGCCGCATCGCGATCCGACTGCGATTGCGGTGCGAGACGGGCTGCCTCGATGTTGTCGAGGTAGGTGCTCGTGATGTCGCCGGTGATGTAGTCGCCGTCGAAGCACGAAGCTTCGAAGTCGCCCAATTCCGGGTTGATGTCACGCACGGCCTTCTTGAGCGACTCCACGTCCTGGTACACGAGGTAATCCGCGCCGATGATGCGCGCCACTTCTTCATCCGTGCGGCCATGCGCGACGAGCTCGCCGCGCGTGGGCATGTCGATGCCGTAGACGTTCGGGTACTTCACGGGCGGCGCCGCCGAAGCGAAGATCACCTTGGTCGCGCCCGCGTCGCGCGCCATCTGCACGATTTCCTGCGAGGTGGTGCCGCGCACGATCGAGTCGTCGATGATCAGCACGTTCTTGCCCTTGAACTCGATGCCCATGGCATTGAGCTTCTGGCGCACCGACTTCTTGCGCATGGCCTGGCCGGGCATGATGAAGGTGCGGCCAACGTAGCGGTTCTTGAAAAAGCCTTCGCGGTATTCCACGCCGAGCTTGTTCGCGACCTGCATGGCCGCGGGGCGCGACGAATCGGGAATCGGCATGACCACGTCGATCTTCACGTCGGGCAGCTCGCGCTTGATCTTCTCGGCGAGATAGTCGCCCATGCGCAGACGCGCGTTGTACACGGGCACGCCGTCGAGCACCGAGTCCGGACGCGCGAGATACACGAGTTCGAAGATGCAGGGGTTGAGCGTCGGCGCCGTGGCGCACTGCTGCGAGTGGAAGTTGCCGTCGAAGTCGATGAACACCGCTTCGCCCGGACGCACGTCGCGCACGAACTCGAAGCCGATGCCTTCGAGCGCCACCGATTCCGATGCGAGCATCCACTCGGTGCCTTCCGGCGTTTCCATCTTGCCGATGCACAGCGGGCGAATGCCGAACGGGTCGCGGAACGCGAGCAGGCCGTGGCCGGCAATCAGCGAGACGATCGCGTACGAGCCGCGCAGACGGCGGTGCACGCCCGAAACCGCCTTGAAGAGCGTCGCCGGATCGAGTTCGAGGCCCGAGGTGGCGAGCTGCACTTCGTGCGCGAGCACGTTGAGCAGCACTTCGGTGTCGGAGTTGGTGTTCACGTGGCGGCGGTCCACACGGAACATCTCTTCCTTCAACTGTTGCCAGTTGGTGAGATTACCGTTGTGAGCGAGCACGATGCCGAACGGCGCGTTCACGTAGAACGGCTGGGCCTCTTCTTCGCTCGACGCCGAACCGGCCGTCGGGTAGCGCACCTGGCCGATGCCGCTGGTGCCTGGCAGGCTCCGCATGTTGCGCGTGCGGAACACGTCGCGCACCATGCCGTTGGCCTTGTGCATGTGGAACGTGCTGCCGTTCGCGGTGGCAATGCCGGCCGCGTCCTGACCGCGGTGCTGGAGCAGCAGCAGCGCGTCATAGAGGAGCTGGTTGACGGGAGAGCGGGAAACTACGCCTACGATGCCGCACATGGCAGGTCCTTCAAAAAAGCGAAATCGGTAGCGGGCCGGTCGGGTGGTCTCGGTCGATCAACGCCGGTCGAGCTCCGCAAATGGGCAGTGGTGCCGGAAAACTCAAGTCCTCGTTTCGCCAATCAGTTTCTGATCAGACGTGAACGTAGGTCGCGAGCGCCTCGGGCAACAGCGGTTTCAGTTCGAGCACGCCCTGCACGGCATAGGGCCGCAGCAGCGCATGGCGCCAGAAGTCCTGCTGGGGCAGCTCGGTCAGCCCGCCGAGGACGACGAGGATCAGCACCAGCACGACGCCTCGCACGAGGCCGAACATCATCCCGAGCGAACGGTCCACGCCGGACAATCCGCTCACCTGCACCAGACGGCCGATCAGTGCGTTGCCCACGCCGGCCACGAGCACCACGGCAATGACGATCAGCGCAAAGGCGATCAGCCACTGGGTGAGCGCCCCGCCCGGCCAGTTCGCCGGAATCCAGGGCACCACGCGGTCCACGTAGCGGCAGGCCACGAGCAACGCCGCGATCCAGCCAATCAATCCAAAAATCTCGCCGATGAAGCCCCGCCATGCGCCGCGCAGCGCCGACAGGCCGATCACCGCCATTACAGCGTAGTCGAATGCGGTCAACATGCGCGGGTTATTCCGCGCCGCCGTTCGTGCCCGCCATCAGACCCGCGCCGCGCACCTTGGCGATCGCCGCCGTAGCCGAGGCGCGGTCCGGGAACGGCCCCGCGCGCAGCAGCGTGCGCGTGGTGCCGTCGGCTTCCTTACGCTGTTCGGTATATGCGGGTACACCCGCAGCTTTCAACTTCGTGACCCAATTGTTTGCCGTCGTGCCGTTCGAAAACGCGCCGAGCTGCACCGCGAAACGCGCGCCCGGTGGCGCGGCCGGCGCGGCGGAGTCGGCGGCGGCGGTGTTCGTCGCGCCCGCAGTGTTCGCGCTGTCTGCGCTGTCGCTGTCGGCCGCCGCGCTCTCCTGCGACTTGCCGCGCGAAGCGACGGCCGTGCTGGCCGAAGCCGACGGCTTCGCGGCATGCGCGGGGGTTGGCGTCTGGGCGTTTTGCGTGGGTTGGGCCGCAGCGGCTGCGGCTTGCGCGGGCTTTTTCGCGGACGTGGCCGGCGCTTTATCCGAGCTTTGGGCGTTCTGCGTGGTCGCGGCGCCCGAGGCGGCCGCGAGACCCGACGCGCCAGGCGTGGCCTCGGCCGCCGGATTGTCGGGCGCAACACCGGCTTGCGTGTCTTCGGCGTCGTGCTGGCGCGCGGCGGCCTTGTCGGCCGGGCGGCTGGGGATGTCGATGGCGATGTCGTCGGTGACCGGCTTCGGGTGCGAGTCGAGCACCATCGGCAGGATCACGATGGCCGCGAGCACCAGTGCGATCGCGCCGACGAGACGGCGGCGAGCGCGTTGCTTTTCGGGGAGCGTGGGGTCGAGCAGCATCGCCTCGGCGTCGCCGGACCGGTCCGGCCGGCGGCTGCGCCGCTCCACGCGCGTGCTCTGATTGCTCCGGCGGCTGGAGCCGGCCTCGGCGCCGCGCCGGCGGGGCGCGTCAGCTTCATCTTTCTTGCCGAACGAGAAAATTCCCATGTATGGCTTGCTGTTGGCCTACCTGGCCTGTCTTGCGTGGGCGGCGTGCGGGTGCCGGGCGGTCAGTGCTGCTGTGACTTTCGCCAGGCCATGACCCCGGCAACCGTCAGGAAACTTCCGAAAACAAGAATTCTATCATTTTCAGTAGCCCGTTTTAGCGCATCTTGAAAAGCGGCGGCCGGGCTTTCATGGTGCGTCACGCTGCTGTCGGGGCCGTCCGTCACGCCCGCTTCGCGCAGCGCCTCTTCGAGCTGACCGGCCGTGGCCGCGCGCGGCAGCGGCAGGTCGGTCACGCACCAGTGGTCCACTTCGCCCTTCAGATGCTCGATCACGCCCGCGATGTCCTTGTCGCGCATCGCGCCGAACACCGCGTAGGTGTACGGGAAATAGCCCATGCTGCCGAGGTTTTGCGCCAGCACGGCCGACGCGTGCGGGTTGTGGCCGACGTCGAGAATGATCGAGGGCTTGCCCGGCAGCACCTGGAAGCGGCCCGGCAGTTCGACATTGGCGAGACCCAGGCGAATGTCCTGCGCGGAAACCGGCAGGCGGTCGCGCAACGCCTCCAGGCCCGCGAGCGCGGCCGAGGTGTTGATGAGCTGGTTCGCGCCGCGCAGCGCCGGATAAGCGAGCGCCGAACGCCGCATCGTGGGACCCACGTAGCTCCATTGCTGGCGCTCGCTGCCCGGCTGGCCTTCATAGCGGAATTCGCGGCCGAACAGCCACAGTTCCGCGCCGATCGCCTCCGCATGGTCGATGAGCGACTGCGGCGCCATCGGGTCGGCGCAAATGGCGGGCTTGCCCGCGCGGAAGATGCCGGCCTTTTCGAAGCCGATCTGCTCGCGCGTGTTGCCGAGATATTCCGTGTGGTCGAGGTCGATGCTCGTAATGATCGCGCAGTCGGTGTCGAGCACGTTCACGGCGTCCAGACGCCCGCCGAGGCCCACTTCGAAGATCACCGCGTCGAGCCCGCGCGAAGCGAACAGATGCATGATCGCGAGCGTCGTGAACTCGAAATACGTGAGCGAAACGGGCTTGGCGAGCGAATTGCGCGCGGCTTCCACGGCCTCGAAGTGCTGGAGCAGCTCGGCGTCGCTCGCCTGCTCGCCGTCAATGCGCGCGCGCTCGTTGAACGCGAGCAGGTGCGGCGAGGTGTGGCAGCCCACGTGATAGCCGGCCTTGAGCAGGATCGTTTCGAGGATCGCGCAGGTCGAGCCCTTCCCGTTCGTGCCGCCGACCGTGAAGATCGGGCACGCGAACTGGAGGTCCAGCGCCTCCTTCACCTGGCGGATACGGTCGAGACCCATGTCGATGCCGACCGGATGCGCGGTTTCGAGATGCGTGAGCCACGCGTCGAGGGTGGGAAAGGTACTCATCGGGATAGTTCGCCAGGTGCTGCGCGTGAGACGCCCGCAAGGGGCGGCGGGTTCACGCGAATGATCCGCTTCGCTTCAAAAGAACGGCATTATCGCGGAAATGACAACGCGCCGCTTGCTTTCGCTCGCGGCGCGTTGGGTAAAACGATGCGCAGCGCGGTCACACAGGGCCACGAAGCGCTTCGGACCGGCGGCCTCAGGCCACCGCGTCGGCGGGCTGGCGTTGCAGCAGGGCCAGCATTTGCGCGATTTCGTCGCGCAGCTTGCGGCGGTCGAGAATCATGTCGATCGCGCCCTTTTGCAGCAGGAATTCGGCGCGCTGGAAGCCTTCCGGCAGCTTTTCGCGCACGGTCTGTTCAATCACGCGCGGGCCCGCGAAGCCGATCAACGCCTTCGGCTCGGCGATCACCACGTCGCCAAGGAACGCGAAGCTCGCCGACACGCCGCCCATGGTCGGGTCGGTCAGCACGGAGATGAACGGGAGCTTGGCCTCGGCCAGCTTGGTGAGCATGGCCGTGGTCTTGGCCATCTGCATGAGCGAAAGCAGGCTTTCCTGCATACGCGCGCCGCCCGAAGCGGTGAAGCAGATGAACGGCACTTGCTGCTCCAGCGCGTTCTGCGCGCCGCGCGCGAAGCGCTCGCCCACCACCGAGCCCATCGAGCCGCCCATGAACGAGAACTCGAAGCAGGCCACCACCACGGGCAGCGTGCGGATCGCGCCGCCCATCACCACCATGGCGTCGGTTTCGCCGGTTTCTTCCATCGCCTCTTTCAGGCGGTCCGGGTACTTGCGGCTGTCCTTGAACTTGAGCGCGTCGACCGGAATGATTTCCTGGCCGATCTCATAGCGGCCTTCCGGGTCGAGCAGGCCGTCCAGACGTTCGCGCGCGCCAATGCGCATGTGGTGATCGCACTTCGGGCAGACGTGCAGATTCGCCTCTACGTCGTTGCGGTACAGCACCGCTTCGCACGACGGGCACTTGATCCACAACCCTTCCGGAATGCTCTTGCGGCTTTTCGGATCGGTTTGCTTGATCTTGGGCGGCAGCAGTTTGTCGAGCCAGCTCATTGATATTCCTTCCTTGACCTTCGTGATGCGCGGGCGCGGCGGATCGATCTATGCACCCGATCGGTCATTCCGACCGGGTTCCGACCCCGACCGCGCATGGCGAAAAGTGGATTTTACAGCAGTCGCAAAACTAGCCAACCAGACCAGCCAACTGCGTCAGCTCGCCGCGACTTCGTCAAGCGCCGTGCGAATGCCCGTGATGAACTGCGTAAGCGTGTCCGCCGCCGTTTCCGGGGGCGCCTGTTCGAGCAACTGCACGATGCGGCTGCCGATCACCACAGCGTCGGAAACCTGGGCGACGGCGGCGGCCGTTTGCGCGTCGCGAATGCCGAAGCCGACGCCCACGGGCAGCGAGACATGCTTCTTGATCGCCGGGATTTTACTCGCGATGCTCGTGACGTCCAGATTCGCCGCACCGGTCACGCCCTTGAGCGATACATAGTAGACGTAGCCGCTCGCGGCGCGCGCCACTTCGGCAATGCGCGCGTCCGTGGAGGTGGGCGCGAGCAGGAAGATCGGATCGATGTCGGCGGCCTTCATCTTCGCGGCGAATTCGACCGACTCCTCGGGCGGATAGTCCACCACCAGCACGCCGTCCACGCCCGCCGCCTTCGCGGCTTGCGCGAACGCGTCGGCGCCCATGCGCTCGATGGGGTTTGCGTAGCCCATCAGCACGACGGGCGTCTTGCCGTCGGTTTCGCGAAAACGCAGCACGTCGGCGAGCACGCTCTTGAGCGTCACGCCCTTCTCGAGCGCGCGCTCGGACGACTGCTGGATCACGGGGCCGTCGGCCATCGGGTCCGAAAACGGCACGCCGAGCTCGATGACATCGGCGCCGCCGGCGGCGAGCGCGTGCATGAATTCGACGGTGCGCGCGGGATCGGGGTCGCCTGCCGTCATGAACGGGATCAGGCCTTTCTTGCCTTGGGCGGCGAGCGCCTCGAAGGTGGTCTTGATACGGGACATTTCAGGGTCCTCAGCTTTTCAGTCGTGACTGCGCGTGGGTCCGGCGGCGGCGCATCAGGCGCCGGCCGCGACGGACGATGCGGCGCTCGCGTCCACGGCGGCGGCGGGAGTCGCCATGGCCGCCGCGCTCACGCGTTCGCGCGCGATCGCGCAGTAACTTTCGTTAATTTCATAGCCGACGAATTCGCGCTTCTGACGCGCGCAGGCGACTGCCGTGGTGCCGCTGCCCATGAACGGGTCCAGCACGCGGCCGCCCGGCGGGCAGCTCGCGAGCACCATGCGCTCGACGATTTCCAGGGGCTTCTGGGTGGGATGATCCACGCGCTCGGCGTGCTGACGGTGCAGCCGCGAGACGGACCAGACGTCCTTGGGGTTGTAGCCGAGCTCCAGCCACTTGCTGCCTTCGAACAACTTGCGCGAACGCGCCTTCTTCGTGACGGCATCGTACGGGATGCGAACGGGATCGAGATCGAAGTAATAATCCTTCGACACCGCGAAGAAACCGATGTTGTCGTGCACCGAGGTGAAACGGCGCGTCGTGCCGCCCATGCTGGGCACACGACGATCCCAGACGATCTCGTTGATCATCGTGAGTTTCGACTTGAGATAGACGAAGATCTCGGGCGCGTACTGCCACGTGCAGAACACGTAGAGCGAGCCCGTGGGCTTGAGCTTCGGTATCGCCAGGTCGAGCCATTGATACGTCCAGGCGAGGAAGTCCTCGCCCGAACGCATGTCGGAGTCGTTGCCGTAGTCCTTGCCGAGCCCATAAGGCGGGTCGGCGACGATCAGGTCGATCGAGGCGTCGGGCAAATTGGCGGCATCAGTCAGAAAATCGCGGTTCAGGAGCCGGATGGTCTCCGGCACCGTGGGCAGCACGGCTGCGTGGGCGACCGCCTCGGCGGCTTCCAGCGCAGCCGCTTCTGCGTTCACCCCGGCATCCGCCTCGCCCACGGGCGCCGGCATCTGCGGCTCGTCGAACTCGTCACGCATCGCTTACGTTGCTCCGGGCGCTCAGAACTGGATGCCCGATCGCTCGGCGACCGTATGCATGTCCTTGTCGCCGCGGCCCGACAGGTTCACCAGCAGGATCTTCTCCTTCGGCAACGTCGGCGCGAGCTTCGCGGCATACGCGAGCGCGTGGCTCGATTCGAGCGCGGGAATGATGCCTTCGATGCGGCAGCAGTCGTGGAAGCCCTTGAGCGCTTCCTCGTCGTCGATCGTCACGTACTGCGCGCGGCCGCTGTCCTTGAGCCACGCGTGCTCGGGACCGACGCCCGGATAGTCGAGACCGGCCGAAACCGAATGCGTCTCGATGATCTGGCCGTTTTCGTCTTGCAGCAGGTACGTCCGGTTGCCGTGCAGCACGCCAACCGTGCCGGCCGCGAGCGAGGCGGCGTGACGGCCCGTGTCCATGCCGTCGCCGGCCGGTTCGACGCCGATCAACTGCACCGAAGTGTCGTCGATATACGGATAAAAGATGCCCATCGCGTTCGAACCGCCGCCCACGCACGCGATCACGGAGTCAGGTTGACGGCCCGTCATCTCGGGCATCTGCACGCGGCATTCGTCGCCGATCACGCGCTGGAAGTCGCGCACCATCATCGGGTACGGGTGCGGGCCCGCCACGGTGCCGATGATGTAGAAGGTGTTTTCGACGTTGGTGACCCAGTCGCGCATGGCTTCGTTGAGCGCGTCCTTGAGCGTGCGCGAGCCCGACTCGACCGGCACCACGGTCGCGCCCAGCAGCTTCATGCGGTAAACGTTGGCGGCCTGGCGGCGCACGTCTTCTGCACCCATGTAGACCACGCACTCCATGCCGAAGCGCGCCGCGATGGTCGCGGTGGCCACGCCGTGCTGGCCTGCGCCGGTTTCGGCGATTACGCGCGGCTTGCCCATGCGCTTGGCGAGCAAGGCCTGGCCGATCACGTTGTTCACCTTGTGCGCGCCGGTGTGATTCAGGTCTTCGCGCTTGAGGTAGATCTGCGCGCCGCCCAGCAGCTCGCTCCAGCGCTGTGCGTGATAAATCGGCGACGGACGGCCGACAAAATGCTTCAACTCGCGCTCATATTCGGCGCGGAAGTCGGGATCGTCCTTGTATTTCGCGTAGGCGTCGCGCAGCTCGTCGATCGCCTGCATGAGGGTTTCAGCAGCGAATACGCCGCCATAGGGGCCGAAATGGCCACGTTCATCTGGCAAATTGTACATAAGTCACTCGCTCGACCGGACTTGGGAAGGTCCACATTGCGTGGGCCGTGCCGGCCAAAGGGGCATGCGCCCCGGAATTATCCCGCGTCCGCTTCGCGCACCGCGCGCACGAACGCCGCCATGCGGGCGTGATCCTTCACGCCCTTTGCGCCCGGCACTTCGATGCCACTGGAGACATCGACAGCGAACGGACGCACCTGGCGAATCGCATCACCGACGTTTTGCGCGTTCAAGCCACCACTCAAAACGGCCCGACGCGCGAGCCCTGCGGGAATAAGTGACCAATCGAAGACCTTTCCGCCGCCGCCGTAGCCTTCGACATGGGTGTCGAACAGCAGGCCGCTGGCTGATGAATAACGATTAGCCGATTCTATCAAATCGGCTTGCCGAGTATCGGCCGCCACTCGCAGCGCGCGCAACCAGGGCAAACCGGCAACGGAGGCAAGCGATTCGCACTGCTCGGGCGTTTCGTCGCCGTGGAACTGGAGCATGGTGAGCGAGACATTGCTCGCCACCTCGCTCATCCACTGCGGCGTGGCGTTCACGAAGAGACCCACCACCGAGACGAACGGCGGAATATCGTGCGTGAGTTCCACAGCCTGCGCCACGCTCACCGAACGCGAACTGGGCGGATAGAACACGAGTCCGACAGCGTCGGCGCCGAGGTCGATGGCGTGCGCGAGCGCGTCGGGCGTCGAAAGTCCGCACAGCTTGATGCGCGTGCGGTGCGCGGCGGCGTTGGCGGGTTGCTCGGCTGGCGTCATGGTTCGAAGTGCGGTGTGTGTCGCGGTGATTCGGTGATTCGGTTCGGTGTGCCCGCGCCGGGCGTCAAGCCTGGTCTTGCGGCGCGTCGCTCCAGATCGCGCTCCACGGCACGCTTGCCGTATGCGCGGCGGGCACCGCGAACTCGTCAGGATAACCTACCTGGGCGAGGTAGAGGCCGTCGGGCATGAAGGTCGGCGCGGCTGCGGTGCGGTTGCGCCCGGCCAGCACCTCGGCCATCCAGGCTTCGGGATAACGCCCGCGGCCCACGGCCACGAGGCAGCCCATCAGGTTGCGCACCATGTGATGCAGGAACGCGTTGGCGCGAAATCGAAAGTGAATGAAATCGCCCTGCGGCCGGATATCGATCTGGTACAGGTGCTTCACCGGCGTCTTCGCCTGGCACTCCGACGAGCGGAACGCCGAAAAATCATGCTCGCCGATCAGATGCGCGGCGGCTTTGCGCATCGCCTCGACATCGAGCGGCGTGTGGATCCAGCCTGCGCGACCCGCCAGCATGGGCGAGCGCACCGGGTTCACATAGAGCACGTAATAGTAGGTGCGCTCGAACGCCGCGAAGCGTGCATGGAACGCCTCGGGCATGACCTTGGCCCACTGCACTGCCACGGTGGATGGCAGGAACGCGTTGGTGCCGCGCACCCACGAAAACTCCGTGCGGTCGAGGTCGGTGTCGAAGTGCACGACCTGGCCGAGGCCGTGCACGCCCGTGTCGGTACGGCCCGCGACGATCGTGGACAGCGGCACGGTGGCGAACTCGCGCAGCGCGCGCTCGAGCGCGTCCTGCACCGTCTTGCCGTGCGGCTGCGATTGCCAGCCGCAGAACGCGGCGCCGTCGTACTGGATTCCTAGCGCGATACGCATACGGCTCGTGTTCGGCGTCAGGAAAGCGGTGCGAGCGTCGACAGCAGCGCCTGCGCGTCGCCGCGCGTGGCGTGGTCGTTCGACTCGATCACTTCGTTGATGAGCGAGCGTGCGCCGGCCACGTCGCCAAGCGCGATGTACTCGTGCGCGAGATCGAGCTTGTTGCGCGCAATGCGCGCGAGTTGCTCGGGCGTGAAAACCGGCAGCGGCTCGGCCGAATCGGGCGGCAGATTCAGGTCGAAGTCGAGCGTGAGCGCGCCGAAGCGCGGTGCAGCGAGACCCGCGAGCGCGCCCACGCCCGCCGTGCCCGCCTCGATGGCCTCGCCCGCCAGCGGCTCAGGCGGCTCGTAGAACGGCGAGGAGAATCGCGCCGACGCTTCGGGCGTGGCCACGGGCTCGGTCGAGAGCGGGGCCGTAGGCACGACCGGCTCCCCAGGCTCGACGACGCGCGGCGGCAGCGCCATGTCAATGTCGCCCAGCGCATGAACGGCATCTTTCGGAAATTCGGTCGGTACTTCGGCGTAATTCATGTCTTCTACGGGGACTGCCGGTGTTTCAGGTTCGTTCGGCAACGCCGACGGGCGCTGCAATGCTTCGGTTTCTTGCTGCGCATGGAGGGTGGGCGCCTCGTGCACCTCGTGCGCCTCGTGTTCCTCTCGCGCCGCATCGCCGCCGAAATCCAGCGCCAGATCGGGCGTGGCGGGTGCCGCGACGTGGGCAGGCTCTTCCAGCGTGCGCGCAAGCACCTCGGCGTCTTCGGCCGAGCGCGGCGTAGTGAGGCTCTCGGGAGGCAGCGCCGCTGCGCCCAGTTCCGCAGCGGCGGCGAGGCTTGCCGCATCGGTTGCGTCGGCAAGCGTCTGCGGCTCGCCCGGTTCTACGCCGCGCGGGAGTTCGTCGTGCGATGCGTGATGTTCCTGCGCGAACGGCGGCTCTTGCAGCTCTTGCGGCTCTTGCGCTTCCTGCGGGGCCGCCGGTTGCAGCGGCTCGGAAAGCGTGGGCGGCAACGCGTCAGCAGCGGCGCGACTCGCCGATTCGGTGGCGTGATCGGGTGTCTCGTCGCGCTCCAGCGGCTCGGAGGTGACGACCGGCGTGGGGACCGGCGTGATCGTCACTGCGTCTTTTTCGGGCGCGGCTTCGCTCACGCCCGGTTGCGCTTCGGCGCGGGCAATCGGTTCGCGCAATGCCGGCGAGACCTCCGGCAACGCAGCGGCGGCAGCAACCGCCGCGGCAGCCACAGGGGCGGCGGGCGTTACGGACACAGCGGGCGTTACAGGTGCGGCGGGAATAACCGGTGCAACGGGTGTCGGCTCCGGCGTTGCTTCGGCGGGAGCCTGCTCTGCGGGCTTGCGGCGCTTGCGCGTGAGCAAACGCACGAGCAGCGCGAGCAGCACCACGACAACAGCCGCCACCACGCCGATCGAAACCGGCGTGAGTTCAACTTGCCCGCCGGTTGCGCCCGCGTGACCCGCGCCTGATTGCACAGGTGCGCCGCCTTGCGCGGCGGGCGCGCCTGCGGAGGCACCATTTGCGCCGGCCGCCGATTGGGCCTGCTGTGCCGGTTGCGCCGATTTGCCGATGCCGTGCTGCTGCAACGCCATCAGCACGCGGTTCTTGAGCGCGAGGAGCTGCTGGAGGCTGGAAACCGACACGGGCGCGGGCGCAGTCGTCGCGCCCTGCGCGGGAGCGGTCGCCGTCGCGCCACTCGCAGCGGGCGCCGTCTGGATCGCGCCGCTCCACACGTGGGAGTCGCTGGCCGAAGCGGCCGCCGTCGGGGCGCTCGCGCCAGCCGTTGCCGCCGATGCGCCGGAAGCCGATTGCACGGCCGCTTCGGGGCCGCTTGCCGCGACCGTCGATGCACCCGCGACAGCAGCCTGTGCCGCGCTCGCGCCAGCCGCTGCGACAGATGCCACAGCGGCCGCCGTCGAAGCCGCCGATACGGCCTGGGCAGCCGCGCTCGAAGCGGCGGCGGGCGCGCTGACGGGAGCCGCAGCGGAAACCGGCGTCGATGCCGATGCGGCGACTGCGGGCGCGGCAGGCGCAGTGGCCGTGGAAGCGGCGGCAACCGCCCCCGAAGCCGCAGTCATGCCGGCCGCCGCGCTCGAAACGTCCGGCGTAGCGGGCACGCCCAGCGCCGCGCCCACGCGCATGCGGCTGGGGTCGTGCTTCATGAACGCATCGGGATTCGCGTCGAACAGCGCCTGGCTCATTCGTGCGAGCGTCGCCTTGTCGTGCGATTGCGTCACGTCAACAGCGACGTCATGCAGCGACTGGCCGGGACGCACGGTGTAGTGCCCGATGATGCTCACCGGCGCGCTCGCCGCCGCAGCGGCCTGCGCACCGCTCGCGCCAGCGGCAGCAGCGGCACCGCTCGTACCACCAGCGCCACCTTGTGCCGCGGCAAGGCTACAGAACACCAAACTCGTGGCCGCCACAACGGCGCGCATTACTCGCCGCCCTTCGGCGCGCCTCGCGCGAGGCGCGGCGGAAACAGAATCAAATCGAACGATCATCAGTTGCCCTGGCATACCGCTCTTGCGGCTGTCGATCAAATGGGAATGTGCTGCGGGGCGGTTGCAATCTCGATTGCAATAAAAAAAGCGCCGCGACTGGCGCGGCGCTTTTCACCCTGTCTACGCGTCATCAGGCGCGTAGTTTAATTCATTCACTTGTCGAGCAGAATGCGCAACATGCGGCGCAGCGGCTCAGCCGCGCCCCACAGCAGCTGATCGCCCACCGTGAAGGCCGACAGATACTCGCCGCCCATCGCCAGCTTGCGCAGACGACCGACCGGCACCGACAGCGTGCCCGTGACCACGGCCGGCGACAGATCGCGCATCGACGCTTCGCGCTCGTTCGGCACGACCTTGACCCAGTCGTTGGCCGAAGCGAGGATGCCGTCGATCTCGTCGAGCGGCACGTCCTTGTTCAGCTTGATCGTGAGCGCCTGCGAGTGGCAGCGCATCGCACCGATACGCACGCACAGACCGTCGACCGGAATCGAGCCCGGCTGGCCCATGGCCGGCTTGCCGAGAATCTTGTTGGTTTCCGCGCCGCCCTTCCACTCTTCCTTCGACATGCCGTTGCCGAGGTCCTTGTCGATCCACGGAATCAGCGAGCCTGCGAGCGGCACGCCGAACTGGCTGGTCGGCATGGCGTCGCTGTTCATGGTGGCGAGCACCTTGCGGTCGATGTCGAGAATCGCCGACGACGGGTTCGCCAGGTCGGTCGCGACAGCCGCGTTGAGCGCGCCCATTTGCGAGAGCAGCTCGCGCATGTTCTGCGCGCCCGCGCCCGAAGCCGCCTGATACGTCATGGCCGTCATCCAGTCGACGAGGCCTTCGCGAAACAGGCCGCCGAGCGCCATCAGCATCAGGCTGACCGTGCAGTTGCCGCCGACGAAGTCCTTCTGGCCCTTGACGAGCGCATCTTTGATGACGTCGAGGTTGACCGGGTCGAGAATGATGACGGCGTCGTCCTTCATGCGCAGCGCCGAGGCCGCGTCGATCCAGTAGCCGTTCCAGCCTGCCGCGCGCAGCTTCGGATACACCTCGTTGGTGTAGTCGCCGCCCTGGCAGGTGATGATGATGTCGCACTTCTTGAGCTCGTCGACGCTGTTCGCGTCCTTGAGCTTCGTCTCGTTTTTGGCGAACGACGGAGCCGCGCCGCCTGCGTTGCTGGTGCTGAAAAACACCGGTTCGATCAGGTCGAAATCGCGTTCTTCCTGCATGCGCTGCATCAGCACGCTGCCGACCATGCCGCGCCAACCTACGAGACCTACGTTCATGACTAACCCTTGAGATGGACACTTCCCCGCTTCGCTCGCCCGGCGTGGCCGCGCGGGGAAGATGAGCGGGCACGACGAGCGATCAACGAATGGTGATCGTTTTGATAATCGTTTTCGTGGTGATGGCGAGCGAAATCACGCGAGCCGTGCCGCGGATGTTCGTAACAGTCGTGATCGGGGAGATCTTCGCCATCGAAGCAATATACACGAAACAGTCAAATTACGCGGAAAAAACCACACTTTCCGCTATTTGCAACGCCCGTTCTTCAGGCGCGCGAAACAAAAAAGGGCACGCCTGCAACAGCGTGCCCTTCGTGCGACTTTACAGCGCGGCGATCACGGCGTCGCCCATCGCCACGGTGCCGACCTGCTTGCAGTCCGGCGTGACGATATCGGCGGTGCGATAGCCTTGTTCCAGCACCTTCTTCACCGCGCTCTCGATACGGTCCGCCTGTTCCGGGCGGCCCAGCGAGTAGCGCAGCATCATGGCCGCCGACAGGATCGTGGCGAGCGGATTGGCAATGCCCTTGCCCGCGATATCCGGCGCCGAGCCGTGCGACGGCTCGTACAAGCCCTTGTTGTTCTTGTCGAGCGAGGCCGAAGGCAGCATGCCGATCGAGCCCGTGAGCATCGCGGCTTCGTCCGAAAGAATGTCGCCGAACATGTTGCCGGTCACCACCACGTCAAACGCCTTCGGCGCCTTCACGAGCTGCATGGCCGCGTTGTCGACGTACATGTGCGAGAGCTCGACGTCCGGATATTCCTTCGAGACATCGATCATGATGTCCTTCCAGAACTGCGACGTTTCGAGCACGTTGGCCTTGTCCACCGACGTGAGCTTCTTCTGGCGCTTTTGCGCGGCCTGGAACGCCACGTGAGCGATGCGGCGCACTTCGGGCTCCGCATAGCGCATCGTGTCGAAACCTTCGCGCGCGCCCTTGAAGTTGCCGTCCGGCGCTTCGCGCGTGCCGCGCGGCTGGCCGAAGTAGATGTCGCCGTTCAGTTCGCGCACGATCAGGATGTCGAGGCCCGAAACGATTTCCGGCTTCAGCGACGACGCACCCGTCAGTTGCGGATAGCAGATCGCCGGGCGGAAGTTCGCGAACAGTTCCAGATGCTTGCGCAGGCCGAGAATGGCCTGCTCCGGACGCAGCGCGCGCTCGAGCTTGTCGTACTTCCAGTCGCCCACGGCGCCGAACAGGATCGCGTCGGCCGACTTCGCCAGCGCCAGCGTGGCTTCGGGCAGCGGGTGGCCGCTCGCCTCGTAGCCCGCGCCGCCAACGGGCGCTTCTTCCAGTTCGAACTTTTCGCCCAGTGCGTTGAGCACCTTGACGGCTTCCTTGACGATCTCGGGACCGATGCCGTCGCCCGGCAACACTGCAATCTTCATCCTGTGTTTCCTCGCTGTATTTCGTTCTGCGTTGATCAGATGACGCGGTTGTTCAGCCACGGCTGGCGCGCGAGGCGCTCGGCTTCGTACTGGCGGATCTTGTCGGCGTGACGCAGCGTGAGGGCGATGTCGTCGAAGCCGTTCAAGAGGCAGTAGCGGCGGAACGCTGCGACTTCGAACGGATATTCCTTCGAGCCGTCGGTCGTGCGCACGACCTGCTTGTCCAGATCGATCGTGAGCTGGAAGCCGTTGAACGCGTACGTTTCGTTGAACAGGTGGTCGACGTCGGACTCGGAGAGCACGATCGGCAGCAGGCCGTTCTTGAAGCAGTTGTTATAGAAAATGTCAGCGAAGCTCGGCGCGATGATCGCGCGGAAACCGTACTGGTCGAGCGCCCACGGCGCGTGCTCGCGCGAGCTGCCGCAACCGAAGTTCTTGCGCGTGAGCAGCACCGATGCGCCTTGATAGCGCGGCTGGTTCAGCACGAAGTCCGGGTTGAGCGGGCGCTTCGAGTTGTCCTGACCCGGCTCGCCGTGGTCGAGGTAACGCCATTCGTCGAAGGCGTTCGGGCCGAAGCCGGTGCGCTTGATCGACTTGAGGAACTGCTTCGGAATGATCGCGTCGGTATCGACATTCTCGCGATCGAGCGGCGCCACAACGCCGGTGTGTACGATGAATTTTTCCATGATCCGTGATCCTGATGGATGCTGATCGGGCCGGGGCGTTCGATGGTTTCGTCGCGCCCCGGCTACAAGCCGTGCTGGCTGTGAAAGGCTGTGAGGCGTGCGTCAGAGCTTGCGCTGGACGGCGCGCGCGGAGCCGCTGATGTCCTCGCCCACGCCGGCCACCGTGTTGCAGCCTGCGAGTGCGAGGAGCCAGCCCGCCATCACGAACAGCGCCACGCGGCGCGTGATCGCATTGACCTTCATGGCCTTACCCCAGCTTGCGAATGTCGACGAAATGACCTTCGATCGCCGCGGCGGCAGCCATGGCCGGGCTCACCAGGTGCGTGCGACCGCCCGCGCCCTGACGGCCTTCGAAGTTGCGGTTCGATGTGGACGCGCAGCGCTCGCCCGGCTCCAGCCGGTCGGCGTTCATGGCGAGGCACATCGAGCAGCCCGGTTCGCGCCATTCGAAGCCCGCGTCGACGAACACCTTGTCGAGGCCTTCGCGCTCGGCCTGCGCCTTCACGAGGCCCGAGCCCGGCACCACCATCGCGAGACGGATGTTCGACGCCACGCGGCGGCCGAGCTTCTTCACGACGTAGGCGGCGGAGCGCAGGTCTTCGATACGCGCGTTCGTGCACGAGCCGATGAAGATCTTGTCCGGCTTGATCGACTCGATCGGCGTGTTCGGTTCGAGCGCCATGTATTGCAGCGCGCGCTCCATCGCATCGCGCTTGACCGGGTCCTTTTCGCGCTCGGGGTCGGGCACGCGGCCGTCGACGGAGGTCACCATTTCCGGCGAGGTGCCCCACGTCACCTGCGGCACGATGTCGGCCGCGCTCAGTTCGACCACGCGGTCGAAGTGCGCGCCGTCGTCGGTGCGGAAGGTCTTCCAGTAAGCGACGGCCTGATCCCATTCCGCGCCCTGCGGCGAGAACGGGCGGCCCTTCAGGTATTCCACCGTGGTGTCGTCCACGGCGACCATGCCCGCGCGCGCGCCGGCTTCGATCGCCATGTTGCACACGGTCATGCGGCCTTCCATCGTCAGGCCGCGGATCATCGAGCCGCCGAATTCCATGGCGTAGCCCGTGCCGCCCGCCGTGCCGATCTTGCCGATGATGGCGAGCACGATGTCCTTCGCGGTGCAGCCGCGCGGGAGCGTGCCCTCGACCTTCACGAGCATGTTCTTGCTCTTCTTTTGCAGGAGCGTTTGCGTGGCCAGCACGTGCTCGACTTCCGAGGTGCCGATGCCGTGCGCGAGCGCGCCGAACGCGCCGTGCGTGGACGTGTGCGAGTCGCCGCAGACGATGGTCATGCCCGGCAGCGTCGCGCCCTGCTCGGGACCGACGATGTGGACGATGCCCTGACGCAGGTCGTTCATCTTGAACTGCGTGATGCCGAAGGCGTCGCAGTTCGAATCGAGCGTGTCCACTTGCAGCTTCGACACCGGGTCGGCGATGCCGTGGCTGCGGTCGGTGGTGGGCACGTTGTGGTCGGAGACGGCCAGGTTCGCGCTGATGCGCCAGACCGGGCGCTCATGCAGCTTCAGGCCTTCGAAAGCCTGCGGACTGGTGACTTCGTGCAGCAACTGACGGTCGATGTAGAGGAGCGTCGTGCCGTCGTCTTCCGTGTGGACCACATGCGAGTCCCACAATTTGTCGTAGAGCGTCTTTGCCATGGTATGCGGGGAATGTTTGTCTGCGGGCAATACTGTGTGAATCGATTATGCCACGCGAAACCCGCCGGCTACAGGGCTCATTGTGAAAAAAGCGATAAAAAACAGGGGGTTATGCTGGTAGTCGCGATACCTGTATCAGCGTTACCCGGCGAGCGCGGGCGGCAAGACGAAACCGGGCCGCAGAAATAGGGATGCGCCGGCCCGACTGCGACCGGCGCAAGATGGCTACCGCTGTGAGGGCGGTGGAACATGGAACCGGATCGCGCGACACAGGGGGGAGCCGCTCGACCGAAGTCCATGACTGTCTAACGGCACGCCGGGCAAAGGGTTTAATCGGGGCACATGCCGATTGCGCAATGCGTTGACAACGCGTCGACAACCGGGCGTCATGCACCAGCATGGCGCAAGCCTCTGCACGATTAAAATCAAATAGGCATCCTGATTAATTGCCTGCTCAATCGCGCCTTGAGATGCCGGTTCAGCCTGCGGGGCGTGCGCGAGGCGGCCATGAGAACCCGGGCGGCCCGCCGGCCCGGCGTTCGGGCACGACGCTTGCGAGACGAGCGCGCCCGCCCGTTGTTCAGCCTGGGTTTGCTACGCGCTGAAAAGAACAACGCCGCGGCCGGTCAGGCAAACACGGAGGCTTCATGCCATTCGCAATGCGCTCGGCGCAACAAAGAACAAACAGAACAGGCACCACGGCATCGCGTCACACCTCGCGACGCGCGGCGCTCGCGGCCGCAGCGTGCGCCTGCGCCGCGCTCGCGCCGCGCGCCCAGGCGCAGACGCCCTCGCCGCTCGGCGAATGGCAATATTCCGCCGGCATTCCGCTCGAGAAGCTCTTTCAGCCGAACCGCCCCGACCTCGAGGCGCGCCTTGGCGTGGGCACGACCTTCGAGCCGCGCTACGACGGCTCGGACCGTTATCACATGCTGGTGGGACCGAGCATCGACGTCCGCTACAAGGACATTCTGTTCGGCTCGACAGGCGAAGGCTTCGGCGTGAACGTGCTCCAGGGGCAGAACTGGCGCATGAGCGTGGCCGCCGCCTACGACCTCGGGCGGCGCGGCCACGACGACCCGACGCGCCTGAACGGGCTCGGCAACATCAACCCCGCGCCGGAAATGAAGATCGCGGGCGAATACGTCGTCTCCAAGGACTTTCCGCTCGTGTTCCGCGCGGCCTTCACGCGCAGCTTCGGCGGCTCGAACGGCTGGACCGCCGACCTCGGCGCCTACATGCCGCTGCCTGGCAGCAACGAGACGTTCTATTGGTTCGCGGGCCCCTCGGTTACTTTCGCCGACTCGAACTACATGCAGAGCTGGTTCGGCGTGACGCCGCAGCAATCGGTCGCTTCGGGCTACCGGCAGTACAACGCGAGCGCGGGTCTCAAGTCGGCCGGCTTCGGCATCACGATGGTCTACTTCGTGAACAAGCACTGGTTCGTGAGCGCGGACGGCGCGATCAAGCGCCTGTTGGGCAGCGCCGCGCACAGCCCGATCATTCAGACGAAAACGGGCGGCGTTTGCGACGTTTCGATTAACTATCAGTTTTAGCGGCAGCCAAGCGCGCGGTACTCCTTCTCCGCATCCCTGCGCTGGTTGTAGCGCTGCTGCGTATTTTCCTGCTCCCCGGAGCGGCCGTAGTTCGGCACGACCGCATTGGCCTGATCGGTCCCTGCCGGTCTGAATGCGTGGTCATACTCCGCCGCCACTTCCTTGCAGCGCTTCGTCAGCTCGCTCGCCCGATCGCTTGCAGCAGGCGCGGTCGCAATGCCCATGTTCTGCTGGAGCGGGCTGCGATATTGGCGTGGGCTCGCGTCCGGCGGCGCGAGGTTATCCGTCGTTTGTGCGTGCGCTCTGCTTGCCATCGTCAGCAGGCAAAGCACGGCGAGAAGGCAGCGGGCAATCATGGCGTCGAGGGGTATCGATGTGGACAAAAGGCGAAATCGTATCCGCGTCGCGCTGTTGCATGCCTGATCCACGTCAACGCGTACACGCCGGGCGGCATCGCACCGGCCCGATCTCATTCAGCGATCATTCTTCGTAGCTATCCTGACCCGATGGGCCGCGGCCCATGCGGCTGACGGCGGCAGGCAACCCCTGCGCAAACAGCGGCCTCTTCCCCACTTCTCGCAAAGGATCGACCATGCTTGCGCCGCTCGTCACGGCTCCCTTTCTCGGGCAGCCGGTATGGCTCTGGGTAGCATTCCTCACGGTCGTGATCGTGCTGCTCGCGCTCGATCTCGGCGTACTGCATCGCGACGATCACGAAATCGGCATTCGCGAAAGCCTGTGGCTCTCGCTCGGCTATATCGCCGTGGGCGTGCTGTTCGGCGCCTTCGTCTGGTGGCAGCTCGGCGTGGAGCGCGCCACTGAATACATCACCGGCTATCTGATCGAGAAGTCACTCTCGCTGGATAACGTCTTCGTGATCGCCTCGATTTTCGGCGCGCTCGCCGTGCCGCGCGCGCTTCAGCACCGCGTGCTGTTCTGGGGCATCGTCGGCGTGCTGGTGCTGCGCGCGCTCATGGTCGGCCTGGGCGCGGCGCTCGTTACGCAGTTCGAGTGGATGCTGTTCGTGTTCGGCGTGTTCCTCGCCGTGACCGGCGTGAAGATGCTGTTCGGCTCGAAGGAAGAGACCGGCGTGGAGGACAGCGCCATGCTGCGCTGGCTGCGCCGCACATTGCCGCTCACGCCGCAGCTCGAAGGGCGCGCGTTCCTCGTGCGGCGCCCGCACCCGCGCACCGGCAAGCCCGCGCTGCTCGCCACGCCGCTGCTGCTCGCGCTGCTGATGATCGAGTTCGCCGACCTGATCTTCGCCGTCGATTCGATCCCCGCGATTTTCTCGATCACGACCGATCCGTTCATCGTCTATACGAGCAACATCTTCGCCGTGCTTGGCCTGCGCGCGCTCTATTTCGCGCTCGCGGCCATGGCGCACCGCTTCTACTACCTCAAGCACGCGCTTGCGCTGGTGCTCATCTTCATCGGCGCGAAGATCTTTCTGGTCGGCATCATCGGCAAGATTCCCGCCTTGCTCAGCCTGGGCGTGACGGCGGCGCTGCTCGCGGGCGGCGTGGTGGTGTCCCTATTCAGGACGCGCGAGACGAACGACACACTCGGCGCATCCTGAGCCCGCCTCGCGCTCCTCATTCTTCGCTCATTTTTCTCTGCGAGGATGGGTTCCATCGAAGCCGCATTGCCCGCCACACAAGGCGATGCGGCTTCCGATGACCTGTCATTCAATACGGAGCGCATCATGAAATGCCCGAACTGTCCCGACGTTACCCTCGCGCTCTCCGAGCGTCAGGGCGTGGAACTCGACTACTGCCCGCAGTGTCGCGGCGTCTGGCTCGATCGCGGCGAACTCGACACGCTGATCGAACGCGCGGGCAACTCGCGCCGCAGCGACGAAAGGGATGCGCAGGCAGGCCGCCATCAGGGTTCGGGTCATGGGCAAGGCGACTACGCCCCACGCCGCGCCCATGACCGCCACGGCGGCTACGAGCGCCGCCGCAAGTCGTGGCTCGGCGACCTGTTCGACTGAGGCACGCCGCGCTTCAACGATTCCATCGACGTCACGCTTTGAGAGGATTCCTTACCATGCGTACCTATACCTGCAACAGCCCGCAGGCCGCGGGCCGGATCGTCGCCATCGCCCTCCTCGCTGACGGCCACCTGAGCAGCGAAGAACTGGCCGCCGTGCATCGCGCGCGCATTGCCGACCGGCTCGGCCTCGCGCCCGGCGAGTTCGGCACGATCGTGCAAAGCCTGTGCGAAGACCTGCTGACGAGCTCGCACCTGAACTGGAGCGACGCGTGCAAGCTCGACTCCGACGTGATGCAGCAGGTGATGCGCGAGCTCGACGACCCCGCGCTGCGCGCCGAGGTGCTCACGCTCTGTCATGTGGCGGTGTATGCGGACCGGCATGTGGCCGAAAGCGAAGTCGCGTTGCTCGCCTCGCTCGGCCGCGCGTGGCAGAAGGAGCCGTGGCAGCGCCTGCTGGCCTGAGTTGGGATGCGATGCGCGCCTTCCCCCGCGCATCGCTTCACGCGGCGCCCCTCGCACGCCGCGACTTTTCTTGCGCGCTCCTGTTGCGCGCTTTTTTTTGCACGTTTTTTTGCGTGCTTTTATCAGGTCCTCACGCGCATACGGCCCAGCCAAGCCCGCGTACGTTGCGGATCACCGCGTGGCCGAACTTGCGGCGCACGCTATAAATCACGGCATCCACCGCATTGCTTTCCACCTCTTCGCCCCAGCCGTAGAGCCGTTCTTCGAGTTGCTGACGCGAGAGAATCGCGCCGGGCCGCTCCAGCAGCGCGAGCATGAGCGCGTATTCGCGCGCGGAGAGATCGTCGGCCTGGCCGTCGAACGTGAGACGGCGAGCGTTCATGTCGAGCGTCACGCGCCCGCTGCCCATCGTCGGCGAGGCAAAACCCGCCTTGCGGCGCACCACGGCGCGAATGCGCGCGAGCAGTTCCTTGCTCTCGAAGGGCTTCACGAGGTAGTCGTCCGCGCCGAGGTCGAGGCCTTCCACGCGCGTGTCCACGTCGTCGCGCGCGGTGATGATGAGCACGGGCGTGGCGTCCTGGGCTTCGCGCAAGCCGCGCAGCACGTCGAGCCCGCTCATGTCGGCCAGGCCCAGATCGAGCAGGACGGCCGTGTACGAGCCGTCGCGAATCGCCGCGCGTCCGCTTTCGCCCGTGCGCACCCAGTCGACGCTGTACGAAGCGTCCTTCAACGCGCGCAGTAGCGCCGGCCCGATCAGCAGATCGTCTTCGATCAGCAGAATGCGCATCGTGTCCGTCCTTCCATTTCCTTGCTTTCCCGGATTTTGCCTGACTTCGCGCGCTGCGCCGCTCACGCGCGCGGCAATTCGATGCGCGCGACGATGCCGCTTTGCCCGTCGCCGCGGTTGGCGAGCGTCACGCGCCCGCGATAGCTCTGCGCCAGCGCCTGCGCGATGGCAAGACCCAGGCCGCTGCCCTGTGTATCGTGGCCGCCCACGCGGAAAAAGCGGTCGAACACGCGCGTCAGATCGGCCTCGGCAATGCCCGGCCCGTTGTCGGTCACTTCGATCACCACGGTCTTGTCTTCGCGCCGCACCGCGACGTCCACGCGCGCGCCTTGCTGGCCGTAGCGGATCGCGTTATCCACGAGATTGCGCACGAGCGCGCGCAGGTCCGACTCGGTGGCGCGCACGCTCACGTCGTCGAGGCGCTCCACGCCCAGATCGACACTGCGCGCGTCCGCGAGCGGCAGCAAGTCGGCCAGCACGTCGGTCACGAGTTGCGGCAGCGGCACGTCGGTGAGCACGCGCTGCGCGCTGCCGATTTCGGCGCGCGCGAGACCCAGCAGTTGCGAAACAAGCGAGCCGGTGCGCACGATGCCGCGCCGCAGTTCCTCGAAGCGCTCCGGATACTGCTCCGGCGGCGCGTTGCGCAGATTGTCGATCTGCAACTGCATCGCGGAAATCGGCGAGCGCAACTCGTGCGCCGCGTCGGCGATGAACTTGCGCTCCGCATCCACGAGCACCGCAAGGCGCTCGATCATGCGGTTGATCGACTCGACGAAAGGCCGCAGTTCGAGCGGCGCCTGCGCGACTTCGAGCGGCTTGAGGTCGTGCAGGTCGACGTTTGCCGCGCGCCGCCCGCTGCGCTCGAGCGGTCGCAGCGACACACGCACCGTCACGGCGATCGTGAGCGCGAGCAGCGGCAGCAGCGCGAGCACGGGCAGGAGGCTCCAGAACGCCACGCGCAGGGCGTTGCGGTTGCGCATGCTGCGAGATTCGGCTACCTGAATGTATTCGTCGCCGGCCGCGAGCGCGAACACGTCCCACGCCTCGCCGTCGTACTCGATCGACGAGAACCCGCTTGGCGCGCGCGGCAGCGCGAGCCGCGCGTTGCTCGTGCGGCTCGGCGCGTCGCCGTCGTCCGCGGACCAGATCTGCACAACGAAATCGTCGGATGGCTGCCGCTTGCCCTGCGGCTCCGTGGCGAGATGCCGCGTGCCCGCCTGCACGTGCGCGGCCGCGTCGCGCAAGCTGGCGTTGAACTCGGTGGCGAGGCTGCGCACGACGAGGAAGGTGCCGAGCGCGCCCAGCACGCCAACGAGAATCGCGAGCGTGCCGATCGCAATGCTCAGGCGGCGATGCAGGGAATGCGCGGCGAAGAACATGGAGCGTCTCGGGTGGGGAGGCGCGCTCCATCATAAAGGATTCGCGGCGCGCTTCAGGCTGCGCCGCGTGTTTCAGCGATGCCCGCCGCCGCCCATGCCGCCTGCGTGTCCCATCCCGCCCCAGACGCCGCCGTGACCACCGTGAAAGCCGCCATGGAAGCCGCCGTGCATGCCCGAAACCGGGTGCATGTGCGGGCCGCCGGGGGCGACGTGATCCATGTGATGAAAATGATGGAAGTGGTCGACGAATACGAACGAGCCCCCGATGAACACCGGCGGCCACGTGCCGTACCATGGACCCGCGTACCAGGTCGTCGCGTCGGTCCATGCCACGGGGTAGACCTCGGTGCCGTCGTTGCTCTGGACGATCTGCCAGGTGCCGTCGGGCTGCAAGCACGCGAGACCGCTGATTAACTGCGGCGCGCCGTCGATCTCGGCCGTGCCCGTGACGGTACGGCATGCGGGTGGCGGGTAATACGACCCGTCCGCGGCCTGCTGCGAAGCAACCGGCGTCGAGCAGGCGCCCAGCAGACAGACCAGCAGATTGAAGGCGAGAAGTTTGCGCATGATGTCGCCCCTCGCGATGGACCGGCCACGCGGCGCGCGAAATGCGCGCCGACGCCGTGAAGACCCCATCTGTACGCCTTGCATGCCCACGCGAGCGCTTTGCGCGCACGTGGGCGTGTCATCTGCAAAACGTGGGGCGTGGCGGCGCTATTCCCTGGACACGGCGCGTGCGTGCCCGCACCCCGATTACCCATTGTTTCTACTGCGGTTTCCACTGCCCCGCCGGGGCGCCGCTCATGCCTGCCACTGCGTCACGAATGCGCGGATATCCTCGTTCACGCGCGCGGCCTGATTGAAGTACATGCCGTGCGTGCCGCCTTCGTAGACCTTCAGCGTCGCGCGAGCGAGCGCGGCCGCCGTGGGACGGCCGGTGATCTCCAGCGGCGCCGAAGCGTCGCAATCGCCGTGCAGCACGAGCGCGGGCACGTCGAGCGCGGCCAGTTCGCGGCGGAAGTCGGTTTGCATCTGCACGCGGGACAGTTGCGCCGCCGCGAAGAGCGACGTGCCCAGCATCATGTCGGCCGTCCATTGAATTGTCGTGCGCGAGGTGCCGGGGCTGAAGTAGGCTTGCGCGCGGCGATCGATCCAGTCGGGAAACGACGTCAGCATTTCGTCGATCGAGTCCTCGAAGAGGCTCGCGTCGAGGCCGCCAGGATTGTCGGCACGCTTGAGCAAACACGGCGTGGATGCCGGTGAGACCAGCACGATGCCGGCCACGCGCCGCGCGCCGTGGCGGCTCAAATAGCGCACGATCTCGCCGCTTGCGAACGAATGACCCACCAGGCTCACGTGCTCAAGTCCGCGTGCGTCGAGCACGGCTTCGAGGTCGTCGGCCAGCGTGTCGTAGTCGTAGCCGCGGCCCGGATCGCTCGAACGACCGTGGCCGCGACGGTCGAACGCCACGCAGCGCAAGCCTCTTGTCGCGAGCGGCGCGCATTGGTAGTTCCACATGTCGGCGTTGAGCGTCCAGCCCGAAAGGAACACGAGCGGCGCGCCTTCGCCCCAGTCGCGGTAATGCAGCGCCGTGTCGCTGTCGACGCGGATATAGCCGGGTTGGCGGGCATTGAGGGTGTCGCGTGCCATGGTCGTTGCTCCTTGCGGTTGGGTGATCCATGAGCCACATGGTCGACGACGACGTGCGCGCCGGCGATTACGTCGGAGGTAATGGCCACGCACCCGGCGCAAGAACGTGCTGCGCGCACCCGCACCCCGCCGGTGCTAGATTCTTCACACGTACTGCCCCAAGGAGACAAGCATGAGCAACACCTCACCGCGACCGACCTTTGGTTCCGCCATCTATTACCGCGATCCGCTCGCCGCGCTCGACTGGCTCGAAAAGGCCTTCGGCTTCAAGCGCCAGTTCGTCGTGACCACGCCGGACGGCAAGCTGTGTCACTCGGAAATGCGCTTCGGCGACGGCTACCTGATGATCTGCGGAGAATGGCCCGGCATGCCCGCCACGCCGCCCGGTTCGCTCGAAGGCAAGAACACACAGTCGGTTCACGTCCAGTTGAAAAGCGGGCTCGACGCGCACTGCGAGCGCGCGCGCAGCGCGGGTGCGAAGATCGTGCGCGAGCCGGACGACCAGTTCTACGGCGACCGCGTGTACGCGGCCTGCGACCCCGAAGGCCACATGTGGAGCTTTGGCGAAACGGTGCGCGAGGTCACGCGCGAAGAGGCGGAAAAAGCGAGCGGGCTGAAGATCGACGGCTGGGTGTGAGCGCGGCCGTTGGCGGTTGGCTAGTAGCCGCTCGCCCCAAAGAAAAACGCCCCGACGGGTCATAACCCGTCGGGGCATTTGCGTGACTGCTTGCACGCGGCGCGCCATCTGGCGCGCGGCATGGCAAAGCGAAGCTTAGCGCTGAGCGATCGGCTTGGCTTCGCGCGGCGTTTCGCCGATGAACAGCTGACGCGGACGGCCGATCTTTTGCTCGGGGTCGGCGATCATTTCGTTCCACTGTGCAATCCAGCCCACCGTACGTGCCATCGCGAAGATACACGTGAACATCGAGGTCGGGATGCCCAGCGCGCGCTGCACGATACCCGAGTAGAAGTCGACGTTCGGGTAGAGCTTGCGCGACACGAAGTATTCGTCTTCCAGCGCGATCTTTTCGAGCTGCATGGCGAGCTTGAACAGCGGGTCGTCGTGCAGGCCGAGTTCGTTCAGCACTTCGTAGCACGTTTCGCGCATGAGCTTCGCGCGCGGGTCGTAGTTCTTGTACACGCGGTGACCGAAGCCCATCAGCTTCACGCCCGAGTTCTTGTCCTTCACTTGCTTGATGAACTCAGGAATCTTGTCCGGCGAGCCGATTTCTTCCAGCATGTTCAGTGCGGCTTCGTTCGCACCACCGTGCGCCGGGCCCCACAGACATGCGATACCGGCAGCGATACACGCGAACGGGTTCGCGCCCGAGGAGCCAGCCAGACGAACCGTCGAGGTCGAAGCGTTCTGCTCGTGGTCGGCGTGCAGGATGAGGATACGGTCGAGCGCGCGCACCAGCACGTCGTTGACCTTGTACTCTTCGCACGGGTTCGAGAACATCATGCGCATGAAGTTCGCGCTGTACGACAGATCGTTCTGCGGGTACACGAACGGCTGGCCGATCGAATACTTGTACGCCATGGCGACCAGCGTCGGCAGCTTCGCGATCATGCGGATTGCCGACACTTCGCGGTGCTTCGCGTTGTTGATGTCGAGCGAGTCGTGATAGAACGCGGACAGCGCGCCGACTGCTGCGACCAGGATCGCCATCGGGTGCGCGTCGCGGCGGAAGCCGCGGAAGAAGAACTGCATTTGCTCGTGAACCATCGTGTGCTGCGTGACGGTCTTCACGAACTCTTCCTTCTGTGCCGCGTTCGGCAGTTCGCCGCGGTACAGCAGGTAGCAGGTTTCGAGGAAGTCAGCGTTTTCCGCGAGGTTGTCGATCGGGTAGCCGCGGTAGAGCAGCTCGCCCTTGTCCCCGTCAATGTACGTGATGGCCGAGTTACACGCCGCCGTCGACATGAAGCCCGGGTCATACGTGAACTTGCCGGTCTGACCGTACAGTTTGCGGATGTCGATCACATCCGGGCCCATCGTGCCCTTGTAGATCGGCAGTTCGACGCTCGGCGAATTGTCGCTGAACGATAGCGTGGCTTTTACATCAGACGGGGTCATAGCACATCCTCAATCGAAGATAAACACAGGATTCGATAGTTTTGCACGTCCGGCGCGGCGCCCGCTCACTGCGGGCACTGCCGCGCTCAGACGTTCCGGAGCAGATCCAGCACCCGCTTCACGTCCGGGTCGGCAAGGTCGCCTTCTGGTTCCTTGCGTGCGAGCAGCAAGTCCATCAGGTCGTTATCGCTCAGCTCGAGCAGGCGCGTAAGCGCACCCACGTCGGCGTCGCTGAGTTCATGCTCATAGCGCTCGAAAAACCGCTCGAAAATCAGATCGTTTTCGAGCAGGCCGCGCCGCGCACGCCAGCGAAGGCGTGCGCGGCGATGAGGGTCAGACTGGTGCGATTCCATTTCAGAACAGCAACATCAAACCGCGCGGCGGAACATCAGTTCCTTGATCTTGCCGATCGCCTTGGTCGGGTTCAGGCCCTTCGGGCAAACGTCGACGCAGTTCATGATCGTGTGGCAACGGAACAGACGGTACGGGTCTTCCAGGTTGTCCAGACGGTCACCCGTGGCTTCGTCGCGGCTGTCCGCGATAAAGCGGTAAGCCTGCAACAGGCCTGCCGGGCCGACGAACTTGTCCGGGTTCCACCAGAAGCTCGGGCACGAGGTCGAGCAGCTCGCACACAGAATACACTCGTACAGGCCGTCGAGTTCGTCACGCTGCTCAGGCGACTGGAGACGCTCCTTTTCAGGCGGCGGCGTGTCGTTGATCAGGTACGGCTTGATCGAGTGATACTGGTTGAAGAACTGCGTGAAGTCGCAGATCAGGTCGCGCACGACGGGCAGGCCCGGCAGCGGACGCAGCACGATCTTCGCCGGCAGGTCGTTCAGGTTGGTCAAGCAGGCGAGACCGTTCTTGCCGTTGATGTTCATGGCGTCCGAACCGCACACGCCTTCACGGCACGAACGGCGGAACGACAGCGTTTCGTCCACTTCCTTGAGCTTGACCAGCGCGTCGAGCAGCATGCGCTCGTGCGTGAGTTCCAGCTCGTACGTCTGCATGCGCGGCGCTGCGTCCTTGTCCGGATCGTAGCGGTAGACTTCAAAAATACGTTTGGCCATTTCCGATTCCTTGTGACTGGCTTGTGCCTTAGAACGTACGCGCCTTCGGCGGCACGGACTCGACGGTCAGCGGCTTCATGTGAACCGGCTTGTAGTCAAGACGGTCTTTTTCGCTGAACCAGAGCGTGTGGCGCAGCCAGTTTTCGTCGTCGCGGTGTTCGTAGTCGCTCTGTGCGTGCGCACCACGGCTTTCCTTGCGGGCTTCAGCCGAAACCATCGTTGCGCGCGCAACTTCGATCAGGTTCGCCACTTCGAGCGCTTCCACGCGCGCCGTGTTGAACACCTTCGACTTGTCCTTCAGGTGGATGTGCTTCGCGCGCTCGGCGATCTCGGCGATGTCCTTCACGCCGTCTGCCAGCAGCTTCGAGGTGCGGAACACGCCAGCGTGCTTCTGCATCGAGCCGCGGATGTCGTTCGCGACGCTTTGCGCGTACTCGCCCGAGGTCGACTTGTCGAGTTCGGCGAGGCGTGAGAGCGCGAAGTCGGCGGCGTCGGCCGGCAGCGGCTTGTGATCGCGCAGCTCCTTCACGTGCTTGACGATGTGGTTGCCGGCCGCACGGCCGAACACCACGAGGTCGAGCAGCGAGTTCGTGCCGAGGCGGTTCGCGCCGTGCACCGACACGCACGAGCATTCGCCCACGGCGTAGAAGCCGTTGACGACTTCTTCGTGACCCTTCGGCGTGCCAACGACCTGACCGTTGATGTTCGTCGGGATACCGCCCATCTGGTAGTGGATGGTCGGCACAACCGGGATCGGCTCCTTGATACAGTCGACATTCGCGAACTTCAGCGCGATTTCGCGGATCGACGGCAGACGCTTCATGATCGTCTCGGCGCCGATGTGCGAGAGGTCGAGCAGCACGTGATCCTTGTGCGGACCCACGCCACGGCCTTCCTTGATTTCCTGGTCCATCGAACGCGAAACGAAGTCGCGCGGCGCCAGGTCCTTCAGCGTCGGCGCGTAGCGCTCCATGAAGCGCTCGCCGTTCGAGTTGCGCAGAATG
>NZ_QLSU01000002.1 GCF_003268775.1 Paraburkholderia unamae
CAGTCGCTCACTCAAAGCTGACAGGTTCTGAATAAATTCAAAAACCTGACTTACTTTAGTGTGAGACTCTTGATACTTTCGCTACTCCCGACTTCGCTCCGAAGAACAAGGTCAGGCCGCGTCACCGCATCAAGCGCCCACACTTATCGGCTGTAAATTTTTAAAGATCGATCGCGAAGTTGCCATTAGAACTGCTTGACTACCGGCTTCTTTCTGCGTTGCTGCGTCAGCAGCAGAGAAACGAGATTATGAAGAATCTTTTCCGCTTCGTCAACCCCTTTTTTTCGCTTACCGCTTAAAAAGCTGTCGACTCCTGCGTCCGCCGGTTTCCGCGGCGGCCTTCGCAAACCCGGATATCAGAGACATCGAACTGCGAAGGGGGCGAATCTTAACCCCGCCCGCGCCGCCCCGCAAGGGGGCTGCGCGAAAATTTCATTACTTCCCGCCAAGCGCCCCCAGCGGCACCGCGTTGGCCATCGCCGCGTAGCCCGAGTCGCTCGGGTGGATGTGGTCGCCGCTGTCATAGCCAGAGCGCAGGCGCACTGGATCGGCCGGGTCGCGCAGCGCGGCGTCGAAGTCCACCACGCCGTCGAAGGCCCCGCTCGTCCGGATCCACTGGTTCACCGCAGTGCGAATCGCCTCACGCTCAGGCGGCAGCGACGCCGGCGTCAGCGTCGCGCCGAGGATGCGCACACCGCGCCCGTGCGCCTGCGCGATCACGCGCCGATACCCCGCGATCAGGTCGTTCGCGTCCACATGCGTATGAGGAAAGTCGCAATCGAGTCCCGAGCGCGCCGGCATCGCCTGGAAGTTGATGTCGTTGATACCGATGAGCAGCACCACCGTCTTCACGCCCGCGTGGCCAAGCGCGTCGCGGCCAAAGCGCCGCTCGAGCGCCTCGCCATAGCAAGGGGAATCGCTCAGCAGGCGGTTCCCGCTAATGCCAAGGTCGATCACGGCGAGATCCGTGCGCAGCGACTGCGCGATACGGCGTGCCAACGCGTCCGGCCAGCGGCGGTTCTGATTGAGCGAGGAGCGCATGCCGTCGGTAATGGAATCGCCGATCGCCGCCACCGTCGACGCGCCCGGCGCCTCGACCGCCAGCCCCGTTACCCACGCGTACTGCGTAAAGCGCTCGGTGAACGCGCCAATCGACGGATCGGCGACATGATTGCCCGGGCGCGAGACATAGTTCACCTGGCTCGCCACCCGATGCCACGCCACCATCTTCTGCCCGGCTCCCATATAGGAGCTGATGGCGTACGGCGCCCCCGCCTTCAGGTCGATATGCACCGGGTCGCTGTCGAGCCCGTCGCCGGGCGGCACCGACACCGCGGCGCGGCCGCCAAACGTCACGCGCACCGTGCCCGACTCGCTCGCCGCAGCGCCGCCAGCCGACGGCGCGATCGCCATCGCCTCGATCACGAGCGGCGTGCTCCCGTACAGATTACTGATGTGCACACGCGCGACCGTGCCGCCGAGTGTCGGGAAGACGATCTGCCGGACGGTGCGCCCCGCGACCTCCGGCGCGCGATAAAGCGCCGGCAGTGAATCACGTTGCGGGATCGACTGGAGCGCCGTGGCCCAGTTCGTGACCCAGGCGCCCGAAGCCTGATCGGCGAACGCCGGCGCGGCGGCGCCGAGCGAAACAAACAGCGCGGCGGCCGCCGCGAGAGGGGCAAAGGAAATCTTCATGCGTGAACCAGTGTGCAGGCAAACGGCCATTGTGCCCCATGGCTCGCGACACAACCTTCCATCCGCCTGACAATTCCGCGCCCCTGCCGGCCTCATGTCCCCGATGCTTGAAATCCACGCATTTCGGCCGCCGATCCACTAAAACTCAATCGTCTCTCCGCCCCTTTTTGCGCCACCTCAAAAAATTCATTTACCGACCGGTCGGTTGGTTTATACTGCTCCCCGTACCCAAACCCGATCCCCAACTTCGACGAGAGCGTCTCCATGTACACGCAATCCCTCGACATCCCCGGCAACGTCGCCCCGCTCGACGCGGACGCTGCCTCGGCCGAGCAAGTGCAGTTCGACGCCATCATGGCCGCCGACGGCAAGATCGAGCCGCAGGACTGGATGCCCGAAGCCTATCGCAAGACGCTCGTGCGCCAGATCTCGCAACACGCGCACTCGGAAGTGGTCGGCATGCTGCCGGAAGGCAACTGGATTTCCCGCGCCCCGAGCCTGAAGCGCAAAGCGATCCTGCTCGCCAAGGTGCAGGACGAAGCGGGCCACGGCCTCTATCTGTATAGCGCGGCGGAAACGCTCGGCGTCTCGCGCGACCAGCTGATCGACGCGCTGCACGCCGGCAAGGCGAAATATTCGAGCATCTTCAACTACCCGACGCCCACCTGGGCGGACGTCGGCGTGATCGGCTGGCTCGTGGACGGCGCCGCGATCATGAACCAGATTCCGCTGTGCCGCTGCACCTATGGTCCGTACGCGCGCGCCATGATCCGCATCTGCAAGGAAGAGTCGTTCCACCAGCGCCAGGGCTTCGACGCCCTGCTCGCCATGATGCAAGGCACCGAAGCGCAGCGCGAGCTCGTGCAGCAATCCGTGAACCGCTGGTGGTGGCCGGTGCTGATGATGTTCGGCCCGAGCGACGCCGACTCCGTCCACAGCAACCAGTCGGCCAAATGGGGCATCAAGCGCATCTCGAACGACGACCTGCGCCAGAAGTTCGTCGACGCGACCGTCGAGCAAGCCAAAGTGCTGGGCGTGACGCTGCCCGATGCGGACCTCAAATGGAACGAAGCCCGTGGCCACTATGACTACGGCACGATCGACTGGGAAGAATTCTGGCGCGTCGTGAATGGCGACGGCCCGTGCAACCGCGAACGTCTCGGCACACGCGTGAAGGCGCACAACGAAGGCGCGTGGGTGCGCGAAGCCGCCCTCGCCCATGCCGAAAAGCAGCGTCAGCGCGCCGAAAAGCACGCCGCGTGACCCACACAATCAGGAAGGAAGGAGATTCACGATGAACAAGGAATGGCCGATCTGGGAAGTGTTCGTGCGTAGCAAGCAGGGCCTCGACCACAAGCATTGCGGCAGCCTGCACGCCTGCGACGCGTCGATGGCGTTGCGCATGGCGCGCGACGTCTACACGCGCCGTCAGGAAGGCGTGAGCATCTGGGTGGTGCCGTCGTCGGCAATCACGGCGTCGGATCCGAACGAGAAGGCCGAGCTCTTCGAACCGGCCGGCGACAAGATCTATCGCCACCCGACGTTCTACACGCTGCCCGACGAAGTCAACCACATGTAAGAGCGCAACATGACGACGCCCACGCCTGAACAACTCGCGTACGTGCTGCGCCTTGCCGACTCGGCGCTGATCCTCGGTCAGCGCAATACGGAATGGTGCGGCCACGGCCCGATCCTCGAAGAAGACATCGCGCTCGCCAACATGAGCCTCGACCTGATCGGTCAGGCGCGCCTGCTCTACACGCACGCCGCCACGCTCGAAAAGGCGCTCACCGGCCGCGAACGCACTGAAGACGATTACGCCTACTTCCGCGCCGAGCGCGAGTTCGCGAACTACACGCTCGTCGAACTGCCGCACTTCGGCCCGCTCGCCGGCACGACGCATTCGTCCAACGATTACGCCGTGACGATCGTGCGCAACTTCCTCTACGCCACGCTGATGGCGCATCTGTGGACCGCGCTGCTGCGCTCGGCCGACCCGCAGCTGGCCGCGATCGCCGAGCGCTCGATCAAGGAAACGCGCTACCACGTGCACCATGCGCGCGAGTGGCTGGTCCGTTTCGGCGACGGCACCGACGAATCGCACCGCCGCGCGCAGGCCGCGCTCGACTGGCTGATGCCCTACACGCGCGAATTCTTCAGCACCGACGCCGTGGAAACGGCCGTGGCCGAAGCCGGCATCGCGCCGCTCGCGGCCCAGCTCGAAGCCGCGTGGCGCGCCGATGTCGAAGCCGCGTTCGAAGAAGCCACGCTCACGCTGCCCGCGCCGGTGAAGCACATCACGACCGGCAAGCACGGCGAGCACTCGGAACACATGGGCTTCGTGCTCGCCGAGATGCAAAGCCTCGCGCGCCAGCATCCGGACGCGCGCTGGTAAGCACCCCCACGCAGGAAACGAGGAAGTCACGATGCAAGCAACGGCAGATCACGCGCTCGAACGCGCCTGGGCAGTGCTGGAATCGGTGCCCGATCCGGAGATCCCGGTCGTGTCGATCCGCGAACTGGGCATCCTGCGCGACGTGCGCCGCGCCGACGACGGCCAGATCGAAGTGGTTATCACGCCCACCTACTCCGGCTGCCCGGCGATGTCGCAGATCGCGGAAGACGTCGCGCACGCGCTCGACGCCGCCGCCCTCGCCCCCTACCGCATCGCGACGACCCTCTCGCCCGCGTGGACCACCGACTGGATCACCGACGAAGCACGCGAGAAGCTGCGCGCCTACGGCATCGCGCCGCCCACCGGCAACTGCGGCGGCGGGGCGCAAAGCACGAGCGAACAGCCCATCACATTCATCCCGAAGTTGCCCGCGCCCGCCTGCCCGCACTGCGGCTCGAAGCACACCGAACGCCTCGCGCAGTTCGGCTCGACCGCGTGCAAGGCGCTGTACCGCTGCATCGACTGCCGCGAACCCTTCGACTACTTCAAACCGTACTGATATGGCCACTCCGCAATTCCATTCGCTGCGCATCCGTGAAGTGCGGCCCGAAACCGCGGACGCGGTCTCTGTCGCTTTCGAAGTCCCGCCCGAGCTGCGCGACGCGTATCGCTTCACCCAGGGTCAGTTCGTCACGCTCAAGACCCATATCGAAGGCGAGGAAACGCGCCGTTCGTACTCGATCTGCGTGGGCGTGACCGATTACGACCGCGACGGCGAACTGCGCATCGGCATCAAGCGCGTGCGCGGCGGGCGTTTCTCGAACTTCGCGTTCGACCAGCTTGCACCGGGCCACGAAATCGAAGTGATGACGCCCGACGGGCGCTTCTTCACGCACCTGAACGCCGACCACGGCAAGCATTACGTGGCGTTTTCGGGCGGCTCGGGCATCACGCCGGTGCTCGCGATCATCAAGACGACGCTCGAAACCGAGCCGCGCAGCGCGTTCACGCTGGTCTACGGCAACCGCAGCGTCGACGCCATCATGTTCGCCGAGGAGCTGGAAGACCTGAAGAACCGCTACATGAGCCGCTTCCGGCTCTATCACGTGCTCTCCGACGACCTCCAGGACGTCGAACTCTTCAACGGCGTGCTCGATCAGGCCAAGTGCGCGGCGTTCCTCGAAACGCTGCTGCCGGCCGAGGAGATCGACGAAGCCTTCATCTGCGGTCCCGGCCCGATGATGGACGCCGCGGAGGCCGCGCTCAAGGATGCGGGCGTGGTGCAACAAAAAGTGCACGTCGAGCGCTTTGGCTCGCCTCTGCCGCAGGCGGGCGTGCCGGCCGTCGAAATCACGGAAAGCACGCCGGCCGCCGATCTGGAGATCGTGATCGACGGCAAGAAGCGCAAGATGCGCCTGCCGTACGAGGGCGTGAGCCTGCTCGACGTCGGCCTGAAGGCGGGTCTGGCGCTGCCGTACGCCTGCAAGGGCGGCGTGTGCTGCACCTGCCGCGCCAAGGTGCTGGAAGGCGAAGTGAAGATGGACAAGAACTACACGCTCGAAGAGCAGGAGGTGAAGGACGGCTTCGTGCTCACCTGCCAGTGCCATCCGGTGAGCGAGCGTGTGGTCGTGAGTTTCGACGAACGTTAAGGCGTTAGAGCAACAGCACGCTTTCGGCCTACAGGCGATCCGCTTACACTAGGGGCCGCCCGTCGGTGTTGCAGCGCAGCGCTGCACATCGGCGGGCCGCTCCTTTTGTGTTTTTGCGCGCTTTCGGGCATTCAGGCGTTCGTCGTGAACGCAACGAGTTGTCGATGACCACGATTCACCTCATTTACGGCGAGCCGGCAGCGGCGACGCTGCGCCAGGCTCTCGAAGGGGCAGGCCGCCCAGACCGCGTGATCGCCCTGCGCGACGACCTGACGGTGGGCCCGCTGCGCGACATCGACGAAGCCGGCGACCCCGGCGTGGCGCAGCGCGCCGCCTTCTGGGAACGCCTCGGCGACGTGTCGCCCGCGCTCGCGCGCGACGACTGCGCGGCGCTCGTCGACCTCGAGGCCGACGACGCCCACGTGGTGATCTGGCATACGAACGACGCGGCACATCAGCTCGCGCTGCGGCGCGTCTGCTACCGGTTGCGCAACGTCCCGCAGCGGCTCAACGAAGTGCGCCTTGCCGCCGACGAAATTTCGGGTCCGAACGCTACGGCGCGCCTCGAAGCGCGGCTGCCCGACGCCGCCCCGATTTCGGTGCTGCGCATCACGCGCCTCGCGCTCGAATGGCAGGAAGCGAAGTTCGCCAACGGCGAAACGCGCCGCTGGCGCGACAACACGTTCACGAGCGGCACGTGGGGCGACCTCGACACGCTGATTCTCGACGTGCTCGACGCACACGAGGCCCGTCCGGCGGCCACCGCCTGGCTTGCGAGCGACGCGCTCGGCGCGGCGCTCACCCGCGGTGCGGGCTTCACGGTCGGCGAGCCCATCGTGCTGTGGCGCCTGCGCGAACTGGCCGCCGCCGAAGAACTCCGCCTGCGCGACGACATGTGCGCGGCCTGCGCGCCGCTGGCCGCCGCCGCCCGCGCGACGCGCGCCCCCCTGCCGCAAACCGCTGCGCATCTTTCCCTCCCCCGCTGAACCAACATGGCACGCACCCGAGCGCCCGACCACGAAACCCAACGCGACCAGATCCTCGAACTCGCCGCCGCCAAGTTCGCGCAGACGAGCTACCCGAGCACCTCGATGTCCGACCTCGCGGCCGCCAGCGGCACCTCGAAAGCACGCCTCTATCACTATTACGAGAGCAAGGAAGCGATCCTCTTCGACCTGCTCGACCGCTACACCAAGCGACTCATGCTGATCATCGCGGAGGTGGAAGGCGCGAGCCAGCGGCGCGGACTCGACGAGCGCGAAAGCTTTGCCGAGCTGATCCGCGCGTTTCTGGTGGAGTACGAGACCTCGCACAGCCGCCACGTGGCGCTCCTGAACGACGTCAAATACCTGGTGGACGCCCAGCGAGAAATCGTCCTGAACCGCCAGCGCGACGTCGTCGCCGCCTTTACCCGCCAGCTCGCGCGCGCCTACCCGGGCCGGGTGACGTCGGAAAACCAGACCGCGCTGACGATGATGGTGTTCGGCATGATCAACTGGACGTTCACGTGGCTCAAGCCCGGCGGCCGCATGGGGTATCGCGACTTCGCCGAACAGGTGATCGCCGTGGTCGATCACGGTCTGAAAGGCGCTTGAGCGGACCCAATTTTCGGGCCGGATTGCTGCGATGCGACATGACGTATCGCGGCAACAGTTGACACGTCAACCTACGCACTACGAATACACCTTAATAATCAACAGCTTGCGCCTATAATTTTATCAATTAGGCGCAACACTCAAATTTGCACTTCGGGTTTTCCCTAGAGCGTACCCAGGGTTTCCGCTAGAATGCGTTTTGCGCTGCATCATGACGCAGACATTTTAAGGAGAACCCACCATGAACCCGCTTTCGACCCAAGCCAACGAGCCGATCCTGTCGTCCGTTCGCCCGCTGACGCCCGGTCATGCGCCCGTCATGGTGCGAGTGCTCACTTCGGCTGACCGTGATCGGCTGCTCGCGCACTTTCTCGCGCTCGACAGCGACGACCGCCTGCTGCGCTTCGGCCAGGCCGCGCCGGATCACGTGATCGAGAACTATGTCCGCTCGATGGACTTCACGCGCGACACCGTGTTCGGCGTGTTCGACCATCAACTGCAACTCGTGGGCGTCGGCCATCTCGCCTATCTGCCCGCGGACGGCAACGGCCGCACCGCCGAATTCGGCGTCTCTGTGCTGGAAAGCGCGCGCGGCCAGGGCATCGGCTCGAAGCTGTTCGGGCGCGCGTCCATCCGTAGCCGCAACACGCACGTCACCACGCTCTACATGCACTGCCTGTCGCGCAATTCGACGATGATGCACATCGCGAAGAAGTCGGGCATGAAGATCGAATACGCCTACGGCGAAGCCGACGCATACCTCTCGCTGGAACCGGCTGACCAGAGCAGCATCATCGCGGAAATGCTCCAGGAGCAAGCCGCCGTGTTCGACTACGCGCTCAAGCGCCAGGCGCGCCAGGCCAGCAAGCTGTTCGAGACGATCCTGCCGCAAGCAGTCGCGGCCTGACTCCTGCCCTTCGGGACAGACTGATGCATTGAAAAAAGCGGCTTCGGCCGCTTTTTTTGCGTCTGCGCGGCCTGGCGCGCGCTCAACACGCTCAACACGATCAACGAATAGGCAGCGCCGTCGTTTCCTTGAAGGTTTCGAGCGAAAAGCTCGATTTCACGTCGACCACCGAGGGATGGTGCAGCAACTGGTCCTGCACGAAGCGCGAGAAGTGCGCCATGTCCTCCACCTGCACGCGCAGCAGAAAATCCATGTCGCCCGTCATGGCGTGGCAGGCCACCACTTCCGGCCAGGTCTGCACGGCCGCGCGAAACAGCTCCGCGTGCGTCACGCCCTCGCGCCCCGCCGCCGTGGGTCCGCGCTTTTCCAGCCGCACGTTCACATAGGCGAGCAAGTCGAGCCCGAGCTTCTGGGCGTCGAGCAACGCCACATAGCCGCGTATCACGCCACCCTCTTCCAGCCGCCGGATGCGTCGCAGGCAAGGGCTGGGCGAGAGATTCACGCGCTCGGCGATCTCCTGGTTCGAGAGCCGGCCGTTCTCCTGAAGAATCCCCAGAATACGCCTGTCGATCGCGTCTAATTCGATGGTTGCCATTTTCTGCCGTCCAAGCGTTCACTCAAGGCAGTTTATAGCGCAAACAGATGACAACGCGACCCAACTCGCAAGTTTTCTCCCAATACGGCGGTCTACACTTTCCTCACGAAATTTGACCTACAGCAGTCAGGAGACAACCATGCAGGTCCCCACCTGGGAGAACCCCGTCGGCACCGACGGCTTCGAATTCATCGAATACACCGCACCGGACCCCAAGGCGCTCGGCAAGCTGTTCGAGCGCATGGGCTTCACGGCCATCGCACGCCATCGCCACAAGGATGTGACGCTTTACCGTCAGGGCGACATCAACTTCATCGTCAACGGCGAGCCCGACTCGTTCGCGCAACGCTTCGCGCGCCTGCACGGCCCGTCGATCTGCGCGATCGCGTTCCGCGTGCAGGACGCCGCCAAGGCGTACAAGCACGCGCTCGAACTGGGCGCATGGGGCTTCGACAACAAGACGGGCCCGATGGAGCTGAACATTCCGGCCATCAAGGGCATTGGCGATTCGCTGATCTATTTCGTCGACCGCTGGCGCGGCAAGAACGGCGCGGCGCCGGGCAGCATTGGCGACATCAGCATCTATGACGTCGACTTCGAACCGATTGCGGGCGCCGAGCAGAACCCGGTCGGCCACGGCCTCACCTATATCGACCACCTCACGCACAACGTCCATCGCGGCCGCATGAACGAATGGGCGGAGTTCTACGAACGCCTCTTCAACTTCCGCGAAATCCGCTACTTCGACATCGAAGGCAAGGTGACGGGCGTGAAGTCGAAGGCGATGACCTCGCCCTGCGGCAAGATCCGCATCCCGATCAACGAAGAAGGCGGCGAGACGGCGGGCCAGATCCAGGAATACCTCGACGCCTATCACGGCGAGGGCATCCAGCACATCGCGCTCGGCACGAACGACATCTACGGCACGGTGGATGGCCTGCGCGCCTCGAAGATCGCGCTGCTCGACACCATCGACACGTACTACGAGCTCGTGAACCGCCGCATCCCCGGCCACACCGAGCCGCTGGACGAGCTCAAGAAGCGCAAGATCCTGATCGACGGCTTGCCCGAAGACCTGCTGCTGCAAATCTTCACGGAAAACCAGATCGGGCCGATCTTCTTCGAGATCATCCAGCGCAAGGGCAATCAGGGCTTCGGCGAGGGCAACTTCAAGGCGCTGTTCGAGTCGATCGAACTCGACCAGATCCGCCGCGGCGTGGTGCAGGACAAGGCCTGATCCGCACAGGCCGCTTGGCGCAGCCAATCAGAGCGGCCAAATCCGGCCAACGCAAAACAAAAAGGGCGAAGATCACGCGATCTTCGCCCTTTTCACTTTTGAATCCGCCGCCGCACACCTCGGCGACGGATTCAGATGAATGGCAATGCTGCGCTGATCAGCGCGGCATCAGGATTTGCGCTCGGCCTTCACGGCCGGCATGACGTTCGTTTCAGCCTTGGCGCTCAGCGTGTACTGGGCGCATCGGGTCGTCGCACTCTCGCCGCTCTTCGTGCTGGCGTTCGAATGCAAGGGCGCGCTCATGGCAAAGAACGCAGCCGAGACCGTCAGAAAGGTCTGGATATGTCGATTATTCATGCTGGACTCCTTTTTTTGGACTGCCTTTCGCAGTAGTACCCCTTTTAATAACTGTTAACAGCCAGGGAAGCTGCGCGGTTCGCACAGGTGAGGGAGTTAGACAGGATATTCAAGACCGGTTCCGAGGTAGTGCAAGTTTTACACGTTGTTACTCCTCAGAGGAATTCGATACATCCTTTATTACACGGGTGTTTCAGCCTGCTTTCGCGACACGCTGACGCAGGCTGCGCAGCAGACTCAACCCCAGGCCCGAAAGATGCAGCGCAATGCGCTCTGCCCCACCCGCCGGCCAGAGCGGCGGGTTTGTCCGAGTGCTACTATCGAACAAAAGAAGCCAATATGGCGACCCCGGCCAACGCATTCACAAGATGCCGAGGTCCTGAAGTTCTGGCGATCCCACAACGGATTGGTTGGATGGAGGAAGACACATAATGAATGCCCCGCTAGACGCAGGTCAGCGCGCTTCGCTCGAAGCCGCACTCGCTTCCGTCACGCTCGACGATAAATACACCCTCGAACGCGGCCGCGCGTACATGAGCGGCATCCAGGCGCTGGTCCGCCTGCCGATGCTGCAACAGGAACGCGACAAGGCCGCCGGTCTCAATACCGCGGGGTTCATCTCTGGCTATCGTGGCTCGCCGCTCGGCGGTCTCGATCAGTCCCTCTGGAAAGCGAAGCAGCATCTCGCCGCGCATCAGATCGTCTTTCAGCCCGGTGTGAACGAAGATCTCGCCGCGACCGCCGTCTGGGGCTCGCAGCAGGTCAACCTGTACCCGTCGGCGAAGTACGACGGCGTGTTTTCGATGTGGTACGGCAAGGGCCCCGGCGTCGATCGCAGCGGCGACGTGTTCAAGCACGGCAACTCGGCCGGTTCATCGCCGCACGGCGGCGTGCTCGTGCTCGCCGGCGACGACCACGCGGCCAAGTCGTCCACGCTCGCGCACCAGTCGGAGCACATTTTCAAGGCCTGCGGCCTGCCGGTGCTGTTCCCTTCGAACGTGCAGGAATACCTCGACTTCGGCCTGCACGGCTGGGCGATGAGCCGCTATTCCGGTCTCTGGGTCGCGATGAAGTGCGTGACCGACGTGGTCGAATCGTCGGCTTCGGTCGAGATCGACCCGCATCGCACGCGCATCATCCTGCCGGAAGACTTCGCGATGCCCGAGGGCGGCCTGAACATCCGCTGGCCCGATCCGCCGCTCGTGCAGGAAGCGCGTCTGCTCGACTACAAGTGGTACGCCGGTCTCGCCTACGTGCGCGCGAACAAGCTCGACCGGGTCGAGATCGACTCGCCGCACGCGCGCTTCGGCATCATGACGGGCGGCAAGGCGTATCTCGACGTGCGCCAGGCGCTCACCGACCTCGGTCTCGACGACGAAACCTGCTCGCGCATCGGTATCCGCCTCTACAAGGTGGGCTGCGTGTGGCCGCTCGAGGCGCAGGGCGCGCACGCGTTCGCGCGCGGGCTCGACGAGATTCTCGTAGTCGAGGAAAAGCGCCAGATCCTCGAATACGCGATCAAGGAAGAGTTGTACAACTGGCCCGACGCGCAGCGTCCGCGCGTGTACGGCAAGTTCGACGAGAAGGACGGCGCAGGCGGCGAGTGGTCGGTGCCGATGGGAAACTGGCTCCTGCCCGCGCACTACGAGCTTTCGCCCGCGATCATCGCCAAGGCCATCGCCACGCGCCTGGACAAGTTCGAACTGCCCTCCGACGTGCGCGCGCGCATCGCCGCGCGCATGACCGTGATCGAGGCAAAGGAAAAGGCGCTCGCGAAGCCCCGCGTGCAGGTCGAGCGCAAGCCGTGGTTCTGCTCCGGCTGCCCGCACAACACGTCGACCAACGTGCCCGAAGGCTCGCGCGCGATGGCCGGCATCGGCTGCCACTACATGACCGTGTGGATGGACCGCAGCACGAGCACGTTCAGCCAGATGGGCGGCGAAGGCGTGGCGTGGGTCGGCCAGGCCCCGTTCACGAACGACAAGCACGTGTTCGCGAATCTCGGCGACGGCACCTACTTCCATTCCGGGCTGCTCGCCATCCGGGCGGCGATCGCCTCGAAGGCGAACATCACCTACAAGATCCTCTATAACGACGCCGTTGCGATGACGGGCGGCCAGCCGGTGGACGGCACGCTCACCGTGCCGCAGATCACGCATCAGGTCGCCGCCGAAGGCGCCGCGAAGATCGCGATCGTCACCGACGAACCCGGGAAGTACGAAGGGGAACCGGCCACGAAGCTCGCGCCGGGCGTGACGATCCATCACCGCGATCAGCTCGACGCGATCCAGCGCGAACTGCGCGAGATTCCCGGCACGACGATCCTGATCTACGACCAGACCTGCGCGACCGAAAAGCGCCGCCGCCGCAAGCGCGGCGCGTATCCCGATCCGGCAAAGCGCGTGGTGATCAACGAGGCCGTGTGCGAAGGTTGCGGCGACTGCTCGGTGCAGTCGAACTGCCTGAGCGTCGAGCCGCTCGACACCGAATACGGCACGAAGCGGCAGATCAACCAGTCCACCTGCAACAAGGACTTCTCGTGCCTGAAGGGCTTCTGCCCGAGCTTCGTGACGGTGGAAGGCGGCCAGTTGCGCAAGCCGAAAGCGAACGGCGTGGCGAGCGAATCGATGCCGGGCGTGCCGACGCCTGACGTGCCCGCCATCGGCCGCCCGTATGGCGTGCTCGTGACGGGCGTGGGCGGCACGGGCGTCGTGACCATCGGCGCGCTGCTCGGCATGGCCGCGCACCTCGAAGCCAAGGGCGTGACGGTGCTCGACGTGACGGGCCTGGCGCAAAAAGGCGGCGCGGTGATGAGCCACGTTCAGATCGCCAACCGCCCCGACGACATCCACGCCACGCGCATCGCCATGGGCGAGGCGAACCTCGTGATCGGCTGCGACGCCATCGTCACGGCCGGCGACGACTGCGTCTCGCGCATGCAGGAAGGCGAAACGCACGTGGTGCTCAACAGCGCGCCCACGCCGACCGCCGAGTTCATCAAGAACCCGCAGTGGCAATTCCCGGGCTCGAACACCGAGGCCGACGTGCGCGCGGCGGCGGGCACGGACAACGTCGCGACCGTCGATGCGAACCGCTACGCGCTCGCGCTGCTCGGCGACGCGATCTACACGAACCCGTTCGTGCTCGGTTACGCATGGCAAAAGGGCTGGCTGCCGCTCACGCACGAGTCGCTCGTGCGCGCGATCGAGTTGAACGCCGTGCAGGTCGAGAAGAATCTCGCGGCATTCGAGTGGGGCCGCCGCGTGGCGCATGATCGCGCGGCTGTCGATCAACTGGTGAAGCGCCCGCTGCCCGAGCAAAACGCCGACGCTGTGGGCGCGAAGATCGTCTCGCTGCACACGCCCAAGGCGCTCGACACGCTCATCGAAAAGCGCGCGCAGTATCTCGCCGCGTATCAGAACGAGGCGTATGCGCAGCGCTATCGGGCATTCGTCGACGACGTGCGCCGGGCCGAGGCGAAGCTCGAACATCCGGACGGCCAGTCCCCGCTCACCGAAGCCGTGGCGAAGAACCTGCACAAGCTGATGGCCTACAAGGACGAGTATGAGGTCGCACGACTCTATGCCGATCCGGCGTTCGTCGAAAAGATCAGGGCAAGCTTCGAAGGCGACTGGAAGCTCAACTTCCATCTCGCGCCGCCCTCGTTCGCGAAGCACGACGACAAGGGCAAGCTCGTGAAGAAGCAGTACGGCCCGCGCATGCTCTCCGCCATGCGTATGCTCGCGAAGTTCAGGTTCCTGCGCGGCACGGCGCTCGATCCGTTTGGCCGCACGGAGGAACGCCGCCATGAGCGCGCGCTGATCGGCGAGTACGAAGCGTTGATGCGCGAGGTGATCGGCGGGCTTGGCGAGGCGAATCTGCCGCTCGCGGTGGAACTCGCGAACCTGCCCGACGCGATTCGCGGCTACGGCCACGTCAAGGAAAACAACCTCACGGCCACGCGTGCGAAGTGGGCGACGTTGCTCGCGAAGTGGCGCTCGCCGGAAAACGGCGCCGCGCGGCACGCGGCTTGAGGCCTGCTTGAAGCGGTAAAAACAAAGGGCGCTCCGTGCAACACGGAGCGCCCTTTTCACATCAGGCGATCATCCGGAGCGCGGCTTACTTCGCCGCCGCCTTCGCCACGTTGGCGTTGGCCGAAGCCACCGCCGTCATGTTGATGATGCGCCGCACGGTCGCCGCCGGCGTGAGGATGTGCACCGGCTTCGACGCGCCCAGCAGGAACGGACCGACCGTCACGCCTTCGCCGCCAATCACCTTCAGCAGGTTGTAGGCGATGTTGGCCGCTTCCACGTTCGGCATGATCAGCAGGTTTGCTTCGCCCGTGAGCGTGGTGCCCGGGAACGACTGCTTGCGGATCAGTTCCGAAAGCGCCGCGTCGCCGTGCATTTCGCCGTCCACTTCGAGTTGCGGCGCGCGCGCGGCGATCAGCTCACGCGCGGCCTGCATGCGCTGCGAGGTCGACGAACGCACGCTGCCGAAGTTCGAGCTCGAAAGCAGCGCGACCTTCGGCGTGATGCCGAATTTCTCGATTTCGCGCGAGGCGAGAATCGTCATGTCGGCGAGTTGCTCGGCGCTCGGCACTTCGTTCACGTAGGTGTCGCTGATGAAGATGTTGCGGCCCGGCAGCATCAGCAGGTTCATCGCCGCGTAGTTCTCGGATTCCTTGGCCTTGCCGAACACCTGATCGACGAACTTCAGATGATAGTCGAAGCTGTTGAGCAGACCGCAGATCATGCCGTCGGCGTCGCCCAGATGCACGAGGATCGCGCCGATCAGCGTGTTGAACTTGCGCACCGACGCCTTCGCCACGTCAGGCGTGATGCCCTGGCGCGCACCGAGTTCGTGATACGCCTGCCAGCTTTTCTGGAAGCGCGGATCGTCTTCGGGATCGACGATCTCGAAGTCGGTGCCCGGACGCAGCTTCGAGCCCATCTTCTTCAGGCGCATTTCCACGACCGAAGGACGGCCCACGATGATCGGCCTGGCGATCTTCTCGGTCAGCACGAACTGCGCGGCGCGCAGCACGCGCTCGTCTTCGCCCTCGGCGAACACGATGCGCGCGCAGTTGGCCTTGGCCGCCGCGAACACCGGACGCATCACCATGCCCGAGCGGTAGACCGTCGCGCCAAGCTGCTCGCGGTAGGCTTCCATGTCCTCGATCGGACGCGTCGCCACGCCCGAATCCATCGCGGCCTGCGCCACAGCGGGCGCGATCTTGATGATGAGGCGCGGATCGAAAGGCTTCGGAATCAGGTACTCGGGGCCGAATTCGAGCGTGTGACCTTCATAAGCCTTCGCCACTTCGTCGCCCTGGTCGGTTTCCTCGGCCAGTTCGGCAATCGCGCGCACGCATGCGAGCTTCATCTCTTCCGTGATGGTCGTCGCGCCCACGTCCAGCGCGCCGCGGAAGATGAACGGGAAGCACAGCACGTTGTTGACCTGGTTCGGATAGTCCGAACGGCCCGTGGCGATGATCGCGTCCGGGCGCACCTTCTTCGCTTCTTCCGGGCGGATTTCCGGCTCCGGGTTGGCGAGCGCCAGGATCAGCGGCTTGTCGCCCATTTCCTTGACCATCTCGGGCTTGAGCACACCGGCGCTCGAGCAGCCGAGGAACACATCGGCGCCCTTGATGGCGTCGCCGAGCGCGCGCGCTTCGGTGTTGGCCGCGTAGCGCGCCTTCGACGGATCGAGATTGCCGCGACCTTCGTAGATCACGCCCTTCGAGTCGGTGACGAGGATGTTGTCTTTCTTGAGGCCCAACTTCACGAGCAGGTCCAGACATGCAATCGCCGCCGCGCCCGCGCCCGAGCACACGAGCTTCACGCTGCCGAGTTCCTTGCCCACGACCTTCAGGCCGTTGAGGATCGCCGCCGACGCGATGATGGCCGTGCCGTGCTGGTCGTCGTGGAAGACGGGGATCTTCATGCGCTCGCGCAGCTTCTGCTCGATGTAGAAGCACTCGGGCGCCTTGATGTCTTCGAGGTTGATGCCGCCGAGCGTCGGCTCGAGCATCGCGATGGCGTCGACCAGCTTGTCCGGATCGAGTTCGTCGAGTTCGATGTCGAACACGTCGATGCCGGCGAACTTCTTGAAGAGGCAGCCCTTGCCTTCCATCACCGGCTTGGCCGCGAGCGGGCCGATGTTGCCAAGGCCGAGCACGGCCGTACCGTTGGTCACGACGCCCACGAGATTGGCGCGCGAGGTGTACTTCTGCGCATCGAGCGGATCGGCGTGAATCGCCTCGCACGCGGCCGCGACGCCCGGCGAGTACGCGAGCGACAGATCGAGCTGGTTCGACAGCGGCTTGGTCGGCGTGACCGAAATCTTGCCGGGCCTCGGATTCTGGTGATACGCGAGGGCGCTTTGCTTCAGTTGTTCATCCATTTTCAGGCCTGCCTGGACGTGAGAGACGTGAGAGAGAGAATGTTTTATGTTCGTAAGCCCGCCGGCTGGCGCATCGGCGCATTGGCGTATCACGCCACGCGAGCGTCCCAGCGGGGCCGATTAGTGTACACCTCGTGCCCTACGCGTCCACGTGGGTCAAAGACTGATACCGGGAATTCGCCCGGCCAATCACGCGCCGTGCCGCCACGCGACGTGGCGCGCTCTTTTGTCTTATGTTTGAACGACGCTCAGTCGAGCGCGGCGCCCCGGCGTTCGGGAATCAGGAAGAGCGTGGCGAGGATGTCGAGCACGTAGATGGCGGCGAGCATGCCGAGCGCCGCCGTGAACGAATAACGCGCGGCCAGCGCGCCCACGGCGAGCGGCCCGAAGCCGCCCACGGCGCGGCCGATGTTGAAGAGCACGTTTTGCGCGGTGGCGCGCGCCGCGGTCGGGTACAGCTCGGAAATGAGCGCGCCATAGCCGCCGATCATTCCGTTCACGAACACGCCCATCGCCGCGCCGCCGATCAGGAGCGCGAACGGCGTGGAAAGCTGCGCGTAGACGAACACCATGACCACGGCGCCCGCCTGATAAAACAGAAACGCGGGCCGGCGGCCGAACCGGTCGGCCGCGATGCCGAACAACCAGATGCCGAGCGCCATGCCGGCCACCGTTGCGGCGGTCCAGAGGCCGGACTTCGTGAGCGAATAGCCGAAGGCCTTCGAAAGGTACGCGGGCAGCCAGATCATCAGCCCGTAGTAGCCGAAGTTCTGCACCGAGCACAGTATCGCCACGCCGAAGCTCGCACGCGCGGTGCGCGCGTCGGCCACGAGCATGCGCAGCGCGCGCGGACGCTCGGCTTTGGCGGACGCGGCCATGCGCTGCGCATGCTCGACGAAGAGTTCGGGCTCCTCCACGCGGCGGCGCACGACGAACGAGACGACGGCCGGCAGCAGCCCGATCGCGAACATGCCGCGCCAGCCGATCACGGGCAGCAGCAACGGCGTGAGCAGCGCAGCGGCCAGCACGCCCAGTTGCCAGCCGAGCCCGACATACGACGACGCCCGCGCGCGCAGCCGCGCGGGCCACGCCTCGGCGACGAGCGCCATGCCGATGCCGAACTCCCCGCCAAGCCCGATGCCCGCGATCGTGCGGTAGACGAGCAGGTCGGCATAGCCGCGCGCGAGCGCGCACATGCCGGTGAAGACCGCGAACAGCAGAATGGTCCACGTGAGCACGCGCACGCGCCCGTAGCGGTCGCTCAGGAGCCCGAAGACGATGCCGCCCACGACCGCGCCAACCAGCGTCCACGTGACGAGCGCACCGGCCTGCGCGCCGCTCAAATGGAGATCGGCGCTGATCGCGGGCAGCATGAAGCCGAGCATCAGCAGATCGAAGCCGTCCATTGCATAGCCGAGCACCGAGGCGACGAGCGCACGCAGGGCGTGGCCACGCGCGGCGGCGGCTGAGGTGGCGGGCGGGGAAACGACGGTCATGGGGGGATCCTGAGGAACGGGCGCGCATGCGGGAACGCGACCCGGCGTGAGTGTAAAGGCGCTGCACAGGCGTCACAACCCGGAAACAAAGCGCGAAACCAGGTGGAAAAGTCAGTGGCAAGCAACCGGAAAACAAGCGCGACGCCCGGCTGGCAATGCCGCCCGGCGTTCGCGCCCCACATAGCCGCCGATGGTTGCCGGCGACGACTCGTCGGCGGCCGTCAAGTCGGGTAAAATACCGGCCTACGCGCGCAAGAGAAGCCGTCCGGACCGAGCGAGTCAGTCTGACAGAACGTCGGATGAAGTCAGACGATCCACGCCCCCGGACCGCGCACCGCCGGCGCCGAAGCCATGCTTCGCGCCGGCCGTGCCAGCGCCACCGGGCCACGCGCCCACCCTCCTCCCGCACTCATACCCAAGGATTCGCCCATGACAGGCTACGATCGCCAGACGATCTCGGACGCAACCGCGAAAATGCTGCTCGAAGTGAAGGCCGTGCACTTCAACGCCGAAAAGCCCTTCATCTTCACCTCCGGCTGGGCGAGCCCGGTCTATATCGACTGCCGCAAGCTGATCTCGTATCCGCGCGTGCGCCGCGGCCTGATGGAAATGGCCGAAGCCACGATCCTGCGCGACGTCGGCTACGAGCAGATCGACGCCGTGGCCGGCGGCGAAACCGCGGGCATCCCGTTCGCGGCATGGCTCTCCGACCGCCTGATGGTGCCCATGCAGTACGTGCGCAAGAAGCCGAAGGGTTTCGGCCGCAACGCGCAGATCGAAGGCCTCCTCACCGAAGGCCAGCGCGTGCTGCTCGTCGAAGACCTGACCACCGACAGCCGCAGCAAGATCAACTTCATCAACGCGCTGCGCACGGCCGGCGCGCAGGTGAACCACTGCTTCGTGCTGTTCCACTACAACATCTTCAAGGAAAGCGTCTCGGTCCTGAAGGACATCGACGTCGACCTGCATGCGCTCGCCACGTGGTGGGACGTGCTGCGCGTCGCCAAGGAGTCGGGCTACTTCGAAACGAAGACGCTCGACGAAGTCGAGAAGTTCCTGCACGCACCGGCCGAGTGGTCGGCCGCGCACGGCGGCGCGACGTCGGCACCGCAATAAACAGGAGTCTGCGCGCGCGCTTTCACGCGCGCAGCAAAAAGGCCATCTGCCTCAAAAGCAGATGGCTTTTTTTCGGCCTGCGCACGACGTCAGTGCGGCCAGATCAATGCGTGGTTTCCGCTTCGCCGCCCTCGTCGGGTGCATGCGAGGAGAGATTGAGCAGACCATTACTCTGCGCATATTGAAACAGCTCGGAATCGCGATCGAGTCCCAGCTTTCTCATTGCCGTATTCTTTTGTGTACTAATTGTCTTGATACTACGGCTAAGTTTTTCGGATATTTCTTTAATCGTCATTCCTGAAACAAAGAGTCTTACGACTTCAAGTTCGCGTTTTGAGAGAATGACTTCATCCGTTTTACCGCCGCTATTGATGCGCAACTGATCGAGCGCCGTCTTCACCTGCGGACTCAAGTATTCGATATTCCGGCTCACGTGCTGCACGGCGAGCCCGATATGGCTAAGGTCGTCGGACTTGTGCACGACCGCGATCACGCCGAGTTCGCTCAGACGTTTGAGCAGCGCGGCGTTTTCGAGCATCGTCAGGACGACGATGGGAATGTTCGGAAAATTGCGCCGTAGATAACCGATGAGCGGCAAACCGTCGCCGTACTGGCCTCCCGGCATGGCGAGGTCGGTCACGAGCACATCGCAGGGACCGGACTGCAACGCCTTGACCAGCTCGGTGGACTGGCGCGCACGACCAACAACCTGAATACCGGGGAAATTGAGCAGTGCGTGTTCGGCACCAAACAAGATCACCGGATGATCGTCGGCGACTACGACCCTGATTGGCTGCTGCATTACCCCTCCGTGTAGGCAAACCTGTTTCTCTTCCGGCGCGCGGCCAGCCCCTGTTTCGCTTCTTCTTTCTGGCGCCCTACAACCCCACCTGCCCCGAGCAGGGTAATGTAAGACTATAGCGGAATCCTCACGAATAATCTGTACGCATGCAGGCGAAACGTAACTTATTAATACCGCTATATTGAAGCAAATTCGGTCCGGAGCACAAATCAAACATTTCCTTCAGGACTCTGTGGACCGGATTTGACAAACATACAGGAGAACTCGCTAATGCGTACTCCCTATGCCTTCGGGCCGAGTTGCTTTCGTCATGCGTTTGCGCTGGCCGGCGTTGTCATGACGTGCGTCACAATGCCGGCGGCCTTATCCCATGCAGGCGAAAATTTCAGGCTATCCAGCCCCAGCTTCGTTGAAGGCGGAACGGTCGGTCCGAGCCAGATCTTCAACGATGCCGGTTGCAATGGGCCGAATCATTCACCTGGCTTGATGTGGCGCAATGCTCCGGCGGGCACACGAAGTTTCGCCATCACGATTTTCGATCGCGACGCACCGGGACGCGGGTGGTGGCACTGGGCCGTCGCCAACATTCCGGCAAACGTCACGAGCCTGCCGGAAAACGCGAGCGCATCGGGCGCACTGCGCAAGTTCGGCGCGATCGAGGCGCGCAATGACTTCAACGTCGACGGCTATGGCGGCCCCTGTCCGCCGCCGGGCAATCCGCATCGTTATGTCGTCACCGTTTATGCGCTTCGCGTCGAAACGCTGCCACTCGCGCAGGGGCGCCCCGCCGCGCTATTCGATCGCGAGATCAGCGGCTTGTCGCTCGGCAGCGCGCAAATCACCGTGACCTACGGCCGCTGACCAGGCCCGCGCGGGCGGCGTGAGATTGCTTCGCGCGAAGAAAAAGAGTCGTTCCGCACGGCGCGCGTCACACGGCGCGTGAGGCGGCATGGATGTGATTAAGATGATGCGTCGCGCGCCGGGCCGAGGCGCTGGCAGCGGCGCGCCGCATTGTCCCCTCCCTTGAATGGAGTCGTCCATGTCCAGAATCGTCATTGCGTATCACAGCGGCTACGGCCATACGAAGAAACTTGCGGAAAGCGTGCTCGCGGGCCTGCTGGGCGCGGGCGCCGATGGGAAGTTGATAGCGGTCAATGAAATCGACGATGCGGGCTGGGCCGACCTCGACGCCGCCGACGCGATCGTGTTCGGCGCGCCGACCTACATGGGCGGTCCGTCCGCCGACTTCAAGAAGTTCGCCGATGCAAGCTCGAAGGCCTGGTTCACGCAGAAGTGGAAAGACAAGATCGCGGCAGGCTTCACCAACTCGGCGACGATGAACGGCGACAAGTTCTCGACGATCCAGTATTTCGTCACGCTGGCGATGCAGCACGGCATGGTCTGGACCGGCACCGGCATGCTGCCCGCCAACACGAAGGCCGCCACGCGCAACGACGTGAACTTCGTGGGGGGCTTCACGGGGCTGCTCGCGCAGTCGCCGGCCGACGCCACGCCCGAGGAAGCGCCGCCCGCCGGCGACCTCGAAACCGCCCGCGCCTTCGGCGTGCGTGTCGCCACCGTGACGGACCGCTGGCTGGCCGGCCGCGCGGCGAACGCCTGAGCGCGAGCCGCCACTCCGTTCGGTCCCCGAAGCAATCGCACGCCGCCGTGCGAAGCCGGCCTGCGGGCCGCGCGCGGCGGCGCACCACGCCTTCACAGACAAGCCCTCGGGTAAGCCCCGATTTTTTTCCCGGCACGGTCACACGTGTGCCCGCCTGACGTCTTAAAATACCGTTCCGGCGGCGCATTGCCGAACCGGCCCTTGCAACCCGCAGTGTTTGCGACCCCGAATTCCCGCGTTCAGAGAGATCGAGATGAGCACGAAAGTTTTTGTCGACGGACAGGAAGGCACGACCGGCCTGAAGATTTTTGAATACCTGTCGCCGCGCACCGACGTCGAGATCCTGCGTATCGACGATGCGAAGCGCAAGGACGTCGAGGAACGCCGCCGTCTCATCAACGCTTCGGACGTGACGTTCCTGTGCCTGCCCGACGTCGCCTCGCGCGAGTCGGCCTCGCTCGTCGAGAACGATCGCACGGTGCTGATCGACGCGAGCACGGCGTTCCGCACCCAGGCCGACTGGGCCTACGGCCTGCCCGAGCTCACGAAGGCGCAGCGCGAGAAGGTGCGCCAGTCGAAGCGCATCGCGGTGCCGGGCTGCCACGCGTCGGCATTCATCCTGGCAATGCGCCCGCTCGTCGAGGCGGGCCTCGTCGCGCCGGACTTCGCCGCGCATAGCTACTCGCTCACGGGCTACAGCGGCGGCGGCAAGAAGATGATCGCGGAGTACGAAGCCGGCGGCAACGCGAAGCTCGCGAGCCCGCGCCCGTACGCGCTCGGCCTCACGCACAAGCATCTGCCGGAAATGGCGGTGCATGGCGGCCTGAAGTCGGCGCCGGTCTTCACGCCGATCGTCGGCCCGTTCTACAAGGGTCTCGCCGTCACGACCTACTTCTCGCCGAAGCAGCTCACGCGCCATGCGAAGCCGCAAGACGTGCAGGCGCTGTTCGCCGAGTACTACGCGGGCGAGCAGTTCGTGCGCGTGGCGCCCTTCAACGCCGATGAGAACCTCGATGCCGGCATGTTCGATGTGCAGGCGAACAACGATACAAACCGCGTCGACCTGTTCGTGTTCGGCAACGACGAGCAGTTCGTGACCGTCGCGCGCCTCGACAACCTGGGCAAGGGCGCCTCGGGCGCGGCGATCCAGTGCATGAACCTCGCGATCGGCGCGGCCGAGAACACCGGCCTTAACGCCTGAAGCGCTCCGCGAAGCGCGGTGCAAACAAAAAACCGGCTCCAGGAGCCGGTTTTTTTACGCCTTGCCGCCCTGCAAAACGCACGGGCAAAAAAAAGCCCGCCAATGGTTGGCGGGCTGAATCCATATCAGAGGAGACATGGAGGAGACAAGAACCAGTATAGCGACTAGCGTGATGCAATGCAACATGTAAAGTAGTGCGCACCCTGAATGTTGCGTCACAACAACATGTTTGTCACGGGCCTGTCATCGAGAGAATGAACATCAGTTGATCGAGCCCCACCGGCCGCACGAGGTGCACGTCGAAGCCCGCTGCAAGCGCCTCCTCGCGGTGGCGCGACTCGCCCCAGCCGCCCAGCCCGATCAGGAGCGGCGCGCGCTCGCCGCTCACCGCACGCAGTCGTCGCACGAGAACTACGGGTTCGTCCTGGGCGAGGGAAAGCGCCACGATCGCCACGGCGGGCGCATCGCGGGCTGCGACAGTGAGCGCTTCGTCAAGCGTGCGGGCCACGGACACGCCGTAGCCCAGGTCGGTCAGCAAGGTGCTGAGCCCGTCCAGCGATTTTTCGTCGTTATCGGCGATCAGGATGTGTGTGTCCATTCGCCGTCTCCTGCCCTGAAATGGACCCGGCAGCCCCTTCCGCGCCGTTGGTCGGTCGTTGGGTCAGTCTCGAGCCCTGCCATCGTCACCGGTTCCCCGTCCCTGCATCCGTGATGCGGCGCCGCGAATCAATCCGGCCACCGTCCGTTGCGATGCGCCACATTGTCCCTGGCTGGCGCGCGGGTATTTGTGCGTCACCGCGCGCTCCACTGAAGATTTTGATCGGCAAAGCGGCGAGAACGTTCGCCGCGCCCCACTTCATCCGGCGAATCAGCCGCCCTGCTCCCCGCGCCCCGCGCGGCGCGCCGCCACCTTGCCGAGCACGGCGAAGTCGCGTTCGCCGTCGCCGTGCGCGAGCGCTTCGAGCAGGCTGTCGCGCAGCACGCTGGCCACCGGCATGGGCGTCGCCACTGCGTCGGCAGCGGCGAGCGCGAGCCGCACGTCCTTGAGGCCAAGGCGCGCCTTGAAAAGCGCGGGCTCGTAGCGCCGCTGCGCGATCATGCCGCCGTAGCCCGTGTACACCGGGCCGGGAAACGGTCCGCTCGTCACGACGTCGAGAAAGTCGCGCATCGCAACGCCGTAGCCGTCAAGCAGCGCCGCCGCCTCGCCGAGCGATTCCACGGCCGACGCCAGCATGAAGTTCGCCGCGAGCTTCATTACGTTCGCCTGCTGCGGCACGGCGCCGACGCGCCACGTCTTCTGCCCGATCACATCGAAAAGCGGCTGCACGCGGTCGATCGCCTCGGCCGGCCCCGCGGCCATGATGGTGAGCTTCGCCGCCTGCGCGGCATCGGGCCGCCCGAGCACCGGCGCCGCCACGTAATGCAGCCCGCGCCCGGCGTGCGCCTGGGCGAGCGATTCGGCGAGCGCCACCGAAATCGTCGCCATGTTCACGTGCACGAGCCCTTGCGGCGCGTGGTCGAGCAGCGTCGCGTCGAACACTTCGCGCAGCGCCGCGTCGTCGGCGAGCATCGAGATGGTGGCGTCGCCGCCGAACGCCTCGCCCGGCGCGCCGACGATGCGAGCGCCCGCCGCGGCGAGCGCCTGAGCCTTGCCCGCCGTGCGGTTCCACACGCGCACTGTGTGGCCCGCCTTCAGCAGATTGCCGACCATCGCGCCGCCCATTTCGCCAAGACCAATAAAACCGATGTCCATCGCATGCTCCTTCCACTCAGAATCGATCGGGGGAAACCCGGGGAAAGCGCCAAGTACAGCACAAGGCGGCCCTGGCTGCCGGCGCGGAGTCGGCAGACGCGTCCGTGGCAATCGCGCGCAAGCCTGCGCACGCGGTGCGATACTGCTTCGCATGGTCACCGCCACCTTCCGCTTCTACGAGGAGCTGAACGACTTTCTTGCGCGGCCGCTGCGCAGGCGCGCGTTCAGTTGCGCCTGCGCGCGCAACGCCACGGCCAAGCACATGATCGAGGCGCTGGGCGTGCCGCACACCGAAGTGGAGCTGATCCTCGTGAACGGCGAATCGGTCGGCTTCGAGCATCCTCTCGCGGACGGCGACCGCGTGGCGGTCTATCCGAAGTTCGAGGCGCTCGACATCCGGCCCTTGCTGCGCGTGCGCGACGCGCCGCTGCGCGAATTGCGCTTCGTCGCCGACGCGCATCTGGGCGGTCTCGCCCAACTGCTGCGCCTCGCGGGCTTCGACACGCTCTACGACAACCACTTCCCCGACGACGAAATCGAGGCGCTGGCCGCCGCCGAGCATCGCATCGTGCTCACGCGCGATCGCGAACTGCTCAAGCGGCGCACCATCACGCACGGTTGCTACGTGCGCGCGCTCAAGCCGCGCGCGCAGGTACACGAGATTTTCGAGCGGCTGGATCTCGCGGCGAGCGCCCGGCCGTTCCGGCTATGCCTCACCTGCAACGCGCCGCTGCGGCCCATCGAGCGGGCCGACGTGCGCGAGCGCGTGCCGGAGGGTGTGTTCGAGCGGCAAGCGCGCTTTGTCACCTGCGACGTGTGCGAGCGCGTGTTCTGGGAGGGCTCGCACTGGCAGCGCATGCGCACGCTGATGGACGCGCTGACGCGCCGGCCGGACGATACCCGCGAAACGCACGACGACCGCGACAGACACAATGGCCACGCGCCGCCGCCAGGCGCCGCAGCGGAATGACGCGTGGCGGCGCATCCAGCAGCATTCAGGCACATAGCGGCGATGGACGCGCGCGGGCGTTTGCGTACAATGCGCGCCACCGCCCAACACCGGAGCACGACAGATGGCCATGAAGAAAACCGACCTTGAAAAGAACAAGGCGCTGAAACTGATGCAGGCGACCAGCAAGGCTGGCCCCGAGCGCTTCGGCAAAGCCTCGGCACAGCCGACGCTGGACCGCCGCGAGCAGCGCAAGCTGGACCAGGCGCAAGGCCTCGTGCCGTTCGCGTGCAAGCTGAACGCCGAACTCGTCGCGAAGCTGAAGGCGCGCGCCGAAACCCATCCGGAAGGCCTCAACGGCCTCCTCACCGAGCTGCTGGAAGCCGGGCTCGCGCGCGAAGCGTCCTGAGCGCCGCAGTCGCCCCGCGCCACAGGCGAAAAAAAAGCCAGAGCAAATGCTCTGGCTTTTTCATGGCTGGGGATGCACGCGATGTCGCCATCACGCGCGTCCCGGCCGAGCAGGCGATTTAGTTCGCCTGGCCCTTGTCGGAGGTACCGGCAGCCGATGCGCCTTCCGACACAGCAGCGCGCTTGCCGTGGTGCTTGAGTTGCTTGTGTTGCTTCTTGGCCTTTGCCGGCGCGCTGGCTGCCGGTGCGGTTGCAGCGGGAGCCGAAGCGTCTTGTGCAAATGCCTGAGCCGAAATCAGTGCGACGGATGCTGCGATGAGCGAGGCGAGAATCTTTTTCATCTGTTGTTCCCCAAACCTGACAAATAATGACCGGCACGTTGTGAATTAGAACAGCAAAAAACTGCGAAACGATCCGCTTGCCGATCTGGGCGGGCGTTTCGCGCGAAGCAGTATTACGCAGCGTAGGGCGTTTGTCATCCGCAAATAGCCGGGTGTATTTTCCGGGAGACAATTCCCTTTCAATTCGGATACGATCGGCATTTACGCGTTCGTTTTCCGGAAGGTCGCGGTCTTTTCACGTAATGCGTTGAATCGACCGGAGCCGCGCCTCGTCGCCGTCAAATTCGTGCCAGATTCAGATGAAATCGCGATAAACGATGCGGCCCGACTCACGGCCCCATTTCGAAAACGCTGTCGCGTCTGTTCCACGCAAAAAGAGATTCTCCCCTTGCAATCCGCCGCCCGTCTCCACCTGCGCGCCAATCTGCTGATGCTCGCAGCCGCCCTGATCTGGGGCTCGGCGTTCGTCGCCCAGCGCCTGAGCCTCGATGCCATTGGCCCGTTCCTGTTCACCGGCCTGCGCTTTCTGCTGGGCGCGGGCGTGGTCACGGCGTTCGTACTCGTGCGCCGCCGCGTGGCTGTTCGTCCGGCTTCAGGCAGCATGGCGGCCCCGGCGCTGTTCGACCGCGCACTGCTGCGTTCGGGCGCGGTGCTCGGCATCGTGCTGGCCGTCGCCATCTCGCTTCAGCAGATCGGCCTCGGCTACACCAAAATCGCCAACGCCGGCTTCATCAGCTCGCTCTACGTCGTGATCGTGCCGATGCTCGGCATCATGCTGCGCCACCGCACGGGCGTCGGCACCTGGCTCGGCGCGGCGCTCGCGGCGGTCGGACTCTACTTCCTCAGCATCAACGAACACTTCTCGGTGATGTACGGCGACTGGTACCAGCTCGGCTGTGCGCTCGTGATCTCGATCCAGGTGATGCTCGTGGGCCACTACGCGCCGCGCCACGATCCGCTCGCGCTTTCCATCGTGCAGTTCGTCGCCTGCGGCGTGGTGTGCCTCGCGATCGGGCTCGTCTGCGAGCCGCTGAGCGCCGCCGCCATCGTGCGCGCCGCGCCCACCATCCTCTACGGCGGCGCGCTCTCGGTGGGCGTCGGCTACACGCTCCAGGTCGTCGCGCAACGCGACGCCGCGCCCGCCCACGCCGCCGTGATCTTCAGCATGGAAGGCGTGTTCGCCGCGCTCGCGGGCTGGGCCGCGCTCGGCGAAACGCTCACGCCGCGCGCCCTCGCCGGCTGCGCGCTCATGCTGACCGGCTTGCTTGCCTGTCAACTGGTGCCGGCCTGGCAGGCCCGCGTGCTTGCTCGCCAGCGCGCGGCTACACAGCCTGCCGAGACCGCGTAAAACCCCGCAGATAGCGCTTTTACCTGAAGTGGTATGACCGGCCGCATCCTTCGGCCGCCGCGCCCTGCCCGCGCACGATCGAAATCCTCCAGCGCATTCCCGCCGTGAAGGCCGCGATGTTCGCGATGCAGCCCGCCGACGGCTCGCTCAATCCGCACCGCGATCCGTTTGCCGGGTCGCTGCGCTATCACCTCTGCCTCAGCACGCGGAACGACGACCGTTGCGCGATCATCGTCGACGACATTCCCGACTCCTGGCGTGACAGCGAGGACGTCGTGTTCGATGGAACCTGTCTGCATCACGCGCAGAACAAGACGCGTCAGGATCGCCTCATCCTCTTCGAACGAAACCGGCGACCGCACGGGGGGCCTCAATGGCGCGTTCCGCTATGTGTATTCGGTGCGCCTCGCGGGCAAGCGCCTGACGGCATGGAATCGCAGCGTTTATTACGTCGTCAAACAGGTGTTGTTCGGCGGTATCGCGCTAGCGATTTTCTGGCGCTGACCCGTCACTTCACGTCTTTCTCGACGAATGGCGTCGCCTCTGGGCGGCGCTATTTTTTGCATGTGGATAACGTGCGATTGCATGACGCCCACGCCAGGTTATCCACGCCTGCCTCTGGACAACCTGGGGATGACCTGGCGAACGACCTGTGGACCACTTCTTGATAACCCGGCGCGCAGTGAAACCGCTTGAAAAGTTATCCCGGAAGCGCGCGATGCGTTCAGGGTTTTTCCGCATGGCTATCCGTTTCGCATCGATATGAGCCAACAGGCAATTTCTCTGTTGTCCACAGTCAACGCCAGTACTTGTTAACTATTACTACATATAAATATAAATACTGATATGAATATGGAGAAAACGCGCGACGCTCGCTGCGCTCGCGTGCTGCGCATTCGCGCAAGGTCGTCATCGCCTCCTTTTCAACGTCAACCTCAACGCGCAAGAACACGATCGACGAAACGCGGAAAGCCGAGCAGCGCGCGCCGCGCGATCGATCGGCGAATCTCGTGACGCCTGCCTGAAAAGCCGACCGTCTCGCTGGCACAAAGCACCCGCCCGTTGTCGATACATGCCCACGCGAAGCAATGCGTCACGGTGGAAACTGCGTCGTCCTCTTCGTCCTCTGCGTGCGCGAGCAAGCCGATGCTCGCCAGCGCAACGCTTGCGCTGCCCCATCGCCCAACGCCCTTGATCAGCGCGCCTTCGGCGGCTTCGCGCGCGACGGCCTCGCTGACCAGCCCGTCGCGTTCGATCGTCGGCGCGCTCACGCCCGGCAGCGCCGCGATTGCCGTTGCCGCATGCGCGACATAGCCGAGATCGAGACATCCCGCCGCGCCGCGCTGATCGGCGAGCATCGCGCCGCCCGTGCAGGTCTCCACGCTCACGAGCACGAGCGCGCGCGTCTTCAGATAGCCGACGATCTGCTTCGAAATGTTCATGGCGACAACGCAGGGAAACGAAAACGCGAGTGTCGCACGCGTGCCCTGCACGAATCCCACACACGAATCCGCCACAATCCGCGCAACGAAAAAGGGCGTGCATCCCGAGGATGCACGCCCTTGCATGAGTGCGCCGAAACGCTGCCGCGCGGCTAGCCGCCCGTCATCATCCGTTCGATGGCCGGTTCGAGATGCAGCAAGCCGGTCGTCGCGGGCTCGGCCTCCACGACGCCAAAGCAGTCCGTGCGCCGCGGCGCCGGGTCGACGAGAAAGTTGCGCTCGTAGCGCCCGCAGCGTTCAGGCGGCAGCAGGCGCTCGGGCGGAATCACCTCGAACGCCGTGCCCACTGCGAGAAAGAGATCGTCCGGCGTCATGTCGCGCTGGATGTTCCAAAGCGTCTCGTACTCGGGGGCGGCTTCGTTGAAGAACACCACGCCGGGCTTCACCCCCTCCACCTGTCCGCAAGACGGGCAAGCGGCCTGCGGGTCGAGCCCCTTGCCGGAGGCCGGAAAGCGATACTCGCAGTCGGTGCACAGGAGCGAAATCATGTCGCCGTGCAGGTGCGTGACCTGGCGCGCGCCGGCCTGCTCGAGCATGTCGTCGATGTTTTGCGTGACGAGATGCACGCGCTCCGTGCCCCAGGCGTCCTGCCACTGCGCGAGCAAGCGATGGGCGCCGTTCGGGCGCGCGTCGCCGCATTCGGCAATGCGCTGGTTGTAAAAGCGGAACACCGCCGGGCGGTTGCGGCGCCATGTGAGGTAGTTGCAGACCTCGTCGATGTTCGCATGGGACCAGATACCGTCGCCGGTGCGGAACGTGGAAATGCCGCTCTCCGCAGACAGGCCCGCACCGGAAAACACGAACAGGCGGGGCAGTCTGCCGGACTGCCGCGGTTGCAGGGATTGCGCCACTGTCATCTCCTTGATCGAACGGCGACATTATGATCGTCCAACGGACTTTCGGCTGGACCTTTCGGGGCGAAGTCGCGCGGATTGCACGCGATACGCCTGCGGGCATGAAACGCACCCGTGGAGACGACGCGGCGGCGCGCCGAGGGCCCAGGGCGCAAGCGATCCGTGCGAGCCGCCTGAGCGGCCTCTGAACGCCTCCTGCTGCGATCGGCAAAACAAAAAGGGGATGCCGCATGGGCATCCCCTTTTTCAAGACGTTCTCAGCGCGGCCGGCGGCCGCACGAGAACAACCTCACTCCACCGTCACCGACTTCGCGAGATTGCGCGGCTTGTCCACATCGGTGCCGCGCGCGCAGGCCGTGTGATACGCGAGCATTTGCAGCGGCACGACGTGCAGGATCGGCGAAAGCAGCCCGTAGTGCTCCGGCATGCGGATCACGTGAATGCCGTCTTCGCTCGTGATATGCGTGTCGGCGTCGGCGAATACGTAGAGCTGGCCGCCGCGCGCGCGCACTTCCTGCATGTTCGACTTGAGCTTTTCGAGCAGCGCGTCGTTGGGCGCCACCGTCACCACCGGCATCGCCTCGGTCACGAGCGCGAGCGGCCCGTGCTTGAGCTCGCCCGCCGGATACGCCTCGGCGTGGATGTACGAGATTTCCTTGAGCTTGAGCGCACCTTCGAGCGCGATCGGGTAATGCAGCCCGCGCCCCAGGAACAACGCGTTTTCCTTGCGTGCGAACTCGTCCGACCACGCGATGATCTGCGGCTCCAGCGCGAGCACGCCGTTGAGCGCGGCCGGCAGGTGACGCAGCAGCTTCAGGTACGCGGCTTCCTGCCCGGCATTCACATGACCGCGCAGCTTGCCGAGCGTCACCGCGAGAATGAAGAGGCCCACGAGCTGCGTGGTGAACGCCTTGGTCGACGCCACGCCGATCTCGCGCCCCGCGTGCGTGAGGAACTTGAGTTCGGTGAGGCGCACCATCGCGCTCGTCGCCACGTTGCACACCGCGAGCGTGTGCTCCATGCCGAGCGACTGCGCGTGCTTGAGCGCGGCGAGCGTGTCGGCGGTTTCGCCCGACTGCGAGATGGTCACGACGAGCGAGCGCGGATTCGGCACCGACTCGCGGTAGCGGTATTCGCTTGCGATCTCGACATCGGTGCGGATCTTCGCCACCGTTTCGAGCCAGTACTTCGCCGTGAGGCCCGCGTAGTAGCTCGTGCCGCACGCGAGAATCAGGATGCTGTCGATGCCCTTGAACACCTCGCCCGCGTTCTCGCCGAAAAGCTCGGGCGTGAAGGCGTCGGTAGCGGGAATCGTGTCGGAGATCGCGCGCGGCTGCTCGAAGATTTCCTTCTGCATGTAGTGGCGATACGGGCCGAGGTCGACCGCGCCGCCGTATGCGCCGTAGGCCTGCACGTCGCGCACTTCGCGGGTCACGATGTTGCCCGCGCGGTCGGCAATGCGCACGCCTTCCAGCGTGATCTCGCACACATCGCCTTCTTCCAGATAGCTGATGTGCTCGGCGCTGCCCGCAATGGCGAGTCCATCGGATGCGATGAAGTTCTCGCCCTTGCCATAGCCCACCACGAGCGGCGAACCGGCACGCGCGCCCACCACCGTATGCGGCTGGCTCTTGTGTACCACACCGATCGCATAGGCGCCCGCGAGTTGCTGCACGGCCTCGCGCACGGCGGCGAACAGGTCGCCTCGATAGAGGCTGTGGATCAGGTGGGCGATGACTTCGGTGTCGGTCTGCGAGACGAACTCGTAGCCCTTCGCGCGCAGCATGTCGCGCAGCGACTCGTAGTTCTCGATGATGCCGTTATGCACGATCGCGAGCGTGTCCCGCGAGAAGATCGGGTGCGCATTGTTCACGGTGGGCGCGCCATGCGTGGCCCAGCGCGTGTGGGCGATGCCCGTCACACCTTCGAAATGCGCCTCGCGTACCTGCTCGTCGAGTTCGGCCACGCGTGCGACGCTGCGCACGCGCTGCGGGCCGTCGGCCGTCACGACGGCCACGCCGCACGAGTCGTAGCCGCGATATTCGAGGCGCCGCAGTCCTTCGATCAGGACGGGAACGATGTTACGAAGCGCTACCGCGCCGACAATGCCGCACATGGATTCGATCCTTTGCAATGAGAGGCGTGGGCGCCGCGCAGCTTTTGACGCGCGACGCCGGAATTCAACCGTTCACTTCTTTTTCTTCACCGGCCGAACGTAGCCGGTTTTCGCGATCTGCGATTTCTCGTTGAGCACGAGCGTGCCCTCCGGCACGTCCTTCCATACCGTCGTGCCCGCCGCGATGGTCACGCCGCGGCCCACGCGCACGGGCGCGACGAGCTGCGTATCGGAACCCACGAACACGTTGTCTTCGATGACCGTGCGATGCTTGTTCGCGCCGTCGTAATTGCAGGTGATGGTGCCCGCGCCGATGTTCACGCCCGCGCCCACGTCGGCGTCGCCCACGTAGCTCAGATGGTTCGCCTTCGAACCCACGCCGATGTTCGCGTTCTTCACTTCGACGAAGTTGCCCACGTGCACGTCGTCGGCGAGTGTTGCGCCGGGGCGCAGGCGCGCGTACGGCCCGAGCACCGCGTTCGCGCCGACTGCCGCGCTTTCGATGTGCGTGTAGGCGTCCACGCGCGTGCCCGCGCCGATCGACGCGCTGCGAATCACGCAGTTCGGGCCCACGCTCACGTTGTCCGCCAGCGTCACCTCGCCTTCGAACACGCAGTTCACGTCGATGAACACGTCGCGCCCGCAGGTGAGCGAGCCGCGCACGTCGATGCGAGCCGGGTCCGCGAGCGTGACGCCCGCCACGAGCAGCGCCTCGGCCACGTTGCGCTGATGCACGCGCTCCAGTTCGGCAAGCTGCTGCTTGCTGTTCACGCCGAGCGTTTCCCATTCTTCGTCGGGCTGCGCGGTCACGGCCGGGTGGCCGGAGGCGATCGCGGCTTCCACGACGTCGGTGAGGTAATACTCGCCCTGCGCGTTGTCGTTCTTCAGCGCGGCGAGCCAGCCCGCGAGCGGCGCGGTGGGCGTCACGACGATGCCGGTGTTGATCTCGGCGATCTTGCGTTGTGCTTCGTTCGCGTCCTTCTGCTCGACGATGCGCACGACCTTGCCCGCCGCGTCGCGCACGATGCGGCCGTAGCCGGTCGGGTCGTCGAGCGTGACGGTCAGGATGCCGTAACCGTTCTGGCCGGCGGCGTCGACAAGGCGCTCGAGCGTCGAGGCGCGCGTGAGCGGCACGTCGCCGTAAAGCACGAGCGTGGGGACGCTCGTGTCGAGCAGCGGCAGCGCCTGCGCGAGCGCGTGGCCCGTGCCGAGCTGCTGCGCCTGCACGGCGAACTGGACGTCGGGCGCGCCAACGGCTTCGCGCACGGCTTCGCCGCCATGGCCGACCACCACCACGAGGCGGGTGGGCGAAAGCGTGCGAGCGGTGTCGATGACGTGCGAGAGAAGCGGCTTGCCGGCGAGCGGGTGAAGCACTTTGGGCAGCGCGGAGTGCATGCGTTTGCCCATGCCTGCCGCGAGGATCACGATGTTCATTGCATCGGTGACTGGATGAGGAAAGAAGCGTCCGATTCTAGCATGGGGGGTATCCCCAGGACGTTGACCTGGCGGGCATTCGCGCCCGGACAAACACTCTTTTACAACCTCATTTCTGCGCGCCGGCCGGCCATGAAAAAACGCTCCGATGCGGGGTCGGAGCGTTTGAACACCATCGATTGCCGGCGCGGCTCAAAGATCGTCGAACGGCGTGAACTTGATCGTCGTGCCGTCGGCGGGCGCCGGGTCGGTCGAGCACGGCTCCTCGTCGAACGCGATGTCGCCCGCCGGATCGCCCACGCCCGTCGCGCGCAGGTCCGCGAAGTTGAACAGCTTCGTGTCCATGAGGTGCGAGGGCACCACGTTGCCGAGCGCGTTGAACATGTTCTCCACACGGCCAGGAAAGCGCTTGTCCCACTCGCGGATCAGCGCCTTCATTTCGGCGCGCTTCAGGTTCGGCTGGCTGCCGCACAGGTTGCACGGAATGATCGGGAATTCGCGCAGTTCCGCGTACTTTTCGAGATCGGTTTCCTTCACGTAGGCGAGCGGCCGGATCACCACGTTCTTGCCGTCGTCCGATTGCAGCTTGGGCGGCATGCCCTTGAGCTTGCCGCCGTAGAACAGGTTCAGCAGCAGCGTTTGCAGGATGTCGTCGCGATGATGGCCGAGCGCGATCTTGGTCGCGCCGAGTTCCCCCGCCACGCGGTACAGAATGCCGCGGCGCAGGCGCGAACACAGCGAGCACGTGGTCTTGCCCTCGGGCACGAGGCGCTTGACGATGCTGTAGGTGTCCTGATTCTCGATGTGGTACGGCACGCCCACACGGTCGAGATACTCGGGCAGCACGTGCTCGGGAAAGCCCGGCTGCTTCTGGTCGAGGTTCACGGCCACGATGTCGAAATCGATCGGCGCGCGCTCGCGCAGGCGCAGGAGCACGTCGAGCATCGCGTAGCTATCCTTGCCGCCCGACAGGCAAACCATCACCTTGTCGCCGTTCTCGATCATGTTGTAGTCGCCGATCGCCTGGCCGACCTGGCGCGCGATGCGCTTGAACAGCTTGTTGTTCTCGTAGGCTTCCTTCTGCTCGCGGCGCGTGAGCGCGCGGCGGCCGGATTCCTCGCTTTGCTCGGCGTTCGCGGTTTCGTCGTGCGTGGCGTCCTCGCCGACGGGGAGCGTTTCGGGGGCGTTCATGAATCAGTCCTCTTTGATGCGAAAGACCTCGACGCCCACCGCGTCGCAGTCCGGATAGACGTCGGGCTTCTCGGTCGAGACGCGCACCGCGCGCACGAGTTCGTGCGAGAGCAGCGCCGCGGCGAGATCGTCGCAGAGCGTCTCCTGCAAATGGATATGGCCCTTGCCCACGCGCTGCGCGACGGTCGCGCGCATGAAGTCGTAGTCCACGACTTCGCGCAGCTTGTCCTCGTGCGGCGTGGTCGAGGCGAGCGGCACGAACAGATCGACGTTGATGATGACGCGCTGCTCGCCGCGTTTTTCGAAGTCATGCACGCCGATGTTGATGTGCACTTCGTAGTCGCGCAGGAAAAGCCGGCGGCAGTCGGCGAGCCGGGGGTGAAGCAAAACGGTGGACATGTATCTTCCAGTCGATAAAAGCGTGCGTTCTCTCGCACGTGGGCGGGGCGCGGCGCGCCCGGCGGGTCGTTCAGCCGGTCTGCAAAGCCGCTCGTGCGCGGCGGCTTGCGTTCCTTAGTCTTCGTTAGCGCCGCTGGCCCGCAGTTCTGCGCGCAGCGTGCTATGCATTTAGTTGCAAAACTTGGCGCAACCGAGGTGCGCCAAGCGCCGGGCTTCAGCCGCCCGTCAAAAACATCACGTCGCGCGGCAGCGGCACGAGGTGCTGGCCGCCATCCACGACGAGCGTCGTGCCGGTCACGCCCGAAGCCTTCGCGAGATACAGCGCGGCTTCCACGAGATCGGCGGGCCTCGACGCGCGCTTGAGCGGCGTAACCTGATGCGCGGCGGCAAAGCTCTCCGGCGTCTGGTCGCCCGACTGCAACGTGAGACCGGGCGCGAGCCCCACCACGCGCACCTTGGGCGCGAGCGCCTGGGCAAGCGCGACAGTGGCGTTCTGCAAGGCGGCCTTCGTCAGCGTGTACGACAGATAGTCGGGGTTCATGTTGTACAGCTTCTGGTCGAGCACGTTGATCACGCAGGTGCGCAAGGTTTCGTCGCTCGCGGCCGCCTCGGGCGTCGCCTCGTACAGCGTGCGCGCCAGTACGAGCGGCGCGCCCACGTTGATCGCCATGAGCTGCAACAGCTTCACGTAGCCCACGTCGCGCGCGGTGTCTTCATCAAAGCGCGAGGCATTGTTGAGCACGCACGCTGGGCGGCCCAGCGCGGCCACGCAATCCGGCACGAGCCGCGCGACCTCGTCCTCATTGCCCAGATCGGCGTGCAGCGCCACGGCCTTGCGGCCCAGCGCCGCGATCTGCGCGACGACGTCGTTGGCGGCCTCGCGCGACTCGCCGTAATGCACGGCGACGTCCCAGCCGCGCGCCGCAAAGCCGAGCGACAGCTCGCGGCCAATGCGGCGCGCTCCGCCCGTCACCAGCACCACAGGCGCCTGCATGGCGGCGTCAGAATTGGGGTGCGATACAGATTGCGGTTCGCGGACGGACGCGCCGCCGGCGTCAGCCGGGCGGATGCCGGGAGTTGCGCTCATTTACAATGCCGGGATGAATCCGAAAGCTCACGAACCCGATAGTTTACCTGTTCCCGAGCCGATCGCGCTCGCGCAGTCCGAGGCGCTCGCCGCCACGTTGCGCGCAGAGATCGCGTCGACGGGCGGCTGGCTGCCGTTCGACCGCTACATGGAGCGCGCGCTGTACGCGCCGGGACTCGGTTACTACGGCGGCGGCGCGCGCAAGTTCGGCCTGCTGGCCGCTGACGGCAGCGACTTCGTGACCGCGCCCGAGCTTTCGCCGCTGTTCGCCGCAACGCTCGCGCGCGCCGTGGGCGAGGCGCTGGCCGCCAGCGGCACGCGCCGCCTGATGGAGTTCGGCGCGGGCACGGGCCGGCTCGCCGCGGGCGTGATGCTCGCACTCGACGCCTTGGGCGTGCCGTTCGACTCCTACGCGATCGTCGATCTCTCGGGCGAGTTGCGCGAGCGCCAGCGCGAAACGATCGCGAAGCTCGCGCCCGCGCTCCTCGAACGCGTGACGTGGCTCGATGCGCTGCCCGCGCAATTCGAAGGCGTCGTGATCGGCAACGAAGTGCTCGACGCCATGCCAGTGCGCCTCTTCGCGCGCAAGGATGCCGTGTGGCACGAGCGCGGCGTGGGCGTGAACGCCGATGGCGCGTTCGTTTTCGCCGACCAGCCGGCCAACTCCGGGCGCGATGCGAACTGGCCCGAGGGCGTGCTTGCGGGCGTCGAAGGCAGCGAGGACTACCTGACCGAAACGCACGAGGCGGCGCTCGCGTTCACGCGCACCGTGTGCTCGATGCTCCAGCGCGGCGCGGCGTTTTTCATCGACTATGGGTTTCCGCGCCACGAGTTCTACCACCCGCAACGCGCACAAGGCACGCTGATGTGCCATTACCGGCACCGCGCGCACGGCGACCCGTTTCTCTATCCGGGGTTGCAGGACATCACCGCGCACGTGGAATTCACGGGCATTGCCGAAGCCGGCGTGGAAGCGGGCGCGGACCTGCTAGGCTTTACCTCGCAGGCGCGCTTTCTGATGAACGCCGGGATTACCGAAGTGCTCGGCGAGATCGATCCCGGCGACCCGCAGCGCTTCCTGCCCGCCGCGAACGCCGTGCAAAAGCTCGTTTCCGAAGCGGAGATGGGCGAACTCTTCAAGGTGATCGCGTTTTCGCGCGGCATCGACGCCACCCTCACCGCGTTTGCCCGCGGCGACCGCAGCCACACTCTCTGAGCGCTCACGCCCACGCGACCATGATCCGCTGGTTCCTCACCACCTTCATCGCCGTGGCGATCCTCTCGGGTGCGCAGCCGTGGTTGCGCAAGCTCGGCATCGGACGGCTGCCCGGCGACGTCACGCTGCGCATTTTCGGCCGCGAGTATCCGCTGCCGTTCATGTCGACGCTCGTGCTTTCGATGGCGCTTTCGTTTCTCGTGCGCGCGCTCTGAGCGAGCGCGCGCAACCGCCCGGATCAACTCAGGCCGCCGTCAGCGCGCCTTCCACCGCCGCGATGCGCGCCTCGTGCACGGCTTCCTTGATCTTCTCGGCCCCGCCGCGTTCGATCGAATGTGCAATCGCGCCGGCATCCACGCCGCGCGCCGCCACGAGGGCTACGCGCAGCCGCTCGGCCTGCGGATAAGGCGCGTTCTCCCAGTTCAGCCGCCCGCGCAAATCCGACTCGCAGGCCTGGAGCGCCTCGGCGAAGCGCGCGGGCTTACGCAGCGCGTCGCAGCGTTCGAGCATGCGCACGAGCGCGGCAGCGCCCATCTCCATCACGCGGTGCATGTTGCCGTGCTCGCGCGCAACCAGCAGCGCCAGCTCGCGGCAGTCGTTGGGCACGCGCAGACGGTCGCACAGCGGCTTGAGCAGATCGACGCTGCGCCCCTCATGGCCGATATGGCGCGGCAGCACGTCTTCGGGTGTCGTGCCCTTGCCCAGGTCGTGCGTGAGCGCGGCGAAGCGCACCGGCAGCGTGTAGCCCTGCGCCGCCGCGTGGTCGATCACCATCATCACGTGCACGCCCGTATCGATTTCCGGGTGATAGTCGGCGCGCTGCGGCACGCCCCACAGCACGTCGACTTCGGGCAGCACGCGCGCGAGCGCGCCGCAATCGCGCAGCACCTCGAACATGCGCGAAGGCTTCGCCTCCATCAGGCCGCGTGAGATTTCCTGCCACACGCGCTCGGGCACGAGGGCGTCCACTTCGCCCGATGCCACCATCTCGCGCATGAGTTCGAGCGTTTCGGGCGCAACGGTGAAGTCGGCAAAGCGCGCGGCGAAGCGCGCAATGCGCAGAATACGCACGGGGTCTTCGAGGAACGCGTCGCTCACATGGCGAAACACGCGCGCTTGCAGATCACGCGCGCCGCCGAACGGATCGACCACCGGCCCGGTCAGCACGCCGCCCGGCTGCACTTCCTGCGCCATCGCGTTGATGGTGAGGTCGCGCCGCGCGAGGTCCTCTTCGAGCGTCACGTCGGGCGCATAGAAGAACTGGAAGCCGTGATAGCCCGCCGCCGTCTTGCGCTCGGTGCGCGCGAGCGCGTACTCCTCGTGCGTTTCGGGATGCAGGAACACCGGAAAGTCCTTGCCCACCGGACGATAACCCTGTGCAGCCATCTGCTCGGGCGTCGCGCCCACCACGACATAGTCGCGATCGCGCACGGGCAGCCCGAGCATCGCGTCGCGAATCGCACCGCCTACGACATAGATCTTCATGCGTCGTCGCGCTCGTCGTCAGCGACGATGTGGGTTTCGCGGCGCGCGGCTGCCACCCATTCGGCGAGAGCGGGCAATGCGCTCACGCGCTGCGCGTACGCCGCGGCTTCGGGCGAGAGCTTCGGTTGGTAGCTGTTGAAGCGCATGACGACCGGCGCATACATGGCGTCTGCAATCGTGAACTCGCCGAACAGGAACGGCCCGCCGCTCGCGGCGAGGCACTCGCGCCAGAGCGCGTCGATGCGCGCGACATCGGCGAGCGCGCCCGGCGTCGCGCCCGCGCCCGGCTTCACCTTGCGGATGTTCATCGGCATCTCGTTGCGCAGTTCGCCGAAGCCCGAATGCATCTCGGCGCTCACGCTGCGCGCGCGGGCCCGCGCGTTCGCGTCGCGCGGCCACAGCGCGTGCTGCGGGAAACGCTCGGCAAGCGTCTCGGCAATCGCGAGCGAATCCCACACGGCAAAACCGTCGTCGGCGACGAGGCACGGCACCTTGCCCGAGGCCGAGAACGCGAGGATCGAGGACTTGGTGTTGGGTTCGTCGAGCTCGATCAGCACTTCCTCGAACGGGATGCCGAAATGCTTGAGCAGCACCCACGGGCGCAGCGACCACGACGAATAGTTCTTGTCTCCGATGACGAGCTTCATGGTTCCAATGACCGTAGTGAGTTGAAAGAGTGCCGGCGGCCAGGCCGCTTTCGGCTAGCGCCCGGCGCTGGCCCGAAAGAGATTCAGCCGCGAGCGCAACGAGGCGTCGGCGAGATAGAGCGGCGCGATCGTCTCGATGCTGGCAGGCTCGATGTCGAGCTCCGGCGCGAGCGGCCCCGAAAGCACGCTGTCCACCTTCATCGAATCGAGATTATCGCGCGTGAGCACCGGCACGCCAGGCGCCATTTCGAAGGAAAGCGCCTGCAAGCGGCCGAACGCATCGGGCAGCCGCACGATGCGCGCGTGGCGGCCCACCACCTCGCCGCAATACTGGAACAACTGCTCGAGCGTGTAGACGGTCGGGCCGCCGAGCTCGTACGTGTGCCCACTCGCGGCGTCCAGATCGAGCACGTTGACGATCGCCCTCGACACGTCGCCCACGAACACCGGCTGGAACTTCGCGTCCGGCATGGCGAGCGGAATCATGGGAAAAAGCCGCTGGAGGAGCGCGAAGCGGTTGAGAAACGTGTCCTCGGGGCCGAATACGACCGAGGGCCGGAATATCGTCGTGGCGAGCGCCGTGGCGGCGTGCACCGCCTTTTCGCCGTCGCCTTTCGAGCGCAGATACATGCTCGGCCCGCGCGGATCGGCGCCGATCGCGCTCATGTGGATGAGCCGGTGGACGCCCTTGCCCTCGCAGGCGGCGACGATCTTTGTCGGCAGTTCGACATGCAGCTTCGCGAAGCCCGGCCCGTAGGGATCGCCGCGCCCCCCATTGAGCGTGCCGACGAGATTGATGACCGCATCCATGCCCTCGACGAACGCGGCGAGCGCAACCGGGTCGGACACATCGGTCTCGACCACGTCGATGGGCAGCAGGGTGAGATGGCGGGCGTTGAAGCGGCGGCGGGTGGCGACCCGCACGTCCTTGCCCGCTTCGACGAGCGCGTTGACGAGATGGCTGCCGATGAATCCCGAACCGCCGATGACCGCAATGGCTTGATGTCTCATCTTCGACCTCCTCGGGCAGGCGGCGCCGCCGCGTACGAGGTCCGGTTCGTCCCGCGGCGCGCCCCGCATGAGGCGGCGCACGCCGCGTGCCGTGGCGTGACGGCGAGGCGCTTACGGCGAGATATAGCCGAGACGCGCCTTCAGCGATTGCGGACGGCCCTCGAACAGCGCCGCATAGTAGACCGTGTTCGACAACACGTTTTTCACGTAGTCGCGGGTTTCCTGGAACGGAATGGTCTCCGCGAAGATGGCGCCCTCGACGCCCCCCTGCAACGACTGGCGCCACGCGCGCGGGCGCCCCGGCCCGGCGTTGTAGCCGGCGGTGGCGAGCACGGCGGAGCCATCGAACTGATTGTAGATCATCGACAAATAGTTCGTTCCGAGCAGGATGTTGGTGTCGAGATCGTTGAGCTGGTCGCGCGAGAGCGTGCCAAGGCCGATCTTCTTCGCGACCATCTGCGCCGTGGCCGGCATGATCTGCATGAGGCCGCTCGCGCCCACGCCCGACTTCGCGTTGAGAATGAAGCGCGACTCCTGGCGGATCAGGCCGTAGGCCCATTCCACGTCGAGGCCGTTGGTCTGCGCGTCGCGCTCCACCACGTCGCGGAACGGCGCGAGATAGCGCAGCGAGAAGTCGTGCTCGGTTTGCGTGCGGTCGGCCGTGTTGACGGTGCGATCGAGCAACTGGATGCGTTTTGCGTATTCGGCGACGGCCAGCAGTTGCCGGTCGCTCATGCCGCGCAGCGGCCAGTTCCACTCGCGGTTGCCTTCGAGCCGCAGATTCAGCGCGTAGAAACGCTGCGCGAGCGCGAAGCCCGGCGTTTGCGCGGCCTGGGCGATTTCGGCGTCGCTCACCGCCGTCTTGGGCGGAATCGTGATCTTCTGGCCGAGTTCTTCAGTGGCGAGCTGGCCGTAGAAGTTGTAGCCCTGCGCGATCGCCCCGAACTCCTGGCTTGCCTGCCCCGTTTCGCCCGCCTGCTTGAGCGCGCGGGCATGCCAGTAGACCCATGACGGCTGCGCGCGCAGATCGGCCGGCATCTGCTCGATCGACCAGCGCACCATGGTCCAGTCGCCGCCGAGGAGCGCCGCGCGCGTACGCCATTCGTAAGCCGCGTTCGAAAGCGGCGCGTTGACCGAGAGGCGATACCAGCCGAGCGCGGCGGGCAGGCGCTTGAGCGCGCCCTGATAGCCGATCGTGCCCCAGCCGATCGCGCGCTCGGGCGAGCTGAGCTGCGGCGCGACGGTGGCGAACGTGGCCGCGGCCATGGACGGGTCGTTGCGCGCCATCACGGTGACGGCGAGCAGCGCGAGCTGGTGCGATTGCGGGTCGGCGGTGACGCCTTGCGCGAGCGTGAGCGGCGGCGTGCTCACGGCCTGGCTGAACGCGGTGGGATCGGGACGTTGCGCCAGGCCGTCGAGCAGCTTCGCGCCGGTGGAGGTCTGGTTCTGCTCGTAGGCGAGGCGGATCTGCTGCCACACGTCGTCGTTCGAGAACTGGCCTTTCATGGCGAGCGCCGTGATGAGATCGACGCAGCCGTCGCCGTAATAGCGCGGCTCGACGAGCAGCGCGCGCGCGTCGTTCGTCACGTTTTCGCCGCGCGCCGCGCGCGACTCCAGCGCGTAGCACTTCACCTGCGTGTCGTCGTTGAGCACGAAGCGCGGATATTGCTTGTCGAAGTTCGCCCAGTCGTGGCGCGCGCCCAGCACGAGCAGATAGTCGTTGCGCATGCGGTCGCCGATCGCCTGGCCGTCGTAGCGCTGCAAGAACGAGAGCACCGGCGCATCGGGCGCGTCGATGCGCGCGTGGCCCTGCGAATCGAAAAGCTGCGGCTTGAGCTGGAAGTATTCGAGATACGACGGCGCCGGGTAATCGGGAATCGTCGCAGCGAGTTGCGCGGCGCGCGCGGGGTCGTTGTTGCGCGCGGCTTCGCGAAGCTGGATGAAGGTCTGATCGTCGCTTGTGAGTGCCGCCCCGACGGGCAGTGCGACCGGTCGCACGGCGTCCGCCGTGCTGCATGCTACGAGTGCCGCGGCGGTCAGCGCTAGACCGACCACGCGATATACTCGGACAAGGCGTTTGGACATCGTTATTTCTGGAGCGCGAGGTGAACCCAAGCATAGCACGCAACCCCCATGCGGAATCCAAAAAGGACTGGCGTGCAAGGCTGCTTCCTCGGCGAATTGAGGCATCTTCGGACGTGGCAATCGGCGCTGCGCTGACAGCTCGTCTCGACGCTCTCGTCTCGCAATTCCAGCCGCGTTCGATCGGGTTTTATTGGCCCTTGCGCGGCGAGTTCGACGCGCGCGCCTGGATCGCCGCCTGGCTCGCCGCCGACACCTCGCGCCGCGCCGCCCTGCCCGCCATCGCCGAGCGCCACGCGCCGCTCGTCTTCCACGTATGGACCCCCGACGCGCCGATGCGCGAAGGCCATCACGGCATACCCGAGCCCGTGGCGCGCGAAGCGATCGCGCCCGAACTCCTGCTCGTGCCCTGCGTGGGTTTCGATCGCGACGGCTACCGGCTCGGTTACGGCGGCGGCTACTACGACCGCACGCTCGCCGCGTGGCCCGGCGCGGCCTTGCCCGTCACGGTGGGCGTCGCCTATGAAGCGTGCCGCATCGAAGACGGCGTGCTCGCGCGCGAGGCGCACGACCTGCCGCTGGATGCCGTGGTCACCGAGTCCGACACGCACCTTGGCGCGCGGCGCCGCGTGCGCTAAGGTCGCCCCGGCGGTTGCGCGTATTCAGCGCTTTCGGCGCATCAGCATCAAAGCGAAGCGGCGGCGCGCGCCGCCGTGTCATAGAGCCCCGAAGCATTGCGCATGAGCTGCGCGGCGTCGCCGATCTGCTGGTTTGTGAGGCCGCTTTCCTTGAGCGTGGCGATGAGGCAGCTCTCGCGCACGTCGCGATAGCGCAGGCACAGGTCGTGCCCCTCGGGCGTGACCGAAAAGAAGACTTCCTTGCCGGTCTTTTCGCTTTTTACGTACCCTCTGGAAACGAGCTTCTTCAACGCATACGTGGCGACGTGCGTGTCCTCGATGTTGAGCACGAAGCAGATGTCCGCGAGCTTCTTGCGCCGCTCGCGATGGCCGACGTGATGGAGCAGCGACACCTCGATCGGCGTCATGTCCTTCACGCCCGCCGCCGACATGCAGCGCACCATCCAGCGGTTGAACGCGTTGCTCGCCATGATGAGCGCGTACTCGAACTCGGAAAGCTCGGCGCTCGACTCGGAGACGAGATGCTCAGACGAAACGATCTTGGTCGGCTGGCGCGACATGGCAAAAACCTGTGGTCGGAGGACGAAGAGGGAACGAGGCGTGCCGTGAGTGTAATTGCAGCCCGCGTCGATGTGCGCCTGGCATAAACGCTTATTGATAATTTGTAGATAATTTATCGACAATGTACGCTAGCAAAGAACGGTGCCGGCCGTCCGCTGGTGTGTCTCCCTGTACTGATTTTTGACCGGTCGAACCGTCCCTTGATCGATCCAACATGCCGAATTCTGATCCCCGCATCTTTCCTCTTGGTGACGAAGCGCTCGTCTGCGAAGCGCCGCCGCCCGCCACGCTCGAAGTCCAGCGTCGCGTCTGGGCCGTCGCCGCGCTCGCGCGCGGCTGGGCGCCCGTACGCGAGGTGGTCCCCGGCATGAACAACCTGACGATCACGTTCGATCCGCTCGCCGCCGACGCCGCCGCCCTCGCGGGCGCGCTCAAGGAGGCCTGGCGCGACGCCGAGGTCACGAACGAAGCGGGCCGCGAGGTCGCGATTCCCGTGATCTATGGCGGCGCGGACGGCCCCGACCTCGAAACGGTCGCGCAGCACTGCGGCCTTGCCGCCGCCGACGTCGCCGCGCGCCACGCCGAAGGCGTCTACACCGTGTTCTTCCTCGGCTTTCAGCCCGGCTTCGCCTACCTCGGCGGGCTCGCGGCCGCGCTGCACACGCCGCGCCGCCGCGAGCCGCGCCTTGCCGTCCCGGCCGGGTCGGTGGGCATCGGCGGAGAGCAGACCGGCATCTATCCAGCCGCCTCGCCCGGCGGCTGGCAATTGATCGGCCGCACCGCCGAGAAGCTGTTCGACCCCGCGCGCAATCCGCCCACGCTGCTCATGCCCGGCGACCGCGTGCGCTTCACCATTGCGGAGCTCCACGCATGATCGAAGTCCTGCGCGCGGGCCTGCTCACCACGGTCCAGGATCTCGGCCGCCCGGGCTACCGGCATCTGGGCGTCGCCACCGGCGGCGCGCTCGATGCGCTGGCGCTCGAAGTGGGCAACCGCCTGGTCGGCAACCGGCCCGACGCGGCTGGCCTGGAAATCACCTTCGGCCCCGTGGCGCTGCGCTTTGCGCGCGCCACGCGCGTGGCCATCACCGGCACCGACTTCGGCGCCACGCTCGGCGGCAAGCCCGTGTGGTCGTGGTGGAGCCTGCCCGTGGCCGCGGGCGAAGAACTCGTGCTGAACGGCTCGAAGCGCGGCATGCGCGCCTATCTGTGCGTGGCGGGCGGCATCGACGTGCTGCCCATGCTCGGCTCGCGCAGCACCGACCTCGCGGCGGGCTTCGGCGGCCTCGCGGGGCGCGCGCTCAAGGACGGCGACCGCCTCGCCATTGGCGCGTCGTTCGCGCCGGCCCGCGAGCGCGCCGCGCTCGATCCGGGCGCGCCCGCGTTCGGCGTGAAGGCGCCCGTGTGGTGCAACTTCGCGCTGGCCGACGAGCCGCATCACCGGCGCGGCCGCCACCCGGACGGCATGGCCTGGGCCGTGCCCGTGCGCGTGCTGCGCGGCCCCGAGCACGACAGCTTCACGGCCGACGCGCAGCGCGCGTTCTGGTCCGACGAATGGCAGATCACGCCCAACAGCAACCGCATGGGCTTTCGCCTCACGGGCACGCCGCTCGCGCGCGAGGACGGGCGCGACCTGCTCTCGCACGCCGTGTTGCCCGGCACGATCCAGGTGCCGCCCAACGGCCAGCCCATCGTGCTGATGGCCGACGCGCAGACCACGGGCGGTTATCCAAAGATCGGCTCGGTGATCCGCGCCGACCTCTGGAAGCTCGCGCAGGTGCGCCTCACGGGCGGCGTGCGCTTCGTGGAAGCCACACCCGCAGTGGCGCGCCGGGCGCTGGAAGAGGAACGGGCGTATTTGCGGCAGATCGACGCCGCGATCGCCATGCACGACGAGCGCTACGCGAGCCGCCGCGCGAGCGCGTGAATTTCCGGCGCTCATCGTCGGGCGCCACCCTTACGCAATATCGATGCAACATCGGCAAGACAAGCAGCAAGAGGAATCCATCATGACCACCATCGATCTGAACGCCGATCTCGGCGAAGGCTGCGGCTCCGACGAGGCGCTGCTCGACCTCGTGAGTTCGGCCAACATCGCGTGCGGCTGGCACGCGGGCGGCGCCAACGCCATGCGCGAATGCGTGCGCTGGGCCGTGGAAAAAGGCGTGTCGATCGGCGCGCATCCGAGCTTCAACGACCCCGAGAACTTCGGCCGCAAGGAGATGAACCTGCCGCCCGAGGAAATCTACGCGGGCGTGCTCTACCAGCTCGGCGCGCTCTCCGCGATCGCCCAGGCCGAAGGCGGGCGCATCGCCCACGTGAAGCCGCACGGCGCGCTCTATAACCAGGCCGCGCGCGACCCGCAGATCGCCGCGGCGATCGTCTCCGCCGTGCACGACTTCGATCCGTCCGTGACGGTGTTCGCGCTCGCGGGCAGCGGGCTCGTCACGGCGGCGCGCGAAGCGGGGCTCGTGGCCGTCGAGGAGGTGTTCGCCGACCGAGGCTATCGCGCGGACGGCTCGCTCGTGCCGCGCAGCGAGCCGGGCGCCCTGCTCGACGACGAAGACATCGTGCTCGCGCGCACGCTCGCGATGATCCGCGAGCAACGCGTGCAGGCCGTGAACGGCGCCTGGGTGCCGCTCAACGCGCAAACGATCTGCCTGCACGGCGACGGGCCGCATGCGCTCGCGTTCGCGCGGCGCATCCGCACGGCGCTCAACGACGCGGGCATCGGCGTGCGCGCGGCGGGCGCGGTCGAAGGCTAACGGTGCGCGGCACGCGCAGCCCAAACAGGACACGATGACGGGCGCACGCGCGACGTTTTCGCGCCGCGCGCCGCTCCCGGCGCATCGCCACCGGTTTCACAAGGCAATTCCCCACCAGCAAGTGCAGTTGTTGTTCGCATCAGGTTCGTAGTTGTACGAACGGCCGCCAGAGCCGGAAAGACAACGCGGCCGCGCGCCCCCTGCTCCATCCGCAGCCGGGCGGGCCGGACCGTTTCGCCGCTATCCGCGGCAATCACGACAAGCCAATACGTTTGGAGATCCACATGCAGAGCACCATCAACTTATGGCCGCTGATAGGCGTGGCCGTCATCATCGCCGGCTTCCTGTTACGGTTTAATCCGATGCTGATCGTCGCCGCGGCGGCCGTCGTCACCGGCTTCGCCGGGGGCTTCGATACGACCAGGGTTCTCGCCGCCATCGGCACCGGCTTCATCAAGACGCGCAACATCCCGCTCATCATCCTGCTGCCGCTCGCGGTAATCGGCTTGCTGGAGCGCCACGGCCTGCGCGAGCGCGCGCAGATCTGGATCGGCAACATCAAGGCGGCCACCGCCGGGCGCCTCCTGATCGTCTATCTGCTCGTGCGCGAGTTGACCGCCGCGGTCGGCCTCACGGGCCTGGGCGGCCACCCGCAGATGGTGCGCCCGCTCATCGCGCCGATGGCCGAAGGCGCCACCGAGAACCGCTTCGGCAAGCTCTCCGACGCCGTGCGCTTCAAGCTGCGCGCGTACTCGGCCGCGACCGACAACGTGGGCCTTTTCTTCGGCGAGGACATTTTCGTGGCGTTCGGCGCGATCGTGCTGATGGTCACGCTGCTCAAGGAAGCGGGCGTGTCGGTCGAGCCGATTCACGTCGCGCTGTGGGGCATTCCCACGGCGATCTGCGCGTTCCTGATTCACGGCACGCGGCTCTGGCTGCTCGATCGCAAGCTGGAGCGGGAACTGGGCGGCGCACAGGCTGCAAAAGCGGCGAACACGCCTCGCCAGCAGGGAGACGAAGCATGACGCTCACGCTCAACTGGCTGTTCTGGCTGGTCGGCATCGTGCTGCTCGTCGTCGGCGGCATGATCGTCGTGGATCGCGAGCATCCGCGCCGCTTCACGGCGGGCGGCTTCTGGCTGCTCTACGCACTGATCTTTCTGGTGGGCGGCCGCCTGCCCGCCGAAGTCGTGGGCGTGCTCGTGCTCGCCATGGCGCTCATCGCGGGCTTCGGCGGCGTGACGGCGGGCAAGCCCAAGGTGCTCGCGCTCGAAACCCGCATCGCCAGCGCGAAACGTCTTGGCAACAAGCTGTTTGTGCCCGCGCTCACCATTCCCGCCGTCACCGTCATCCTCACGCTCGCGGCGAGCCATCTCGTGATCGGCGGCACGCCGCTCGTCGACCCGAAGAACGTCACGCTGATCGGCTTCGGCATGGGCTGCGTGATCGCGCTCGCCATTGCGTGCCTCATCACGCGCGACAGCGTCGGCCAGTCGATGAAGGAAACGCGCCGCCTCGTCGACGCGCTCTCGTGGGCCGCCGTGCTGCCGCAGATGCTCGGCATGCTCGGCCTCGTGTTCTCGGACGCGGGCGTGGGCAAGGCCGTGGCGCACGTCACGACGTCCTACATCAACATGGACATACGCTTCGTGGCCGTGGTCGTGTACTGCGTGGGCATGGCGCTCTTCACGATCATCATGGGCAACGGCTTCGCGGCGTTTCCGGTGATGGCGGGCGGCGTGGGCGTGCCGGTGCTGGTAGGCGTGTTCCATGTGAACCCGGCGATGATGGCCGCCATCGGCATGTTCTCGGGCTACTGCGGCACGCTCATGACGCCGATGGCCGCGAACTTCAACATCGTTCCCGCCGCGCTGCTGGAACTGCCCGACAAGAACGCGGTGATCCGCGTGCAGGTGCCCACGGCGCTGGGCATTCTCGTGGCCAATATCGTGCTGCTGAACGTGCTCGGGTTTTGAGCGCGGCCGCAGTCCGATGAAGCAAGCCGGCCTCGCGCCGGCTTTTTTCATGGCCTCAGTTGCCGCGTAGCGAGGCCGCGTCGAGCGCCTCGCAAAAGTGCGGATATTGCCGCGCGACGAGCACGTCGGGCAGCAGATACTGCGGAAAGCACTTCGACGTGTTGTGAGCATGCAGCACGTGCAGGCACAAGCCCACGTCGTCGGTGGGCAGCGCGATGCGCGCGCCGCGCGCGCGAGCGGCCGTCGCGAACATGCCGTCTTCGTTGAATGAGCGATGCTCGAAGGGCTGCGACGCACACAAGCGTTTCGTGTACAGGTAGCTGAAGCCGTAGCCCAGATGGTTGTCCGCGAAAGCGGCGTTCTCGTGCGGGAAGTTGAGCGCCGTCATGGGCCGGTCGCTCCAGCAGAAGTGCAACCCGCTCTTGCGCATCAGGTCCCAGTACGCGAACTGGCCATACACGCGGCTATAGAGGAAAAACGCGCCGAGCTTGACGAGTTGCGCCTCGTGCCGCCGCATCTGGCCGAGCATCGCGCCGAGGTAATCGGGCGCATAGATCTCGTCGTCGTCGAAGTGCGCGATGATCTCGCCGCGCGCGAGTTCGGCCGCGAGATTGCGCTTTTCGCCGATCGACAGGCGCGTGGGCAAATGCCGGTACACCACGCGCTCGTCGCGCAGGCTCGCCATGTAGGCGCTGGGCGCTTCGCTGTCGTCGATCACGATCCACTCCAGCGCGAGCGCGCGCTGCGACGCGAACGACCGGTACGCGAGCGGCAGGAACGCTTCGCGGTTCCAGGTGGGCGTGACGACACTCACACAGGGTGCGCTCGCCCCGGCGGCGGAAGTAGGAGACATGGCGAGAACCTCGGCAGCGGAAAAATCCGCATGTTAGGTGCGCGTCCTATGTCTCGATATCGAATACCGACTAAACGCGTGCGCGCTTGAGCAAGCGCAAGGTGGCGCACGGCGCTGACAGCGCGGGCAAGGCGAGTCGCGCTCAGCCCGGCTCCACCGTGAAGCCGCGTTGGCGCAGCAACTGGAGCACACCCCGGCGCCCGCCCAGGTGCAGCGCGCCAATCGCGACGAACAGCGGCTTGTTGGGCGCGACGTACTGTTGCATGCGCGAAACGAAGCGCCGGTTGCGCTCGTAGACGATGCGGTTGTCGACCGAAGCCGCCACGCGCGCGTCGTGCGAGAGCTTCTCGGTGCGCGCCGCCTCCCATGCGGCGATGGCGTCGGCGTCGCCCACGCGCCACAGGCGCAGCAGCGTCTGCACGTCGGCCACGTTCTGGGCCGGCGTTTGCGCAAGGTCCTGAGCGAGCATCTCGCGCTGCTGCGCGAGGTTCAGGTTCGTGAAGGCGCGCATCTGCTCGGCGAGCGTCTCCAGCCCGACGATGCGGCGCCCCTTCCAGCGCAGGAACACGTTCTGCAATTGCGCCTCGGTGCCGTACTCGGTTTGCAGGCCCGCGCTCAGCGAGTCGTACGTTTCGACGAGCAGCGAGGCGAGCCACGGCCGCATCTTGCGGATCTCGGCCAGCGCCTCCGGATTGCCGCGCATGCGCGCCTCCAGCTTCTGCCAGAGCGGCTCGGGCAAGAGGCCCGGCAGGCAGGGATTCCTGCACACGCCGTATTTCGAGACGTCGTCCTGGGAAACGAGCAGGTCGTCGGGCGACAGCTCGAGCGCGAGGATCGGCGAGGCGGCGAGCGCCGCGAGAATGGGCGGGCGAAACGGCTGCCCCGCCGGATAGTCGGCCGGGTCGCCCACGTGCAGCGTACCCAGCAGATAAATGGTGAGATTGCCGCGCGTGGCGACGTAGAACGGCATGCGCGCGGGTTGCGTGCGCACGGGACCGCCAGCCGTGGTGCCCGAGGCATAGCTCGGCACGGCGGGCGCGGCGTGGAAGCCCGGAATGCCGCCACCCGCGGGCATCGGCACGCTCGGGCGGGCGCCGGGCGTGTTGGCGGCCGCGCCCGCCGCGAACGCGGCGGGCAGCGAACCGGGCCACGCGCCGGCCAGAAGCGCGAGCACGAGCGCGCGCAACAGCGCGGCCACGACCGCCACGGCAGGTGAAACGGTGGACAAAGCAGTACGAAAAACGGCGAAAAACACGGCGCGACGGCCGCCTCTTCGCTGGCAGCGCGCAACAATAAAACGACGCGCCGTCGTCGCTTCAGGCCGGCATGGGCCGCCCATCCTCTTCCCCCACCTCCTCTGCACGATGGCAGGATACCTGACGTCCATCCACTTCGCGTAGTGCCGGAACTTCCTTACGACACCGGTCGATCGCATATGGACAACGTTGGTGGAACGTGCAACCGGACGGCGGATTGAGCGGCGAAGGCAATTCGCCCTCCAGCTTGATCTTCACGTGCCGGTCCGCCTCGAAGATCGCGGGCGTGGCCGAGAGCAGCGAGCGCGTGTACGGATGGCGCGGCCGCGTGATCACCGTGTGCTTGTCGCCCAGTTCCGCCACGCCGCCCAGGTACATCACCATCACGTCGTCGGCGATGTGCTCGACCACGGCCAGGTTGTGCGAGATGAACACGTAGCTCGTGCGGAACTGCTCCTGCAAGTCCATAAACAGATTGAGAATCTGCGCCTGGATCGAGACGTCGAGCGCGGACACCGGCTCGTCGGCCACGACGATCTGCGGGTCGAGAATCATCGCGCGCGCAATCGCCACGCGCTGGCGCTGGCCGCCTGAGAACATGTGCGGATAGCGCTTGGCGTGCTCGGGCCGCAGGCCCACGATGCGCATCATGTGCGCGATACGGTCCGCACGCTCGCTGGCCGTGAGCCGCGTGTTGATGGCGAGCGGCTCGCCGAGCGTCTGCTCCACGGTCTTGCGCGGGTTGAGCGAGGCGAACGGGTTCTGGAACACCATCTGCACGCGGCGGCGCAGCGCGGCGATCTTCGCCGTGTTGGCGTGCGCAACGTCTTCGCCGTCGATGGTGAGCTTGCCCGCCGTGGGCGGCTCAATCATCGTGAGCTGGCGAGCCAGCGTCGATTTGCCGCAGCCCGACTCGCCCACCACGGCGAGCGTGCGCCCACGCGTGAGCGAGAACGACACGCCGTTGAGCGCCTTCACGGTACCCGTGCCGAACATGCCGCGCTTGACGGTGTAGTGCTTCTTGAGATCTTCCGCGACCAGAACCTTGTCGTCTTTGTGGTCCTCACGAGCCGCGTGTTGCTGGACTGCGTTCATCGCGCGCCTCCGTTGGAAAGATTCACCGCCGCGTTCAGCGGCTTGATGCAGCGCACTTGCGCATAGCCGCTTTCATCGGCAACCGCGTCGAGCGCGGGCCGCGCCTTCATGCAGTCGTCCACCACGTACTTGCAGCGCGGCGCGAACAAGCAGCCGCTCGGCCGGTCGTCGCGGCCGGGCACCATGCCGGGCAGCGCGGCAAGACGCATCGCCCCCTTGTTGTGCTCGGGAATCGCCGCGAGCAGCGCTTCCGTGTACGGGTGATGCGGGCGCGAGAAGATGTCCGGCACGCGGTTCGTCTCGATGATCTCGCCCGCGTACATCACGGCCACGCGCTGCGCGACTTCCGAAACAACGGCCAGATCGTGCGAAATCAGCACGAGCGCCATGCCGCGCTCTTTCTGCAAGCGCACGAGCAGTTCCATGATCTGCGCCTGGATCGTCACGTCGAGCGCCGTGGTGGGCTCGTCGGCAATCAGAAGCTTCGGGTTGCAGGCCACGGCCATCGCGATCATCACGCGCTGGTTCATGCCGCCCGACATCTGGTGCGGGAAGTTGTCGATGCGGTTCTTCGCATCGGGAATGCCCACCTGGTCGAGCAGCTCCAGCGCGCGCGCATGCAGCGCGGAACCGCGCAAGCCTTCGTGCAGCTTGAGCACTTCCTTGATCTGATAGCCGACGGTATAGCTCGGATTCAGGCTCGTGAGCGCGTCCTGGAACACCATGGCGATGTCCTTGCCGACGATGCGGCGACGGTCCTTGCCGGTGGCGTTGAGAAGATCGCGTCCGTCGAACGTGATCGAATCCGCCGTCACCTTGCCGGGCGCGTCGATCAAGCCCATGAGCGCCATCATCGTCACGCTCTTGCCCGAGCCCGATTCGCCGACGATGCCGAGCACTTCGCCCGGCGCCACGGAAAGATTCACGCGGTCGACGGCTGGCAGGCCGTTGAAGTTCACCGCCAGATTACGGATGGTCAAAAGGTCTTGAGTCATGATCAGGCCATCCGCTTGAGCTTGGGATCGAGTGCGTCGCGCAGCCCGTCGCCGAGCAGATTGATTGCGAGCACCGAAACGAGGATGGACAGACCGGGCATCGTGACGATCCACCATGCGCTGTCGATGTAGTCGCGCGCGGAGGCGAGCATCGCGCCCCACTCCGCCCGCGGCGGCTGCACACCGAGGCCGAGGAAGCCGAGCGCGGCGGCGTCGAGAATCGCCGAGCTAAAGCCGAGCGTGGCCTGCACGATGAGCGGCGCGGTGCAGTTGGGCAGCACCTGCGAGAACATCAGCCGCATCGTGCCGGCGCCGGCCACGCGCGAAGCGGTCACGTACTCCTTGTGCAGTTCGCCCAAAGCCGAGCCGCGCGTGAGACGCACGTAACCGGGCAACGCCACGATCGCGATGGCGAGCATGGTGTTGGTGAGACCCGGACCGATGATCGCGACCACGGCCACGGCGAGGAGCAACGAAGGCAGCGCGAGCAGCACGTCCATGAGACGCATGATCGGCGTGTCGGCCCACTTCTCGAAGAACGCGGCCACGAGCCCGAGCACGATGCCCGGAATCAGCGCGAGCACGACCGACACGCAGCCGATCCACAGCGACAGACGCGCGCCGTACATGAGACGCGAGAGGATGTCGCGGCCCGCTTCGTCGGTGCCGAGAATGAACTTCCAGTTGCCGCCGTCGAGCCAGGCGGGCGGAATCTTCACGTTGTCGCGGTACTGCTCGATAGGGCTGTGCGGCGCGATCAGCGGCGCGAAGATCGCGATGAAGATCAACGCGAGCACGATGATCCCGGCGCCCACGGCGCCTTTGTTGCGCGAGAAGTTCGCCCAGAATTCGCGCAGCACGAGCGCGCGGCCCGAAGGCGGCGTGACGGCGCGAGGCACGGTGTTCTGAATGTCAGCCATCATGCCTCCTGCGTTTGATTGTGATGTTGTGGGGTGTGCATTGTCATGGCTCGCTTACCTCGTATGTCGAATGCGCGGGTTGAGCACGCCGTACAGCAGATCGACGAACAGGTTCACGAGGATCACGAGCGTCGCGATCATGAGAATGCCGCCCTGCACCACCGGATAGTCGCGCCGGCTGATCGCGTCGATCAGCCATTTGCCGATGCCGGGCCAGGAGAACAACGTTTCGGTGAGCACGGCCCCCGCAAGCAGCGTGCCGACCTGAAGGCCGATCACCGTCACCACGGGAATGAGCGCGTTGCGCAGCGCATGCACGACGATCACGCGCAAGGGCGACAGGCCCTTGGCGCGCGCGGTGCGAATGTAGTCCTCGCGCAGCACTTCGAGCATGGAAGAGCGCGTCATGCGCGCGATCACGGCGAGCGGGATCGTGCCGAGCACGATGGCGGGCAGGATCAGGTGGCTCAAGGCGGAGCGGAACGAGCCTTCGTCGGTGCCGGGCAGGAGCGAGTCGATCAGCATGAAGCCCGTGACGTGCGGAATGTCGAATTCCACGGCGATGCGGCCCGACACGGGCGTCCAGCCGAGCTTCGACGAGAACACCATGATGAGGATGAGCCCCCACCAGAAGATCGGCATGGAATAGCCGGTGAGCGCGGTGCCCATCACGCCGTGGTCGACGGCGGTGCCGCGCCTCAGCGCCGCGAACACGCCGGCCGGCAAGCCGATCACCAGCGCGAAGAGGAGCGCACAAATGGAGAGTTCGACGGTGGCGGGAAAGCGCGCGAGAAATTCGCCCATCACGCTCGTATTGGTGATGATCGAAGTGCCGAGATTGCCGTGAACAGCGTGCCACACGTAGTGGAGATACTGCATCGGCAGAGGCTCGTCGAGCCCCAGGCGGTGCATCGCCTCGGCGTGCATTTGCGGATCGACGCCGCGCTCGCCCATCATCACTTCGATGGGGTCGCCCGGAATCAGGTGGATGAGTGCGAACGCGAGGATCGTGATACCGATGAACGTGGGTATCACCATGCCGATGCGGCGCAATACGAAGCGGAACATGTGGTGTTCCCCCGAAAGCTTGAAATGAAACGCAACCGGCGACGGGGGCTCGTGACCCCGGTCGCCGGACCATATTCCGCCCGCTTTCCGATCAGGTGAAAGCCGGGCGAAAGCTACCGATCAACGTTACTGCATGCCCACGCCGTCGAAGCGCGCGTAGCCGAGCGGTTCGATGCGCATGTCGATCACCTTCTTGCTGACCGGCTGATAGACGGTCGAGTGAGCGATCGGCGAGAACGGCAGTTGCTTCGCGAAGATCTGCTGCGCTTCCTGGTAGAACTTCGTGCGCTGCGCCACGTCCGACGTCTGGCGGCCCTTCTGGACCAGGTCGTCGAACGGCTTGTAGCACCACTTGCCGAAGTTGTTGCCGTTCACGGCCTCGCAGCCGAGCAGCGTGCCGAGCCAGTTGTCGGGGTCGCCGTTGTCGCCCGTCCAGCCGATCAGCATCGAGTCGTCCTCGCCCGCGTGCGCGCGCTTGATGTACTCGCCCCACTCATACGTGACGATCTTCGCCTTCACGCCGATCTTGGCCCAGTCGGACTGGATCATTTCGGCCATCAAGCGTGCGTTCGGGTTGTAGGCGCGCTGCACGGGCATGGCCCACAGCGTGATCTCGAAACCGTTCGACAGACCCGCCTTGGCGAGCAGCGCCTTGGCCTTCGCCGGATCGTATGCGTTGGCCGGCAGGTTCTTCACGTAGGACCACTGGGTCGGCGGCATCGGGTTGGTGGCGAGCTGGCCCGCGCCCTGGTACACCGAGTCGATGATCGCCTTCTTGTTGATCGCCATGTCGAGCGCGTGGCGCACGTCCACGTTGTCGAGCGGCTTGTGCGTGACGTTGTACGACAGGTAGCCCAGGTTGAAGCCCGGCTGCGACGGCATCGCGATGTTCGCCTCGGCCTTCAGCGGCGCGATGTCGGCGGGACGCGGGTAGCTCATCACCTGGCACTCGTCGCGCTTGATCTTCTGCACGCGCACGCTGGCGTCCGGCGTGATCGAGAAGATCAGCTTGGCGAGCTTCACGGCGCCCGGCTTCCAGTAGTCGGGATTGCCGTCGAAACGGATGGTCGCGTCCTTCGTGTAGCTCTTGAAGATGAACGGACCCGTGCCGACCGGGTACTGGTTGATGTCGGCGGCCTTGCCGGCCTTCATCAGTTGATCCGCGTATTCAGCCGAGAGGACCGAGGCGAATTCCATCGCCATGTTCTGGATGAACGGCGCGTTCGGCTCGTTCAGCGTGAACTTGACGGTGTACGGATCGACCTTCTCGACCTTCGCGATGAGCTTGTCGAGGCCCATGTCGGTGAAGTACGGGAACGACACCGGGTACGCCTTGCGGAACGCGTTGTTCGGGTTGAGCATGCGGTCGAACGTGAACACGACGTCGTCGGCGTTGAATTCGCGCGAGGGCTTGAAGAACGAGGTGGTCTGGAACTTCACGTCATGACGCAGATGGAACGTGTAGGTCTTGCCGTCCGGGGAAACGTCCCACGATTGCGCGAGCCCCGGTTCGACCTTGGTGCCGCCGCGTTCGAATTCGACGAGACGGTTATAGACGGTGAACGTGTTCGCGGTGAAATCGACGCCGGTCGTGTATTGGGCCGGGTCGAAGCCGGCGGGGCTGCCTTCCGAGCAGTAGACAAGCGTCTTGTTCGGAATGCTTTGCGCGGCGTGCGCGAGCGGGGCTCCAGCAATCGATGCCGCTGCGAGCGCCACGAGAGACGTCATTCGTGCAGCACGCAACAGTTTGTTTTCTTTCATGTTTCCTCCAGTTCAGTGCCGGCTTGCGCCAGCGTAGCGCGATCTTACTTGAGCACGTGCCGCAGTCACAAGCAAGCCAAAAGTCCCGTCGCCTGTGGAAAACGCCGGGTTGACAGGCGTCATCGTTGCCGCATGCTGCGGCGCAACGTACGCTTGTCCCCGTTTTTCGTTGTCGCTTCCTTGCTGTTTGCTTGCGGTTTCCGCGCGGTTTCCTGGTTCGTTTCTCTTGATCGCCTTGTAGAACAGGAACATAGCGCGCCGAATTGCCGCGCGCCGCGACGGGGGCGACGCTCAAGCGGCGAGTGGCGATACCTCTTCGCACCAGGCGCGCCACATCTGCCGGAATGCGGCCTCCATGGCGCGCGCGAAGCGCGGCGCGTCCATGAGCGGCGAGGCCAGCATGCGCTCGCGCAAGCCCTCACGCAGCGCGGCGAGACGCGGCAGATCGCGGGCGAGATCGCTCACGATGGCGACGTAGCGCGCGTCGCTGTGCGCGGCCAGATCGGTCAGGCCGAGGTTCGCGAGCAGAGAGAGGGCACCGCGGCTCGCGGCCGAACGGCCCGCGCGCGTGGGCACCGGCACGCCCATCCAGAACGCATCGAGGCTCGTGGTGTGGCCGTTGTACGGGAAGGTGTCGAGGGCGATGTCGATTTGCGCGTAGGTGCGCAGGTAGTCGAGCCGGTTCTGGTAACCCACGAATGTGACGCGCGTGGGATCGATGCCATGCATGGCGAAGCGTGTCTTCAACCGGTCCCGCACCAAACCTGATGCGGCGAGCAGCATCAGGCGCGCGTCGGGCAGCGCCTCGAACACGCCGGACCAGAGCGCGAGCGTGGCGTCGGTGAGCTTGCAGGGATTATTCAGGCAGCCGAACGTGATGTGGCCCGCAGCCAGCGCGGGCAGCGAGCCGGGCTGCGCGGTGCGGTCGGCATCGTAGAACGGGGCATAGCACCAGAATGTGTCCGGCAGGCGCAGGGATCGTTCGGTGTACTGCGCGTCGACCTCGGGCGCGCCTTCGGGGTCCAGACGCGGGTCGGTGAGCCGCCAGCCCATTGCAGGGCTGCCGGTGGTGCCCGGATAGGCCAGCCACGCGACCTGCACCGGCGCGGGCCGCATGGCGAAGAGACGCCGCCGCGCGCTCGCCATGTGCATCGTCAGGTCGACGAGGATGTCGATGCCATCGTGGCGAATCTGTTGCGCGAGCTGCGCGTCGTCGAGCGCGTGCACGTCGCGCCAGACATCGGCATGGCTCGCGATGCGCCGCGTGACCACGTCGGGCCGCGCCACGCTCGCATAGCAGAAGATCTCGTGCGCGGCGTGGTCGTGGTGAGCCAGGAGCGGCAACGTGAAAAGCGACTGGCAATGGTTGAGAAAATCGGGGGAAACGTAACCGATGCGCAGGCGCCGCGCCGGGTCGCGCACATTGGCGTGCCACGCCGGCACGGCTATCAGCGGCGCCTCGTGCCGCCGGCTGAACGCTTCGGCCTCGGCGCGGATGGCGTGGCCGTCGTCGGTCACGAACATCGTGGCGTAGGCCAGGTCGCTGTGCGCGCAAACGTCGGCGGGATCGTCCGCCACCGCGTGGCGCAACTCCCCGATGGCCGCGGCCGTCTCGCCCGCGCTCATGAGCAACGCGGCAAGCAGGACGCGGGGGCGGGCAAAGCCGGGCGCGAGATCGATCGCGCGCCGGTATGCCTCGATCGCCTCGCCCTTGCGGTCGGTTGCCATGAACACGTTGGCGAGATTGCGCCAGGCTCCGGCGAAGTCGGGGCGCACGGCCAGCGCGCGCTCCAGCAGCCGTTGCGCCTCGGCGTAGCGGCCGTTCTGCGCAATCAGACTGGCCAGGTTGCTCAACACCGCGGGATCATCGGGCGCGAGTTCGGCGGCACGCCGGAACGCGGCCTCGCTCTGCGCGACGTCGCCCTGGTCGCGCAGCAGGTTGCCCCGGTCGAACCAGGCGCGGGCGTCCTCCGGCTCGCCGGTGGCCGCCGTGGCGCACCACGCGCCCCACATCTGCCGGTAGGCGCCCTCGATGGCGCGCGCAAAGCGCGCGCCGTCCATGAGCGGCGAGGCCGTCATGCGCTCGCGCAAGCCCGCCCGCAGCGCCGCGAGCCGAGGCAGGTCGCGCGCCAGCGCCGTGACGATGGCGACGTATTCGGCGTCGCTGTGCGCGGCCAGATCCCGCAAGCCAAGGTTGGCGAGCAGCGAAAGACCGGCGCGCCCGGCAACCGCGCGACCCACCCGCGTGGGGACGGGCACGCCCATCCAGAACGCGTCGAGACTCGTCGTATGGCCGTTGTACGGCACGGTGTCGAGCGCGATGTCGATCTGCGACCAGGTGCGCAAATAGTCCTCGCGCGCCTGCATGCCGACGAAGCGCACGCGCGCCGCCTCCACGCCGTGCGAGGCGAGCCGCGCGGCGAGTTTCGCCCGCGCCTCGCCCTCGGGTGCGAGGAGCACGAGCCGCGCATCGGGCAGCGCCGCGAACACGCCGGACCAGAGCGCGAGCGTCGCGTCGGTGAGCTTGCAGGGATTGTTCAGGCAGCCGAACGTGATATGGCCCGCGGCAAGCGCGGGCAACGTGCCGACCTCGACGCCGGGGGCCTGCGCGTCGTAGCACCAGAACGAATCGGGCAGGCGCAGCGAGCGTTCGGTGTACTGCGCATCGACGCCCGGCACGCCCGGCGGATCGAGCCACGGATCGGTGAGCCGCCAGCCGATCGCGGCGCTGCCCGTGGTGCCCGGATACGCAAGCCACGCGACCTGCACGGGCGCGGGCCGGCGCGCAAACACGAGTCGCCGCGCGCCGTCCATGTGCATGGTCAGGTCGACGAGGATGTCGATACCGTCGTCGCGAATCTGCCGGGCGAGCCGTTCGTCGTCGAACTCGCGCACGTCGCGCCAGAGGTCCGCATAGCTTGCGAGACGGCGCGTGACATCGTCGGGCCGCGACGTGGTCGAGTAGCAGACGATCTCGAACGCCCGATGGTCGTGATGCGCGAGCAGCGGCGTCATGAAAAGCGCCTGGCAGTGCTGACGAAAATCCGGCGACATGTAGCCGATGCGCAGCCGCCGCGCACGTTCGGGCGAGTTGGCGTGCGTCACCGCCTGCGCGAGCCACGGCGCTTCGTGACGCGCGCTGTAGGCCTCGGCCTCGGCGCGGATCGTGGCGGCGTCGTCCGTCGCGAATGTGAGTGCATAGGCGAGATTGGCGTGCATGGCTCGATTGCCGGGATCGCACGCCAACGCACTGCGGTACCCGCTGATGGCCGCCTCGATATCGCCCGCCGCCTTGAGCACCGAGGCCAGATTGCCGTGCGCGTCGGCGTAACCGGGGCGCAGCTCGATGGCGCGCACAAACGCCGGTCGTGCCTTGTCCAGTTGGCCCAGATCGTAGAAAAGCGCGCCCAGGTAATTCCAGGGCGAGGCATTGTGCGGCTCCATCTCCACCGCCCGCGCAAGCGTTGCATGCGCTTCGGCGTGACGGCCAAGAAGGCTGTACAGAATACCCACGGTCATGAGAATGTCCGCCGACGCCGGTAGCACCGAGCAGGCGTGCTTCAGCAGCACCAGCGCCTCCGAAAACCGGTTCAGCCCGATCAGCGCACTCGCGAGGTTATTCCACGCGTTTGCATACGCGGGGTCTAGTTCGACAGCACGGCGCAGTGACACTTCCGCCCGCCCCGCCGCCCCATTGGTGAGCAACAGGCTGCCGTAGTTGTAGTGGGCAAGCGCATTGTCGGGCTGTATCGAGAGCAGGCGCTCGAAGCAGGCGAGCGAGCGCCCGAGTTCGCCGCGCTCACCATAGAGATTCGCGAGATTGTTGAGCGCATGCGTGGATTGCGGATTCAGTTCGAGCGCGCGCTCGAGCAACGCCTCGCGCTGTGCGGTTTCAGCGGCGTCGTACGTCAGCGCGAGGTTCACGAGCACGTCGGCGTCCTCACGCACGGCCAGCGCCCGGCCGAGCAGCGTACGCGCCATGCCCTGGTCGCGCCCGATGTGAAGCACGCCGGCGAGTTGCAGAACATCGGCGTCATGCGGGTCGGCGGCTAGCAGTTGCGTACAGCTTGCGAGCGCCTCGTCGTGTGCGCCGGCTTGCCAGGCATCCAGGGCTTGCGTGTAGGACCAGGCTGGATGCTCTGCGTCAGGGTTGGCGATGGTAGAGAGAGTCATGGCGAAGATGCCGGCCTGGTGCTGCTCGCGGTGCGTCCTGCCGCAGGCCGGAAAACGAAAAAGTTTTGATTCTCGTCATGTCTCAAATTGTCGAGCCTGATCTGCATCAGCCCGCCGCGTGAACTAATACATCCACACTCTGTCCCCCAAAGAAAAAACCGCGTGGGCCGCAAAAGCGGCACCACGCGGTTTTCTGGATGACATGCCCTACGCGGGTACGCGACCCGCGCGGCGTTGACGTCAGTACCCCAGGCGCTGGCAGATCGTCCGGGTGGCCGCCGCCGAATTGAGCGTATAGAAGTGGATGCCCGGCACGCCCGCCTCGACGAGGCGGCGGCACAGGTCCGTCACCACGTCGAGGCCGAACGCGCGAATCGACTCGCGGTCGTCGCCGAAGCTCTCCAGGCGCTTCGCGACCCAGCGCGGCACTTCCGCGCCGCACATTTCCGAAAAGCGCATGAGCTGCGAGTAGTTCGTGATCGGCATGATGCCGGGCACGATGGGAATGTCCACGCCCAGCTTCTTCGCGTCTTCGACGAAGCGGAAGTACGCATCGGCGTTGAAGAAGTACTGCGTGATCGCCGAATTGGCGCCCGCTTTCACCTTCTGCGCGAACGCTTCGAGGTCGTGGCGCGGCGAGCGCGCCTGCGGATGGTACTCGGGATACGCGGCCACTTCGATGTGAAACGCGTCGCCGGTTTCCTCGCGGATGAAGGCGACGAGTTCCGACGCGTAGCGCAACTCGCCCACCGCGCCCATGCCCGAAGGCAGGTCGCCGCGCAGCGCCACGATGTGACGGATGCCGTGCGAGCGGTACTCGCCGAGAATCGCGCGCAGGCTCTCTTTCGAGGAGCCGATGCACGAGAGGTGCGGCGCCGCTTCGACGCCTTCCTTCGCGATATCGACGACGGTGTCGAGCGTGCCCTGTTGCGTGGAGCCGCCCGCGCCGAACGTCACCGAGACGAACTTCGGCTTGAGCGTCGCGAGCTCGGCGCGCGTGGCGCGCAGCTTCTCGATGCCGTCCGGAGTCTTCGGCGGGAAGAATTCGAATGAGAGTTCGATCGGTTTCATGTTGATGAGGCCAGTGAGGCCTTTTCCGGCATCAGCCGAGGCTGCGGTTACCGAAGATCAGCGCCGAAAGCAGCCAGGACACGATGCTGTACAGGATCGAGCCGAAGAAGGCCGACCAGAAGCCCGACACCTCGAAGCCCTTGAGGAGCGACGCCGCCAGCCAGAAACACAGCGCGTTCACCACGAGGATGAAGAGGCCGAGCGTGAGGATCGTCACGGGCAGCGTGAGCACGATCAACAGCGGGCGCAGCACGGCGTTGATGAGGCCGAGCACGATCGCGACGATGAGCGCGGTGCCGAAGCTGCGAATGTGGATCGACGGAACGAGCCAGGTGATGATCAGGAGCGCGAGCGCGTTGATCAGCCAGGTCAGCAGCACGGTCATAAGGACTCCTTTTGCGTCGTTGCTTTTGTGTCGCCAGGTGCCGGCGGCGGATGCCGCCCGCGGTCTCCGCATGGGGCGCGGGGATTAGGGGCAGCATCCGCCTGACCGCTTAAAGCGGGCTTAAAACCGCAGCCCACTTTGTATCGCGATGTATCGCTTTAGTAGCGATAGTGGTTCGGCTTGAACGGACCGTTCTTGTCGACGCCGATGTACGCAGCCTGGTCGTCGGACAGCACGGAGAGGTTCGCGCCGATGCGCGCGAGGTGCAGGCGCGCGACCTTCTCGTCCAGATGCTTCGGCAGCACGTACACCTTGTTCTCGTACTTCTGGCCTTCCACGAACAGTTCGATCTGCGCGAGCGTCTGGTTCGTGAACGAGTTCGACATCACGAACGACGGGTGGCCCGTGGCGCAGCCCAGGTTCACGAGGCGGCCTTCGGCCAGCAGGATCACGCGCTTGCCGTCCGGGAAGATGATGTGGTCGACTTGCGGCTTGATGTTGTCCCACTGGTACTGGCGCGTGGAAGCGACGTCGATTTCCGAGTCGAAGTGGCCGATGTTGCAGACGATCGCGTTGTGGCGCATCGCCTTCATGTGGTCATGGCCGATCACGTGGTAATTGCCCGTGGCCGTCACGAAGATGTCGGCCTTGTCGGCGGCATATTCCATCGTCACGACGCGGTAGCCTTCCATCGCGGCTTGCAGCGCGCAGATCGGATCGATTTCCGTGACCCACACCGTGGCGCCCAGACCGCGCAGCGATTGCGCGCAGCCCTTGCCCACGTCGCCGTAACCGGCCACGACAGCGATCTTGCCCGCGATCATGACGTCGGTCGCGCGCTTGATGCCGTCGACGAGCGACTCGCGGCAGCCGTACAGGTTGTCGAACTTCGACTTCGTGACCGAGTCGTTCACGTTGATGGCCGGGAACGGCAGACGGCCTTCCTTTTCCATCTGGTACAGGCGGTGCACGCCCGTCGTGGTTTCTTCGGTCACGCCCTTGATGTGCGCGAGGCGCTTCGAGTACCACGTCGGGTCGACGTCGAGGTGCGCGGCAATCGACTTGTACAGCGCGACTTCTTCTTCGTTCGTCGGCTTGGCGATGACCGAGCGGTCCTTTTCAGCCTTCGAGCCGAGGATCAGCAGGAGCGTGGCATCGCCGCCGTCGTCGAGAATCATGTTGGCGAACTCGCCGTTCGGCCATTCGAAAATACGGTGCGAGAACTCCCAGTATTCGTCGAGCGATTCGCCCTTGAACGCGAACACCGGCGTGCCGCCCGCAGCGATGGCGGCAGCAGCGTGGTCTTGCGTCGAGAAGATGTTGCACGAGGCCCAGCGCACGTCGGCGCCCAGTGCCGTGAGCGTTTCGATCAGCACGCCCGTCTGGATGGTCATGTGCAGCGAACCGGCGATGCGCGCGCCCTTGAGCGGCTGCTGCGCCTTGTATTCTTCGCGGGTTTGCACGAGGCCCGGCATTTCGGTCTCGGCAATGTCGAGTTCCTTGCGGCCCCAGGCTGCGAGCGACATGTCGGCGACGATGAAATCTTTGGCTTGATCTTGCGGAACTGCGGCGTTCATCACGCCCTCCTTTCTAAAAGTGACTAGAAATTAAAGACGTGAGCGCCGTTTCAGTGCGGCGGATTCAGGGAATCCGCCGTATTGAGCGCCTTCGAGCCTGGCGGATTACAGAAAACCCGTCGCAACGCTCCTCGAAGACGAGGCGTGATTGTAGCAAATCGGGATGGCGGCTGCGCGACGAGATGGGTGCGGCGATTTGCGGCTCAATCGGTGCCGCAACCGGTGCCGCCCTCGCTCGTGCCTCATCAGGCCGCGTGCCTCACGCTGAGTCCGCGCGTCTGCTGCACGCTCGCCATCGCCGCGGCGAGAAAGGCCCGCGATGCGCGCAGCGTCTCGTCCTGCGTGGCCGCCGGCACGTCGCTCAGGCCGAGCTGGATGCTCAGATAGTGTTCCGCGTAGGTGCCCGCCTGGTAGTGCAGGCGCACCCGCTTCGCGTCGATCAGGCGGCGCTGTCCGAATGCCTCATGGAGCGCCCACGCAAGCGCGCCGTCTTCACCGCCATAGCGGCGAAAGGTTTCGTCCATGGGAAAGCCGCCGAGCGCGAGAAAGGCGCCGCGCCGGATCACGAGACTGCTCGGCACGGTGTTGCTGAGCGCTTCGGTATGCCTGGCGAAATCGGGGTGCGTGGTGAACCGCTCCGGGAAGCCGTCGTAATCGACATCGAGGCGAATCGCCGCTTCGTGCGGATGCTGCACCAGATGCGCGTGAGCGGCGGCCAGCGCCCCCGGCAGGTATTCGTCGCGGACTTCGAGGAATGCGAGGTACGGCGTGGTGGCCTGCAACGCGCCCCAGTTGCGCGCGCGGGCCGCGCCGCCGGTGCCGGGCATCTGTACGAGCCGCACGCGCGGTTCGCGCATCGCGTAGATGCGTGCGATGTTGGCGGAGGCGTCGGTCGAGCCGTCGTCGACGACGAGAATGCGTTCGGCTTCGCCCTGCGCGATCGCGCTGTCGAGCGCGCGGGCAAGCGTGGTCGCGCCGTTGTGGCACGCGACGATGATGGTGATGGGTTGCATGAAACGAGGTGATGGTGACCGGAAACGCGCAAGCCGCTATCCCAGCGGCTTACGCGACAATGCGGCGAATCCTACCCGCGTCGGAAAAAAGCCCATCCCGATAAAGTCCGGGCGCGGCCACGCCACGCGCCCGTCCCGGTCAAATCGGCAAGAACCCCAGCGCGGGCGCGAGCAGCACCATCACCACGCCCGCGATCATCATCGTGAGGCTCGCGACCACGCCTTCTTCGCTGCCCAGTTCGCGCGCCTTCGCCGTGCCCACGCCGTGGGCCGCCGCGCCAAAGAGCGCGCCGCGCGCAAGCCGCGTGCGCAGCGGCACGAGGCCGAGCACCAGTTCGCCGAACAGCATGCCGCACACGCCCGTGGCGATCACGAACAGCGCGGTGAGGTCGCGCGGCGCGTGGATCTTGTCGGACACGGCGAGCGCGAACGGCGTGGAGATCGAGCGCGTCATCAGGCTGCGCTGGAGTTCGGGCGAGAGATGCAGCAGCTTGGCAAGCGCGAGCGAGCCGCCCACCGCCACGACGATGCCCACCGTCACGCCCACGGCGAGCGAGATCCAGTGGCGCTTGAGCAGGTCGCGGTATTCGTAGATCGGCACCGCGAAGGCCACCGTGGCCGGGCCGAGCAGCCACATGAGCCAGCGCGTGTCCTGGAAGTAGACGGGATACGGAATATGGAGCGCGAGCACGAGCACGCCGAGCACCACCGGCACCGCGACGAGCGGCGTAAGCCAGGGCGAGCGATAACGCGCATAGAGCGCCTTCGCGGCGAAATAGAGCGCGACCGTGAGGATAAAGCAGCCGGCGGCGATGAGCCGCGCCGCGTCGTCGGCGAACAGGGACGAATAGAACGCGTTCATGACGCCATCACCCTCACTCTCGATTCAGAACGTTGGACCTCAGGCCCGCGCCAGATGGCGCGTATGACGCACGCGGCGCAGCGCGAGACGCCGCTCCAGCCGCGCGGCCTGTTCGACGGCGAACGCCACGGCCACCATCACCATGAGCGTGCCGCCCACCACCACGAGCGCGAGACGCCAGCCGTCGGCGCGAAAGAGGCCGCCGTACTTCACGGCCGCCACGGCGGCCGGAATGAAGAACAGCAGCATGTCCGAGAGCAGCCAGTCGGCGCCGGCCTTCACCCAGCGCGGCGTGACGCCGCCGCAAAAGAGCAGCGCGAGCAGCAAAACGAGGCCGACCACGCCGCCGGGCACCGGCAGGTGCGCGAGACGCGTGAGCATGTCGGCGACATACCAGAGCCCCGCGAGCAACGCCGACTGCACCGCGATACGGCCGATGCGGCGGCTCACGGCCGCCATCCCGCCCGTGCCGGGCGCGGCGCTTTCGGAGACTGTTGCGGACGTGTTCGGCGCAGTCATGGCAAACCCTAAGTGACACTGGAGTGGAAGTCAGTATAGGGTGCAGCGCAGCATAAACATAATGACTTAGGATCATTTTGCTCATTCCATATTGGAATGCACCAGCCTGGCGTCCCGTTTAGGGTTTTTTCTGCACACTTCTGGAGTCCCGATCGTGGAACTGCGCGCGCTTCGCTATTTCATCGAGGTGGTGCGGCAACAAAGCTTCACCGCCGCGGCCGAGAAACTGCACGTCACGCAGCCGACCATCAGCAAGATGGTGAAGGCGCTCGAAGACGAAACCGGCACGCAGTTGCTCCTGCGCGACGCGCGCCAGATGGTGCTCACCGACGCGGGCCGCATCGTCTATCAGCGCGGCCAGGACGTGCTGGCCGCGCAGGCGCAGTTGCAGGCCGAACTCGCGGATCTCGGCACGCTCGGGCGCGGCGAGCTCACCATCGGCATCCCGCCGATGGGCGGCTCGCTTTTCACGCCCGCCATCGCGACCTTCCGGCAGCGCTATCCGAAGATCGAGCTCAAGCTTTTCGAGCAGGGTTCGCGCGCAATCGAGGCCGCGCTGATCTCGGGCGAGCTGGAGCTGGGCGGCGTGCTGCTGCCCGTGGACCCGGCGCTCATCGACGTTCTGCCGATCGCGCACGAGCTGCTGTGGCTCGTCGCGCGGCGCGGCTCGCGCTGGGACAACAAGCTGGCCGTGCCGCTTGCGGAGCTGGCCGCCGAGCCGTTCGTGTTCTACGGCGAAAGCCTCGCGCTCAATGACGTCGTGCTGAACGCCTGCCGCACGGCCGGCTTCGTGCCGCAGGTGGTGGGGCGCAGCGGCCACTGGGATCTGATGGCCGCGCTCGTGCTCGCGGGCGTGGGCATTGCGCTCCTGCCCGCGCCGTACGTGCGCCGCCTCGACGCCGAGCGTTTCACCTGCCTGCCCGTGAGCGAGCCGCAAATCACCTGGGACATGGCGATTGGCTGGAAGCGCAGCGGCTATCTCTCTCACGCGGCGCGCGCGTGGCTCGACGTCGCGCGTGCAGAGTATGGCAAGCCGTTCACGTTTCTCGATGACTTCGTGCACCCGCCGGGGCTGGAAAAGCGGCCGGGGCAAGCGTCCTGAAGCGGGACAGCGCAAAACAAAAAGCCGCCCGGCTCGCGCCGGACGGCTTCCTGCATCACTGCCGCATGACTGCCGCATCACACCGCGCCCTTACTGCTTCGCGATGAACTCGATACGGCGGTTGTGGAAGCGGCCGCTTTCCGTGTCGTTGCTTTCCACCGGATTGACGTCGCCGTAGCCTTGCGCCGTGAGCCGGCTGAGCGGCACGCCCTGCGACGCCAGGTAAGTGCGCACCGCGAGCGCGCGCTGCTTCGAAAGCGCGAGGTTCGCCGCCTTGTCGCCCACGTTGTCCGAGTAGCCCGCCACTTCGAGCGAGACCGGCTGGCCGCGCTTCGAGCACGCGATGAGCGCCCGCGCCGACTGGCGCAGATCGTCGGCAGCGGAGGCCGGCACGATCGAGCTGCCCGTCTTGAAGTTCACCACTTGCAGGTTGAGTACCTTCGCCACATCGGCGCCCGCGCACGAAGCGTCGGTGGCGAACAGGCCCTTCACCGCGTCGCGGAACGACTGCGTGGCGTCGGCCACGGCCTTCTGCACGTTGAACACGCCGATGTCGAAGCCCGAGCCGAACAACGCCTTGAGCTTGTCGAGCCAGCCTGCCTTCGCGTCGGCGGCCGCGCCGCTCAGTTCGACGTGCGTGCCGTCGATCTTCACTTCCGCGCCGGGCAGCGCCATCAGCGGCAGCAGGCCGTCGAGGTGCGCGAGCCATTCGGCGGGCTTCGTCGCCGCGTCGACGTTCACGTTGGCCGTGAACTTGCCTGCGCCGAACTTTTTCGTGAGCGCGTCCATGAGTTGCTGCTTCTCGGCTTCCGTGCCCACCGTCGCGGTGATCGTCGGCACGCCGGATTTGTCGACCGTGAACGAGAGGTGCGAGTCCTGGGTCGGCGCCGGTGCGGCGTCGCTCGCAGCCACGGCGGCCACCGCGCCCGAAGCGACCGTGCCCGAGGCCGCGACCGCAGCGGAAGCACTGTCAGCTTGCGAAGCGGCTTGAGCTGCCGATTGCGCCGCTGCATCGGAAGCCGCGTCGGACGCCGCAACCGCCGCCGGCGGCGCGCTTGCCGCCGCCGGCGGCGCGCTTGCCGCCGCTTCCGGAGCGGCTTGCTCGTCGTGCTGGCACGAACGCAGCGCGAAGAACGCGATGATCAGCGCAAGCGCGGCGAGCAGCCACCACAGCCAGTGATGACGGCGCTTTTCCTCGACGATGGGCGGCGTGGACATGCCAACGGTTTGCGGCGGCACCGAAGCGGGCACCGGACGCACCACCGGCTGCGGATGATCGAGATGCGCGGAAACATCCTTCAGGCGGCTCAGGATCGAGCCCGCGAAGGCGGCGGCGCTGCCGAGGCCCACGGCGCCCGCGAGACGGTCGGTGAGGCTCGCGTTGACCGACGACAGTTGATGACCGAGCAGCGTCGGCAGTTGCCCGACGAAGCCCTGGGAAGCCGTGAAGTGGTGCTTCAGAATCCCCATCATCGCCGCGCCCACCACGCCGGCCAGCGAAAAGGCCGTGGATTGCGGCGTGCCCGTTTGCGCCGCGACGGCGTCGGAAAGGGCGCCGACATTCGCGCCCGTCGCCTTCTGCACGAGTTCGCGGCCGGTGGCTTCGAGCTGGCTCAGGCCCGCCGTGCTCGTGAGCAGGTCGGGCAACTGCTTGCCGATCTGCGCATTGACCTCGGGCGACATGATCGTGGAGAACAGGCTGCGCGCACCCTCGGGCGTCGTGCCGCGATGCATGATGGCGGCCATGATCGCCGGCGCCACGGCACCCGAGATCTTGCGCGTGAGTTCGGGCGTGAGCCCGTAGCGCGCGCCGAGCGATTTGACGACCTGCTCGCTCAAAACGGTTTCCAGCAGATGAAAGACATTGATGCTCATCGAGGCGGACCCTCCAGTTCGCGGACGCGCCACCTGACACGCCCAAATGCGAGCGCGATTATAGGGAGTGCGAAATCTCGAAATTGCGCGTAACCGGCGGACCGAACATTCTTTGACGAAAAACCTATAAAACTCGGATTATTCGCGGCGTTCGAGTGGAAACGAGGCGACAGTGCGCCACGTTTCGCAACCTGCGATGAGTCAGCGAAAAGCAAGAAACAACGAAGTAGCGCGTCAGACAGTGACGCGTTGGATATCGGCAGCGCGCCCGAGACGCGCATGCGCGACGAAGTCGGCGGCGCGCTCGCCGATCATCACGCTCGGCGCATTCGTGTTGCCGCCGATGAGCGTGGGCATCACGGAGGCGTCCGCGATGCGCAATCCCTCCACGCCGCGCACGCGCAATTGCGCGTCGACGACCGAGCGCGCGTCGCCGCCCATGCGGCAGGTCGCGACGGGGTGGTAGATCGTGTCGGCGTGCAGGGCGATCGTCTCGCGCAGTTGCGCGTCGCTCTGCCCCGCATGCGTGTAGAGCTCGCGCCCGCCCATTTTCGCGAGCGCGGGCGCGTCGAGGATGCGCCGCGCCATGCGCGCGCCTTCGACGAGCAGATCGAGGTCGCGCGCATCGGAGAGAAAACGCGGGTCGATCACGGGCGCCACGCGCGCATCGGCGCTCACGAGCGTGACCGTGCCGCGGCTCGCCGGGCGCAGCACGCACACGTGCAGCGAATAGCCGTGTCCCCAGTGCAGCCGCCTGCTGTGATCGTCGACGATGGCCGTGCAGAAGTGCAGTTGCAGGTCGGGCCGTGCCAGCTCCGCGCGGCTCTTCAGGAAGCCGCCCGCCTCCGCGACGTTGGTCGTGAGCATGCCGCGCCGCCCGTGCAGATACTTCGCGAGACCCGCTGTCATGCGCGCGGCGCCGCGCAGCGAGTAGCCCACGGTCTCGCTCGAATGCACGCGCTTGTTGAAGGTGAAGTCGATGTGATCCAGCAGATTGCGGCCCACTTCGGGCGCGTCGTGGCGCACCGGTATGCCTAGCGCGCGGAGTTCGTCGGCGGGACCGATGCCCGAGCACATCAGCAGTTGCGGCGAGTTGAATGCGCCCGCCGCGAGTATCACTTCGGCGCGCGCACGCAGCGTTTCGACCGCCCCGCCGCGCGCAAGCTCGACACCGCTCGCGCGCGCGCCGTCGAAGCTCACGCGCAGGACCGTCGCGCCCGCGATCAAATGCAGATTCGTCCGCTCGCGGCCATACAAATACGCGCGCGCCACCGTGCAGCGCTCGCCGCCGCGCTGCGTCACCTGATAGAAGCCGACGCCCTCCTGCTGCTCGCCGTTGAAGTCGTCGTTCAGGCGAAATCCCGCCTCGCGCGCAGCCTCGACGAAGCGCGCCGCCACCGGATTGCGCTCGCGCAGATCGGCCACGGCGAGCGGGCCGCCCACGCCGTGCCAGGCGCTCGCGCCGCGCGCATTGTCCTCGGCGCGCAGGAAGTACGGCAGCACGTCGCGCCACGCCCAGCCGGCGCAGCCCAGTTGCGCCCATTCGTCGTAGTCGAGCGGATGGCCGCGCGTGTAGATCATCGCGTTGATGGCGCTGGAGCCGCCGAAGCCGCGGCCGCGCGGCTGATAGCCGCGCCGGCCGGCGAGTCCCGCTTGCGGCACGGTTTCGTACGCGTAATTGTTTTTCGTGCGGAACGGCACGAGCGCGGCGACGCCCAGCGGCATGTTGACGAACGGATTGCGCGCCGTGTGCGGACCGGCTTCGATGAGCGCGATGCTCGCACCGGGACAGCGCTCGGCCAGACGGCCCGCCAGCGCCGCGCCACCCGAGCCGCCGCCTACGATGATGTAGTCGTATTGCATCGTCTCCCTCTGTCCGGCGCGCTATTTGCACGCTCGTTCGTTTCCGGCTTTAATGGCGCATTGTAGGAAGCGTCCGATGCCGGGGTCAGCTTTTATGTCAGAGCATCCCCTCTAAACCGGGAAACGCGTAGCCGCCTATGATGAAAGGCGGTTCAGCCGAGCACGCTGAAAACCGCGAGGTTCCGGCAAGCGGCACGGGGACCCCGGAGATGCGCAGGGAGCGCTGGAGCGCCCACGCATCGCTCAGGTGACGGACGCGACGCACACAGCGGCCGCTTTGCAGCGGCCTGCTTGCCACGACAGCGAACACAATACGAATGGCAGCGCATCATGCACGCCGCCGCGCCTTTGCATGGGAGACACGCAGATGAACCCGACGGAACTCACGCATCGCCCCGGCACGACCCACGAAGTCACGAATCAGGCGCCGCCGCTCGTCGACTACAACCTTTTCACCACCGACGCCGCGCTCGGTGAAGCGCTTGCGCGCGCGGGCGCCGACTGGCACCGCGAAGCGCTCGCGCGCCACGGCGAGGTGCTCGGCAAAGCCGAAACGCTCGCGCTCGCCGATCTCGCCAACCGCCATGAGCCGGAACTGCACACGCACAGCCCGCGCGGCGAGCGCATCGACGCGATCGAATTCCACCCCGCCTGGCATCAGTTGCTGGCGCTGCTGCGCGAGCAAGGCCTGCACGCGCTGCCATACTCGGACCCGCGTCCGGGCGCGATGGCCGCGCGCTGCGCGGGCTATTTCCTGCACGCGCAACTGGAGTCGGGGTCGCTGTGCCCGCTCACCATGACGTTCGCGAGCATTGCCGTGCTACAGCGCGAGCCCGCCCTGTTCGAGGCGCTGCGCGAACCGCTCTACACGCGCGAGCACGACGCGCGCGACCTGCCGCTCGCGCAAAAGCGCTCGATGATGATCGGTATGGGCATGACCGAGAAACAAGGCGGCTCGGACGTGCGCAGCAACCGCACGGAGGCGCGAGCCGCCGGAATCGAAACGGGGCGCGGCGCGGCGTATCGGCTCACCGGCCACAAGTGGTTTTTCTCCGCGCCGCAGTGCGACGCGCATCTGGTGCTCGCGCGCACCACGGAGCACGACGGTCTCTCGTGCTTCTTCGTACCGCGTTACCGGCCCGACGGCACGAAAAACGCCGTCAACGTGCAGCGTCTGAAAAACAAGCTCGGCAACCGCTCGAACGCGAGCAGCGAAGTCGAGTTCTTCGATGCCTATGGCGTGATGATCGGCGACGAAGGCCGCGGCGTGCCCACCATCATCGAGATGGCGAACTACACGCGGCTCGACTGCGTGATCGGCAGCGCGGCGCTCATGCGCGCCGCGCTCGTGCAGGCGATCCACCACGCGCGCCACCGCAGCGCCTTCGGCCGCGTGCTCGCGCAACAGCCGCTCATGCAGAACGTGCTGGCCGATCTCGCGCTCGAATCGGAAGCGGCGACGGCGCTCTTCATGCGTCTTGCGCGCGCGTTCGAGAACAACGCCGAGGCCACAGCGGGCGATGCGAGCACAAACGGCGACCTGGCGTCGCTCGAAGCGCGCGCCTGGCGGCGCATCGTCACGCCCGCGGCGAAGTTCTGGGTCTGCAAGCGCGCGCTCGCGTTCACGGGCGAGGCCATGGAAGTCTGGGGCGGCAACGGCTACGTCGAAGAAGGGCCGATGGCGCGCTTTTACCGCGAGGCGCCCGTCAACTCGATCTGGGAAGGCTCGGGCAACGTGATGTGCCTCGACGTGCTGCGCGCGCTGGAGCGCGAAGCCGACGCCGCGCAGGCGCTCTTTCTCGCGTGGCGGCGCGACGCGCAAACGCACCCCGTGCTCAACGCCGCGCTCGACCGGCTCTCGGTGCTGCTCAACGGCGCGCCCGGCACGCGCGAGGCGAGCGCGCGGCGCATCGCGCAGCAGATCGTGCTGATCGCGCAGGCCATGCTGCTGCGCGAAGGGCCGCAGGTCATGGCCGATGCGTTCATCGCCACGCGTCTCGACGAACACGACGCCGACTGCGACCGCGTGTTCGGCACGCTGCCCGCGCGCTTCGATCACGCGGAAATCATCGAGCGGGCGTTCGCCTCGCACTAAGGAGCCCCGAGAGGACCGACCATGAAGCAGGATTTGCCTGAACACCTCGCGTCTCACGCAGCCGAAGCACACAGCATGGACAGCACACACGAAGGCGACGCGCGCGCCCCGCTCGCCGCCCTCCTCGCCGCGCAGCGCGACGCCTTCCTGCGCGAGCCGTTCCCCGCATGGGACGTGCGTGCGCGCAACCTGAAGGCGCTGCGCGACGTGCTGTTCGCGCACCGCGACGCGCTCGCCGAAGCGATGAACGCCGACTTCGGCCAGCGCTCGAAGGCGGAGGTCGCGCTCGCGGAGTTCGTCGTCCTCAAGCAGGAAATCGATGCGGCGCTCAGGCACGGCGCGCGCTGGATGAAGCCGCAGCGGCGCGCCGTGGGCAAGTGGCTGCTGCCGGGCCGCGCGAAGGTGGTGCCGCAGCCGCTCGGCGTGGCGGGCATCGTCGTGCCGTGGAACTATCCGCTGCTGCTCGCCGCGAGCCCGCTCGTGTGCGCGCTCGCGGCGGGCAACCGCGCGATGATCAAGATGTCGGAGCTGACGCCGCGCACCTCGGCACTCTTCGCGGAACTGATCGGCAAGACCTTCGCGCGCGACCACGTGGCGGTCGTGAACGGCGATGCGTCGGTTGGCGCCGCCTTCAGCGCGCTGCCGTTCGACCACCTGCTTTTCACGGGGTCGACGCGCGTGGGGCACGAGGTCATGCGCGCGGCTGCCGCGAACCTCACGCCGGTCACGCTCGAACTGGGCGGCAAGTCGCCCGTCATCATCGGCGAGCATGCGCGGCTCGATGACGCGGTCGACAGCCTGCTGCTCGGCAAGACGCTCAACGCCGGCCAAACCTGCATCGCGCCCGATTACGTGCTGCTGCCGCGCGGCCAGGAAGACGCCTTCATCGCGCGCGCGCGCACGCGTTTTGCGCAGCTTTATCCCGACTTCGCCAACAACCGCGACTACACCTCGATCATCTCGGCGCGCCACTTCGAGCGCCTGCAACGCCTCGCCGACGAAGCCGGAGCGAGCGGCGCGCAACTCCACGCGCTCGGCACGCACGACGCGGCCACGCGGCGCTTCGCACCCGTCATCGTGACGAACGCGCCTGCGCAAACTGCGCTCATGGAGGAGGAAATCTTCGGGCCGATGCTGCCGCTCGTGCCCTACGACACGCTCGACGAAGCGCTGCGCTACGTGAACGCGCGAGCGCGCCCGCTCGCGCTCTACCTCTACGCGGACGACGCCCGCACGGTTGAGCGCGTGACGCGCGAAACGGTGGCGGGCGGCATGGCGGTGAACGAAACGCTCATGCACATCGCGGCCGAGGGGCTGCCGTTCGGCGGTGTCGGCGCGAGCGGCATGGGCGCGTATCACGGCTACGAGGGCTTCGTCACGTTCTCGAAGATGAAGCCCGTGTTCACCCAGGCGCGGCTGAACGCGCGCGGGCTCATCGCGCCGCCTTACGGTCGGTTGTTCGGCCTGCTGATCAAGTTGATGTTGAAGGCTTGAAGGGCAGCGCGGGGCGGCCGCCGTGCGCTCCGCCGATCGCGCGGATCTCGTGGATGCTGCGTCCTGCTGCGTTTGCGTTTGCGTTTGCGGCGGCCTTGGCGTCTTGCGCTTCGGCGGCGCTCTCGGGCTTCGCCTCGTCCTGCGCTTCGAGGCGATGCAGCCACGCGAGCAGTTCGGCCACTGCCTGATAAAGCTGTGGCGGAATCTTCGCGTCGAGGTCCACGCGCATCAGCAGCGAGACCATCTCCGGCGCTTCGTGCACGTAGAGGCCCGCTTCCTTCGCGCGCTGCACGATCATCTCCGCGACGAGGCCGTAGCCCTTCGCGACCACGCGCGGCGCGCCGTCCGCCTCGGGCGCGTCGTAGGCGAGCGCTGCGGCGCTCTTGCGGTGCGTGCGGCTCATCACAGTTCCCAGTCCTGATCGTTCGCGCCCGCGGCGTCGCGTGTGCCTGATTTTTCCGGCGTGCCCGGCCCATTCGGCCCATTCGGCCCATTCGGCGCGTGCGATGCACCCGCCGCGGCGCTCGCCGGCTCCGTTTGCGCGGCGTAGGCGCTCGCGGCGCGTGCCGCCTCGGCGGCGTTCGTCGTGACGCCACTGCCGATCTCGCGAATCGACAACCCCGCGAGCGTGAGGCCGAGCGCTTCGAGCCGCCCGCGCAGCGCCTCGCTCTCGGCGTTCAGACGCGCGGCGCCGCCCGTGCTCGCCTGCACGCGCACCGCGAGCGTCGCGCCGGTGAGCGTGAGTTCGGCGTCCACGGTGCCGAGCTTCGGCAGCGCGAGCGTGAGGCGCGTGCGCCACGGGATGTCGTCGCCGTCCGCGCCGCCGCCGTGGCGCGGGTCGCGCGCCTCGTAGTCGTCTTGCTGGATGCTCCAGTCCACCCGCACGCCGGGCCACGCCTCGCCGTTCCAGCGAAACTCGCCGGTCGCGAGCAGATCGAGCTGCTGGCGCACGAGCGGAATCACCGACGCATGTACCGACGCGCCCAAGGATTGCGCGGTGGCGTCGTGCATGGCGGGCAGCAGCGTATCGGCGAGCAGGACGCCCGCGCGCGCCTGGGCCTGGCCCGGCAGCTGTGCCATCAGCGCTTCGGCGTGCGCCTCGGGCAGCGCGGAGAACGCGCGCGCGAGGCCCGCGTCGGCAGGGTTCGGCATATTTGGCGCGTTCGGCATATTCGGCGTGTTCGCGGCATTGCCCGCTTCGCCGCGCGCACTGCCGTGGGCGTCGCTCGCCGTGCCGGAGAGCAATTCGGTCCACTGCACGTCGTCGATATCGTCCGAGGCGTGGGCCCAGTCGAGCGAGAGTTGCGCGTTGGCGGTAAAGAGCCGGTTCTGCGGTTCGTCGGCGAGGTCGGCGGGCGTGCGCTGGCCGCGCAGCCACTGCGCGAGATGCGCCTCGTAGAACAGTCCGCTCGTACTCACGGTCCGCGCGAGCGAAGCCGCGAGCGCGGCCACCGGGCCCGTCTGCGCGGCAGCGGCGGTCTGGGCGGCGTGGGCGGTCTGCGCTGTCTGTGGTGTCTGGGTTGTCTGTGCGCTCTGGCCGGTTTGCGGGGCCGAAGGCGCTTGCGCGGCCGGCCCTGACTGGGCGGGCGTGCCTTGTGCGGGTGCCCCCGCCTGCGTGCTGGCGCTGCCGGCCGCATCGGCAAGGTCGGCCGCTGCCTCGCCCTGCACCGCGATCGCCACATCCGCGAGCAGCGCGGCGGCGGCGGCTTCGGCTTGCGAGCCCGCGGTGCCGCCCGGCGGCAAGGGCAGCGGCAACGACGCCGCGCCGCCTGGCGCGCCCGTCTGCGCGTCGGCTTCGGGACTGGCCCAGAGCGGCGCGCGGCCGACCACGGCAGGCGTCGCTTCGCCGCCTGAGCGGATGATGGCGTCGAGCGCGAGCGCAACCGCCGAGAGCACGGTCTGCGCCGAGTCCTGCGAGGCGCTCGTGCCCGCCTGGGTGTCGGCGAGCGCGGCGGTGCCTGTCGCGAGCGCGGAGACGCCCGTTTGCGCCGCTCCGGCGCTGCCTTGCGAGCCAACCGGCGTCAGCGCCGCGATGCGGCTCGCGAGGAGCGCGGCGGCTCCCGTGTCGATTCCGTTCATGGTTTTCCGGATCTGCGCGCGAGCGCCGCGCTCACAGCTTCACGGCACTCACCGCGCTAGCGCGCCCCGTAGATTTCCTGCAAGACCCGCGCGGGTTGCGCGGTGCCGTAGAAAAGCGCCGAGAGTCGCGCCATGCAGGGACTCGCGAGGTCGCGAATGGCGGCGTCGTCGGAGAGTATCTGTCGAATCAGCTCGTACTTGCGCGAGCGTTCGGCGACCGTGAGCCGTACGATCCCTTCGGCGTCCTTCAGGGCATCGACGAGATGTCGATACTCCTCCTGCAAGCCGATCAGATCGTTCCAGTGTGCGTCGCGCGCGGCGCAGAGCATCTGCCCCGAGACGGCCGCGATCGCTTCGTAGCGCGCGAAGTAGTCTGCTTTTGAACTCATCTCGTCAATGAGCCGGGCGGTGGCGCGGACGACTGTTCGCCCATCCTCGCCACTTCCGGCCCGATCCCCACCCAGGCTTCCTCGAGCGTAGCCAGCAGACCGTCGACTTCGATCAGCATGGTCTCGCTCTGATTGATATTGGCTTCCAGCAGGCGCCGTGTCATGTAGCTGTACAGCGCGTTGAGGCGTTGGGCGATCTGCCCGCCCGCCTCCAGGTTCAGCGCGAGCTGGAGCCCGCTCTCGACAATCCGGATCGCCTTCGCGACCGCCTCGCAGCGCGGGCCGACATTGCCCGCCTGCAAATGCATACGCGCCAGCGCAATGGCTTGCCGCGCTCCCTGGTACAGGAGCGTGATCTGCTTGTGCGGGCTCGCACCCATGACCCCCGTTTCGACGCCTACGCGTGAATAGGCGTTGGCTCCAGAGTGGGCAGGGGAAAACATCGGCGCTTCTCCTCGATACGTTTGGCTGTGGGTGCACCCGCCCGGTGCGCCGCGAAGCTCGCGACACCGTGCGGTTCTAGCCGGGTTATCGGAACGTAGAGGGGGAAGCTTTAGCGCGCCGCGCGGACGAAGGCTTCAGCCACCGCTTCCGTCACCGCTTCTCTCACCGATTCGGTCAGCCTCAGACCTGAATCTGCATGATGTCGGTGTAGGCCGTGACAAGCTTGTTGCGCACCTGAAGGCCGAACTGGAAGCCGATATTGGCTTTCTGCATGTCGACCATCACGTCGTTGAGCGACACGTTGTTCGCGCCAAGTTCGAACGCCTGCGACTCGCCCACCGCCTTCTGCTGGTCGTCGCTGATCTTGTCCAGCGACGCCTTGAGCGCCGAAGCGAACCCGCCGGCCGTCGCCGCGCCCGACTTCTCGTCGGCTGCGGTGGGGCCGCCGGCCGCCTGCGTCGCCATCGACTGCATTTGCGCGAGGGCGGACGTGAGCGGAGATACTGGCACGGTCATGTTTGCTCCACGAAAAGGGGACACGCGGGAAATTCAGGGGGAGGAGCCCCTGGCCGGCGGCGGCGTTCGCTGCAATGCGGCAGCGCCGGAGCGGCACGGCGCGCTGACAGAGCGCCGAATCTGGAGGAGAGCATAGCAGCGGGCCCGTTCCGGCAGCCCCGAAAGTAGGGGGAAAACCCGGCTCTATTCGCGCAATCGGCTTGCCATGGGCTGCGGATAATGCCTGACGTGAAAGTCTCCGCCGTGCGCGGCGAGACCTGGAAGCCTCCGGAGAAACCCGTCGCATGGATTCGTCTGCCAACTCTTTGATCAACCCCGACGCCCGCATGGGCCTCGCCCCCTCTGGCGCGGGCGCCTCGCCCGGCGTCGGCGCGGGTGCAGGCGTGGGCGGCGCGGAAGACCTCGGCGGCGGCTTCGCGCAGCGCCTGGGCTCGCTCTCGTCGCTGCGCAACGTGCGCGGCAACCCGCGCGCGCCGCTGATCTTCGCCGTGGCGTTGCTCGTAGCCGTGGTCGCCGGCCTCGTGCTGTGGTCGCGCGCGCCCGACTACAAGGTGCTGTACAGCAACCTGTCGGACCGTGACGGCGGCGCGATCATTACCGCGCTCCAGGCCGCAAACGTTCCCTATAAGCTTTCCGACGGCAACGGCGCCATTCTCGTGCCCGCCGAGCAGGTCAACGAAATGCGCCTGCGCCTCGCCTCCCAGGGCCTGCCGAAGAACGGGTCGGTCGGCTTCGAGCTGATGGACAACCAGAAGTTCGGCATCAGCCAGTTCGCCGAGCAGATCAACTACCAGCGCGCGCTCGAAGGCGAGCTCGAGCAAACCATCCAGTCGATCGCGAGCGTGAAGTCCGCGCGCGTGCATCTGGCCATTCCGAAGCCTTCGGTGTTCGTGCGCGAGCGCGAGGCGCCTTCCGCCTCGGTGCTCGTGAACCTGTATCCGGGCCGCATCCTCGACGACGGCCAGGTCGCCGCCATCACGCACATGGTGGCTTCGGCCGTGCCGGACCTGCCCGTGCGCAACGTCACAGTGGTCGACCAGGACGGCAACCTGCTCACGCAAAGCGCGACGGGCGTGGGCCTCGACGCCTCGCAGCTCAAGTTCGTGCGCCAGGTCGAGCACGACACCCAGGCGCGCATCGACGCGATCCTCGCGCCCCTCTTCGGCGCCGGCAACGCGCGCTCGCAGGTGAGCGCCGACCTCGACTTCTCCAAGCTCGAACAGACCTCGGAAGCCTACGGCCCGAACGGCAACCAGCAGGCCGCCGCGATCCGCAGCCAGCAGCAGAACATCTCCACGGAGATGCAGCAAGGCGGCGCGGGCGGCGTGCCCGGCGCGCTCACGAACCAGCCGCCGCAGCCCGCTTCCGCGCCCGTGAGCGCCCCGGCGGGCGCGAACGGCGCCTCTGCCGCGGTGCCGGTTTCCGATCATCGCGACACCACCACGAACTACGAGCTCGACAAGACCGTGCGCCACTATCAACAGGCGCCGGGCGACGTCAAGCGCCTCTCGGTGGCCGTGATCGTGAACTATCAGCCGAAGGTCGACGCCAAGGGTCACGCCACCATGCAGCCGCTCGACGCGCAGAAGCTCGCGCAGGTCGAGCAGCTCGTGAAGGACGCGATGGGCTACGACGCGAAGCGCGGCGACTCGGTGAACGTGGTGAACGCCGCGTTCCAGCAGGAAGTCGACCCGAACGCGAACCTGCCGTGGTGGCGTCAGCCCGACATCATCGCGCTCGCCAAGCAGATCGCGACGTGGCTTGGCATTGGCGCGGTGGCACTGTTCCTCTACTTCGTGATGGTGAAGCCGGCGCTGCGCCGCGCGTTCCCGCCGCCCGAGCCGGTGGCGCCCGCGCTGCCCGGCATGGCCGACGGCGAGCCGCTGCTGCTCGACGGCATTCCCGAGTCCGCGCGCGCCGCCGCCGGCGAAGGCGAAGACGGCGCGGACAGCGAAGCCGCCCTGCTCGCCTTCGAAAACGAGAAGAACAAGTTCGAACGCAACCTGGAATACGCGCGCAACATCGCGCGCCAGGATCCGAAGATCGTCGCAACCGTCGTGAAGAGCTGGGTGAACGATGAACGCTGAAGGCGCAACCAAGAGCGCGCTGCTGCTCATGTCGATCGGCGAGCAGGAGGCCTCCGAGGTCTTCAAGTTCCTCGGTCCGCGCGAAGTGCAGAAAATCGGCGCCGCCATGGCGGCGCTCAAGAACGTCAAGCGCGAAGAAATCGAAGCCGTGTTGCAGGACTTCGTGAAGGAAGCCGAGCAGCACACGGCCTTCTCGCTCGACTCGAACGACTACATCCGCAACGTGCTCACGAAGGCGCTGGGCGAGGACAAGGCCGGTGCGATCATCGACCGCATCCTGCAAGGCGGCGACACGAGCGGCATCGAAGGCCTCAAGTGGATGGACTCGGGGTCGGTGGCGGAGCTCATCAAGAACGAGCACCCGCAGATCATCGCCACGATCCTCGTGCACCTCGACCGCGACCAGGCCTCGGAAATCGCCTCGTGCTTCGCCGAGCGCCTGCGCAACGACGTGCTGCTGCGTATCGCGACGCTCGACGGCATCCAGCCGCAGGCGCTGCGCGAGCTCGACGACGTGCTCACGAACCTGCTCTCGGGCAGCGACAACCTCAAGCGCAGCCCGATGGGCGGCATCCGCACGGCGGCCGAGATCCTCAACTTCATGACGAGCCAGCACGAAGAAGGCGTGCTCGAAAACGTGCGCCAGTACGACGCCGAGCTCGCACAGAAGATCATCGACCAGATGTTCGTGTTCGAGAACCTGCTCGACCTCGAAGACCGCGCGATCCAGCTGCTGCTCAAGGAAGTCGAGTCGGAGTCGCTCATCATTTCGCTCAAGGGCGCGCCGCCCGCGCTGCGCACCAAGTTCCTCTCGAACATGTCGCAGCGCGCGGCCGAACTGCTCGCCGAAGACCTCGACGCGCGCGGCCCGGTGCGCGTCTCGGAAGTCGAGGCGCAACAGCGCCGCATCCTGCAAATCGTGCGCAATCTCGCCGAAAGCGGTCAGATCGTGATCGGCGGCAAGGCAGAAGACGCTTATGTCTGACACGACCTCCGCGAACGGCCATCGCTCGGCGTACCAGCGCTGGGAGATGGCGTCGTTCGATCCGCCGCCTCCCCCGCCGCCGCCGCCCACGCCCGACGAGACAGCCGCCTTCGAGGCGCAGCTCCAGAGCCTGCGCGACGCCGCGCACCAGGAAGGGCTGCGCTCCGGCCATGTGGCGGGCCAGGCGCTCGGCTATCAGGCCGGCCACGAACAGGGCCGCCAGCAGGGCTTCGAGCAGGGCCAGGCCGAGGCGCGCGCGCAAGCGGCGCAGCTCGCGGCGCTGGCGAGCCGCTTTAGCGACGCGCTCGAAACGGTGCAGGCGGGCGTGGCCGAAACGCTCGTCGAGCTCGCGCTCGACATCGCGCAGCAGGTCGTGCGCCAGCACGTGCAGCACGACCCCACGGCGCTCGTCGCGGTCGCGCGCGAAGTGCTGGCCGCCGAGCCGCAGCTCGTCGGCTCGCCGCAGCTCGTGGTGAGCCCGGCCGATCTGCCGATCGTCGAGGCCTACCTGATGGAAGACTTGCAGGCGCGCGGCTGGAGCGTGCGCACCGACCCGGCGATCGAGCGCGGCGGCTGCCGCGCGCAGGCCGCGACGGGCGAAACGGACGCCAGCGTCAACTCACGCTGGGAACGCGTGAGCGCGGCGCTCGGCAAGGCAAGGCCATGGTGAACCCGCCCACCCCGACGAGCCAAAAGACGATACACACGGGCGGCCTCACGCCGCTCGAGCAGGAACTCGCGCTCGCCTCATTCGGCCCGCACGCGCATGACCCCGCGCAAACCGGCGCGGTGCTCGTGGGCGACGACGGCGGCGCTGGCTCCAAGGGCGCAAGCGGCTCAAGCAGCTCAAGCAGCTCAAGCAGCTCAAGCGGCCGCAAGGCGCGCAAGGCACGCGAGATCGACGCCATCGACGCGATCAGCGCCGCGCTTGCGGCCGATGCGACCGACTCTGGCGACGCGGCCGACGCGGCAGAAACCAACGCCGCGCCCGAGGCGGCCCCCTACACGCCGCCGGCGAATTACGACCCGGCCAACCCCCACCTCGTTTCCTGGAACACGGTCCTGAACCGCGTGCGCGAGCGCAATGCGCTTGCGCTGCCGCTGCGCGGCTGCGGGCGTCTCACGCGCGCCGCGGGCCTCGTGCTCGAAGCCGTGGGGCTGCGCCTCGCCGTGGGCGCGGAGGTGATGATCGAACTGCCGCCGGGCAGCTCGCTGCCGATGGCCGAAGCCGAAGTGGTCGGCTTTGGCGGCGACAAACTCTTTCTGATGCCGACGACCCAGGTCGCGGGCCTCTTGCCCGGCGCGCGCGTCTGGCCGCTGGAAACCGCGCCCATCGCCGACCCGATGGCGGGCGCCAAGCGCCTGCCGGTGGGCTGGGGCATGCTCGGCCGCGTGGTCGACGCCTCGGGCAAGCCGCTCGACGGGCTCGGTGCGCTCAATACCGAGGCCGACGCACCGCTCACCGCACCCGTCATCAACCCGCTGAACCGCGAGCCGATCCACAAGGTGCTCGACGTGGGCGTGCGCGCGATCAACGCGCTCCTCACGGTCGGGCGCGGCCAGCGCATGGGCCTGTTCGCGGGCTCGGGCGTGGGTAAATCGGTGCTGCTCGGCACGATGGCGCGCGCCACCAGCGCCGAGGTGATCGTGATCGGCCTGATCGGCGAGCGGGGCCGCGAAGTAAAGGAATTCATCGAGCAGATCCTGGGCACGGAAGGCCTCGCGCGCTCCGTCGTCGTGGCCGCGCCCGCCGACGTGTCGCCGCTCCTGCGCATGCAGGCCGCCGCGTACACCACGTCGCTCGCCGAGTATTTTCGCGACCAGGGCAAGCACGTGCTGCTGCTCATGGACTCGCTCACGCGCTATGCGATGGCGCAGCGCGAGATCGCGCTCGCCATCGGCGAGCCGCCCGCGACCAAGGGCTATCCGCCTTCGGTGTTCGCGAAGCTGCCGGCGCTCGTCGAGCGCACCGGCAACGGGCCCGAGGGCGGCGGCTCGATCACGGCGTTCTACACCGTGCTCACCGAAGGCGACGACCAGCAGGACCCGATCGCCGACTCGGCGCGCGCGATTCTCGACGGCCATATCGTGCTCTCCCGCGCGCTCGCCGAGGCCGGGCACTATCCGGCCATCGACATCGAAGCATCGATCAGCCGCGCGATGACCGCGCTCATCGACGACCGGCATCTGAACCAGACGCGCGCGTTCAAACAGATGCTTTCGCGCTACCAGCGCAACCGCGACCTCATCAACGTGGGTGCATACGTGACCGGGCGCGACGCCGTGCTCGACCGCGCGATCGCGTTGTATCCGCGTATCGAGGCCTTTCTTCAGCAGGGTTTTCGCGAAACCGCGAACTATGATCAGAGCGTCGAGATGCTCGGCCAACTGATTGGAGCCAGATGATGACGAAGCAAACCGCGCTGCAAACCTTGATTGGCCTCGCTCAGGACGACGTGGACGCCGCGACGCAAAAGCTCGGCCGCGTGCAGCGCGAGCGCGGCGAGGTCGAAAAGCAGCTCGAGGCGCTCATCACGTACCGCGACGAGTATCACACGCGCTTCACCGAATCGGCGCGCAGCGGCATGGCCGCCGGCAACGTGCGCAATTTCCAGGCGTTCATCGACACGCTCGACGCCGCGATCGAGCAGCAGCGGCGCATTCTGGAGCAGGCGACAGCCCGCGTGGAAGCCGCCAAGCCCGAATGGCAGCGCAGCAAGCAGAAGCTCGGCTCGTACGAAGTGCTGCAAACGCGCCAGGATGAGGTGCAGGCCCGCAAGGATGCCCGCCGCGAACAACGCGACGCCGACGAGTACGCCGCCCGCGTGCTACGCATGCGCTCGTCGCAACACCCGTAACACGCATTCGAGGCCGCCAGCATGTCGCTCCTCTCCTCCGTCACCTCGCTTCTCGGGGCCGCCGCCGATGCCGTGTCGGGCAACAGCGCGTCGAACGCCGCCAGCCAGGCCGACTCGTCCACCCCGGATTTCGCGCAAGCGCTCCAGCAGCGCATCAGCGCGCAGAATTCGCAGGCCGCCATGAGCGCGGCGAGCTCACAGTCCACGCAGTCGTCGCAGGCATCGCAGTCGTCGCAAAGCTCACAGTCGGGACAATCGGCGCAATCGACGCAGGCTGCGCAGTCCACACAAACTTCGCAGTCCGCGCAGACGTCGCAATCCACGCCAACGGCGCAGTCGTCGCAAGGCGCGCAGTCGAACGCCTACGGCCAGTCGGGCGCGAGCACGTCGGCGGGCAGCAGCGCGTCGCAAAACACGACGAGCAGCAGCGGCACCAGCAACACCGGCAACACCTCGCAAACAGCCGGCACGAGCGGCGGTCAAGGTACGCAGCACGCGTCCGGTGCCGATCATCGCGTCGACGCCGTGCGCACCCAGCAAAAGCAGGCCGAAGCGGCGGGCGCGCAGGCCGCCGCTGCCCTGGCGCAGCAAGCCCAGCAGGCGCAACAGGCCCAGCAAACGCAGCAAGCACAACAAGCGCAAACCGACACGACGAACGGCAGCAGCACGAGCCAGGCAAGCAGCGACAGCACGCTCGCGGGTGTCGCCTCGGCGGCCGCCGCAGCAGCGGCTACGGCCGCCACGACGGTCGCGGGCGCGAGCACGGCGGGCGACGGCTCGGCCACGGGCGGCAGCACGACCGCCACGCCGAAGTCGGTGCACGAAGCGCTCCAGGCCGCGCTCGCCACACTGCGCGGCGGCGCGGGCGTGCCCGCCACGCGCGTGACGAGCGCCGCCGCGACCGGCACGACCGCCACGGACGCCACGAGCACAAGCACGAGCGCGGGCGCCGGTATTGCGAGCAGCTTCGCCTCGCACCTGAGCGCGCATGCGCAGGAGAAGGCCTTCGGCACGGCGGCCAGCAGCGGCGCGAGCGCCGACGCGGCGAAGAGCGCCACGGCAACGGCCGCCGACGCCGCGAAAACGGCCACCGACGCGCTCGCGGCGGCGGCGCAGCAACAGTCGGGCTCCGGCACGCAGGCCAGCGCCACGGCAGCCGATACGCTCGCAGCAAACGAGGCGGCAAACCAGGCCGCGGCCATCGCCGCCGCCACGGCGGCGCAGACCCAGGCCGCGCAGACGGCAAGCGCCGCCGCGAATCCCGTGGCCGCCGCGGCCGCCAGCGCCACACTCGCGCCGCAGGTCGGCACGAGCGCCTGGGAAGACGCGCTCAGCCAGAAGGTCGTGTTCCTTTCGAGCGCGCACCAGCAGTCGGCCGAACTCACGCTCAATCCGAAGGATCTCGGACCGCTCCAGGTTGTGCTTCAGGTCACGCAAAGCCACGCGCACGCGCTCTTCGTCTCGCAGCACCAGCAGGTGCGCGAGGCCGTCGAGGCGGCCCTGCCGAAGCTGCGCGAGTCGATGGAGCAGAACGGCATCGGCCTTGGCAGCGCAAGTGTGAGCGACGGCTTCTCGCGGCAGATGAACCAGCAGGCGCAGCAGGACAGCAGCGGCTCGGGCGGCTCCGGCAGCCAGAGTTCGGGGTCGGGCACGAGCGGCACCGTGAGCGCCAGCACCGACGACACGGACACGAGCGCCACCAGCACCACACAGCGCAGCGTCGGCCTGATCGACACCTTCGCCTGACGCGCGGCAACCGCGGCGCAACAGACACGCAGCCGCGTCTTCCTCCCCTCACGCGCCGCCGTATGCCCCGCCATGCCCGCGCAGACGGGTGCGGCGGCGCGGCGCCTTTGGGCGCGCGGCTTCGCGCGGCGCGCAACAAAACCACGAGATAGCCGGAATTCCCCCGTCTATTCCTCCCATCGCTGAAAGGCAAAAGCCGGAACAATGCAAGCTGCCCGGACTGACCATCAGGTCGGTTCTCCGGACCTTCGCAAGCATCCAGGCTCTCTTTCCGACATGGCGACCACGACCGCATCCCAGCAAGCCGCGCCCCAGGGCGCGAAACCCGGACCGATGAAGCGCATCCTCGTGATCGCGCTCATTGCGATCCTCGCCGCAGCCGCGGCGGGCGGCGCGACGTGGTTCTTCATGTCGCGCCACGCGGCAAGCGCGCCGGCCGCGCCCGCCGCGGCGCCTGCGGCCGCGCCCGTCTACTACGCGCTCGAGCCGATGACCGTCAATCTGCAATCCGACGACGGCGAATCGCACTACCTGCGCATCGGCCTGACGCTCAAGCTCGACAGCCAGGCCACCCAGGACGCGCTCGTCGCGCGCATGCCCGAGATCCGCAGCCGCGTGCTGCTCGCGCTCTCGAACAAGCATCCGTCCGACCTCGCGCCGCTCGACGGCAAGCGTGCGCTCGCCACCGAGCTCGCCGTGCTGATCTCGCAGCCCTCGGGCCCGAACGAAAAGCCGATGCGCGTGGACGACGTGCTGTTCACCGAATTCGTCGTCCAGTGAGCGCGGCTGACATGTATCCCGCGATGGAGGGCCAGTCATCATGACGATGGGTCACGACGAGTTCATGTCCCAGGAGGAGGTCGACGCCCTCCTCAAGGGCGTCACCGGCGAAGTCGACCAGGATTCGAACCAGGCCGAGAAGCAGGGCGTACGTCCCTACAACATCGCGACGCAGGAACGGATTGTTCGCGGCCGCATGCCCGGGCTCGAAATCATCAACGAGCGCTTTGCGCGCCTGTTGCGCGTCGGCATCTTCAATTTCATGCGCCGCACCGCCGAAATCTCGGTGGGCCCGGTGCGCGTGCAGAAGTACAGCGAATTCACCCGCAACCTGCCGATCCCGACGAACCTGAACCTCGTGCACGTGAAGCCGCTGCGCGGCACGTCGCTGTTCGTGTTCGACCCGAACCTCGTGTTCTTCGTCGTGGACAACCTGTTCGGCGGTGACGGGCGCTTTCACACGCGTGTGGAAGGCCGCGACTTCACGCAGACCGAGCAGCGCATCATCAGCAAGCTGCTCAACCTCGTGTTCGAGCACTACACGACCGCCTGGAAAAGCGTGCGGCAGCTCAACTTCGAGTACGTGCGCTCCGAAATGCATACGCAGTTCGCAAACGTTGCCACGCCCAACGAGATCGTGATCGTCACGCAGTTCTCGATCGAATTCGGCCCGACCGGCGGCACGCTGCACATCTGCATGCCCTACTCGATGATCGAGCCGATTCGCGACGTGCTCGCCTCGCCGCTGCAAGGCGAAGTGCTCGACGTGGACCGCCGCTGGGTGCGCGTGCTCTCGCAGCAGGTGCAGGCCGCCGAAGTCGAGCTCACGGCCGATCTCGCGCAGATCCCCGTGACGTTCGAGCAGATCCTGAACATGAAGAAGGGCGACGTGCTGCCCATCAACATCGCGGAGCACATCGTCGCCAAGGTCGACGGCGTGCCGGTGATGGAGTGCGGCTACGGAATTTTCAATGGTCAATACGCGTTGCGGGTCCAGAAGATGATCAGCGCAGCCGACACGATGAAGGAAGGTGGATATGAGTGACGTAAACGGCACGAGCGGCACGAACGCAGACGAGCCGGTGCTCGACCCGGGCTTCGACGCCGCCGCGCAGGACGCGGGCGCCGACTCGATGGACGACTGGGCGAGCGCGCTCGCCGAGCAGAACGGCAACGAGGTGAGCGCCGCCGCCCCCACGACGGCCGGCGTGTTCCAGCCGCTCTCGAAGGTCGATTCCTCGCGCACGGCCAACGACATCGACATGATTCTGGACATCCCCGTCCAGATGACCGTGGAGCTCGGGCGCACCAAGATCGCCATTCGCAACCTGCTGCAACTCGCGCAGGGCTCGGTGGTGGAGCTCGACGGCCTCGCCGGCGAGCCGATGGACGTGCTCGTCAACGGCTGCCTCATCGCCCAGGGCGAAGTGGTGGTCGTGAACGACAAGTTCGGCATTCGTCTCACCGACATCATCACGCCGTCCGAGCGGATCCGGAAGCTGAACCGATGAATCCCCAGGCTGTTCCCGGCGCGCGGCTGCTGCGATTTTCGTGGCGCCTCGCCGTGCACCTCTCGCTCGCCGGCGCCGCGCTGCTCGCCGTGGTGAGCGCGCGGGCCGCCGATCTCAAGGCCGTCAACGAAGCGACGCGCGCGGCCTCGGGCAGCACGGGCGCTTCGGCCGTGATCGCCGGCAGCGCGGTGCCCGCGCTCGGCTTCGGCGCCGTCGTGCAGACGGTGCTCGGCCTCGCGCTCGTGATCGGCGTGGTATTCGGCTGCGCGTGGCTCGCGCGGCGTCTCGGCCTGCAAGGCGGCATGAAAAACGCGCTCGTGCGCACCGTGGGCGGCGCTTCGCTCGGCGGCAAGGAGCGCGTGGCCGTGGTCGAGATCGGCGACACCTGGCTCGTGCTGGGCGCCGCGCCCGGCAACGTACGGCTCCTGCACAGCATGCCCGCGGGCGAGCTGCCCGCCGGCGTCACGGGGCCCGCCACAGCCGGCCCCGCCCTCTCAGGCACCTTCGCCCAGCGCTTTCGTGACGCGCTGAAAAGCGAGTCCGACAAACGCTTCAAGACGCGTTTCACACGTCACGACGGCGGAGCGCAGTAAATGCACGGCAGTTCCCTCCCAGCGACGCCCGCAGGCGGTGAAGCCCGCGCGCGCCTCGACTCCCTCGCGAAGATCGCGCGCACGGCGCTGCCGTTCGCGCTGATGCTCGGCGCGGGCGCTCTCGCCTTTGCGCTGCCGCATATCGCGCACGCGCAGGCGGCACAAGCGGCGGGCCTGCCCGCCTTCAACACGAGCCCCGGTCCGAACGGCGGCACGACCTACTCGCTGAGCGTGCAGACGATGCTGCTGCTCACGATGCTGTCGTTCCTGCCCGCGATGGTGCTGATGATGACGAGCTTCACGCGCATCATCATCGTGCTCTCGCTGTTGCGCCAGGCGATCGGCACGACGACCACGCCGCCCAACCAGGTGCTCGTGGGCCTTGCGCTCTTTCTCACGCTGTTCGTGATGTCGCCGGTGCTCGACAAAGCCTACAACGACGGCTACAAGCCGTTCGCGGCGGGCACGATTTCGATGGACGACGCCGTCGCGCGCGGCGTCGCGCCCTTCAAGACGTTCATGCTGCGTCAGACCCGCGAGTCCGATCTCGCGCTCTTCGCGCGCATCTCGCACGCGGCGCCCATGCAAGGCCCCGAGGACGTGCCGCTCACGCTGCTCGTGCCCTCGTTCGTCACGAGCGAGCTGAAGACGGGCTTCCAGATCGGCTTCACGGTCTTCATTCCGTTTCTCATCATCGACATGGTGGTGGCGAGCGTGCTGATGTCGATGGGTATGATGATGGTCTCGCCCGCGACCATTTCGCTGCCGTTCAAGCTCATGCTGTTCGTGCTCGTGGACGGCTGGCAGCTCATCATCGGCTCGCTCGCGCAGAGCTTCACCTGAGGAGACTGACATGACGCCAGAAATGGTCATGACGCTGGCGCACGATGCGATGTACGTCGCGCTGTTGCTTGCCGCGCCGCTCCTGCTCGTGTCGCTCGTGGTGGGTCTCGTGGTGAGCCTTTTCCAGGCGGCCACGCAGATCAACGAATCCACGCTCTCGTTCATCCCCAAGCTGATCGCCATTGCCGTCACGCTCGTGATCGCCGGGCCGTGGATGCTCACGAAGATGCTCGACTACATGCACCACATGTTCACGAGCATTCCGCAGATCGCGGGCTAGGCGCGCCTCGCGCGCCGCCTGCGGCTTCCGGCCCACCATGTTCACTGTCACCTACGCGCAGCTCAACGCCTGGCTCACGGCGTTCCTGTGGCCGTTCACGCGCATTCTCGCGCTCGTGGCGGTCGCGCCCGTGGTGGGCAACCGCTCGGTGCCCACGCGCGTGAAGATCGGCCTCGCGGGCTTCATCACGCTGATTGTCGCGCCCACGCTCGGCGCGATGCCGCAAGTCACGGTGTTCTCCGCCGAAGGGGTGTGGATACTCGTGAACCAGTTCCTCATCGGCGTCGCGCTCGGCTTCACCATGCAGCTCGTGTTCGCCGTGGTCACGACGGCCGGCGACCTGATGGGCCTCGGCATGGGTCTGGGCTTCGCAAGCTTCTTCGACCCGCAGGCCAACACCACCACGCCCGCGCTCTCCTCGTGGCTGAACATGATGGCGATGCTCGCCTTCCTCGCGTTCGACGGCCATCTGCAAATGATCGCGGCGCTCGTCGCCACGTTCCAGTCGGTGCCGGTCACGGCGAACGTGCTCGGCGCGAGCGCGTGGCGCTCGATCGCCAGCTACGGCGCGGTCGTGCTCTCCTCGGGACTGCTGCTCGCGCTGCCGGTGGTGGTGGCGCTCCTCATCACCAATCTGTCGCTCGGCATTCTCAATCGCGCGGCCCCGCAGATCGGCATTTTCCAGATCGGCTTCGCGCTCACCATGCTCGTGGGCCTGTTCCTCATCCAGATCATGATGCCGAACCTGATTCCTTACTTCGGCCGCCTGTTCGACAGCGGCATCGACCAGATGGGGCGCGTGGCCGGGGCGCTGCGCCCGCCTGGGTGAGCGTCGAACGAGACGCAAACGGCGCGTGGCGAACCAACAAAAAAGCGGACCGGAGTCCGCTTTTTTTTCGACCGTGCCGCGCGTTTGCGTCAGGGGTTGATGTACTGGAACAGCGACAGGTTCTGCGTGGCGGCGAAGCTCTTTTGCGAAGCCGTGAGCGCGTTCGAAAGCTGCTCGTACTGGCTGATCGCCGCCACCGTGTCGGTGCTCGTGAGGTCGGTGAGGTTCGAGGTGACCTGGAGCGAGTTGTTCGACGTGACCGTCTGCAACGCCTTGACTTCCTGCTCGCGGCCGCCCACGGAAGCCTGCACCGTGATGACGTTCGACAGCGAGTTGCCGATGCGCGTGAGGCCCGTGTTCAGCGCGTTGTTGAGGTTCGCGGCCGCGGCGGGCGAGCCGCTCGCGGGCGTATTCAGCGCGCTGATGATGTCGTCGATGGTGCCGAACACATCGGTGTTCTGCGACGCCGTGGCGGGCGACACGCCGAACGAATCGCCCACGGCGGGCGTGCCGGTGATCGTCACCTTCATGCCGGTGCCGAGGTCGATGGTGTCGCCGTCGGTAAAGTCCACAGGGCTCGAAGGCGTACCCGTGCCGTCCGTCACCGTATAGGCGAGCTTGTTCGTTGCCGTGTCGGTGACGAAGTTGATCGTGTACTTGTCGTTGTTGGTCGCTTGCGTCGGATCGGTCACCGTCACGGCGCTGATCACGCCCGTGCCCGTGTTCGGCGTAGTCGCCGTACTACCCGAAGGCACGATGTCCGAGCCCACGGCCTGCACGCTCTGGAACACCGTGGCGCCCGTGTCGCCCACCGAGATCGAGCGCGTGCTGGCCACCTGCATGACGCGCTGGCCCGAGTCGCCGTTGTAGGTCGCGCCGCCGGACGAATTGTTCGAGAACACCTGCGAGGTGCTCGTGAAGCCCGAGAAGATGTAGTTGCCCGCGCCGTCCGTGGTGTTGGCGAGCGTCATCAACTGGTCGCGGTAGCCCTGCATCTGCTTGGCGATCGCCTGGCGCGCGGTGTCGGTGAGCGAGCCGTTCTGCGCTTCGATGATGAGCGAGTTGATGCTCTGCATCGTGCTCGTCACGTTCGTGAGCGTCGTGTCTTCCAGTTGCAGCGCGGTGAGCGCCGTGCTCTGGTTCGACGCGTACTGCGTGAGCGTCGCGCTGGTGGCGGACAGCGTCACGGCCTGCGCGGCGCCGAGCGGATTGTCGGCGGGGTTCGAAATCGCCACGCCGCTTGCGATCTGCTGCTGGACCTGGAGAAGCTGGGACTGCTGGTTCTCCATCGTCGCCACGTTGGTGGAGAAAATCTGGGAAGTCGCGATACGCATGGGTCAGCGCCTTACTAAAAAATGCCGATCAAGGTCTGGAACAGCGAAGCCGCCGTCTGGATCACCTTGCTGTTGGCCTGATAGAGCTGCTGATATTGCAGCAGGTTCGCCGCTTCCTCGTCGAGGTTTACGCCCTGGACCGACTGTTGCTGCGAAGTGAGCTGCGTGACGAGCGACGCCTGCGACGTGCTTTGCGCCTTCAACTGGCTCGCGGTGTTGCCGATCGAGTTGACGTAGTTCGCGTACGCCGACGTGAGCGTGAGCGAACCGCTGAACGCCGTGCTCGACGTGAGGTTGGCGAGCGCGAGCGCGTTGCGGCCGTCCTGCGTGCCGCTCTTGTTGCCGTCGATGGTGAACGAGTCGTTGTTCGACGGCGTGCCCGACATCGTGAAGCTGATGTTGGTCGCGACGCCGTTGGCGCCTTTCGAATCCGTCAGGTTCGTGATCGTGTAGCTCGCGCCGTTGGTCGGGTCGTACGGCGGGTTCGTCGGAGGCGTCGTGGTGTTGTCGACCGTCACGGAGGTCGTGGCGCCACCCACCGTGACCTGCACGACCGTGCCGTTGGGCAGGCCGGTCAGCGTGCCTGCCGACGAGTCGTAGGTGAGTGTGGCCGGCAGGTTGGTGGTCGAATAGCCCGTGCCGACCGAGCCCTGCGTCACGTTGCCCGTGCCCGCGTTCGTCGTGGCGGCCGACACCACCACGGGCGTCGCCGCCGCGATCGCCGCAGGGTCGCTGGTCGCAACCGAGAAGGTCGAAAGCGGGTTGGCCGAGAGCGGCTGGATCGTGTACGAATCGTCCCCGGTCGGCGTGCTGGGAAGCGTGATCGAAAGACCGCCGATCGTGAACGGCGAGGTCGCGCCAGGCGTCGCGCTGTCGACCTTCGTGTTCGTCGTCGAGTCGGTCAGCGTCCAGGTGGACGAGGCGTTGTCGTAGCTGAGCGCATAGCTGTCGGTGAGCGTCAGCGCCGAGGTGTCGCCCGTGAGCTGCACGGACGGCGTGAGCGACGCGTCGGCGTTGCCCGAAGCCGCAGTGACGACCGGGCTGCCCACCGTGAAGAGATCGCCGCCGGCGCCACCCGAGAGCGTGAGCCCAAGCGCGTTTTGCGCATTCACCTGAGCGGCGAAGCTTGTGACGATCGCGCCGAGTTGCGCTTCGGCGGGATCGAGCGTGTCCTGCACGAACGAGACGAGACCGCCCACCGTGCCGCCTTGCAGCGCCGCCGAGTTCAACACCTGCGGCGTGCCGAGCGACGACGCGCTCGCGCCGTTCATACCCACCCACGTGACCGCCAGTTCCGACGAATTCGTGCTCGACGGCTGCGTGCCGAGGTTGTAGCTCTGGTTGCTCACCACGAGCGGCTGGCCGTTGCCGAGGAACACGCTGTAGCCGCTGCTGCCCTGCACGACCTGCACGCCGACCAGTTGCGAGAGGTTCGCGACCGCCTGGTCGCGTTGGTCGAGCAACTGGTTGGGCTGCTGGCCGGTCGCGCTCGCGCTCGTGATCTGCGCGTTGAGGTTGGCGATCTGCTGCGTGTAGCTGTTGATCTGCGTGACGGCGCTCGTGAGCTGAGTGTTCACGCTCTGGCGCATCGCGTCGTACTGCTGGCCCGCGGCGTTGATCTGCGTGGCGAGCGTCTGCGCGTCGGACAGCACGGTCTGGCGCGCGGCGGTGCTGGAAGGCGAATTCGAGACGTTTTGCAGTCCCGAGAAGAAGTTCGTGACCGCCGTGGCGATGCCCGAGGTCGGGCTGCCCACGAGGTTCGAGAGCTGCGTGGCGAGCGTGTACGAAGCCGTGTACGAGCTGTTGGTCGACTGCGCGTTGTTGAGCGCCGTCGTGAGGTACTGGCTGTACGCGCGCTGCACGGTCGCGGTGGTGACGCCGCCGCCGATATAGCCGCTCGACGTGTACTGACCGGCCGACTCCTGGTACACCGGGGACTCGACGGTGTAGCCCGCCGTCGTCGAGTTGCTGATGTTCTCGCCGGTGGTCGCGATACCAATCTGTGCAGCCTGGAGGCCGCTCAGACCGATCGAGAAGATGTTGGACATGCGTGATCCTCGAAAACGGCCTGCCCCCTGGCAAACCGCGTGGGTGAACTCACGGTATAACGGCAGCGCGTTGCGAAAATTGAGCGCCCGATGAGGGCGAAAACGTTAGCGCGGGTGGGCTCGCGCTTCACGTCTGATGCCGGCGCAATGGGCGCAACGGGCGCAACGGGCGGGCGCACGCGCGCCCCTCGCCTCAAGCGCGCGCGAGCGCGCGACGCTTCATCTCGAGCTGCGTGATATAGCGCTGCAACGTGTTTTCGGACGCGCCGGGCAGCGCCTCGAAGCGAAAACCGAGGTGATAGCGGCGATCGCCATTGGGCAGGTCGATAAAGCGCAGCACCACGAGCGCGAGATCCACGCGCAGCTTGCCGTGCGCGCGCAGGTCGAGCTCGACGTCGGGCAGATGCAGGCCCATGTCGAGCACCGCGACGCGCTCGTCGGTCGTGCGCAGCCCGAGGCCGCCCAGCGACAAATCGTGCACCTCGTAGGCGAAGCGCTCGCCGCCGCTCGGCAGGTCGCCGCGGCAGATGCACGGTTCGAGCACGGGCGTGTCGACGCGGAAATACTCGCGCCGCTGCACGTAGAACAGCACTTCGGGGAAGTCGGCTTCGAACGCGGGGCGCCCTTCGAATTCGGTGCGGCGCGGCGTTGCCGTGGAGAACTCCACGCGCACGCCGTCGGGCGAGGCGTGGAACTGGCACTCGGGCGCGGCGAGCACGCCCGCGTTCTGCTCGGACATCGCGCCCCAGTCGAACACGAAGGTGCGCTCGCGTCCGTTGACGGCGAGAATGCGTGTGACGAGCTGCCCGCCGCGATACTGGAGCGTGAGGAAGTCGCCGCGGTTGACGAGGTTGCGTAGCTGGACGCCGATCTCAAGCGGATTGCGGCGCCCGAAATCGTGGGAGCCTTCCGCGCCCTCGCCTGCTTCCTGTGGATTCGACTGAACGGTATTCATCGGCCTGCCGGAAATTCGTGAACGTGCCGGCGCGCTGTCCGAGCTTGCCCGCGCGCGCCGTTCGGAGGGTATTTCCCCCCGGTCTGCTTTTTCATCTCGCCTGCATTAGCGGCAGTCCGGGCCAAAAATTTAGGGATTCGGCGTAAAAAAAACGCACCCTCGTCCGGTGCGCGGCGCGAGAGTGCGGCATTTTCCGGCTACGGCGCCGAAGCAACGTTTGCGCGGGGCGATCTTACGCCATCCGCTGCATGATGGTCAGAAGCTTCTTCGCGTAGTGCGGATCGGTCGCGTAGCCCGCGCGCTGCATGCCTTGCGCGAAGCCTTCGGCGCTCTTCGAGCCGTTGATCACCGACGCATAGCGCGGATTGCTCTTCAGCAGCGTGGCGTAGTCGGTCATCGCGTCCTCGTACGAGTCGTAGGCGCGGAATTTTTCCACCACGCGGTGCGGCTCGCCGTTCACGTATTCGGTCGTGAGCGTCGAGACGGTCTTGCCGGTCCAGTCCTTCGTCGCCTTGATGCCGAACACGTTGTGGCTCGTCGAGCCGTCGGCCTTCTTGATTTCGCGCTTGCCCCAGCCCGATTCCAGTGCGGCCTGGCCGAGGATGAAGCGCGCCGGAATGCCCGTGCTGGAACTGGCCTGCTGCGCGGCGTTGGCGAGCTTGTCGACGAAGGCATCCACCGAGGCGTCGCCGTTGCCCTTGACCGGCGGCGTGAGCGCGCTGTTGCCGCTGTAGCCCGAGCCGTTGGCGAGCGCGCCGTTGGCCGCCGCGTTGCCATAGGCGCGTCCGAGTGCGTTGAGCATCGCGAGGTTGCCCTCGCTCGCGTCGGAGCCCGACAGGCCCGAGATCGCGCCCGCCACGCCGCCCGCGCCACCAGCACCACCCGCGCCGTTGGCGCCGCCCATGCTGCGCATGAGCTGCTTGAGCATGGCGTTCGCCACGCCGATGCCCTTGTTCGACATCTGCTGCGAGAGCTGCTGGTCGAGCATCGAGGTGAACTGCGCGCTGTCGTGCGAGTCGAGCGGGCCGTCGTCGGGCGTCGCGTCGCGCATGCTCTTGAGCATCATCTGCGTGAATACGGCGTCGAACTGCTTGGCGGCCATCTTCACGCCCTGCTGCGGCGAGGCGTTGGCGGCCGCGCGCATGGAGTCGAAACCCTGCACGTCGAGCGCGAAGCGGTTGGTCAGATCGAGGCTGCCGCCGATGTTCTTCGTGTTATCCAAGTTTCACCCCCTTAGATGATCTCGAGGTCGGCGCGCAGCGCGCCCGCCGCCTTCATCGCCTGAAGGATCGACATGAGGTCCGCCGGCGTCGCGCCGAGCGCATTGAGCGCCTTCACGACTTCAGCGAGATTGGCGCCCGCGGTCACGAGCTTGAGCGATCCGTTGTCCTGCTTTAGCTGGATTTGCGACTGGCGCGTCGCCACTGTCTGGCCGTTGGAGAACGCGCCGGGCTGGCTCACCGCCGTCTGCGTGTTCACGACCACGGAAAGATTGCCGTGCGCGACCGCGCAGCTATCGAGCGTGACCATCTGGTTCATCACGATCGAGCCGGTGCGCGCGTTCAGGATCACCTTGGCGGCCGGCTGGGCCGGGCTCACGTTGAGATCCTGGATCTGCGCGATGAAGCCCACCTGCGCCCCGGGGTCGGCCGGTCCGTGCACCTGGATCGTGCGGCCGTCGAGCGGCATGGCCGTGCCCTGGCCGAACATGTTGTTGACCGCCGAGACGATGCGCTGCGTGGTGTCGTAGTCCATGTCGTTGACGGTCATCGTGAGGATGCCGCCTTGCTGCGAGACCGGCGACACCACGGCGCGCTCGACGATCGCGCCGCCCGCGATGCGGCCCGCCGCGAGCTGGTTCACCTGCACCCGGCTACCGTTGGCCGAGGCGCCCGCACCGCCCACGGCCACGTTGCCCTGGGCGAGCGCGTAGACCTGGCCGTCGGCGCCCTTGAGCGGCGTGAGCAGCAGCGTGCCGCCGCGAATGCTCTTCGCGTTGGCGAGCGACGACACGGTGATATCGATCTGCTCGCCGGGCCGCGCGAACGGCGGCAGCACGGCCGTGACCATGACCGCGGCCACGTTCTTCAACTGCATGTTGTTGAGCGTGGACGACGAACCCGAGGCCGTCGACGTGTTGTTGATCGAAATGCCCAGGTTCGCGAGCATGTTCGCGAGCGTTTGCGTCGTGAACGGCGCCTGGGTGGTCTGGTCGCCGGTGCCGTCCAGACCCACCACGAGACCGTAGCCGATGAGCGGGTTGTCGCGCACGCCCTGGAACGTGGCCAGGTCTTTCACGCGCTCGGCGCGCGCGGGCGTGGCATAGGCGACGAGGGCGCCGCAGGCGAGCACGAAGCCGAACGCCACGCCGAAGGCGGCGAGCACGTCCTTCACGCGCGAGTGGCGCGAACGATGGAAGCGGATCTTCACCATGGCGCGATGTTCAGGAAAAAGCGTTGCAGCCAGCCCATCGTCTCGGCCTCGTCGATCACGCCCTTCGCGGAGTATTCGATCTTCGCGTCGGCGACGTCGGTCGAGAGCACGGAGTTGTCTCCGGCAACGGTGTTCGGATTGACGACGCCGGAAAGGCGCACGTATTCATTGCCCTGGTTGATGAGCATCTGCTTCTCGCCGGAGACGACGAGATTGCCGTTGGGCAGCACGTTCGTGACGGTCACGGTAATCACGCCCGTGAACGTGTTCGAGGCATTCGCGCCGCCCGTGGCGTCGAACTGGTTCGCACCCGACGCCGCGAGGTTGGCGCGCGAGAAGAAGCCCGGCGCGAAGCCGTAGGTCGGCACCTGAAAGCTCGTGCTGCCGCCGCGCTTGGTATTCGCGCCCGAGGACTTGGTCGCGTTGATGTTTTCGGAGATGACGATCGTGAGAATGTCGCCGATATTGCGCGGACGCTGGTCCTCGAACAGCGGCCTGCCTGCGTAGCCGGGGTTGTAGATCGCACCCGGCGAGTTGTTGACGGGCGGCGCGGGCGGCACCGCCGTCATGGGCTGCTGCGTGATCGGTTGCCTGTTCGGGATGTAGGCGCAGCCCGCGAGCAACGCGAGCGCCACGCCCGCCACGAGCGCGCGGGGGTGGCCCGGATGCGCCGCGCGGGTGCGAGGATGGGTTCGTACGGACTGCGACATGCTGATCACCGACTCGTTTAACTAAGGACCTGTCCTCAGACCGACATCTGGCTGAGGGTTTGCAGCATCTGGTCGGAAGTGGTGACCGCCTTGCTGTTGATTTCGTAGGCGCGCTGCGTCTCGATCATGTTCACGAGCTCCTGCACCACGTTCACGTTCGACGCTTCCACATAGCCCTGGTTGAGCGTGCCCGAGCCGTTCTGGCCCGGCGTGGACACCGTGGGCGCGCCCGACGAAGCCGTTTCCGACATCAGGTTCTGCCCGTTCGACTGAAGGCCGGCCGGGTTGATGAACATGGCGATCTGGAGCGAGCCGATGGTCGTGTTGTTGACCGAGCCCGGCGTCGTGACCGTGACCACGCCGTCGCTGCCGATGGTGAGCGAGGTGGCGTTGGCGGGCACGGTGATCGCCGGGATCACCTGGTAGCCGCTGGAGGTCACGAGCTGGCCCTGCGAGTTGGTCTGGAACGAGCCGTCGCGCGTGTAGGCCGTGGTGCCGTCGGGCATCTGCACCTGGAAGAAGCCCGCGCCGTTGATCGCCACGTCCTTCGAGTTGCCGGTCTGTTGCAGATTGCCTTGCGTGTAGAGACGCTCGGTCGCCACCTGCTGCACGCCGGTGCCCACCTGGCTGCCCGAGGGCAGTTCGGTTTCCTGGGTCGAGTTCGCACCCGGCTGGCGCAGCGTCTGGTACATGAGGTCCTCGAACACCGCGCGCGAGCCCTTGAAGCCGTTGGTGCTCACGTTCGCGAGGTTGTTCGAAATCACGTCCATCTGTGACTGCTGGGCCTGCATGCCGGTGGCGGCGATGTAAAGCGATCGGTTCACGGTGTCTTTCTCCCGGCCCGGCTTCGCGCGGCGCATGATGCGGCGCGAGCGGCCTTCAATGGCTTCGAAATGGCTTAGCTGCTGAAGTTGAGCAGCTGGTTCGCGCTCTGCTCGTTCTGGTCGGCGTTCTGCAAGAGCTTGGTCTGCATCTGGAACTGCCGCGCGTTGGCGATCATCGAGACCATCGCCGCCACGGGGTTCACGTTGCTGCCCTCGAGCGACTCGGTGGCGATCTGCACGGTCTGGTCCGCGTCGGCGGGGTTGCCGTCCGCCGTGCGAAAGAGGCCGTCGTCGCCGCGCGTGAGCGAGCCCGCGGGCGGGTTGACGAACTTGATCTGGTCGATCATGGCGATCGCCATCGGCGGGCTGCCCGGCGCGATGGCCGACACCGTGCCGTCCGTGCCGATCGTGACCGCCGAGCCCGGCGGCACCGCGATCGGGCCGCCGCCGCCGATCACCTGCTGGTTGCTGGCCGTGACGAGCTGGCCGTTTTCATCGACGTGCAGGTTGCCCGCACGCGTGTAGGCCTCGTTGCCGTCGGCCGTCTGCACGGCGATGAAACCCGCGCCCTGCACGGCGATGTCGAGCGGGTTGCCGGTATGCGAGATCGCACCGGGCGTCATGTCCGAGCCAGGCGTCGACGAGAGCACGTAGGTGCGCGTGGTCTGGTCGTTCACCGTCGAGCCGTCGCCGAACGACATCGGCACGGCGCGAAAGTTGGCGAGCTGCGCGCGAAAGCCCGTGGTCGAGACGTTCGCAAGGTTGTTCGCGACGACGGCCTGCTGCTCGAGCGCCTGGCTCGCGCCCGTCATCGCGGTATAGATCAGTCGGTCCATGATGTGCCCGGTGCGTGGTTAGGCGCTTACATCTGCAACAGCGTCTGGTCGACGGTCTGCTGCGTCTTGATGGTCTGCGCGTTCGCCTGGTAGTTGCGCTGCGCCGTGATCAGGTCGACGAGCTGGTTGGTCAGATCCACGTTCGACGCTTCGAGCGCGCCGCCCGTGAGCGTGCCGTGGTTCGTGCTGCCCGGCGTCGAAACCTGCGCGACGCCCGAGGCGGCCGTCTGCTGGAACTGGTTGCCGCCCAGGTTCAGGAGGCCGTTCGGGTTGTTGAAGTTGGCGAGCACGATCTGGCCGAGCGCCATGGTCTGGCCGTTCGAGTAGTTGCCGGTGATGGTGCCGTCCGAGCCGATCGTGAAGTTCGACAGCGTGCCGCTCGCGTAGCCGTCCTGCGCGAGGTTGTTCACGCCCGAGGCGCCGCCGTATTGCGTCGTGCCGGTGAAGTTGAGGGTCAGGCTGAGCGGCGAGGCGCCGTCGTCGAGCTTGGTCGGGTCGGCCGTCGATGCGACGTTGAGCTTGAACTCGCCGAGCGCGGCGGTTGCGGTGCCCGTGGAGTCGGTCGTGGCCGTCAGCGCGCCCGACGAATCGAACGACATCGTGCCGAGATCGGTCGTCTGGCCGGCGGCGACGGCATAGACTTGAGCCGAGCCGGTTGCGTTCTGCACGAAATACAGGTTGACCTGCTGCGTGCCGCCGAGCGAGTCGTAGGCCGTGATCGACGTCGAGTAGTTGTAGCTGGTCGAGTCGGTCGGATCGAACGTCTTCGTCGTCGGCGCCGTGGCCTGCGCGTTCAGGTTCAGCTGCGCGGTGATGTTCGACGTCGGCAGCGGTGCGATGTTGGTGGTCGGCACCTTCAGCGCCACCGTTTGCGCCGAGTTGATCACGCCGTTCGAATCGGCGGCGTAACCCATCAGGTCGTTGCCCGCCGCGTCGGTGATGTAGCCGTTCTTGTCGAGCTGGAACACGCCGTTACGCGAGTACGTGATCGTGCCGTTGTTCGACATCTGGTAGAAGCCGTTGCCGTTGATGGCGACGTTCAGCGCCTGGCCCGTCGTGGTGATCGTGCCTTGCGAGAAGTCCTGCTGCACGGTCGAGAGCGCGGCGCCGAGGCCGATCTGGTTGCCCACCGCCGTCGCGACAGTGTTCGCGTACACGTCGGCGAACTGCGCCGTGCTTTGCTTGAAGCCGGTCGTGTTCGCGTTGGCGATGTTGTTGCCAATCACGTCGAGGTCGTTCGACGCCGCGGCGAGGCCGCTCAATCCTTGCTGGTAGCCCATGTTCGTCTACTCCGCGCTGTTTGCGTTGATTATCGTGTTCAGAGAATGGCGCCGACGCTCGAGAGCGCGACGGTCTTGCCGTTGGCGAGCGAGAGGCTCGCGGAGCCGTCCGACTGCTGGACCACGCCCTGCACCTGGCTCGCGACGAGCGCCGTGGCGGTGGCCGACTGACCGTTGGTCGTCGCGCTCGCGGTGATCGTGTAGGTGCCGTCGGCGACCGTGTTGCCCGAGGTGTCCTTGCCGTTCCAGGTGACCGGCACCGTGCCCGCCGACTGCGCGCCGAGGTCGAGCGTGTTGACGACCTGGCCTGCCGAGTTCGTGATCGTGAGCTTCACGTCCGACACCGCCGAAGGCAGCGTCACGCCGAGCTGCGGCGCCGTGCCGCTCGACACGGCGGCGCTGCTGCCGGGAGCGAGCACGGTCGAGCCGATCAGCAGCGCGGCCTGGGCGTTCTGGCCCGCCGAAAGCTGCGTGGAGAGCGACGAGAGCGACGTGTTGAGCTGCTGGATGCCCGAGACCGTATTGATCTGCGCGAGCTGCGACGTCATCTGCGAGCTGTCCATCGGATCGGTCGGATCCTGGTTCTGCAACTGCGCGACGAGCAGTTGCAGAAAGGTCGTTTGCAGATCGCTCGCGCTCGTGCCGCTCGTCGACGAGGACGAGCTGGAGCTCGTGCCGTTCATGGTGTCGAGCAGTTGCTGCGACACGGTGGCGGTGCTGCCGCCGATGGTTGTGTTGCTGGAACTCAACGCGTTCTCCTCGATTGCGCTTCGTGCTTGGCGTGTGGTGACGGGCGCTGGATGGTTTCGCGCCCGCTGGTCTCTGTGTTTGCTGCGTTATGCGTGTGGTGCCGATGGGGCCGCTTCACGTACCTGCGTCAGGTCCCGATCGTGAGCGTCTTGAGCATCAACTGCTTGGCCGTGTTCAGCGTTTCGACGTTGGCCTGGTACGAGCGCGACGCCGAGATCATGTTCACCATCTCCTGCACCGGATCGACGTTGGGCATCGTCACGTAGCCGTCCGCGTTGGCGGAGGGGTTGGACGGGTCGTAGGTCTGCTTCATGGGCGTGGGGTCGTCCACCACGCCCGTCACCTTCACGCCGCCCACCTGCTGGCCCGAGGCCGTGCGCGCGCCGCCGAGCGGATTGACCGCGAACACCACCTGTTTCGCCTTGTAGGGCTGGCCGTCGGGGCCGGTCGTGCTGTCGGCGTTGGCGAGATTGGACGCCGTCACGTTCAGTCGCTGCGATTCCGCCGTCATGGCGGAGCCCGCAACGCTGAAGATGTTCATCAGGGATGGCATGGTTTCGTTGACCTCACATCAGGTGCGCGCCGCTGCGCGCGTTGGTCGCTGCTTCATTCGTGTTCCGGGCGCGCCGCTCAGGTCGAGCCCGAGGTGATGGCGGAGAGCATCGTCTTGATCTGCTGCGAGACGACGGTCATGCCCGACTCGAAGTGCAGCGCGTTGTCGGCGAACTGCACGCGCTCGGTGTCGAGATCGACCGTGTTGCCGTCGAGCGCGGGCTGCATCGGCACGCGGTACATGAGCTGGCTCTTGTAGGTGTCGGCCGGGCCGCCCGTCGGGATCAGCTTCGCGTCGCCGGCCATGTGGCCCGGCGTCGTGGACGACATCTGCATGCCGCTCGTCACGCCCGCGGGCTGCGCCATGGCGAGCGGCTGGGCGTTGCCGCCCGCCGTGCCCGCCACCGCGGCAACCAGTCCCGTCGTGCCGGCCGACGCGCCCGTGCCCGACTGCCGCAGCGCGCCCGCGAGCGAAGCCGCGAAGTCGACGTCGCGCGCCTGGTAGCCCGGCGTGTCGGCGTTCGCGATGTTCGACGAGATCAACGCCTGCCGCGTGGCGCGCACGTCGAGCGCTTCGCGCCCGAAGGCGAATTCGGCATCGAGTTTGTCCAGCATCGGGCGTTCTCCGTGACGCGAAAGGTGGATAGGCGTGAGCGCGGCGGCATCGCCAGCGGCGTGGAAACCGGCGCAAACGTTAAGCGCGCGGCCCGCAAGCCTTTGCGCATGGAGTGGAATCTTAGGCGGGGCTGGCAAGAACCAATCGGACGAATAGCCGGTAAAGCGCCCCTCTATTCGACGCAAGCTCGCGGGGGGCGCCGCCTAGAATGCGAGGCGTGTCAATGCATTCGATGGAGAACGACGATGCCGCAGACTGCCTCTTTCCGTGGGCCGCGCGCCGGCCTGGAACGGCGAGCGCGCGCCTTGTCGTGGGCGTTGCCAGGCGTTTCGCCGTGGGCCGCTTCATGCGCCTGCGCGCTCGCCTTCGTGCTGGGCGGCACGGCCGCGCACGCGCAGAGCGCGCCGCAGGGCGCGGGCGGCCAGGTCTTTATCGCGGGTAACGGCGACCGCGCAGGCACCGACGCCGCGCAGATGAGCGCGATGCTCGCGACGAACGCCACGAATGCCACGAATACGAAGCCGGCCAGTGCCGCCGCGAGTGCGCCAGTCAATGTGCCGACTAACACGCCGGTCAATTCGGCCGCGAATGCCCAAGCCGGTACGCCCGCGCCGCTGCGCGCGGCGAGCTACGCCGACCTCAACGCGCACGGCGTGCCCGAAGATGCGCGCGCCGGCGTCGATTCCGCCGGCATGATCACGATCCCCGGCCCCGGCGAGCGCACGTCGCAAGCCGACGCGCCGCGCATCGTCACGATTCCCGCGCCGGGCACGAGCGCGCAGCCTGCACGCGTGCCGCCCGCCAGCGTGAACAGCGCGACAAACAGCGCGGGCGCGCTGCAACGCGTGAACGTCGCGAGCGCGGCGAACCGCGTGGCGCCCGTGGTGGTCGACGCCGCGAGCGCGAACGGCGCGCCCGCCGCGAAGCCGGTTGCGAGCGCAGGCGCAAACACAGGCACAAACGCCAGCGCGGTCGCCATGAACACCCAGGCCACACCGCCCGGCCAGCAGGACGGCGAATCGATCCGCGCCGCCGCGCTGGCCTTCCTTCAGCAGCAGTCGGCGGGGTTGCCCGGCCGCGTGACGGTCACGGTCTCGCCGGTGTTCCCGCGCGGCCTTGCGGCCTGCACTTCGCTCGAACCGTTCATGCCGCCGGGCGCGCGCACGTTCGGCCGCACGACCGTGGGCATGCGCTGCATCGGCGCGAAGCCGTGGACGCTCTACGTGGGCGCGCGCGTCGCCGTCGACATCACGTACTACGTGGCCGCACGCCAGATCGGCGCGGGCGAGGCCCTCTCGGCCGCCGACTTCATGCCGCGCTCGGGCGACCTCGCGAGCCTGCCGCAGACCGTCGTCACCGACCCCAACCAGGCGAGCGGCGCCGTCGCCCGCATGCGCATCTCCGCCGGTCTGCCGCTGCGCACCGACATGCTGCGCAGCGCGGCGTCGGTCATCATCGGACAGACCGTCAAGGTGATCGCCGTGGGCACCAATTTCACGATCTCCGCCGAAGGCAGCGCGCTCAGCAACGCGGAGCCGGGCCAGCAGGTGCGCGTGCGCACGAGCGGGGGCCAGGTCATCACCGGCGTGGTCAAGGACGCCGGCACGGTGCAGATCCAGATTTAGGGCGGATTGGGATGAGACGGATCGAGCGCGACCTGAACGGGCCTGGTTGCGCCCCGGTTGCGACTGTGTGCGCCAGCACACGTAACAGCGTGTAACGGCGGGACTTTCGCGCTAAAGTTCGGCCCGCCTCATGCCGTTATCAAGGTCAAATCGATCAGGAAGCCCATCGTGAAAGTTGACTCCTCCACCCGCAATGATCCGCGCGCGCTTCAAGATGGCGTCGCGCGTTCGCAAGGCGATTCGGCTGGCGCCGTGAGCGCCTCGAATACCGCGGCCACGTCCGGCGCCGCTGGCAGCGCGAGCGCCGCGAACGCATCCGGCGCTTCACAAGGCGATGCGAACGTGAGCCTTTCTTCCCTCTCCTCCACGCTGCGCTCGCTCGCGGCGAGCGGCGCGGCCGATATCGACGTGGCGCACGTGCAGTCGATCAAGGACGCCATCAGCAACGGCACGTTGCAGATCGACGCCGGCAAGATCGCCGACGGCGTGCTCCAGACCGCGCGCGAGCTGATGAGGCCCGCGTCGGGCAACTGATGACGCCCGCGTGCTGCGCAAACACTGAATTTTCTGGTGCCCCTCGATGAAAGATGCCCTGCTAGCCACGCTGATCGACGAACACGCCACGGTTGAGGCGTTCGCGTCGCTGCTCGCCTATGAAGAAAAGGCGCTCGTGTCGGCCGACGGCATGGAGGCGCTGCCGCAGATCGTCGAGCAGAAGACCACGCTCACGCAGCGTCTGGCGGGCCTCGAAAAGGCGCGCGACGCGCAACTGGCGGGCCTTGGCCTGCCGGGCGGGCGCAAGGGCATCGAGATGGCCTGTGACGGCGACGCGCGCCTCACGAGCCAGTGGGCGCTGCTCAAGGGCTCGACCGAGCGCGCGCGCCGCAAGAACCTCACGATCGGCATGATGATCCGCACGCGCATGGAACATAACCGGCGCGCGCTGGCGATCCTGCGCGGCGAGACGGGCAATGGCGCGATGCTGTACGGTCCCGACGGACGGTTGCCGGCGTTCGGGCTGTAGGCGTTTGGGCGGTGCGTAAAAAAGCCGGAGCGGGGACGCTTCGGCTTTTTTGTTGGTGCGAGCCTCTTTGCCCCAAAAAAAGAGCCGAAGCGCTCCCGCACCCCGGCTCTCGCACTGCACCCGGCCCGCGAACCGCACACGCGGGGCCGTCTATCGCCTCAATTCTCCGCGCTCGCCCACGACATCTCGCGCAGCCGCGTGCGCAGGCGCGCCACGGCCTGGCTGTGCAGCTGGCACACGCGCGACTCGCTCACCTCCATCACTGCGCCGATCTCGCGCAGGTTCATGCCACGCTCGTAGTAAAGCGACATCAGCAGCTTCTCGCGCTCGGGCAGGCGCTCGATCGCCTCGACGAGCGCGCCGCGCAGGCTGTCGTCGAGCAGCGCCGAAAGCGGGTCCGAGTGATCGACGCAGTAGCGGTCGAGAAACGGCTCGTCCTCGGCCGAGCGGTCGAAGTCTTCGTAGTAGATGAGCTGGCTGCCATGCAGGTCCTGCAACATCGACTGGTATTCGTCGAGCGGCATGTTCAGGTGATCGGCGACCTCGGTTTCGCTCGCCGAGCGGCCAAGGCGCTGCTCCACCTGGTGCACCGCGCTCTCCACTTCGCGCGACGTGCGGCGCAGGCTGCGCGGCAGCCAGTCGTTGCTGCGCAGCTCGTCGAGCATCGCGCCGCGAATGCGCTGGCTCGCATAGGTCTCGAACTGCGCGCCCTGATCTTCCTTGTAGCGGTTCGCCGCGTCGAGCAGGCCGATCATGCCGGCCTGGATCAGATCGTCGAGGTCGACGCTCGCCGGCATTTTGGCGACGAGCTGCAACCCCAGCCGCCTCACGAGCGGCGCGTACTTCGCAAGCACGTCGGCCTGCGAAATTTTTCCTTGAGCGTTATACATCGTGCTCTCCACTTCTCATGTCCCTCGCTGCGTCGTGCGCACGTCAGACGTGCTGCGGCGACGGCCGCTGCGCGGGCGTCTCGGCCAGCCAGCCCACGTGGGCCGGCGCGGTCGCGGATGGTGCATCGGGTGCGGTATGCACACCCGTCACGGCCGCCACGAACGAATCTGCGTTCGCGGCGAGCGTGCTGTGTGCGGCGTGTCCTGCATGTGCTGCCTGTGCTGCGTTCGTCCCGTCGGCGGCTTGCGGCGCGCCGTGCGTGACATCCCTGCCGTGGGCGTCATGCCGGGCATGCGCGTCACGGGATTCCTGCGTGGCGAGGTCCGGCTGGTCCTCGAGTGCTTCGGTCGACGCGCCGACTTGCGGGTCGTCGGCGTCGATGGCCGCGAACGGCGCGCGCCCGCGCGCCGTGGCCGGCGAGCACGCCGAAACGGCGGGACGCATCGGCCAGTGCGGCAGCTCCGCGGCCACGTGGCGGAAGTCGCGCGCGGCGGCCGTGGACGGAAACGCATCGACGATGCAGCGCGCGAGCTTGAAGGCCTGCGCCATATACGGGTCGGCGGCGACGTAGCCCGCGCTTTCGAGCGACACGCTCAGGTAGCGCCCCGCCACGCCCGCGAGATTTTCGATGGCGGCTTGCGCGTCGGGCACGTTCGTCACGTGGTTCGCGAGCACGCGGAACTGTGCGATCGCATGCGCGAAGTGCAGCCGCTTCATGCACGCGTAGGCGTCGGTGATCGCCTGCGCGCCGATGCGCATCACGATCAGCACGTCGTGCGCGTGCATGGCGAGCGGCGAGAGCGCGCCTTCGGCGTCGAGCTGCGCGTCGATCAACACGATGTCGGCAGGGCCCGAGAGCACCTTTTGCAGTTGCGCGCTCGTGTACTGGGCGCGGTTGTCGCGCGAGGCCGCCAGCACGCCGAAACCGAGCGCGTGACGGCCGACGGCTTCTTCGAGCGTGCGCTCGCCGCGCATCACGGCGGCGAAGTTGCCCGCGCCGCGCACGCCGCCCACGAGCGCGCACACGGAGCGCGGCCCCAGGCACTCGTCGACGATGAGCACGTCCTTGCCCTGCGCGGTGAGCGCCGCCGCGAGATTGACCACGGCGGTCGTGCGCCCGGGCGCGCCAGCGCCGCCCGTCACCGCCACCACGCGCGAGCCTTCGCGCGCCAGCAGGCGCCGCAGCCCCTCTGCCTGATCGATCACGAACTTATCCAAACCTGACCTCGGGAGCCTGCGAATTCGAACGCGTCGAGAGTGCCGACAGCAGCGCCGGGATATCGTCTTCGTGCGGCACGAACGGCGAACTCTCTCGCGGAATGCAGAACGCGCTGCGGATCAGGAAGCGGCGCGTCGCCACGTAAAGGTTCTCGGGGACCTTCTGGCCCGTCGAGACGTAGTGAACCGGCAGCTTGTAGCGCAGCACCGTGTCGAGCGCGCTGCCGAGGTTGGTCGCCTCGTCGAGCTTGGTCAGGATGCAGCCCGTGAGCGGTGCGTTTTCGCTCTGGTAGGCCTGCACGACTTCGTTGAGCGTGTCGCCGTGGTTCGTGGCCGAGAGCAGCAGCAGGCGCTGCACCGGGCGGCCCGCGCCGCACAGCATGGCGATCTGGTCGGCCACGGCGCGGTCGCGCTGGCTCATGCCGATCGTGTCGATCAGCACGATGTGCTTGTTCTTGAGTTCCGTGAGCGCGAGTTGCAGGTCCGCGCCGTCGCGCACCGCGTGCACCGAAACGCCGAGGATCTTGCCGAAAATGCGCAGTTGCTCGTGGCCGCCGATACGGTAGCTGTCGGTCGTGAGCAGCGCGACCTTGCTCGCGCCGAAGCGCATCACGCAGCGCGCGGCGAGCTTGGCCGTGGTCGTGGTCTTGCCCACGCCCGTCGGGCCCATCAGCGCGAACACGCCGCCGCGCTCCATGAGCGCCTCTTCGTCTTCGAGCACGGGCAGGTTCGATTCGAGCACCGACTGGAGCCACTCCATGCCGGCTTCTTCGGTCTCGACCGCGGGCAGGCGGTCGATCATCATCTTCACGAGCTGCGCCGAGAAACCCGCGGCGAACAGCTGCTTGGTGAGCGCGCCTTGCACCGGGCTGCGGCGCTGGCGCTCGCCCCACAGGAGGCCCGCGAACTGCTCTTCCATCATGCCGCGCATCGAAGCGAGCTCGTTCATCACGGTCTCGTTGACCACCTGTTCGATGCGTGAGCGGATCGCTTCGCTCACCGTCTGCGCCGCGTTCGCGGGCGCGCCTTCGGCGCCCGCCTGCGCGTTGCGGTTGGCGGTGACGGGCGGCGGGCCCGCGGCGTCGGGGCTGTGGCCGAGACGCTGCGCGGCACGGCGCGCGGCCGCGTGGGCCGCTTCGAGCGCCCAGTCGGGCGTGCTCGCGTCGATGTCGGGCGGGCGCACCGGGTCGGCGACACTGCCCATACCCCGCGCCGCCGCGGCCGAGGGCGTCATGCCCGGCTCGCGCACGCCGCTCTGCTGGTTCGCGATCCGGCGGGCGTGGTCGATGAGCCACGGGTTCGATTCGGCCATCGTGCGCGGCGCGGAAAGCGCTTCGGGCGAGGCGTGGGCGGCGGCCTGTTCGAGACGCGAGGCGGCTTCGCGGGCGGCGACGGGCGCGTCGGAGACCGTGGTGGCGTTGATCTGCATGCCGTTGGCGGCCGGGTTCACGCCCGGGGCAAACGATGGCGCGAACGTTGGCGCGATAGTCGGTGCGATGGTTGATGCGGTCGAAGCGGAAGCCGGCTCGCTCATGCCATGCAGCGGCGGCAGCAGCGAGGCGTGCGGATTCGGCGTCGCCTGACGAGCGGGTTGCGGCGCGGCTTGCATGGTGGATTGCAGCGTCGGCGGCATCGGCGAGCGCGTGGCCTGCTGGCCCGCTGCGGCCCGCGACGAGGCCGGCGCGGCGTCCTGGCCGAGCGAAACGGCGGCGTCGGCGGCGTGATCGCTGTCGGCGTCGGCGTCTGCATCGGCGCTCGCGCCGTCACCTTCCGCGCCCACTTCGGGGCTCGCGCCGAACACCGACGAGAACACATCCGGCATGCCGCTCGCATAGGGGTTCGCACCCGTGGCCGCAGCGGCCGGGGCCGCGCCGCTCGACGGCGCGCCCAGCGCGGCGCGCGGCGTGCGAGGCATTTGCGTCGCGGCGGCGGACGGCTGCGCGAAGCCGCCGGCCTGAGCGCCTTGAGCGCCCTGCCCTTGCGCGGCGCCATCGGCGGGCGCGATTGCCGCGAGGTCGCGATCCGCGAGCGCGACGATTTCGACGCTGCCGTCATCGAGCGTGCGGTTCGACAACACGACGGCATCCGCACCCAGCGCTTCGCGTACGAGCCGTAACGCGTCGCGGCTGTTGCCACCGATGAATTTGCGAATGTTCAAGCTGAGCCCCTGATGAGGTGAGCGGCTTTGGCCGCCGCCGGACGTCTGTTGCTGGAATGGCGCGGAATGGCTGCTGGCCGCGCGTCACGCGCAAAGCCTTTTCCGATGTTGGAATTATTTCGAAGGCACGCCCTTCACGATCGATGGATCAGGGCGGGGAAATGTGGGCTATTCATGGAATCGGCGCGCGGAGGGCGCAGCGCGAACGCGCTCGCGCAACGACGGGGCGAGCCGCTGCAACGGGATTGCGTCGGCATGTCGGGCCGGCCGCCCAGACTTGTTGAGCGTCAAAAGAGCACGCAATAAGCGCGCTTTAACAGGAGTACGGGGCGTGGACGCCCGAACGAAAGCGTCGTTCGCGAGCCGGAGGTTCCTGGTGCTGCCAAACTCGCTGCCAAACTCCGCGGCAGTTGAGTCTCCGCAAATCATACGCAAATTACGTATAATTGGACCGTGCTTATGGATGCCAGCTTTGTCGAGCTTTCCCTGTTCCGCGTGCGCCGCCCGGATTACCTCGATGACGAGGAATACCGCGCGCTCCAGAACGAACTGCTGGTCAATCCTGCAAAGGGCGATCTCATCAAGCACACTGGCGGATTGCGCAAGCTGCGCTGCAAGGATTCGCGACGCCAGAAAGGCAAGCGCGGCGGGCTCAGGGTGATCTACTACTACTGGGTCGGCGGCACACAGTTCTGGATGTTCTACATCTACGCCAAGGATGAGATGGACGATCTCACGCCCCATGAAGCGAAGGCGCTCGGCGCCATGCTGGATGCCGAGATTGAGCGGAGGATAGCGAAATGAAAAAAGGCCAGCTTTTCGATGCCCTGAAACAAGGGTTCGACGAACTCGCCGCGGAACGCGAGGGCAAGCTTACGCTGCACAAAGTGACACTGGCCGTGCCGGACGCAATCGACGTCACTGCGGAGGAAATCAAGTCTGTGCGAGAGTCGGTCAACGTGTCGCAGGCCGTGATGGCGCGACGCCTGCGTGTCAATGTCCGCACCTGGCAAAACTGGGAGCAGGGCAAGGCGAAACCCAATGCGCAGGCCGCCGTGCTCATCAAGCTCGTCGAGAAGCACCCGGAAACGCTTGAGCTTCTCGAAGCGCTGTGATGATCCGTGTTGGCGCCTGACCTTGCCCGTCGAACGCCAGCGCCTCAATTCCCTCCAATCACATTCACCACCTTCACATTGCGCGTGTCCGGCACTTCGGCGTACGACAGCACCTTGAGCTGCGGCAGGCTGCGGCGCAGGAAGCGCGAGAGCATCGGCCGCAGCGCGTGCTGCACGAGCATCACGGGCGCGAGGCCCAGCGCCTGCTGACGCCCCATCGCCTGCTCGGTCTGCGTGAGCAGCGTGTGCGCGAGGCCGGGTTCGAGGCCTGGGTTCGGACCCGAGGTGAGCGTTTGCGACAGCACGCGCTCCAGGTTCGCGTCGAGGCCCATCACCTGCATGTCCGCGTTGCCGGGGAACCATTGCTGCGTGATCGCGCGGCCAAGCGAGATGCGCACCACCGCCGTGAGATCGTGCGCGTCGCTCAGGCGCGGCGTGTGCTCCGCGAGCGACTCCATGATCGTGCGCATGTCGCGAATCGGCACGCCTTCTTCCAGCAGGTTCTGCAAGACCTTTTGCAGCGTCGTGACCGGCAGCACCTTCGGCACGAGGTCGTCCACGAGCGAGGGCGTGTCCTTCTGCACGCGTTCGAGCAGCGCCTGCACCTCGCGCCGCCCGAGCAGCTCGGCGGCGTGCATCACGACGAGGTGGTTCAGGTGCGTCGCCACGACCGTGCTCGAATCGACCACGGTATAGCCGAACACCTGCGCCTGTTCGCGCACGTTCGAATCGATCCACACGGCAGGCAGGCCGAACGCCGGGTCCGTGGTCGGCGTGCCCGGCAGCACCGCGCTCACCTGGCCCGGGTTGATCGCGAGCCACTGGCCCGGATACGCCTCGCCCGTGCCCACTTCCACGCCCTTGAGCGCAATGCGGTAGGCGTTCGGGCGCAGCTCCAGGTTGTCGCGAATATGGATGACAGGCGGCAGGAAGCCGATTTCCTGCGCGAACTTCTTGCGGATGCTCTTGATGCGCTTGAGCAGCTCGCCATCGGTGTTCTTGTCGACGAGCGGAATGATGCGGTAACCCACTTCGAGGCCGAGCGTGTCGATGAGCGCCACGTCGTCCCAGGTCGCCTCGGCGCTTTCCGTCGGCGTGAGGGCGGCCGGCACGGCGTCGGCGATCACGGCGCTCGCGTTCTTCGCTTCGGTCTTCTTCTTCATCACCCGGCCAAGCTGGATCGCGCCGCCGCCGAGCAGCAGAAACGCGAAGTGCGGCATGCCCGGAATCAGGCCCATGATGACGATGATCGTGCCCGTGATCATCAGCACGCGCGGGTTCGTGAAGAGCTGGCTGGTGAGCTGCGTGCCGATGTCCTCGTTGGTCGCCACGCGCGAGACGATCACGCCCGCCGCGGTGGAGATGACGAGCGAAGGAATCTGCGCGACCAGACCGTCACCGATGGTGAGCAGCGTATAGGTCTCGCCCGCCGAGGCGAGCGGCATGCCGTGCTGCACGACGCCCACGATCAGCCCGCCCACGATGTTGATCACCATGATGAGCAGGCCCGCGATGGCGTCGCCGCGCACGAACTTGCTCGCGCCGTCCATCGAACCGTAGAACTCGGCTTCCTGGGAGATTTCGCTACGGCGCTTGCGCGCGGCGTCCTCGTTGATGAGGCCCGCGTTCAGGTCGGCGTCGATCGCCATCTGCTTGCCGGGCATCGCGTCGAGCGTGAAGCGCGCGGACACTTCGGCGATACGGCCCGCGCCCTTCGTGATCACCATGAAGTTGATGACCATGAGGATCACGAACACCACGATACCCACGGCGAAATTGCCGCCCACGAGGAAGTGGCCGAACGACTCGATCACCTGGCCCGCCGCCCCCGGCCCCGAGTGCCCATCGAGCAGCACGATACGCGTGGAGGCCACGTTCAGCGAAAGCCGCAGCAGCGTGGAGAACAGCAGCACGCTCGGGAAGGCCGCGAAGTCGAGCGGCTTCGTGGTGTACATGCTGACGAGCAGCACCATCACCGAAAGCGCGATGTTGAACGTGAACAGCAGATCCAGCAGGAACGGCGGCAACGGCAGGATCATCATGCCGAGGATCATGCAGATCAGGATCGGTCCCGCCAGCGCGCGCAGATTCGTGCTTTGCAGCATCTCCGGGCGCCGCGCGAGGAAACCGGTGCGGGCGTTCATTCTGTTGCTCCTTCAGTGCCGTCGCGCGGCGCATTGGTATCGGCGCGACCGGCGGTGTTCGATGCGTTGGCCGCGTTGCCTGCATTCGCGGTGTTTGCCGCATTCGCCGCGTTCGCGGCGTTTGCGCTATTCGTGCGGTTGGCTGCCGCGGCGCGCTCCTCGGGCGTGAGCGCGTCGTCGGCTTCCTCGGCTTCGTCTTCCGCGCTCATCGCGCCCTTGTCGAGTTCGGGCGGCACGTCGAGGTCGGTCGGCGCCATCGGCACGTCGCCGCCATGTTCGCGAAAGCGCTTGAGCTGGTAGACCCACGCGAGCACCTGCGCGACCGCGCCGTAGAGCGGTCCCGGAATTTCGCGGTTGAGGTCGACGTTGTAATAGAGCGCGCGAGCGAGCGGCGGTGCTTCGAGCAGCGGCACGTTGTGCTCGGTGGCGAGCTCGCGAATGCGCGTGGCCACGAGGTTCACGCCCTTGGCGACCACCTTGGGCGCGCGCATCTCGCCGTCGGCGTACTTGATCGCGACCGCGAAGTGCGTCGGGTTGGTCACCACCACGTCGGCCTTGGGCACCTGGGTCATCATGCGGCGGCGGGCGATGGCGCGCTGCTGCTGGCGAATGCGGCCCTTCACGTGCGGGTCGCCCTCGTTCTCGCGGTGCTCGCGCTTGACCTCTTCCTTGGTCATGCGCAGCTTGCGGTAGTACGACCAGAGCTGATACGGCACGTCGAGCGCGGCCACCACGAACATGCCGGCCACGGTCGTGCCGCAGCAAACCGCGATCAGATGCATGGAGTCGGCAAACGCGCGCGACGCGGGCTGCATGGCGAGCCCGAGGATCTCGTCGCGCCGGACCCACAGCGCGGAGCCGCCGATCACGCCCACCACCAGCGTTTTGGCGAGCGACATGCCGAGCTGGATCGGACCGTTCACGGAGAAAATGCGCCCGAGGCCCGATATCGGGTTGAGCCGGCCGAAGTTCGGCTGAAGCGCCTTCGTCGAGATGAGCCAGCCGCCGAGCGCCATGGGCGCGAGCAGCGCGGCGATGCCCGTGAGCGCGAGCACCGGCAAGAGCGCCATGAGACCTTCGCGCGCGGCCACGCCCGCGCCGATCAGCATGCGCCGCGTTTCGAACGCGCCCGCGTGGTTGAACGTGAACGCGCCGCGCATCATGGCCTGCAAGTGCTCGCTGATGGTGCCCGAAAGCATCCACGCGCCATAGAAGCCCGCCGAGAGCAGCGCGAACGTGGAAAGCTCCCGGGAACGCGGAACCTGCCCCTCCTCCCGCGCCTTGCCGATGCGCTTGGGAGTGGCGGATTCGGTTTTCTCGAGGTCGCTGTCCTCAGCCACGCATGCTCCGGTCGCGGGCACGCGCCGCTCGTCGCGGCTGCGCGGCTGGCGCGCGCCCTTTTTCAGTGAGAGCGATTATTGCCGCGCAAGCCAGGCACTGATTGACGGAGTAAGGCGGGGAAACCGGGGTATTTCGGTGGATGGAAACGGGGTGCCATCACTGCGGGCGAGCGATGGCGCGCGCCGCGCTCAAGGCTCGAGGCGGGCGGGCCGAAGCCGCCCGCCTTGCCTCACGCCGTGTGAGCCAGGCGTCAGAAGGCGACGAAGGGCGCCTTGCCGCCGCTCGCGGTCATGTCCTGACCGTAGTAGACATAGCGGCCATAGAAGAACGGCAGCCCCAGGTCGAGGCTTGCCGACGAGCCGAACTGCCCGCCCAGGTTGTTGGCCGCGTAGTTCTGGCCGTTGCCGATCAGCGTGTTCGCGTTGGCGATGTTGAAGCTCGCGGTGCCCGACGCGCCCGAGCCATTGGGGATGAGCGTTGCGCTGAAACCCTGCGTGGTGGACGGGCAGTAGAACGTGCCAAGGTTGCCGCCGCACTGCGCAAGCCCGCTGTCGGCGAAGAAGAACGCGTTCGAGCCCGAGTCGAGGAAGGCCTGGAGCGTGCGGCCGTTGAAGGTCGCGCTCAGGTTGCCCCACGAGTCGGTGGCGAAGGTTTGCGAGGCGCTCATCGCGTTGTTCGACTGCGTGCCGATGCCGAACACGAGCGTGCCGGTGGCGCTTGGCGCGCCGCTGTCGGACACGGGCGCCATCTGCAAGATCACGCCGTTGTTGTCGGTGGCGAAGTGCGGCACGGGGTTGGCCACCTGCTGCGCGAGGGTGACCGCCGTTTTGGCGCAGTTCGCGCCCGACGGGCAGGCGTAGTAGCTGCTGTTCGCCGCGACGGTGCAGGCCGAGCCGCAATCATGGGGTGCAACGCCGATGCCGAGAATGCCGTTTGCGCCCAGGTCCTGCACGGTGTTCTGCGCGGCCCCGAAGTTCGCGCAGGCCGTGGGCACCGTCCTGGACGCGAGGTCGCCGATCAACTGGATCGGAATGGCCGAGGCGGTTTCGCCGCTGAGCTTGACGTCGGCGGAGCGCACGGTCCCCCATGTATAGCCGTCGGCGAAGGCCGTGCACTCGGCGAGCGTGCTGCCGTTGCCGGCGGCGGCCACGGGCAGCGCGTTCACGAACGACGCCGGCAGCGACGACGCGAGCAGGCGCAGGCCGAACGACGCCGTGTCCACCTGCACGTTGTTGACGGTCTGGCAGTTGCTCGTGCCCGCCACGCACACCGTGACGCTCACGGTGGGAATGTTCGGCAGCGAGCCGGTCAGCCCGCTATTCACCGTCACCGGCACCGTATTCGCGGCGGTGGCCGCGGTGGGCTGCTGGTTGGGGCTCGCGGACGGCGAGCCGCCGCCGCTGCTACCGCTGTTGCCACTGTTGCCGCTATTGCCGCCCGTACTGCTACTGGTGCTGCCGCCACTGCCGCCCCCGCCTCCGCAGGCGGCGATGAGCGAAACCAGAGCGACGATCGAAAGGAACCGGAAAGGGCGCAGCCAGCAAACGCTGCGGGGGTTGCGTGATGTCAGCACGTTGGGCCTCCGCTCGTCATTGGATATCGGTGGCGCTGACGCCGGCAGGCAGCGCCTGCGGCAACCACGCCTGACCGGAGAAGGCGCCCATGTGGCCGCCCGAATGCACGACGACGTTCGAGTTTTCGACCACGCCCGGTCCGCGCACGAGGCCGGCCGCGTGACTCGCCTTCACGCCGGCCGTGTATTGGGGAAAGTAGCTGCCTAGCAGCGTGGCGAGATCGGGCGGCTGCGGGCCGCTCCACGCGACGCCGAACACGGTGCCCGCCTGCGTGAGGTACTCGCGCACAACGGTGCCGTTGGCGAGCGTGGTTTGCTGGACGGTGTAGGCGGAGGACGCACTCGAAGCGCTTGAAGCACTGGAAGCCGCGCTTTGCACGGCCTGGCGGGCGACGGCGGACGCGTTGCCTTGCGCAGCCGCGGCCGAAGCGGCGGAAAGCGTGCTGGTGGTCGCGCCCGCGGGCGTGGTCATCGGCGCGCCGCCCAGTGCGGCGCACGCCGGGCGCGCCGCGAGCAGCGTGGTGACAAGCGCTGCGCCGAGCGCGCAGGCAAGCGCGGCGCGGCGCGTGCTGGCGCGCGCGGCGGTGCCGGAAAACGGGGTGTGCGGGTACACGGCGGCTCCTCCCTCTTTCGATGGCGCGTTGCGCCATGCGCTGTCGGGCCGCGGACACACGTCGCGGCGGGGCGAAGCAGCGGGACTGGGCAACGGCCGGCTACGCTTCGTTGCACCGCCGCGACGGGCGTCGCGGCAGGGCACGAGCGAATGAGCAGTAGTATGCCCGCCCTGAATGACAAGCGACAGTTGGCCAAACGGCCAATGGTTTGTTAGCGCTCAAAAACCGAGGCTGGCGAGCAGATCGTCGACCTGCGCCTGGTCCTGCACGACGTCGGTCTTGCCTTCCGGATTGATCTGCGGGCCGTTGAGCAGCCCTTCGGGACTGCCGGTGCTGCTCTGCGTTTCGGCAAGCGCCGCCGCCGTCGCCGCGAACTGCTCGCGCCGTTCGGGCGCGATGTTCTCGACCAGCACGGTGAGCAACTGCTGCTCGATCAGGTAGACCACATCCATGATCTTCTTGATCACCTGCCCCGTCAGGTCCTGGAAGTCCTGCGCGAGCATGATTTCGAGCAACTGCTGGTTGGTGGCCGTGGTCGCCTGCGGCACGCCTTCCAGAAAGGCGCGCGTGTCGCCCATCAACTGGCGCACTTCCTCGCGGCCGATCGGCGCGTCGTACCACGTCGCCCAGCGGCTCGACAGCTCCTTCGCGTCGCGTTCGAGCGTCTCTTGCAGCGGCTTGGCGATGTCGATCGACGACAGCACGCGCTCCGCGGCCTGCTCGGTCATGTTCGCGACGTAGCGCAAGCGGTCGCGCGCGTCGGGCACCGCCTCGGCGGCGCGCTCGACATGCTTGTCGAGACCGAGCTCGCGCATCGAGTCGCGCAGGCTGCGCGTGAGCTGGCCGATGCGCGCGAGGATGCGGTCCGTCGCGAGCTCGCCCGCCTCGCCTGCGGCGGGCGCGGCGGCGGCGAGCGCAGCGAGCTCCGCCAGCTCGGCGACCTGCGCGGCGCGCTCGGCTTCCGGCGACTCATTGCGATGAGCGTCGGATTGCGCACTGATGGGCTCGTTCACGTCAGCTCCCCGTCTTGGCCATCTTCTCGAGAATCTTGTTGAGCTTCTCGTCGAGCGTGGCGGCCGTGAACGGCTTGACCACATAGCCGCTCGCACCGGCCTGCGCCGCCGCGATGATGTTCTCCTTCTTCGACTCGGCCGTCACCATCAGCACCGGCAGATGCGTGAGGTTCGCGTCGGCGCGGATTTCCTTGAGCATGGCGAGACCGTCGAGGTTCGGCATGTTCCAGTCGGAAATCACGAAGTCGTAGTTGCCGCCGCGCAGGCGCGCGAGGCCCGCTGCGCCGTCTTCGGCTTCGTCGACGTTCGAGTAGCCCAGTTCCTTGAGCAGGTTGCGGACGATCCGGCGCATCGTCGGAAAGTCGTCCACCACCAGAATCTTCATTCCCTTATCCATCTCGTTCCATTCCTCCAGGCGAAAACCCGGGCAATTATCCAGAGAAGCGCAGTGCCTATCCAGATAAATTAATCGTGAGCGATCGTGCAAGCGCGAACTGCCGGCACGATATCTCTATATCGGTTGTTCATCAAACGCGCTGAACCCGCTCGCCCATCGAGGCAAGACGGGTCATCACGCGTCGGCTCATATCGGAGAGCGAAGCGATTTCGTCGGCGGCGCCGAGCGCAATCGCCTCGCGCGGCATGCCGAACACGATGCAGCTCGCCTCGTCCTGCGCGAGCGTGAACGCGCCGGCGCGGCGCATTTCGAGCAGCCCGGCCGCGCCGTCGCGGCCCATGCCCGTGAGAATCACGCCGATGGCGTTCTTGCCCGCGTGCAGCGCCGCCGAGCGAAACAGCACGTCAACCGACGGACGATGCCGGTTCACCGGCGGGTCGTCGGACAGATTCGCGATGTAGTTCGCCCCGCTGCGCGCGAGCAAGAGGTGGGCGTGGCCCGGCGCGATATAGGCATGGCCGGGCAGCACGCGTTCGCCGTGCTCCGCTTCCTTGACGGTGATGCGGCACAGCCCGTTCAGGCGCTGCGCGAACGACTTGGTGAACCCGGGCGGCATGTGCTGCGCGATCAGGACCGCCGGCGCGTCGGGCGGCAGCGGCTGGAGCACTTCGCGAATCGCCTCGGTGCCGCCCGTCGACGCGCCGACGATGATGAGCTTCTCGGTCGAGACGAGCGGGTTGTTGATCATCGGCGCCGGGCTCGCCGCAGGTGCGGCGGCGTGGCCGTGGGCGCCCGGCGCATGCGCGGCCGCGCTCGCTGCCGGCGCGCTCGGCGCGTGGTGGGCGCGCACGCGCGCGCGCGCGGCGGCGCGCACCTTGTCGGCGAGCTTTTCCGAGTATTCGAGCATGCCGTCGCGAATGCCGACCTTCGGCTTGGTCACGAAGTCGACCGCGCCGAGTTCGAGCGCGCGCAGCGTGATTTCGTTGCCGCGCTCGGTGAGCGACGACACCATCACGACCGGCATGGGGCGCAGGCGCATCAACTTCTCGAGGAAGTCGAGGCCGTCCATGCGCGGCATTTCCACGTCGAGCGTGAGCACGTCGGGGTTGTGCTGCTTGATCAGCTCGCGCGCGACGAGCGGATCCGGCGCTGTCGCGACGACCGTCATGTCGGGCTGGCTGTTGATGATTTCCGTCATCAGACTACGGATCAGCGCCGAATCGTCGACGCAGAGAACCTTGATTTTTTGCACAGCGTTCACGCCTCCTCTACTGTCCTGGCGTTGTCTTGACCGGATGCGCGCAGCGCCGACGCTCCGCCCGAGCCGAACAGCTCGATACGGGGGCGCGCGGGCTGCGGCTGGGATTGGAAATTCGGTTGTGCCGGCGTGGCTTGCGAAACCGCGCCCGCGCCTGCGCGCGCGGCGCTGCCCACGCCGAACAGCTCGACGCGCGCCCGCGCACGCGCGAGCCGCTCCGCGCGCGCTTCGGCGGTTTGCGCGGCGAGTTGCTGCTCGCGCTCGGCCACGCTCGCGTCCTGCGACAGGCGCAGCTTCTTGACCATCACCTGGCCCGTGCGCGGCAGGAACGCCACTTTGCGCGGGTGCGAGCCTTGCAGGTCCTCGGCCACGATGCGGATATTTTCGGTCGCGAGATAGCGGCGCACGAACGCGGCGTTGCGATCGCCGATGTTCATCGTCGTCATGCCCGCCAGCACGGCCGCGCCGCCAAACACCTTGGCTTCGAAGCGCTCGCGGCGGCCGCCCGCCTTGATGAGCTCGTTGATGAGCACTTCCATCGCGTACGCGCCGTAGCGCATCGAGTCGGAAGCGGCGGTGAGCGCATGGGCGGAGTCCGCGCCGTCGTCGGGCAGCATGAAGTGGTTCATGCCGCCAATGCCGGCGGTGCGGTCCTGAATGCAGGCGGCCACGCACGAGCCAAGCACGGTCACGAGCACCATGTCTTCGCTCGTCGTGTAGAACTCGTTGGGCAGCAGCTTCACGCCGGGGCGCTGGAAGTGCGTATCGAAATAGCGATTCGTCGCGATCGGGAGGCGGCCGCTCATGCTGGCACTCCAAGCGAATCGCTGGCGCGGCGCGGCGCCTGCGCGGCGTCGGCGGCGCGGCCGCGCGTGAGTTCGTACACGGTCTGGCCGCGCAGGCGGAAGGCCTGCGTGACGTAGGTGAAGTTCTCCGAGTGGCCCGCGAACAGCAGGCCGTCCGGCTTCATGAGCGGCTCGAAGCGCGTAAGCACCTGCGCCTGGGTCGGCTTGTCGAAGTAGATCATCACGTTGCGGCAGAAGATCGCGTCGAAGGTCGTGCGCAATCCGTAGTCCGCGTCGGTGAGGTTGAGCTGCTCGAACTTGATCATCGCGCGCAGCTCGGGGCGCACCTTCACGAGCCCGGCGTGGGAGCCGGTGCCCTTGAAGAAGAAGCGCTTGAGGCGCTCGGGCGAGAGATGCTTCACCTGGTCGTAGGCGTACACGCCCGCTTCGGCCTTGGCGAGCACCTGGGTGTCGAGGTCGGTGGCGAGCACGCGCGCCTCGCGCGCGGCGCGATCGCCGAGCGCTTCGATGAGCGTCATCGCGATCGAGTAAGGCTCCTCGCCCGTCGAGGCCGCCGAGCACCATACCGAAACCGGCTGGGTGCGGCGTTTCACGAAGTCCGCGAGGATCGGGAAGTGATGCGCCTCGCGAAAGAACGCCGTGAGGTTGGTGGTGAGCGCGTTGGTGAACGCCTCCCATTCGCTCGCGTCGTTGCGCGCTTCGAGCTGGTCGAGGTAGTCGCGAAAGCTGTCGAGGCCGAGCGCGCGCAGGCGCCGGGCAAGCCGGCTGTACGCCATATCGCGCTTGTGGTCCGAAAGCGAGATGCCCGCGCGGCGGTGAATCAGCGCGCGAATGCGTTCGAAGTCCGCCGAGGTGAACTCGAAATCGCGGCCGGTTTCGCCACCGCCGCCGCCCGTGCCGGGCGACGCGCCGCGCGCGGGCTCGCCCGCGTCGTGGCGCGACAATCGCAGCGCTTTCATGCTCGTGCTCCTTCGCATTGCGCGCCGCCCGCTGCATGGACGGCCGTGGCGAACGTCACCCGTTCGCCGCGCCCGCCCGCTTGCAATGCGTGCGGCGCATGGGCGACCCGCGCCGCGCACGTAGCCCGGCGGGCGGTGCGCGGCAGGTCATGCCGTTGTGTAGCGCTCATGTGCATTGCAGTTGCTCGTCGTGTTCAGTGCTTCACTACGCTTTCATGCCGCGTTCGATCAGAACGTTTCCCAGTCCGAATCGTCCGTGGCGGAGGCCACCGGGCTCACGTGCGACTCCGCGCGCGCCGTGGCGGCCGGTCTCGCCGGCGCCTTTGCCGCGGGTTTCGCCGCCGCTTGCGGCGTCGACTGCGCGGCCGCCTCGACCGCTGCCGGCGCACTGACGGCCGGCGACCTCGGCGCCGCCGAAGCCACCGAAGACATCGTGCGTTTAGCCTTGGCCACCGGCAGGCTCGCCGGCGTCACCCGCGCCGGGCTCGCACCGGCGCCCATGCCGCGCGCCTGCGCGCCGCCCGTGCGCCACGTGCCGAGCACGCCTTGCAGCTGGCGCGTCTGCTCTTCGAGCGACGCCGCGGCGGCGGCCGCCTGCTCGACGAGCGCGGCGTTCTGCTGCGTGACGGTGTCCATCTGCGTGACCGCGCGGTTGACCTGCTCGATGCCGCCCGATTGTTCCTCGGACGCCGCGCTGATCTCACCCATGATGTCGGTCACGCGGCGCACGGCCTGAAGGATGTCTTCCATCGTCGTGCCGGCGCGGCCCACCAGTTGCGAGCCGCTTTGCACCTTCTGCGCCGAATCGTTGATGAGTTCCTTGATTTCCTTCGCCGCGCTCGCGCTGCGCTGCGCGAGGCTGCGCACTTCGCCCGCCACCACCGCGAAGCCGCGGCCCTGCTCGCCCGCGCGCGCCGCTTCCACGGCGGCATTCAGGGCGAGGATGTTGGTCTGGAACGCAATGCCCTCGATCACGCTGATGATGTCCACGACCTTCGCCGAACTCACGGCGATGTCCTGCATCGTGCTCACGACTTCGCCGACCACCTCGCCGCCGCGCGTCGCGATGTCCGAGGCGTTCACGGCGAGCTGGCTCGCCTGGCGCGCGTTCTCGGCGTTCTGACGCACGGTGCCGGTGAGCTGCTCCATGCTCGAAGCCGTTTCCTGGAGCGAGGCGGCCTGCTGCTCGGTGCGCTGCGAAAGATCGGTGTTGCCCATCGCGATCTCGCGCGCGCCCACGTCGATCGAGCTTGCGCCCGTGTTCACCGCGCTCACGAGCGTGACGAGGCTTTCCTGCATGCGCTTGATGCCGCCGAACAACCGCCCGATCTCGTTGTTGCTGTCGACGACGACCGGCTGCGAGAGATCGCCCTGGGCGATGCGCTCGAAGCACGTCACGGCGTCGGCGAGCGGCTGCACGATCAGGCCGCGCATGGCGAAGCGGATCACCACCACGAGCACGAGCGCCAGCACGATCACGGCGCCGATCAGCACGCGCATCACGCCGATCTTCTCGCGCGCATTCGCCTCGCGGGCCTGCGCGCCGTCCTGGAGCGACTGGGCGAGCGGCGCGGAGACGCTGTCGTAGTCCACGAACATCGGGCTGATCTTCGTGTCGGCGATCGCGTGATAGGCCGCCTGGTCGTTCGCGCGCAAGGCCGCGAATTCGGGCTGGACGCCGTCTTGCAGCAGCGTCGCGCGTTTGGCCGCGAGCGAGTCGAGCACGGCGGCGTCGAGGCCGCCCTTGGGTGCGCCCTGGAACGCCTGCCACGCTTCGTTGGACTTGCCGAGCAGTTGCTCGGCGCGATCGATCGCCTTCTTCGCGTCGTCGGCCTGGCCCGCCGCCGTGAGCGCGCTCGCGCGGTCGATCGCGACGCGCGAGCGCAGCAGATACGACGACGTGTCGTTGAGCGCACGCATCGCGACGAGATCGCCGCGCGCCATCGTGCCGAGCGCGTCGGTCGCGCGGTCGAGCGCGAACAGCCCGAGCCCGCCGACCAGCACGGTCAGCGCAACCAGAATGACCCCGACGCCCGTGAGCGTCGTGCGGATCGACCATTTTTGCAGCATCTCGTTTGCTCCTGTCCTGTGCGAAACGGGGCGGCTCACCGGACCGGGCGCGGCGGCTTCGCAGCCCAGGCACTCGGCGCGCGCGAGAACGAAGGCGGCTTGCCGCTTCTTTGCGGCGGCTTGTCCGCTCTCTCTCACGCTGGCCTCGCGGCCCCCCCGGTTTGTGTCGCGACGCGTTAGACCAGCGCCTCGATCAATGCCATTTCGCGGCTCGTCATCAGCTTTTCGATGTCCATCAGGATCAGCATGCGGCCTTCCACGGTGCCGAGACCCGTGAGGTACTCGGTCGTGAGCGTCGCGCCGAACTCGGGCGCGGGCATGATCTGCTCTGTTTGCAGCGTGAGCACGTCTGAGACGCCGTCCACCACCATGCCGACCACGCGATGCGCGACGTTCAGGATGATGACGACCGTCTGGTGGTCGTACTCGACGCGGCCCAGATGGAACTTGATGCGCATGTCGACGATCGGCACGATGATGCCGCGCAGGTTAATGACGCCCTTGATGAAATCGGGCGCGTTCGCGATGCGCGTCACGCTGTCGTAGCCGCGGATTTCCTGCACCTTCAGGATGTCGATGCCGTACTCTTCCGCGCCGAGGGTGAAGACGAGGAATTCCTGACCACCTGCGTCGGCCTGCTGCGCGTCGCGGCGTTGCGCGCCGGCGAGCGCCGCGCTTTGCGCGCCGCCGCCTTGAATCGATTGGACTTCTGCCACGTTAGCCCCTGAACGGTTGGGAGATGATGGGTTGAGTGCGTCCGGACTTCACAACGTCTTACGCGAATTCGGCGAACGCACCCGAATTTGCGCTGGCGCTCACTCCGTGCGAGGCGCGTGTTTCGCGATTGAGCGCGGCCACGTCGACGATCAGCGCGACGCTGCCGTCGCCGAGGATGGTCGCCGCCGAAATGCCGTGCACCTTGCGGTAGTTCGTTTCGAGGTTCTTCACCACGACCTGCTGCTGGCCGACCAGCTCGTCGATCAGCATGGCGAAGCGACGGCCCTCGGTTTCCATGATGGTGACGATGCCTTGCGTCGGGTCCGTGCGCGCGCCTTCCACGTTGAACGCCTTGTGCAGCGCCACCAGCGGCAGGTACTCGCCGCGCACGCGCACCACGCGGTCGCCATTGGTGACCGTGTAGATGTCTTCGTGGCGCGGCTGGAGCGACTCCATCACGAAGTTCAGCGGCAAGATGAAGATCTCTTCGCCGACCTTCACCGACATGCCGTCGAGAATCGCCAGCGTGAGCGGCAGCACGATGCGCGTGGTGGTGCCCTTGCCCGCGTGCGAGGTGATCTCCACGTGGCCGCCCATCGACTGGATGTTGCGCTTGACCACGTCCATGCCCACGCCGCGGCCGGAAACGTCGGTGACCTGCTCGGCGGTCGAGAAGCCCGGCATGAAGATGAGGTTCCACACCTCGTCGTCGCTCATGCTCTCGCTCACCTGCATGCCCTGCTTGATCGCCTTGGCGAGAATCTTGTCGCGGCGCAGGCCCGCGCCGTCGTCGCTCACCTCGATCACAATGTTGCCGCCGTGGTGCGCGGCGGAAAGCACGAGCTGGCCCGTGCCGTCCTTGCCCGCGGCGCGGCGCGCCTCCACGGTTTCGATGCCGTGGTCGAGCGAGTTGCGCACGAGGTGGGTGAGCGGGTCGATGATGCGCTCGATCAGGCTCTTGTCGAGCTCGGTCGCCTGACCGAACGTGACGAGCTCCACTTCCTTGCCGAGCTTCGAGGCCAGGTCGCGCACGAGACGCGGGAAGCGGCTGAACACGTAATCCATCGGCATCATGCGGATCGACATCACCGCTTCCTGCAAGTCGCGCGCGTTGCGTTCGAGCTGCGCCATGCCGTTGAAGAGGCGGTCGTGCAGGGCCGGGTCGAAGGTGCTGGTGGTTTCCGCGAGCATGGCCTGCGTGATGACCAGTTCGCCCACGAGGTTGATCAGTTGATCGACCTTCTCCACGCCCACGCGAATCGAGCTGCCTTCCGCCGATGCGGCGGCGGCGGCCGGACGCGCCTTGCGCTCGCCTTCGGCATGCGCGGGCGCACTCGCGGCGGCGCGCGGCGCGTCGTGGTCGGCGTGAGGCGCGGCGCTCGCTGCCGGCACAACCGCTGCGGCGGGTGCGCTCGCGGCGGCAACCGGCGCGGGAGCCGCTGCGGCGACCGGAGCCGCGGGCGCTGCGGGCGCGGGTGCGTGTACCTCTGCTGCTGCGGGCGCGGCTTCGGCGGCCGGTTGCGCGTCGTCCTGGGGCGCGGCGCCCCGGCCGATCGAGATCTGCTTCTCGTCGATCACGAAGCAGCACACCGCGATGATGTCGTCGGACGGCACATCGGTTTCGAGCCACAGCGTGAGGTCGTCGCCGGTCTTCACCTGGCCGAGAATCCGGCCGAGATTGCCGAGCTCCTCGACGAGCAGCTCCTGATCCTTCGCGTCGACGGCGCGCAGCGTGATGCGCAGGTGCGGCCCTTCGCCACCCGCTGCGCCGTCCGCTGCGTCACCCACCTGAGCGCTCGCGCCGGCGGCGTCGATCGCCTCGTTCACGACGTGCTCGGGCGCGCCTGACGCCCCCGCGGTGAGCGTGCTGTGCGCTTCGAAGGCGGCTTCGAGGTCTTCTTCCGAATCGGCGGCGCTCGCTTGCGCGGCCGGTGCGGGTGCGGCTACGGGAGCAACGGCGGCCACGGGAGCCGGAGCGGCTTCGGGCGCGGGCAGGCCACGGCTTTCCGCGTAGAGCCGCTCGAGCTTGCCGCGCACGGCGGCGGCCGCCGCCGCGTCGGGCTCGGCGCTCGCGCGGTACGCGCCGAGCTGGTCGGAAAGCACGTCCTTCGTTTCGAGGAACGTGTCGATCATGTCCTTGCGCAGCACGAGTTCGTTGTTGCGCGCGCGGTCGAGCAGCGATTCGAGAATGTGGGTCGTCTCGGTCAGGGCCGTGAAGCCGAACGTCGCCGCGCCGCCCTTGATCGAATGGGCCGCGCGGAAGATCGCGGCCAGATCCTCGGGATCCGGGCGACCGACGTCCAGGTTCAGGAGAAGCTGCTCCATCTGCGCGAGCAGCTCGTCCGCCTCGTCGAAGAACGTCTGATAGAACTGAGTGATGTCGAGAGTCATTGCTCTTTCACCGCGAAAAATGCCGGGTTGGCAGGCGCGCCGCGCCTCATGGGTTGGCCTCGCCGAGCGCGCTCGCCAGATCGACGAGCAGCTCGGGGTCAACCGGTTTTTCGATCCAGCCGGTCGCGCCTGCGTCGCGTACGGCTGCCTTGAAGCCTTCGTCCGATTCCGTGGTCAGCACGAGGATGGGCGTCGCGAGGTACGAAGGATTCGCCCGCAACTGCTTGATCAGGTCGAGTCCGCCCATGCGCGGCATGTAAAGGTCGGTGAGCACGAGGTCGAAGCGCTGGGCGAGCGCATGCTCGAGCCCTTCCTCGCCGTCGCTCGCCACCGTCACCGCGTAGCCGGCCGAACCCAGCGCCGCACGCAGGATCTCCCGCATGGACACCGAATCGTCGATCGCCAGAATGTTCCTGATCATCCGTTCCTCGTTGTCATTGCGCTTCTGTTGACGCCGCCGCCGGGGGCGGCGTCACGCCGGGCGCCGCTTGCGCAGCCGTGGCCGTCACCGGCTCCGCCTTCGTCACGACCTTCGGCGTCGTCGCCTGCGCCGTCGAGGGCGAAAGCAAAGGCGGAAGCCCAGGCGCGACCCGCACCGGAGCCGGCGCGGCCTTGCCCGGCACCAGGTCGGGCGTGAGCGCGGGCAGGCTCTTGCCCGAGCCCGCCGCGTCGTCGGAGAGCGTGGTGGTGGTCGAGTCGTCGTGCATGAGCGCGTCTTCGGACTTCCTGTTCAACACGATGATGCTGATGCGGCGGTTCTCCGGGTCGAGCGGATCGGCCTTGTTCAGGTTCTGCGTCGAAGCCAGACCGAGCACGCGCAACACCTTCGATTCGTCCATGCCGCCGGCGATCAGCTCGCGGCGCGAGGCGTTCGCGCGGTCGGCGGAAAGCTCCCAGTTGCTATAGCCCTTCTCGCCGCCCGCGTAGGGCACGGCGTCGGTGTGGCCCTGCACGACGATACGGTTGGGCACGTCGTTGAGCGTCTTGCCGATCGCCTGCAAGATGTCGCGCATGTACGGCTCGACCACGTCGCGCGCCGTGGCGAACATCGGCCGCTTCTGCGAGTCGACGATCTCGATGCGCAGGCCCTGCAACGTGGAGTCGATGCGGATCTGCTGCTTGAACTGGCGCAGCACGGGATTCGCCTCGATCGCCGCCATCAGCTTCACTTGCAGGTCGTGCAGGCGCACCTGCTCCTTGCGTTCGAGCGAGCCTTCGAGCTGCTTGGTGGCGTCGTCGTCGTTGTGCTTCGACTGGGTGCGCTCCGAGCGCTCGGTCGCGCCGTCGCTGCGGCGCGTGATGCCCTGCTCCGGCGAGGAAATGTCGCGGCCGCCGCCCTTGAGGATGCTCGAGTCTTCGGCGCTGCGGTCGCCGCCCCAGAGCGTGATCTTCAGCGGCTGGTTGAAGTAGTCGGCAATCCCGCGCAACTGCACCGTCGAGGCCGACGAAAGCAGCCACATCAGCAGGAAGAACGCCATCATCGCGGTCATGAAGTCCGCGTAGGCGAGCTTCCAGGCGCCGCCGTGGTGGCCCGCCTTCTTCGGCGCGGCGCGCTTGACGACGATCGCGCGGTCCTTGTTGTTGCTCATGGCCGGATCCTTACTTCGCCTTCACGCGGCGCACGTGCTCTTCGAGCTCCGTGAACGACGGGCGCTCGGTCGAGAACAGCACCTTGCGGCCGAACTCCACGGCGATCGCCGGGGCATAGCCGTTCAGGCTCGCGAGGATCGTCACCTTGATGCACTGGAACATCTTGGTCGACTCGGTCACGCGCTGCTCCGCGAGGCTCGCGAGCGGGCCGATCAGGCCATACGAAAGCAGAATGCCGAGGAAGGTGCCCACCAGCGCCTGGGCGATCATCTCGCCGAGGACCGCGGGCGGCTTGTCGGCGGAAGCCATGGTGTGCACGACGCCCATCACGGCCGCGACGATACCGAACGCCGGCATCGCGTCGCCCACCTTCGAGAGCGCGTGCGCAGGCGCTTCGCCTTCGGCGTGGTGCGTTTCGATTTCCTCGTCCATGAGGCTTTCGATCTCGAAGGCGTTCATGTTGCCGCCCACCATGAGACGCAGGTAGTCGGTGAGGAATTCGACGATGTGGTGGTCGGCCAGGATCTTCGGGTACTGCGTGAAGATCGGGCTCTTCTGCGGATCGTCGATATCAGCTTCCAGCGTGAGCGTGCCTTCCTTGCGCGCCTTGGCGAGCAGGACATAGAGCAGTGCGAGCAGCTCCATGTACACGTCCTTGTTGTACTTGGCGCCCTTGAACAGCGCCGGAAGAACGCGCAGCGTGGCCTTGATCGTCTTGATGCCGTTGCCGAGGACAAAGGCGCCAACGCCCGCTCCGCCGATCATGAGCAGCTCCATGGGCTGCATCAGGGCGCCCAGATGGCCGCCTTCCAATGCGTAGCCGCCGAAGACGGACAAGATCGTCACGAGTGTTCCCACGATAATCAGCACTGCCGGGTCCTCACTAGAAATGCGCCGCGAACCGCCGTCGGCCCGCGCCCTTAGCTGGGTTTACGGCATCGGCGCGAAAAACTTTGGGATTGGGTGAGTGCGGACCGCCGGTGCGGTGGCCCGCGCGTTGTTTGTGGCTTGTTTGCCAGTGACAGGATGCCCACGGAAAGGGCAGAACAGATTTGGGGCCGATTCGCCGGGCGTTGCACAGCCTGGGTTCGCACCGACACGCCGATACGCGCGGCGAGCCCGGCTCGGCGGCGGCACGCAGGCCGGGTTTATCCGGATCCGCCGGCCCGCTCGCCGGAATCAGGCCACCGTCAGCCCACCATCAAGCCAACATCAGGCCGCGATCTGCGCAGCGAGCGCGTTGCGCCGGGTGCGGCCCGCCCGCGAAGGCGGCTGGCACAACCCGCACACGAAGCCGCGCTGCGGATCGTGCGCATGGGCCACATAGCGCCCGCCGCAGCGGCTGCACGGCGTCATCTGCAACAGGCCCGAGGCGAAATAGCGCACGAGCGTCCAGGCGCGCGTGAGGCTCAGCGCGGGCGTTTCGTCATGCAGCCGCAGGTGCTCGAGGTAGAGCCGGTAGCTCTTCACGATGGCGTGAATGGGCTCGCAATGCGCCTGTCCGCTCATGAACAGGAACGTGTTGTAAAACAGCGAGGAATGGACGTTGGGCTGCCAGGTCATGAACCAGTCTGTCGAAAACGGCAGCATGCCCTTGGGCGGCGATTCGCCCTTCACTTCCTTGTAAAGCCGGATGAGCCGGTCGCGCGAGAGCGAGGTCTCCGCTTCGAGCAGTTGCAGACGCGCCCCCAGCTCGATCAGCTCGATCGCCAGAGCGATCTCCTTCACCTCCTGAACCACACTCTTGGTCGCCATAGACACCCGTTGGAAGCCGCAAAGGAATGCGCTCGGCCCCGGCGGCCGCCTGGCGGGCCGCTCGAGTGCGATGCGCTGCCGCGCGCTGCGGCGCGGGGCTGGATCAGCCGATCTGCTCGATGTCCTGGCCGGCCATGATGATGGCCGTATGGGTCAGCGCGGTTTTGCCCTTGTCGGCAAGCGCGCTCAAGATCGCGTGGTCGTCGAAACGGAAGCGGCAAAGCAACTGGTTCGATGCCGCAAGACGGACGGTTTGCGCGAAAGAGAGATTCGCGAGCACTTCAGCGGACTGCTCCGAAATGCCCATGCGGAACATGCCGGTCGGCTTGTCCTCGCGCAAAAGCCGTTGCGCGAGCAACAAATACGACAGATTGACTTCCTTGATCTCACCCAGCATGTCGCTGTGCGTCGTCGCGCTCATGGATTCCCCCGAATCAAAACGCGGCGGCTGGTCAATCCGCCTGCGGAAAACGTTTGCTCGTCCGGATGCATACGCGTGCAGCCAAACGGCCTGTTTATGGTCGTGCTCGCATTGTGGCTGGGGCGGGAACAAATGGAAATCGGACGGATGCCGCGACGCGTTGCGAGAAAAACTTTCGCAAGCGTGTAGGAATTTTTCTGACAAGAGGCGAGGAGAAGCGGCGGGGCGCGGGGTGCGTCATGTCATGAGCATAAGCCGCTCAATTGTCTGTAGATTACAGGATTTTTCATTCCTGCGACATATTCGCACAGCATACCCGCCATCCGGGCACGGCGCTTGCGCATCGCGCGGCCATGCCGCGTCACGCTTTGCAATGGCCTTTTACACGCGCTGTATCCCGCTGTAACAACATTAAGCGTTTGCAAAAGCGCGTGTGTCGCCCAGCAAAATGGCCATAATCGGACTCAGGGATAACCCGATAGCGCTGTATCCGCCGCAGTGCCGCATCCCGTTATTGCACACGCGGCCAATGCCCATGGAGATCGAAGAATGCGAATCGCACAAATTGCGCCACTTTACGAAGCCGTTCCGCCCAAGCTTTATGGCGGTACCGAGCGCGTCGTGTCCTACCTGACCGAAGCGCTGGTCGACCTCGGCCACGACGTGACGCTGTTCGCCAGCGGCGATTCGGTCACTTCGGCAAATCTCGAAGCCGCCTGGCCGCGCGCGTTGCGCCTCGACCCGACCGTGCGCGACGCGCTGGCGCCGCACATGGTCCTGCTGGAGCGGGTGCGCCGCGTCGCGCACGAGTTCGACGTGCTGCACTTCCACCTCGATTACCTGCCGTTCCCGCTGTTCTCGACCATGGACTCGCCGTTCGTGACGACGCTGCACGGCCGTCTCGACCTGCCCGAGCTGCAACCGGTGTTCGAGCAGTTCCCGAACGCCCCGGTGATCTCGATTTCGGACTCGCAGCGCCAGCCGCTGCCGCAGGCCGCGTGGCAGAACACGATCTATCACGGCCTGCCGAAGAATCTGCTCACGCCGCAAACCGACCGCAAGCCCGAGTACCTCGCGTTCCTCGGCCGCATCTGCCCGGAAAAGCGCGTGGACACGGCCATTCGCATCGCCGCGCTGTCGGGCCTGCCGCTGAAGATCGCCGCCAAGGTCGACAAGGTCGACCAGGAATACTTCAAGACCGAGATCGAGCCGCTGCTCTCGCAGGCGCACGTGGAGTTCGTCGGCGAGATCAACGAGGAGCAGAAGCCCGCGTTCCTCTCGGGCGCGAAAGCGCTGCTGTTCCCGATCGACTGGTCGGAGCCGTTCGGCCTCGTGATGATCGAAGCGATGGCGTGCGGCACGCCGGTGATCGCCTTCAACCGCGGTTCGGTGCCCGAAGTGATCGACCAGGGTGTAACCGGCTATATCGTCGAGGACGTGCAAAGCGCGGTGGCTGCGCTCCAGAATATCGATTCGCTTTCACGCGAAGCGATTCGCACTCAATTCGAAAGCCGATTCACTTCGCACATCATGGCGCGCAATTATGTCGACACTTATACCGCGCTCAACGAAGCCGCACAGCGTCCGGTACTGCGCCGTGTGGCCGCAGGCTGAATACGATCGCGTGCGACTTTCGAGATAAATCCAGACAAATGTGCGGCGTGAATCGTTTGCGTCAGATCGAATAGCGTAATTACGCCCGAGGTGAAAAAAAGAGCCGCATGGATCATGCGGCTCTTTTATTGGAATTGCGATGGCGCCGCTGGGGCGCCATCGTGCTTTCCGGCGTCTTTGCGACGCTCTCCAGCATGCGCCGGCGCGTGCGCGCGTCAGGCGATCAGGTAGCGCTCGCGGTTCTTGCCCGCGATCCACTTGGGCGGCTTGCCGCGCCCGCTCCAGGTCGCGCCGGTCTTGGGATCCTGATAGCGCGGGGGCAGCGGCGCCTTCTTCGGCGGACGCCCGCGACGCGCGGCCTCGGCGAACCCCAGGTCCTGGGCGGAGAGACCGTACTCGGCGATCTTCTCCCTAATCGTGGTGATGACGTCTGCGATCTCCGTACGCCGCGCATCTTCCGCCTGAGCCTGGAGTCTCGCGATCTGCGCCTTGAGTTCTGAATATTGCGACATTTCTATCCCCCCTTCATTGTCCGTCTAACCGACTCGATCGGAGATTAGACGTAAATAACGGAATTCGCAATCGCTATTAATACTGCTTTATCACGTTATTCCACGATTTAACGTTCTATCGTTCCGACAACTATTCGAGGTACATCAATCGCAATAATTCCTTCAATTACGTCAAAATTGACAATCCTTGACACCTCACCAAAGGGCGACTGCCTAGAATCTGGCATTTCCAGGTGCCGGTGCTTTTCGCGGCCCCTTCAAAAATCGACTTTTCGAGGTGTCACTCCATGCACTTGTCCAAACGACTCACCGCCGAACTCATCGGCACTTTCTGGCTGGTCCTCGGCGGTTGCGGCAGCGCCGTCCTCGCCGCCAATTTCGCGGGCCCGGTTCATGGGCTCGGCATCGGCTTCGTGGGCGTGGCGTTCGCGTTCGGCCTGACCGTGCTCACCATGGCGTTTGCGATCGGCCACATCTCGGGCTGCCATCTGAATCCCGCCGTGAGCGTCGGCCTCATGGTGGCCGGCCGCTTCCCGGCGCGCGACCTCGTGCCCTATATCGTCGCCCAGGTGGTGGGCGCGGTCATCGGCGCGTTCGTGCTCTCGCTCATCGCCACGGGCAAGCCGGGCTTCGACCTCGTGGCGAGCGGCTTCGCGACCAACGGCTACGGCGAGCACTCGCCGGGCCACTATTCGATGGGCGCGGCCTTCGTCTGCGAAGTCGTCATGACCGCCTTCTTCCTGTTCGTGATCCTCGGCGCCACCGACAAGCGCGCGCCGGCCGGCTTCGCGCCGATCGCCATCGGCCTGTGCCTCACGCTGATCCACCTGATCTCGATTCCGGTCACCAACACCTCGGTGAATCCGGCGCGCTCCACCGGCCCGGCGCTGTTCGTGGGCGGCGAGGCCATCTCGCAACTGTGGCTGTTCTGGGTCGCACCGATCGTCGGCGCGATCATCGCAGGCATCGTGTATCCGGCGGTGGCGGGGCGGCGCGAAGCGCTCGCAACCGTTGCCGTGCGCGAAGCTGCCTGAGGCGTCGCGACGGTTCGAGCCGGGCGAAGCCTGGCTCGACTATTTTCCGGATTCTGGAGAGGGATTGGCAAACGGGCGCTGCGGCGCCCGTTTGCCTTGGCGGGTGCAGCATGCCCATTGCGGGTGCACTGCTAGAATCGGGCAACAGTTCCATCCTGTTGCAATCGTACGCCACCTCGACTCCCTCGCCACCGCATGAAGCGCTCACGAACCCGGCCGTCCCGGCTTACCCCGACGCTCGCCTCGATGCTGGCCGCATGCCTTGGCGCAGTGCTTTGCGCTTGCGCGCCGCTGCCGCAGGCGGGTGGCACAAGCGAGGCGACTCCCGCACCCGTGCGCGCTCAACAAGCCGCGAGCAGTACGAACAGCACGAGCCAGGCTCGCGACATCGAGACGCTCGTTTTCGTGAGGCACGGCGAAAAGCCAGCGGAAGGACTCGGCCAACTGAACTGCAAAGGCCTGAATCGCGCGCTTGCGCTGCCGGCGGTGATCGCGGCCAAGTACGGCAAACCGGACGCCATCTACGCGCCCGACCCCGGCGAACAGAAGAACGACAACGGTCGTCCGTACTATTACGTGCGCCCGCTCGCCACCATCGAGCCGACCGCGATCCAGTTCGGCATGCCGATCCAGACGCCATACGGCCACTCGCAAATCGATTCGCTGCAAGCCGCGTTCATCGATCCGCAGTGGCGCGGGCGTACCGTGCTCGTCGCCTGGGAGCATCGTGAAATCGAGTCATTCGTGCGGCGCGTCGTCGCCGCGCACGGCGGCAACGCAAACGATGTGCCGCGCTGGGAAAGCGCGGACTTCGACAGCATTTACGTGGTTCGCATCGACTGGAGCGGCAACGTTGCGCGCGCGCATTTCTCGCACGAGCGCGAAGGGCTGGACGGGCGCTCCGACGACTGCCCGTGCGCACAACTGCCGGCCGCGCAGTAGCGCGCAGGCACGCTCAGGCAGAAAGCGCAGGCGCGATGACGACGCGCCTCGCGTGGCATCTGCCGCTTGTCACGCTTGCTACGCTTGTCAGGACGCGATTTCGTCGTTGAGCGCGAACAGCTTGCGCAGGTGATGGGCGACACCGGCCTCGAAGTTATTGCCGATACGCGGCACCAACGGCAGCCGTTTGACGAGATCGGGATTGGCGTTGTTCATCATGAACGGATGGCCCGCCGTTTCGAGCAGGTCGATGTCGTTCATGTTGTCGCCGAACGCGACACAGCCCGTCGCATCCATGCCGAGCCGCTCGAGCACCACGCGCAGCGCGCGGCCCTTCGACACACCGGCCACCATCACTTCGAGACAATCGGGCAGCGAGTAGGTGACATAGAGCGCGTCGCCGAACTCGCGCGCGAGATTCTGGGCGACGTGCGCGAGATCCGCCGGCTCGCCGATATACAGCGCCTTGGCGATGCCCGCGCCCGCATAGGCGCGCAGATCCGCCACACGATACTCGAAGCCCGAGTCCTGGTGGTACGCGAGCAGTTCCGGCGCGTGACGGTCGATGAGCCACGCGTCGTCGGTATAAATGCTCACGATCACGCGGCCATGCGCCCCAACGGTGTCGGGCGCCACGAGGCGCTCGACGACGGGCGCGGACAGATTGCTTGCGTGGATGAGCGTGTCGTCGGGTGCGTGCACGCGCGCGCCGTTCGCGGTGATCAGATACGGGCGGATGCCCAGCACGTCGCGAATGCCGGCCACGTCGCAATAGTGGCGGCCGGTGGCGATGACGAACGGCAGACCCTGTGCGTCGAGCGCGCCCAGCGTGGCAACCGTGAACGGATCGACCTGATGGTCGCTGTTGAGCAGCGTTCCGTCGAGATCGGTTGCAATGACCTTGTACATGGTGATCGGACAGCTAGCGGGAAACCCTGAATCGTAGCATCTGCGGCGGGGCATTGCCCTTGACCTACGAGCCGTGCGCGTTGCCGGTGTCGCCACCCGATCTCCGCGCATTGGCCTCGCATTGCATCGCATTCGACCCTTAAGCGAAGCGACGATTGAAAGAAGCGACGACTAGCCGCCCGCCAGCCTGCGGGCTTCCTGTTGCGCGAGCCGCAGCGCGCCGCTGGTGGAATCGGCGAACGGGGCGCGCAGGCGATCGCGCACGGCCTGCGGCACCCATTCGCGCAACGGCTGGCCAAGCCCGCCCGACAACGCCACCGGCAAGCGGGCCGACGGATCGAGCGCGGTGATGAGCTTCGCGATCTCCACGCCGGCCTCGGCCAGCAGCTTCGCGACGAACGGATGCTCGCGATGCGCGAGCACGACCGGCGCGAGGCTCGCGTAGGCTGTCTGGTTGGCCGCGCATTGCCACACGATCAGGCTTTCGCGGTCGCTCGCATGAACGTGCGCGAGCAGCGCCCGCGCGAAGTCGTCCATGGGCGCGCGCGCGTCGAGCGCCTGCTGCGCCCAGGCGATTGCGCGCAGGCCGAACCACGCGCCGCTGGCTTCGTCGCCCGAAGGAAAGCCGAAGCCGCCGGCTATGCGGCACTGACCGTGCTCGTCCAGCGCGGCCGCGATGCTGCCGGTGCCGAGCGCAACCGCCACGCCCTGCGCCCCGGCATGCGCGCCGAGCACCGTGGTGTAGACGTCGCTCTCCACGGCGAGTCCGGCGACCGGCGGCGCGGCGGCGCGAAACGCCGCCTGCCAGTCCGGATTGTTCACGCCCGCAAGCCCGCAACCGAGCACGCATTGCGACCAGTCGAACGCGAGGCCCGCTTGCGCGAATGCCGCGCGGCAGGCTTCCTCGATCGACTGCCAGGCGCGCTCGATGCCGAGCCCGAGCCCCGACGGCCCCGCCGAGGCGCGCGCGAGTTCAGCGCCGTTCGTGTCGCCAAGCGCGACGCGCGTGCCGGTGCCGCCACCGTCCACGCCGATCAACCAGGTGTATTTCTGCATGATGTCTGCCGCGCCTCGCGCGCGCGTGAGTCGGGTTCGATTGGTCCGATAACCAGGGGAAGGCCAAAAAGCGACCCTGGCCGGGCTGAATATCGCTTCGTGCCGCAGAGACTAACGGCTTCACTGCGTTCGCACAATCGGCCATCCGGCCAGGGTGGCGGGGCGCCCCCGATCCGCTATGCTTGCGTGGCCTGAACGACGTCTAGCAAGGAGAACTCACCGTGACACACCGCTGCAACTGGGTATCGGCCAGCGCGTCGCCGCAGTACGTCCAATATCACGACGAGGAGTGGGGCGTGCCCTCGCGCGACGACCAGCATCTGTTCGAAATGCTCGTGCTCGAAGGCGCGCAGGCCGGGCTCTCGTGGTCCACGATCCTCAACAAGCGCGAGGGCTATCATCGCGCCTTTGCAGGCTTCGACATCGCCAAGGTCGCGCGCTTCACGCCTGCAAAAGTGGAAACGCTCATGCAGGACGCCTCCATCGTGCGCAACCGCGCCAAGATCGAGGCCGCCATCGCCAATGCGCGCGCGGTGCAGCAGATCCAGGCCGAGCACGGCTCGCTCGCGAAGTTCGTCTGGTCCTTCGTGAACGACACGCCTATCCAGAACGACTGGGCCTCGTATCGCGACGCGCCGGCGTCCACCGAAATCTCGGATGCGCTCAGCAAGGCGCTCAAGAAGTGCGGCTGCAAATTCGTTGGCACGACGATCTGTTATGCCTTCATGCAGGCGGTCGGCATGGTCAACGACCACGAACATGACTGCATGTGCCGCGCCGCTTGCGCCGCGCAAGGGAAAAAGAAGCGCCGCGCCTGAGCGGCTCGAACGGCCCGCGCGGCACGCATGAACGCAGGCGTGCAAGCACCGGGCTGCGGCGTCAAGGCAACAGTCCAGCCACCGGGCGCCGGTCGTCCGGGAAAATCCCAAGCCCCTGCCTCGATACGCCGCGAGTCCTTGTCCACCAAGGCTTTGCGCAGATTTCACAGTCACCCGTGCACTTCGGTCCGAGGCATTTTCGTGTCGCCACGGTGCGCAGCCCCACGTTCGTTTTCCGGCGTGCCGCTATAACGGAAAGTGAGTGCAGGCGTGTCAGGGGAACGCTTGAAATAGCCGGCGGGAAGGCCGGCGGCGCCGCATTCGCTGGGAATTAACCGCTGTGCCCGGCAGTTGGGCAGCAGGGGGCTGAAATGAAAAACGTCCACTTCCTGACGCATCAGGAGATCTTCGACCGCGCGGTGGCGCATCTTCTTGGCCAAGGGTGCGCGGCACTGCTTCCGCATGGCGGCGGCGCCTACCGGGGCGGCGGCTGCGGCGGGGGGCACAGCTATGGCGGCTGCCCGGTCGGCAACTTCATCCGGCCGCGCGACTACATGAGCGCCATGGAAGGCATACCGGTGCGTTACGTCGGCCGCGAGGCGGGCGACGTGCCGCTCTACATGGACGTCGGCGTGGCCGCGCTGAAAAAGGCGCTGCTGCGCGCCCATCTCAACATCTACGACCCCGCCACGATCAAGCTGCTCAGTTGCCTGCAAAACGTCCACGACGTGTTCGGCGTGTGGGAGTGGCGCGAGCGGCTTTGCGCGATCGCCGCGCAGTTCGGGCTATCGCCCGCGCGCCTGAAGGACGCGGCCTGATCGCGTGAAGCACGGCGTGGCCCGCGCCCGATCGTCAATCGGGCGGCACCAATGCAAACGGCGGTGCAGCTTCTTGCGAAGCATGCACCGCCGTTTGGCGGAACAGCAAAAAGCGCGAAAAAGCTTAGTGGAGCTTCTTCGGCAGCATCTGGCTGCGCAGGCGCTTGTGCAGGCGCTTCACAGCAGCTGCCTTTTTGCGCTTGCGAACTGCCGTCGGCTTTTCGTAAGACTGGCGCTCACGCAGCTCGGCGATCAGGCCGTTCTTTTCGATTGCACGGCGGAAGCGGCGAATAGCCACTTCGAACGGCTCGTTTTCCTTCAGAAGAATCGTCGTCATGTATTTCCTAACTCAAATCGCTTGATACGGTTCAATTGCGCGAGCGCCAAAGTCGCTCACGCCCCGGCCCTCCGGTCGTTCGCCACACTGGGGCTGAACGAGAGGCAAGGCGGCCACGGAGGCCGGAAAAGAGAAGTAGGGGGTTCACAGCGGAACGCGATCAGGTAGACCTTGCTGCAACACACCTGATCGCCGGTTTGCGGCCGCCAACAGTAACGAACACGGCAACAAAACAGGCAAAGATCTCAATTCACTCTCAATGATATCAGGAAACGATCTGTGCGACCAGGGTTTCTTGATTCTACTCAGTGACTTGCGCGACCGCCCACGGCCGTCGCGCTCGCCGCATCGTTTAGGACACCTGGATTAACACCGTCTCGCGCGCTTTTGCCCTAACTTTGTCCCCGTTTTGCGTCGTTTTGAGCAGTTTTGCGCTCAGGCGCTCGCGTCGTTCAGCGCCTGGACATCGGCTGGATCGAGCTTCAGGCGCACCGCCGCCGCGAGGCTTTCCAGCTGATCGAGCGAAGTTGCGCTCGCGATCGGCGCGGTAATGCTCGGACGGGCGATCAGCCACGCAAGCGCGACGGCCGCGAGTGTGCTGCCGTGGCGTTCGGCCACGTAGTCGAGCGCCGCGAGAATGCGGATGCCGCGGTGATCGAGGTACTTCTCCACCCGCGAGCCGCGCGCGCTCTTCGCGAGATCCTCGCGCGAGCGATATTTGCCCGAAAGAAAGCCGCTCGCGAGGCTGTAATAGGGCACGACCGCGAGCTTCTGCGCCATGGCGACCGGTTCGAGATCCGCCTCGTAGTGGGCGCGATCGTACAGGTTGTACTCGGGCTGGATGATCTGATACGCGGGCAGTCCCGAGGTTTTCGCGACCGCGAGCGCCTCCTCGATGCGCGCGCCCGTGTAGTTCGACGCGCCGACCACGCGCACCTTGCCCGCCTCGATCAGGCGTTGATAGGCGCCGAGCGTTTCTTCGAGCGGCACCTTCTGGTCGTCCTCGTGCGAGAAATAGACGTCGATGTAATCGGTTTGCAGGCGGCGCAGCGAATCTTCCACGGCCGCCGCGATGTTGGCGGCGGAGAGGCCGGGACGGCGTGAATCCTTCGCGACTTTGGTTGCGATCACCACCTTGTCGCGCTTGCCGCTTTTCGCGATCCACTTGCCGATGATCGTCTCCGATTCGCCGCCGTGATTGCCGGGCACCCAGGCGGAGTAGACGTCGGCGGTGTCGATGAAGTTGAGACCGGCGTCGGTGAACGCGTCGAGGATCGAGAACGAGGTGGCTTCGTCGGCCGTCCAGCCGAAGACGTTGCCGCCGAACATGAGCGGGGCGACCTGCAAGGCGGAAGTGCCGATCCTGCGTAGTTCCATGATGGCTCCAGGGTTGAGTGGTCGGGTGGTGCGGGCGAGCCCGGGACCGTTGAGCATACGCCGCATCCCACGAGGTTGCAGGCGAGCACGGCAGGCGAGCCGCATGCCGCGCGCCCGGTTGCAGTGGGTCGCGCCCGGTCGCGGTCGAGCGCAATCGATTCAGCATGCAAAAGAGGTCGTAATGGCTTGCGCCCCTTTTGCCGGAACACCTCGCCGTTATTCGTAATTGACGGTCGTTTTGGCGTTAGCTCGGCGCTTAGGGCCCGCGGAGCGCCCCGCATAATGGCACGCTCCGCCTCCTCGCCATCTATGCGTGAATTCGACATGTCCACTGCCGCTACTTCAACCGCCGCCCCCGAGCGCGAACCACAGCTGGAGCAGGACATTGCCGTCGTCATGCAAGCGGCGTTCGAGCATCACCGCAGGCAGGAATTCGACGAGGCGGCTTCGCTCTACACCGCGATTCTCGACGCGATCCGCGATCACGCCGGCGCGCACCATCATCTGGGGCTGCTGCTCGTGCAATCGGGCCGCCAGGCCGAGGCGTGGCCGCATTTCGAAGCCGCACTCGATCGCGAGCCGAACAACGGCCCGTATTGGGTCGGCTATATCAACGCCCTGATCGAGAGCGGCCAGAACGAAGCGGCGCGGGCCACATGCGACCTGGCGCAGCAACTCGGCGTGCGCGAGCCGGCCTTCGCCACGCTGATCGCCCGCATGCCCTCGAGCGACACGCGTCGCGCGAGCGTCGAGGAACTCAACGAGCACGCGGCCCTGTTCAGCCAGGGGGAGATCGAGGCTTCGCTCAAAGCCGCCCTGCGCCTGACGACGCATTACCCGTCGCACGGAGAAGGCTGGCGGGCGCTCGCGCTCTCGCAGCAGCGTCTCGCGCAATACGCCGAATCCGTGGCCACCGCGCAGCACGCGGTGCGGTTGCTCCCCCAGGATCTGGTTTCCCACATGCTGCTGGCGAGCGCACTGTGCGCCATTGCCGACTGGCCGCGCGCCGAGGCCGCATGCCGCGAGGCACTCAAGCAGTTTCCCAGCTACGCCGAACTGCATCGCATGCTGGCAAACAGCCTGACGGGGACGCACCGCTACACCGAAAGCATCGCCAGTTGCCGCCGCGCGGCGGCGCTCGCGCCCGGCCATGCCGACATCTACGGCACGCTCGGCACCGCCCTGCTCGGGCACGGCCAGAACGAGGAAGCGGAAACCGCCTATCGCCGCGCCCTCGAATTGACGCCGATGGACGCCAGCGCGTACACCGCTTTGCTGCACTGCCTGATGCACAAGGTCGATCGGGACATGGCGATGTTCCGGGCCGAGGCGCGCGAGTTCGCGCAGCGCCACGAAGCGCCGCTGCGCGCGCAGTGGCCGGACCATGCGAACCCGCGCGATCCGTCGCGGCGACTGCGCATCGGCTTCGTTTCGGGCGATCTGGTGGATCACCCCGTGACGTCGTTTCTGTTGCCCGCCGTCGAGCATCTCGCGCAGGACAAGGGCCTCTCGCTGCACTTCTATTCGAACAATCCGGCTCGCGACAGCGTCACGGCCCGGCTCCTCACGTTCGCCGACGGATGGCGTGACGTGTTCGGCCTCACCGACGCCGCGCTCGCGCAGCAGATCCGCGCGGACGGCATCGACATCCTCATCGACCTCGCGGGCCATTCGGGCCGCAACCGGCTCGCGGCGTTCGCGCACAAACCGGCGCCCGTGCAGGTCGGCTGGATCGGCAATCCGGCCACGACCGGACTCGCGTCCATCGACTATTACCTCACCGACCGTTTCGTCACGCCGCTCGAACGGTTCGCCGACAAGTTCACGGAAAAACTCGTGTTCCTGCCCGCGCTCGCGCCGTTCCGGGCGCCGGAGCACGCGCCGCCCGTGAACGCGCTGCCCGCGGCGCGCAACGGCTTTCTGACGTTCGGCAGTTTCAGCCGGATGAGCAAGATCGGACCGGCGGTCGTCGCGCTGTGGGCGCGCGTGCTGCGCGAAGTTCCGGATGCGCGTCTGGCCATCGGTTCGATTTCCGGTCAGGACGAGATGGACAAGCTGACCGCGCTGTTCGCGGCCGAAGGCATCGACGCGGCGCGCCTCGCCTTTCTGCCGCGCAAGGGCATGCGGGAGTATCTGGAGCAGCACCACCAGATCGACGTCATTCTCGACGCGTTTCCGTTCGGCGGCTCGACCACGACGCTGCAAGCCTTGTGGATGGGCGTGCCCACGGTGACGCTGCCCGGCGACTCGATGGCGAGCCGCAGCAGCACGGGCTGGCTCTCGCTGCTCGGACTCGACGCGCCCTTCGTCGCGCAGGACAAGGACGACTATGTGCGCAAGTGCGTGACGCTCGCCGCCGACGTCGAGGCGCTCGCGACGCTGCGCCACGAGCTGCGCCCGCATTGCGGGCAGTCGAACGTGTTCCGTGCGCAGCCGGTCGCGCAAGCCGCATCGCGGGCGCTGCGCATCATGTGGCAGCGCTGGTGCGACGGGCTTGCGCCCGAGCATTTCGACGTCGCCGCACCGGTTCCGGCCGAAGCCGTCGCGCCGACCGTCGCGGCGCAACCCGAACGCGAGATCGCCGTGGCGGATGCCGCGCCCCCGGCAAAAAGCGATGGCCGACGCGCGAACGCCAAGGAGATGCGCCAGTACACCGATCTCTTCGCCAGCGGAAAAATCGAGGCGGCGCTCAAGACCGCGCAGCGCTTGACGCAGCAATACCCGTCGCACGGCGAATGCTGGCTCGCGCTCGCGTGCGCGTGGCAACGCCTGGGCAAGCACACGGAGTTCGCGAGCGCCGCCGAGCGCGCCGCCGCCCTGCTGCCCGACACCCTCTCCGCGCAAACCCTGCTCGCCGACGCGCTGAAAATCACGCACCAGTTAGAGCAAGCCGAAGCGCACTGCCGCCAGGCGCTCGAACGCCATCCCGAGAGCGCGGCGCTGCATCACAGCCTGGGCGTCGTCTTGCAGGCGATGGGCCGTCACGCCGAAGGCATCGACTGTTTCCGCCGCGCCGTGGCGCTCACGCCGGACAACGCGCTCGCGCACGACGCCCTGGGCGTCGCGCTGCTCGAATATGGCGATCACAAGGCGGCCGAACCGGCCTTGCGTCGCGCACTCGAATTGGCGCCGATGCAGGCGCAGGTGCACAGCAACCTGCTGTTCTGCCTGATGCACAAGTACGGTCTCGACGCAGCGAGCACCTTCGCGCAGTACCGCGAATTCGCGACGCGCCACGAGGCGCCCCTGCGCGCGCGCCGGCCAAAGCATGCCAATGATCGCGATGCGTCGCGGCGTCTGCGCATCGGCTTCGTTTCGGGCGACCTGTTCAATCATCCGATCGCCTATTTCCTGCTGTCGATCGTCGAGCATCTGGCGCGCGACGCGAGCCTCGCCCTGCACTTCTACTCGAACCACACGGTCAGCGACGGCTACACCGGGCAGATTCGCGCCCATGCCCAAGGCTGGCATCTGGTTGCCGGGATGAGCGACGCGGCGCTCGCGGAAAAGATCCGCGCCGACGGCATCGATATCCTCATCGATCTGTCCGGCCATACCGGCCGCAACCGGCTCGTGACCTTCGCGCACAAACCGGCGCCGGTGCAGGCGAGCTGGATCGGCAATCCGTCGACGACGGGTTTGACGGCCATCGACTATTACCTGTCGGACCGCTTCGTCACGCCGCTTGCGCAGTTCGCCGGGCAGTTCTCCGAAAAGCTCGTGTTCCTGCCGGCGCTCGCGCCGTTCAAGCCGCACCCGCTCGCGCCCGAAGTCAACGCCTTGCCCGCCCTGAAGAACGGCTTCGTGACCTTCGGCAGCTTCAGCAAGATGCTCAAGATCGGGCCGGAAGTCGTCGCGCTGTGGGCGCGCGTGTTGCGCGAGGTGCCGCACTCGCGCATGGTCATCGGGGCGATTGTCGCGCCGGAGCAGATCGGCAAGGTGAGCGCGCTGTTCGCGAACGAAGGGATCGACGGCAGCCGCATCGGCTTCTTGCCGCGCGTGGACATGGCGGGTTATCTGGAGCAGCACCATCAGGTCGATGTGTGCCTCGACGCCTTTCCGTTCGCGGGCTCGACCACGACCATGCACGCGCTGTGGATGGGCGTGCCGACCGTGACCCTGCCCGGTGTCTCGATGGCGAGCCGCGGCAGCACGGGCTGGCTCTCGCACCTGGGCATCGACGAGGCATTCGTCGCGCGCGACGAGGACGACTTCGTGAGCAAGTGCGTCGCGCTGGCCGCCCACCCGGAAGCGCTCGCGATGGTGCGCGGCGAGCTTCGGGCGCATTGCGCGCAGTCCTCGCTCATCAGCGCGGAAACGATCGCCGACGCCGCTTCGCGCGCGCTGCGCACGATGTGGCAACGCTGGTGCGACGGGCTCGAACCCGTCCACTTCGAGGTGGCGGCGCGCGACAAGCATGCGCTGGCGCAGCCGGCCGCGGCGCGGGAAGTCGACGCGCAACCCGCCGCCAGAGCGGCGGCCACGCCGGTCGCGACGAGCGACAACGTCGACAACACTCCCGCGGCACTCAAGCCGATCCGTCTGGTCTGCGGCACGCGGAGCAGCAGCGAGCAGTTCTGGACCGAAACCGCACTGGGCCGCACGCTCAAGCCGTACGCGAACCAGCCGGACATCCAGCTTCAACTGTTCGCGAGCAACTCGCGCGGGCTCTCCACCATCTACAACGAGGCCATCGAGCAGGCAAAGCACGACCCGGCGATTCTCGTCTTCATTCACGACGACATCTGGCTCAGCGACTTCTTCTGGAACCTGCGCGTGCGCCGGTCGCTCACGCAATTCGACGTGGTGGGCCTCGCCGGCAACCTGCGCCGCCTGCCGAAGCAGCCGTCATGGATCTTCGCGACGCCCGATCTGCGCTGGGACGAGCGCCGCTACCTGAGCGGAACGGTCGGCCACGGCAAGGGATTCCCGTGCCATGACGTGTCGAACTTCGGCCCGGTCGCACAGGAATGCAAGCTGCTCGACGGCCTCCTGCTGATTGCCGACAGTGAAACGCTGGTGAGCCGCGACGTGCGATTCGACGAGCAGTTCAAGTTCCACTTCTACGACATGGATTTTTGCCGCCAGGCCGAACTCAAAGGCCTGCGCATGGGCACCTGGCCGTTGAGCGTGGTGCACGAAAGCGGAGGGGCGTTCGGGTCGCCGGGTTGGCGTGAGGGGTACGAGCGGTATCTGGGGAAATACGGGGAGTAGCGCAATGCAAGCCGGAGTCCCGCCGGACTCCGGCGAGCGCAGCCTGACATGAGCGGAAACGAAGCCGATGCCGGAAGGCTGCGCTAGCTTCGTTGTGTTTCGCGGCGTCTGCGGCCCCCAAAAAGCGGGGGCGGCACGCCCTGCTCTATTTTTCTACGGCAAGCCGGCGATCGACAATGCGGGCGGCCGCGCGCAGCGCCTCATGGACGAAAACCGGTTCCGTCGACGAGGCGCGCACATCCTCGAACGCCCTGAGATAGGACCAGGCCGGCACGTTCACCGATTCGGCAATGCGAACCTGGCTCCCGATCGTGCAATGGCTGCCGATTTTCGCGTAACGATCGACGAACACCGCGGAGCCGAAGTAGGCGTTCTTGCCCACCTCCGTACCCTGACCGAAAAAACACTTTGCCCCGACGATGACGTTGTCGCCGATCTGCACGCCGTATTGCGCGATGACGCCTTCGAGCACCAGGCTGTGTTCACCGATGACAACGCCCGCGCCGAGTTGCGCCGAAGGACTGACGTACGAAGCCAGTCGATAACCCTGCTGGCGGGCGGTTTCGGCGATTTCGGCGCGCGCGGCATTCTGCCTCGCATGTTCCAGCGCGACGAACACCTCGTACTCGTGCGGCGGATGGCTCTGCGCCAGCGCCTCGAACGGCACGAAAGGCAAATCGCCCTGCTCGTCCTGCGGGATGAAACGCTGATGCGCCGTACGCACAACCGCGTCGGCGCCGCTGTCCGCGAACAACGAGCAGACCATGCGCGAGAAAGGGCCAACGCCAAATACGATGATCTTGCGACTCATGAAATACCGTTCTCGTATCGTGATTAGGCGTGGTTATGCGCCGATGTCGACACCAGCGCGCGTCATGGCGGCGACGTAGGCGCTGTCGAAATTGATGATCTTGTCTTCACGCTTGCCCAATGCCGCATGTCGCCGCACCGACGCAATGCCGCGCTGGCTGGATTCGACCGCCTCGATGTCCTCGTTGAACACGCGCAGGCCGCTGAGCGCCAGGTGATACAGGACATCCGGCGTGATTTTGGACTGGCCGTCTTTCTGGCGCCCCGGAACCACCCACACATCGATTTCCGTCGAAGACTCCGAAGTCGGACGATAACGCACGATGTTGTACCAAAGGCCCTGCACCGAGGTAATGATGACGTTGGGCCACAGCGCCAGATGCATATAGTGGTCGAACGCAAATTCCCGGTTCGCCAGGCGGCCTTCGAATATCGCCGCATTACGCGCCAGCGCCTCTTGCGTCATCATCACCTTGAGCAACGCATGGCGTTTGCCGTAACCCTCGGGAATGCGTTCGCCGGCGGCGTCGAAAGGATGGGACAACCACTCGGCGCCGGTGTAGTCGCGCGTATCCAGCGACGACACCGGGTGCACGAACTGCGCGTGGATGTCGTCGTAGCCGTTGTGCATCAGGAATTTCCAGTTACACGCGGCATGGATACGGGTGCGAAAGCTGATGTCGTCGAGCGCGTTGCCGATACTCGACAGCAAACCGGCGTGCTCGCCCAACTGCGTACGCAAGTCAGCGTCCGGCGCGGCCGACACGAACACGAGGTTGCCCAACGCCGCATGCGAAAAGGACTTCGCAGCCAGACATTTGGCCTCCTCTACGCTAACGGGATAGAACGCCTCGTTGTGCGGAATGCCGACCGGTACGCCGGACGGGTCATAAACCCAGCCGTGATACGGGCAATGCAGGCCGCGATTGCCGCGTTCCGCCGGTTGCAACGGTGCCGCGCGATGCGAGCACACGTTATGCAAGGCACCGAGACGGCCGCGGAAATTCTGCAACACGAACGGCTGCCTGCCGACATTGCCGGTCACAAAATCCTTGTCGTCGCGGACGTCGGTCCCGAGGCAGGCAAATTGCCAGGTTCTCTCGAACAGGACCGACTGCTCGGCGGCAAAGATTGCCGGATCGGAGAAGCATCGCGGCGGAAGCTTCGATTCAATAGCCATGTCGAAGGGCTTCCTATTGCGCCCGCGTCAGCGGCGCCCAGTCATCGCGCGGCGAAGCATAGATGATGCTGTCGTAGAAGAAGCTGTAATGATGACGCAAGTTCAGGCGATGGCCAGGGACGATCTCGCGCAGCGTATCGGCCACGTCGAGCAGGTCGTTCGCGTAGTGGTAGGAGGCGATCGCCATTCTCGGCTTTGCCCGCGCGATCAACTGCGCCGCGCCGCGCAAGGCGCGCGCCTCGAAACCTTCGACGTCCATCTTGATGAAGGTGGCGTCTTCCACCCGATCGTCGAGCTTCACGCAAGGCACCTCGACGCCGCCGCTCGCGCTGACATGGCTGCCCATCGTGCCGGTTTCGTGGAAACGCAGGGTCTCGTTACGGTCGGACACCGCACAGTGATGCGCGTTCATGAAAGGCAGCGGATAGGGCATCAGCTTGTTCAACGCCTCATAGTTCTTCGCATCCGGCTCGAACGCGTGCACGCTCTCCACCTTCCAGTCGGTCGCGCCCAGCAGCTTGGCGACGACCGTGCCGGTATGCGCTCCGCAATCGACGAAGTGCTCACGGGTACCGATCGCGAAGGTTTCGCTATGGGCGCTGCCCACGCCGAAATATTCGTCATGAGGGCTGGTCAGGATCGAATCCAGCGCGTGGCGATCGAATTCCAGGCGCTGGAGCAGCACGGCATAGAGCGTTTCGCGGCTGCGCTCGTCTTCGAGGCTTTCGGCGAAAGCGAGCCAGTCGTCGGCACGCTCTTTGGTGCGCGCCCGATACTGCAACACCGGCTCGTAGACGCCCGGGCAATCATAGGCCGCAAGCAATTCCACGAGATCATGCATCGGCAGGTCCAGATGCTTCGCGAGCGCGCGAAAGCGCGCCTGCCCATAGCGGCTCTGCGTGAAATCGACGGCCTTGACCGGCGTGCCCTTCGGCACGCGCCGCGCCAGTTCGGCAGCCAACTGCCCGGACGTGCACACCGGAATGCCGGCGACTTCGTCCACGCGCGACCAGTCGTCCACCGCCAGCACCACGTTCGCCCCGCGCGCGAGCAAGCTCGGCAGATGAATCGACGCGAGGAATGAGCCGGGACCGCAGACGACCAGCGCCACGTCCTTCAGACTGGCGGCGGCGCGCGCGGGCGCCGTATCGTCGGCAAAGGCGCGCAGCAGCCGCTCGCGCAGGGATGAGGATGCGTTCGTCATTTATCTTGTCTGTTCAGTGAAATAGCGATCCAGTCCGGCGTGGTCAAGCAGACTGTCTCCGAACAAGGTCGTTTTGACCAGTTCACGGGCTTGTTCCAGGTCGTAGCGAAAGCACGCGCGCAGCGTGTCGAACTTCCTGTCACGGAAATCCGGCTTGGGTTCTTCGAGCTCGATGTTTTCGATCGAGAAAGACAGCGGCACGTCAGGCGTATCGACGTCCTGCTCGAACACCTCGCGAACGAAGTGGCGGCGTCGATCGGGGTCGGCAAGCTGATTGACGGAGATCACCGCGATATCTTGCGGCAGGTATTTTTCCAGCAGCATGCGAATCGGGCGGTAATAAAACCCGCCGGCAAGCACCGAGCAGAACGGCCACTGCTGCCGTGAGAGATAAAAACCCATTTCGTACTCGACGCGTTCGAGAAAGCTATGGGTGCGGATATGCTCCATTTCCTTCTCGACGTATCCCTTGAACACGCCGTGTAGACGCCGCGGAAAGTAACGCTCGACGATTTCGAAAAAAGTCCGGCGCTTGATCTCGTCCGCCCCCCGCTTTTCCAGAGGCGAAAGGAAATAGCTGTCGAGTTCGGCGCCGCTTCGCTCGTAGACCTTCAGCATCTTGTACAAGGACCACGACCGGTCGAGCTGATTGCGCCAGCAAATGACAATCCGGGTGTCGTGCTCGGGCAGCAAGCCAATGTATTCGGCGCTCTTGGAATAGGCCACGGTGGCGTCCAGCAGCGGACGCCCTTCGGGAAGGCGGAATTTGCCGGGATGCGGTTCATCGCTGACATACAGCGCGGGTTCCTTCACACCCGGCACCCTGTCTTCGGCCAGATCGTTCGCGACCACCCATTCGGACAGCGCGGTCGTGCCGCACTTGTCCATACCGGCGATGAAGATGTTACTGATTGCCATGCTTTTCCTTGCTCGCCGGCTCAGTAAAAGTACAGGCAGGTATCCCACCGGTCTTCGGTGTGGTGACGCAGGCCGATCCGGTAACCCGGCTCGATGGAATCGACGAATGCCGGGAGATCCAGCAAATCCGTGGCGCGGTGATAAGCCGAAATGGCCATCTTCGGATGTCCGGCCTGGATCGATTTCACGCTGCCCTTGAGCGCCGGCAGCTCGAACCCTTCGATGTCCATCTTGATGAAGGTAGGCGCGTCGTCGATGATCTCGTCGACAGGGCGAAGCTCGACCATCCCCGAGGGCTTTTCGTCGCCGCCAGGGAGAATCGAACCGCCGTGCCCGCCCACATGGTTGAACGGCACCATCGCGCGGCTCTCGCCAACGGCATAAGGATGCAGGCTGACCTTGCGTTCCACGTCCGTACCTTCAAAACGTCGCAGGAATTGCTTGAGCGTCTTGATGTTGAGGTTATCCGGCTCGATCATCCACGCGCGATCGAACTTGCCTTGCGTCGTTCCGATCAAGCCCGTCGTGGACTCCGCAATGGAAGCGCCGCAATCGACGAATTTTTCGTGATCGCTGAACGACAGCAGGCCCGAGCGGAAATACAAGGTGCAATACGGCCGGGCGACGTTCAGATACCACTCCGGGTCGCATGTCAGATGAAACGAGAGCACGCGCCAGAGCGTTTCCTGCGAATAGCTGTCCGCGAGGCGCTTCGACAACGCAACGAACCCGTCGGCACGGTCTGCAATGACCTGCGCCCAGTCCGCCACGCGATAGTCGAGCGACGAATTCAGGTCGAGAACGCGCACCGCCTGCTCGAAATTGAGGCAGGGAATCTCGTGGCGACGGCACAGATCGTCGAAGAAGCGCTTGGAATGGTCATAGCGACAGGAATTGATCGCGACGATGGCGGGGTCTTTCTTGACCAGATCGAGGAAGACGTCGGTGGAAATAATATCCACGCCCCAGAACTGCTCGCCGCGATGGCATTTGAAGTCGTCCACGACATGCAGCGCGCGGCCGTTCTCGCCCAGTGCGGCGATAAACTGCGCGCCGAAATCCTTCGTGCCGAGCACGACGTATTTCGTTTCCTTGCCGTATTTGCCGATTACCTTGCGCGCATTGTCGGGGACGAAGCAGGCCGCATCTTCCCGATACTGCTCCAACAGACGATAAAACGATTCTTCCGCAGTTTTTCCCGCGATATCAACGGCACTCATTCCTGTCCTTCAATGGGTTGGGCTGCAACATAGGCCTGCTGAAAATGACGAACGCGGTCTTCGATTCCCTCGCCGAGAACAGCCAGCTTCGTCGCCTGGCGCACGCCTGCCTGCACCTTGGCGCAAATCGCGCCGTCTTCCGCAAACACCTTCTTCGTGAAGGCGTGCCCGTCGGCGTAGATGTGCTCCATCATCTTTTTCCCGGCCTCCGTGGCGCCTTCGAATTTCACGCCGACCGTGCGCGAATGCACCGTCGTGGATTCCGCCGAGGTCGGGTCGAAACGCTGCACGTGAAAGCTGTAGCCCATGAAGGACGTCACGGTCAGGTTCGGGAAAATGTGATGGTGCGTGTAATGCTCGAAACGCCACGGCCAGCTGCCGATCTTCGATTCCATGCGCTTGAAGCGGGCGACCCAGTCGGCGTTGGCGTCGTGTTCCAGGTGGCTGTGCCGGGCGTCGTCGAAGAAAAAGCGCGGCGCTTCTTTCTCGCGGCTCATGCCGTCGACTTCCATGAACGTGCCGGAATGCACCGAGGGAACGTGATAGCCCTCGAGCGCGTTTTCGATCACGACTTTCCAGTTGGCGCCGACCTCTTCGCGGAATTCGTCCTGCACCGCGTCCAAGCCAACGCTGGCGCGTTCGAGGAAGTCATATTGCGAACCGAGATAGTCGCGCAGGCTCGGGCCGTCTTGCGCGAGGCGCACGAAGATGAATTCCCCTGCCGCCTCGCACGCGAACTCCTGCAAACGGAAGTTCTCCGGCTGAGCGACGACTTGAGGAAACGCCTGCTTTTGCGGCACGCTCAGCGGCACGCCGCACTTGTCGTAGACCCAGCTGTGGTACGGACAACGCACGAAGCCGCGATGCTTGCCGGGCTCGCACAAGCGGGCATGACGATGTGAGCAGACATTCAGAAACGCGCGCGGTTTGCCCGCCTCGTCGCATTGCAGAACGATTTCCGTATTGCCGAGGCGCACGCCCTGATGCGAGTTGCCTTGCAGTTCCAGTTTCAGCCCGGCGAAGAGCCACGACTGACGAAACAAGCCATTCAACTCGTTTTCGTGCTGGACAGAATCGGCGTAAGCGCGGGGCGGGATCTGTTGAGTCGACATAAAATCAGCGGAAAGAAAAGCGTTTGGCCGGATTGCCCAGGACCGTGATGCCTGCCGGAATTCGGCCGATGACAACGCTGCCCGGCGCGACCGTCGCGCCGTCGCCAATGACGGCGCGGCTCGTAATCACGCAGTTGGGATGAATCGTGACGAAGTTGCCGATACGCGCGCCGCCTGCGATCGTGCAGTGGCTGTTGATCTGGCTCCACTCGCCAATGCGCGCATCGTGACCGACAACCGTGTATTCCTGAATGCAGGTAAATGCGCCGACGTGCGTGTCGACCGAAATGCCGACACCGGGGCCGATGATGCAGCCGTGCGCCAGATGCGCGTGCTTGCTGACATTGGCGCGCGGATGCACGACCGTTGCGAAATCGACGTCATGAACGTCGCGCAGCGTGGCGGTGTACTTGAAGCGCTGCTGCGGGTCGCCGAGCGCGGCCATGAACGCCTCGTTCGGCAACGGCTGGTACGTCAGCGGATCGCCGACGATCGGCACGTCGCGCGGCGTTGCGTCGAGCGCGTGAGGACGGCCGTCGAGAAAGCCTTTCACCTTGAATAAGGGATTGTCGTCCTCGACGTAGGCCAATACTTCGCGGCCGAACCCTCCGGCCCCGACGATCAGCAGGTTGCGATGAGCGTTCGACATGTCAGCTGATCGTCAAGCCGCCGTCCATCACCATCGTCGTGCCGGTGATCCAGCGGCTCGCGTTCGACAACAGGAAAATCGCGGCATTGGCCACGTCTTCCGGCTTGCCGAAGCCGAGCGGGTAGTTGTTTCGCTCCTGCTCCATCGAGCCCACCATGGTAGCGGTCGCCTCCAGCAACGGCGTTTCGACGAGGGCCGGCGAAAGGCAGTTGGCGCGAATACGGCGCTTGACCACTTCCATCGCAAGGCAGCGCGTCATGGCGATCAGAGCGGCCTTCGTGCCCGAATAAGCCGCGACGCCGGCCACGCCGATGTGCGCCGCAATCGAGGCGACGAATACCAGCGACCCCTCCTGTGCGACCAGATTGCGCTTGAGCAGCGCCTGCGTCAGCAACATGGGCGCGTCGACGTTGATGGCCTGCACTTCGCGCAAATGCTGCTCCGTGAACATGCGCACCGGGCTGAGCCGCGAGATGCCGGCGCTATGCACGACGCCATTCAACGCAACGCCGCCCAGTTCCGCGATCAATGCGTCACGATCGGATGCATTGGTCAGCTCGGCTTGTATTGCCTGATGTCCTGCCAGCGCCGACTTGTCGAGCATCTCGAGCGTCTGTTTCAGACGCTCGCGGTCGCGACCCGTGATGACGACTTGCGCGCCCATCTGCGAGCAGGAGATCGCGATCTGGCGGCCAATGCCGGACGACGCGCCCGTGACCAGGATGCGCTTGCCGGAAAGCGAAAACGGATTGTCCATGTTCATGACTCGATCAATGCCGGAAGCTTCGCGCCTTCGATATCCATGATGACCGTGCCCCACGACAGGCCAATGCCAAAGCCGCTCAACAGCAAGCGATGGCGGGCCTGGCCCAGCACGTCGTGCAAGCGGGCCGTCATCGTCACAGGCAACGATGCACCGCTCGTATTGCCGAAATCCGGCAAGGTCGACGGCACCTTCTCCACCGGCAAGCCCAGTTTCTTGCGGATGGTTTCGTTGATCATCTTGTTAGCCTGATGGAAGACGAAATAGTCGATGTCGTCCTTGCTCATGCCGGTTCTTTCCAGAATCTTTTCGACGGCGGGCGGTACGCGCTGCGTGGAAAAACTCAGCACGGCAGGGCCATCGAGCGTCAAGTCCAGCCCGGAATGGAAAAAGCCGCCTTCGTCGCGAGTCGGGATCAGATGGTGGATGCCGACCGGTTCGCGATGCCCGCCGACCGGCAGGCAAATGGCCTTGTAGCCGCTGCCGTCGCTGTTGAGGTCGAAGTGCATGGGCGGCGCGTTCTCGTCAAATTCGAGCGCCGTCGCCGTGCCGGCATCGGAGAACAAGGGATCGCGAAGATTGCCCGAGCGATCGCCGATCAGCAGCAGCGCCTTCTTGATCGCGCCGGCGGCAATCATGCTGCCCAGCAAATGCAAACCGAAGGGATAACCGGAGCAGCCCAGGTTCACGTCATAGGCAATCGTCGCCTGCGACAGCTTCAGGCGATCCTGCAAGATGATCGCCGTCGACGGAATCGGGTAGTCCGGCGACTGCGTCACGACGATCAGCGCATCGATCTCTTCCCGGTCCCACTCCAGCTCGGCCAGCAACTTCTCGGTCGCGTCGAAAGCCAGGTCGGAAAAGCACTGCCACTCCGGGCAAAGGCGTCGCGTCTTGATGCCGATATTGCGCACCAGGCGCTCGCGCTCCGAACGGATTTGCGGCGGAGCGTCGAGGACGTTGTCATAGACACGTCTGGGCACACATGTCGCCATGCCTGCGAAGCGCACGTTGCGCAGAGTGGAAAAAGCCATGTTCTTACCCGAGCAGTTTGTAGAGGTCGGTGATCGTTGCGCACTTCTTCAGGTCTTCACCCGTGATCGCCTTGCCGTATTCCGTGTCGAACATCACGATCACGCCCAGCGCGGCGAGCGAATCCCACTCGTCCAGGCTGCTCAATTCCGTTTCCGGGGTCACTTCCACCGGATTCTGGAAGTCCGTGACGACCAGAAAGTTCTCGATGAACTGCTCGATGGTGGGGGTTTGGTAATCGGTAGTCATGTAATGTCTCGAATCAGTGCTGCAATGTTTTCGACCTCATCGTCAGTGAGGTTCGGATAAATCGGCAGGCAAATCACATCCGTGGCGACTTTCGCCGCCACGGGCAAATTGCTGCGCGAAGCCCCTGGCATGCCGCGATACATCGGGAACTCGGTAATCAGTGGATAGAAATACCGGCGGCCGTGAATTCCCTTTTTCCGCAAGTGCTCGAACAGCGCGTCCCGGCTGACCGGATACTCCGGCCCAACGAGGATCGGGTAGTACGAATAGTTCGTGCCGTTGCCTTCCCGTTGCTGGACGCATTCGATGCCGGGCACGTTCTTCAACAGGTCGCCGTACTTCTCGCCGATCTCGCGGCGGCGGGCCAGCGCCTTGTCGATGTGTTGCAGTTGCAGCAAGCCGAAGGCCGCGTTGACCTCGGCCATCTTGCCGTTGATGCCCGGCGCGACGACGGTGGTTTCGTCAACAATCCCGAAATTCTTGAGGTTGTCGATGCGCTGTTTTGTCTTTTTGTCCGGGCAGATGATTGCGCCGCCCTCGAAGGTCGTAAATACCTTGGTGGCGTGAAAGCTCAGTACGGAGAGGTCGCCGTGGCGCAGGATGCTGCCGCCTGCATCGCGCACCCCGAAGGCGTGCGCGGCGTCGTAGATCACCTTCAGGTTATAGGTGTCGGCGATTTTCTCGATGGCCTCCACCTTGCACGGGTTGCCATAGCAGTGCACCGGCAGGATCGCCGTGGTCTTGGGCGTGATGGCCGCTTCGATCTTCGTGGGGTCGAGATTGAGCGTCACGGGGTCGATGTCGACGAACACCGGCTCGATGCCGTTCCAGCGCAGGGCGTGCGCCGTGGCGATGAAGGAGTACGGCGTCGTGATGACCTCGCCGGCAATGCGCAAGGCTTGCAGGGCCGTGACCAGCGCCAGGGTGCCGTTGGAAAAGAGCGCGATGTGCTCGACGCCGAGATACTCCGCGAGCGCATGCTCGAGCTGCTCGTGCATCGGCCCATGATTGGTCAGCCGCCGCGAGTCCCAGATCTTCTCCAGGTAGGGGATGAAGTCCTCCAGCGGTGGCATGTACGGCTGGGTGACGTAGATGGGCTCGGGGCCGGGCAATTTCATGATCAATCGCGATGAGTCGTTCCCGAGATTTTGAGGTTCGGGCCGCCATTTCAGTCTGGGGAACTAAGGGGCTTTTCCCCCTCACTACGCCTCATTGGCGTCGAGCTGCGCGAGGGGCATGTCAGGCCCCGCCGTCTCGCCGTATTTGCGCAGATACCGGTTGTAGCCTTCGTGCCATGCCGCAGTGCCGTAGCGCCGTCCACCCTCGTGAATCACGCTGAGCGCCCACGTTCCCATGCGCAGGCCGGCCAGTTCGGCCTGCCGGCAGAAGTCCAGATCGTGGAAGTCGAACGCAAAACGCTCATCGAAGCGCACCCCGCTGGCCAGCAGCGTTTCGCTGTCGGCGATGAGCATGAGGCCGTCGAGGAGCTTGCACGCCTGCTCCGATGGCCCATACAGCTTCACTTCGTCGCAGGGCATACCCCGGCCGCGGCCGAGGCTTCCGCTCAGATGATCCGTATCCGGTTCGAAGGCGAGCGTCGTCGAATGCCAGGCCGGCTGGCCCGGCACCCGCCGTGTATTGCCGGCGATACCGACCACGTCGAAATGGTCCACGGCGCCGTGGATGCGCGCCTGCCAGAAAAAATCGGCGAGCCAGACGTCGTCGTGGATAAAGACGAGGATCGCCGGATCGGTGGCCGCCGCCTCGATCGCTGCGTTGTAGATAGCAGGCAAGCCCTGCGTGTTGTTGATCGTCAGGCGGATATCCACGTCGTCTTCACGCCCGGAAGCGCCATACAGCCGCAATGAGCGGCCGAGCGCGGTTTCGGTCATGAACTGCGCCTGGCTTCCCCGCGTGGCGCAAACGAGCCGCACGCGCTTGCGCTTCTTTGCCGACGCCACCGCGCGCGCGTGAGCGATGCCGTCGAGAAACCGGGGCGACTCGGGCAGCTCGCGGGGCGGCATGCGCCCCAGTTCGTCCAGGCTTTGCCGCAGCGGCTCCAGCCCCAACAGGCCGCGCTGCTCGATGGCAAAGCGGTAAACCTCGTCCAGCCGCTCGCGCGCCTTGTCGAGCGACGCCGCGCCGATGGTCCCGGCAGCCGCCTCGCCGCGCACGATGATTTCCCATTCGAAAAAGCCCGCCGCGAGCCACGGGTTCGCAACGCCGGAGTTTTGCGTCGCGTGCCGCCGGAAGCAGCTGTGGTAGCCGCCGGCGATGACGACCGGCCCCAACTGCGCCATGTTCAGGTACATCGTGACATCGGTCAGATAGATGAACGCGTGCTCCCGGTACTTCATCATGGCGCGGACATCGACCCGCTCGCGCACGAGCATGACGTTGCTGGGCTCACCGACGAAGTTGTTGGCGCTCACCACCATGTTCTCGACCAGAAACGCGCGATCGAGCAGCGCTGTCGCGCCGGGCTGGAGCAGCGCGGCCGGGACGTCGATCACCTTGTCGTCGGCGTCGATGACCACCCGCTGGTGAAAGGCCATGGCCGATTCGGGATGGCTTTCGAGCGCCGCCACCAGCGTGGCCACCGAACTCGCCATCAGAAGATCGTCGTCATAAAGCCACTTCACGTACTTTCCGGCCGCGCGCGCCCACAGTTCCTCCTGATTGCGCAGCCCGTCCTGGAATCCGTGGTGAAAGTAGCGGATCCGCGGATCGTTCACGCCTTCGACAATCTCGCGCAGACTGCCGTCCGGCGTGTCGTCGCCGACCAGGATTTCGATGTCCGCATAGTTCTGCGCGCAGGCGCTCGCCAAAGTCCTGGCCAGGTAGGTCGGCTTGAACGCGGGAATAAGGATGCTGACGGTTGGCATACGACTGGCGGCGGAATTGGGCGAGCAGGCAGTGTATCGGCCGCCGCGAGCCCGCGATCCGGCAGACAAGCACGCTTTTCGCGCCCAATTCCTTCGATGCGCAGGCACCGGACATCCGCTTGCGGGTACCGCGCCCGATCCCGTCCCTGCATTTACTCTGTCCCCATTTGACTTTTTTTGTCGATTCCTCCCTTAAAGTTTTCCCGGTGGGGACCGTTATCACAAACAAGGCGGCCAACTCACTTACCGCTGCCGCTTTTTGGGATCGGGCCGTTGCCCTACTCGGAGAATTGAAATGCTCGGAATTAATACCAATATCAACTCGCTCGTGTCGCAGCAGAACCTGAGTGGTTCGGGCAGCGCGCTGTCGCAAGCGATCACGCGTCTGTCGTCGGGCAAGCGCATCAACAGCGCAGCGGACGACGCAGCAGGCCTCGCGATCTCGAACATCATGCAGACCCAGATCAACGGTCTGAACCAGGGCGTGTCGAACTCGAACGACGGCACGTCGATGGTGCAAACGGCATCGAGCGGCCTGTCCTCGCTGACGAGCAGCCTGCAACGTATCCGCCAACTGGCCACGCAGGCAGCGAACGGCTCGATGACCGACGACGACCGCGCGGCGCTCCAGCAGGAAGTCACGCAACAGATTTCGGAAGTGAACCGTATTGCGTCGCAAACGACGTACAACGGCATGAACCTGCTCAACGGTTCGATGGGCAACGTGTCGTTCCAGGTCGGCGCTAACGTCGGCCAGACGATCAGCCTGAGCCTCACGCAAGACATGTCGGCTGCCAAGCTCGGCACCGGCAACGTGCAAGCCGGCAACACGCTCGGTTCGTTCAGCGGCCTGTCGCTGGACAACAGCGGCGCTTCGGTTGCTTCGGGCGCCACGATCACGTCCATCAACGTGATCTCGGACGGCAAGGGCGGCTACACGCTGACCGACCAGAACAACGAAGCCCTGTCGCTCTCCGCAGCCCAGGCCATCTTCGGCACCACCAACGTGGCGACCGACGCCAACGGCAACACCGCCATCAGCGCCGCCAATGCTTCGGGCATCGGCTCAGCCGGGGCCACGAAGCTGGATACCCTCACCAGCGGCACGACTGCGACTTCGAACGACACCGTCGGCAAGACGATCGACGCACTGAACACGCCGTCGGACGTGGCAAGCATCAACATCAGCAGCCAGAGCGGCGCCAGCATGGCGATGGAGTCGATCGACAACGCGCTGACCACGCTGAACAACCTGCAAGCAACGCTTGGCGCGGCACAAAACCGCTTCACCGCCATCGGCTCGACGCAGCAAGCTCAAGCGACCGACCTGTCGAGCGCCCAGTCGTCGATCCAGGACGCGGACTTCGCACAGGAAACCGCCAACCTGAGCAAGGCACAGGTTCTGCAACAAGCCGGTATCTCGGTGCTGGCACAAGCGAACTCGCAGCCGCAGCAGATCCTGAAGCTTCTCCAGTAAGACGCTTCCGGCCTCTGGCCTCCGGCGCGCAGCGCATCGCGCGCCGGTCGCAAATCCGTCGGGAGGCTTGCCTCCCGATTGTCGTTTCCAGCGTTAAATCGCGCATTCGACCGTACGCTCAAGCGCACGTTCAACCACGCATTCAACCGTTTTAACCGGCCTTGCCGACGCACGGAGCCCCCTCATGTCCACCGTAACCGGATCTACGACTGCTGCGATCGCGAGCGCAGTTGCGACCACGACCGCCGCCGCCCAAGCCTCGGTGCAGGCAGCCGCCCAGTCGATCATCAGCGGCTCGACCAATTCGTCAATGGACACGAGCTCGCTCGTCACCGCGCTCGTCAACAGCAAGACCGCCGGCCAGGCCGCGACCATCGCCGCCGAACAGACCGCCGACAACACGCTGATCTCGGCATACGGCACGCTCTCCGCGGCACTCTCCGCGTTGCAGGCAGCCGTCCTGCCGCTCAGCGACGGCGACACGCTCAGTACGTTCTCGACCACCCTGAGCGGCACCGGCGTCACCGCCTCGGCCGCAACCGGCGCGGTGGCGGGTTCGTACTCGCTCAATGTCTCGCAGGTCGCCACGTCGCAGGTGCTCACTTCGGCGGGCTACGACGCGTCGACCGCCCTGGCCACCGGCGCGGCCACGATGACCCTGTCGGTCAACGGCCAGAGCGCCACGATTTCGCTGAACAGCTCGAACAGCACGATTGCCGGCATTGCCTCGGCGATCAACTCGTCGAACAACAATCCGGGCGTCACCGCGACCGTGGTGACCGGCTCGGACGGCGCCCACCTCGTGCTGCAATCGACCACGACGGGCGCGTCGAGCGGCATCAGCATCCAGATCAGCGACACGAATACGACCAACGGCAAGGCCGACGCGCTGAACGATCTCGCGGTGACGACCACGCCGGGCAAGACGATCAGCAGCTCGAGCGACCTCACCGCCACCGATAGCAGCAACAACACGTACAACCCCAGCCAGTCGACCATCAGCGGCTCGGGCTGGACCCAGACTCAGGCCGCCCAGAATTCGTACTTCACGCTCGGCGGCGTGGGCGTGTCCAGCACCACGAACTCCGTGACGACGGCCCTCTCCGGCGTGACGCTGAACCTCACGTCTGCGGCGGTCGGCACCACGCAAACACTCACGATCGCGCAGGACACGAGCGCCGAGAGCTCGGCGATCGACACGTTCGTGACGCTCTACAACACGCTCGTCACGACGATGGGCTCGCTCACGGCGTTCAACGCGAACTCGACGTCGCAAGGCGTGCTGATCGGCGACTCCACGTTGAGCACGATCCAGAACCAGCTCGCCAAGATCGTGGGCAGCGGCGTGGGCAGCGGCACCTCCAAGACGACGCTTGCCGCGATCGGCATCACGCTCCAGTCGGACGGCACGCTGTCGGTCGACGACTCGACGCTCAGCAGCGCGCTCCAGAACAACCAGTCGGTCGTGGCGTCGCTGTTCAACCCGGTGAACGGCATTGCCGCGCAACTGGACGACAGCATCACGAACTACACGTCGACTGGCGGCATCATTCAAAACCGCACGGACGCGATCAACGCCGACCTGACGAGCCTGTCGAACCAGCAGACGACGCTGACGAACTGGCAAGCCCAGCTCACCAGCATGTACACGGCGCAGTTCACGGCGCTCGACACCCTGATGGCGACGATGAACAGCAACTCGCAATACCTCACGCAACTGTTCGGCGGCACCAGCAGCGCAGGCGCGCTCGCCACGAACAAGGGCTGAGCGCCGCCAGGAGCGAACCATGCAAAACGTAGCCCCGATCGAGCACATCTGGTCGATGACGAAAGACCTCGAACAGGCCGTCGCGGTCGGCGAGTGGGAGCGGGCCGCGCAGCTCGCGGACGCGCGCTCGCCGCTCCTCGCTTCGCTCGGCGCGCAGCCGCCGCAGGAAGTCATGGCGCGGCTGCGGTCGATTTACGAGATCGACAACCGCATCGTCGAGGTCGCGCGGGCCGCCCGGCAGGCGCTGGGGGCCGAGTATCAGTCGAACATGCAGGCGAGCCGCAACGCCGGGCAGTACTTGAGCATGGCGCGCAGGTGAAGCGGCGACCACGGTTACGGTCGCTGTGAATTGAAGAAAGCCGGCCCGCCTTGTGCGGGCCTTTTCTTTTTGATGGGATTTTCTGATTGGGCCCCGATTACTGGATCGGTAGATCCAAGCCTCGTGCGAGGTCGAACGCGAACAGGCGCTCAGAACAGGTGCTGAGATACGCGTGTGCCGCTTGTACCGCGTAATCGAAACCGCTTGGAGGAAGATCGGGCGGAAACCCTTGTCAGACTTGGCGCGCCCGGCTGGGATCGAACCAGCAACCCCTGCCTTCGGAGGGCAGTACTCTATCCATTGAGCTACGGGCGCATTGACTTGCTGGCGCCGCCACCGGACCGTGGAACACGGGGACGACAGCACCGAAGAGAGACAGAGAGAATACCCGGTTTCGGTTAAACCGTCCACCGCACGGGCCCGTGGGGACGGCGCAACGATCATGCGGGTCAACGGCGCCGGGAACCAGAACGCCAGCGGCCCGCGCTCCGGGTAAACGCCCGCTGAACTCCCCCCGCGCGCGCCAACCCGCCGCAAACCCTTCCGACTATAATCGTCGGTGTTTGATCCGCCGCATGGCCATTGCCGTCCTGCTGTACCGCTCACCAAAAAACCAACGGGAGACGAGACAAGCATGAGCGAAGCACCCCACGGAGCCCCGATCAAAACGCCCGGCCAGCTGATCGCCGCTGTCATCGCCGGGTTTGCCGTCCCCATCGTCATCATCATTCTGCTCGCCTACTACGTCGACAACACGACGCGCACCGGCGCGGGCACCGAGGAACTCTCCGACCAGCAGGTCTCCGCGCGCATCGCGCCGATCGCGCAGCTCAACCTGCGCGACGCCAACGCGCCGCGCGTCTTCAAGACCGGCGAGCAGGTTTATCAAGCCGTGTGCTCGGCCTGCCACGCGGCGGGCACAGCGGGCGCGCCGAAGTTCGGCAACGCGGGCGACTGGGCGCCGCGCATCGCGCAGGGCTACGACACGCTCTGGAAAACGGCGCTCTCCGGTAAGGGGGCGATGCCCCCGCGCGGCGGCACGAGCCCCGACGACTACAGCGACTACGAAATCGGCCTCGCCGTCGCCTACATGGCGAACCACGGCGGCGCGACCTTCCAGGACCCGCCCAAGCCCGCGCCCGGCGCGGCCAATGCCGCCAATGCGGCTGCGGGCGCGGCCGCTCCGGCTTCGGGTGCGGCCGATGCGAACGCCGCCCAGGCGCAAGCCGCCGCCGCGGCCATCGCGGCCCTTCCGCAAGCGTCGTCGGCCCCGGCGGCCGGTGGCGGCACGCAAAGCGCCGACGCCTCGCAAGCGGGCAAGGCGCTCTACGAGCAGGTCTGCCAGGCGTGTCACGCCGCGGGCGTGCTGGGCGCGCCGAAGTTCGGCAACAAGGCCGACTGGGCGCCGCGCCTGAAGGATTCGATGGACACCGTCTACAACTACGCGCTGCATGGCAAGGGCCAGATGCCGCCCAAGGGCGGCTCGACCGCTTCGGATGCCGACGTGAAGGCCGCGGTGGATTACATGGTGAGCGCCGCGAAGTAAGGCGCCGCAACCGCGCGCCCATCCCCGCCCGTAGCGATACGGCGCGGGGATTTTTACTTCCGCAGACGAGCAAGCGTTCGCGCGTCAGCGCGCCGGTCGCGAGAATGCGCGAGCGAAGGCGAACCCGCCCGAAGCGTCGTCGGCCAGCGCGCCGTAACGCTCGGCGAGATCGGCGGGGGCGAGCCACGGATAGCTCAAGCCCTCCTGCAAGCGCGCGAGCCGCGCGCCGTCCGGGTCGTCGATCACGTCCATGCGCGCAATGTGAATGTGGAATTGCGCCACGCGCGGGGCGGCCTCGTTGGCGTCGAAGGTCCAGCGATACGTACCGTTGCCGATGCGCAGCACGCCCGCCGCCGCCTCGCGCATCACGACGAGCCACGGCAGCGCGTCGATCACGCGGTCATGCGCCGCCAGCGCTTGCGCTTCGCAAAGGTAGTAGGTGCGGCAGCACGAATAACGCTCGCCGAAATCGCTCACCAGCGTTTTCGCGATCGCCTCGGCGCCGACGCTGCGCGACGGAAACGTGATGTTCGGCGTGGCCAGCGAAAACGTCAGCACCGCATCGGGCGCGAACGCTTCGTGGATGCGCGCGGGCTTCGTGTTGTCCTTCGCGTCGATATAGGTTTCGAGCGCGTGACGGTAATGCGCAAGCAATGAATCCATCAGGTATCGGCCGGGTGTGAAACAAGGTCGTTCACTCTACTGCGCGTCGCATCCCGAAATTGCAAACACGCGCCGCGCGCAAGGTCATCAGCCCTTTTGCAGCAGCGCCTTGAGGCTCGCCAGTCGGTCCTTCGGCGTCATCGGCGCTTCCTCCGCGGTGGGCGGCGGCGCTTCGTCCAGTTCCATCTCGGGGATGAAGCGCGACGCCTCGCACACCACCGTCTCGCGCGCCCGCTTGCGCTTCTTGCACCAGTTCAGATGCAGGCTGCGCTGCGCGCGCGTGATCGCCACGTACATGAGGCGGCGTTCTTCCTCGATGCGCGAGTCGTCGATCACGTCGTCTTCCGAACCGCCACGGTGCGGCATGATCCCTTCTTCCACGCCCACCAGGAACACGTGCGGATACTCCAGCCCCTTCGAGGCATGCACGGTGGACAGGCGCACCGCGTCCGGGTCCTCTTCCTTGCCTTCGAGCATCGACATCAGCGCGACGGTTTGAATCAGGCCCATGAGGTTCTTGCCGGTGTCCGCGAGGCCGTCGGCATTGTCGTAGCCCGTGGCCTCGCTCTCCTCGCCGATCTCCTGCTCCGGCTTCGTGCCCTTGCGCTTGAGCCACTCCAGGAATTCGAGCACGTTCTGCCACTTCGACTGCGCCTGGCGCTCGTCGAACGCGTCGTAGAGATACGCCTCGTAGTGGATCGCGTCCATGAGGTCGTCGAGCACGACCGTCGCCGGATCTTTATGCGCGCGCTCGGCGAGGCGCTGCATGAAGTCGCAGAACACGCGCATCGGCTCGACCTGGCGCGCCGACAGCCGCGCCTCGATGCCGCCCATGTACACCGCCTCGAACAGCGACACCTTCGCCTGCCCGGCAAACGAGCCGAGCGCTTCGAGCGTGGTGTTGCCCACGCCACGGCGCGGCGTGGTGATCGCGCGGATGAACGCGGGATCGTCGTCGTGGTTGGCGATCAGGCGCAGGTACGCGCAGATGTCCTTGATCTCGGCCTTGTCGAAGAACGACTGGCCGCCCGAGAGCACGTAGGGAATGCGCTCGCGGCGCAGCACCTGCTCGAAGATGCGCGCCTGAAAATTGCCGCGATAAAGAATCGCGTAGTCGCGGAATTGCGCGCGCCGCTCGAACTTGTGCGCGGAAAGGCGGAACACCACCGACTCGGCTTCGTGCTCTTCATCGTTGCAGGGCGTGACGGTGATGGTGTCGCCCATGCCGTGCTCGGACCAGAGCTTCTTTTCGAAGAGCTTCGGATTGTTCGCGATGACGTTGTTCGCCGCCGTGAGAATGCGCACCGTCGAGCGGTAGTTCTGCTCCAGCTTGATGACGTGCAGCTTCGGGTAGTCCTTGCCGAGCTGCGCGAGATTTTCGATCGTGGCGCCGCGCCAGCCGTAGATGGCCTGGTCGTCGTCGCCCACGGCCGTGAACGCGGCGCGCGGGCCCGCCAGCAGCTTGAGCAGCTCGTACTGGCAGGTGTTGGTGTCCTGGTACTCGTCGACCAGCAGGTAGCGCAGCTTGTTCTGCCAGCGCTCGCGCACCGGCTCGTTCTTCGCGAACAATTCGGCAGGCAGGCGGATCAGGTCGTCGAAGTCCACGGCCTGATAGGCATGCAGCGTCGCCATGTAGTTGCGATAGACGATGGCGGCCTGGTGCTCGTCCTCGTTCGACGCGGTCGCGAGCGCCTGCTCGGGCATCACGAGGCCGTTCTTCCAGAGCGAGATGATCGACTGGATCTTGCGGATAAAGCCCTTGTCGGTCGAGCCCACCTGCTCCTGGATCATGGCGAAGCAGTCGTCGGAATCCATGATCGAGAACTGGGGCTTGAGGCTCAGATGCTCGGCTTCCTGGCGCAGGATCTGCACGCCCAGCGAGTGGAACGTGCAAACCGTGAGCTGGTTGGTCGGCACCTTGCGGCCCTCCTTGCCGGGCGTGGTGAGCGTCTTGCCTTCGAGCAGCTTGCCCACGCGCTCGCGCATTTCGGCGGCGGCCTTGTTGGTGAAGGTGACGGCGGCGATATGGCGCGGCTCGAAGCCTTTCGCTTCGATGAGGTGCGCGATCTTCTGGGTGATCACGCGCGTCTTGCCGCTGCCCGCGCCCGCGAGCACGAGACAGGGACCGTCGAGATAGCGCACCGCTTCGCTTTGGGCGGGATTCAGGCCTGCGGACATCGTTGCTGGATTGGAAAAACGGGTGGTACGGCTGGGATGCGTGCGGGCGTTGCGCCTCTCGTGACGCCGCCGCTTCGGGCAATAACCGCCAAAGCGCGGCGCACCGCACGGCGCGAGGCGCGCGAACATCGCGGCGGCCTCTCACGCGGGAGGTGCGATGTTAACACGTCGCGCGGTGCGACGATGTTGCCCCGAGTTGTCCGCAGTTGCCTCCGCGTTGCCCCGCAGTTGCCCACGCGTTGCCCCAGCCCGCGCGGCAGGCCCGCGGCGCATCCGTCCCTCGACGCGCTCCGCACACGTGGGCGACCGTGCCACAGACCGTGCCACAATAACGGGCTCCCGCCACCCGCCACCCTGCTGGAAAAAGGACGCGCCTCATGACTGCACCGCTGCAAATCGGCCTGATGGGCTACGGCTTCGCCGGCCAGACCTTCCACGCTCCCGTGATCGCGCACAGCGGCGCGGCGCAACTCGCCGCCATCGCGACGAGCCAGGGCGAGCGCGCCCAGGTCGACTATCCGGACGCCGCGATCGTGCCCGACCTCGACGCCCTGCTTTCGCTCGACGCGATCGAATGCGTCGTGATCGCCACGCCCAACGACACGCACTACGATCTCGCGCGCCGCACGCTCGAGCGCGGCAAGCACGTGCTGGTGGACAAGCCGGTCACGCTCACTTCCGAGGAAGCGCGCACGCTCGCGGCCATCGCGAAGCAGCGCGGCCTCGTGTTCGCGCCCTTCCACAACCGCCGCTGGGACGGCGACTTCCTCACCGTTCGCGACCTGATCGCAGGCGGCCAACTCGGGCGCGTCACGCACTACGAGTCGCACTTCGACCGCTTCCGCCCGCAGGTGCGCCAGCGCTGGCGCGAGGACGCCACGCGCGGCGGCGGCCTGCTCTACGACCTCGGGCCGCATCTGATCGACCAGACGCTCGCGCTTTTCGGCGCGCCCGAATCGATCACCGCGTTCGTCCACACGCGCCGCGAGCACGCGAGCGCGCCGGACTACGCGCACCTCGTGCTGCGCTACCCGCACCACGACGCGGTGCTGCACGCGAGCGCCCTCGCCGCGTACGCGCCGCGCTTTGCGATTCACGGCACGCGCGGCAGCTATCTGAAGAACGGGCTCGACACCCAGGAAGATCAGCTCAAGGACGGGCTGCGTCCCGGTCAGCCCGGCTTCGGCGCGGGCAACGAGGCGGGGCGCCTGCACGTGCTGAAAGACGACGGCCAGGAAGCCGATCTCGAAGTGCCCAACGCCGCGGGCAATTACGCCGATCTGTATCGCGCGCTGGCCGCCGCGATCCGCGAAGGCCAGGCGTTCCCGGTGAGCCCCCAGGACGCCATCGACGTCATGACGCTCATCGAGCTGGCGATGCAAAGCGCGAAAGAAGGCCGCACGCTGGCGTTCGTGCGCGAGTCCTGACGGCGCCGGCTCGCGCCGCCGCTTTCGGATGCGGCGGCGTCGAGCTTGCATTGCGCCGACGCCGCTGAAAGGTCCGAACAATTGGTTACATCTGGTTGCTGCGGCCGGGTCATCACGCGGCAATCGCCAGACGTTTGTGGACATGCAAGACCAAAAAAGCAGCAACGACAAGACAAAGGAGAGTCTGAATGACCCGCTTTACCCACGCTCTACGCCTTGCCGCCGCCGGCGTGCTCGTCTCGACCCTCGCCGCGTGCGTGGTGAACCAGCCGGCGTCGCGCCCCGTTGCGCCGCCCCCGCCGGGCCCGAACCCGCATGAAGTCGCCGTCGATCGCCTGCATCAGGTCGACAGCCGCATCGACAATCTGGGCCACCGCATCGACATGCGCGTGAGCCAGGGCTACTACCCGCCGCCCCAGGGCGGCGCGCTGCATCATCGCCTCGACACGATCCGCGGCGAAGCGCACGACATGGCTGCGCAGCACGGCGGCGGCATTTCGGCCGACGAACAGCATGTGCTGAACCAGGAACTCGACACGGCCGCGCGCGCCATCGGCGAGTAAGCGTCCTCCTGGTACGAGCCGCGCGGTCGCGGCTCGCACTGCCTTCCGGCCGCTATCCATACCGCCCCCGTTTCCCCCGGCGCCGCGCCGCGTGCGCCCTCGATCTGCGCAATCCCGCACGCACCAACAGCCACCGGCCTTCCCGCCCGTTGGCCGCGCCGCGCGCCGAATTTTTCCGCATTGACATAGCCCCGAGGCGTCGCGCACAATCGCTGCGCGCGCCGGGAGAGCGTGCCGTTTGCCTTTCACCAGTGCAAGCGGCGCCGCCGAAGGGGCAACCCACAAACTCTCAGGCAAAAGGACCGTGCGCGCCGGACCGCTGATTCGCCTGTTTCGTGCTTTGGCGCGAGGCAAGCGAGACAGCAGACAAGTCCGCAACTCTGGAGAGCGGCAGTAGAACGGGCGGCGGCGGATCGTACCCCCACGCGTTCAGGCTGCCCACCGAAGGGGCGCGCGCCAGTCGCAGCAAGGCGCAATCTCTCAGGTACCGAGGACAGAGGGGCCATGCAAGAATCGACCACGGGCATCGTGCCTGCGGCGCTTCCTGCATGGCCTTTTTCGTTTTCGCGCGTATCTCGCTGAGGCCCCATGACCGAACTCAAACGCACCCCGCTGAATGACACGCACCGCGCGCTCAACGCCCGCATGGTCGACTTCGGCGGCTGGGACATGCCCGTCAACTACGGCTCGCAGATCGACGAGCATCGCGCCGTGCGCACCGACGCCGGCATGTTCGACGTCTCGCACATGTGCGTGGTCGACTTTGCGGGCCCGAAGGCGCGCGAGTTCTTCGCCCGCGCGCTCGCCAACAACGTCGCCAAGCTCACGACGCCCGGCAAGGCGCTCTACTCGTGCATGCTGAACCCAGAAGGCGGCGTGATCGACGACCTGATCGTCTACTTCTTCGCCGACGACCAGTTCCGCACCGTCGTCAACGCGGGCACGGCTGAAAAAGACATCGCCTGGTTCGAGAAGCTCAACGCCGAAGGCGGCTTCGGCCTCACCATCACGCCGCGCCGCGATCTGGCGATCGTGGCCGTGCAAGGCCCGAACGCGCGCGAAAAGGTCTGGCAGGTCGCGCCCTCGTCGCGCAGCGCCACCGAAGTGCTCAAACCCTTCAACGCCGCGAAGATCGAAGCCACGCCGTTCGGCGAACTGATGATCGCGCGCACCGGCTACACCGGCGAAGACGGCTTCGAGATCGTGGTGCCGGCCGCCGCCGTGTGCGAACTCTGGGACGCCCTGCAACGCCAGGGCGTGAAGCCCTGCGGTCTCGGCGCACGCGACACGCTGCGCCTCGAAGCAGGCATGAACCTCTACGGCCAGGACATGGACGACGGCGTCTCGCCGCTCGACGCGGGCCTCGCCTGGACCGTCGACATGAAGGAGCCGCGCGAGTTCGTCGGCCGCCCGGCGCTCGAAGCCAACGGCTCGCGCTCGGCCTTCGTCGGTCTGATCCTGCAAAAGGAAAACGGCAAGGCCGGCGGCGTGCTGCGCGCGCACCAGAAGGTGCTCACGCCGCACGGCGAGGGTGAGATCACGAGCGGCACCTTCTCGCCGAGCATGCAGGAATCCATCGCCTTCGCACGCGTGCCCCAGGGCGTGCAGCCGGGCGATGTCGTGCAGGTGCAGATCCGTGACAAAGCCCTTCCCGCAAGCGTGGTAAAACTGCCGTTCGTGCGCAACGGCAAGGTGCTCGTCGCCTGATCCGCAAGGATTCGAGCCGCGCACGCCCTCCCCTTTTCAAGCAACAAAAACCGAACCACGCACTGGAGCAACCATGAGCATCCCGGCCGATCTGAAATACACCGAATCGCACGAGTGGATCCGCACCGAAGCCGACGGCACGCTGACCGTCGGCATTACCGACCACGCGCAGGAAGCGCTGGGCGACATCGTCTTCCTCGAACTGCCTGACGCGGGCCGCGCGGTCGCCGCCGGCGACGCCGTGGCCGTGATCGAGTCGGTCAAGGCCGCCTCGGACATCTACGCGCCGGTTGCGGGCGAGATCGTCGAGTCGAACACGTCGCTCGTCGACACGCCCGACCAGGTGAACGGCGCGCCGTACGAATCGTGGCTCTTCAAGATCAAGCCCGCCGCCGACGCCAAGCTCGACTCGCTGATCGACGCTGCCGCGTACGAAAAGGCAATCGGCGCATAAGCTGGCAATCTCGCCTTAACCGCCATGGCGCGGCGGCGCGCTGACATCGCCGCCCGCGCCCGCAGGAACCCCTATGAAGCTCGAACACCCGGATCGTCTGATGAACTCCCCGCTCTCGCTTGCTGCGCTCGAAGCGCACGACGCTTTCGCCGCCCGCCACATCGGCCCCGACACGGCCGACCAGCAGGCGATGCTCGACGCGCTCGGCTTCGCCTCGCGCGCCGCGCTGATCGATGCGGTGATTCCGGCGAAGATCCGCCGCAACGAGACGCTGCCGCTCGGGCCGTTCTCGCAGCCGCGCTCGGAAGCCGAGGCGCTCGCCGCCCTGCGCGCGCTCGCGGACAAGAACCAGGTGTTCCGCTCGTACATCGGGCAGGGCTACTACGACACGCACACGCCGGCCGTCATCCTGCGCAACGTGCTCGAAAACCCGGCGTGGTACACCGCGTACACGCCGTACCAGCCGGAAATCTCGCAGGGCCGCCTCGAAGCCCTCTTGAACTTCCAGCAGATGATCACCGACTTGACGGGCCTCGCGATCTCGAACGCATCGCTGCTCGACGAAGCCACGGCCGCCGCCGAAGCCATGACGCTCGTGCAGCGCGTGGGCAAGTCGAAGTCGAACGTGTTCTTCGTCGCCGACGACGTGCTCGCGCAGACCCTCGAAGTGGTGAAGACGCGCGCGAAGCCGATCGGCATCGAGGTGAAGGTCGGCCCGGCCGCTGAAGCCGCTCAGGCGGGCGCCTTCGGCGTGCTGCTGCAATATCCGGGCGTCAACGGCGACGTGCGCGACTACCGCGAACTCGCCGCCGCCATCCACGCCGCAGGCGGCGCGGTGATCGCCGCCGCCGACCTGCTCGCGCTCACCGTGCTCACGCCGCCGGGCGAATGGGGCGCGGACGTGGCCGTGGGCAACTCGCAGCGCTTCGGCGTGCCGATGGGCTTCGGCGGCCCGCACGCCGCCTACCTCGCGGTCAAGGACGAATTCAAGCGCCAGATGCCGGGCCGTCTCGTCGGCGTGACCGTCGACGCGAATGGCAACTCCGCACTGCGCCTCGCGCTGCAAACGCGCGAGCAGCACATCCGTCGCGAAAAGGCCACCTCGAACGTCTGCACGGCGCAGGCGCTGCTCGCGATCATGGCGAGCATGTACGCCGTCTACCACGGCCCGCAAGGCCTGAAGCGCATCGCGCAGCGCGTGAACCGGGTCGCCGCGATCCTCGCCGCGGGCGCGAAGCAACTGGGCTACACGCTGGTGAACGACGCCTTCTTCGACACGCTCACGTTCGAAGCCGGCCCGCGCACGCAGGCGCTGCACGACGCGGCGCTCGCGCGCGGCATGAACTTGCGCCACGTGAGCGAAACGCGTGTCGGCGTGTCCGTCGACGAAACCACCACGCGCGCCGATCTGGCCGACCTGCTCGCCGTGTTCGCGCAAGCCGCGTTCGCGGGCGAAACGCCTTCGCTCGACAAGCTCGACGCCGAACTCACCGCCAGCGCCGCCGTGTCGTTCCCGGCCGCGCTCGCGCGCGAAAGCGCGTACCTCACGCACCCGGTGTTCAACCGTCATCATTCGGAAACGGAAATGCTGCGCTACCTGCGCAGCCTCTCCGACAAGGACCTCGCGCTCGACCGCTCGATGATCCCGCTCGGCTCGTGCACGATGAAGCTCAACGCAACGTCGGAAATGCTGCCGGTCACGTGGCCCGAGTTCGGCCGCATCCACCCGTTCGCGCCCGCCGAACAAACGGTCGGCTATCGCGAGATGGTCGATCAGCTCGAACAGATGCTCGTCGCCGCAACCGGCTACGCCGCCGTGTCGCTGCAACCGAACGCGGGCTCGCAGGGCGAGTACGCGGGCCTGCTGATCATCCAGGCGTACCACGCCTCGCGCGGCGAAGCGCATCGCAACGTCTGCCTGATTCCCGCTTCGGCGCACGGCACGAACCCCGCATCGGCGCAGATGGCCGGCATGCAGGTGGTCGTGGTGGCGTGCGACGCGCAAGGCAACGTCGATCTCGACGACCTCAAGGCCAAGGCCGAACAGCACGCGGCCAGGCTCGCGGCGATCATGATCACCTACCCGTCCACGCACGGCGTGTTCGAGGCGAACGTGCGCGAAGTCTGCGAGATCGTGCACGCGGCGGGCGGCCAGGTGTATGTGGACGGCGCGAACATGAACGCCATGGTCGGCCTCGCCGCGCCGGGCCAGTTCGGCGGCGACGTCTCGCACCTGAACCTGCACAAGACCTTCTGCATTCCGCACGGCGGCGGCGGCCCCGGCGTCGGTCCGGTCGCGGTGGGCGCGCACCTCGCGCAGTTCCTGCCGAACCAGCTTTCGTCGGGCTACAAACGCGACGATCACGGCATCGGCGCGGTGAGCGCCGCGCCTTACGGCTCGGCCTCGATCCTGCCGATCTCGTGGATGTACATCGCCATGATGGGCGCGGACAACCTCACGGCCGCGACCGAGAACGCGATCCTCAACGCGAACTACGTGGCGAAGAAGCTCGCGCCGCACTTCCCGGTGCTCTACAGCGGCCCGGGCGGGCTGGTGGCGCACGAGTGCATTCTCGACCTGCGCCCCATCAAGGACGCGAGCGGCATCACCGTGGACGACGTGGCCAAGCGCCTGATGGACTACGGCTTTCACGCGCCGACCATGAGCTTCCCGGTGCCGGGCACGCTGATGGTCGAGCCGACCGAGTCGGAGTCGAAGGAGGAACTGGACCGCTTCATCGACGCGATGGTGGCAATCCGTGACGAAATCCGCGCTGTGGAAGAAGGCCGCGCGGACAAGGAAGACAACCCGCTGCGCCACGCGCCGCACACGGCCGCCGTGGTGGTCGCCGACGACTGGAAGCACGCCTACTCGCGCGAGCAGGCCGCGTACCCGGTCGCGTCGCTCGTCGCGCGCAAGTACTGGCCGCCGGTCGGCCGCGCCGACAATGCGTACGGCGACCGCAACCTGTTCTGCTCGTGCGTGCCGATGGCCGACTACGCCGATCAGACCGCCGGCGAGTAAGTCACCGCAAGCCAACGCGAGCCCCCGCCAGGCCGCTGCGTCACCTCCGGTTGACGCAGCGGCGGTCATTCCGCTCACATTTGCCGCCGCAAACCGCTAACATCACACACCTGTCAGCCTTGAATCAGGGAGTCGCGCATGGCGCGGAAGGTGCGAATGGTTCCAATGTGGGACTCACGGCGGGGCTTGCCGCAAGCCGCAACGCGCAATTCGGTCCGGCAGGCGCCTGGCGCATTGCAGCAAAGCGGTCCGCCGCGCCTTGCCGCCGCGCTGGCGCTCGCCTGCGCCGCCTTCACAGGCGCCTTCGCCGGCACGGCCGAGGCGGCCATGAATTTTTGCGCGGCTCCCGCGCTGCAATCGAGCGAACGCACCAACGCCGACCCCGGCGTGAAGGCGCTCGTGGCCGAAGTGGTGGCGCACGTAAACGATGTGCCGCGGCCGCTCGCGAAGCTGCATACCGAGGGCACGCTGCCGCACGAAGGCATCTACGACGAGAGCGTCGAGGCCGCGAAGGAACTCGACCTCATGCGCAACGCCGCGCTCGCGTGGCGCGCGACGAGCGACGAGCGCTTTCTGCGGCTCGTGGACCGCTTTCTGCTCGCCTGGGTCACCACGTACAAGCCCAGCTTCAACCCCATCGACGAAACGCGCTTCGAGGGGCTGATCCTCGCCTACGACTTGACCGCGAGCGCGCTGCCCGTGAAAACGCGCAACGCGACCATGCAGTTCCTGAACAGCTTCGCGAATGGCTATATCGGGCAGATCGACGCGCAGCCGCGCCCGCTCAAGGGCACTTTCGCGAACAACTGGCAGAGCCATCGGGTCAAACTGATAGCGATGATCGCGTTCACGCTCGACAACCGGAAGATGATCGCGACGGCGCAGCGGCTCTTCCTCGAGCATATCGGCGACAACATCGCGCCCGACGGCTCGACGCTCGATTTCAGCGAGCGCGATGCGTTGCACTACGTCACCTACGATCTCCAGCCGCTCGTGACCGCCGCGCTCGCCGCGCGCCGTCACAACCGCAACTGGCTGCCCGAACGCGCGGCCAATGGCGCGTCGCTCGCCGCCGCGCTCGACTGGCTCACGCCGTACGCGCTCGGCCAGAAAACGCACGAGGAATTCGTGCATTCGAACGTGCCATTCGACGCGAAGCGGCGCGAAGCGGGCCTGCCCGGCTATTCCGGCCAGTGGGACCCGAAGAACGCCGCCGAGCTGTTTCACCTGGCGGCGCGACTCGACGGCCGTTTTGCGCCGGTCGCGCTGAAACTCGCGCCCACGCCGCCCGCGTGGCTCGCCGTTTGCCTGCCGTTGCCGGCGCGCTAAAAAGCGCGCGAGGGTTGCGGCGGCGGCACGGGAAAAACGATGTCGCATTAACGCAGCACCCCCACAAACCAACGTCAGACAAGCAGGAGCAGTACCCATGGCAGTGAGCGTTTTCGACCTCTTCAAAATCGGCATCGGGCCCTCCAGTTCGCACACGGTCGGGCCGATGCGCGCGGCGCTGATGTTCGCCGAAGGACTCGAGCGCGACGGCCTGCTCGCCAGCACGGCCGCCGTGAAAGTCGAGCTGTACGGCTCGCTCGGCGCGACCGGCAAGGGCCACGGCACCGACCGCGGTGTCATGCTCGGCCTGATGGGCGACGCGCCCGACACCGTCGATCCCGACACCATCAACGCTCGCCTGGAAGCCGTGCGCAAGGCGCGCCAGCTCGCGCTGCTCGGCCGTCATCCGATCACGTTCGTGCCGAAGGAGCACGTGGCGTTCTATCGCCAGGCGCTGCCCGAGCACCCGAACGGCATGAAGCTGCGCGCGCTCGACGCGGCCGGCGAGACGCTGCGCGAAAGCACCTATCTGTCGGTGGGCGGCGGCTTCGTCGTCACGGCGGGCGCGCCGAATACGAAAGTGCTCGCCGCCGCGCAGCAACTGCCCAATCCGTTCAGCACGGGGGCGCAGATGCTCGCGCTGTGCGCAGCGTCGGGCAAGAGCATCGCGCAGCTCATGCTGGAGAACGAGCGCGTCTGGCACAGCGACGACCAGATTCGCTCAGGTCTCCTGCGCATCTGGGACGTGATGCAATCGTGCGTCTCGCGCGGCTGCGGCATCAACAATCCCGACGCCGAAGGCACGCTGCCCGGCCCCTTCGCCGTGAAGCGCCGCGCGCCGCAGCTCTATCGCGCGCTCACCGGCCACCCCGAGCGCGCGCTGCAAGACCCGCTCTCGATGATCGACTGGATCAACCTCTACGCGATCGCCGTGAACGAGGAGAACGCCGCGGGCGGCCGTGTGGTGACCGCGCCGACCAACGGCGCCGCGGGCATCATTCCCGCCGTGCTGCACTACTACGTGCGCTTCACGCCCGGCGCGAACGAACAGGGTGTGATCGACTTCCTGCTGACCGCCGCCGCCATCGGCATTCTCTACAAGCTCAACGCCTCGATTTCGGGCGCGGAAGTGGGCTGCCAGGGCGAAGTGGGCGTGGCCTGCTCGATGGCCGCGGGCGCGCTCGCCGCCGTGCTCGGTGGCACGCCGCTGCAAGTGGAAAACGCCGCCGAAATCGGCATGGAACACAACCTCGGCCTCACCTGCGACCCCGTGGGCGGCATGGTGCAGATTCCCTGCATCGAGCGCAACGCCATGGCGTCGGTGAAGGCCGTGAACGCCGCGCGCATGGCGCTGCGCGGCGACGGCGCGCATTATGTCTCGCTCGACTCCGTCATCAAGACGATGCGCGAGACCGGCGCCGACATGAAGACGAAGTACAAGGAGACCTCGCGCGGCGGCCTCGCGGTGAATATCGTCGAGTGCTGATCGTTTGACACGCTGTCGCCTTGCCCGAAGTATCTGCACGTCATCACGTAACGATTGAAGGAGACTTGACCGCCATGCAGCAGCCGAACGATTCCGCCACCACCGAAGCCACCACCACCGGGGCTCGCCTCGTCGTCGATGCGCTCGTCGCCAACGGCGTGGAGCGCGTGTTCTGCGTTCCCGGCGAGAGCTATCTCGCGGTGCTCGATTCGTTGTCCGACGAAACCTCGAAGATCGAAACCGTGGTGTGCCGTCACGAGGCGGCGGCCGCGAACATGGCGGAAGCGATCGGCAAGCTCACGGGCAAGCCGGGCGTGGCGCTCGTCACGCGCGGGCCGGGCGCCACGCACGCCTCGATTGGCGTGCACACGGCGTTCCAGGACTCCACGCCGATGATCCTCCTGATCGGCCAGGTCGCGCGCGAGCAGATGGACCGCGAGGCGTTCCAGGAGATCGACTATCGCCGCATGTTCGGGCAGATGGCGAAGTGGGTCGCCCAGATCGACGACGCGCGTCGCGTGCCCGAATATCTGAGCCACGCGTTTCACGTCGCGATGTCGGGACGGCCCGGCCCGGTCGTGCTCGCGCTGCCCGAGGACATGCTGAGCGGCGCGATTCCGGCCGCCGAAGCGCAGCCCATCGCGCCGCCCGCGCAACGCGTGCAGGCCTCGCCTTCCGCCGCGCAGATGGAACGCGTGCGCGAGTTGCTCGCGGGTGCGAAGAAGCCCTTTGTGATTGCGGGCGGTCATGGCTGGAACACGCAGGCATGCGCCGACTTCCAGCGCTTTGTCGAGAACTGGCAGTTGCCGGTGGGCCTCGCGTTCCGCTTCCAGGACACGCTCAACAACGAGCACCCGAACTACGCGGGCGACGTGGGCCTCGGCATCAACCCGGCGCTCGCCAAACGCATTCGCGAAGCCGATGTGCTGCTCGCGCTGGGGCCGCGTCTGGGCGAATCCACGACGGGCGGTTACACGCTCTTCGACATTCCCAAGACGAAGCAGACGCTCATTCACGTGCACCAGGGCGCCGAGGAACTCGGGCGCGTCTACGCGGCCGATCTGCCAATCGTTTCGGGTCTAGCCGAAATCGCGGCGCTGCTCGCAGAACTGCCCGCACCCGAGCAACCCGCGTGGGCGGGCAGCGCCGCCGAAGCGCACGAAGCCTGGCACGCATGGCGCAAGCCGCTGCCGATGCCCGGCGACGTGCAACTGGGCGAGGTGATGCAGCAACTGCGCGCACGCCTGCCCGACGACGCGATCGTCACGAACGGCGCAGGGAACTACGCCACCTGGCTGCATCGGCATTTCGCGTATCGCCACTTCCGCTCGCAACTCGCGCCGACGAGCGGCGCGATGGGCTACGGCGTACCCGCCGCGATCGCCGCGAAGTCGCTTTATCCTTCACGCACCGTGGTCGCGCTCGCGGGCGACGGCTGCTTCATGATGGCGTCGTCCGAACTCGCGACGGCCATGCAGTACGGCCTGAACGTCGTGTTCATCGTCGTGAACAACGCGCATTACGGCACGATCCGCATGCACCAGGAGCGCCACTATCCGAACCGCGTGCACGGCACGCAGCTCACGAACCCCGACTTCGCGGCGTTTGCGCAGTCGTTCGGCGCGCACGGTGAAGTCGTCACGGCGACCACGCAATTCGCGCCCGCGCTGGAGCGCGCGCTCACGGCCGGAAAGCCGGCGCTGATCGAGATCCGCGTGCCGAAGGAAGCGAGCACGCCCGCCGCGACCCTCGAACAGATTCGCGAAGCGGGCAAGAAAATGCGCGCGCAGTGAGAGAAGAATGAGCGAAGAACGACTGAAAAGGAATCCTGAATAAGCTCACCTTTCGGTCCGGACGGACAGTCTGAGCGCATAAACAAAAGCCCCGCAAGCCTCATGAGCTTGCGGGGCTTTTGACGTCAGCCGAACGTCGGGGGCTTACTTGCCGCCCACGCTTTGCAGCGTCGTCCACTTGCCGTCGACCACCTTGTACAGCGTGATACCGCCGTTCTTCAGGTCGCCGCGCGAGTCGTACGCGAGTTCCGACGTCGTGACAGCCGGCATGCTGGTCTTCGCGAGGAACGGCAGGTACTTCGCCGGATCCGTCGAGTTCGCCGCCTTCATGGCCTTGAACATCGCCATTGCACCGTCATAGGCGTACGGCGAGTAGGTCTGCACGTCTTCGCCGAAGCGCTTCTTGTACTTCTCGACGTAGTCCTTGCCACCCGGCATCTGGTCGAGCGGCAGGCCCGCGAGCGACGCCACCGTGCCGTTCGCCGCGTCACCCGCGATCTTCAGGAACGTCGGCGTGTGGACCATTTCGCCGCCCATCAGCGGCGCCTTGATGCCCAGCGACTTCATCTGCTTGACCATCGGCGCGGCCTGCGAATCGGCGCCGCCGAAGTAGACCAGGTCGGGGTTCATCGCCTTCGCCTTCGTCAGGACCGACTTGAAGTCGACGGCCTTGTCGTTGGTGTACTCGCGGTCGATGATGTTGCCGCCGGCAGCCTTCGCGGCCTTCGAGAACTCGTCGGCGAGACCCTGGCCGTAGGCCGTGCGGTCGTCGATCACGACGATCTTCTTCATGCCCAGGTTCTTCACCGCGAACGTGCCCGCGACCGAACCTTGCTGCGTGTCCGAGGTCATCATGCGGAACGTCGTCTTGAAGCCTTGCTGCGTGTATTCAGGCGCCGTCGCCATGGCGATCTGCGGGATGCCCGCGTTCGCGTAGATGCGTGAAGCCGGGATCGTCGTGCCCGAGTTGAAGTGACCGAGCATGCCCTTGATGCCGTCGTCGACGAGCTTCTGCGCGACCGTCGTGCCCGTGCGCGGGTCAGCCTGATCGTCGGCTGCGTCGAGCACGAAGTGCACCGGCTTGCCACCGATCACGGGCTTCGTTGCGTTCATGTCTTCAACGGCGAGCGTGATGCCGTTCTGGAAGTCCTTGCCGTAGTGCGCCTGCGCGCCCGTCATCGGACCGGCGAAACCGATCTTCACGTCATCGGCTTGTTGTGCGTGCGCAGTCCCCGCCAGCGACACGGCCGCAACAAGCGTCGCGCCTGCCAGCTGCTTCATGGTGTGTTGCATTGCTTCTCCTTGGTACCAGGTATCAAACGAGCGGCTTTAGGCGAGAGCCTTGCCGCTTCCTTGTCTTGAGACGACCGACAGTATGGCTTGTGCTTAACCGATCGTCATCAAATTCGCATTACCGCCCGCTGCTGCCGTATTCACGCTGACCGAACGTTCTGCAAGCAGGCGTTCGAGTGCGTAATCTTCATCGCCGTTGGCCAGCGCGTGCGCCGCTACGCCCTGCACCGAGACAATCGGGCCCGGACGTTTTGCCACTTCCCTCACGAGCGCGAGCAGCTCGTCGCTGTCGCCTTCGAAGAGCACCGCATCGAAGTCGGCGTCGGCCGTCTTCTTGATCGCCACGTGCGCTTTGAGCGACGCAGGCAGCGCATTCACCAGCGCTTCGCCAGCCGCGCCCTGGAACAGCGCGCGGTTGCCCGTCGCCAGCGCAACGGCGAGTTGCGCGCGCGCACCCGTTGCCGTCGCAGGCACGCACAGCACCGTGCCGCGCGCCGACAGCGTGTACGTATTGCGCTCGCCCGTCGGGCCCGGCAGAACCGCCGTGGCGCCCGCGAGCACGTATTCGAGGTAGCCGTCGCAGCGCGCCGCGAGTGCGGGCTCGCGCTCGGCGATGAGCCAGTCGCGCAGCGTCGTGAGCGCGGCATGAGCCGACTGCGGCGCCGTCTCGCCTTGCGGCGCGTCCACGATCAGCGCATCGGCAAGCGACTTCGGCAAGCCGGCCGGGCGCTTGGCGAGCAGACGCGCGAGATACAGCGCGCCACCCGCCTTCGGACCCGTGCCCGACAGGCCTTCGCCGCCGAACGGCTGCACGCCCACCACAGCGCCGATCACGTTGCGATTCACGTAGATGTTGCCCACGTGCGCGCGGCCGATCACATGCGCGATCGTTTCGTCGATACGCGTGTGGATGCCGAGCGTGAGGCCGTAACCCGTGGCGCGGATCTGCTCGAGCAGCTTGTCGAGCTGGCTGCGGCGATAGCGCACCACGTGCAGCACCGGGCCGAACACTTCGCGCTTGAGTTCGTCGAGGCTATCGAGCTCGATGAGCGTCGGCGGCACGAACGTGCCTTGCGCGCAGGTGTCGGGCGTAGGCATCTGCTGGACCGTGCGGCCCTTTTCGCGCATGCCTGCCACGTGCGTATCGATGCCGCGCTTCGCGTCGACGTCGATCACGGGGCCCACGTCGGTCGAAAGGCGGTCGGGGTTGCCCACCGCGAGTTCCTTCATCGCGCCCGTGAGCATTTCGAGCGTGCGGTCCGCCACGTCGTCTTGCAGGCACAGCACGCGCAGCGCGGAGCAACGCTGACCGGCCGAGTCGAACGCACTTTGCAGCACGTCCGCGACCACCTGCTCTGCGAGCGCCGACGAATCGACGATCATCGCGTTCTGGCCGCCGGTTTCGGCGATCAGCGGAATCGGGCGGCCATCGGAGTCGAGGCGCTCGGACAGCGTCTTGTTGATGAGGCGCGCGACTTCGGTCGAGCCCGTGAACATCACGGCGCGCGTGCGTGCGTCGGCAACCAGCGCCGCGCCCACGGTTTCGCCGTCGCCCGGCAGCAGTTGCACCGCGCCAGCCGGCACGCCGGCTTCGCGCAGGATGCGCACGGCTTGCGCGGCGATCAGCGGCGTTTGTTCAGCGGGCTTCGCGAGCACCGTGTTGCCGGCCGCGAGCGCGGCGGCCACCTGACCCATGAAGATCGCGAGCGGGAAGTTCCACGGGCTGATACACACCACGGGGCCGAGCGGGCGATGCGTGTCGTTCGAGAACTCTTCGCGGATCTGCGTGGAGTAGTAGCGCAGGAAGTCGATCGCTTCGCGAATTTCTGCCACAGCGTTCGGCAGCGACTTGCCCGCTTCGCGCACGATCAGGCCCATGAGCGTGTGCATCTGCGCTTCGAGCAGGTCGGCGGCGCGCGCGAGGCAATCGGCGCGCGCTTCGACGGGCGTAGCCTGCCAGATCGGCGCGGCGGCCACGGCGTGCGAGAGCGCGGCGCTCACGTGCTCGCTCGTTGCTTCCACAACGGTCCCGACCAGATCGCGATGATCGGCCGGATTGCGCACGTCGCGCGCAGTGCCTTCCGCGAGATCGATATCGGCAAGCATCGGCGCGGCGCGCCACGGATGATGCGCGCTCGCCAGCAGCGCCGACGAAAGCGACGCGAGACGATGCTCGTTCGAGAGATCGAGGCCCATCGAGTTGAAGCGCTCGCTGCCGAACAGCTCGCGCGGCAGCGGAATCTTCGTGTGCGGCGCGCCCAGCGGCACGACCTTCGCGGCTTCGTCGATGGGGTTCGAGACCAGTTCGGCGACCGGCACGGTTTCGTCGGCGATGCGGTTCACGAACGAGGTATTCGCGCCGTTTTCGAGCAGGCGGCGCACGAGATACGCGAGCAGCGTTTCGTGCGTGCCGACCGGCGCGTATACGCGGCACGGGCGGTTCAGCTTGCCCTGCGAGAGCGGACCCGTGACTTCTTCGTACAGCGGCTCGCCCATGCCGTGCAGGCACTGGAATTCGTACTGGCCGGGATAGTAGTTCTGGCCCGCGAGGTGATAGATCGCCGAGAGCGTGTACGCGTTGTGCGTGGCGAACTGCGGATACACCGCGTCCGGCGCGCCGAGCAGCTTCTTCGCGCAGGCGAGGTACGAGACGTCCGTGTAGATCTTGCGCGTGTACACCGGGTAGCCTTCGAGGCCATCCACCTGCGCGCGCTTGATTTCCGTGTCCCAGTACGCGCCCTTCACGAGGCGCACCATGATGCGGTGACGGCTGCGGCGCGCGAGATCGACGATGTAGTCGATCACGAACGGGCAGCGCTTCTGGTAAGCCTGCACCACGAAGCCAATGCCGTTCCAGCCCGCGAGTTCCTGGTCGAAGCACAGCGCTTCGAGCAGGTCGAGCGAAAGCTCGAGCCGGTCGGCTTCTTCGGCGTCGATATTGAGGCCAATGTCATAGCGGCGCGCGAGCACGGCGAGTGCGCGCACGCGCGGCAGCAGTTCGTTCATCGTGCGTTCCTGCTGCGCGCGCGAGTAGCGCGGATGCAGCGCGGAGAGCTTGATCGAGATGCCCGGACCTTCGTAGATGCCACGGCCGCCCGCGGCCTTGCCGATGGCGTGGATCGCCTGCTCGTACGATGCGTAGTAGCGCTGAGCATCGGCTTCCGTCGTCGCGGCTTCGCCGAGCATGTCGTATGAGTAGCGGAAGCCGCGTGCTTCGAACTTGCGGCTGTTGGCGAGCGCTTCGGAGATGTTCTCGCCCGTCACGAACTGCTCGCCCATCAGGCGCATGGCCATGTCCACGCCCTTGCGGATCAGCGGCTCGCCGCCCTTGCCGATCATGCGCGTGAGCGCCGACGAGAGGCCGGTTTCGCTGTTCGTCGTGACGAGCTTGCCGGTGATCATGAGGCCCCAGGTCGCGGCGTTCACGAACAGCGACGGCGCGTGGCCCACGTGCGACTTCCAGTCGCCCTTGCTGATCTTGTCGCGAATGAGCGCGTCGCGGGTGGCGCGGTCGGGAATGCGCAGCAGCGCTTCGGCGAGGCACATCAGCGCCACGCCTTCCTGGCTGGAAAGCGAGAACTCGTGGATCAGGCCTTCCACGCCGCCGCCCGAGCGCTTGGCGCGCAGCGTTTCGACGAGCTTCGTGGCGAGCTTCGTGACGTCGCCCGTGAGGTTGGCCGGCAGGCGCGCTTCGCCGATCAGGAACGGCACGCACTCAGGCTCGGGGCGGCGGTAGGCGGCCGTGATGGCCGCGCGCAGCACCGACTGCGGTTGCACGTTCTGGGCGAATTCGAGGAACGGGTGCGATGCCGCTTCGTCGTCGTCGCCGGTAGCACCCTCGGCGAGATCGGTCGCACCCACATGGCCGTTGAGTTCCGGGGGCAGCTGGCCATGCTCGATTTTCTCGAGGTAGGCGAAGATCGCCTGCTTGATGAGCCAGTGCGGCGTGCGCTCGAGGCGCGTGGCGGCGTCCTTGAGACGGGAGCGCAGGAGATCGTCGACTTTGACGCCAAGTGTGGTGCTAGCCATGTTTCCTTCGTATGCCGGCTGACCCGCACCGGCGGTGACTAAAAAGTTGGCGAATCGTAACCCCACCAATAAAAAGGTGCAACCACTCTCTTGAAATGGTTGCACCACACTGAAAGCCTTGCGTGACGGGCGTTGCGGCGGACGGCCGCCGGCCGGGGCGCGAAGGTTGCGCTCGGTATTTTCCCTGGCTCTACAACACGCAGGACAACCCTAATCGATTCCGCGGCCGTGCCGTTATACAAACACAACGGGGGTTGTAGATCACAAGAAAGAGCAGCAAGAGCGAAGGGACCGGAAAATGGAAAAGATGCTGGTGATTGCAGGAATCTGGACGATGTGCGCCCTGTGCGCCGTGTTCTTCATGCGCGGCGCGACGGCGCCCGACGAGCGCCGCATGACCTTGAAGCGAGCGGCGCGAGCTCAGGTGGCCGACACCGCCGGCCAGTAAGCGGGAAGCGCAGGACGGGAAGACGGGGAAACTGCGCCGGGCTACGGCCCGGCGCGGTTTGATCGATCGCGGCCCGGCTAGATGTCGAGCGGATCGACCTCGAGATTCCAGCGCAGCACGCCGCGCAGCGCGCGCAAGGCGGGCTGCCACGCGCGCAGCGTTGCCTGTAGCGCGGCTCGCGACTGGCTCTCCACGAGCAGTTGCGCGCGATGCACGTTCATCACCTTCACGATGGTGAGCGGCACCGCATCGTAGGCCATGACGCGCCCGGCGGCCGGGAGCGCCGTGAGCGCAGCCGCCGCCTGGGCGAGAAACGCCAGCGCGGCTTCCAGCGTGCGCCCTTCGGCGCGCAGCAACGCCTGATAGACGAACGGCGGCAGGTGCGCGTCGCGCCGCTCGGTGAGCGTCGTATTCGCAAATCCCACGTAGTCCTGGCGCGCCAGCGCGTGATAGAGCGGGTGGCGCGGATAGCGCGTCTGCACGAGCACCTCGCCGGGCAGTCCCGCCCGGCCCGCGCGCCCGCTCACCTGCATCAGTTGCGCGAAAAGCCGCTCGCTGGCCCGAAAATCATGCGAAAAGAGCGCATTGTCGGCGTTCAGCACGCCCACCAGCGACACGCGCTGGAAGTCGTGCCCCTTCGCGATCATCTGCGTGCCCACCAGGATGTCGACGTCGCCCGCGTGCACGTCGGAGAAAAGCGCCTGCGCGCTGCCCTTGCGGCGCGTGCTGTCGGCGTCGATGCGCAGCACCCGCGCGCCCGGCACCGCGCTCGCGAGCGCCTCCTCGATGCGCTGCGTGCCGCGCCCCATCGGCGCGATATCGACGTTGCCGCACTCGGGGCACGAGTGCGGGATGCGCGACTCCCAACCGCAGTGATGGCAGCGCAGCGCCCGCTCGGGCTTGTGCAGCACGACGTAGGCGCTACAGCGCGGACAGCCCGCCACCCAGCCGCAGGCGTCGCACGCGAGCGTGGGCGCGTAGCCGCGCCGGTTCAGGAACACGAGGCTCTGCTCGCCGCGCTCGAGGCGCGCCTTCATCGCCGCGACCAGCGGCCCCGAGAGCCCTTCGAACGACGCGCGGCCGCGCCGCCGCTCCTCTTCCAGATCGATGAGCTTGACCGTGGGCAGCACCGCCTCGGCAATCGCGCGGCGCGAAAGCGTGAGGCGCGTATAGCGGCCCTGTTCGGCCTGCCACCAGCTTTCGAGCGAAGGCGTGGCGGAACCCAGCACCACCGGCACGCCGAGCTGCTTCGCGCGCCACACGGCGAGATCGCGCGCCGAGTAGCGCAGCCCTTCCTGCTGCTTGTAGGCGGGATCGTGCTCCTCGTCCACCACGAGCATCGCGAGACGCGGCAGCGAGGCGAGCACGGCGAGCCGCGTGCCGAGCACGATGCGCGCGCGGCCCGTGTGCGCCGCGAGCCAGTTGCGGGCGCGCTCGCCTTCGGCAAGGCCGCTGTGGAGCGTGACGATGGCCTCGTCGGCGAGCGTGGCCGCGAAGCGCGTGCGAAACGCCGCTTCGAACTGCGGCGTAAGATTGATTTCGGGGACGAGCACGAGCGCCTGCGCATCCGGCTCGCGTTCGAGCAAGGCCGCGAGTGCGCGCAGATACACCTCGGTCTTGCCGCTGCCCGTCACGCCGTGCAGCAGGAACGGCGCGAAACCGCCCGCCGCGCCGATGGCCTCCACGGCCTCGGCCTGCTCGTCGCTCAGGCGCGGCACGGCCACTGCGGCGCCGGAACCAGAGGCGCCGTTCGAGGCGCTCCCTGCCGCGCCGAACTCGATGCTTTCGTGTTCCACCCAGCCCGCGTCGCGCCAGGCGTCCAGCGTCGCAATGGCCTTCGGGTGCACCGCGCGCGCCTCGGCCGCTTCGAGTTCGCCCGCTTCGGCCAGCGCCTGCGCGAGGCGGCGCAGCGCCTGGGCGCGAGCAGGCAAGGCATCGGGTAGCGCGGCGCGGCCCGCCGGCAGCAGGCGGTAGCGTTCCTCGGGCGCGAGCAGACGCGCCCAGCGCGAGGGATCGCGCAACGCCTGCGGCAACGCGGGCAGCGCGACCTCGCCCAAGCCCCGCTGGTAGTAGTCGGCGGCGAAACCGGCCAGCGCGAGCCATTGCAGGGAAAGCGGGGGACAGGCGGCGCACACGGCAAGCACGTCGCGCAGCTTGTTGGCCGGCACGTCGCTGTGAGCGTTCACTTCGCAAATCAGGCCAACCACGTCGCGCCGCCCGAACGGCACGCGCACGAGCATGCCGGGCTCGGGCACGCAGGCGTCCAGCGTGTAGCGATAGTCGTAGAGCGCGTCCAGCGGATGATCCAGCGCCACGCGCACGTACGTTTCCGTCATGCCGCGCCCCCAGGGAAGTTCCGTAGAACGGCGCGCCGACACCCAAACCTCAAGTAAAACTTGAGATTCCACGCTAAGTTTTGGATTCCGCAGAACAATCGCGCCCCCGATCCTGCGCCTGTGGATAACTTTGTTGAGAACTCGCCGGGCGCCGCCACGGGGCGCCCGCGCCCGGCCGTTATGTGGGATACCGCACAGAGCGCCGTGGAGCGCCGAAACCCTTGTCTGTCAAGGGTCTGATTGATTCTGCTCTGACTCGCATGGCGATCTGCGGCAATCTTTCCCTCTTGCGCGCCGCAACGAGACAAGTGTGAATAAGTCAAGTCTTGACAGGACCGAATTGGCGTCTGGATGGCCTCTTGAGCCCGGTCATACCCTGGTAGCCGGAGCCCAGCTCGCTGCAACGCAACAAAAGCGTCACACTGTCGCAGCGCGAATCGTCCGGCTGTGACGATGCACTTCGTCCACGAGTTCGGCCACGTTTTCGGGCGGCGTGAACTGCGAAATGCCGTGGCCGAGATTGAACACGTGACCCGGATGCGCGCCGAAACTGTCCAGAACCGCGCGCGCCTGCTCACGGATTGCGGCCGGCGACGCGAACAGCACCGTGGGGTCCAGATTGCCCTGCAAGGCCACGCGATCGCCCACGCGCTCGCGTGCGCGGCCGAGGTTGACGGTCCAGTCGAGGCCCACCGCGTCCACGCCCGTATTGGCGATTTCGTCGAGCCACAGGCCGCCGCCCTTCGTGAACGTGATGACCGGCACGCGCTCGCCGTCGTGCTCGCGCTTGAGCTGCGCCACGACCTGCGCGATGTAGGCAAGCGAGAAGCGCTGGTAGGCGCCGTCCGCGAGCGCGCCGCCCCACGTGTCGAAGATCATCACGGCCTGCGCGCCCGCTTCGATCTGCGCGTTCAGGTAGGCGGCCACGGCCTGCGCGTTGACTTCGAGAATGCGCTGCATGAGGTCGGGGCGCGCGTACAGCATCGACTTCACGGTGCGGAAGTCGTCCGAGCCGCCGCCTTCGACCATATAGCAGGCGAGCGTCCACGGGCTGCCCGAGAAGCCGATCAGCGGCACGCTCTGGCGTCCCTCGGCGTTGGTGAGCGCGCGGCGGATCTCGCGCACCGCGTCGGTCACATAGCCCAGCGTCGCGCCAATGTCGGGCACGGCGAGGCGCGCCACGTCGTCTTCGGTGCGCACGGGATGCGCGAACTTCGGCCCTTCGCCCGCCTGGAACGAGAGACCGAGGCCCATCGCGTCGGGAATCGTCAGGATGTCGGAGAACAGGATCGCGGCGTCGAGCGGATAGCGTTCGAGCGGTTGCAGCGTGACTTCGGTCGCGTAGTCGGGATTCTTGGCCAGACCGAGGAAGCTGCCCGCGCGGCTGCGCGTGGCGTTGTACTCCGGCAGATAGCGGCCCGCCTGGCGCATCAGCCAGATCGGCGTGTAGTCGGTCGGCTGACGCAGCAGCGCGCGCAGGAAGGTGTCGTTCAGGAGATTGTGTGCCACGTGCGGGATGCGCAAAGTCGCGCCTGGGTTCGGAAGCAAACAAGCATTTTACCGGAGCGGCCGCCGCGCCATGCCGCTGATGGGCGAGATTGGAAAGCGCCATGACGTCGCAACCCGCGCGCTGCCTACCCAGGTAAGTCCGCGCTTAACTGCCGCGCATACGCGGGCTATCATCAAGCGCCTTTCCGAAACATGACTTCAACAGAACCAGATCCTGCCGCGCATGCGGTATGGGACACAGGAGACACGATGAAAAAAGCCGCCCTCGCCCTGACCGCCGCGCTGCTGAGCGCCGGCGCGCTCGCCCAGTCCGCCGGCGCACCGGCCGCGGCCGCCGCGCCTTCGCGGCTCGACGAAATCATCGCGCGCGGCACGCTGCGCGCGTGCACGACCGGCGACTACAAGCCCTACTCGTTCTACAAGCAGGACGGCACGTTCGAAGGCATCGATATCGACATGACGGAGTCGCTCGCGAAGTCGCTCGGCGTGAAGGCCGAGTTCGTGAAGACCTCGTGGTCGAATCTCATGAACGACTTCCTCGCGAAGTGCGATGTGGCGGTGGGCGGCGTGTCGACCACGCTCGATCGCCAGAAGCGCGCGTTCTTCACCGAGGCCTATCAGGTCGACGGCAAGACGCCGATCGTTCGCTGCGACGACGTGAACAAGTATCAGACCGTTGCGCAGATCGACCAGCCCACGGTGCGCGTGATCGTGAACCCCGGCGGCACGAACGAGCGCTTCGCGAAGCAGTTCTTTCCGCATGCGAATCTCATCACGTATCCCGACAACGTGACGATCTTCAAGCAGATCCTCGCGGGCAAGGCCGACGTGATGGTGACCGACGCTTCCGAGACCATGCTTCAGCAAAAGCTGAACCCCGGCTTGTGCTCGGTGCATCCGGACAAGCCGTTCCAGTACGGCGAAAAAGCGTGGATGGTGCCGCGCGGCGACGTGGTGTTCCAGCAGTACGTCGACCAGTGGTTGCATCTTGCGCGCGCGAGCGGCGAATATCAGGCAATCTCCGACAAGTGGCTGAAGTGAGTGAGCGGCGATATCGCGCGCCTCGTGCTGCGCTTCTCACTTCCCGCTTCTCGCCTGGCGTTTCGACCCTTGGAATTGCTACGGTGAGTTGCAAAGCGTATCCGCAATACGAGGCGCGCAATCCTTGCATTTCGCGCACACACCCGGCTGCCACGCATTGCGCATGCGTGCGCCCCATCAAGCCCATGCGCGCGATGCCACGGGCCCAATGCCCGCGCAGCGGGCCTTTCGTCATGCAATACGAATCCTGGTTCGCGACGACGCATTCAAGCTGTCTGACGCCGCGTGAAAGCCGCGGTAAAAATGACTTCCGCAAAACGCTCAGGATGGCAAAAAGTCCCGCGAAGCCTTATCCCACGGGCGTTACAACCTGAAACACTTTGTTACCGCGAAGCTACTCTAATTCGCCCACAATGCCTTCAACGGTTTCAACACGGATGTGGCTTGGTGCCAGTGTGAGCGGACACAAAACACCAGCCGGTCGGCCCTGTGCCGAAGCCCTCTCGAGGGGCATCCTTGCTGGAGCCGTGACCGGCGTCTACGACGTTTCATGACCCGGCTCCTCCTTTGGTCTCCTCGCGCTAACCCCGTAGCGTGTGGTTTTTAGCGGGCTCCAGGCCCGCTTTTTTTTCGTCCTCATTTTCCGCAGCGCCTGGCCGTTCTTCGCCGGTCATCGCACTGCGCACACTCCCTCCGCCGCCAGACGATTGTTCGGGTTCCCGAGCATTTTTTACGCGCCCGGTTTCACGCGCCTGGAAAAGCCGCGGCGGCGTGTTGCATCGTCCGCCGCGGCCGTCTCCGTCAAGCTGTCTTTTGCTCGCTGATCTTGAGTTCGTCGATCATGCGCGCGCGCATCACGAACTTCTGCACCTTGCCCGTCACCGTCATCGGCAGCTCGTCGACGAAGCGGATGTACTTCGGAATCTTGTAGTGCGCAATCTGCCCCTGGCAGAACGCCTGAATGTCCTCCGCCGTGGCCACTTCGCCCGGACGCAGCACGATCCACGCGCACACTTCCTCGCCGTACTTCGCATCGGGCACGCCGAACACCTGCGCCGACTGCACCTTCGGGTGGCGGAACAGAAACTCCTCGATCTCGCGCGGATAGATGTTCTCGCCGCCGCGAATGAGCATGTCCTTCAGGCGGCCGACGATGTTGCAGTAGCCTTCGGCGTCGATCGTGGCGAGGTCGCCCGTGTGCATCCAGCCATCGACGACCGATTCGGCCGTCTTCGCCTCGTCGCCCCAGTAGCCCTGCATCACCGAATAGCCCTTCGTGCACAGCTCGCCCGTCTCGCCCACCGGCACGATGTTGCCGAGCGCGTCGACGATCTTTACTTCCAGATGCGGCTGAATGCGGCCAACGGTGGTCGTGCGCTTGTCGAGCGGGTCGGTGGTCGAACTCTGGAACGACACCGGGCTCGTCTCCGTCATGCCGTAGGCGATGGTGATCTCGCCGAGATGCATCTTCGAGACCACGCGCTTCATCGTCTCGATCGGACACGGCGAGCCGGCCATGATGCCCGTGCGCAGCTTCGAAAGATCGAAGCGCGCGAACTCGGGATGATCGAGCTCCGCGATGAACATCGTAGGCACGCCGTGCAGCGCCGTGCAGCCCTCTTCCGAAACGGCTTCGAGCGTTGCGCGCGGATCGAACGCCTCGCCGGGGAACACCATGTTCGCGCCCACCGACACGCAGGCGAGCACCGCGAGCACCATGCCGAAGCAGTGATAAAGCGGCACCGGAATGCACAGCGAATCCTGCTCGGTGAGGCGCATCGCCTGGGCGATGAAGCGCCCGTTGTTGAGCACGTTGCGGTGCGTGAGCGTCGCGCCCTTCGGGTTGCCGGTCGTGCCGCTCGTGAACTGGATGTTGATGGCGTCGTCGGGCGAGAGCGTCGCGTTGATCGCGTCGAGCCAGGCCGTGCCGTCGCGGGCAATGCGCTCGCGGCCCATCTCAACGAGTTCGCTAAAGCAGAGCATGCCGGGCGTGGCCGTGTCGCACATGCGCACGACCGCGCGCAGCTCGGGCAGCCGCGCCGCCTGCAACCGGCCGGGCTGGGCGCTCGCCAGCTCGGGCGCGAGCGTTTGCAGCATCTCCAGGTACTTCGACGTCTTGAAGCTCTCGGCGGAGACGATCGCCTTGCAACTGACCTTGTTCAACGCGTATTCGAGCTCGGAGAGCCGATACGCGGGGTTGATGTTGACGAGCACCGCGCCCATGCGTGCGGTGGCGAACTGGGTCAGCAGCCATTCAACACGATTGGGTGACCAGATGCCCACCCGGTCGCCCTTGACGATGCCGATCTCGGCAAAGCCGGCGGCGAGCACGTCCACTTCGGCGGCGAACTCGCGCCAGTTCCAGCGGATGCCCTGCTCGCGAAACACCACGGCCGGGCGCTCCGGAAACCGGCTCGCGGTGTCGAGCAGGAACGTGCCGATGGTCGCGTCGCTGAGCGGCACCTCGGTCGTGCCCCGCACGTAGGAAAGCCCGTCTTTCGGCGCGATGAGCGCCTCATGTACACCGGGCGCGGCGCTCGCGCCTGCTGCGTCGATTGCCATGATTGCCGTCTCCTGGGGAGCTTCACTCCCGCGTTTGAAATGAATTTGAAAACGATTGTGCCACCGGCCTGACCGGCGACGGCATCAAGTCTTACCCGCAGCACATGCCCCGGGTTCGGGTCCGTCGCCTCCTCCTGCGCCGGTCACGAAGGCATGATTTGGCATTACCTTTCCGTAAACGTCAAGTATGTCAGAGCGTTTTGGTCGACCTCCGCCGCTCACGCCATTTATGCCGTTTTTTCATCACCATGCCATCCGGCGCGGCTTGCATTTTCGGCCGCCCGCGTGTGCTTTCCGGCCCCCAAATGCGAAAAGGCTCCCCACATGGGGAGCCTTTTCGCTTCGGCCACCGCGCCACGAGAGCGCGCGCCGGAATCAGTGCTGATTCATCTTGCGCAGGCGCTGGATCGCCGCGAGTTGTGCGACCGCGTAGGCCAGTTCGGCCTGGGCGGTGGCGTACTCGAGGTTCGAGCCAGAGTTCTGCAACGCCTCTTCGGCGCGCTTGCGCGCTTCCGTGGCCTTCGCTTCGTCGAGATCCTTGCCGCGGATCGCGGTGTCGGCGAGCACCGTGACGGCGCCCGGCTGCACTTCGAGAATGCCGCCTGCGACGAACACGAATTCCTCGTTGCCGTCTTCCGCCACGATACGCACGGCACCCGGACGAATCCGCGTGATGAGCGGCGTGTGGCCCGGCAGAATGCCCAGCTCGCCCGCCTCGCCCGGAAGCGCGACGAACTTCGCCTGGCCGTCGAAGATGCTCTCTTCGGCGCTCACGACGTCTACCTTGATGGTTGCTGCCATATGTGTCGACTCCTGGGGTTAATCGGTTGCGGCGGCGAATAAGTAACGTGTTACTTATTCGCCCGTTGGCAACTCAACCCTTACTGGATCTTCTTGGCCTTTTCGAAGGCTTCGTCGATCGTGCCGACCATGTAGAACGCCTGCTCCGGCAGGTGATCGCATTCGCCGCCAACGATCATCTTGAAGCCGCGGATGGTTTCCTTCAGCGGCACGTACTTGCCCGGCGAGCCCGTGAAGACTTCCGCGACGTGGAACGGCTGCGAGAGGAAACGCTGGATCTTGCGTGCGCGGGCGACCGACAGCTTGTCTTCCGGCGACAGTTCGTCCATGCCCAGAATCGCGATAATGTCGCGCAGTTCCTTGTAGCGCTGGAGCGTCTGCTGCACGCCGCGCGTGATCGAGTAGTGCTCTTCGCCGATCACGTTCGGGTCGATCTGGCGCGAAGTCGAGTCGAGCGGATCGACTGCCGGGTAGATACCCAGCGAAGCGATGTCACGCGACAGCACGACGGTTGCGTCCAGGTGGCCGAAGGTCGTAGCAGGCGACGGGTCGGTCAAGTCGTCCGCAGGGACGTACACGGCCTGAACCGAGGTAATCGAGCCCTTCTTGGTCGACGTGATGCGCTCTTGCAGCTTGCCCATCTCTTCTGCCAGCGTCGGCTGATAGCCCACTGCCGACGGCATACGGCCGAGCAGTGCCGACACTTCCGTGCCAGCCAGCGTGAAACGGTAGATGTTGTCGACGAAGAACAGCACGTCGAGGCCTTCGTCACGGAAGTGCTCTGCCATCGTCAGACCCGTCAGCGCGACGCGCAGACGGTTGCCCGGCGGCTCGTTCATCTGGCCGTACACCAGCGCGACCTTGTCCAGAACGTTCGAGTCCTTCATTTCGTGGTAGAAGTCGTTGCCCTCACGGGTACGCTCGCCCACGCCCGCGAACACGGAGAAACCACCGTGTTCTTTCGCGATGTTGTTGATGAGCTCCATCATGTTGACGGTCTTGCCCACGCCAGCACCACCGAACAGGCCAACCTTGCCGCCCTTTGCGAACGGGCAGATCAGGTCGATAACCTTGATGCCGGTTTCGAGCAGTTCCGCCGACGGCGACAGATCTTCGAACGCCGGAGCCTTCTGGTGGATCGAGCGCGTCGTTTCGCTCACGATCGGACCGGCTTCGTCGATCGGACGGCCGAGCACGTCCATGATGCGGCCGAGAGTCGGCTTGCCGACCGGCACGCTGATGGGCTTGCCCGTGTTCTTCACGACGGTGCCGCGACGCAGGCCGTCCGATGCACCCAGACAGATGGTGCGGACAACGCCGTCGCCCAGCTGCTGCTGGACTTCGAGGGTCAGTTCCGAGCCATCGAGAATCAGCGCGTCGTAGATCTTCGGCATGTGCTCACGCGGGAATTCCACGTCGATCACCGCGCCGATGCACTGTACGATCTTGCCTTCTACCAAAGCAGTTGTACTCATCGATTTTCCTTTAGATACCTGAATTCTTCACTCGCTCACCGGTTCAACACCGGCGCGGTTTCGCAATCGGTTCGCGCCTGTCGCTCGATCAAACGGCTGCTGCGCCGCCGACGATTTCCGAAAGTTCCTTCGTAATCGCGGCCTGGCGACTCTTGTTGTACGAGAGTTGCAGTTCGTTGATGACCGTCTTCGCGTTGTCCGACGCCGCCTTCATCGCGACCATCCGGGCCGACTGCTCCGAAGCCATGTTTTCCGCCACGGCCTGATAGACCAGGGCTTCGACATAGCGGACCAGCAGTTCGTCCACGACGGTTTGCGCGTCCGGCTCGTAGATGTAGTCCCACGCCGACTTCGGCGTCGTGCCGTCGTCATTTGCTTCGAGACGCTCGGCCGACAGCGGCAGCAGTTGCTCGATCACCGGCTCCTGCTTCATCGTGTTGACGAAGCGCGTGTACGCGAGGTACACAGCCGAGAGTTTGCCTTCCGAGTACTGGTCGAGCTGCACCTTGATCGCGCCGATCAGCTTTTCGAGGTGCGGCGTGTCGCCGAGTTGCACGACGTTCGAGACGACCTTTGCGCGCAGACGATTCAGGAAACCGAGGCCCTTGCTGCCGATCGCCGTTGCTTCGACCGACTTGCCGGATGCTTCCAGATCCTTCAACTTCTGTAGCGTTGCGCGCAGCACATTGGTGTTCATCCCGCCGCACAGACCCTTGTCGGTCGTAACGAGAATCACGCCGGCGACCTTCGCATCGTTGTTTTCCACCATGAACGGGTGGCGATACTCGGGGTTCGCACGGCTCATGTGCGCAGCGATGTCGCGGACCTTGTCGGCATACGGGCGGGCGGCGCGCATGCGCTCCTGGGCACGGCGCATTTTCGACGCCGCGACCATTTCCATCGCCTTGGTGATCTTGCGCGTGTTTTGCACGCTCTTGATCTTGCCGCGAATTTCCTTCATTCCAGCCATTGCTTGCTCCTTTGTCGACCCGAGTCTGCGCCTGAGCGCTTACCCGGGTCCCAGTCCGTTTATCGTGAGGGATTCCCGGACGGATCAGTATGCGCCGGACTTCTTGAAGTCCTTGAGAGCCGCGTGGAGCGCGTTCTCGTCGTCCTTCGACAGGTCCTTCTTGTCCTCGATGCGCGCGACGAGGTCAGCGTGCTTCGACTTCAGGTATTCGCGCAGGCCCTTTTCGAACGGCAGGACGTCCTTGACATCGATGTCGTCGAGGTAGCCGTTGTTCGCCGAGAACAGCGCCACGGCCAGTTCCCACACTTGCAGCGGCTGGTACTGCGGCTGCTTGAGCAGTTCCGTCACGCGGCGGCCGCGCTCGAGCTGCTTGCGGGTCGCTTCGTCGAGGTCCGATGCGAACTGGGCGAACGCCGCCAGTTCACGGTACTGCGCGAGGTCGGTACGGATACCGCCCGACAGCTTCTTCACGACCTTCGTTTGAGCCGCACCGCCAACGCGCGACACCGAAACGCCGGCGTTGATTGCCGGGCGGATGCCTGCGTTGAAGAGGTCGGTTTCCAGGAAGATCTGGCCGTCGGTAATCGAGATCACGTTCGTCGGAACGAATGCGGTCACGTCGCCGGCTTGCGTTTCGATGATCGGCAGTGCCGTCAGCGAACCCGTCTTGCCCTTGACTTCACCGTTCGTGAACTTCTCGACGTAGTCGGCCGACACGCGCGCGGCGCGCTCGAGCAGACGCGAGTGGAGATAGAACACGTCGCCGGGGTAAGCTTCGCGGCCCGGCGGGCGGCGCAGCAGCAGCGAGATCTGACGGTATGCCCAGGCTTGCTTGGTCAAGTCGTCATAAATGATCAGGGCGTCTTGACCGCGGTCGCGGAAGTATTCGCCCATCGAGCAGCCCGAGTACGGCGCGAGGTATTGCAGCGCGGCCGATTCCGAAGCCGAAGCGGCCACGACGATCGTGTATTCGATCGCGCCCGTTTCTTCGAGCTTGCGCAGCACGTTCTGGATCGACGAAGCCTTCTGACCGATGGCGACGTAGATACAGATGAGGTCCTTGCCCTTCTGGTTGATGATCGTGTCGACGGCCACCGCGGTCTTGCCGCACTGACGGTCGCCGATGATCAGCTCACGCTGGCCACGGCCGATCGGCACCATCGCGTCGATCGACTTCAGACCCGTTTGCACCGGCTGCGACACGCCTTCACGCCAGATCACGCCCGGAGCGATCTTTTCGATCGCGTCGGTCAGCTTGGCGTTGATCGGGCCCTTGCCGTCGATCGGGTTGCCGAGCGGGTCGACCACGCGGCCGACCAGTTCCGGACCCACCGGCACTTCGAGAATGCGGCCCGTCGTCTTGACGATGTCGCCTTCCGAGATGTGCTCGTACTCACCCAGAATCACCGCGCCGACCGAGTCGCGCTCGAGGTTCAGCGCGAGGCCGAAGGTGTTGCCCGGGAATTCGAGCATTTCGCCCTGCATCACGTCCGACAGGCCGTGGATACGCACGATGCCGTCGGTCACGGAGATCACGGTGCCCTGGTTGCGAACGTCGGCGCTCGCTTCAAGGCCCTGGATCCGGCTCTTGATCAGCTCGCTGATCTCAGAGGGATTGAGTTGCATTATTCGCTCCTGATGTTCAATTCTGTTGCGTGCCAGCCGCCGCGCCCGATCCCTGGGATCGAGGCGCTCAAGCGGTCAGAGCCGCCTGCATGCTGGCGAGCCGCGCGCGGACCGAGGTATCGAGCACTTCGTCGCCGACCGTGACGCGCACGCCGCCGATGAGCGACTTGTCGATCTCGACGGCCGGCTTCAGCTTGCATTTGAACTTGCGTTCGAGGCTGGCCACGAGGTCGTTCAACTGCGCGCCTTCGAGCGGGAATGCGCTGACGATCACTGCGTCGGCCGCGCCTGCCTTGGCGTTCTTGAGCGCTTCGAACTGTGCGTGGATTTCCGGCAGCAGCGCGAGGCGATGGTTCTCGATCAGCATCTGCACGAGGTTCTTCACCTCGGCCGATTCCTTGACCGGCGACTTCACCGCCGCGAGCAGCAGCTCGACGACCTGGGCATGGCTCACTTTCGGGCTCGTCGCGACCGACTGCACCTCGGGCAAGGCCGCAACCTGTGCCAGCTCCGATACGAGCGTGGACCAGGCAGCGGTGTCACCAGCTTCGGCCACGCCAAACAGTGCTTCTGCGTACGGGCGGGCGATGGTTGCAAGTTCGGCCATGATCAGAGCTCGGCTTTCAGTTGATTCAGCAGTTCGGCGTGGGCCGACTGATCGACTTCGCGCTTCAGGATCTGCTCGGCGCCTTGCACGGCGAGTGCCGCGACTTCGCTGCGCAGCGCTTCGCGTGCCTTGACGACCTGCTGGTCGGCGTCGGCCTTCGCTTGAGCGATGATGCGCGCCGCTTCGGCGTGTGCCTGGGCCTTGATTTCTTCCGCGACGGCCAGCGCGCGCTTTTCAGCGTCGGCGATGCGGTTTTGACCCTCGTTGCGGGCCGAAGCGAGCTCTTCACCGACGCGCTTGTGCGCCGCTTCGAGTTCCGCCTTACCCTTATCCGCAGCGGCCAGGCCGTCTGCGATCTTCTTCGAGCGCTCGTCGAGGGCATTGATCAACGGCGGCCACACGAACTTCATCGTGAACCACGCGAGGATCAGGAACACGACCATTTGCGCAAACAGGGTTGCGTTGAGATTCACGGTGTTTCCTTAATCGTTGCTATTCCGGGGAATTGAAACGGCAAGGCGCTCATCGGTTGTGAAACTCGATCAGCGCCTCGTCTCCCGTTCCGCCATGCGCCCTTAACCGTTATAGGTCAGGCGCAACCTTCCAGGGAACTTAGCCCGCGAGCTTCGAGAGCAGCGGGTTAGCGAACGCGAACAGCATTGCAACACCAACGCCAATCAGGAACGCCGCATCGATCAGACCAGCCAGCAGGAACATCTTCGTTTGCAGCGGGTTCATCAGCTCAGGCTGACGTGCGCAGGCTTCGATGTACTTGCCACCCATCAGGCCGATACCGATACAGGCGCCGATAGCACCCAGGCCGATGATGATGCCGATACCGATGGCCGTGAAACCCTGGATGTTGGCGATGAAAGCTTGCATGATCACTCCTTTGTGAGATTTTCTGGAACTGGGGATTTAAAACTGCAAATCTGGTTTGACGAGCACTTAGTGCTTGTCGTGTGCCTGGCCGATGTACACCAGCGTCAGCATCATGAAAATGAACGCTTGCAACAGGACGATCAGGATGTGGAAGATCGCCCAGACGCTGCCTGCAATCACGTGGCCGATGAAGCCAAGCACCGTCGTGTCCGCGCCGAAGCTCCACAGACCGCCCAGCAGCGCGATCAGCAGGAACAGCAGTTCGCCTGCATACATGTTGCCGAACAACCGCAGTGCGAGCGAAACCGTCTTGGCGACGAACTCGATGATGTTCAGTGCAAGGTTCGGGATCCACAAGAGCGGATGCGAGCCGAACGGAGCCGAGAGCAGTTCGTGTGCGAAGCCGCCAGGACCCTTGATCTTGAGGTTGTAGTAAATCATCAGCACGAACACGCCGAGCGCGATGCCGAACGTGCCGTTGAGGTCGGCCGTCGGGACGATGCGCTGGTGCGGAAGCACTTCGGAAAGACCGAGCCAGCCGATCACGCGCGTGGGCAGATCGACGGGGATGAAGTCGAGCGAGTTCATGAGCGCGACCCAGATGAACACGGTCAGCGCGAGCGGCGCGATGAAGGCGCGGTTGCCATGAACGATGGACTTGGATTGGTCCTCGACCATCTCGACCAGCATTTCGATGGCGCACTGGAAGCGGCCCGGAACGCCCGGAGTCGCTTTGCGCGCAGCGAGGCGCAAGATGAGGATAGTTACAACGCCGCACAGGATCGACCAGAACAGCGTGTCGATGTTCCAGACGCTGAAGTCGACGATCGACGTCTGGTGCGAGGTCGCAAAGTTCTGCAAGTGGTGAGCAATGTACTCGGACGGACCCGGACCGCTCGTTCCTTCGCTGGCTGCCATATCGTTAAAAACACCCAAATTGTCGAAAATCGTTTTCGGCCGCTCCCGCCGCAATTCTGTATTGCGGGAACGCACCGCCGTGGATCGTGTCTTATCTGCTTCGCATCGGCCAGCTAACTTCCACCGTCATCGCTTCGACGCCCTGACTTGAGGCGGCGCGATGTCGGGGGGTCAGCGCCACGCGAGCGCGATCCAATATGTCTTTAGTGCGATCAGGTACGTGACGAGCAGCGGAATCCACCGCACGTCGTGATACCAGAACGCGATGGCGACGAACATCGCAATCGTCGCCCCCATCTTGAAGGCTTCACCGAGCATCCAGTTCAGCACGGTGCCGGCACGGCTCAACTGCTTGAGGCGCGCTGCGAACAGCGCTCCGGGGAACCAGCAAATCGCTCCGCCCAGAAAGGCCGACAGCGCAGCATCCCCCGGCGGCTTATAAAACAGCCACCACACCAATGTTGCAACCAGGGACAAAACCACTTGCGCCGCCACGACCCGAAACGGCGTGACGCGCGATGGGCGACTCACCTGCGCGCCGAAGAGTTGCTCGGCTTCGGTCCGGGTGAGCGGCACGATGTCGTTGTTATCTTGCTGGCTGGCGTCCAGCTCATCCCAGCGCGCGTTGTGATCGGTACGTTGACCGCCACCGCTTCCGGAATTTTTTGCCGCCGCATCCTGCCCCCGGCTGGATGCCCCGACCGCGCCCGGTGGAACATCGGGCCCGTCATGCGCCTGCGGCGCTTCATCTGGCCTCTGACCCACCATCGCTTTATTCCGGAAATTCGCCTTGCGCGCCTTTTATTACAGCGCACTTACAGCATCGCCAACCAAATAAATCCGGGCGATTGTAAGCGATAGTTGCAGGCAATTCAAGACTTTAGGGCGTTCAATAACACCTGTGAAATGCGACTTCATGATGCGGAAAACACGGTGTCGCAAAGCTGTGACCGGTAACTGTAAGGGAGCTAGCAATCGTCAGGAGGACCAGGTAAATTCGGCCGCCACCGTGCTCGTCATTCAGGATATGGGACGCGCAGCATCAAAACAGATGCAGCAGCAGCGCACCGCCCAAAAAGGCCGCAAGCCAGAATGGCACGGCGATCAGGTGAAATGACAGCCACACGCCGCGCTGGCCGGAAAGGCGCACGGCGATGAGATTCGCGAGCGATCCGATGGCGACCCCAAACCCGCCGACGCTCACGCCGAACGCCAGCGCGCGCCAGTCGTGCGTGAAACCGGCGAGCACGATGGCGGCCGGCACGTTGCTGATGACCTGCGACAGCACGGCGCCTGCGGCAAAAGCACGCATGGGCGTTTGCAACGAAAGCGCGGTCAGCGCGTGATGAATCCAGGGTAATGCGGCCACGCTGCGCAGAACGATGAACATCAGCACGAAGATCAGCAGAAGCAGCCAGTCGATCTTCAGCACGATGCGGATGCGCCAGATCACGAAGCCCGCGCTGACGGCGGCGAGCGCCACGCCCGCATGGTGTGCATCGGCAAGCAGCACGAAGGCCACGAACAGCACCGCGGCCACGCCGGCGAGCGCGCGATCGACGCGCTGGGGGGCGGCGTCCTTCGACAGGTCCAGCGGCGTGCTCTTGAACAGAACCGCAGCGAGCGCGATGAGCATCGCCATCAGAAAGGCGCACAACGGCGCGAGCCCCGCGACGAAATAGCCAAACGACACGCCGCTCACCTGCCAGAGAAACAGGTTCTGCGGATTGCCGAGCGGCGTGAGCACCGAGCCCGCATTCACGGCAAGCGCGATGACAATGACGAGACGTTTGAGCGGCAGCGGCGTGAGCTGGTGCAGCGAGTGCACGAGCGGCACGACGACGAAGAGCGCAACGTCGTTGGTCACGATCATCGACAGCCCGGCGGCCAGCGCGACCAGCAGCAACGCGAGCCCGCGCTCCGAGTGTATGTGGTGCACGAGCTTGTGCGCGAGCCAGGTCAGCAGTCCTGAATATTCGATCGCTTTGGTGAGAATGAGCAGGCCCGCTAGCGTCATCACCGTTTGCCAGTCGACGAGCGAGGGCAACGTGAGCAACGGGCGCGGTGCGAAGATCTGCAACGCAATGAGCGCCACGACGAGAATGGCGAGCACCGGCTCCGACAACGCGAATGCGCCGATCCGGCGCACCACGTTCAAGGGCCCGCTTGCGCCCTGCTGCGATTCGCCCACCGCTTAGGCGACGGTGCGCGCGTTTGCGGCGGCGGGCATCAAGCGGCCGTTTCGCCGCGCAGCCGCAGCAGGATGCCGTCGAGCGCGTCGAGGTCGCCGAAGTCGACGGTGAGCTGCCCTCGCCCGCGCCGGCCGAGTTTGATCTTCACCGTCGCGACGAGCAGGTCCGACAACTCTTCTTCGAGGCGGCGCGTGTCGCGACCACCGTCGTGCGCCGCCTTCGCCTTCACTGCGGGCGCCGCCTTCGTGGTGGCCGAAACCAGCTTCTCGGTTTCACGCACCGACATGCGCTTGTTGACCACCTGGTTGGCCAGCGTGATTTGCGTGGCCGCGTCCACGGCGAGCAGCGCGCGCGCGTGGCCCATGTCGAGATCGCCCGCGAGCAGCATGGTCTGCACGGGCGCTGCGAGATTGAGCAAACGCAGCAGGTTCGACACCGCGCTGCGCGAGCGGCCGACCGACTCGGCCGCCTGCTCATGCGTGAAGCTGAATTCGTCGAGCAGACGCTGGATGCCCTGCGCCTCTTCCAGCGGATTCAGATCCTCGCGCTGGATGTTCTCGATCAGCGCCATCGCGGCGGCGGCCTGGTCGGGCACGTCCTTCACGAGTACCGGCACTTCGGTCAACCCGGCGATGTGCGCCGCACGAAAGCGCCGCTCGCCCGCGATGATCTCGTAACGATCCGCCGAGACCGGCCGCACCAGGATCGGCTGCATGAGCCCCTGCGCCCGGATGCTCGCGGCCAGCTCCTGCAACGCGCCCTCGTCCATGCGCGTGCGCGGCTGGTACTTGCCGGCCTGCATCTGCGTGAGCGGCAGCGTGTTCGGCGCGCCGTCGATCTTCACCGCTTCGGTAATGTCCGCCGTGCCGCCGAGCAATGCTTCCAGCCCTCGGCCCAGCCCCTTCTTCCGTGCTACTGCGTTCATCGTGCTTCCTCAGTCTCTCGTCAGAGTGCGCGCACGCGCTCGATCATTTCCGCGCCGAACTGCACATAGGCCTGCGCGCCGCGCGACGTGCGATCGAACACCACGCCGGGCAAGCCATAGCTGGGCGCTTCCGCGAGGCGGACATTGCGCGGGATCACGGCGTCGAAAACCTTGTCGCCGAAGTGCTCCTTCAACTGCTCGGAAACCTGCTGTTGCAACGTGATGCGCGGATCGAACATCACGCGCAGAAGACCGATCACCTTCAGGTCGCGATTCATGTTCGCGTGGACCTGCTTGATCGTGTTGACGAGATCCGACAGCCCCTCCAGCGCGAAGTACTCGCATTGCATGGGGATGACCACGCCATGCGCGGCGCACAGGCCGTTGAGCGTGAGCAGCGACAGCGCCGGCGGGCAGTCGATCAAAACGAAATCGTATTGATCGTCGACTTCGGCAAGCGCGGTCTTGAGACGCCGCTCGCGCTGCTCGGCCGTCACCAGTTCCACTTCGGCTCCGGCCAGCTCGCGGTTGGCGGGCAGCACGTCGTAGCCCACCTGCTCCGGGCGCGTACGCGCTTCGTTCACCGTGACACCGTCGACGAGCACCTCGTACACCGTGTTCTCGCAGGCCGCCTTGTCGATACCGCTGCCCATCGTGGCGTTGCCTTGCGGATCGAGATCGATGAGAAGGACACGTTGTCCCTGCGATGCGAGGCTCGCGGCGAGATTGACCGTTGTCGTCGTCTTGCCGACGCCGCCCTTCTGGTTCGCAACGCAGAAGATTTTTGCCATCTTTTGTGTGTCCCTTTTACTGCCTTGAAAAGTTTGCTTACGTTGCACCGCATTCGTCTGATGCACCGTTCGGCCGATCCTGCCATCCGCTGAGCGGAGTCAGGTTGCGGTAATCGGGTCAACCGATACTTCAATCAGATGACGCTCCGCTTCGAGCATCGGTACGGTCAGGCGGATCGTGTTCAGCACTTTCGCGCCGGCGGGCAAGCGTTCGATTTCGTCTGCGGGGCGCACGCCCTTCATTGCCCAGATCGCGCCGCCCTCTGCAACGAGGTGACGGGCCAGTGTAACGAAATCGGCGAGATCCGCGAATGCCCGCGAGACGATCAAGTCGAATTTTTTCGGTACTTCGATGCCGGGACGCAGCGATTCGACCCTTCCAGTCACAACCGACAGGTTCGTGAGGCCGAGTTCGGCCTTGGCCTGCGACTGGAATGCGGACTTCTTGTGCACGATGTCGTTGAGCGTGATCTGCCAGTCGGGACGCACAATGGCCAGCACGATGCCCGGCAGACCGCCGCCGGAACCGACATCGAGCACCGCCGCGTCGGCGCGCGACGGCAGATGCGGCAGGATCGAAAGCGAATCGAGAATGTGCTGGATCAGCATCTGGCGCGGGTCGCGGATCGCCGTCAGGTTGTAGACGGCGTTCCACTTCGCGAGCAGCGCAACGTAGTCGAGCAATTGCTCGTGCTGCCGTTCGTTCAGCTCGACACCCAACGCCTGCGCGCCCTCTTTCAGCAAACGAGCCAGCGCGTCGCGATCCGCGATGCCGGGTTGCCTTGCGCGGCCCGTCATTGCGCCACCGGCGTCGAGTCGGTGCCCGCGTCGCCGGGGTTGCCCTGGCGACGACGGCCGAGGCCACGCTTGAGGTGCACCATCAGCAGCGAAATCGCGGCGGGCGTGATGCCCGAAATGCGCGAAGCTTGACCGATGGTCTCGGGACGGAACTGGGTCAGCTTCTGACGCGCTTCGAACGAAAGGCCACGCACGTCCGCGTAGTCGATCCCTTCCGGCAGGCGCGTGTTCTCGTGCGCGCCATTGCGCTCGATCTCGTCGGCCTGACGGTCGATATAGCCCTGATATTTGATGCCGATCTCGATCTGCTCCTTGATCTGGGCAAGCAGAATCTCGTCGTCGGCGAGCGGGGCTTCCGGTGCGCAAGCGCCTTCACGCAGGCCGCACACGCCGTCGTAGCTCACGCCCGGGCGACGCAGCAGATCCGCCAGGTTGTACTCGCGGTCGATCGGCTTGCCGAGCAGCGCAGTCGCTTCTTCGGCGGAAAGGCTCTTGGGATTCACCCACGTCGACTTCAGGCGCTCTGTTTCACGTGAAACAGCGTCGCGCTTGCGGCAGAACGCGTCCCAGCGCACATCGTCGATCACGCCCAGCTCGCGGCCAATCTCCGTGAGACGCATGTCCGCATTGTCTTCGCGCAGGCTCAAACGGTATTCGGCGCGACTCGTGAACATGCGGTACGGCTCGGACACGCCACGCGTGACCAGATCGTCGACCAGCACGCCAAGGTAGGCTTGATCGCGGCGCGGGCACCATGCATCCCTGCCCTGCACCTGCAAGCCTGCGTTGATACCGGCGAGCAGGCCTTGGGCAGCCGCTTCTTCGTAACCCGTCGTCCCGTTGATCTGGCCCGCAAAAAACAGGCCATTGATCGCCTTGGTTTCGAGCGAAGCCTTCAGGCCGCGCGGATCGAAGTAATCGTACTCGATCGCATAGCCGGGGCGCAGGATATGGGCGTGCTCCAGCCCGCGCATCGAGTGCACGAGTTCGAGTTGCACGTCGAACGGCAGACTCGTCGAGATCCCGTTCGGGTAGAACTCGTTCGTCGTCAGGCCTTCCGGCTCGAGGAAGATCTGATGCGATTCCTTCGAGGCAAAGCGGTGAATCTTGTCCTCGATCGACGGGCAATAGCGCGGCCCCACCCCTTCGATCACGCCCGTGTACATCGGCGAACGGTCGAGACCGCCGCGAATGATGTCGTGCGTGCGCTCGTTCGTGTGCGTGACCCAGCACGGAATCTGCCGCGGATGCTGCTCCGCCCGGCCCAGGAACGAGAACACCGGCACCGGATCGAGGTCGCCCGGCTGCTCTTCGAGCACCGAAAAGTCGATCGTGCGGCCGTCGATACGCGGCGGCGTGCCCGTCTTGAGGCGGCCCTGCGGCAGCTTCAGCTCCTTCAGGCGCGACGACAGCGTGACCGCGGCGGGGTCGCCCGCGCGGCCACCCGTGTAGTTGTTCAGGCCCACGTGGATCTTGCCGTCGAGGAAAGTCCCGGCCGTCAGCACGACGGCACGGCCGCGAAAGCGAATGCCGACCTGCGTCACGGCGCCCACCACGCGGTCGCCCTCGACCATCAGGTCCTCTACGGCCTGCTGGAACAGCCAGAGATTCGGCTGATTTTCGAGACGTCGACGGATCGCCGCCTTATAAAGAATGCGGTCCGCCTGGGCGCGCGTCGCCCGCACCGCCGGGCCTTTGGACGAGTTGAGGATACGGAACTGGATCCCGCCCTCGTCCGTCGCAGCGGCCATGGCGCCGCCAAGCGCGTCGACTTCCTTGACCAGATGACCCTTGCCAATGCCGCCAATCGACGGATTGCAGCTCATCTGACCGAGCGTTTCGATGTTATGCGTGAGCAGGAGCGTCTTGACGCCCATGCGGGCTGCGGCAAGCGCAGCCTCGGTTCCGGCGTGACCGCCACCAACGACGATTACGTCAAACTCTGTGGGATAAAGCATGGCTGAACCTCACGCATGGACGGAAACGACCGCGTGAGCCTTCTCGGAAAAAGTGGTATTGACGAATTATAGCGGTTTCAGGTTTTGTACCGTTCACGCCCGAATAAAGCGAGCGGCGTTTGGACGAAAAAAAACGGCGTGTTTCACGTGAAACACGCCGCTCATTTCTACAGCGATAGACGAAGTCAGCGCGCTCCGTCAGACCGGCTTCTTCGCAAGGCCGAGATACGTTTCGATCACACGCGGATTCTGCGCCAGGTCCGCCGCCGGCCCTTCGAGCGCCAGGTCGCCGGTCTCCAGCACGTAGCCGTAGTCGGAAATCTGGAGCGCCGCACGCGCGTTCTGCTCGATGAGCAGCGTCGCGACGCCTGTTTGCCGCAGCGCACTAATAATGTGGAAGATTTCCTTCACGATCAGCGGCGCGAGGCCCAGGCTCGGCTCGTCGAGCATGAGCAAGTCGGGCTTGCCCATGAGCGCGCGGCCGACCGCAAGCATCTGACGCTCGCCGCCCGAGAGCGTGCCGGCCGCCTGCGCACGCCGTTCCTTCAGGCGCGGGAACAGCGTGAACACGGGCTCCAGTTGATCGAGGAAATTGCGTTCGCCTGCCCGCTTACGCCGGTAGGCGCCGAGCACGAGGTTGTCCTCCACGGTCATCGTAGCGAACAGCTCGCGCTTTTCCGGCACGAGACACATGCCGCGCGCTACGCGCCGCTCGATCGGCAGCGCACCGACCTCTTCGCCCATATAGGCGATCCGGCCGCTCGCATGCCCGCTGACCGGCAGCGCGCCCATGATGGCGTTGAGCAGCGTGGACTTGCCCGCGCCGTTCGGGCCAATCACGGAGACGATCTGCCCCGCGCCCACCTTGATGGCCGCCTTGTGCAGCGCCTCGATCTTGCCGTAGCGCACCGCGAGGCCGGTGACTTCCAGTACGGGTGTCGTCATCATTCCACCCCGCCCAGGTACGCTTCGAGCACCGCCGGATCCTTCTGCACGTCTTCCGGCAGGCCTTCCGCGATACGCGTGCCGAACTCCATCACCACCAGCCGGTCGGTGAGATTCATCACGAAATCCATGTCGTGTTCGACCAGCAGCACGCTCATCCCCTCTTCCCTCAGCTTGCGCAGCAATGCGGCCAACTGTTGCTTTTCCTGATAACGCAGGCCGGCCGCCGGTTCGTCCAGCAGCAGCAAGGTCGGATCGCAGCACAGCGCGCGTGCGATCTCCAGAATGCGCTGCTGACCGAGTGCGAGACTGCCCGCCTCGTCGTACATATGCTGCTCCAGACCGACGCGGCGAATCTGTTTCGCCGCCTCGCTCATGAGCCGCCCCTCCTCCGCCGCGTTGAGCTTGGCGACGCTGCGCAGCACGCCTGCATGGCCGCGCAGATGCCCGCCGATGGCGACGTTTTCGAGCACCGTCATCGTCGGCAGCAGTTTGACGTGCTGGAACGTGCGACCGATGCCGCGCGCGACGATTTCACGTGAAGTCAGCCGGTCGATGCGCTCGCCCCGGAACGTGATCTCACCGCTGGTGGGCTGGAGCACGCCGGTCACGAGATTGAAGGTCGTCGACTTGCCCGCGCCGTTGGGGCCGATCAGGCCAATGATCTGGCCCGCCTTCACTTCGAAACTCACGTCGTTCACCGCCACGAGGCCGCCGAACTGCTTGCGTGCCTTGTTCACCGTCAGCAGCATCTCGCCGGTGGCGGGCTTGCTGCGCTGCGGCAAGGATTCAGCGTGCTCGGGCACGTGCGCCCGCGGGCCGCGCGGGAAGAAGCGCGCCACGAACGGCCACACGCCGCGCCGCGCGTATTGCAGCAGCAGCACCATCAAGATGCCGAAGACGATTACCTCGAAGTTGCCGTTCTCGCCGAGCAGCTTGGGCAGCAGCGTCTGAAGCCAGTCCTGCAACACGGTGAGGATCGCCGCGCCCAGCACCGCGCCCCAGACGTGCGCCACGCCGCCCACCACGGCCATGAAAAGATACTCGATGCCGTGATTCAGGCCGAACGGCGTCGGGTTCACGGCGCGCTGCAAATGGGCGTAGAGGAAGCCCGAAACGGCCGCGAGCACGGCCGCATAGACGAAGATCACCACGCGCATCCAGCCGGTGTTCACGCCCATTGCCTCGGCCATCAGGCCGCCGCCGCGCAACGCGCGGATCGCCCGGCCCAGGCGGCTATTAAGCAGATTCTGAACAGACACCACCGAGGCGAGCACCACGACCCAGATCAGGTAATAGATATGGCGGCCCGATTCCAGCTCGATGCCCAGCACGTTCAGCACGGGAATGCCGTTGATGCCGTCGTACTTGCCGAGCATATCGAGATTGCCGAACAGGAAGAACAGTGCGAGGCCCCAGGCGATCGTGCCGAGCGGCAGGAAGTGGCCCGACAGACGCATCGTGACGAGCCCCAGAACGAGCGCCACGAGCCCCGTGATCACCACGCCGACGATCAGCGCGAGCCACGGCGAAACGCCGTACTGCGTCGTCAGATACGCGGTCGCATAGGCGCCGAGCCCGACGAATGCGGCCTGCCCGAAGCTCGTCATCCCGCCGATGCCGGTGAGCAGCACGAGCCCGATCGCGACGATCGAATAGAGGCCGATATAGTTGAGCAGCGTGATCCAGTATTCGGGCACGTGCAGCGGGTGCGGCAGCACCGGCAGCGCGAACATCACCACGAGGAACAGCCAGAAGAAGCGGTTGTGCATGACGAATCGTTTCATCGCGTCACTCCTCTTCCTCTTCGGCGTGCGGCGTCGAGAGCGAGCGCCACAGCAGCACGGGGATGATGAGCGTGAACACGATCACTTCCTTATAAGAGCTCGCCCAGAACGACGAGTACGACTCCAGCAGGCCCACCAGCACCGAGCCTGCCGCAGCCAGCGGATAGCTCACCAGACCGCCGATAATGGCCCCCACGAAGCCCTTGAGGCCGATCAGGAAGCCCGAGTCGTAGTAGATGGTGGTGAGCGGCGACACGAGAATGCCGCACAGCGCGCCGAGGCCCGCGGCGAGCGTGAACGCGAGCCGACCGGCCTGCGTGGTGCCGATGCCGACGAGCCGCGCGCCAAGCCGATTCACCGACGTCGCGCGCAGCGCCTTGCCCGAAATCGTGCGGTCGAAATACAGATACAGCGCGACGATCAGCACGGCCGCCGTACCGATCACCCAGAGGCTCTGCCCGGAGATGGAGAGGCTGCCGATGTTGAACGTGGCGTCGGAGAACGCGTTGGTGCGCGAGCCTTCCGCGCCGAACATCACGAGCCCGAGGCCCACCATCGCGAAGTGCACCGCCACCGCCACGATCAGCAGGAGCAGCGTGGTCGCCTCGGCGATGGGCTCGTAGGCGAGGCGATAGATGAACGGCCCCATCGGCACCACGATCGCGAGCGTGAGCGCGATCTGCACGAGCATGGGCAACGGCTGGCCCGCTACGCCGCGCGTGATCGCGTAGAGCGCGATGGGAAAGAGCAGATACTTGCCCGCGAGCGAAACGAGCGTGCGCGCCGCATGACGGCGGCGCTCGGCGTGACGCACGAGCCCGATCGTCTCGACAACGAAGCACGCCGCGCCCAGCGCGACGAGCAGCCAGCAGGTGGCCGGAAACTTCTGCGATTGCAGCGCGGCGAGCGTGAGCGCGCCATACGAAACGAATTCGCCCTGCGGAATGAAGATCACCCGCGTGACGGAAAACACCAGCACCAGTGCGAGCGCAAGCAGCGCGTAGATCGCACCGGTGGTGATGCCGTCCTGCGCGAGGATCGCGGCGATCGATAAATCCATACTCCCCTCTTCCTGAAACCTTCTGGAGCCCGGTAAGAACCCGGCGAGAACCCGGAAAAACAGCAACGTCGAAAAAACGGAAATGCGAGAAAGAACCGGCGAATGCGCGGTTCGGACTACCTGTGTGTGAAGCCGGCGTGCAGCGCCCTTGCCGCACACCGGACGGGCCGGAGCTTGGGCTTGCCCGTGCGCGCCCCGGCGTGCTCGTGCATCATTCTCGGTGGCCAGAATGACGCCGTGGCGCGCGCGTGTGTTTCACGGGAAAGCACGCCGTGCTTTCCCGTGCTCCGCGCGTTACTCGCCTTGCAGCTTCCACTTGTTGTTGACGATCTCCACGATCACGCGCGCACGCTGGTCGAGACCCGCGTGATCCGTCGCGCTCATGTTGAAGATGCCGTGCGCGCCCGCCACGTCATGCGAGTTTTCGAGCGCGGCACGCAGCGCCACGCGGAACGCCTCGGTGCCCGGCTCGCCCGCCTTCAGCGCGACCGGAATCGCGCGCTCGAGCAGCTGGCCGGCGTCCCATGCATGGCCGCCGAAGGTCGCCACGGAACCGGCGCCGTAGGCCTTCTCATAGGCGGTCTTGTAGGCCAGCGCCGACTTCTTCACCGGGTTCGAGTCCGGGAGCTGGTCCGCCACGAGGATCGGGCCTGCGGGCAGCAGCTCGCCTTCGCAGTCCTTGCCGCACACGCGCAGGAAGTCGTTGTTGGCCACGCCGTGGGTCTGGTAGATCTTGCCCTTGTAGCCGCGATCCTTGAGCGTCGTCGCGGGCAGCGCCGCGGGCGTGCCCGAACCGGCGATCAGCACCGCATCGGGGTTCGCCGACATCAGCTTGAGCACCTGCCCCGTCACCGACGAATCGGTGCGGTTGTAGCGCTCGTTCGCGACCATCTTCAGGTTGTGCTTCGCGGCCGCGTTGCCGAATTCCTTGTACCAGCTGTCGCCGTAGGCGTCGGTGAAGCCGATAAAGCCCACCGTCTTCACGCCGTGCTTCTCCATGTAGCCGGCGATCGCGTCAGCCATCAGGCTGTCGTTCTGCGGCGTCTTGAAGGACCACTGGCGCTTCGCGTCCATCGGCTCGACGATGGCCGCCGACGCCGCGAGCGAAATCATCGGCGTCTTGCCTTGCGACACGACGTCGAGCATCGCGAGCGAGTTCGGCGTGACCGAGGAGCCGATGATGGCGTCCACATGGTCTTCGTCGATCAGCTTGTGCGTGTTCTGCACCGCCTTGCTCGTGTCCGAGGCGTCGTCGAGCACGATGTACTGCACGCTCTTGCCCGCGATCTCCTTGGGCAGCAGCGCGATCGTGTTCTTCTCGGGAATGCCGAGCGACGCCGCCGGCCCCGTTGCCGAAAGCGTCACGCCGATCTTCACCTGCGCGGCGGCAACGCCCGCCGTGCCCATCAGCGCCGCTGCGAGTCCGGCGCTAATCGATCTCAAAACCCATTTCTTCGTTTTCATTGCGCGTCTCCAAACGCTTCGTCTGCGTGTTGTCGATTGATCCTGGCGTCGCTCTACATCGAAATCACTATGATCTACGTAAATCGACGCTGGCCCTTGAGTGTAGTAATCGGGATCGCGCGTGTAATGCATGGTTTTCCCTGCCTGCGGCGCTGCACAAGCCGCCGCCGCATAGAACGCGCTCTCCGCTTTATCGACTGCTCCCTGCCCTTCCTTTACCGCCCTGCCCTTGCTGCTTCCCTGCTGCTGCGAATTCCTTGCGAACTCCTTGTGTATCCGTTGCAACGGCAACAAAAAAGGCACCTCGAAAGAGCGTGCCTTGTTCGTGTTCCGTGTGGTGTTCAGCCGACGCTCAATCGCCGGCGAGCTTCCACTTGCCGCCGACAATCTCCACCATCACGCGGGCACGCTGGTCGAGGCCGGCGTGGTCCGTCGCGCTCATGTTGAAGATGCCGTGCGCGCCCGCCACGTCGTGCGAGTTTTCGAGCGCGGCGCGCAGTGCGTCGCGAAACGCCTTCGAACCCGGCTGACCGGCCTTCAGCGCAACCGGAATGGCGTGCTGGAGCAAGAGGCCCGCATCCCACGCGTGACCGCCGAAGGTCGAGATCGAGCCCGCGCCATAGGCCTTCTCGTACGCGGCCTTGTAGGCCAGCGCCGATTGCTTCACGGGGTTCGAGTCGGGCAACTGGTCGGCGACGAGCAGCGGACCTGCGGGCAGATACGTGCCTTCGCAGTCCTTGCCGCACACGCGCAGGAAGTCGTTGTTGGCCACGCCGTGCGTCTGGTAATACTTGCCCGCGTAGCCGCGCTCCTTGAGCGTTTTCTGCGGCAGCGCGGCCGGTGTGCCCGCGCCGGCGATCAGCACCGCATCCGGGTGCTGCGCGATCATCTTGAGCACCTGGCCCGTGACCGAAGCGTCATTGCGCGCAAAGCGCTCGTTCGCCACGACCTTGATGCCCTGCTTCGCGGCCGCCGCGCCGAATTCCTTGTACCAGCTCTCGCCATAGGCGTCGGAGAAGCCGATGAAGGCCACCGTCTTCACGCCGTGCGCGGCCATGTGCTGGGCAATGGCGCCGGCCATCAGCGCGTCGTTCTGGGGCGTCTTGAAGACCCAGGCGCGTTTGGCGTCCATTGGTTCGACGATCGAGGCCGCGGCGGCCATCGAGATCATCGGCGTGGCGGTTTCCGCGGCGACGTCGATCATGGCGAGCGAGTTGGGCACGACGGTCGAACCGATCAGCGCGTCAACGTGGTCTTCGCTCGTGAGCTTGCGTGCGTTCTTCACCGCCTGCGTGGAGTCGGTGGCGTCGTCCAGCACGATGTAATCGACCTTCTGACCCGCAATTTCCTTGGGCAGCAGCGCAACCGTATTCTTTTCCGGAATGCCGAGCGAGGCGGCTGGCCCCGTGGCTGACAGCGTCACGCCGATCTTGATGTCCGCATACGCCGCGCCGGCCGTCGCCGCGAGCACCCCGGTCGCGACGCAAGCCGCCCCCATCCAACGCCAAACCAACTGCATCTCCACTCCTTCGATAATCGTTTTCTTTATTGCTACGGATTTTGTGGCGCACCTCGGCCGATTACCCCACAGCCCAATCGATAATCGGTTGCCGGATATCAACGCAAAAATGCTGACCGCATGGTCGGTGAATGGCGAGTGTAGCGGTCTGCGTATTCGAATGGCAAGTGCTTTCCAGTGGCTTACAACGCGCGGGATTAAGCCTTGGCTTTGCGTAACGCTCAAACGTATGCGTGGCGGGCGTTTCACGCCAAACAGCGCGATTCGCGTAATTGAGGGAAGGGGAATATTCGGGCGAGAATGCGTGAATATCGCACGCACTGAATTGGGGAAAAGATAATCCGCGAAAAGGCGCGCAGAAATATAAAAAGCGCTGTTGGACTCTCATCCAACAGCGCTTCCTTGTCCGGGCACTTGGTGCCTCAGTTGTCTCCTCGTTCTCCACCTGCAAATTCGGTGCATCAGAACTAGGTGCAACTTTAAACTTCACCCCTCCCACCGGCAACTAGCATTTACCCTAGTGGTGCAGTGCGGCACCGATATGGGGCGCGCCGCCACGCGATTGTCGCACTGCGGGGCGCTCCTTCATGCCGCAACGCGACATGGTTGCGCGAGGGACGATCATTCTAGCGCACGCCGCGCAACCCGGGCAGCACGGCCCGTTCACGCGCGCAACGGCCGCACGCGTGCCACGATCTCGCCGACAATGCCGCGCCGGAACGCCAGCACGCAGGCGATGAAGATGAGCCCCGTGACGATCGTTGTGGACTCACCGAGCGAGCGGAACCACTCCACGCCCGTGCCCCGCGCGAGCGCCGTGCCGATGTCGCCCAGCCGGTCCTCCAGCGCGACGATCAGCGTTGCGCCGAGCAGCGGCCCGAAGAGCGTGCCCATGCCGCCCACGAGCGTCATGAGGATCACGAGACCCGACATGGTCCAGTAAGCATCGCCGAGCGTCTCGAAGCCGAGCACGAGCACCTTGAGGGCGCCTGCGAGCCCCGCGAGCCCCGCCGAAAGCACGAACGCGAGCAGCTTGAAGCGGTCGGTGTCGTAGCCGAGCGAGATTGCGCGCGGCTCGTTCTCCTTGATCGCGACGAGCACCTGCCCGAACGGCGAATGCACGATACGCACGATCAGACCGAACGCCAGCACCATTACCACGAGCACGACGTAGTAGAGCGTGAGATCGGAGTCGAGCGACAGCACGCCGAACAGCTTGCCGCGCGGCACGCCCTGCAAGCCGTCCTCGCCGTGCGTGAACGGCGCTTGCAGAAAGACGAAGTAGACCATCTGCGCGAGCGCCAGCGTGACCATCGAGAAGTAGATGCCCTGGCGGCGGATCGCGAAAACGCCCACCGCCAAGCCGAGCAGCGTCGCCACCGCCGTGCCCGCGAGCACGCCCGCCTCCGGCGTGAAGGCGAGCGACTGGATCGCGTAGCCGGTCGTATAGCCCGCGCTCGCAAGAAAGAGCGCGTGGCCGAACGAGAGCAGGCCCGTGTAGCCGATCAGCAGGTTGAAGGCCGCCGCGAACATCGCGAAGCACAGCACCTTCATCACGAAGAGCGGATAGATGCCCGCGAACGGCGCGACGATCAAGCCGGCCAGCAATAAACCATACAGCGCTTTTCTTTGCATCATCGTTCCTTGCCGAAGAGGCCAGCTGGGCGAATCAGCAGCACGATCGCCATGATCACGAACACCACGGTCGCGGAGGCTTCGGGCCAGAACACCCGCGTGAAGCCCTCGATCACGCCGAGCATGAGGCCGGTGAGGATCGAGCCCATGATCGAGCCCATGCCGCCGATCACGACCACGGCGAACACCGTGATGATCATCGACTGCCCCATGAGCGGCGACACCTGGATCACGGGCGCCGCGAGCACGCCCGCGAACGCCGCGAGCGCCACGCCAAAGCCGTAGGTGAGCGTGATCATGAGCGGCACGTTGATGCCGAACGCCTCGACGAGCTTGGGGTTCTCCGTGCCCGCGCGCAGATACGCGCCCAGACGCGTCTTCTCGATCACGAACCAGGTAGCGAAACACACGGCGAGCGAGGCCACCACCACCCATGCGCGATAGTTCGGCAGATACATGAAGCCGAGGTTGGTCGCGCCGGCGAGCAGGTCGGGCACGTCATAGGGCTGCCCCGACGAACCGTAGATCGAGCGGAACACGCCCTCCACCACGAGCGTGAGCCCGAAGGTCAGCAGGAGTCCGTACAGATGATCGAGGCGATACAGCCAGCGCAGCATCGTGCGCTCGATCACGATGCCGAACGCACCCACCACGAGGGGAGCCACGACGAGCATCGCCCAGTAAGGCAGATTGAAATACGCGAGCCCCATCCACGTGAGCATCGCGCCCAGCATGAACAACGCGCCGTGGGCGAAGTTGATCACGTTGAGCATGCCGAAGATCACCGCGAGGCCAAGACTCAGGATCGCGTAGAACGAGCCGTTCACGAGCCCGAGGAGCAACTGGCTCAGCATTGCCGGAAGCGGAATGCCAAAAATCGTCATGAAAGCCGCCCATAGACGCCATCGCGCCAGTAACGGATTACGCAATCATGCCGCGCCCTGCGCGCCAACCGGGCGCCGGGCGCGGCATGCGACTGCCGCATCTACACGAACGCGCTTACTTCCACAGCGCGCATTTGCTCTCCTGCCTGGTCGTGTACGCTTGCTCGCCCGGGATGGTTTGCAGCACCTTGTAGTAGTCCCACGGCTTCTTCGACTCGGAGGGCTTCTTCACCTCGACCAGATACATGTCGTGGATCAGCACGCCGTCCTGGCGGATATAGCCGCCCTTCGTATAGAAGTCGTTGACCTTGGTCTTCTTCAGTTGCTCCATGACCTTGTCGGAATCGGTCGTGCCGGCCGCCTGCACCGCCTTCAGGTAGGTCGTCACCGCCGAATAGTCGGCCGCCTGAAGTTCGGACGGCATCTTCTTCGTCTGCTCGAAGTAGCGCTGCGCCCACTTGCGCGTGTCGTCGTTCTGATCCCAGTACCAGCCGGTCGTGAGCACGAGGCCCTGCGTCGTGTCGAGCCCGAGGCTATGCACGTCGGGCAGGAACATCAGCAGCGCCGCGGTCTTCATCGTCTTGTTGATGCCGAATTCCTTGGCCGCCTTGATCGCGTTGACCGTGTCGCCGCCCGCGTTCGCGAGACCGAGGATCTGCGCCTTCGACGACTGCGCCTGGAGCAGGAACGACGAGAAGTCCGACGCCGAGAGCGGATGGCGCACTTCGCCGAGCACCTGGCCGCCATTCGCCTTCACGACGTCCGCGGTGTTCTTCTCGAGCGACTTGCCGAACGCGTAGTCGGCGGTCAGGAAGAACCAGGTCTTGCCGCCCTGCTTGAGCACGGCGAGACCCGTGCCCTTCGCGAGCGCGACCGTGTCATAGCCGTAGTGTACCGTGTACGGCGTGCACTGCTCGTTCGTCAGCGCGTCCGTGCCCGCGCCCGTGTTGAAGTACACCTTCTTCTTCTCTTGCGCGACCTGGTTCATCGCCAGCGCCGTGGCCGAGTTCGTGCCGCCGAGCAGCATGGTCAGGCCGTCACGGTCGAACCATTCGCGCGCCTTCGAAGCGGCGATGTCGGCCTTGTTCTGGTGGTCCGCGTACTCGATCTGGATCGGCTTGCCGAGCACCTTGCCGCCGAAATCGGCAACGGCCATCTTGATCGCGGTGAGACCGCCCTGGCCGTCGTCATCGGCGTAAAGGCCGGACATGTCGGTGATGAAGCCGATCTTCACCGCGTCGTCGGCAGCCTGCGCACTCCCCGCGCTGAGCGCCATCGCAGCTGCCGATGCGGCAAAGAGGCCCGCGAGGCGCGCGAACGTGGTTTTCTTCATTGCAGTCTCCTTCTTTGGTTGCGTAGTTATTCAGGAACACTCCATGAACATCGGAGGCAAAACGATTCGCGCGGCGCCCGTGCCACGCCGTGCAAAAATCAGACCGAAACTTAAACGCCCAGCAAGTCGTGCAGCACCGGCATCTTTCCTTCGAGTTCGGCAATGCCGAAGCGCTCGACAATGTGCCCGTGCTCCATCACGTAGAAGCGGTCGGCAAGCGGCGCCGCAAAGCGGAAGTTCTGCTCGACCATCACGATCGTGTAGCCGCGCGCCTTCAGCGTGAGGATCATGCGCGCGAGCGTTTGAACGATCACGGGCGCAAGACCTTCGGAAATCTCGTCGAGCAGCAGCAGGTTCGCGCCCGTGCGCAGGATGCGCGCCACGGCCAGCATCTGCTGCTCGCCGCCCGACAGGCGCGTGCCCTGGCTGTGACGACGCTCCGCGAGATTGGGAAACATCGAATAGATCTCGTCGAGCGACATGCCCTGCGCACCCTTCACGCCGATATGCGGCGGCAGGAGCAGGTTTTCCTCGCACGAGAGGCTCGAGAAGATGCCGCGCTCCTCGGGGCAATAGCCCACGCCGCAATGCGCAATGCGATAGGTGGGCATCTGGATGGTTTCGCGCCCGCCCACGCGGATCGACCCCGTGCGCCGCCCCGTGAGGCCCATGATGGCGCGCAGCGTCGTCGTGCGCCCCGCGCCGTTGCGCCCGAGCAGCGTGACGACCTCGCCGCGCGCGACGCTCAGGTCCACGCCGTGCAGAATGTGCGATTCGCCGTACCAGGCTTGCAGCCCGGCGATTTCCAGCGCGTTCGCGCCCTCGGCCGCGCCTGCGGCGGCGAGCGGTTCGCGTTCGGTGACCGTGTTCATGCGTGCGCCCCCGTGAGCGCCGTGTCCGCGCTGCCCATGTAGGCCTCGGCGACGAGCGGATTTTTCGAGACTTCCGCGTAGCTGCCTTCGGCGAGCACTTCGCCGCGCTGAAGCACGGTGATGGTGTCGGAGATCCCCGCAATCACGTTCATGTTGTGCTCGACCATGAGGATGGTGCGCCCGCTCGACACCTTCTTGATGAGCGCCGTCACGCGGTCCACGTCTTCGTGGCCCATGCCCTGGGTCGGCTCGTCGAGCAGCATCAGTTCGGGCTCCATCGCGAGCGTCGTGGCGATCTCGAGCGCGCGCTTGCGGCCGTAGGCCAGCTCGACCGTGGGCACGTCGGCGAAATCGGTGAGGCCCACCTGCGTGAGCAGGTCCATGGCGCGGTCGTTGAGCTCCGCGAGCGAGCGCTCGCTCTTCCAGAAGTGGTAAGCGGTGCCGAGCGAGCGCTGCAAGCCCACGCGCACGTTCTGCAACGCCGTGAGGTGCGGAAACACGGCCGAGATCTGGAACGAGCGGATGATGCCGCGCCGCGCGATCTGTGCGGGCCGCTCGTGCGTGATGTCGATGCCGTTGAAAACGATGCGCCCCGCGCTCGGCACGAGGAATTTGGTGAGGAGGTTGAAGCAGGTGGTCTTGCCCGCGCCGTTCGGTCCGATCAACGCATGGATCGAGCCGCGGCAAACGCGCAGGTTCACGCCGTTCACGGCCGTGAAGCCCTTGAACTGTTTCGTGAGTCCGCGCGTTTCCAGAATCGTGTCGCCGAGAATCATGTCCCCTTCCGTGCGTGGTAAGGCGTAACACTTGAGACCGTCCGTGCCTCCCGTTGCACGGTGGGGTCCGGCGCGGACATGGCGGCGCGCCTCCCGATGCGCGCAACGCGCGCCTGCCGACTATCTTCTAATTCTCTCGCCAATGATGCACCGCAATCATTGGGATTTGCACTTAAGGGAGCGCCACAGGGTGAACCCATCCCGTAAATGCATGTTCACGACAGATTCACGAAAGATATGCGCAACATCGGTGCAAGATCGATGCGCAGCCACAATATGACAGGCGTGCAGGAACTCGCACGCGGAAGCGCTTCCGCATGCGTCCCAGATAGTCGTCAAAACGACGCAATCGCGGGCGTCGCGTCGCCCCTCAGGCGGTCATCAGGCCGTCGTCAGCGGCGCGTTGGCGGCGGTCTCCTTTGCCATGCGCACACCTTCGCGCCGGTCGGCGCGCAGCATCTCGGCGGCGCGCTCCGCGATCATCAGCGTTGGCGAATTCGTGTTGCCCGAAGTGATGGTCGGCATGACCGAGGCGTCCACCACGCGCAGGCCCGTTACGCCGCGCACACGCAGGCGCGCGTCGACCACGGCGTCGGGGTCGTCGGCGCGGCCCATGCGGCAGGTGCCCACCGGGTGAAAGATCGTCGTGCCGACGTTGCCCGCCGCCTCCCGCAATTGTTCCTCGGTCTGGTACGCGAGTCCCGGCAGGATCTCCTGCGGCGCGTAGCGCGCGAGCGCCGCGGAGGCCGCGATGCGTCGCGTGAGCCGCAACGAATTGGCGGCCACGCGCAGGTCGTGGTCGGTCGCCAGATAATTGGGCGCGATCGCGGGCGCCTGCGACGGGTCCGCCGATATGGCGTGGATGCTGCCGCGCGACGTGGGCCGCAGGTTGCACACCGAAGCCGTGAACGCGTTGAAACGATGGAGCGGCTCGCCGAAGCGGTCGAGCGAAAGCGGCTGCACGTGATATTGAAGATCGGGCCGCGTGAGCGCGGGGTCGTTCGGGTCCGATTTCGCGAACGCGCCGAGCTGTGAGGGCGCCATCGACATCGGGCCGCTCTGGAACAGCGCGTACTCCATGCCGATCATCAGCTTGCCCCACCAGTGCGCGGAGGCCGTGTTGAGCGTGCGCACGCCGTTCACGCGATACGCCATGCGCAGTTGCAGATGGTCCTGGAGATTCTCGCCCACGCCGCGCAGGTCCTGCACGACGCCGATGCCGAGTTGCGCGAGCCGCGCAGCGTCGCCGATGCCGGAAAGCTCCAGCAGTTGCGGCGAATTCACGGCGCCGGCGCTCAAAATGACTTCACACCTCGCCCGCGCGACGTAGTCGACATCGCCGCGATACTCCACGCCCACGCAACGCTTGCCCTCGAAGATCACGCGCTGCGTGAGCGCGCCGGTGACGACCGCGAGATTGGGCCGCTTCATCGCCGCGCGCAGGAACGCCTTCGCCGAGTTCCAGCGCACGCCGCGCTTCTGGTTCACCTCGAAATAGCCCACGCCGCTGTTGTCACCGCGATTGAAGTCGTCGGTGGCGGCAATGCCCTGCTCCTGCGCGGCCCTCGCGAACGATTCGAGAATCTGCCACTTGAGGCGCTGCTTCTCCACGCGCCATTCGCCGCCCGCGCCGTGAAACTCGCTCGCGCCGCTGTGATGATCCTCGCTGCGGCGGAACACGGGCAGCACGCTGTCCCACGACCAGCCCGAATCGCCGGTCTCGCGCGCCCAGTTGTCGTAGTCCTCGCGCTGGCCGCGCATGTAGATCATACCGTTGATCGACGACGAGCCGCCGAGCACGCGCCCGCGCGGATACGCCAGCGAGCGCCCGTTGAGCCCCTTTTCCGCGGCGGTCTTGTACAGCCAGTCGGTGCGCGGATTGCCGATGCAATAGAGGTAGCCAACGGGGATGTGAATCCAGTGATAGTCGTCCTTGCCGCCCGCTTCGATGAGCAGCACGGAAACGTCCGGATCTTCGGTCAGGCGATTGGCGAGCACGCAGCCCGCGGTGCCGGCGCCGACGATCACATAGTCGAATTCGCCTTCCAGGCGGCGCGAGGACGCGCCGTGCGCTCCTTGAGATTCGCTCGTTGCGGGCATGGTTGTCTCCTTCTACGGCTCCGCTCGACTTGCTGCCGTTTTGTTTGTGTTCAAGCGTACTGCGGTTGTTGCGAATGCTGCGCCGGGCGGCAGAAAATGCTTCGGTCTGCTTGCAAAACCGCCCGGCGCCCGCCTGCTTACTTCGCCACCGGCATGGTGAACTCGGCGCCCTTGGCGATGCTGTCGGGCCAGCGCTGCATGATGCTCTTGTAGCGCGTATAGAAGCGCACGCCTTCCTCGCCATACGCATGGTGATCGCCGAACAGCGAGCGCTTCCAGCCGCCGAACGAGTGCCACGCCATCGGCACCGGAATCGGCACGTTGATGCCCACCATGCCCACCTTGATCTGCCGCGAGAACGCGCGCGCCACGCCGCCGTCCGACGTGTAGCACGACACGCCGTTGGCGAATTCATGGGCGTTGATGAGCTCGACCGCGCTCGCGAAATCGGGCACGCGCACGACCGCGAGCACCGGCCCGAAGATCTCTTCCTTGTAGATCGTCATGTCGGTTTTCACGCCGTCGAACAGCGTGCCGCCGAGGAAGAAACCTTCTTCGTGGCCATCCACCTTGTGGCCGCGCCCGTCCACCACGAGCTTCGCGCCCGCGGCCACGCCCGCCTCGATATAGCCCTGCACCTTCGCGCGATGCACGCCCGTGACGAGCGGCCCCATTTCCGAGGCGCCGTCCATGCCGCTGCCGATCTGAAGCGCCTTCACGCGCGGCGTGAGTCGCTCGACCAGTTCGTCGGCGATATGGCCCACGGCCACCGCCACCGAAATCGCCATGCAACGCTCGCCGGCCGACCCGTAGGCCGCGCCGATCAGCGCATCGACGGCCTGGTCGAGATCGGCGTCCGGCATCACGACGAGGTGATTCTTCGCGCCGCCCAGCGCCTGCACGCGCTTGCCGTGCTTCGTGCCTTCCGTGTAGATGTACTCGGCGATCGGCGTCGAGCCGACGAACGACAGCGCGGTGACTTCGGGATGCACGAGCAGCGCGTCCACGGCCACCTTGTCGCCGTGCACGACGTTGAACACGCCGTCGGGCAGGCCCGCTTCCTTGAGCAGTTCGGCCAGACGCAGCGACGCCGAAGGATCGCGCTCCGAAGGCTTCAGCACGAAGGTGTTGCCGCACGCAAGCGCGATCGGAAACATCCAGCACGGCACCATCATCGGGAAGTTGAACGGCGTGATACCGGCCACGACGCCCAGCGGCTGACGCAGATTCCAGTTGTCGATGCCACCGCCGATCTGGTCGGTGAAATCGGTTTTCAGCAGATTGGGAATACCGCACGCGAACTCGACCACCTCGATGCCGCGCATCACCTCGCCCTTCGCATCGGAGAACACCTTGCCGTGCTCGCGCGTGATGAGTTCGGCGAGCTCGTCGTGATGCTGGTCGAGCAGATCCTTGAACTTGAAGAGAATGCGGGCGCGCTTGATGGGCGCGGTTTCCGCCCACGCGGGAAAGGCGGCGTTCGCGGCGGCCACGGCGGCGTCCACCTCTGCCACCGAACCGAGCGGCACGCGCGCGCTGACCTTGCCAAAGGCCGGATTGAAGACGTCGCCGTAACGGCCGCTCGTGCTCTCCAGCGGCTTGCCGTTGATGTAGTGCGTGAGTGTGCGCACGCCGGCATCGCTTTGATGTGTCTCGCCCATGTGTGTGCCTCTTCTGTCGTGAAGCCTCGATCCACCTAGCGTAATCGCGACGCCGGGGCGCGATCCAATGATTAATGCTCAACAGCGATATAAGGCGGTTTAATATCAGGATATGGACCTGACCTTGCTCCGCGCTTTCGTCACGGTCGCTCGCGAGGGCAACCTCACGCGTGCGGCCACGCATCTGCATCTCACGCAACCCGCCGTGAGCCTCCAGATCAAGCATTTGCAGGAGGCATTGGGCGTCGCCCTCTTCACGCGCACGTCGCACGGCCTCGCGCTCACGCGCGACGGTCAGGCGCTCCTGCCGCACGCCGAGCGCGCGCTCGCCGCCGCCGGCGACGTGCAGCGCGCCGCCGCCGCGCTGCGGCACGAGGTGCGCGGGCGGCTGCGCATCGGCACGATTCTCGATCCGGCGTTCCTGCGCCTTGGCGGCTTTCTGCGCCAGCTCGTCGAGACCTGGCCGCAGATCGAAACGGCGCTGCGCCACGGCATGTCGGGCTGGGTGCTCGACCAGGTGCGCTCGCGCGAGCTCGACGTGGGGTATTACATCGGCCAGCCCGAACCCGACCCCGACGCCTTCCACGCCATCACGCTCACCCGCTTCCAGTACCGCGTGCTCGCGCCCGCGGGCTGGAAGGAGCGCGTGAAGGACGCGCGCGACTGGCGGGCGCTCGCCGCGCTGCCGTGGATCTGGACGCCACCCGCCTCCGCGCACAACCGCCTGCTCACCACGCTGTTCGAGGCCGCGAACGCGAAGCCCGTGAAAGTGGCGGAAGTGGACCAGGAACCGTCGATGCTCGATCTCGTGAAGTCGGGCGTGGGCCTCACACTCGCGCGCGATTCGACCGCGCTTGCCGAGGCGCATGCGCACGGGCTCACGATCATCGAAGGCGTAAGCGTGCCGACCGAGCTCACCTTCATCACGCTCGCCGCGCGCCGCGACGAACCCACCATCGCGGCGGCGCTCAAGTCCATCGAAACGCAGTGGGCGATATGAGCCGCGCTCATGAAGACGCGGCCATGGAGCGCACCGTGCGCCCGCGCGTTCGTCTTGCGCGTGTAACGCCGCTGTCACGCAAGTTTTGCTAGATTCGGAATTCGCGCCGCGTTTTTGGCACGCTCACCGGCGTGCCCATGATGCACGGCGCGCTTCCTTCCCGACTCTCCCATCGTTCCCTTGTTCGACAGGAGCCTTGCATGGCCCGCAACATCGAAATCAAAGCCCGCGCCCGTCAGTTCGACGCCCTGCGCGAGCGCGCCTCCCAGCTCGCCTCCGAAGCGCCGCTGATCTTTCGCCAGCAGGACTTCTTCTACGACGTGCCGCGCGGCCGCCTGAAGCTGCGCCAGTTCGACGACGGCACGCCGCCCGAGCTGATCTTCTATCAGCGCGACGACCGCGACGGTCCGAAGGCCTCGTATTACACGCGCAGCCCGGTGACCAACGCCGAGGCGATGCATTCGCTGCTCGCCACGGCGCTCACCACGCGCGGCATCGTCTCGAAAGAGCGCCACGTGTATCTGGCGGGCCGCACGCGCATCCACCTCGACCGGGTGGACGGCCTGGGCGATTTCGTCGAACTGGAAGTGGTGCTCGGCCCCGAGGACGACGAGCAAGGCGGTGAAGCCGAAGCGCACGCGGTATTCGCGAAGCTCGGCGTGGACGAAAACGATCTCGTGGCCGTGGCTTACGTGGATCTGCTCAATACGGCCAGCGCGGCCTGATAGGCACAACCAGCCACAACCAGCCGCAGCCATCAGCAACCCCGGCGCGCGGGCCCTTGCGGCCCGCCATCGCCTTGTCGTTACGCCGCCGGTGCGCCCGGCTCCAGATGCCCGAGCGGCAGCGGCCCGTTGCGCTTGAACGTGGTGAGCACGATGTTCGAGCGCACGCTGTCCACGCCGGGCACGCGCATGAGCTTCTTCATGACGAACGTCGAGAGTGCGTTCAGATCGGGCGCGACGATGCGCAGCAGATAGTCGGCGTCTCCCACCACGGCATGGCATTCGAGCACTTCGGGCAGCACGTCGATCTGTTGCTGGAACTGCTCGATGATCGAGTCCCCGTGATGCTTGAGCTTGAGGCTCGTGAACGCCGTCACGCCGAGCCCGAGCTTTTCGGGCCGCAGCACCACGCGATAGCCGTCGATCACCCCCGACGCTTCCAGCCGCTGCAACCGCCTGCCGATCTGCGAGGGCGAGAGCGGCACCTGCTCGCCAAGCTGCTGATGCGTGGCGCGGCCAAAGCGCTGTAGCACGTCGAGAAGCGCCAGATCGAAGTGATCGAGTTCGAGCATGAATAAAATCCGCGTCAATTGACTACTTTGCGCTCGATTATCGCATATCCACAGCTTATCCCATTAGATACGCGCACCTCCCGCACGCCACCCGCTCTACACTTGCATCACAGCAAGTTTTTTTAGTGGAGCGTTACGAACATGGCCGCCGCCACCGCGAAACTGCAAGAGCAGTTCGACGCGGGTCTCACCACCCGACCCGATTTCACGATCGACCAGCCGCTCGAACGCTACGGCGCGGCCGATCACGCCGTGTGGGATCTTCTTTACCGGCGTCAGCGCGCCCTGCTCGAAGGCCGTGCCTGCGACGCCTTTATCGAAGGCGCGTTGCGCATCGGCCTGAACGTCGCGCACGTGCCCTCGTTCGAGCAGGTGAGCGAGCGCCTGATGGCGGCGACGGGTTGGCGCATCGTGGCCGTGCCCGGCCTCGTGCCCGACCGCATTTTCTTCGAACACCTGGCTAACCGGCGCTTTCCGGTGACGTGGTGGATGCGCCGCCCCGATCAACTCGACTACCTCCAGGAACCCGACTGCTTTCACGATCTGTTCGGGCATGTCCCGCTCCTCACCGACCCCACTTTCGCCGACGCGATTCACGCCTACGGGCGCGCCGCGCTCGCCGTCGAGGAACGCGCCTTGCCGCTGCTCGCACGGCTCTACTGGTACACGGTGGAATTCGGCCTGATGCGCAGCGCGAGCGCGCCCAACGGCGTGAAGATCTATGGCGCGGGCATCGTGTCGAGCAAGGGCGAAACACTCCATAGCGTGGAAAGCGCGGCGCCCAACCGCCTCGCGTTCGATCTCGAGCGCGTGCTGAACACGCGCTATCGCATCGACACGTTCCAGAAGACCTATTTCGTGATCGACTCGTTCGCGCAGCTTTTCGACGCGCTCGGCGCGGGCATCGCTTCGCGCCTCGCCGATCCGGCCGCGCGCAGCGTGACGATCGCGGCACAGCCCCACGCCGCGGGCGACGTGCTGCACAGCGACACGATCATCACGCGCGGCACCCGCGAAGGCTGGCTCGACGACGGGGACGTCTGAGCCTGGCGCGCCACGAAGCGCGGCAAGCGAGCCGCCTTGCGCCGCAGCACGCGCACGAGCGTTGACGTGCGCGCTCGCACGCCTCCGGCATACGTGAAAAAATGACTGATTGGCCAACGGCGCACGCCGGGCCGCAAGCTCAACACAGGTGCAACGATGATCAACCGACTCACATCCGAAGAACGCGCGTCGCAACTGGCCGACCTGCGCGGCTGGCAGTCTGTCGCCGGGCGCGACGCGATCCAGCGCCACTTCCGTTTCGCGGACTTCAACGAAGCCTTTGGCTTCATGACGCGCGTGGCGATCAAGGCGCAGGAAATGGACCATCACCCCGAGTGGTTCAACGTGTACAACCGTGTCGAAATCACACTCTCCACACACGAAGCCGACGGCCTCACTTCGCGCGACGTCGAACTCGCGCGTTTCATCGATTCGATCGCAGCGGGCCCGCTGAGCGCTTAAGCGGTACTAATCAGATCAACGCAAATCAGCGCAGATCAACGCGACAGATGAATGCGAGGGGCAGCTAACACTACGCGATGCGCACAACGTGCGCGCATCGCGTCATGAAAGCATAATGCAGGGTGTCAGGCGCTCAAACCTTCAGCTTTGAAGGCTATTCTTGATGGATACGTAAGACTCCCAGGCAGCACGGGCAATCGGGTCTAAACGTTCCGGCGATATGGTGTTCTGACGCTGTACAATCAGCAGCGCATACGGCTTGGAGAGCGCACTCGCCTCCTGGCACAACGCGAGTTCGTCGCCGCTCGAAGGCGAGCGGTTGCGCCAGAAGTTGATCGCGGCTTCGAGTTCGGTGATCGAAATATCGGACATGTGGATCGTGATCGTGCAACTGTCGCACGCGGCGCCACTCAGTCGCTGTGCCTCGATGAGTCCGGCGAGCGACGCTTCGCGAACTGCGTGCCTGAACGCTAAACCCATTGTACTTGAGCGAATCCCATGCGACTCCTTCTGATCGAAGACGACCGCCCCATCGCACGCGGCATCCAGTCCAGCCTCGAACAAGCCGGCTTCACGGTCGACATGGTCCACGACGGCATCTTCGCCGAACAGGCCCTCACGCAAAATCGACATGAGCTCGTGATTCTCGATCTGGGCCTGCCCGGCATCGACGGCATGACGCTGCTCTCGCGCTTTCGTCAAAGCAACCGGCACACGCCCGTCATCGTGCTCACCGCGCGCGACGAGCTGAACGACCGCGTCCAGGGCCTGAATTCGGGCGCCGACGACTACATGCTCAAGCCGTTCGAGCCGGCCGAACTCGAAGCGCGCATTCGCGCCGTGATGCGCCGCAGCGGCCCGCACGGCGACGTGCCGCGCCCCGAAGTGTCGCTTGGCGGCGTGCGCCTGTCGGGCGTCGATCGCCGCATCTTCAACGACGACAAGCCGCTCGAACTCTCGCCGCGCGAATTCGCCGTGCTCGAAATGCTGCTGCTGCGCCATGGCCGCGTGGTGAGCAAGGCGCAACTGCAAGACCACCTCACGCACTTCGGCGGCGACCTCGGCGACACCGCGATCGAAGTCTACGTGCACCGCGTGCGCAAGAAGCTCGAAAACTGCCGTGTCGAGATCGTCACGGTGCGCGGCTTCGGCTATCTGCTCCAGGAAATCCGCCAGGCGGCCTGATCCGCCACGGTTTCCTGAGCCGGAGCCAGACCAGGCGGCGGAGTGCTCCGCCGCCTTCATACGTCTTACGATGCTTGCGCCGCCGCGCCCGCGGCCCGCGTACAATGGATCGATCCCGTGCGGCGCACGCCGCCGCACCCACGATTCATCATTCGCACCGAAGCCACCATGTCCTCACCTGCCGCAACGAGTCTGCGGCGCACGCTGCTGCGGCGCCTCGCCGCCCCGCTTTCGCTGCTCGCGCTCATGAGCGGCCTGATCGCCTATTGGCTGGCCTGGCAATACACGCAGCACGTGGTCGACCGCTCGCTTGCCGACCTCGCCACGGCCATTTCGCGGCAAATCCAGATCGCCGGCGCCGACGCGCCCAAAACCGTTCCCCCGCTCGCGCAGGCGATGTTCTCCGACCCCGTGGAACATCTCATCTATCGCATCAGCAACGGCGAAACGGAAATCGCGGGCGATCATGACCTGCCGCTCCAGGGCACCAACGTGCGCCGCATGCACTATGCGTACGTGTTCGAAACGATGTACCGGGGCGTGAGCGTACGCGTCGCGCAGGTTCGCGTGCCACAGCCGCACGGCAATCCCATCGTCGTCGAAGTCGGTCAGCCCGTGCACCATCGCTTTCGCATCGCAGCCGAGTTTCTCGTCGCAATCATGATGCCGCTGCTGCTCCTGCTGCTGGCCGGCTGGGTCATCGTGTGGCGCGTGGTGAATCAGCAGCTCAACCCCCTCACGCAGCTCGCCGATTCGCTCAATCGCCAGACGCACACCTCGCTCGAACCCGTCGACGAGACCTATGTGCCCGTCGAAATCCGTCCGCTCACCGGCGCGCTCAACGCGCTGCTCGGCCGCCTGAAAACCGCGCTCGACGCACAGCGCAAGTTCATCGCCGACGCCGCGCACCAGTTGCGCACGCCGCTCACTGCGGTGAAGCTGCACGCCGAGCAAGCCGTGAATGCGCGCGAGCCGCAAAAGGTCAACGACGCCGTGCGCGAGCTGCGCGCGGCGGCCGACCGCGCGGTGCGATTGTCGAACCAGTTGCTGTCGCTCGCGCGCGCGGAGCCGGGTGAACAGGCCGCGCGTTTCGTCGATATCGACATGGCGGCGCTCGCCTTCGAGACCGGCGCCGAGTGGGTGCCGCGCGCGCTCGCGAGCCACGTGGACCTCGGCTTCCAGCGCCTCGACGACCCCGAGAACGACTCGCCGTTGATGGTGCGTGGCAACCCCGTGCTGCTGCACGAGGTCATTGCGAATCTGCTCGACAATGCGCTCAAGTATTTGCCGCCCGCGCGCATGGACGGCGGTCGCATCACCGTGACCGTTTCGCAGTCTGTCGCCGACGGCATGCCGATGGCCGAGATCATCGTGGAGGACAACGGCGGGGGCGTGCCGGCATCGCAGCAGGCGGATCTCTTCAAGCGCTTTTTCCGCGGCGACGGCCAGAGCGAAAGCGGCGTGGACAGCGGCGCGGGCCTGGGTCTCGCGATCGTGCACGACATCATGACGCTGCATCGTGGCAGCGTGCATTACGAAGATGCGCCCGAAGGCGGCGCGCGCTTCATCGTGCGCGTGCCGCTCGTGAAACCCCGCGCGCCTGGCGCCAGGGATGCGAGGGACGCGAAGGACATCAAGGAAGCGCCGGTTGCCGAAGCCGCCCAACTTCACGCCGTCGCACCCAGTGAGCCGCAAGGCAGCAAGAACCCCACGCACCAGGCAAGCGTCGATCTGTAACGCCACGCAGCGACACAAACGACAAGGGCCGCTCATGCGGCCCTTGTGTCTTGTGCAACGCGCCGCGCGGCGGCGTGCTCACTCGCTCACTTCTTCTTTTTGCCCTTGCCTTTCGAGCCCTTCGCGGGCTTGTCGTCGTCGGGCGGCGCGAGCATCGTGCCGCGGCACTTGCGCGCGCCACAACGGCACTCGTATTCGCGCTTGAGCTTCTTCGTCTGCTTCGCGTCGATCACGAGGCCATAGTCGTAGAAAAGCTCCTCGCCTTCGGGAATGTCGCGCAGCGCGTGAATGTACACGTGCCCGTCGATTTCCTCGGCTTCGCAGTTCGGCGCGCACGAATGATTGATCCAGCGCGCGCTGTTGCCGTTCACCTTGCCGTCGATCACGCCGCCTTCGTCGAGCGCGAAGTAGAACGTGTGATTCGGTTCGTCAGGATTATGCGGATGACGGCGCAGCGCTTCCTTCCAGGAAATGCGCTCGCCCTTGTATTCGACCAGCCGATCTCCGGCCGCGATGGAGACCGCCGCAAACACGCCCTTGCCGTGCACGCCCGACTGGCGCACGACGATCCTGCGTACACTCATTGAATGAATCCTTGTGAAGTACTGGGGGAGACTGCCCCGGTCATGGCAAGCGGCTTTCTCATGAAGCCGTGTGTGGCGGCTCGCCTGGTGAAGCGGCACGCATCGCTTCTCGCTTCGCTTCTCGCCCCCACGCAAACGCGGCGCCGATTCGGCGCCGCGCTCGTGTGACGCCCGGCGCGCCACAGACGGCATCGTACACGTTCGCGCCTCTTTCGTTCAACCCGTATGCCGCGCGCAACCTGCCTGACGCAATACGCGCCTCAGCGCTGGCCAAGCGTCGTCTCGCCGAACAGCTTCTTGAACTCGCGCGGTTGCGAGCGCCAGTATTGCGGCGGTGCGCTCACGCTCGCGCCCAGTTGCGCAGCGGCGTGCCACGGCCAGCGCGGATCGTAGAGCATCGCGCGCGCCATGGCGATCATGTCGGCTTCGCCGTCTTCGAGAATCTGGTTGGCCTGCAACGCGTCGGTGATGAGCCCCACCGCGATGGTCGTCATGCCCGTTTCCGCTTTCACCTTGCGCGCGAACGGCACTTGATAGCCCGGCTCCACCGGAATCTTCTGCAACGGCGACACGCCGCCCGACGACACGTCGATCCAGTCCGCGCCGCGCGCCTTGAGCGCCTGCGCGAACACCACGGTGTCCTCGGGCGTCCAGCCGCCATCGACCCAGTCCGTCGCGGAAACGCGCACGCCTATCGGACGATCGGCGGGAAACTCCGCGCGCACCGCGTCGAACACTTCAAGCGGAAAGCGCATGCGGTTCTCGCGCGAGCCGCCGTATTCGTCGCTGCGCTGGTTCGCAATCGGCGAAAGGAACTGATGCAGCAGATAACCGTGCGCCGCGTGAACTTCGAGCGCGTCGATGCCGAGGCGCGCGGCGCGGCGCGCCGTAGCCACGAACGCATCGCGCACGCGATTGAGGCCCGCGACGTCGAGCGCGAGCGGCGGCGTTTCATCGGCCTTGTGCGGGAGCGCGGAAGGCGCATGCGGAAGCCATCCCCCCTCGGCGACGGGAATCAGCTGGCCGCCCTCCCAGGGCACGTGGCTCGACGCCTTGCGCCCCGCGTGCGCGATCTGCATCGCGATGCGAATCGGCGAATGGCGGCGTATCGCGGCGATCACGGGTTCGAGCGCGGCTTCGGTCACGTCGTCCCACAGGCCGAGGTCGCCTGGCGTGATGCGGCCGTCGGGCTCCACGGCAGTCGCTTCGATGCAGAGCATCGCGGCGCCCGAGAGCGCGAGGTGACCGAGATGGATCATGTGCCAGTCGTTGGCTTCGCCTCGTTCGGCGGAGTACTGACACATCGGTGAGACAACGATGCGATTGGCGAGCGTCACGCCACGCAGTTCGAGCGGAGTGAAGAGCTTGCTCATGGGAGGTCCACGGACGGTTGGCGGAAGCGTCCGAGAATAGCACGCGGATTTTTCACGCGCTCGACAGGGGATTCGGCTGGTGTTTCGGTGGGGTCCGCCTGTGGACCGCCTCAGCGCGACTCAGGGCTGCTTTGCGGACTGGCGTGCCATGTGCGCGTCGGCGGCGTCGAGCCATTCGCCAAACATGCGGCTCGCCTGCGCTTCGAGCAGCGGCCCGTGGCGCGCCGTGTCGCCGCGCAGCGCGTTGACATCGACGCCCGCCGTGGCGATTTCCGAGGCATGGCCGATCAACCAGGGCTCGAAGCGGTCGGCGCGCACTTCGGGATGGCATTGCAGGCCAAGCACGTGATCGCCCCAGGCAAACGCCTGGTTTTCGCACAGCGGCGTGGAAGCGAGACGGGTCGCGCCTTGCGGCAGATCGAACGTGTCGCCATGCCAGTGCAGCATGGAGGTCGCCGCACCGTCGAGATGTTGCAACGGCGAGGCGCGGCCGGCGTCGGTGAGCGTGAGCGGCGTCCAGCCGATTTCGGGCCGGGGCCCTGCGTAGACGCGCGCGCCGAGCACGCGCGCGATGAGCTGCGCGCCAAGGCAAATGCCAAGCGTGGGCAGTCCGGCCGCGATGCGCTTCTCGATCATCGCGGCGAGCGGTACGAGCGTGGGATAGCGTGCGTCGTCGCACGCATTGATCGGGCCGCCCAGGATCACCATGAGCGAGGCCGACAAGGGATTGAGCGCGCCGATACGCGCGAAGCCGACGTCCACGTAGCGCACGGGACGTCCACGATCGCCGAGCACGCGCTCGAAACTGCCGAGGTCCTCGAAATAGACATGGCGGACGGCCAATACTTCGCGATTCATCGGCAAATTCCCGGGTCGGCGGTCGGCAACTAGTACGTCGTCCTGCCCATTGTCCAGCGCGTCGCCGCGTTGGCCTGGCTCAAGACGAACGTTTGCGCCAACGGTCGTGGCAAAAAACTTGTGACAACTATGCGAATTTCGACGCCGGCGCGGCGCAAATCGATTGCGCGCGCAAGCGGCGTCGGGAAGCGCTGCATGACCGCGCGTTGCACGCATGACGCGTGCACGCGCGCGCCGCCCGCACGGGGCGGCAGCGCAGCTTCGGGCTTAAACCGCGAAGATCTTCCAGTTCTTCTTCTGGGTCGTCGCGTCGGCCTGTTCGTACACCGAGCAATCGAGACGCAGATCCGTGTCGGCCATATCGATGCCGAGCAGCTGGCAATGATGCGGCGTCTTCTTCGGGTTCTTGCTCGGCTCGAAATGCGAGCAGGTCAGGCACATGCGGTGTTGCGGGCTGGTTTCCTGCGCTTCGAGCAGATAAACCGTCTTGAGCAACGTGCGATAGAGCGTGGACTGCTCTTCGGCCTTGAGCGTGCCGACCGCCTTCGAGAGGAAGTCCGGCCACTGCGACGCCTTCTTCGCCGCCGTGCGGCCGCGCGAGGTGAGACGCACCGCGAGTGCGCGGCCGTCGTCGAGCGCGCGACGCTTTTCGACGAGCCCCTTGGTTTCGAGCGTGCTCACCGCATCGCTGGTGGTCGCGGCCGTGAGGGCCGTTTCACGTGCGATCTCGCCGAGGCGCATCGGCCCCTTGCGCTGCATCAGCAGCACGAGAATTTCGCCCTGGGTAGGCGTGAGTCCTGCCCCTTCGGCCCAGTCCCACGCCTGGCTCCGCATTGCCGTGCTCAGTCGCAGCAGGCTATGGGTCACCCGCCCGGCTGCCTGCTCTCCGTATACGCCTTCGCTCATAGTCTTTCGCTGGTTATTGGCAGCTTGCGCTGCATCGTCAGCCGCCGTTCTGGCCGACGGCCTGTGGGAACGCTGGCGCCCGGTTTTCCCGGACGCCGCACCATCTCAAAAAATTCCTGCTTCGCGTACGCCATGGTACGCGTTGCACGGTCATGCTTCTTGCCGCGGGCGGCGAAAACATCCTTCAAGTCCCGACGCCCGAGCAGCAAACCGCCATTCTATGCGAGAGTAGCCAATCGCACAGCTAACTTATCCAACGTGAATTGTGGATAACCCGTTGATAAGCGCGCTACGATCATGTGCACAGGTTCTTGACAACGCGCAATCTTCACCCGGGATGTTTGCAGGTTATCGCGGATTTCTGTCGCAAACGCAACTGAAATCTGCCCGATTGTCGCGCGTCTTTCATTACGCAGTCCATTGAGTTTGCAGGGAATTCGAAGGTTACCCACAGGCGTGTGGCCTTTTCCGCCGTGAATATGGCGTATGTCGCGATCCAGGTCAAAATATAAGGATCCCCTGGTACCTCGAAACAAGCAAAAAAATATTTCTGCGCGCCTCGAAAAAAGTGCGCTCCGGGCCCCGCAAGGCCCGGTTTCAGCGCTTTTTTGGCGGCTGGAAGCAAGAAGGGCGGCCCGAGAGCCGCCCTTCTTTACCTGCCTGCACCACTCAGGGCCCTTGCGGCGCACCTTGCAAATTCGGTCAGTGGTCCTTTACGAGTGCCCCGCGCTTATGCGCGCCAGCGCAGGCACTGCTGCCGCACCGCCTCGTGCAGCGACTTCTCCTCGGCCACCACGCTGCGCAGCCAGGTGGCGTCGTTGGTCTGCGCGCGGGCGATCGTGCCGATTTCCGTGAGCGCGCGCGTCGAGCCGAGCGCCTCGCCGTGCGGCGCGATCCGCTCCAGCGTGTCGAGAATGTCTTCCGAAATCGTGCGGCGCTCGCCTGTCTGCGGATTCACGCAGGTGCCGGCGAGGCCGAAGCGGCACGCCTGGAAACGGTTGAACGTGTAGACGAGATAGTCGTCCTCACGCGGCGCGATCGGGCGATCGGTGAGCAGATGGCGCGCGAGCGTCTGGATGTAGCAGGCGATCGCGGCCGCACGCTCCACCGAAAGCGGCGTGTCCATCACGCGCACCTCGATCGTGCCGAAACCGGGCTTCGGGCGGATGTCCCAGTAGAAGTCTTTCATGCTGTTGACAACGCCCGTGTGCACCATCTTCGAGAAGTACTCCTTGAACTCCTCCCAGCTCAGCACGAAGGGCGCACGGCCCGAAAGCGGAAACGCGAACACCGAATTCAGGCGCGCCGAGTGAAAGCCGGTGTCCACGCCCTGCACATAGGGCGACGACGCCGAGAGCGCGATGAAATGCGGGATGAAGCGCGAAAGCGAGTGCAGCAGAAAGAGCGCGCTGTCGGGATCGGGACAGCCGATGTGCACGTGCTGGCCGAACACCGTGAACTGCTTGGCGAGGTAGCCGTAGAGCTCGGAAAGGTACTGAAAGCGCGGGGTATCCACGATACGCCGGTCGCTCCACTGCTGGAACGCGTGCGTGCCGCCCCCGCACAGGCCGACGTTGAGGCGATCGGCCGCGGCGACGAGCACGTCGCGAATCTTGCGCAGATCGGCCACGGCCTGCTCGTGCGTCGTGCAGATACCCGTGGAAAGCTCGATCATGCTTTCGGTGATTTCGGGCGTGATGTTGCCCGGAATCTCCTGATCTTTGACGAGGCGCATGAGGTCGCTCCCCGCCTTGGTCAGATCGTAGTCATGCGTGTTAACGATCTGCATTTCGAGTTCGATGCCGAAGGTGAACGGCTTCGAATCGACAAACGCTTCCAGTGACATGGCATCCCCTTACAGGGCGGCGCGCGGCGATGCTCGCGCGCCGCGTAATTCATTGTTCGCCGCGCTCGCCGACGAGCGCCAGCGCGCGGTAGACGAGCCACGGCCCGAGGAGCTGAAGCACGACGATCGCGCAGAGCATGATCGCGCGCAGCCGCGGATCGAAGGTCGGATAAAGCTCGTAGGTGTCCTCGACAAGCAGCAGCGCCAGCGCCGACATTGGCGCGAGCGCAACGCCGAGCGCGACGCCCTGCTTCCAGTCGAGACCGCTCGGCTTCGCGAAGATCAGCACACCGACGAGTTTCGCCACGAGCCGTGCGACGATCAGCCCCGCCGCGGCCACGCCGCCCACGAGAATGTCGTGCCACTCGAAGGTCGTGAGCGTGAGCACGAAAAGGATCACGGTGAGCAGCCACCCCGCCGTGCCGAAGTGCTGCGGCCACAACTGCGGCCGCGCTTCGAGATTCTTCACGATGATGCCGGCGGCCAGCAGGCTCAGGATCGTCGAAAGCTTGAGCAGATGCGCAATGGCGATCGCGAGCAGCACGAGGCCGAAGAGCGCGACGAACGAGTGCTCGTCCTGCGGGCTCAGGCGCCGGTAAAAAAGCGTGCACGCGCGCGCCAGCACGAACGCGAGAATCAGCGAGCCGATCAGCAGGTAAAGCGGCTGAAGAATGGTCGCGAACACGTTTCCATAGATTTCCTGGTGCAGCCAGCTGGAAGCAAGCTTTTCCACAATCACGGCATACATGCTGTTGAGCGCCGTGAGCGTGAGCAGACGCTGCGTGACCTGCCCTTCCGCGCGCAACTCGGTCTTGAGCTGGATCACCATGGCGGGCGACGTGGCCATGGAAATCGCGGCTACGACGAGCGCGATCATCGCCGGCACCGAAAGGAACAGCAGCACCACGAGCACGAGCACGAAGGTGAGCGACGCCTCGGCAAGACTCGAGAGGATCAGCCAGGGATTGCGGCGGATCCAGCGCAGGTCGAGCCGGCTGCCGAGTTCGAACAGCAGCAGGCCGAGCGCGACATCGAGCAGCGGCCGCGCAGAGGTGCCGACATTGGCGTCGATCACGCCAAATCCGGCCGATCCGGCAATGAGGCCGATCACCCCATAGCCCGAAATCCGCGGCAAGCGCCACGCCCGATAGCAGAGCTCGCCGCACAAACCGGCGGCGAGGAGTGCGAGCCCGGCCCAGAAGATTCCGTCGAGCGGCAACGGCCAGGCGGGGAAAAACGAAAACGCCGACTTCATCGTGGTGGCTTCTCCCATTTTTCAGAGACAGTCCGGCTGTCCGACGTTGGATCGACAAACGACTGACACGCAGGCAAGCCGCGTGCCGCGCAAGGCGAGCGGCGCCTCTAACCCCGGTTGGCGCAGCGTTCGCGCTCGCGCCGCGCTGGCGCGGTTCGATGTGGCCGGCCGGCGCGCCCGTGTGGCGAGCCGACGTGAACCTGCGCTAGCTGCTGCGACTGCGGGAAACCATTGCGCCGGCACATCGCGGTGCGGCGAACAGCCGGTACGGGCGCGTTCCGTTTGGTATGGCGGCGCCCGCGTTGGATGAACGAACGTTGCCGTCTTCCCTGAGCACTCAGATTCGGGATGAGGGGCAACCGTTCCTTGGACGCGTCGGCCATCTGATGTGGCATGTGACGCGGAAAGAACGGCGATTGTGCCATAGCTTTTTTGCAATTGTCCGCGCGGGTTCGAAAGCCGTCACGAAGACGGTAATTGCGTCCTCATTGTGCGCTTTTCGCGATGCGAGCGGAAAAAATGACCGCTTCGGCCGGAGCGCTTGCCCTTGGGTTTTCAAGCTTTAGCCTGGTGATGCTGGCCGACGGCGGTAGCGTTAGCTTTGGGTTTACGGTTTACCGTATGTATACGTAGTAGAAGTTAACAAAGGGGACCTTTTTCTGTGGATAACTCCGGTTAACCGAAAAAGATCAGGCAGTTGGCGTCCGCACAACCGCATGCAAAGCATGTGCGGACCGCAGGCGCTTCGAAGAGTAACTTTTGGGCCTGGTTCGCGCCCCACTGAGTTACCCCGTTTACGTCCACACCGCGTCCACACTCGATTCGCTGTGAATTCTCGCGGTTATCCACAGATTCGCGGGGATAACCGGTTGCCGGCTTCTGTCTGACCTGATTCCCGCCCCACGCTCAAACATTGCGCTGGCGCAAAGCCCGTTGGAGGAAGCGAGCCGGATCGAGTTGATCGGCGAGTTCGCGCTCCATCGGCCACGGCTCGCCTTCGAGCTGCGACGCGATCAGCTCGGCACCGAGCCCGGCCCACACGAGCCCGCGCGAGCCGAACGCATAGGCGCCGTAAAGCCCCGGCGCGCGCGGCAGGTCCTGCGGCCACGCCCCGGCGAGGCGCTGGGCGTCGCGGCGGGCGGCTTCCTCGTCGGCGAGCGGGCCGAGCATGGGCATACGGTCGCTCGTCACGCAGCGAAACGCCACCCGGCCGGCGAAGTTGCCGGGTGAACCGCTTGTGCCGCTTGCCCCGGCGAGTTCCGGCAGCATGTGCGCCACGCGTTCGAGATTCTCGATGTGGCCTGCGGCGCGCAGTTCGCCGCCCGCGTCGTCGACTTCGTAGGTGGCGCCAGCGAGCGTCACTCCGCCGTCGAGCGGCACCGCGTAGCCTTCACCGATCACCGGTACGCGCAGGTTCGCGAGCGGACTGGGATCGACGAGCGTGAGCTGGCCGCGCACGATGCGCGTGGGCGCATGGGCGAGCGCGGCGGCGCGCGAAGCGTCCTGGGCATTCGCGAAGATCACGACGCCCGCCTGCGCCACGAGCTGCCCGGCTTCGTCGAATACCTGCCAATCGGAGTCATCGGCGTCATCGGCTTGGTTGCCCTGACCTGCGCGCGCGATGTGACCGATACGCACACCGAAACGTGTTTCGACCTGCGCGCCGGGCAGCGCCGCGGCGAACGCGCATTGCGCGCGGCACAACGAAGCCGGGTCGATCGCGCCGCCGTGCGGATAGAACCAGCCGCCTTGCGCGAGGGCGACGCCGGCAAGCGCCTGAGCCTCCTCGCGAGTGACAGCAGTCACCAATTCGTTGGGATAGCCGAATGATTCGAGCGCGGCGGCGACGGCGCGCGATTCGTCGTCGGTGGCGAGATGGAGCAGGCCCGCGTGCGAGCGGGTGGGCGCATGGCCCGCGGCTTCGAGCGCTGCCCAGCGTCGCAGCGCATAAAGGAAGCCCGCGCGCGTGATGCGCGAGGCGCTGCTGTCGTCACGCGAAATCAGCGGATGAAACACGCCGGCCGGATTGCCCGAGGCCTCGAGCGCGGGCGCGGCGTTGCGCTCGATGAGCGTCACGCGCCAGCCGCGCGCCGCGAGCCGCTCGACGAGCGCACAGCCCGCGAGCCCGGCTCCCACGACGATCGCATGCCGCTCGCGCAGCGCGAGCGGCAGCGGCGGCTCGTAGCGGCGCACGCGCCAGCGCGGCGCGAAGCGTCCGACCAGCATCGCCCACTTGCCGCCGAAGCCCTCCACCTTCTGATATTCGAAGCCGCTTTGCTGCAATGCGCGCTTCACGTCGCCCGAACTGCTCCACGTCGCGAAGGTGGCGCCCTCGCCCGCAATGCGCGCGAGCGCCTTGAAGATGGCGGGCGACCAGAGATCCGGGTTCTTCGCGGGCGCGAAGCCGTCGAGGTAGATCGCGTCGGCGCGCATCCACATTTTGGGAAATACCTCGAGCGCGTCGCCGAAAACGAGCGTGAGCGTCACTCGTCCGCCTTCGAATTCGAGCCGGTGCGTGCCCGGCACGAGCATGGGCCACGCGTCGATGAGTTCGCGCGCGAGCGGCGCTTCGGGTGTGTGCGCAACGACCGCGTCGAGCACGGTACGCAGATCGCTGGGCGCGAACGGGTGTTTTTCGACCGAGACGAAATGCAGGCGCTCGCAGCGCGCCGGGTCGTCGCGCCACGCGAGCCACGTGGCGAGAAAGTTCGCGCCCATGCCGAAGCCGGTCTCGACCACGGTGAAGATCCGCCGGTCTTGCCAGCGCTGCGGCAGGCCGTTGCCGTGCAGGAAAACGGCTTGCGCCTGGGCGAGTGCGCCGGACGTGCTGTGATAAACGTCGCCATACATGGGCGAATACGGTGTGCCGTCTTCCCGGAAAGCGAGCGTGGCGGGTGTCAGGGTGGCGGTCATGAGGAACGCGAAGCCAGAGGTGAGGTTAAAGCGAGGAAGGAACGAAGCTGCAAGTCGCTGGAAAGCGGCTGAAAAAAGCACGCGGCGCGGCCAGGCGAGATCGCCGCAAACGCTTGCCTGACCGGCGTTTGCGCTTATGCTGCGTTGGCGCGGCGCAACGCGCGGCTGTCGGAAATCGTCCTGGCCGGGGGGATTTGCAGGGGCGAACACCCCAAAAACATCTGCATGCCCAAAAAAACCCGCAAAACCGGCGCGAAATCTTCGAAACCCTTGTCGTTATTGGGTTTGCGCTGCGCTATCATAGCAAGCGCCGCCCAGGGAAGCGGCAGCACGGCCGTTGTGGCGAAGCACATATGCTTGCCGCCGCAACGCGAAATCGCCGGGGTGCTCCGGGTCCGTTGCTGCTCGACGGCGCGGCACGCGTCCGTATAATCGGCGCGTTCGCGCTGTTCGTGTCAACCTAAACACAGAAAGGAACTTCTCAATGAATAAACAGGAACTGATCGACGCCGTCGCAGCACAGACGGGCGCTAGCAAGGCACAAACCGGCGAGACGCTGGACACGCTCCTCGAAGTGGTCAAGAAGGCTGTGTCGAAGGGTGACGCAGTGCAACTGATCGGCTTCGGCAGCTTCGGTTCGGGCAAGCGCGCAGCCCGTACGGGCCGTAACCCGAAGACCGGCGAAACCATCAAGATTCCCGCAGCCAAGACCGTCAAGTTCACGGCTGGCAAGGCGTTCAAGGACGCCGTCAACAAGCGCTAAGGTATTACCGCTTTAAGTTGACACCCGCCCCTGGCGGGTTTTTTTTCGCCTGCACGGTTCAAACATCCGTGCCGCACACAAGCAAACGGCGCCGCATTGTGCGGCGCCGTTGTTCGTTGAGTGCGTCGTTCCGGCTATCTGGAACGATCACGGACGGTGGATGATTTCACCATGATCGTCGTGGTCATGATCGTGATCGTCGTCATCGAGCTCCCAGGACGGGAACGGGTCCGCGTAGCCCCGCCAGGCGTCGGGGCCCGCCGCGTATTCGGCGTCGGTGAGCAGGCACGCGTCGAACTTCGCTTGCCACGCGTCTCGATCGAGATCCACGCCGATCATCACCAGCTCCTGGCGCCGGTCGCCGACGCTGGCGTCGTCGAGCTCGCCCAGCCAGTCGGCGGCAATCTCCTTTTCGAGCTCGGCGTCTTGCGGCCACTCTTCGCGAGGCAGCGCGGCCCACCACGTGCCCGCGGGACCGTGACGGCACACGCCGCCCGCCTGCGAGAGCGTACCCGTGATGTCGTTGCGCGTGGCGAGCCAGAAAAAGCCCTTCGAGCGCAGCACGCCCTTCCATTCCTGATTCAGCAGCGCCCAGAAGCGCTCGGGATGAAACGGGCGGCGCGCGCGATACACAAAGTTGCCGATGCCGAACGCGTCGGCTTCGTGGCGATGCGTGTGGTTATGCGTCGGGTCGTCGCAATGGTCGTGATCGTGTTCGTGAAGCGAGGCGAGCCAGCCCGGCGCGCTCGACGCCGCGTCGAAATCGAAGCGGCCCGTGTTGATCACCTCGTCGAGCGCCACCGCGCCGAAGCGGCTCACCACCTGCACCGCGCGCGGATTGATGCGCGCGAGAATATGTTGCAGGTGCGCGAGTTCGTCCTCGCTCACGAGGTCCGCCTTGTTGAGCACGAGCACGTCGCAGAACTCCACCTGATCGACGAGCAGCTCGACGATCGCGCGGTCGTCGTCCTCGCTCGCGGCCACCCCGCGCTGCGCGAGTTGATCGGCGCTCGCGTAGTCGCGCAGGAAGTTGAAGGCGTCGACCACGGTGACCATCGTGTCGAGGCGCGCGAACCCGTCGAGCGCGACGCCGTCGTCACCGGCGAACGTAAAGGTCTCGGCGATCGGCATGGGCTCGGCAATACCCGTCGATTCGATCACGATGGCGTCGAAGCGCTGCCCGGCGCGCGCCGGGTCGGCGAGGCGCTGGATTTCGGTGAGCAGGTCGTCGCGCAGCGTGCAGCAAATGCAGCCGTTCGACATCTCCACGAGGCGCTCCTCGACGTGCGAGAGCGCCGAGGCGTCGCGCACGAGCGCGGCGTCGACGTTCACCGAGGCGAGGTCGTTGACGATCACGGCCACGCGCAGGCCCGCGCGGTTCGTGAGGATATGGTTGAGCAGCGTGGTCTTGCCCGCGCCCAGAAAGCCGGAGAGCACGGTGACGGGCAGTGGCGGCTGGTTCATCGCAGTGGGGTGCAGAAAGTGAAAACGGGTGGGATCGGCGCGCGCGAAGGCGCGGCGTAAGCCAGCATTTTGCACCATGCAGGCGTGCGGCGCAGGACAGGCCCGCGCGGCTTTCGGGGCGCGAGCGCGTCTTGCGCGCTCAGCGCGCTACTGCATGAGATGCCACTTGCGCAGGATGTCGGCGATCTGCTGTGCGTACTGGTCGCGCAGCGACGGCGTTTCGGAGTGGTACGCGCCCACGGCCGCCCACGTGTTGCCGTACTTGTTCATCTTCTGCCGCAGATGCCACGCGGCGATATAAACGTTTTTGCACGGCTCCATGAGCGTGCTCGACGAGATGCCGTACTGCGAGAGCACGGGCAGGTGCACGGAGTTGATCTGCATGACGCCGTAGTCGGTCGAACCGTTCGCATTCCTGTGTACCGCGTCGGGGCGGTTGTGCGATTCCTGCCAGGCGATCGCGCGCAGGATGAGCGGGTTGACCTTCTGGTAGCGCGCGGCTTCGTCGAAACAGTCCGCGCGGGCGAGCGTGCTGGCGCTTGCGAGCGCGAGCGTGACAGCGGCGGTAAGCGTTGCGGACCAGACGTTTTTCATCACAGCTCGCGCGAGGCGGACAATCGGTTAATCGAGGTCAGGCACCGGCGGTGACCGGACGGCGTGCGGCTGCGAGCCAGCCCGCACTGTCTGAAGGATGGCGCAATCTCGCGCAAGCGGGCGGGAATTCCGGCGAACAATGCGGCAATTCCCACATATAGATAGGGGAAAAGTGCGTTGGCCATCGTTCGGGCCGCTCGTATGATACCGGTCGCGTATGACGCGTCAAGCTGGCCATCCGGACAAGACGGTGCTCGCAGGCAACGCAAAATCGACGTCGCGCTGCACGCATCCGGCAAGAATTCTTACAAAAAGCTTGTGAGCGAAGCGAGCCGCGGCTCAGGGATTAGAAGAATTCCCCGGTGGTTCCTTTTTTGTGACAATTTCGACACGAAAAGCTGCTACTGTTCCATCTTTTGTTGACCAACGGACGTCCGGGTAGAGGAGAACCGGCGCCGGAACCGGTCGAAAAAGCACAGGCGAAGCGGCCTTCTGGCCGTACGTCGAGTACGAATGGCCGCGCGCGTCTGCCGCCGGCTTCGATATGACATCCATGAGAAGAAATCGTATGGCTTTGCGCCGCGTCGCCACGGCGCTGCTCGTGAGCGGACTCATTACGGCGCAGCTCGCGCACGCAGCGGTCACGCTCAATTTCGTCAACGCCGACATCGACCAGGTGGCGAAGGCGATTGGCGCCGCTACCGGCAAAACGATCATCGTCGATCCGCGCGTGAAGGGGCAGCTCAATCTCGTCTCCGAAAACCCCGTACCCGAAGACCAGGCGCTCAAGACGCTGCAATCGGCGCTGCGCATGCAGGGTTTCGCGCTCGTGCAGGACCATGGCGTACTGAAAGTCGTGCCCGAGGCCGACGCCAAGCTCCAGGGCGTGCCCACCTACGTCGGCAACGCGCCCACCGCGCGCGGCGACCAGGTGGTGACCCAGGTGTTTACGCTCAAGCACGAATCGGCCAACAACCTGCTGCCGGTGCTGCGCCCGCTCATCTCGCCGAACAACACGATTGCCGCCTATCCGGGCAATAACACGCTCATCGTCACCGATTACGCGGACAACGTGCGCCGCATCGCCTCGATCATCGCGGGCGTGGACTCGGCCGTCGGTCAGCAGGTGCAGGTGGTGCCGCTGCGCAACGCCAACGCGCTCGACATCGCGCCGCAAATCTCGAAGATGCTCGATCCGGGCGCGATTGGCGCCTCGGACCCGTCGCTCAAGGTTTCGGTGGTCGCCGACCCGCGCACCAATTCGCTGATGCTGCGCGCCTCGAACTCGCAGCGCCTCGCGGCCGCGGCCCAGCTCGCGAAGCAGCTCGACGGCCCGACCAGCATGCCCGGCAACATGCACGTCGTGCGCCTGCGCAACGCCGACGCCACGCAGCTCGCCAAGACGCTGCGCGGGATGCTGGGCAAAGGCAGCAACGATTCGTCGTCCTCGTCGTCCGGCAACGCGAACGGTTTCAATCAGAGCGGCAACAGCAGCGGCAGCGGCACGTCGACGGGCACGTCCGGCACGCCGCCGTTGCCCAACTCGCTTGGCGGCAGTTCGTCGTCGGGCAGTTCGCTGTCGGGCGGTTCGTCGTCGGGCAGCAATAACGAGGCGCCGTTCCTGGGCGGCGACAAGGACAAGGGCGACGACACCAGCGCGGGCGGCATGATCCAGGCCGACGCGCCCACCAACTCGCTCATCATCACGGCGCCCGATGCGGTGTACCGCAACCTGCGCGCCGTGATCGACCAGCTCGACGCGCGACGCGCGCAGGTCTATATCGAAGCGCTGATCGTCGAACTGAATTCGAATACGAACGCCAATCTCGGCATTCAGTGGCAGGTCGCGAACGGCAATGTGTACGCGGGCACCAATCTGTACACCGGCGGCGGCAACAGCATCATCAACGTGACGGCGGCAGCGGCGGCGGCGGCCAGTACCGGCGGCCTCGCAAGCGCGCTCTCGTCGCAGACCCTCCAGCAAGGCCTGAATGTCGGCTGGCTCCACAACATCTTCGGTGTGCAAGGGCTCGGCGCGCTGCTCCAGGCGCTCTCGCAAACGGCCGACGCCAACGTGCTCTCCACGCCGAACCTGATCACGCTCGACAATCAGGAAGCGAAGATCGTCGTGGGTACGAACGTGCCGATCCAGACGGGCTCGTATTCGAATCTCACGAGCAGCACGGCGAGCTCGGCGTTCAACACCTACGATCGCGTGGACGTCGGCTTGACGCTGCACATCAAGCCGCAGATCACCGACGGCGGCATCCTGAAGCTCCAGCTTTACACGGAAGATTCGGCCATCGTGAACGGCACGACCAACGTGTCGACCAATCCGGCCGGCCCCGACTTCACCAAGCGTTCGATCCAGTCGACCGTGCTGGCCGACAACGGCGAGATCATCGTGCTGGGCGGCCTGATGCAGGACAACTATCAGGTCAGCAACAGCAAGGTGCCGCTGCTGGGTGACATTCCGTGGCTCGGGCAGTTGTTCCGCTCGGAAAACAAGACCCGCCAGAAAACCAACCTGATGGTGTTCCTGCGGCCGGTGATCATCAACGACCGCGATACGGCGCAAGCGGTGACGTCGAACCGCTACGACTATATCCAGGGCGTGACGGGCGCTTACCGTTCCGACAACAACCTGATCAAGGACAAGGACGACCCGGTCGTGCCGCCGATGCCGCTCGGCCCGAGCCAGGGCGGTTCGCCGCTCAACCTGTTCGACCTCGACCAGATGCGCCGTCAGCAGGCGTTGGGCGTGGCGCCCGCCGCACCCGTTTCACCCACGAGCCCCGCGAACGCCACGCAGATGCAACCGGCCGATCCGGCGCAAACAACGCCGGTGCAGCAGCCGGCCACGAGCACGCAGAGGGTGCAGCCGTGAGCACGCCTCACGCGCCGGGCGTGCCTTCGCCCCCGGCGGCCGCGGACGACGCGCAGCGCGAGCCGCCCTCGCCGCTCGCCGCTCGCCTCGTGCCGTACGGCTTCGCGAAGAGCGGCCAGATTCTCGTCGCTCAGCAGCGCGCCGACGGCCTCGAAGTGTGGATCAGCGAGCGCACGTCGCAGGCCGCCATCGCCGAGGTCGCGCGCAACTTCGGCGCGTTCGCGCTCGTGCGCGTGCCCGCCGACGAACTCGCGCAGGCCATCAACCAGGCGTATGCGCGCCAGGACGGCAGCGCGGCGCAGGTGGTGGGCGAAGTGGAAGGCGAAGTCGATCTCTCGCGCCTCATGCAGGACATTCCCGAGGTGGAAGACCTGCTGGAGTCCGAAGACGACGCGCCGATCATCCGCATGATCAACGCGCTCCTCACGCAGGCCGCGCGCGAGCAGGCGTCGGACATTCACATCGAGCCGTTCGAGAATGCCTCGGTGGTGCGCTTTCGCGTGGACGGCACGCTGCGCGACGTCGTGCGCCCGAAGAAGGCGCTGCACGGCGCGCTCATCTCGCGTATCAAGATCATGGCGCAGCTCGACATCGCCGAGAAACGCCTGCCGCAGGACGGCCGCATCACGCTGCGCGTGGGCGGGCGGCCGGTGGACGTGCGCGTTTCCACGCTGCCCACGGGCCACGGCGAGCGCGCGGTCCTGCGTCTGCTGGAAAAAGACGCGCAGCGCCTGAACCTCGAGGCGCTCGGCATGGCCGGCGACACGCTCGGCAAGTTCGACCAGTTGATCGCGAAGCCTCACGGCATCGTGCTCGTGACCGGCCCGACGGGCTCGGGCAAGACGACCACGCTCTATGCGTCGATGTCGCGGCTGGAGACGGCCACGACCAACATCATGACCGTGGAAGACCCGATCGAGTACGACCTCTCGGGCATCGGCCAGACCCAGGTGAACGAGCGCATCGGCATGACGTTCGCGCGCGCGCTGCGCTCGATCCTGCGTCAGGACCCGGACATCATCATGATCGGTGAAATCCGCGACCTCGAAACCGCGCAGATCGCCGTGCAGGCCTCGCTCACGGGCCACCTCGTGCTCGCGACGCTGCACACCAACGACGCCGCCTCGGCCGTGACGCGTCTGACCGACATGGGCGTCGAGCCGTATCTGCTCGCTTCGTCGCTGCTCGGCGTGCTCGCGCAGCGCCTCGTGCGCCAGCTCTGCCCCGTGTGCAAGGAAGAGCGCGTGGAAGACGACGGCAGGAAGCGCTGGCATCCGGTGGGGTGCGATCGTTGCGGCCATTCGGGCTACTCGGGGCGGCGCGGCGTGTACGAGCTGCTGCTCATCGACGAGCCGATTCGCGCGCTCATCCATCGCAACGCGGCCGACGCGGAAATCTTCGAAGCCGGCCGCGCACAAGGCATGCGCACGCTGCGCGAAGACGGCGATCGCTGGGTCGACGCGGGCCGGACATCGCTCGAAGAAGTGCTGCGCGTGACGGGTGGCGCATGATGCCTCACCCGACGGACTGCCAATAAGCGAGGGCGATCAGCAAGATGCCGGCATTTCGCTTCGAAGCCATCGACGCCACAGGCAAGGCGCAAAAAGGCGTGCTCGACGCCGACAGCGCACGCGGCGCGCGCGCGCAGTTGCGCGGCCAGGGCCTTACGCCGCTCGTGGTCGAACCGGCCGCGAGCCGCACGCGCGGCGCACGAGCGCAGCGGCTCGCGCTCGGGCGCAAGCTCTCGCAGCGCGAGCAGGCCATTCTCACGCGCCAGCTCGCGAGCCTGCTGGTGGCGGGCCTGCCGCTCGGCGAAGCGCTCGCCGTGCTCACCGAGCAGGCCGAGCGCGACTACATCCGGGAACTGATGGCCGCGATTCGCGCCGAGGTGCTGGGCGGCCATTCGCTCGCGAGCGCGCTCGAGCAGCATCCGCGCGACTTCCCCGATATCTATCGCGCGCTCGTGGCGGCGGGCGAGCATACCGGCAAACTCGGCATCGTGCTCTCGCGTCTGGCCGACTACATCGAGCAACGCAACGCGCTCAAGCAGAAGATCGTGCTTGCCTTCACGTACCCGACCATCGTCACGATCATCGCGTTCGGCATCGTCACGTTCCTGCTGAGCTATGTGGTGCCGCAGGTCGTGAACGTGTTCGCGAGCACCAAGCAGCAACTGCCGTTTCTCACCATCATGATGATGGCGCTCTCGGCGTTCGTGCGGCAATGGTGGTGGGCGGTGCTGATCGTCGTGGCCGTGCTCGTGTGGATCGTGCGCGCGACCTTGCGCCGGCCCGGGCCCCGTCTCGCGTTCGACCGCTGGATGCTGGGCGCCCCGCTCGCGGGCAAGCTCGTGCGCGGCTACAACACGGTGCGTTTCGCGAGCACGCTCGGCATTCTGAGCGCGGCGGGCGTGCCGATCCTGCGCGCGTTGCAGGCGGCGGGCGAAACGCTCTCGAACAAGGCAATGCGCACGAACATCGACGAAGCCATCGTGCGCGTGCGCGAAGGCACGTCGCTCTCGCGCGCACTCGGCAATACGAAGACGTTTCCGCCCGTGCTCGTGCACCTGATCCGCTCGGGCGAGGCGACCGGCGACGTGACGACCATGCTCGACCGCGCGGCCGAAGGCGAAGCGCGCGAGCTCGAGCGCCGCACGATGTTCCTCACGAGCCTGCTGGAGCCGCTCCTGATCCTGGCGATGGGGGGCGTGGTGCTTGTGATCGTGCTAGCGGTGATGCTGCCGATCATCGAGTTGAACAACCTCGTGCAGTAAGGGATCCGAACGGCACGAGGCGATGCGCGAGTTCAGCGCATGTAGATGGTGGGACCGGCTGCGTTGGGCGGCAGGAAAATTTCGGAGTGCACGCCGTGGCGGTCGATGACGATCGAGCGGGGACGCACTTCGGCGAGCGTTGAGTTCTGGTCGACCGGACCGCCCAGCGAAACGGCCTTGGGCGGCTCGCCGCCCACGCTCAGGATAGCCGCGGCGCCCCGCGAAAGCGCGAGGATGCCGAACAGGTGAATGTCCTGCACGGGGTTGCGTTCGAGCTTGCCGCCAAAGAGCGTGGCGGCCTGGTCGAGCGACACCGGCGCGTGCGCGGCGGCGGCCTGCACGGGTGCCCCGCGGCTCGTGGCGAGCGTGATCGCCCACCACGTGGCCGTGGCGCAGAACACCGCAAACGCGGCGAGGGAAAGAAGGCGGATTTGCAGTGGGTTCATGCGCTCATTGTACGAAGGTTTATGAAATTTTTGATGTGCGCGTTTGCGATGCCCGCAAGGCGTCGGAAAGGCGTCATCGTGTGACATTACAATGACCCGTCACGCGCGCGACGACCCGGCCGGAAGCATCGGGCAGGCCGCAACGCGGGCGCAACGAAAGCGCGGCGCACAGGCGTGCGCCGCAACCCAATCTAGCGAGGGAGGAAGTCACTCATGTCCATGTGGGCCAAACGCCGTGCCGAAATCGAAGGGATGCGCGCGCGCCGCCAACGCGGTTTCACGCTCATCGAAATCATGGTCGTGATCGCGATCCTCGGCATTCTCGCCGCGCTGATCGTCCCGAAGATCATGAGTCGTCCCGACGAAGCGCGTCGCGTCGCCGCGCGCCAGGACATCGGCACGATCATGCAGGCGATGAAGCTCTACCGCCTCGACAACGGCCGCTATCCGACCCAGGATCAGGGATTGCAGGCGCTCGTGCAAAAGCCGACCACCGACCCCGTGCCGAACAACTGGAAAGACGGCGGCTATCTCGAACGCCTGCCGAACGACCCGTGGGGCAGTGCGTACCAGTACCTGAACCCCGGCGTACACGGCGAGATCGATGTGTTCAGCTACGGCGCCGACGGCAAACCGGGCGGCGAAGGCAACGACGCCGACGTGGGATCCTGGCAGTAATTCCTGGCCGTCATTCATCCGTCAGCATCCATGCCACCGCGCCGCCCTTCCCCTTGCCGGGACCGCCGATCTGCACGCGTGAGCGCCCGCTCGCGCGCGGCGGGCTTTACGCTGCTCGAAATGCTCGTGGTGTTGCTGATCGCGGGGATCCTCATTTCGCTGGCTTCGCTCACGCTCACGCGCAATCCGCGCACCGATCTGAACGAGGAAGCGCAGCGTCTCGCGCTGCTGTTCGAGTCGGCGGGCGACGAGGCGCAGGTGCGTGCGCGACCCATTGCGTGGCAGCCGCTCGCGGGCGGGTATCGCTTCGATGTGCGAACCGAGGACGGCTGGCGCCCGCTGCGCGACGATCTGCTCGGCGCGCGTCATTGGGAAGGCGGTGTGACCGGCGTTGCGATCTCCTACCCCGGCGCCGATGACGACATGCATGCGAACCGGCTCGTGTTCGGCACCGAAGCGGTGGATGTGCCGGTGCAGGTGACGCTTTTCTCGGCGGCGGGCCGCGCGACGATTGTCGGCACCGGCACCGGCCGCTTCGAGGTGCGCTGAGATGCTCGCTTCGAAGCGCAGGGAAAAGCGCACCGTGCGCACCATGGGCGCGCGCGGCTTCACGATGATCGAAGTGCTCGTTGCGCTCGCAATCATCGCGATCGCGCTGGCCGCTTCGCTGCGCGCCGTGGGCAGTCTCGCCGCGAGCGAAGCGGATCTGCATGACCGCCTGCTTGCGGGATGGAGCGCCGACAACGCGCTTGCCCAGTTGCGTCTCGCGCATGCGTGGCCCGATGTCGGCGAGCAGCGGTTCGACTGCTCGCAGGGCAATCTGCATCTCACGTGCACGCAGCACGTCACGGCCACGCCCAACCCGGTTTTTCGCCGCGTGGAGGTGTCGGTCGCGACGCCAGGCCGCGCGGGCAATCTCGCGCAACTCGTCACGGTGCTCGCCAATGAGACGAACCGCTCGTTGTGACCGCGTGCGCGGCGCCTCATCGGCGGGTGGTTTCACGCTGATCGAGCTGCTCGTCGCGATCGCCATCATGGCCGTCGTGGCGTTGCTCTCGTGGCGCGGGCTCGACGCGATCGTGCGCGGGCGCGAGACCATCACGCGGTCGATGGCCGAAGAGCGCGTGTTCGCGCAGATGTTCGACCAGATGCGCTTCGACGCGCGCGCGGCCGCCTCCGACGACGAAGCGGGCGGGCTCGCCATTTCGCTCGACGGCGGCGCGCTCCAGATCGTGCGCGCATTCGCGGTGCCGCCAGGCGCGGCGCCGCGGCTCCAGGTGGTGCGTTATCGCGTGACGGGCGGCCAGGTGGTGCGCTATGCGTCGCCTCCGCTCGCCAATCTCGGCGAACTGCGGCGCGCGCTGCGCGGCGGCGAAAGCGGCAACTGGAGCGCGCTGCCGATGATGGGCGGCGTGGACGTCATCAACGCGCGCCTCTACGTGCCGAAGACCGGCTGGACCTCGAACATGGGCGACGTGCGCTCGCAGGTGAACGGCAACAACGAAGGCCTCAAGGTGCCGCAGCTCGGCAACGCGCCGTTGCCGCGCGCGGTGACGGGCGTGCAGGTGAGCGTCGGCTCGCATTCGTTCGAGCGGCCCGTGACCCGCGTGTTCATGGTGGGGGAATAAGGGTGCGCGCGCAACGATCCTCCGGCAAGCGCTCGTCACGCACGCGGCGCGGCGCGGCCATCATCAGCGCGTTGCTCGTGGTGGCGCTTTCGGCGATTCTCGTCTCCGGCATGTTGTGGCGTCAGCAGGTGCAACTGCGCCGCATCGAGAACCAGCGTCTGCTGGCCCAGGCGCAATGGATCGCGCGCGCTTCGCTCGACTGGACGCGCCTCGTGCTGCGCTCCGAGGCGGATACGGCGGCGGGCATCACCTATCTCGGCGGCGCGTGGGGCGTGCCGCTCGCGAAAACGCGCCTGTCCGACTTTCTCGGCCAGATTGGCGAGGTGCGTGCCGAAGAAGGCGCGGACACCTGGCTCTCGGGCTCGATCGAAGACGCCCAGGCGCGTTTCAATCTGCGCGATCTCGTCGCGACGAGCGCGCCTGGCGCGCTGCAACTGAACCTCACGGAAATCGAGGCGTTCGCGCGCCTCTTGCAGATACTCGGCATCGATCAGCAGCTCGCGAAGAACACCGCCGTGTACCTGCGCTCGGGCCTCGCCTACTCGGCCACGCGCTTCCAGACGCAAACCACCACGACGAGCAGCAGCACGCAGCAGCTCGCGGGCGGCGGTTCGACCGGCGGCGGCAACTTCACCAACAACCCCGGCCTTGCCGACGCGGACAATAACAGCGCAGTCGCGCCGCTCATGATGACGAGCGTGGACGCGCTGCTCGACGTGCCCGGCTTCACGCCCGAAGCCGTCGCGCGGCTGCGCCCGTTCGTGACCGTGCTGCCAACCGTCACACCCGTGAACATGAACACGGCGAGCGCCGAGGTGATCGCCTCCGTCGTGACGGGCATGAGTCTTTCGAGCGCGCAGGCGCTCGTCGCCCACCGCCAGAACGTGTTTTTCCGCAATGTGGGCGACGTGCAGCTCGCGCTCGAAGCGGTGGGCGTGAAGCAGGTTTCCATCGATACGACGCAGCTGGACGTCAACACGAGCTATTTTCTGGTGCATGGGCGCGTGCAGCACGAGCGCGCCGAGGTGGACCGCACGACGCTCGTCTGGCGCGACCCGCTCACCCATACGACGCGCATCGTGCGCGTTCGCGACGAACCATGAACCCGTCCCCGATCCACATCAAAAAGAGGTGCGTTTGAGCACGCTGATCGTTCTCATGCCGCCCCGCGACCCGGCGGTTCACTCGCAGGAATGGCAGCTGCCGGAACTGCCGTTCGTGCTGCTCGACAAGGCGGGCAACACGCAGCGCGCGGGCCGCGCGGCCCTCGGGCTGCTGCCGAAGGCTTCGGCCACGATCCTGCTGATCGCCGCGCGCGACCTGCTCACGCTCGCCGCCGTGGTGCCGCCGCTCAAGGGTCCGCGCCTGCGCCAGGCGCTGCCGAACGTGGTCGAGGATCATCTGATCCAGGACCCGCAGACCTGCCATCTGGCGCTCGATCCCCAGCGCCTGCCCGACGGACGCCAGGTCGTCGCGGCCATCGATCGCGGCTGGTTCCGCTTTCTCGTGGAAGGCTTCGCCGGCGCGGGGCATCGCAACCTGCGCGCGGTGCCGGTGGCGCGCTGTCTGCCTGTGGCGCAAGCGCCGGAGCCTGCGGCGGCGGAGCCGACCGAAACCGCCGGCGATGCCAACGCCACGCGCACTGCCGACGCCGCGGCGACGGACACGCCCGCGCTCGCGCCGGTGACGGCGTGCGTGCTCGGCCACGTCATCGCCACCGCGCCGGCTCTCCTGCCGGGCGGCGCACCGGAGCCGGCTGCCGCCACCTCCGAAAGCGCGCTCGAACTCGCGATCGTGCGCGGCGTGCTGGCCGACGGCTTCGCGGTGCCGGCCGCGAGCGTCGCCGCGACCGTTTCGGCGCTCGCCGGCGCGGCGCCGGTCTCGAGCTACGTGTTGACCAACCTGCCGGGCGAGCCGACCAGCGCAGCCGCGCGCGCGTCGCTGGCCGCCGTGCTGCCGGGCGCGCAAACGCTCACCTTCGAGGCGCTCGCGCGCCGCGCGCTGGCGTGCCGCTTCGACCTTTGCCAGTTCGAGTTCGCCGCGCAGCCGTGGCGGCTCGATCGCGCGACGCTGCGACGCCTGCGCGTGCCGATCGCGCTCGTGGCGGCGTCGCTCGTGGTGGCCGTGGTGGGCGCGAACGTGCAGTGGCTCATGATGGCGCGCCAGCGCGACGCGATGAGCGCGCAGATGACCGAGCTGCTCCTCAACGCATTCCCCAAGACCACCGTGGTGCTCGACCCCGCGGGCCAGATGTCGCGCCAGCTCCAGCAGTTGCGCCTGGCGGCGGGCGAGCCTTCGCCCGACGACTTCCTCGCGCTTTCCGACGGCCTTGCGCGCTCGCTCGGCCCGGTGCCCGCCAACGGCATCGCGGCGCTCGACTATCACGACCGCCGTCTGGAAGTCACCTTCAAACCCGGCGTCAATGTCGACCCCGATCTCGCCAAACGCCTTGCGGGCAACGGCCTCGCGGGCACGGCGGACGCCAGCACGGGCAAATGGACCATCAGGAGCGCATCGTGAAGACAACAGCGACGAGCGGCGCATTGGCCGAGGCCTGGACGACCTTCTGGGAAGCGCGCACGCCGCGCGAAAAGACACTCCTCACCTGGGGCGGCGCGGTGCTGGCCGTGGCGATCGGCTGGTCGGTGCTTTGGCAGCCGGCCGCCGACGGCCGTGCGCATCTGCGTGAAAGCTTGCCCGGCATGCAGCGCGAGCTTGCGCAGATGACGGCACAGGCCGACGAGGCGCGCGCGCTTGCGGGGGCGGCGGCGAGCGTGGCGCCGGGCGGCCAGGCGCTCAAGGATGCGCTCACGGCGTCGCTCGCCGATCATGCGCTCGGGGGCGCGCAGGTGCAGCTGATCGGCACGACGGTGCAGGTGCAGATGAAGAACGCGTCGTTTCCGGCGTGGACCGCATGGCTCGACGACGTGCGCAAGCAATTCAAGGTGCAGGTGGTCGAGGCGCACTTCACCGCGCTGAAGGCCGATGGCCAGGTCGACCTGACGGCCTCGCTGCAACCGGCGAACGCGCACTGAGATGCGCTGAAACACGCCGCGAGGAATAACGCATGACTTACTGGATGCGGCGCGTGCGCGCCGCGTTGCCCTGGCTGCTGGTGGGCCTGCTATCGAGCGGCTTCGTGCTGCTCGCCCGCCTGCCCGCGGCCTGGATTGCGCCGCAGTTCGCGCGCGCGACCCAAGGCCACGTGAATCTCGTCGATCCGGAGGGTTCGCTCTGGCATGGCTCCGCCACGCTGATGCTTTCCGCCGGGCGCGACGCCAGCGGCGCGACGCTGCTGCCGGGGCGCATTGTCTGGCGCACGGCGTTCTGGCCGCTTTTCATCGCGCGCGTGCGCATGGAACTGCTCCAGACCGAAGCGATGCCCGACGCGGTGACGCTCGACGCGACACTGCGCGGCGCGAACGTGAGCGCGGGCGCCATCGCGGTGCCGGCTTCGCTGCTCGCGGGCCTGGGCGCGCCTTTCAACACGCTCGATCTGGACGGCAAGGTCAAGCTCGCGTGGAGCCCGTGGCGCACCTTCGGCGCCGACGCGTTCGGCCGCCTGAGCGTCTCGCTCACGGACATGAGTTCGCGCGTGTCGCTCGTGAAGCCGCTCGGTTCGTATCAGGTGGTGCTTCAGGCGCAGGGCGCCTCGTCGACGCTCGATCTCTCGACGCTCAAGGGACCGCTGCTGCTCGACGGTCACGGCACGTTCTCGCGCGCGTCGGCGTCGTTTCAGGGCACGGCGAGCGCGACGCCCGAGCAGCGCGACAACCTGGCGGGCCTCCTCAACTTGCTGGGCCGCCCGGTTTCGCCGGGAACCGTCGCGCTGACGTTCATGCACTAGGCGCGCGCGCCCTTTTGCGTTTTTGCGTCACTGCGGCTGTGGTTTGGCCTGTGAATCAGCCTGTGAGTCGGCCACGGTCGGCGCGGAACCGGCAAGCGTCGCCGACGCGGGTTCGGGGGCGGCCACGTCGCCGGTTTCGCGGTCCATCTGCGTGGCGTCCCAGCCGCCGCCCAGCGCCTTCACGAGTCCCACCGACGACACCATCCGCTGCCCGCCGATGCTCACGAGCTTTTGCTGCGCCGTAAACGCCGTGGCCTGCGCGGAGAGCACGTTCTGGAAATCGGTTGTGCCAGCCTTGTACTCGTTCGTCACGATCGCGAGCGCATGCTGCGCCGAGTCCACCGCCTGCTGCTGCACGACGACTTCCTGGCCGAGGATGCGCTGCGAAGCGAGGTTGTCCTCGACGTCCTGGAACGCGGCCAGCACGGTTTGCCGGTAAGTGGCCACCTGCTGGTCGTAGGCGGCGCGCGCGGCCTCGGTCTGCGCCTTGCGCAGTCCGGCGTCGAAGATCGTGCCGGCAAGCGAAGGCCCGAGCGTCCAGAAGCGCGAAGGCATTTGCAGAAGCTGCGACATCACCGAACTTTCGAAGCCGCCGCTCGCGGAAAGCGTGAGCGTCGGGAAGAACGCCGCGATGGCGACGCCGATCTGCTCGTTGGCGGCCGCGGCCTTGCGCTCCGCCGAGGCGATGTCGGGCCGGCGCTCGAGCAGCGCCGAAGGCATCGCGAGCGGCACCGTGGGCGGCGTGGCGGTGAGTGGCGTTGGCGGAATCGAGAACGTGGAGGCGGGCTGGCCGACCAGCACGGCGATCGCGTGCTCGTCCTGGGCGCGCGCCACGCCGTTGTCGATGGCCGAGGCCTGGGCCGATTGCAGTTGCGTTTGCGCCTGGATCACGTCGGCGCGGCCCGCCACGCCCTGCGCGTACTGGTTCTGTGTGAGCTGAAGCGACTTCTGGTAGGCGAGCACCGTGTCGTCGAGCAGCTTCTGCTGCGCGTCGAGCGAGCGCAGCGTGAAGTAGGTCTGCGCGAGTGTGGCCTGGGCCGACAGACGCGCGTTCGCGAGATCGGCTGCGGCGCCCTGCTGCCCCGCTTCCTGCGAGCTTACCGTGCGGCTCACCTTGCCCCACAGGTCGGGTTCCCAGGTCGCGTCGAGACCCAGGTTGACGTTGTTCGTGATCCCGCCGCTCGAGAGTCCGCCGCTCGAGTTGGACACGCGCGTGGGCGTGTGCGAGCGCGTGCCCGAGAACGACCCGCTGATCACGGGGAAATACGCCGCGCGGGCCTCGCCCACGAGCGCGCGCGCCTGCCGGTAGGCGGCGGCGTACTGGGCGACGGTCTGGTTGTTCGCGTTGAGCTGGTCCATCAACGCGTTGAGCGGCGCATCGTCGTAAATGCGCCACCACTCGCCCCGGTCGGCGGTATCGGCAGGTTGCGCGACCTTCCAGCCCTCGGGCGCTTCCTTGTAGGAAGCCGGCACAGCGGCGGCGGGACGGTGATAGTCAGGGCCGACGGCGCAGCCGGCCAGCTGGAACGTGAGCGCGGTGGCGGCGCACAGCATGGCGAGCGAGGGCGCGCGGCGCGCCACGGGCCCGGCGGCGACGCCGGGGCTGACGAAACGGCAAGGCATGCAAGGATTCCTGTCGATGCGACCGGCGCCGGGTTCGGCGGCCGGCCGGGCGGCGCGCTGCCGCGCCGTCAGGCCCGGCGCGCACGGGTTTGTCGCGTTGCGGCAATGGTAGCGCACGCGTTACGCACTGCGCGGAATCCGCAAGCTTACGCGTTGGAAGGCTGGGTGAGTGTTACGGCGCGGGACGCGCAGGTTACGCGTCGTTACGACGGCGCTTTTGCGCGCGGCATGCGAGCTGGCCGCCGCCGCACGCAGGCGCCAACGTTGCGGCCGCCGCCACGGCGGGTGCGACGGCACCCGTGGCCGACGCCGATGCCTGGCGCGCGCGGCGCCGCCGCACCAACTCCATGGCGACCACGGCGAGCGAGCCGCCCGGCAACGCAAACATGGCCGCATACAACGCGAGCTTGCGCCAGCGCGACGACGCGCCGGCCTTCGCGAAGGCGAGACGGGCGGTGCCGGTGACGGAGCGGCCAAGGCCGCCAAGCGCGTTGATGAAGTAAAGCATGGTGCGAGCGTGAAATGAGAGTGAAAGCTGAAGCATATAAGTGCTTGCCAGTCATAATATTGACTATGCAATCAAATCACAACATACTTTGCACCGCATCAACCGATCTGTTGTTTTTTCGCGCTGATCGTCGCAGCCTCCGTGTTCGCCGACCGTCGATTGATTTATCTGCCTGAGCAGCGAAACAAGCCGCTATAATTCGCCCGTTTTCGAGATGCAAGCTAGCGAACTGTCATGAGCGACGACCTTTTCGTACCGGCCAAGGTTGGCGTCGAGCCGAGTCTTGGCTATTTCCTTTCGACCGCGCGCAACGTGCTGGCCGGCCGGATGGACCGCGCGGTCGCGCCGCTCGGGCTCACGTCGTCGCAAATCGGCGTGATCCTGCTGCTGTGGTACGAGCGCGCCCGCACGCCCAATGAGATGTCGCGGGTGCTGTCGTACGACACGGGTTCCATGACGCGCATGCTCGATCGCCTGGAGAAGAAAGGCTTTCTCGTGCGTCAGCGCAGCCAGTCGGACCGGCGCGTGGTGGAACTCGCGCTCACCGACCAGGGCCGCGACGCAGCGCAACAATTGCCCGATCTGATCGCGGCGGTGATGACCGAGCAGTTGCGCGGTTTCGCGCCCGAGGAAGTCACGACGCTCGTGCATTTGTTGCAGCGCTTCATCGCAAATGATGGCTTGAACACGCCTCTTTGCGGGCCGGTGGAAGGCGGCGGCTAAAAAGCATCGCGCAACGCGGCGGCGCAGCACGGGCCGCACTTCGGATAAATCACTGTCTGGGCAGAAAATGCACGGACACGAAATGGCAGGCCGGTGCACGCAGGCGCTTTCTTGCAGCGGCAACGGACTGCCCGAACAAGGAAACGGAATATGAACGCTTCCACCACGGTGCCCGCGCGGGCCGAACCCGCGCCGTTTTCCGGCGCGACACTGGCGCTCCTCACCGTCGGGCTCGCCCTCGGCACCTTCATGGAGGTGCTCGACACCTCGATCGCGAACGTGGCCGTGCCGACCATCTCGGGCAACCTGGGCGTGGCCAACAGCGAAGGCACGTGGGTCATCTCGTCATACTCGGTCGCCTCCGCGATTGCCGTGCCGCTCACCGGCTGGCTGGCGCGCCGGGTGGGCGAAGTGCGCCTCTTCACCCTGTCGGTGCTGCTCTTCACGGTGGCTTCGGCCTTGTGCGGGTTCGCCACGAACTTCGAGACGCTCATTGCGTTCCGCCTCGTGCAGGGCCTCGTGTCCGGGCCGATGGTGCCGCTCTCGCAGACCATCCTCATGCGCTCCTATCCCCCTGCCAAACGCGGCCTCGCGCTCGGGCTGTGGGCGATGACCGTGATCGTCGCGCCGATTTTCGGGCCGGTCATGGGCGGCTGGATCACCGACAACTACACATGGCCGTGGATCTTCTACATCAACGTGCCGATCGGTCTCTTCTCGGGCGTCTGCGCATATCTGCTTTTGCGCGGGCGCGAAACGAAAACGACGAAGCAGCGCATCGACGCCGTGGGCCTCGCGCTGCTCGTGATCGGGGTGTCGTGCCTGCAAATGGTGCTCGACCTCGGCAAGGACCGTGACTGGTTCAATTCGAAGTTCATCGTCACGCTCGCCATCGTCGCGGTGGTGGCGCTCGCGTTCATGCTCGCGTGGGAGGCCACGGAGAAAGACCCTGTAGTCGACCTCTCGCTCTTTCGCGATCGCAATTTCGCACTCGGCGCGATGATCATCTCGTTCGGCTTCATGGCCTTCTTCGGCTCGGTGGTGATTTTCCCGCTCTGGCTGCAAACGGTGATGGGCTACACGGCCGGGCTCGCGGGTCTCGCCACCGCGCCCGTGGGTTTGCTTGCGCTCGTGCTCTCGCCGCTCATCGGCCGCAACATGCACAGGCTCGATCTGCGCATGGTCGCGAGCTTCGCTTTCGTGGTGTTCGCGCTCGTCTCGCTCTGGAATTCCACGTTCACGCTCGACGTGCCGTTCGACCACGTGATCCTGCCGCGACTCGTGCAGGGCATAGGCGTGGCCTGCTTCTTCGTGCCGATGACCACCATTACGCTGTCGAGCATTTCCGACGAGCGTCTTGCGAGCGCCTCGGGCCTTTCGAACTTTTTGCGCACGCTGTCAGGCGCGATTGGCACTGCCGCGAGCACGACGTTCTGGGAAGACGCGGCGATCTATCACCATGCCGTGCTTTCGGAGTCGGTCAGCCCGTATTCGCAGAACACGATTGCCTACCAGGACGCGCTCAAGAACCTGGGGTATGCGGGCCAGAGCCTGACCGCGAAGCTCAACGATGTCGTGACGACACAGGGCTACATGATGGCCACCAACGACTTCTTCCGCATTTCCTGCGCGATGTTCGTGGTGCTGGCCGTGCTGGTGTGGGTGACAAAGCCGAAAAAAGGCGCGGGACCGGCAATGGGTCATTGACGGTCCCGCGAAAGACCTTGCGCGCGGGGGGGGGCGCGCAAGGTCGGGTGCAGCGTTACTGGCGTTGCGTGATGCCGCTCGTTTCGATCTCGACGCGGCGGTTTTTCGCGCGGCCTTCAGGCGTGGTGTTCGGCGCGACCGGATTCGAGAAGCCGTAGCCGTTCACTTCGTATTGGCCGGCGTGCAGGCCGTGCGACTGGAGGTAGCTGCGCACGGTCTGGGCGCGGCGCAGCGACAGGCGGTCGTTGTACGCCTTCGAACCGACCGAGTCGGTGTAGCCGCTGATCGCGACCGTGCCGATGTTCACGCCGTCGCTTTCCTGAATGAACTTGTCGAGCGTCTGCTTGCCGCCCGGCAGGAGATCGGCCTTGTCGAACGCGAAGTTGGCGTCCGCGTTCAGCGTGATCGTGCGCGGCTGAACGGCGGGCGGCGGAGGCGGCGGGGGCTGGACGACAGGCGCGGGGGCCGGTGCCTGCGGCGTCTGGCAGATGAACGTGATTTCACGCGGGTCGTCTTTGGGCGTGAACCCGGAAGCGGCGCGATCCACCGACGATACGCGCAGCGGCGTCTTGTCGCCGCAAACCTCGTTGACCTTGGCCATGCAGGTCCTGGAGCTTTCGAATACGCCGAGACACTGCACGCGGTACGCCTGTGTGCCATTCGCGAGCGTGACGACGTCGAGGTTGTAGGTGGGGCCCGAGGCGGTGGTGCAGCCGGCGGCCACGACGATTGCAGCGGCCATGGCACTGGCGGACAGGAGTCGCAGTTTCATTGTCGATTCGAGTTGTTGGTGACGGGGTGACGGCCCGCAACACGCCGGCCGTAGCGAGGCCACAATACGGGCACCCCGTTCCCTCCCTCAATCAGACAATGCCTAAATCGGCAATCGACATGATTCGAAATCCGTAATGTCAGCCGCAGGCGTTGGCCGCGAACCACGCACGGCCAACGTGTCCGGCACCGATCAATGCGCGCTGGAAGCGGGCTCGGCGACGGCCGCGCCGCTCACCCCGGCCGTGTCGCCACCCGAGCCGGTGGTGGTGTCGTCGGGCAGCGGCGCGTCGACGCCGGTGCGCACGAACTGCTTGAACGCCGCGCCCGCCGACCACGGGTTGGGCTTGCAGCCGAGCGAGCTGTCGCAGTGCGCCGCGAAGCCGATGGTGGCCGTGCCGTCGCTGCTGACGGCCTTCGTGATCTCATAGGCGAGCAGGCGTCTGCCGCCGCCCGGGCCCGACGTCTGGATCAGCGTGTCGGTCACGGTCTGCACTTCGTACTTCGAATGACTGCGCACCCAGTCCTCGGCACGTTTCCACCAGAGATCGCATTCGGTCTTGTTCGAGCAGGTGAGCGGCGCGGTCGCGATCTGCATGACGTCGGGGTTGACCTGGCCGTGCGACGCGCAGGCCGCAGCCGTCGCGCACAGCAGGATCGCAAGAATTCGTTTCATCGCGTGGGTTCCTCCCAGAGTGAGCCGCCTCACGCGGCCCGTGCGTTTTTTTGATGTTTACAGCGTCGTTCGCCCGGTGAGGTTGGCGCTGGCCCACGGCTGCGAGTCCGTTGCTGCCAGCCCATTGGCGCGCCCGGCAACGTGGCGCCTGTTACCTTGTTGGACCGCATTTGCGCACGGGTGTTGCGAGCAAATGCGGTGCCTGGGGCAAACGAGGTGGAGAAGGACGCGCGCGCCGCCGCGGCGGCGCCTCGCTCAAACGCTGAAGCGATTGAGCGTGTAGGCGCGGTAGGCGGCGACGAAAGCGTCGAACGAGCCGACTTCGTTGCGTTCGAGTTGCGCCTGTTCGTCGAGCGAGTCGCGAGCGAGCGCTTCGAATTGCGCCGTGGTCGCGGCGTCGAGCGGGTGCGCGAGGAATTGCGCCGCGTGACGCTCGCTTTGCGCGAGTGCGAATTGAAGGAAGGACTGCTTCGCATCGCGCATCGTTTGCAGCACGCGCGCCGAAGGCGTGAGCGAGGGGTCGTCGAGCTTCGCGCGCTGCGCCGCGAACGAGCGCATGTGCTCGTCGCCGCCGCGCGCCGCGTCGAGCGTGGCTGCCGCGCGTCCGATCTTTTCGAACAACTCTTCGGCCCAGTCGCGCAGCGGCACGTCCTGGCCGTCGCGCGCGAGCGTGAGGCCGGGACGGCGCCCTTCTTTCGTCACCAGGCCGAAGTTCGCATTCGATTCGGCGTAAGCGTCTTCGGGAAGGAAGGGGCTGTCGTCGAGCGCGCAGGCCAGCAGGTAGGCGTCGAGAAAACGTGCGGTTTCGAGCGAGATGCCGATGGGCTCGAACGGGTCGATGTCCATGCAGCGCACTTCGACGTACTGCACGCCGCGTGCCGCGAGCGCATGCAAGGGCCGCTCGCCCGGATGCGTCACGCGCTTGGGGCGGATCGTCGAATAGAACTCGTTTTCGATCTGCAACACGTTCGTGTTGATCTGCACCCACTCGCCGTCGCGATGCGTGCCGATTGCCTCGTAGGGCGGATAGGGCTGGCTCACGGCCTGCGCGAGCGCGTCGAGATAGCCGGCCAGCGTGTCGTAGTCGGCGCGCAACGCGGACTGCCCCGTCGTGTTCGAGTAGCCGAGGTCGCTCATGCGCAGGCTCGTGGCATACGGCAGATATAGCGTGTCGGCGTCGAAGGCTTCGAGCTTGTGTTCGTGGCCGCGCAGGAAGCGCGCATCGAGTGCGGGCGACGCGCCGAACAGGTACATCAGCAGCCAGTTCGTGCGGCGGAAATTGCGGATCAGCGCGAGGTAGCGCTCCGACTGGTAGTCGGTGAGCGTGGCCGTCGACTGATGATGCGCGTGCAGCACGCGCCACACGTCTTCGCTAAGCGAATAGTTGTAGTGGATGCCCGCGATGCACTGCATCGTGCGCCCGTAACGCAGCGCGAGGCCCATGCGGTACACGTACTTCAGCCGCCCGATGTTCGAGCTGCCGTAGCGTGCGATGGGAATGTCGTCGTCGGCCGCCGGAAGCAGGCCCGGCATCGACTCGTTCCAGAGCAGTTCGCCGTCGCGTGAGAGCACGGCATAGACGTAGCGATGCAGTTCGTCGAGCTTTTCGAGCGTGATGGACGCGTCCTGCTCGGCGGGCGTGATGATCTCGATCAACGCTTCCGAATAGTCGGTCGTGAGCGACGGATGCGTGAGCGCCGAGCCGAGCGCCGGCGCATGCGGCGTCATGGCGAGACGGCCGTCGCGCGTCACGCGCAGGCTTTCCTTTTCGATGCCGCGCAGACCGCGCGTGAGCGCGTCGCGATGTGGCCCGTCGCCCAGCACGGAAAGGCGCTGTGCGAGAACGTCGTTCGTGCGTGTAGAGGTCGTGTCTGACATTGAGGCAAGTCGGGCTCGGGCCGGCGGTGCGGTGCTGCGCGCGCTCGCCGGCCGGGATTCTTTTCGGTAGCGGGCACTTTAACATCTCGCCGGAAGACCTGCTTGGGGCTACCTCGGGCGGGGTTTCACCCTGCTCGCGCGCGGCTTTGCCGGGTTCGCCGCGCCCGGCCTCAGCCGCCGCGCGCCGCGCCCGCGCGGTCGGCGATTTCGTTCCACAAGTGCATGGCCGCGTACGCGCGCCAGGGGCGCCAGGCGTCGGTGCGCGTGCGCTGTTGCGTCGCGCGTACGAGCGCCGGATCGCGCGCCGCGATGGCCTGCATGAGCACGAGATCGGTGGCGGGCCACGCGTTCGCGTCGCGCCACGCGCGCATCGCGACGTATTCGACGGTCCACGGGCCGATGCCCGGCAAGGCGAGCAGCGCGGTGCGCATGGCGTCGAGGTCTTCGATGTTCCCGGCCGCCGGCTCGACGGCCTCGATTCGTCTGCTTTGGCGGCCTTGACGGCGGTCGGCCGAGTGCGTCGCGTCGTAGCCGCGTTCGATCACCACCGCGCCGCTCGCCACAGCTTGCGCGAAGCCCTGCAACGCGGCCACGCGCTTGCCCGGCATGCCGATGCCCGCGAGATCGGCGGCGGCGAGCGCGGCGGGCTTCGGAAAGCGCCACGCGGTACGCGCGTGCGGATGCCCTTCGATCGGTTCGCCCACGCGCTCGACGAGCCGCCCGACGATCGTGGTCGCCGCTTTCACGCTGACCTGCTGGCCGACGATCGCACGCACCACGAGCTCGAACCCCGACCATGCGCCGGGCACGCGCAGCCCCGGCGCCGCGGCGACGAGCGGCGCCAGCCACGGATCGGTGCGCAGATGCGCGACGATCGTGGCGGGATCGGCGTGCAGGTCGAACATGCGCGAGAGCGGCGCGGCGAGCGCGGCGGCGTGCGCGCTGACGGCGCCGTCGATCTGCACGACGAGACAATGCTTGCGGGCATGGCGGCGCACGGCGAGCGTGCCGCTCGCGCCGTTGAAGTCGATGGCGCGCAGCCATGCGCCGTCTTCCACGGCCTCGACGCCCGGCGTCGCGCGGCCGCCGAAGAAGCGCAGCACGCGCGGCCAGTCGTAGGGCGCGCGAAACGGCAGTTCGAGCGTGGCGCTCTGTGTTGGCGGTGGTTCGGGTTGCTGTCGGGTTTGCGGGGCGATGGCGCTCAAGCGGCGGTCTCCGGCGTGTTGGCGCGGCTCGGGGTGGTGCGGGCGGACTTGCCTGGCTGCGTGACGCTGGCGTTGGGCGCGGCGTCCGCGCGGATCTCGCCCGCGCGCGACTCGGCGTCGATCAACGCCGCCTTGCGCTCCAGCCCCCAGCGATAACCGGCGAGTGAGCCGCCCTTTTGCACGACGCGATGGCACGGAATCGCCAGCGCCACAGGGTTCGACGCGCAGGCGCTCGCGACGGCGCGCACCGCGCGCGGCGCACCGAGCGTCTCGGCAATCTGCGAATAACTGCGCGTTTCGCCGTAGGGAATGCGCTGGAGCGCGTCCCAGACGCGCTGCTGGAACGCCGTGGGGGCGATGTCGAGCGGCAGGTCGAAACGCTCGCGGCGGCCGTGCAGATACGCGTCGATCTGCGCGACGAACGGCGCGACGGCGGCCTGATCCTCGACGCAGTTCGCGTTTGCGAAATCCGTGGCGAGCGCGGCAGTGAGCGCTTGGGCGTCGTCGCCGAACGCGATCCGGCAGATGCCCTTCCCCGTGGCCGCGATAAGCACGAAGCCGAGCGGTGTGGGCGTGGCGGCATAGCGGATCGTCAGGCCCGCACCCTTGCGGCGATATGTGGAAGGCGCCATGCCGAGTTCGCCCGGCACGCTGTGATAGAGCCGCGACGACGAGCCGAAGCCCGCGTCGGCGCTGGCGCGGGTGACGTCGGCGCCCTCGCCCAGCGCGTCGCGCAGCACGGCGCCGCGACGCGCCGCCTGGTACTGGCGCGGCGAGACGCCCAGCACGCGCTTGAAGAGGCGTTGCAGGTGAAATGGGCTCAGATGCACGGCGTCGCCCAGTTGCGCGAGCGTGAGGTGCTGCTGCGGATCGGCGTCGAGGGCCGCGCAGGCGCGGCGCACGATCTCCAGTTCGCGCGGCAAGCCGCCGGGCCGGCAGCGCTTGCAATCGCGGTAGCCCGCGGCGCGCGCGGCGTCCGGGTCGGCGAAAAATTCGATGTTCTCGCGGCGCGGCAGCCGCGACGCGCAGGACGGGCGGCAGAACACGCCGGTCGTGCGCACGGCGTAGAAAAACGCGCCGTCGGCACGGGCGTCGCGTGCGGTGACGGCCTGCCAGCGCGCGGCATCGGTCGACCATTCGCTCCGCGGCGCGGCGGGCTGGGTGGATTGCATCGCGGGTTTCATCGGATCTTTCACCTGGGCTTTCAGATTCTGGACGGCGCTCATCTCACGACTCCTTGAGGTGCCTCTCTGCATGCCCTCACTGTACCGTCGCGCATCGACTGCGGCGCGCCGGATCTTGCGCTGTCATTGCCGCCGATTCCGCTGCCATCTGACGCTTTATCCAGCCCTTTTAGGGCCTGCGGTGAATCCCTGGTGGCGCGTTGCGCATTCCCGTGCGACAAAATAACGAAATTGCGGGTTTTCCCTTAAAAAGTTGTTGCGTCGCGTCAGGCGGCTGTGTATAGTGGTTCCTGTCTCCTCCATGTCTCCTCCTGATATGGATTAAGCCCGCTCACAGCAGCGGGCTTTTTTTCGTCCAGCGTTTGCGCTGCGCCCGACCTCTCCCGGTTTATCCGGCTATTCTCCGCCGGTTCCCTCCGTTTTGCCGTCCAAGCCCGCCCGAATGCCGTGCGTATGCGCGCGCGCCGCGCAGGCGCACGTCCATAGGTTCATCATGGAATGCCTTGCATGTCCTGGAGGACGCCATGCGGATCCAGATTCGCGAGATCGATCACGTCGTGATCCGGGCGGCCGATCCGGCCGCGATGAGGCGCTTTTATTGCGAGGTGCTCGGCTGTGAGCCCGAGCGCGAGCAAGGCGACCTCGGGCTCGTGCAGTTGCGCGCCGGGCGCTCGCTCATCGACCTGGTCACGATTGGCGGCCCGCTGGATCGCGGCGCGGGCGCACCGCCCGCCGGCGCCGACGGCAACATGGACCACCTTTGCCTGCGCGTCGAACCATTCGACGCCGAGGCGCTCACCGCGCATCTCACGCAACATGGCGCGCGGCCCGGCAATGCCGTCGAGCGTTATGGAGCCGAGGGTTTGGGGCCGTCGCTGTATCTGTTCGACCCGGAGGGCAACATGCTGGAGCTCAAGGGGCCGCCGCGCGCGTGAAGGTCCGCGCGCACGGCGCGTCCAGACGACGCCTAGACGTTTTCAGGCGCCTTGAACACGCTCCACTCGACCGCGACGGGCTCGGCGCTCGTATTGCCGATCCATGCTGCGCCGTCCTGCACCGTGCATTGCAGGCGCATGGTGCGTTCGGCCAGCGCGCCGAGCGATGCGGCGACGCCCTCGCCCAGCGACCACACGGTGACGTTGCGCAGGCGCTCGACCTTGCTGCGCACCCCTTGCCACCAGATATCGGACGTGCGGCCGCCGTAAGCGATCACGATGACTTCGTTGGCGCGGCCACTTGCCTTGGCGATGCGGCGTTCGTCGGGCTGGCCGACCTCGATCCACGTTTCGATCGCGCCCGTGTAGTCCTTGCACCAGAGGTCCGGTTCATCCGTATCGGACAGGCCCTTGCAGAATTCGAGCCGCTCGCTCGCGAACAGCGCGAAGGCGGCGATGCGGACCATCATGCGGTCGTCGGTTTCGGACGGATGGCGCGCGATCGTGAGCGCATGGTCGGCGTAATAGTGCCGGTCCATGTCCGCGATTTGCAGTTCTACTTTATAGATGGTCGATTTGAGTGCCATGCCGAATTCCGGGCGCGCGAAAGCCGCACATGATAGCGAAGTTTGGAGCAAACCACGTGCCGTACAACGCACGGGCCGCGCGCACGGCGAACCTGCGCGTGCGGCGCAATGCGGATAGTCTGACGCGAAAATGACGGTGGTTTGACAGCGGCGCGCGGCGCTTTACTTCACGTCGCGGCTGTGCGGGCAGCCATGCGAAGGGCCCGGCGCTCGCGCGTCGGGCCATTTTGCGAGGGGCGTATCGGAGGCGATGAGGGCGTTCCGGGCAGGCTCGCACGCGTGCATGCGCGCGTAATCCTTTGGCACACCCGCCGTGGCGTTATTGCTTGATAAAGCGGTCGTTGGTCCAGAGACCTTGCTGGTCGGTGTTGGCCGCGTTGACGAATTCGACGTCATGACCCACCACCTGAACGACGCGGAACGACTGGTTATCCGGTGTGGAAAGGCACTGGAATCCCGTGAAGTACTCCTGCATCTGCTGGTGCTCGCCAGCCTGCTCGTGCTGCGCGACCGCGTCGAGCTTGTCCTTCGAGAGGCAGCCATAGGAGCCGGGCTTGAACTGCACGGTTTGCTGCGGCTTGACGCTCGCATCCTGAGCTTGAGCGGCAACGGCGCAAGCCAGGCTTGCCGCCACGAGGACCATACCGGACAGCATTTTCATTTTTGCCTCCTGCGGGTTTTGACTCAGGTTAGCTATGTATTTAACTCTCACGTTTCACCCGCGTTTTTAAACATAGAAAACGGCTCAAAGACTGCAAGCCCGACTTGTGTGCGATCGCAACAGCAAGGAATTCACGCCGCGTAGCCGGGGACACCGCAATGCCGCGAGAAGCGGCGCCATTGCAAGTTTTGGAGCAGTCCGAAACGTCGATTAAAAGACCTGGCGTCTTGTACTACAAGGCGCTTACGGTTATAGCCGGAATAGGCCCGTTCGGCTTGCGATTACGGAATCGATTTAATGGTCGCCAAATGGGCAAATGACGCACCGCACCTAAAGTCGCTGACGGCGCGATCCAAACCCGGCGCATTAATGTGCTGAACGCAGAATAAAAACAATGCCAGGCGCGTTGGTGCATGCCATAGCCAGCGCCGCCGACACGCTTGCACACCGTCTGAGTTCGTGGATAAATCGGGCTTCCCAAAGGAGACCTCCATGACTCTCGCTCACTGGCTGCCGTTCGCGATCGCGTCGGCGATTCTCGTTGCCATTCCCGGACCCACCGTGCTGCTCGTCGTTTCGTACGCGCTGGGCCACGGCCGCCGCTATGCGCTGGCCACCACGGCCGGCGTCGCGCTTGGCGATTTCACGGCCATGACGGCTTCCATGCTCGGCCTCGGTGTGATCCTCGCAGCCTCCGCCACGTTGTTCTCGGTGCTCAAATGGGTGGGCGCGGCGTATCTGATCTACCTCGGCCTGAAACTCTGGCGCGCCCCCGTTAGCGAAGGCAATGAACCCGACACGTCCGAAACGCGCACCGGCCGCATCTTCGCGCATGCCTTCGCGGTGACGGCCCTCAACCCGAAGAGCATCATTTTCTTCGTCGCCTTCGTGCCGCAGTTCATCGATCCGCACATGGCCATCGCGCCGCAGATTGTCGTATTCGAAGCCACCTTCCTCGTGCTCGCATCGCTCAATGCGTTCGGCTATGCGCTGCTCGCGGCCGCGGCGCGCAAAGCCGTGCGCAGCCCGCGCGTGCAGCGCGCGGTCAATCGCACCGGCGGCACGCTGCTGATCGGCGCCGGCCTCTTCGCCGCCGCGTGGCGAAAGTCGGCGACATGAGCCGCGCATCACCCGGTTGTCGGTCGCTTTGGCGCGGGCAACCGTCCCTTCCGCGCGTTTCTCCACAAGCCCCGAAGTTTTCCCGCAGTTTTCCAGGCCTTATCCAGACCATCACCCCTACTTATCCAGGGGTTATTCACATCGATCGCCGGTGGTCCGTGCCGCGGCCTCCCGGCGCCCGGCATTCGCCTCTACAAGCAGGGTTGCGCGAGCGGGCACATGTATTGCGTCATCCCGGTTGTGATGGTTGGCGAACATTGTTTTGGCGCTTCTGAGCACGCCCAATGTGCAAACTGTCGCGTCGCGGCTACAATGCAACTGCAAGCCGCTTGACAACCAGGAGGTTATCGTGATCGAACACGTAATACTGGGCGCGTTTCTGGTCATCCCCCTCGTCATTGTCGTATTCCTGTTTTCCGACGAGATTCTCGAGGAACACCGACAGCGCGTACAAGCGGGGGACGGACATCACATGGACTGGCGGCATCCGCTGCGCAGCATCCTGCATCACTGAGCCGGACCGCACCTCGCGCGACTAAACGCACCGAAATGGCAGGGAGGCACTCGCGATGTCGAGTTCTCCTGGAAGCCGTACTTCGTGCCGCTGCTCGTGCTGATGGTGCTAGCCATCGCGCTCACGCCTCTTTGTCCGTCTGCCGGGCGGCGCAACAGCACGCCGCGCACACCGGAGGACGACACTCAGAACGGCACGCACGCACACTGACGGGACTCCCGGCAGAGCGTGCGCACCCGCACCGCGCGTAATTCGTCGTTACCACTTGCAGCACCTGTATCCGCCGATCAGGCTGACAATCCGTCGCATGTTTTCAAAGGTTCTCAGGGAGAACGAAATGCGAAAGATGGCAGCCGTTTTAGTGCTGGCGGGCTGTGCAGTTGCGGCCGGCCCCGCGAGCGCGCACGACCACGGCGGCGACGTGGTGGGTGCGCTGGTTGGCGGCGCGCTGATCGGCGCAGCCGTAGGCGCCGTGCTGAACAGTGGCCCGGCAGTGGCGTACCCGGCATACCCGGCGCAACCGGCCTATGTGGAGCAGCCGGCGCCTGTGTATGCGCAGCCCGCGCCGGTCTACGCCGCAGCCCCGCCGGGAGCGTGCTACGACCAGTATTCGGGCCGCTATGTGGCTTGCGCGCCGGCTCAACCCGCGCCGCTTCCGCCGCCGCAATACGATGACGGTTACGCGCAGCCCGGCTATGGGCAAGCGCCCGTCTATGCCCAGCCTGGCAGCGGCTGGTAAATCATGCAAAGGCACCATGCAAATGCGCGCCGTATCCGACACGGTGCAACACGGTGCGAGACGGTGCAACACGGCCGGCGCGCCCGCAGCGCCGACCGCGCTTCGTTCGCCTAGCTCGTCTGCTCGACGGGCGTCACGCGCAGGTTGAGGCGCTGCGTCAAGCGGACCACGCCGATTTCCACTTCCCGATCAATGCGCGAAGCGTCGAGCAGGCGCTGTAGCGCGTCGATGCCGTCCACCGGCGCGCCGTCGATCGTGACGACCGTGTCGTCCACGCGCAGGCCGCCGAGCGCCGCGGGACTGCCCTTGACGATCTCCATCACCCGCACGCCAGTCGTCGCACTCAGGTCGAAATAGCGCTGCACCTTGCGCGCGATCGGCACCGTGGTGCCGGCAATGCCGATGTAGGCGCGCCGCACGCGCCCATGCGCGAAAAGCTGCGTGATGACCCATTTCGCGGTGTCGATGGCCGTGGCGAAGCAGATGGCCTGCGCGCCTGGAATGATCGCCGTGTTCACGCCGATCACCTGACCGGCGGAATTGACGAGCGGCCCACCCGAATTGCCGGGGTTGAGCGCCGCGTCGGTCTGGATCACGTCGTAGATCAGGCGCCCCGACTCCGAGCGCAACGAACGGCCGAGCGCCGACACCACGCCTGTCGTCACCGTTTGCGCGAGCCCGAGCGGGCTGCCCACCGCAATCGCGACCTGCCCGACACGCAGCCCTGCCGAGTCGCCGAGTTGCGCGTGCGGCAATGCTTCGGAAGCGCCGATACGCAGCACGGCGAGGTCCGTGCTCGGGTCGTCGCCGACGAGGTCGGCCGCGTAGGTCGCGCCGTCAGCGAGCGTTACGCGTAGCTTGCTCGCGCCATGCACCACGTGGCTGTTCGTCAGCAGATAGCCGTCGGGCGTGAACAGGAAGCCCGAGCCGCTGCCGCCGCGCGCGGCGGCCTGGCCCGATGCGCGGCGCTCGACCGCGATGTAAGCCACGGCTGGCTGGACGCGCTCGAGCGCGCCGATCACGGTGCGTGAATAGGCGTCGAGGAGCGCGTCGTCGTCGATGCCGGGACGCTGGCCCGCGCCGTCGGATGGGACGCCGCGAGCCAGATCGTCAATGAAGGAAGGTCTTCTGCCCACGATCTGAATCTCCGAGAAAAGTGGGCTGTACATGCAGGGGCCGCAAGACGTTTTCAAGAGCGCGAGCCGGCGTGCCTCAAACGTTAACGATAGTCAAATCAGGGCACTAGTCGTTGCCGCGTGCGAGGCGTGCCGCGAGAATGATGTGGCGGCGACATCCCCTCGCGCCGCGCTGGAAGACGCAGTACAAGCTCTTGACCGCGGCCCCTGTCGCGGTCTTTTTTTGTCAGGTGGGCTGGGCCGCCCTGGCCGGCGCATCGAACATCCAGAAAGAAAGAAGCCCGCATGCGCGGGCGAATCCATGCTCGGGTGACATGGCGAGGTTAGCGGGTGAGATTCACGGTGCGAGGCGCCGGTGAATCGAATTCGTGAATCCGCAGGTCAGGCGGCGAGCGGCTCGGGCGTGTTCACGTCGACAGTGCGCTTGATCGCTTCGAGTTCGACCATGAGCGCGTCGATCGTCCTGAACTGGGCCGGCGTGATCTGGCCAAGATCGAGCAGCGCGGCAAGCCGCTTGTACCAGTAGTCGAATGAGAAAACGGCGGGTCTCGTGCCAGCCGATAATGAGGGCGCCATGGCGCGCGTAATGTGCGCGATTTCGTCGTCGATGAATTTCATGGTTGCCCCGTGCGATGGTCCAGCGTCTTTGCGAACCGTTTGCCGCCACTTTAGTGCGACGGCAGCGCCTGCGCAGCTATCACATCGGATAGGTCTTCAGACGAGTCTCGCGCAAGCCTTTCAATCAGCTTGTTACGGTCCCCTTAATGTCGCCAGCCGTGACCGTAATAGCCACCCACGCCAACCCCGATATCCACCGCAGGGGCGGCATAGTAGCCCGGCGCGTAGCCGTAGGCTGGCGCCGGTGCGTAGGCATAGGGCGGGGCCACGATGCAACCCGTGAGGCCCGCCGACAAGGCAACCATGGCAATCGCGCAGAACAGTGTTTTCATCGTCATTCTCCTGATGCGCTCGATTGTCGATGAGCGATGCGATGGAGAGGGTTTGGAATCGCAACGATGTGTGTCCGCAAATTACAGCGGCGACTGGCGGCCGTGGGGCAGCCGTGGATGTAGCGCCGGGTCGGCAATGAGCGGCGAGGGCGAAGCCGCGTTGGATATGTCGCGCGATCGAGAGCTGAAAATTGAATCGCACTACGAACTAAATGGCGATGCAGTTAGCTCGTAGTGCGAGGATGGACGCGTGGATAAGCATTGTTTTCGTGGGCGGCGCCACACGCGCTGGCGATCGCCGGAAAAAGCGCCCGGGCCGGGAGGCCCGGGCGAAGCCATCGGATTAACGACGGCGGAGGTATTCGATCAGGTGTGCAAAGCGCTTGCGTACGTTCGAGGCAAGCGCTTTTGCCGTGCTGCTGTGTTACGGATGGTTATACATCGCGTTCCAGTCGGCCTTGGTGACAGCGGGGCGGCCGGCATCCGAACTGCCTGCGGCCACGCCGCCGTAACCGCTCGTGGCACCGTTGGCGGCTGCCACCTTTGCTTCGGCAGCGAGGAGGTCGTCGGGGTAGTGCGGGTCCGCCCCTGCGCCCGGACGCCAGCCCGCCTTTTCGAGCTGCACGAGCTCGGCGCGCACCTGGGCGCGGGTCACGGGCGCATTCGATTGCGCGAACGATGCCATCGGTACGACGAGTGCAACGGCAACGGCTACGGTTTGGATCAGGGACTTCATGGCAACTACCTCCTTTGGTTTTTGATTCGGTGCGACAACTTGTCTGCATCCGATGAGTGAAAGTCTAGGAGGATCGTCGTCGCGGGTTAACCCCTATGCTTCAGAAGCATTGTTCCAGGCGGTGGAAGAATGGGGTGGGGTGAGGCGGGGGTGATGTGCGGCATGGCGAGGCTTCGCGCAGACCAACACGCCACATCTCCGGGCAAATTGCGCGCATTTGTCCGCCATCGCATATGCCATTAATCAAAGGACTACCAGATGCACGCAGTCGCAATCAGGGAGGGCGCTTTTGTTGGATGGGGTGCGTGCTAGCGTATCGCACTCCATCGCCCGAGGACTGACAGTGAAAAGTCGCGACCTTGCCGGCCACAAGACCGCCTTGAAGCGCCTGCCGCATATGCCCTCGTTCAAGCAACTGAAGCGAGGGAAGCTGCCGAGGCCGTTCCACAAAATCGGTGGTCCACGCTATTTCGCGACGGGCCTGATTCCTGTTTCGCATTCCCATTCGGTCCTGTTCATTTGGGGCGACGGCGAAATTCTCACAGACACGAAGTTTTACGGGTATCTGCTGTGCGGACTGCCTAACGGTTCCTGGTCCCCACTACTTGAGTTCCATTGGCATCCAAGCCACAAAGGTATCCACATCAAAGTTCCCTGCAATACCAATCTGGATTACACCAATCGGTTACTCCCCGGTGCTCCTGAGTTGGCATTAAAATCCACTCGCACGTTCGATCCGCGGATTCCCAGTGACCGAAGTCACTTGATCACGGTATTCTGCAAGGCGACCGGCATCACGCTCGGGCGAGCTGACGACTTATGGAACTGACATCCACCCTGAAACGGGCCATCTGTGGTCTATTTGAGGTGCACGCCGACGAGAAGGGCGTGCAACGGGTAATCACGCCTCTCGAATACCCTGGCAGCGGGGATCGCATTGTCATCCGGGTTCGGCCCACCCAGACCGGCTACAAGATTGACGACAACGGCGAGGCCGCGCTCTACGCGAGTATGGCTGGCGGTGATGTCGAATCGGACGTCGTGGCACGCTGGGTAGAGGAGACGCTTGCCTATTCGCCCACCACGTTCTCGGATGACGAGGTTATCTCTGTCACCACTCCTGACGAACGACTAACGGCACCCTATATTTTCCGCGTCGCCGAGGCGGCGCAGCATCTATTTTCCGTCGCAACGGCTCGAGGTCCCAAAAAGACCAGTGATTTCCGTGAGCGCCTGGCAGCGGTGATCGAGAAAACCGCCACGACTTTGGGTGTTGCATTCCGCTCGGACGTGGAGTTACCAATCGCGGGAGGTATGAAGGCTGATTACATCCTCGATCACCAGGTGCCTCTGTTGGTCATCGCGGCGACGAATGCAACCCGCCTGCTCGAGGCAGAAGTCATTCACGTCCAATATCGCCTGGAAAAGAAGCCGGGATTTGTTCTGGCCATCGCGGAGAGTCAAACGTCGGTCGGCAAGGCCCAGTTCGAGCGCGCGAATTACTACACGGGCAAAACGGTCACCTTCAGCGAATCCAATCTCCCGAAACTCATCGAGCACCAACTCCACTAACCATCGCCTGGCCGACGGCGAAAGTACGCGCGTTATCACAGCGCGCCCCTTTCGGAGCGCGCCTGGTCACCGCAATTCAAACCGGTCTCGCAGCGGCTTAAGCGCTGCGCTCGACGACGGCCTGCTTAATGGTGGTTGTACACGGGAGCCGAGTACGACGAAACCCGACTGTCGCGCGCTTGCCCGGCATCCGACGAGCCGTTTGCGACACCACCGTAACCGCTCGTTGCCACTTGCTGTGCAGCGACCTTCGCTTCGGCGGCCTGGATCGCATCCGGGTAGTGCGCCTGGTCACCATCGCCAACGTGATAACCGGCCTTTTCGAGCTGAACGAGTTCCGCGCGGACCTGGGCGCGGGTCACCGGGCCGTTCGACTGTGCGAACGAAGCAACCGGCACAACAAGGGCGACAGCAACTGCAACGGCCTGGATCAGGGACTTCATGATTACCACCTCCATCGACTTTTGTTAGCGGTGCGACAACTTGTCTGCATCCGATGAGTGAAAGTCTAGGAGTGTTGCGCCCAAGGGTTAACCCCTATGAATCGAAGGCATTGTTCCAGCCCGTAGCAGAATGCAGGCATCGGCAAAGCAGGTGCAGGTCGGCTTGGTACTGACATTGGTGCTGGCCTGCAAAGCCGGGAGAAATCGGTGCGATACAAAACTCGGGGACGAACCGAAAGCCACGCCGCAAGCAGAATGGGCTGTCGTGAATGGCGCCACAGACGCGTGCCCACCACTTGATGCGCGGCACCGGAGCGGCGCAGCGGCGATAGACAGCGTGTTTAGCGAAATGGGTGCGATAGACGATCAAGGGCAAAAGCCTTGGATCGATCTCATCGAAAAAGCGCCCAGGCCGTCAGGCCCGAGCGAAGCCATCGGATGGCCGACGGCGGAGGTATTCGGAATGGAACTGGCCCGCTCGCGGATATTGCCGCGCTAGCGAGCCGGTTCTTTAAATGGGAGCGCGCTACGGTACTGCGCGCTCAGACTGCGATGCTCAGATCAGGTACTTCGGGCATCCTGCCCGTGTATCCGAAATCAGTGCATCAGGGATGGCTGTACATCGCGTTCCAGTCGGCCTTCGACACTGCCGGGCGACCCGCTTCCGACGAACCGCTCACAACACCACCGTAACCGCTCGTTGCCACTTGCTGCGCAGCGACCTTCGCTTCGGCGGCCTGGATCGCATCCGGGTAGTGCGCCTGGTCGCCGTCGCCAACGTGATAACCAGCCTTTTCGAGCTGAACGAGTTCCGCGCGGACCTGGGCGCGGGTCACCGGGCCGTTCGACTGTGCGAACGAAGCAACCGGCACAACAAGGGCAACAGCAACGGCAACGGCCTGGATCAGGGACTTCATGATTACTACCTCCATCGACTTTTGTTAGCGGTGCGACAACTTGTCTGCATCCGATGAGTGAAAGTCTAGGAGTGTTGCGCTCAAGGGTTAACCCCTATGAATCGAAGGCATTGTTCCAGCCCGCAGCAGAATGCAGGGATCGACTCGGCGCGTGGAGGCCTGCTTGATACGGCATTCGCGGTGGCCAGCGAAGCTGAGAGAAACCGGTTACTTCCCAATACAAAACCGGCTAAAAATCACGCCCAGGAGATCATCGGACGTGAATTCGCCCGTAATCGCGTTGAGCGATTCCTGTGCGAGCCGCAGTTCCTCGGCGAACAAATCGAGTAGTTGGGAGTTTTGGTCCGCATGCGCCGCCGCCTGCTCGAGATGCTCACGCGCCGCCCGCAACGCAATCAGATGCCGCTCGCGCGCGAGATACACGCTCTGCGCGTCCGCCTGCCAGCCCGCAATGCGCAACAGCTCCGCGCGCAGCAGCCCGATGCCTTCGCCTTTTTTCGCGGAAAGGCGCACCTCGCAAACTTCGCTGCCGTCCACAGCCGCGCGCCGGGTCACGTCGGACGCCGCGCCGGTTAGGTCCGTTTTGTTGAGCACGCGCACTACCGGCACGCCCGCGGGGAATCGAGCGGCGATCGTCTCGTCTTCGGCGTTCATGCCCGTGCGCGCATCGAGCAGATGCAGCACCACGTCGGCGCGGCCGATTTCGCTCCACGTGCGCTCGATGCCGATCTTCTCGACTTCGTCCTCGGTGTCGCGCAGACCTGCGGTGTCGATCACATGCAGCGGAATGCCTTCGACCTGGATCGTCTGGGAGATCTTGTCGCGCGTCGTGCCGGCCACGGGCGTGACGATCGCGAGCTCGGCGCCCGCAAGCGCGTTCAGCAGCGACGACTTGCCCACGTTCGGCTGCCCGGCGAGCACCACCGCAAGCCCTTCGCGCAGCAACGCGCCCTGGCGCGCCTCGGAGAGCACGTGGTCGAGCTGCGCGCGGATGCGCGCGAGCTTGCCGCGCGCGTCGGCGGCTTCGAGAAAGTCGATCTCCTCTTCGGGGAAGTCGAGCGTCGCCTCCACAAGCATGCGCAGCGTGACGACGTCGTCCACGAGCGCGTGGATGTCGCGCGAGAACGCCCCGTCGAGCGAGCGTCCGGCCGAGCGCGCGGCGGCCTCGGTGCTCGCTTCGATCAGGTCCGCCACGGCCTCGGCCTGGGCGAGGTCGAGCTTGTCGTTGAGGAACGCGCGCCGCGTGAACTCGCCCGGTTCGGCAAGTCGCAGCCCAAACTCGCGGCCTGCCTCGATGCAGCGCTGCAAGACGAGCTGGAGCACGATCGGGCCGCCGTGGCCCTGTAGTTCGAGCACGTGCTCGCCGGTGTAGGAATGCGGAGCCGGGAAGGACAGCGCGATGCCACGGTCGAGCACCGTGCCGGCGCCGTCCAGGAAGGGCACGTAGCTCGCGTGGCGGGCGGCCAGCTTCTGTCCGGTGAGGGCCTGCATCAGGGCTTCGGTCGCCGCGGCGCCCGCGCGGCCCGCCGAGACGCGCACAACACCAATTCCGCCGCGTCCGGGCGCAGTGGCAATGGCGACGATGGGATCGGAATCGGTGGCGAGCATGGCAGGAGTGGACCGTAGAGCAGAGCTGGAATCGGCGCGAACGGCGACAGGCAGAGCGGTCGCGGAACGCGAGGCATTGTAACGCGGCGGACAGATCGTTCCCCGGTGGCAAGTCGCTTTGAGAGCCGTCGCGTTTTATCTTGATTTAGATAAGAGTGATCTTATTTATTTCTGCCAAATCAAGGAAAAAACCGGTGTGCTGTTCGGCCAATCGTCGGCTGAGCAAGGAATCAATGGAGACACGATCGAAATCATAAGACGATTACAGGCGGGCAAGTTATCGCTTTTATGCGCTAAACATAGCCTAATTGGTTGTCTTCTTCGTCGATTTCGGGCTGCACAATCTGGCCCATGCCCACACCCGAAGAAAAAGCCGCCTTTGCCGAACGTCTTAAGTTCGCGATGAAGCGCGCACCCGAAAAATTGCGTGGCAGCACCGACCTGGCCAACCGGTTCAACCTGCGGCATCACGGCGAGCATCCGGTGTCGCCGCAAACGGCGCACAAATGGCTGAGCGGCCGCACCATCCCTACGCACGACAAACTGGAGACACTGGCGAAATGGTTCGACGTCGATCTGCACTGGCTGCATTACGGGCCGCCGGGTAACGCCGTTTCAGCAGTGCCGAGACCGCGCAAGCCGGACGAAAAATATCCGCTCTCCGAAGAAGCGCTGGAACTGGCCTCGAAAATCGAATCGCTCAGCGCTCACCACCGTTACCTCGTGCAGGAACTGATCGCCCAATTCTACGGTGACGCCGACAAGAATTGACCCGCGAGCGCGACCACCGCGCTTTGCGCCGTCAAGAAAATAGCGGCCCAGCAAAACAAAAAGCCGTCCGGCGTGAACCGGACGGCTTTTTTTCGAGCCCCGAGCAAGCGGCGGGAGTCACTCCGCGCCGCTTCTACACTCAAGCTTCCTTCTTCTTGCCTTTGCCCATCATGCGCGTGATGTAGTACTGCTGCGCGATGGAGAGCACGTTGTTCACGACGTAGTACAGCACGAGACCCGCCGGGAAGAAGAAGAACATGACCGAGAACGCGATCGGCATGAACATCATCATCTTGGCCTGGACGGGGTCCGGCGGCGTCGGGTTCAGCTTGGTCTGCACGAACATCGACACGGCCATCAGCACCGGCAGGATGAAGAACGGGTCCTGCTGCGAAAGGTCGTGAATCCAGAGAATCCACGGCGCGCCGCGCATTTCCACCGACGAGAGCAGCACCCAGTACAGCGAGATGAACACCGGAATCTGGATCACCACCGGCAGACAGCCGCCGAACGGATTCACCTTCTCGGTCTTGTAGAGCTCCATGAGCGCTGCGTTCATCTTCTGCGGGTCGCTCTTGAAGCGCTCGCGCAGCGCCTGCATGCGCGGCGTGATTTCCTTCATGCGCGCCATCGACTTGTAGCTGGCGGCGGAGAGCGGGAAGAACACGGCCTTGATGAGCAGCGTGAGCAGCACGATCGCCCAGCCCCAGTTGCCCACATAACCGTGGATCTTCTCGAGCAGCCAGAAGAGCGGCTTGGCGATGATCGTCACCCAGCCGTAGTCCTTCACGAGCTCCAGACCCGGCGCGACGCCTTCGAGCATGCGCTCCTCTTCCGGACCGGCGAAGAGGCGTGCCTGCACGTTGTCCGTCGCACCCGGAGCGATCGTGCCGAGCGGCTGCTTCACGCCCACGCGGTAGAGCGAGTTGTCGAACTTCTCGACATAGATGCTGCGCTTGGCGCCCTGCTGCGGAATCCACGCGGTCGCGAAGTAGTGCTGCACCATCGCGATCCAGCCGTTGTCGGCCTGGCTCACGAAGTCGGCCTTGTTCTTGTCGATGTCGCTGAACGTGATCTTCTGGAAGTGATGCTCGTTCGAGTACACCGCCGGGCCGATGAAGGTGTGCGAGAAGCGCGGCGTTTCGACCGGCTCGCTGTCACGCACGATTTCCATGTAGAGCGTGGGCGAGACGGGCGCGCCGCTCACGTTCTGCACCTTCCAGTCCACGCCGATCACGTAGCTGCCGCGCGTGAACGTGTAGGTCTTGGTGACCTTCACGCCGCCCTTCTCGGGCGACTGGAGCGCGACCTGGAACGAGTTGGCGTCGCCGGTCAGCTCGCGCGGACCGTCGACGGCCGTGAACACGTCGTTGTGATTCGGGAAGTCGCCGCCGAGCAGGCCCGTGCGCGCAAGATACGTGTGGTCGTTCGTGTGGTCGAACAGCGTGATGTACTGCTCGGGACCCTTGCCGTCGGCGCTTTCCTTCACGAGCGAGAGCTTCACGAGCGTGCCGCCGCGCGTGTCGATCACGCCGTCGTAGACGTCGGTGCGGAAATGCACGAGCTGTGCCGCGACGGCGGCGGGCTGGGCCGTGTTCGTCGGCGCCTGACCGGCGGCGGCGTTAGCCGTCGGCAAGTCGGACGCGCCATTGGCGGCGCTGGCGGGCGCGGCGCCGCCCGCGGCGGTTTGCGTCTGCGTTTGCGTCGCGCTCGGGAAGAACATCGACTGACGTCCGTGGTCGCGCTGCCAGTTGTCGTACAGCATGACCGCTGACATGAAGAAGATGACCCATAGGACGGTGCGTTTGATATCCATGCGTTGTCTCAGTGTCGATGGAATGGCGCGTCAGCGCTTTTTCGGAGATGCAGGCGGGACGAGATCGACGCCGCCCGCCGAAAACGGATGGCAGCGGCACAGCCGCCGCGCGGCGAGGTAAGTCCCACGCGCGGCGCCATGATACTGGATTGCCTCGCGTGCGTAATCCGAACAGGAAGGATAAAAACGGCACCGGTTGCCGAGGAGGGGACTCACGGCAAGCTTGTAGAAACGCAGCAGTGCGATCAGTACCGTTTGCATGGCGTTGCGGCCCGACTGCGCCGCGCTCGATGACGAAGCACGCGCCGCTCGCGCGGCGCGCACATCGGAAATACCGGACTCGCGCGCCCCGCTCATGACGTGCGGGGTGTGCCTGTTTCGGACGTGCCCTGGTCCGGCGGCAAATCCTTACCGGCCTGGTCACGCGCCGGATCTGCATCTGGTGCCGCGGTTTGCGTCGCGCAAGGGGTGCGCGCGGATGTCGCAGGCGCGGCAGGCGAAGCGCCTGCGCGCCGCGTGACTTCGCGCGCGGCCTTTTCGAGCAACGTCTCGATCTCGCCGCGGCACAAGGCCTTGAGCCCCGGCGACGACGCGGCCGGCCGCGCCTTGCGGTCGAATTTCGTGTGCAGGCGCAGCAGCAGGTCGAAACCTTCGAACTGCGCGCGACGCACGCGAAACGCCTCGCGGGCGATCCGGCGCACGAGATTGCGCGTGACTGCGCGCGGCGCGAACTTCTTGCCGATCACGAGCCCGAGCCGCGCCTCGTTACCCGTGGGCCGGCCGTACACAACGAAGTGCTCGGTGCGGCGCCAAGGGCGCAAACGAAAAACGGATGAGAATTCATCCGTTTTCAGTAGCCTTGCGGCTTTCGGAAAAGCGGCTTGCGTTCGCGACGGCATGACGCCCCGATCAGTTACCGGGGTCGTCCTGTTCGCCGTGCTCGCGAGCGGGCCGCTACCCGTGATTTCGCTGATAGCGATGCTGCCCGACTTAGACGGCGAGGCGCTTGCGACCCTTCGCACGGCGTGCGTTGATCACTTTGCGGCCACCGGCGGTCTTCATGCGCACGCGGAAACCATGGGTACGCTTGCGACGGGTAACGGAAGGTTGGAAAGTACGTTTCATGTTGCTCTCACTGTTGAGTTTTGACCGCGGCGAGCATCGCGGAAAAAGGCAATGGCCGGTGGTACTAGGGATTGGTTTTCGAGGAACCCGCTATTTAAGCCGCTTTTTCGTTGGCCGTCAATAGGTTAGGGCATCGAACCGCACGCGACGGCTATGCGGCGGCCATATTGACGGGGCTGCGGGGCCGGTGGCGACCGAACGTCCGTGCGTTGATCCGTCCCTGTGGATAACTTCCTGGTCAGGGGATTTCGGCGTTAGAATCTCGGCTATCCCAAGAATCCTGCATGCCGCTCCGGCCCGCCTGCTTGCCGCAAAACCCTTGCCGCGCGGGCTTCCGGAGCATTTGCCGTCGCTCCGCCAGGGCCTCGTTGCATTGGTGCGACAAGAGCGGAGCGACCGCAATGTATGCAAACAAAACGACCACAGCAACTCGATGAACGAATTCTGGCAACACTGTTCCGCACTACTGGAGCGTGAGCTAACGCCCCAGCAGTACGTGACGTGGATTAAACCGTTGGCCCCGGTTGCCTTCGATGCTGCGGCGAACACGCTGCAGATAGCCGCTCCCAACCGCTTCAAGCTCGACTGGGTCAAAAGCCAGTTTTCGGGCCGGATCACCGACATGGCGCGCGACTTCTGGCAGACGCCTGTCGACGTGCAGTTCGTCCTCGACCCGAAGGCGGGCATGCGCGCGCCTCACGTCGCGGCACCCGCTGCGCCGCGCGCGCCGCTTTCGCCCGCGCGTGTCGACGCCGCGCCGGTTGGCGCGGCCATGAGCGCCAGCGCGCCCCAATCGGCCACGATGGGCGGCACGGGCCTCGCGGGCATGGTGCAAGCCGCTTCGGCCGCCGCGCACGCGAGCGCCGATGACGCCGCCGATCTCGACCTGCCGAGCCTCGACGCCAACGAAGCCGCCGCCGGCCGCCGCACGTGGCGCCCCGGTCAGGGCGCGGCTGCGGCCGCCTCGAGCGGCGAGCCGGACCCGACCTACGAGCGCTCGAAGCTCAACCCGGTGCTCACGTTCGACAACTTCGTGACCGGCAAGGCGAACCAGCTCGCGCGCGCGGCTGCCATCCAGGTGGCGGACAACCCCGGCATTTCATACAACCCGCTGTTCCTGTACGGCGGCGTGGGCCTCGGCAAGACCCACTTGATCCACGCGATCGGCAACCAGCTTCTGCTCGACAAGCCGGGCGCGCGCATTCGCTACATCCACGCGGAGCAGTACGTGTCCGACGTGGTGAAGGCGTACCAGCGCAAGGCGTTCGACGACTTCAAGCGCTACTACCACTCGCTCGACCTGCTGTTGATCGACGATATTCAGTTCTTCTCGGGCAAGTCGCGCACGCAGGAAGAGTTCTTCTACGCGTTCGAGGCGCTGGTCGCCAACAAGGCGCAGGTGATCATCACGAGCGATACGTATCCGAAGGAAATCTCGGGTATCGACGACCGCCTGATCTCGCGCTTCGACTCGGGCCTGACGGTCGCGATCGAGCCGCCCGAGCTGGAAATGCGCGTGGCGATTCTGATGCGCAAGGCGCAATCGGAAGGCGTGAGCCTGAACGAGGACGTGGCGTTCTTCGTCGCGAAGCACCTGCGCTCGAACGTGCGCGAACTCGAAGGCGCGCTGCGCAAGATCCTCGCGTACTCGAAGTTCCACGGCCGCGAGATCTCGATCGAGCTGACCAAGGAAGCGCTCAAGGACCTGCTGACGGTGCAGAACCGCCAGATTTCGGTCGAAAACATCCAGAAAACGGTGGCCGACTTCTACAGCATCAAGGTCGCCGACATGTATTCGAAGAAGCGTCCGGCCAACATCGCGCGCCCGCGCCAGATCGCCATGTATCTGGCCAAGGAGCTCACGCAGAAGAGCCTGCCGGAAATCGGCGAGCTGTTCGGCGGCCGCGACCACACCACGGTGCTGCACGCCGTGCGCAAGATCGCCGACGAACGCACCAAGGACGCCCAGCTCAACCACGAGCTGCACGTGCTGGAGCAGACGCTGAAGGGTTAATCGCAGGTCCGTAGCACCCACGCAGCAGGCAAAAGGCGGGGCCGGAGGTCGCAGCCGGGCAGGTACCCCCTGTTTATTTCGCGGATCGCCCCCAATTTAGGGAAGTGGTCCGTTTTCAGGCACAATATGGGTTTAACCGCCCGGCGGTCCGGGGCGGTCACCACGCCGCGGCCTGTGCTGCATCAACCGCCTGAGCGGCGCCAGGGCCGCGTGACTTACGTGGAGTCACGTCGGCAGTATCGGCGCCGGGCGGGCGCGCAGACCGTCACATCAACGAAGGAACTCTATGCAACTGGTCAAGACCGAACGCGATAACCTGCTGAGGCCGCTGCAAACGGTGAGCGGCATTGTCGAACGCCGCCACACGTTGCCGATCCTCGCCAATCTGCTGATCACCAAAACCGGTTCCGACGTCTCGTTCCTGTCGACCGACCTCGAGTTGCAGATCACCACGACCGCCGATTTCGGCGTTGGCAACGACCAGGTCGCCACGACGGTCGCGGCGCGCAAGCTGCTCGACATCCTGCGCGCGATGCCCGACGGCCAGGTCACGCTCACGCTCGCCGACAAGCGCCTCACGGTGCAGTCGGGCAAAAGCCGTTTTGCCTTGCAAACGCTCGCCGCGGACGAGTTCCCCACGGTGGCGCAGGCCAAGGACTTCGGTGCGAACCTCGCGGTGCCGCAAAAGACGTTCCGCCAGTTGCTCGGCATGGTGTATTTCGCCATGGCGCAGCAGGACATCCGCTACTACCTGAACGGCATGCTGCTCGTCGTGGACGGCGACCAGCTCATGGCGGTCGCGACCGACGGCCACCGCCTCGCGTTCTCGTCGATGAAGATCGAAGGCTCGTTCGCGCGCCAGGAAGTCATCATCCCGCGCAAGACCATTCTCGAACTCCAGCGCCTGCTCGAAGACATCGACGACACGCTGAAGATCGACATCGGCTCGACCCAGGTGAAGTTCACGTTCGGCCAGGTCGAACTGGTTTCGAAGCTCGTGGAAGGCAAGTTCCCCGACTTCCAGCGCGTGATTCCGAAGGCGCACAAGAACACCTTCCAGATCGGCCGCGAAGAACTGCAACGCTCGCTGCAACGCGCGGCGATTCTCACGTCCGACAAGTTCAAGGGCGTGCGCTGCATCATCGAGCCGGGCCAGCTCAAGATCATGTCGACCAACGCCGACCAGGAAGAGGCGCAGGAAGAGCTGGAAATCGCCTACCAGGGCGACACCATCGACATCGGGTTCAACGTCACGTATCTGCTCGACGTACTCGCGAACCTGAAGGTCGACACGCTGGAAGTGAGCCTCGGCGACGCCAGTTCCAGCGCACTCATCACGATTCCCGAGAACGAGGAATTCAAGTACGTGGTGATGCCAATGCGCATCTAAAAAGCGCGACAGAAGAAGAACACCAGGGGGCGCTGCGCCCCTTTGGCGTTTTTATGGCTTTTCGAAAAAGTCTCGAGCAGTAACACAGGCAGTACGCAGAACCGGAAAAATCCATGACTGATACGAACAACTCGCAACCCGACAACAGCTACGGCGCCTCGTCGATCCAGATCCTCGAAGGTCTGGAGGCGGTGCGCAAGCGCCCCGGGATGTACATCGGCGACACGTCGGACGGCACCGGTCTGCACCATCTCGTCTTCGAAGTGCTGGACAACTCGATCGACGAAGCCCTCGCCGGCTACTGTAACGACATCCACGTGGTGATCCACGCGGACAACTCCATCTCGATCACCGACAACGGCCGCGGCATTCCCACGGACGTGAAGATGGACGACAAGCACGATCCGAAGCGCAGCGCCGCTGAAATCGTGATGACCGAGCTGCACGCGGGCGGCAAGTTCGACCAGAACAGCTACAAGGTCTCGGGCGGCCTGCACGGCGTGGGCGTCTCGTGCGTGAACGCACTGTCGAGCTTCCTGCGCCTGACCGTGCGCCGCAACGGCAAGAAGCACTTCATGGAATTCCACCGTGGCGTGCCGCAGAACCGCATTCTCGAAGAGCGCGACGGCCACGCCGTCTCGCCGATGCAAGTGCTCGGCGACACCGAAAATCGCGGCACCGAAGTGCACTTCATGGCCGACGAAACGATCTTCGGCAGCGTGGAGTATCACTACGACATCCTCGCCAAGCGGATTCGGGAGCTCTCGTTCCTGAACAACGGCGTGCGCATTCGCCTGACCGACCAGCGCACGGGCAAGGAAGACGATTTCGCGTTCGCGGGCGGTGTGAAGGGCTTTGTCGAGTACATCAACAAGGCCAAGACCGTCCTGCACCCGAACATCTTCTACATCCAGGGCGAGAAGGACGGCGTGGGCGTGGAAGTGGCGATGCAGTGGAACGACAGCTACAACGAAAGCGTGCTGTGCTTCACAAACAACATCCCGCAGCGCGACGGCGGCTCGCACTTGACGGGTCTGCGCGCGGCCATGACGCGCGTGATCAACAAGTACATCGCCGATAACGAAATCGCCAAGAAAGCCAAGGTCGAGACCTCGGGCGACGACATGCGCGAAGGCCTGTCGTGCGTGCTGTCGGTGAAGGTGCCGGAGCCGAAGTTCAGCTCGCAGACGAAGGACAAGCTGGTTTCTTCGGAAGTGCGTGCGCCCGTCGAAGACGTCGTGGCGAAGGCGCTCGAAGAATTCCTGCTGGAAACGCCGAACGACGCGAAGACCATTTGCGGCAAGATCGTCGACGCTGCGCGTGCGCGCGACGCCGCGCGCAAGGCACGCGAAATGACGCGCCGCAAGGGCGTGCTCGACGGCGTGGGCCTGCCGGGCAAGCTCGCGGACTGCCAGGAAAAGGATCCGGCGAAGTCGGAAGTCTATATCGTCGAGGGCGACTCGGCAGGCGGCTCGGCCAAGCAAGGCCGCGACCGTAAGTTCCAGGCCATCCTGCCGCTGCGCGGCAAGGTGCTGAACGTCGAAAAGGCGCGCTACGACAAGCTGCTGTCTTCCGAGCAGATCGTCACGCTGATCACCGCACTGGGCTGCGGCATCGGCAAGGACGACTACAACCTGGAAAAGCTGCGCTATCACCGCATCATCATCATGACCGACGCGGACGTGGACGGCGCGCACATCCGCACGCTGCTGCTCACGTTCTTCTATCGCCAGATGCCGGAGCTGATCGAGCGCGGCTACGTGTATATCGCGCAGCCGCCGCTCTACAAGCTCAAGGCGGGCAAAGACGAGCGCTACCTGAAGGACGACGCCGATCTGAACGCACACATGCTGCGTCTCGCGCTGAACGGCTCGGAACTGGTGCCGACCGAAGGCGCGACACCGATCTCGGGCGACGCGCTCGGCGAACTCGCGCGTTCGTACCAGCTCGCGCGCGGCGTGGTGGACCGTTTGAGCCGCCTGTACGATGTGCGTGCGCTCGAAGCGATCATGGACGGCGTGGCACTCGATCTGTCGAGCGAGGAGTCGACCGAAGCTTCGGCGCGTGCGCTCGAAGCGCAACTGCGCGACGATCCGCTGAAGCCTGAAGTGACCGTGGTGCCGATGTACGACGCGGTGCGCGAACAGCGTTCGCTGCGCGTGGAACGCCGCCATCACGGCAACGTGAAGGTGTCGGTCATCGACGAGGAGTTCCAGCTCACCGCCGACTATCAGCAGCTCGTGAACACGGCCAATACGTTCAAGGGCTTGATCGGCAAGAACGCGATCATCAAGCGTGGCGAGCGCAGCATGGCCGTGAACGACTTCAAGAGCGCGATGAAGTGGCTGATTGCGGACGCCGAGCGCAACGTGTCGAAACAGCGCTACAAGGGCCTCGGCGAGATGAACCCTGGGCAGCTCTGGGAAACGACGATGGATCCGGCTGTGCGCCGTTTGCTGCGCGTGCAGATCGAAGATGCGATCGCCGCCGATGGCATCTTCACGACGCTCATGGGTGACGATGTCGAGCCGCGTCGCGCGTTTATCGAGAGCAATGCGTTGCGCGCGGGGAATATTGACGTTTGATCGCAACGCGCGAGCTTACTCGCCAGCAAAAAAGCGCCCTTCGGGGCGCTTTTTTTTGCCCTGAACGCAGCGCAGCCACGGGCCACACACTATCCACAGCCCCCAGCGGATAACCCTCGGAAAACCCTCGGAAAACCCCTGGAAATCACTGTGCACGAATCGGGGATAACTTGCGTCACCCGGAAAATGTGGAAAAGTTGCCAGCAGCTGCCTGGCGTTGTCCCGTTAACGCCCGCAAGGTTATGAATTTTCCACAGCTTTGTTTACTCAACGGTTTTCCCCCGTTATCCACAGATTACCCAGGGGCTTGTTAACTATTACTACGTTTACGTATACATAAATTAAAGAAACCTAAGAAACCGCTCACCGGAAACAGCGACGCCGCCGGAAAACCTCTCAGGCGGCATCGTGCAAACCGGCGAATCGCGCAAATCAAGCCAGCGGGATATAGAGCTCGGTCTTCAAATCCTCCGGCGCCGCTTCATCCGGCGTATTCAGATACACCTCGAACGAAGGCGCCGAAAAGTCCGGCTTGCGCCCGAGCTTCTGCAATCCCTCGTTGTAGAACCACATCCACGCCTGTTGCAGCCCCTGGTAAGGCCCTACGTGCAGGACCATCGCGTGCTCGCCGCCGCGTAGCTGAAACTTCTCCACGGGTGAAACGATCTCCACGTCGGTCTCGTGCGCAAGACGCAGCGCCGCCTTCGACCTGAGCTTCGATTCTTCGACCGTATTGGGATCGTCGTAATAGATGCCGACCATCTTCGCGCCCGACGTGCGCACGTTGCGCTCGCTGAGCCACTGCGCGAGCGTATAGAACGCGTCGCCGATCTTCATGTACGGGCCCACGTGGCTAACAGCGAGCAGGTCCATTGGCTCGAGGGTAAGGAGCTTCGCTTCGCGGTTCGGCATGATGATCTCTCCAGGTGCGCTGGCCGCGCGAATGCGCGGCTACATGCGGTCCAAGATAGCACCGCGCCTTGAGAGACGTACTTCGTGTGTGTCAGCGTGCCGGGCGCTACGAACTCACCCGCGTCACGGGATGCGCCTCGAGCCACGCGTTTTCCGCATCGTCGTACAGCCGCGAACGCGTGAGAAAGCGCAGTCCCGTGGGCCTTTCCAGCGAAAACATGCCACCGTTGCCCGGCACGGCGTCGATGATGAGCTGGGTATGCTGCCAGTACTCAAATTGCGCCCCCGTCATATAGAACGGCACGCCGCCAATCTCGCCCAACTGGACGTCGGCGTTGCCGACCATGAACTCGCCGGCGGGAAAGCACATCGGCGCGCTGCCGTCGCAGCAGCCGCCCGACTGGTGAAAGAGCAGGGAGCCGTGCTCGCGCGCGAGTTGCTCTATCAGCGCGAGCGCGGCCGGTGTGGCGGTTACGCGGTCGACCATGTCAGATCGCTCCAATGAGGATGCCAAAAAGGGTGGCGTCGCACGCCATGGCGGCCGTCTGGCCGCCGCATCGCGCGACGCCAAAGCACCAGGAGCGGTCAGAAGAACCCGAGCGGCTGCTCGCTATAGCTCACGAGCAGGTTTTTCGTTTGCTGGTAGTGGTCGAGCATCATCTTGTGGTTCTCGCGCCCGATGCCCGACTGCTTGTAGCCGCCGAACGCCGCGTGCGCCGGATAGGCGTGATAGCAGTTGGTCCACACGCGGCCCGCCTGGATCGCGCGGCCGAAACGGTAGGCACGCGTGCCGTCGCGCGTCCAGACGCCCGCACCGAGCCCGTAGAGCGTGTCGTTGGCGATCTCCAGCGCTTCCTCTTCGGTCTTGAAGGTCGTGACCGAAACCACGGGCCCGAAAATCTCTTCCTGGAAGATGCGCATCTTGTTGTGGCCGCGGAAAACCGTGGGCTTCACGTAGTAGCCGTCACCCAGCTCGCCACCCAGCGTGTTGCGCTCGCCGCCAATCAGGCATTGCGCGCCTTCCTGCTTGCCCAGGTCGATGTACGAGAGGATCTTTTCCAGTTGTTCCTGCGAGGCCTGCGCGCCGATCATCGTTTTCGTGTCGAGCGGGTGTCCTTGATGGATCGCCGCCACGCGCTTGAGCGCGCGCTCCATGAAACGGTCGTAGATCTTCTCGTCGATCAGCACGCGCGAGGGGCACGTGCACACTTCGCCCTGGTTGAGCGCGAACATCGCGAAGCCTTCGAGCGCCTTGTCGAAGTAGCTGTCGTCGTGGTCGAGCACGTCGGCGAAGAAGATGTTCGGGCTTTTGCCGCCCAGTTCCAGCGTCACCGGAATGATGTTCTGGCTCGCGTACTGCATGATGAGGCGGCCGGTCGTGGTCTCGCCCGTGAAGGCGATCTTGGCGATGCGCTTGTTCGAGGCGAGCGGCTTGCCCGCTTCGAGGCCGAAGCCGTTCACCACGTTGAGCACGCCGGGCGGCAGCAGGTCCTGGATCACCTCGACGAGCACGAGGAACGAGGCGGGTGTTTGCTCGGCGGGCTTGAGCACCACGCAGTTGCCGGCGGCGAGCGCGGGCGCGAGCTTCCAGGCGGCCATGAGAATCGGGAAGTTCCACGGAATGATCTGGCCGACCACGCCGAGCGGCTCATGGAAGTGATAGGCGACCGTGTCGTGATCGATCTCGGAGATGCCGCCTTCCTGCGCGCGCACGCAGCCGGCGAAGTAGCGGAAGTGATCGGCGGCGAGCGGAATGTCGGCGGCGAGCGTTTCGCGCAGCGGCTTGCCGTTATCGATGGTTTCGGCCACGGCGAGCTTGTGCAGGTTCTGCTCGATCCGGTCGGCAATGCGGTTCAGGATGTTGGCGCGCTCGGTGGGCGAGGTCTTGCCCCATGCGGTCTTGGCCTTGTGCGCGGCGTCGAGCGCGAGTTCGATGTCGGCTTCGCGCGAGCGCGGAATGGACGTGAACGCATGGCCCGTGATGGGCGAGATGTCGTCGAAATACTCGCCGCCCAGCGGCGCCACCCACTCGCCGCCGATGAAGTTGCCATACTGCTTCTTGTACGGGAATTCAGTGGTCAGAAATTGCATGTCCGCGTGATTCATCTCCGTGCTCCTCTGTGTTCTCGATCTCGATATGGATGGGCGCGCCGTGTGGCGTGGCCGCGCTACCGGGGCACGCTAACGCGAGAAACATGCCAGCGCGGCGGCGTGACGGCGGGTGGACCCGTGGCGGCGCGTTGGCGAGCGAGCACCCCGCGTATGCCCGCCATGAGCGCAGTGGGTGGAGCGCGACGACTGCGTCAGGCCGGAGCAAAGGAAGCGGTTCGACTGCTCAAGAAGTGAACAGCTTGTGAGGGCGATTCGCGCTATGAACGGAGATTTGCGGCGCGCAGGCCGCACATGAGGTAGGCTTTGCACCCGTAACAGTCAGGAGAGTCTGCATGTCGAGTACATTTGTTTGCCGCAACCAGTCGTGCGGCACCCCGTGGGAACAGAGCGAAGTGGTCATCAAGAACGAAGGGCAGGGGCCCTTGTTCCGATGCCCGCTTTGCGGCGCCCGCAATTATCTGGAGCAGTTCCAGGACGACGATGGCAACGTCGTCTATGAGCAGGTGGACGGCAAGCCGTTCCTTTGAGCACCGGCGGATAGACGATCAAAGGTTCAACGGATCAGAGGAGCTGGGTCGCGAGCGTGACGCCGAAGAAGAAGCCGCCGACCACGCCGAGCGCGCGGCCCACGAGCAACTGGTTCAGATCCTCCTCCAGCATCAGGGGATCGCGACGCTCGCGCAGCACCGTCTTGAACAACAAGGGGCGGATCAGCAGCGCGCACGCCGAAATCAGCACCGGCACCGCGAGCCGGACCGCCAGGCCCACTTGCTTCTCGGGCGGGATATCCAGCCAGACCAGCAGCAGGACCAGAATCGCCGTAACGAGCGCACCGACGATCGCGCCCGCCACCAGCCGGTCGACGGGATGACCGTGCATCATGATTCACCTCTTCAGGGCAGTAGTTGACCTGACTATGATCAACATCCAGTCGGAAAAACCCTATAGGAAGAGTCTGAAAAGCGCGCCAGGCGATTCGGAGTCAAATCATTCGGATGCCGTAATGTCGGGCGGCGTCCAGCAGGTGCAGTCGTGAAAGAGGCGAGCAGGTAGCGCAAACCCACAACCGGCCGACGCACGGAGTGGGCGAGCACCGCGGCGCGAGCGGCGCTTGCGGTTGCGCGACCATCGGCTCGGTCCCCGATTAGTCCGACTATTGGTTACCTATCCATACGGGTAGGCTGGCGTTCCCCACGCGGCGTTCTACAGTACTTCATACGATAAGAAACACGGCGGGACCAACGGGGTAAGCCATGACATTCGTCGAACAGGAAATCGCGCATATCGCGCGCGTGATGCCGCCTTCGCTGGCCGGCGATTTCGAGGTGCCGGTGATGGGCGTCGCGTACTGGCGCAAACGCCTGCATACGCTCCTCAAGCAAAACCACCTGACTCACGTTCAGCTTTCGACTGTCGACACGCTGCTGCGCCAACTCGACGGCTTTGAGGCGCTCGGCCGCTGGCTGCCGCGCCCGAAGCAGGCTTCGCGTCACACGCGGCGTACGAAATAACGTCGGCGGGCCGCTCAGGAAAGCGGCGAGAAATGCAAAAAGCCCGATCGCAAGGATCGGGCTTTTTGACTGAATTTGCTGGTGGGGCGTGAGTGACTCGAACACTCGACCTACGGATTAAGAGGGCGTACCCGAATCGTCTAAAAATCGGTGGGTTGTCGTTGAAAACTCTAGCAAATACATGAGATTATGCGATTTATCAAGCACGGTAACCATCGAGCAGGCCTGCTCAAAAAACAGGCAAATCACGGGGTTTTGCGGGTTTTTTCAGGATCGGCGGGGAGCCAATGGGGAGCCAAAAGCCGGTATGATTCACCCGAGCCCACGCCCGTCTGGAATGACCCATGACCGCCCAAAACGACGCCAACCCGGCGCCCAGCATCGAAAAAATCCCGTTCAACGACAAGACGTTGCTCCAGATCGCCCGCTTGCCGTTCGAGCAGCGTCCGGTCGGCGTATCGTCCACCGGCCAAGTCATCACCGCCCCGGTGCCGGGCGGGATGACGGACTACTTCGTGCGCGACGCGACCATGAAAGGCTTTTCGTTGCGCATCACCGCGAAGAGCCGGGTGTTTTACGCGGAGCGAAAACTGGCCGGCAAGCCGTGCCGGTTCCCCTGCGGTGACTTTCCGGCCACGGCGCTGAAAGCGGCGCAGAAGAAAGCCGCCGACGCGCTGGCGAAGATGGCTGAAGGCATCGACCCGAACCACATCGTCAAGGACAACCGGAAGGCCACGGCGGCCCGGTATGACCGGGACAAACTCACGTTCGAGTTCGTGGTCAAGCGCGACGCGGAGCGCCAGGCCGCGACCGACGCGCCGGGCACGCTGCGCGATCGGCGGGACGTGGCGCAATGGGTCGGTCGGACGAGCATCTGGCACATGCCCGTGCACGACGTGACCGCGGCCGACCTCAAAGCCATGATGGATCAGTTGACGACTACCATCAGCGGTACCACCGCTCTGAAATGCTGGCGCTACACGCGGGCCGCGTGGTCGCGCATGTCGTCGGTGGAAGAGCCGCCGCTGAACCCGTTCGACGAGTACCTGAAAACGCACAAACTGCCGGCGGGCAAGCGCCGAACGACGGCGCTCGACACCGAGGAGACGCAAAGCCAAGACTGGCTGCGCACGATCGCCAAAATGCGGACGACGCCGACTGGCCGGCGTCCGTGGACCAAGCGCGTCATGGCGGATTACATCCTGCTTTCGCTGGCGTGGGGCGCACGTCGGTCGGAGTCCGCCGCGCTCCGGTGGAGCGACGTGGATTTCGACCGTAAGTTCGTGCAGTTCCGGGACACGAAAAACGGCTCGACGCACGCGTTCCCGCTCACCGACACGTGCGCACAACTGCTGCGCGACTTGAAAGCACACAACGAAACGCCCCGGGGGCGGGATGTTCGGCGCGCGGCAAAGGGCGAAACGATCGAGTTCCCGGAATGGGTGTTCCCATCCGAACGCCGCGGCCTGCACCTCGTCGAGCCGCAAGGCGCGCTCGACATCGGGGAAGACGGTTCGGGCCTAAAAATCCGAATGCACGACCTGCGGCGATCCTTCGCGGGAAGCGTGGCCGAAACGGTCATGATCAACGGGACGCAGAACTTCGGCCTGGTGAAAATCGCGCTCAACCACGCCGACCAGAAGGCGGACATCACGCAGACGTACATCGGCATCAAGAGCAAGTTGAACATGCTCCGCCCGATCTACCTCGCGCACGAGCGCCGGGTGTTTGAGGCCGCCGGGCTGATGGAGTCCAGCAAGCCGGGCAACGCGGACGCCTTGCTCGACGCGTTGAAAGGCCGCGACATCGACCCGGCCGTGCTCGAACAACTGCGCACGCTGCTGGAAGCCGGCGCCTGAAAGCAAGGGAAGGCCGGACCCTGCCTCGCACAACCCCAACCCCGGGGCGCTAGCGCGCCGGGCACGAACCCCCGGCTGCCCTCACCGCGGGGCTTGTCGACCGTCGATGCCCGCCTGGCAAGGCTTTCCGGCCGATCCAACACGTCGCAACACGCTGCAACCCCTCGGCTGTACGAGGCCCGCCTGGCACCGGTATCGTCCGTTTACCGCAAATCCCGCGGTGATCACAAGAGCGTGCCATGCAAGACTTCAACAACAACACCCAGTCGATCGACGAAATCCTCGCCAGCCTCACCAGCGACGAGCGATCCGCCGTCTTTACCACGCACAGCCGGTTGCTGAACGCCATCTTTGACCGTGAGATCGCCACCGTCAAAAGCCTCTTGCGCGCTTCATCGCCGGTTCCGCTGGTTCACGTAGCCTTCAACTCCGGCCCGTACACCGGCCTTTCCGCCCTTCACATCGCTGCCCAACGCGGGCAAGCCCATCTTTGCCGTCTGCTGCTCGAAGCCGACGCACCCCTGAACGCCGTGACGTTCGATCGCGAGCAAGACGCAAAACTTACCCCGCTGGATTTCGCACGCGGCAACGAGCACCGCGAGGTGATCCGCCTGCTCGAACGCGAGTCGGACCGCCAAGGCATCGACGCCGAGTCGATGCAGGCCGCGGTCGAGCGTCGCCCGGACGGCACCGTGATCCTTGCCATCGTGAACCGCTACACCGGCGACGTACTCGATTACGGCCGTGCCCGCCTTGCCAGCGACCGGGCCATGAACGAGCCGGCCATCATGGGCCGCATCTACGACCTGATGTCGGACGATCGCAAGGTCAAGGTCGCGCCGGCCGGCCCCGCCATGCACTGATACAGATGGTTTGTTTGATACATACCACCACCCACCACATCATTTAGGACAACTACACCATGAGCACCACCAAAACCTACCCCGGCCAGCAGGAAGCCCTCGACATCATCGCCGGGCTGGACAACGACACGCGCCGGCGCCTGTACCACGCCGAAAAGGCGTTCGACGATGCCACCGACGAATGGCTGCAGGACTGGGCCACCGACTACGCGGACGCTCGCTTTGACAGGGAGGACGAGGAAGAAGAATGGGACGAAGCCCACGACGAAGGCGTGGACCTCGCGCAAGAGTCGGACGACTGGCAACCGGCCTGCGACCGCTTGATGGGCGAGGTCGCCGAGGCTTTTGGCGTGAGCACGGACCTGCTCGAGCACGCGGTTGTTCTGCTGAACAACCACGAAGGCTGGGCGCTCGTCGAGCAACGCCGCGTCGAACTGGGCCTCGTCGATGAAACCGACCAGGCCCAGTTCGACGCGGTGCGCGAGCGCAACGCCAAACGCTCCGCCGCCCTGAACTGATCCACCTACCCACCGGAGAAAACACATGTCCTACTTCCACATCAACCCGTATTACCTCCGCGACCCGGACGAGCAAGACGCATTGAACGCCGCGCTCACCGTCCTCGCGGGCCTGCCGCTTGGCTACATCGACACCTTGATCGAAGCCCACGACACGTACGCCGCGACGATGGACCAGTGGTGCGACGACTGGCGCGACGAGAACGCCGACCGGCTCGACGCGTTCGACACGCCGGAGCCCGAGGACCAGCCGGAGTACCAAGTGGCGTGCGAAGCCGAGCGGCGCAACGTCGCCGACGAGTTCCACGTCACGGTCGAGCAGTTGAAGCACGCCGACATGTTCGCCAGTTGGGGCGACGACGGATGGGCAGAACTGCGCGAGCGAAACGCGATGTTTTGGTCGATCGCCGAAGCGGCCGGCATGGCGATCAACTGAACCGCAGCACCGCGCCACGGCGCTTTTTCTCCGCGACCCGATGGGAGGCAAGCCCATCGAAGGCCCGAGTTGGTCGGGGCATTTCCTTAACCAGCAGCAAACGCAGTCCAACCAACCGGAGAAGCACGATGAAGAGCAAGACCAGCCAGGCAGCAGCAACGACGTTCAGCACCAGCGACCACTACACGGCGAAAACCGGCCGGATGAGCGAGGGGCGCCAAGGCTGGGCGTACTCGGGCACGTTGTTTCGCAACGGCGCGACGATCGCCACGTTCGCCGATTACGGCGACGGCGGGGAAATGCGCGTGGACTGGATCAACGCCGCCGAAAAGGCCGCGCTCCAGGCGTGGTACGTCGCCGTGGTACCGGACGGTGGCACGTACTACGAAGACGGCTTGGCGATCGAGTCGATCGTCATGCGCTCGGACCGTGAGGCCCGCGTGCGCAAGGCCATGCTCAAAAACGTGGTCTGGTGCGTGCCCGGTGACGTGCGCAACGGCGGCAAAAGCACGTTCTACACGACGAGGCCCGCGGCCGGATGCGACGTGGCATCGACGGCTCAACGGGTGCAGCAGCAACATCCCGAGGCGATGGTGTTGAACCTTCTGCCGTTCGATGCGGGATTCGCGCTTTACGTGACGCTGGCCGCCGACTAAGCGTTCAGCGCTCGAAACTTGACGCCGGGCTCACGAAGCAACAGAAGTATCCGCAACACCACACACACGCGACACGCTGGGAGGCAAGCCCAGCAACAAGCCCGGTTCGTCGGGGCCGTTCGTCCATCCGGACGAGCGTTCCACCATCGACAACCGGAGAAGCACGTGAGCAAGCATTACAGCAGCGACAAGGATTTCAACGCGGCCATCGCCCACCTCGTTCGGGAGCGCGGCTGGACGTACCAGACGCCAGGCAAGAGCAAGCACGCGAAGGTCATAGCACCGAACGGCCGCAAGATGACCGTGCCATTTTCGCCCGGCGACTGGCGAGCAGTTCGCAACTTCCGCCGCAGCGCGGCGCATCTTGCAGCGTTGCCACCGAGTGGGGCCAAGCGCCCGTGATCGTGTGTTAGGCCCGGAGGCGCTTCAACAGCGTGTTAAGCGCCTCCGGGTTTCGAGTCTCGCACTCCCAGATGACCAAGACGGTCCAGCCCGCAGCTTTCAGGGCGTCGTGGTGACGAGCGTCGCGGGCCACGTTGCCGTCGAGTTTCTGGGTCCAGTAGTCGGAACTCGATTTCGGGCGGGCGGCTGCCGGACAGTTCGGGTGCTGGTGCCAGAAACAGCCGTGCACAAACAGAGCGACACGGCGGCCTGGGAACACCAGATCGGGCTTTCCCGGCAAGCCGGTGTCGTGAAGGCGATACCGCAGGCCAGCGGCGTGCAGGAACCGGCGGACGATCATCTCGGGACCGGTGTCCTTCGATTTCACGGCCCGCATGGTGCGGGACCGCAGGGCTTCAGGTGTTTCGTCAGGCGCGGCGGATCGCCGTGGCTTCCGATTCGCGCTGGACTTCGCCATTGCGTGTTACCCGCGTTTTGCGGACGGTGTCCGTACCGTGGTAGCCGACCTCGAAATCGACGTAGTTCACTTCCTCGTCACGCCCTTTAAAGCATTCATGGAACGCTTTGAGAAGTTGCACGTCATCGAGCCGTTGTGCTTTGGGATGCGGGTTGTTTCGCGGAGTCGGGATGGTTGCCGGTAGCACGTAAATGCAGGGCGGCGGCACCGCGAACGGCCCCGCTTCGGTCAGTCGCTCTGCATCGTCTTTGACTTTCGGGCAAGGTCGGCCGACGGTGCCACACACCATGTCCCACAGCACCACGCCATCGACGCGTTGTCCGCGAGAAATGATTTCAGCGCTCAACCGCGTGTGAATGCCGGACCAGGCGTTGTGACGCGGGTCCGCGCCGGGGTTCGTGCAAACACTCCAAATCACGAACTCTTCGGCGTGGGGTGGCCGCTCAAAAATGTTCGTGTTGTTTCCGTCGAGGCAACCCTTCAACTCGATCGCTGATGTTCGTCCGGAGTTGAGCCGCACGATGTAATCGTGGCGGTTCGCCTCACCCGCCGACTCCCAGTCCACGATGTGGCCGTTGTCCTGCATGTGGTTGAGGATATGTTGGACGAACTCGCGTTTCTCGCGCATCGACGCAGAAAACTGCCCACGGACGCGCTCGATGGCTCCCCGGAACACACCGCTGTTGTAGAACTCGACTTCGGTGAGCCCATGGGTGCCGATTTTGTGCGCTTCGGTCTTCAGGTTCTCCGCGTACTCTTCGATCAACTTGCGCAGTGCGCCATTTTGCTCGCACGGGACAATGCTCATGCCGCCGCCCTCGCACCCGTCGGATGTACGGCCAGGATGGGCTCAAAGATGTTCGCGGCAATGTGGCGAACAACGGGGACCGCCACGCCGTCGCCGGTCAGGTGGTACGCCTCGTTGTAGTTCTCGGGCAACTCGTACTCATCCGGCAAGCCCATCAAGCGCGCCGTTTCGCGGCTGGAGATGAGCCGCGTGCGTACCTTGCTGCCGTCGATCACCATGATCAACTGCCGGCTCGATCCGCCGGACGGCGTGCGCAGGCAGCCCGCCACGTCGTCAAAACGAACCTCGGCGCGTTGGACCTTGTTGCCTTCCTCGTCGCGGCGCGTGCGCCGGTAGATCGCGCCGACCATGCGCCGTCCGGTGGACTTCGACGCCTTCTTTGCTTTCTCGACCTTGGCGAGATTCACGTCGCTCATCATCGCCAGCAGCCGTTGCGTTTCCGCCGTCGTGTGCCACTTGACCCCGGTAGGGCTTTCCTCGATCAGGTCGGCGAACACCTCTTCACGACGATCCGGCGTGGGCAGGTGCCACCAGACCCAGTTTTGCCGTGCCTTGGCCGTCAGTTTGTCCAGCGCCGTCAACAAAGCCTTCGGATGAATCAGCGGCGACGCCTCCTGCCGCACGATCGCATCGGGAATGGGCAAATCTTTGCGGATGCCGATGACGAACAGGCGAGGGCGCGACTGCGGGACGAACAGCGCAGCGTCGATCACCATCGCACCGAACCGATAGCCTGCGCGGTCAAGCGCCGTACAGATCGCCGCGAAGTCCTTGCCTTCATGCGAATGCAGGGTACCGACAACGTTTTCCAACGCGATGATGTCAGGCGCGCGGTTGTCCGCGATCAAGCCCTTTACGACATCGAAAAACGGCCAGAACGTGCCCGAGCGATCGCCTTTGAGGCCGGCCCCGGCCCCGGCCAGCGACAGGTCTTGGCACGGAAACGAACCCCAGATGAGATTGGCGCGGTCGGGAAGGTTTTCCGGCTTGACCTGGCGCACATCGCCGGTCAGCAGTTCGCCGTCGCCCCAGTTCTGGCGATACGTGATGCCCTTCTTGTGATCGAAGTCGTTGGCGAAGAGGCATTGCCACTCCTCGCCAAGGCCGGCGCGGGCCATCCCCCCACCGGCGAAGAACTCGTAGAAGCGACCCATTAGTTTCCCCTCGCGGCATCTGCTTGTTTGTTTGCACCGCCGCCCGCACGCGACAACTTTTCCTGGACGGCTTCGAGTATCCAAGTGTTGCGCGACACGTTGCCGACGCGCCGAGAACACTCGGCGTCGATCTCGGCAAGCATGTCGTCGGGCAGGCGCACGGTGATGCGCTCCGTCGCGGCGCGCGAGTCTTTAGCGGTTTTCATCATAGGCGCCATCATGGCGCCATTCTGGCGCAGTGCAAAAGGAAATATTGTAAAAGTCAGGGAAATCGTGGTATGCGCGTCGCGTCTTCGCAAAGTCAGGTGCCACCGGCAACGGGCGCAAGCGGCTCGCCCGGCGCGGAACGCGCCCAAGTTTGGGGTTCGCGGAGCGGGCCGGTCGCACGTGCCCGATGCGGAGAAAAACGCACGGCGGAGACCTCGAAAAACGCTCAAAACGGCTCGATCTGGCCGAACCCGGCCCAAGGTATGGACAACGCCCCGGAAACCTATGCTGGGCAAGGCTTCCAGCCTGTCCATACCTGAAGAAACGGCCCAAGGCAGTACGGAAGCGAGCGGGCGGAAAGCCTTGCCCAGCAAGGCTTTCCGGGAAACGGCGAATGCTGTCCATACCTGAAGAGGTGATTTTCAGGGGTGGACACCGCAAAGCCTTACTGGGTAAGGGTTTGCGGGCTGTCCATACCTAGAGCGCCCAAAAGGCAAAAACTTCTGTACGAACAACATGCGCAGCACCGTACCAGCACCGGACAACATGCACCGTACGACTTTCATACCCGATTCATCCTTCAGGTATGGACAAAATCCGGCAAACCCGTACCCAGCAAGGCTTTCAGCCTGTCCATACCTTGTCCATACCTTGAGCCAGAGTTTTGCGGAAATCCCTTCAAAGCCTTGCCCAGCAAGGCTTTCGGCCTGTCCATACCTTTGTCCACACCTACGGTCTGGCCGATCGCAGGTCTGGACACGTGCCTCGACGCTCCGCGAACCCCAAACTTGGGCGCGTTCCGCGCCTGGCGATCCGCTTGCGCCCGTTGCTGGCGACATGGTTTGGCCGCTGCGGCGCCTTCTGCGTCGGGCACGCCGACGTGTTTAGCAGGCATTTGACAAGCCGGCGGTACCTGCTTTAATGGGGTACGCAGTCGGCGCAGTTCATCGCGCCCAACGTTCGACCTAGTGGCTTGCTGCGGCAAGCCTTGACCGACGCCTCGGCCTCAAAAGCCGGGGCGTTTTTCGTTTACCCGCCGGAGGACCACCCCATGAGCACGCCGCAAACCAAGGCCCCCAAAGTTCCCAAGGACATCATGCTGGGGCTCCGCATGAACAGCGCGCTGCGCGACAACTTCAATGCGGCCGTCGCCGCGAACGGCCTGGACGCCCCCGATGTTTTGCGGTCGTTCATGCGCTCCTACGTGGCAAACCCGAAGCGTTTTCGCATCGGGATGTTCGAGGACGTGGGCGAGGAAAGCATCGCCGCCTGAAAAAGGAAAACCGCGCCGGCAAGCGCGGTTTGAAGAGAAGAACGCCGCACCCGCTAAAGCACCACGTTCAGTCCCAGCGTAACGAGACTGAACGGCCCCGTCAATATAGGAGTCGATCATGTCGTCCGTTCCGAAAAACCGTCCTCGCCCCGCGCTTCCTGAAAGCATGGTCGCACGTATCCGCGACACCAGCGTGCTTCCGTTCGCGGCCGCGAAGGCCGCGGCGATCGAAGCGGCCAACCCGGACTCGGCCATCGATGGCATCAGCAAAGGCAAAGGTCGCTCCAAAGGCAAGGGCCGCAAGGTCGCAGCGCGCGAGGGCGACGACGCCACGCCGGAGATGCGATTCACCGACGACCAGATGCCAGACCGCTGGTTGCGCGTCGGCGGGACGGATGACGAGGTGTTCTACCGCTACAACAAGGTGTACTGGGCCGTGGTGCCCGACGCAGTGATGGTCGAGCGGGCCAAGGATTGGTTGCGCCACAACGACCCGAAGCATTACAGCAACGAGAAGGCCGAGAAGATGGTGAACGCGCTGCGCGCCACGATGGCGTTGCCGCAAAACGGCCATTCGCTCACGGCGGCCACCGGTGACTTCGTGAACTACCTGGACAAAGACCCGGACGCCGATGAGGCGCCGGCCGCCGAGAAGAAGGCCGATCCGGTCATGATCCAGACCGACAACAGCGTGCTGCTGATGGACAACGCGGGCAACATCGCGGTGCACAAGCCCAGCCCCGAGTTCAAGACCCGGTCGGCGGTGCAGATCAAGATGCCGAAGGCGCTGGTGCAATCGGGCGGTACGTTCGAGCCGCCGCCGTTGCCGGACGATTGCCTCTGGCAAAGTTTCCTCGACAAGGCGATTCCCGACCGCGAGGCGCAGGCGTATTTCCAAGACGGGATGGGCGCAACGCTTGTCACCAACCGCAACTTCCAGCGCATCTACTACCTGTACGGCGACGGTGGCAACGGGAAGTCCACGGCCCAAGCGGTGCTGGCGTCGTTCCACCACAAGGCCGTGCCGTTCCGGTTCGCCGACTTCAAGCACAACTTCAAGCCGGCGGCGCTGATCGGGGCCACGCTCGTGACCATCAATGAAGCCACGGAATGCGATCCCGACCTGTTGAAAGAGTGGGCGTCGCGCGATCCGCAACTCGTGGACCTGAAGTACGGGAAACCCAAACGCTTCGTGCCGTCCTGCTCCATCGTCGTGAGCCTGAACCGGCCGTTGCAAGGTACCGACCACACCGACGGCTTCGAGCGCCGGGGCTACCCGATCCCGTTTACTGGCCGGTTCGACAATAAGGACGTTGTGCTCGACTTCGAGAGCCTGATCTTGAACAACCCGGCCGAACGGTTCCACGTCTTTTCCTGGTTGCTCGCCGGTGCCCAGCGCGTCGTGCGCCGCGGTCGCCTGCTCACGCCGGCCGAAGCGCCCGAGACCGTCAAGGCCCTGATGCACAACATCAAGAAGACCAACGACCCGGTATACGAATGGTTCTGCGAGGCCGAGATGGTGCCGGCGGCGAAGGGCATTTTGACGAACAAGAACGCCGTCTACCAAGAGTACGTGCGCGCTAGTTCCGCGGCAGGCAACAAGCACCCGGCCAAGGAGCAAGCGTTCTGGACACGAGTCCGCAAGTTGTTCGAAGCCAAGCACGGCGTGCCGATCGGTCCCGACGAGCGTTTGCGCGTGAACGGCCTGCGCACGTTGTGCGCGCCCATCGTGGTCGATGGCATCAACCCGGAACGCGGTTCCCCGATCGCACCGCCGCCGCGTCAACCGTCCGCGCCGGTGCAGTTCGTGCAGCCCACGGCCGAGCAGCAACGAGAGTACGACACGTTCAGCGACGTGCTTGCCGACGTGATAGCCAAGGCCAAGGGGTAACGATGGGCAACGCTCTGCAGTGCTCACCGAACCTCAAAAAAAAATGTTTAACAGGTGCTTGACATGCCTGGGAGTACCTGGTTTATTGAACGTACACCAGCGCACCGCACCGCGCTCAACGTTCACCACAGGGCCGCGCACCGCGGCCATGCCCGAAGCCCCGGACTAAACCTCCGGGGCTTTTCTTTTTGGAGACTGCCATGACCACCTTCAACAACACCTCGCGCGCAACGAACGATGAACGCATCGAGTTCCGCTTCATCGGCCACAACACCGTTGTGTATGGCCGCGGCCCCACGCTCATCGAAGCCATCCGCAACGCAGAAGGTCGCATCGGCGAAACGATGTTCACGCAAGACGATATCGACGCCAACGGCTACGTCGTCGAGGTCGAGCAGCGCCGCGACGCCGACAACGGCGAATGGATCGACGTGCGGTAAGCCTGCCGCCTACGCTCCACCAGCGCCCACCGGAAGGTGGGTTTGGCGGTACCAGCGCCACCCCGGCGTTGACCACCGAGCGGAGTTCATCATGGCAAAGAGCATCACCACCCAACCCGACCTGATGTCGATTTACGAAAAGGCTTCGGCCGTCGCGACGGCTCCCGGCTTTTCGTGTGCGCTGGGCGGCTGGTCCGCAAAGGCCGTTCAGGTCGACGTGACCGGTCACGCGCAGATTTACGTTGAAGACGCGCCGCACGACCCCGCCAATCTGATGTTCCTGATGGTCACGAACAACCCGGCGAGCAAGAAGTTCACAGTGTCGGAAATCACCGAAGCGCAGTTCGACCAGTTCGCAGCGATCGAGTACGACCCGCGGGCGTTCCGCGGCGAAGGAGTCGCCATCCGCCGCGCGCTCAACCTCGCCGAGGTCATCGCGCCGAACGTCCTGCGGCATCAGAACGGTAAAAAAGAGAAGGCCGGCGGCTACCGCTTCGCGTAAGCGACCCGTCTCAACGCTCCACCCGTGCCCGCCGGTAAGGCGGGTTTCGGGGTACCTGCCAGGCCATCCCGGCCTGCCCGATCGGAGAACACTATGACCACCGCACGCAACGCCCTCACCACCACCGTTTTCCACGCCTTCCCCGTTTTCGACCTGTTCCTGCGCATCGCAACCACCGTCGGTGCGCTCGCGCTGGGCTTCGTCATGCTCGTCACCGCCGTCACGCTCGGCGATCGCACCGGTAGCCCTTGCCTCGCCATGGCCCTGATGGCGACCACGCTCGTGTGCGTGTTCGGCATGGTCCCGCTGGCTTACGTCGCCGCCGATTGGGCGTTGAAGCGCATCGACAACGCTCTGCTGCGCTTCGCCGCCTGAACCCTTTCTCGACCGCCGCGCCCGCGGCAAACCCGGACCGCACCGGTCCATCCACCCAAGGAGACAACACCATGACCTTCGACGCCTTCGACCTCGCCCTCGACCAAACGATGTCCTTCTCGAACACGAGCGACTTCGAGACCACGACGCCCACCGTCGCCGCCCGTCCGCAGCAACCCGTGCGCTCGAACGCACCGAGCCAGTTTGCACGGTTCATCGACGAGGAAATCCGCTACGGCTCCGTCGCGCCCGACATGCGAATCCTCAAGGACCGTTGCAAGACCTGGCTGCGCAACGACGAGCCTGGTATCAGCGAGACGAGGCTCGAGTCGAAGGCATGCGGCCTGATGAGTTTCACCCGCGCCTTCGTCGCCGGCTACACCGCGTTCCGCAACGCACCCGCCTCGCTCTGATCGTCCCCGACCGCAGCGTTCGCCAGTGCCCACCGTTGTCCGGTGGGTTTGGCGGTACGAAGGGGGCCGCCGGCTCCCATAAACGGAGACCATCCCATGACCGCACTTCTCAAACGCGAGCGCCAAGCACTGGTCGCCCACTGGATCGACGAGGCCCATGTGCGCCACGTGCCGGGCGCCGTCACGGACGCCTTTGGCCTGTACAACGCGTTCTGCCAGCATGTCGGCGCCATGGGCGAGGCCGTGCAGACGAACGAGTTTGCGGCGGCGTTACGCAAAGCGCTGGGCCGCAACCTCGCAACGGTCTGGCAAGGCCGGCCGCACCACATGGCCGTGCTCGCCGACAACGTGGCGTCGTACCAGACCGGCGACGACTTCGACCTGCTGCCGGACTTCGACCCGGCCCCGCCGACCGCGGCCGAGCGCTCGGTGTGGAACTGGCCGCATCTGCGCTTGCGCGCGGCGGTCGAGCAGGAAATCGCAGCAGGCCGGCAACTCGCCATCGGCGCTTGCTCCCATTGGCTGATGGGCTACGACGGCAACGCCTGGCGTCCGGCGGCCGACACGCCGTTGCGCGCGGCGTTCGCCCGTTGCTTCGATTTGTTCGGCATCGAGACGATGGGGCAGTCCGCGTACCAGATGGCGCTCGACGCCGTGATGAAAGACCTCGCGGTGCCGTTCCTGATGCTGGCCCGCAACGCCGCCGTGACCGTCGAACGTTCCGGCCGGTTGTGCGCGTACCGCGTGCAGCCGGGCACCGGCTCACCGCAGGACCGCTGGATCGACTGGGCCGAGGTCGATGACGCCGGCACTTACCGGCCGGTCGCCCAGCGCGGCGAGGCGCACGTGCTCGACGCACTGCTGTCCGACGTGTCGTTCCACGACCAAGAGGTGCTGTACGACATGCTGCGGGATCAAGCGCACGTCCGCGCCGAAGCCCGCGAACTTCGCCAGGCCGCGGCCGAGATCGAGGTCGAAACCGCCTCGCCCCGCCGAAAACGTCTGTAACCCACCATCGGAGACACCACCATGGCCTTCCGCCCTTGCAACATCACCACCCACAACCCGCACGAGCCCGTCGTGCTCCCGCCGTCGCTGATCGTGCCGGACAAGCACGAGGACATTTTCCGACTCGACGAGCCGGCACGCTTGCCCGACGACAAGCGCCGGCCCGCGCAACCCGTCGAGTCCGACGCGCGGCGCAAACGAATCGAGCGCGCTGCGCGCAAGGCCCGGGTCGCCCGCTGGATCGGCAACGCTCGCCCGCGCTACGTGCCCGGCGCGATGACGAGCGGCAAGGGCTTGTTCGCCGAGTTTCGCCGCACCACACCGTGCACCCACGAGGACGAGGCCGTGTCCATGCCCGAGTTCATGGCGACGTTGCGCGTCGCGCTGGGCCGCAACCTTGCGGCGCCCGACCGTCCGGGCTGCGTCGCGGTGATCGCCGACGACGCGGCCAGCGTCGCGCAGGTCCGGCGCGAAAAACACGCGCTCGGTGCGCTCGCCGACGACGCCATGGCCGAGGCCGAACCGTTCATCGAGGCCGCACCCGCACGCCGACGCGCACGGCTCTAACGCCGCAGGCCATGGGCGGCAGCGGATCGACGGGACGCGCAAGCGTCCCATTTTTTTGCCCTCGCGCTCACGCGAAACCCGGCCGGAAAAAGCGGGCACTCCACCCGCGCAGCCTACGGCGTGGAGGCGGGCCGACTCCCTGGGAGCACGAACGAACAAAGGCCGGTCAACATCGACCGGCCTTTGCCCTTGCGGAGACACACATCGTCGACCACCACGCCGCCGATGACCCACGGTAACACCTGTACGGCGAAACGCAACACCTCGAAAAGCCGAAAGGCCGTGCGGTTCTCCCGCGGCCGATCGCGTTCGCCCCTTGGTCGTTGAAAAGCCGCCGGGATCGCCAACCGGCCGACGCATAAGCCCTCCCGCCACGGGCAGGGCAAGGGTTCGCTGCGCGCACGCCGGCACCCGGTCCGCTTCGCGGCTGCGGCTTTGTCGTGCCCCTTGCCCTTGTGTCGGGACGGCTTCGTTATGCGCCGGGCGATACCGACAGCAGACCTTCACCGAACAAGGAGCACGACCATGAACGCGACCAGCCAGAACCACACGAACAGCAACGTCAACGGCCTTCAAGGCGGGCTCCCCCAACTGCAGATGACGACCGAAACCACGTACCACGCCATGCCCTACAACCTCGACGCCGGCCCGGGCTTCTACTTCACGAGCCTGGAGGACTACACCGCGAAGATGGACGGGCTCACGGACCGCTGGGGCGCACCGGTGGAAGAGGTGGAGTTGCAACTGGTGGATGGGACCGACGGCGAGGCCCAGTTGTTCGCGGCGATGGGCATCAGCCAGGCGAGCCTCGAAACGTGGTTCAACGACGTGGTGGACCTCGACGAGCGCGAGCAGGCGGCCTTGTTTTACCTCGTTGGCGAGGCCGGCTATTCGCTCGCGGACGCGCTCGACAAGATCGACGACGTGATGCTGCAAGAGGGCGCGATGGAGGACGTGGGCGAGGAAATGTTCAACGAGTTGTACCTGCACGAGGTACCGGAACACCTGCACGCGTACCTGGACAGCAGCCGATGGGTCAACGATTGTCGCCTGAACGGGGATTTTTCAGAGTTCCAGTTCGATCACAAAGACTGGACCGTGACCAACGCCAACGGGATTTAACGGCGGGCGGGGCCATAGCGCCCCGCGATTGATGTTTGGTTTGTTTGATACAAACCAAACACATCAAACAAACCGCACCAACAGAAAAGCCCCTTTTCAGGGGCTTTTTTTGCGTTCCGCTCGATCGGCGCCGATCACTTCTCGTTCTCGACGTGCAGCGTTTTGCCTTCGGCCAGCAACTGATCGAGCATCGCATCGGCCAGCGCCACCAGCACGACCGTCGCCGGCCCCCGGGCGTACTTCTCGATCCGCTCGCGCAGCGCGTGCGGAATGCGGACCTGCGTGGCGGCGGCATCCCGCCCACCGATCGCGGCTTTGCACTTCACCACGGGATCGCCCACGGGGCGATCGCTCGTGCGCAAGTTGAAGAACGGGCGCTCCGCCGGTTGAAAGGCCACGTGCGCCACATCCGCGGCGGCGGCCATGAGGCTGTCCGATTTCTTGGCCGCCAGGCGGGCCAGCGAGTTCGTCGTTTCCATGTTCAAGTCTCCAACGTTGAAGGGTTAAGCGGCGGCCAAATCGACCAGGCTTGCTACCACGCGTTTGATTTCCGATCGCGCGGCCTCCAGCCCACGAAGACCGGACTTGTGGTCGAAACAGGTGAGGCCGCGCTGGATCGTCTGCTGATATGCCGCCTTGCGGCGTTTCAGGTAGGGCTTGCCGAGGTGATCCGCTAGGAAACTCACGTCGCTGGCGTAGTTCGTTTCCACGCGGTTCGGCACCAGCAAGACACGCCGGCCTTTCTCTTGCAGTTCGCTCAGGCCACGGAACGTCGAGGCCGCGTCGAAAAACGACGGAAGCACAGGCATCACGATCACGTCGCCTTTCAGCGTCGACGCTGCGACGCTGGGCGCGTAGGGCGCGTGATCCACGATCACGACATCATAGCGATCAGCCCGCGCATCGGACGCGGCCACATCGAAAGCGGGCACGAGGCCGAAGCCCTTGCAGCGCGCTTCCCAGGCCCTCGAAGACTGCTGGGCGTCCGCGTCCACGAGCAGTACTTTGCGGTTCGTGTCTTCAGCGGCGAAGAACGCCGCCAGGTTCAACGACAAGGTGCTCTTGCCCGAGCCGCCCTTCGGGCTCCAAACATCGACGGTCAACATCGGCATGGTCTGTACTCCTCTAGATCGTGGTGGGTGGGATGTATCGTTTGTTTGATACATCCGATACATCCCACGTTCTCGTACACCCAGCCCGATGTCAACGGGTACGGTTCGAGTACCGTACCTAGAGAAATACAAACGATACAAATCAAACACACCACACCACGGCCGCGCAACGCCGCGCGTCCTGCCGCGTGTTCCCGCGCCGGCACCTGGTCGCATCGTTCGCACCACGTCGTGCGCTCGATCCCGCCGTTTCCCGACGCATACGCCCACCGTCCGAGTCCCCGGCAAGGGCACGCGTTGCTTTCGTCGGCACCCGGTCCGCTGCGCGGCTGCGGCTTTCTCCGAACCCTGGCCGGGCCGGCCGGCATGGCGTTGTCATGCGTCACGGCAGGCTCCGAAGCGCACAACTCACAACGGAACGAGGGCAAGCGATGACCAGGCTCCAGCAACCCGCAGCAGCAAAGCAAGTCGCGCCGTTCCCCGCGCCCCACGGCACCACCAAAGCGCAGCACGTGAGAACTTGAGTTTTTTATAGAACCTGGTAGTACTGCAGATACCGCGTTGATGCCAACGCACCCAACACCACGAAAGGAGTTCGTCATGCACCCCGTCGCTCTGTCCGTACTTCTGCTGTCGGCCGCCGGTATTTGGGCGTGCCTGCGCAAACTCCGTCAACTGCGCAAGCAACTGTATGTCATGGCGTTCGACCGTCCGGCTCACGCCAACGCCGAGGAGTCGTGGGTATGGGACACGAAGTCGAGCAACGCACGCTGGTCGGGCTTCTGGTGCTGGATCGCGATGGGTCCGCTGTTTTTCATCGCCATGCTCGCGCTGATTTCCGCCGTGACCGGTGCCACCGGCCCGTGATCCCGGCCGGATGGTTCGTACCTCCTGAACGGGTGGCCTTGCGCCGCCCGTTTTGCTTTGCACCGGGCGCTGGGCGCCTGGCATCCCCAACTATTTTTGCGGTACGCCCCTGTACCGGCTTGCTTTAGTCCGTGCTCGAGGTAGCCTGGTGTTGGTGCCAACGGATCGCCGTGGTGCCTTCGCTCTTTAACAACCCGGAGTCACACCATGCGCCCTCGCACCCGCTCACGCGCTGCGCTCGCGTTGCTGCTCATGCTCATGCCGCTCGCGGCGTGGGCCGGCAACGCGGACGGCAGTGCGCTCTTCACGCTCGCCGACAACGACCTGTCGAAAAAACTGATCATCGACGGCATGTTCGGCGACATCAACGGCTCGGGAGGCTCCGGCCTCTCGGGCGCCATCGCCGTGTTCAACAGCGTCGTCACGACGGTTGCGGGCGTTTTGGCGGCCTACACCATCGTCGCAGGCACGATGGCCACGGCGCACGACGGGGAAATGCTCGGCAAGAAGTGGTCCTCGATGTGGCTCCCCATCCGCCTGGCCTTTGGTACCGCGCTGATGCTGCCGGTGCTCAACGGGTACAGTGTGATTCAGGCCGTTATCCTCTGGCTTGCGGCTCAAGGCATGGGCGCGGCCAACGCTGTCTGGTCGGCGTACACGCAGCAGCCGGTCGCCTCCGCAACGTTCATCGCGCCCGACACCACCCTCGCCGCGCAAGCGCTGGCCGAGAAAATGCTGATCGCCAACGTCTGCGTCCAGTCGTACAACACCGCTGTGGCGAACGCCACGGCCGCAGCGGTAGCGAGCCACCAATCGACGATCACCAGCGACACGTATGGCGTTACGCCGTTCAACGTCGCGCCCACGTCGTCGAGCGCGGGCGTGTTCGGTTACTCGTACGGCAACACGTCCGGCGACAACAGCGACAGCGATGCGGGCGACGACGCGGATTGCGGCGAGGTCCGGCTGCAACTGTCGGCTACGGGCAACAACGGCGTGTCGACGCAAAGCCAGATGCTCAACGACCTTGTGAACGTCGGTACGGTGAACTCGACTGTGCAGAGTGCGCAGCAGGCCGGCTTGACGGCGATGCAGGCCTCCGTGGCTCCGATGGCCCAGCAGATCGCGCAAGCGGCCGGCGGCAACGAGAAGCCGCCCACCCCGGCCGCGGTGAACGCGGCGTTGACGAGCGCTGCGCAAGCGTTCAGCAGCGGCGTGAACACGGCCGTCCAGAACGCGCCGGAACTGATGAACAGTTCCGTGCAGGCGAACGTTCAGCAGGACGGCTGGCTTTTCGCTGGTGCGTGGTTCTGGAAGATTGCGAAAGCCGGGCAGGTCGTGTCGGACGCGGTGAGCGCCCTGCCGACGATGAGCGACGGCACGGCCCGGCGGGCCGACAGTGCGAACGCCCTGTACATGGACACGGCGGAAAAGATCGCCCGCAACTTGATCGCACGGGGCGTGCCCAAGAACGGCCAGAACCTCACGGGCCTTGGCGCGCAGGCGAACGCCGACAGCAGCGTGCTTGGGAAGTTGCTTTCCTGGTTCACGCGTGACAAGAACCTGGATCTTTTTAGCAGCGACGCGAACGCGTTGCTGAACCAGAACCCGGTCATCGGCTCCGCCGAACTGGGCCACAAACTCATCGTTGCGGCATGGGGCGCGTTCGATGCGGGCGTTGCCGCGGCCGGCGGTACCGGCTTCCTGGCCGGCAACTGGGTGTCGGAGAAGTTTGGCGCGGCGGAAGCGGCCACCCTGGTCGGGATGCTCGTCACGCCGGTGTTTTTCACGATGTTCATCACGCTGATGGGGGCAGGCATCGCGCTCGCGCTGCTCCCGATGGTCCCTTACGTCATGTGGCTCATGGGCGTGATCGGCTACTGCATCCTGCTGATCGAAGCGCTGATCGGCAGTCAAATCTGGATGTGCGCCCATATCCACCCGGACGGAGATGGTGTGGCCGGACGCGGCGGGTCGGGCTACATGCTGATCCTCGACTTGACCTTGCGCCCGACGTTGATGGTGCTGGGCCTGCTCTGCTCGATCGCGCTCATGACGCCGGCCGGCTACCTGTTGACATCGACGTTCGCGGCCGTTGCGACCGAGAGCGGCACCGTAAGCGGCTGGGCCGGTCCGACGTTGCTGATCGCCCTCGCGGTGATGTACGGCGGCTTGATGGTGGTCATCGCCAAGAAGATTTTCAGCCTGATCCACGTGATCCCCGACCAGATTTTGCGCTGGATCGGCGGCGGTGGCGCTCCGATGCTCGCCGAAGGCATGAACCAAGCCGCGGGCCACGTCGGCGGCGCCGGCAAAGCGTTCGTCGGTGTCATGCCCAGCATGAACGGCCAAGGGCTGCAGAACGCCGGGAAGAAACTGGGCGAAGAGAACAAGAAGAACCGCGACGAAAGGGCGGCCCGAACCACGGAGCGGTCGCACGACTTGCAGCGCGACGACCTGAACGGCGAGCGGGACCGCAGCAACAAGGCCGGCGGCGACGCGTTGAAGGGCTCGCTGGCGAAGGACGGCAACGGCAGCGACGGGTCGGGCAACCTCGCCGCGGCACGCAACCGGGCGAACGCCGACGGTGCGTCCGCGCTGCTGGGCGCGCTGGGCGGCGGCTCGACCGGCGGCACCGCCGGCCGCGGTCAAGGCAGCGACGTGGGCGGTGGCGCCGGCGCGAAGCCCGAAGCCAGCGGCGCAGCACCGGGCGAAGGCGAAAGCGGCAAGGGAAACGATGCCGCCTCGTCCCTGCGCAACATGCTCGCCGACACTGAGCAAACCGGTTCGCTGAAAGACGCCAAGAACGCCGGCTCGACCGGCGACAAGGAGGGCAGCGGCACCGTCTGATCACGGTGATCCGAGGGCCGGTGAGAGCCGGCCCATTCCCTGGTAGTCCTCTGTAGGAGTTTTCATCATGTCGTACTCCGTTTGGAAGCGTTTTTGCATCTTGGCTCAATGGCCCTCTTTCAGGTCGATCGCCATGCCGATGAGTCTCACGGCATTCAGCATCATCGCCATGATCGCACTTCACCTGTACCCCCAGGCGACCGTTCCTATCGCTTGCGTCGTTACGGCCGTGGGCATGGTTGCGAGCGTTTTGATCCTCGCTGGTCGGCTCAACTTCTCGCGGTAACGGGCCGAAGGCGGATCGACCAAGGGGCGCGCAAGCGCCCCATTTTGTCGTTCATGGATGCGCGTACAACCATCGCTCGCGCCCACACCAACACCTTCAAACCGGGCGCGTTCCGCGCTGGGCGATCCGCTACCGCCCACGCTCAAAAAACACGGTTTTTCCCGGGAAAACGGCACTTTTTCGCCCGTGCAGCCTTGACTGAAGCCACGGCTAGAGAGACGGTAAGTCATGGCGTTGGCATCAACGCTCAACCCTCGCCGGAGTCCATCATGCACGACCACACCATCACCGAGCGCACCGCCGCACGCGCTTACCTCGTCCAGACGCTCACCGCTTACGTCGGTGCGCTCGGTTTCTCGATCAACATTGCGTGCGCCGCCGTCGAACTTTGCGATGGTCGTTTTGCCGGCCTGCTCGCCCGCGCTGGAGTCGCAGCCTTCACCGCCGCCGTCTGGTTCAGCGCGACCTACAAAGCCAACGTCATGCGCGGTCGTACGACCCGCTCGAACCCGTTCGAACTGCTCCGCACGCCGAGCGCCTGGCTTCCGTCGTTCTCGTTCGACCACGCCCGCATCGGCGACGAACCCGTTCAACTGCTCTCGTCGAGCAAACGTTAAGAGGCCTGCCATGCGCATCTCGTCGCTTCTCTCGATCGCTCAACTCGTTCGCCACGTGCGACTGGGCCTTTTCATCGTCATGCTCGCCATCAGCGGGTCGCAAATCGTCACGCTGATGCGCGGTCCGGCCAACGAGGCCCCCGGCCACTTCATCGTTGCAGCGGTGACATTGGGCGTCGGCGTGCGGCTTTTTCTTGCGAAAACGTCGTCGTTCAACCGCGCAGCCGCTGAAATCGAGCGCCAGGCCGCTCGCAACGGCGACACGCAGTGAGGCCTGTCATGCAAAGTCAACCGCGCAAAATCAAGACGAAGACCGGCAAGCGAAAAGCGCCGTTCGTTTCGGAACGCAACAAGCAAACCCGCGCCCTGATCCGCGCGCAGCGCAAGGCTCGCGCCGTCGATCCGATCGTGCGCAACATGCTCGCGGCTTGGGACAAGGCCGTGCAAGACGCTAAAGACCTGCACGCCACGCAAGACCGGGCACGCATGGCTCCGAAACCGACGCTCGACGACACGGCGTCGATTCTTGAGCACTCGTGGCCGTTCATCGTTCGCGGCCTCGCGACGGAGTGAGCGCCATGACGAACGCCTATCAAAACGAACCGTGGTACGAGCCGTTCAGCCAAGGCTTCGCCGCGTGGTTCGGTGGCTCCAGCACCCCGCCGCGCGACCATGCCGTGGCCGTCCCGTTGCTCGCAAAGGCCGCAAACATGGGTCACGGCGGTTCGGCCCTCCTGCTCGACCACATCTTCAGCGACCTCGCCGCGGACGCGTCGCGCGCCGACGCCCACACGCTTGCTCGCCTCGCGCTGGCGTACCGCATCGCGGTGTTCTGGACGAACGATGGGGCGTACGTCGAACCCGACCACGAGGGCGCGGACGACTGGAGCCGCGCACGCTCGACCGCTTACGAGCCCCGGCTTTGGACGGCGATGGGGGCTTTGCAAAACGACCCGCTCGCCGCAATCACCATGTTCGAAGGGCTCGACGACAACCCTGCGCAGGCGTTTTTCCTCGCTGCACTGGCCGCCGAAGAGGCCGCGGACCGCAGCCGGAACGTGGCCGAGGTGGACCGCTTGCTGCAATGCGCCCGCACGAACTTCATCCGCTCCGCTGCGGCCGGGAACCGGGCCGCTTCTAAACGCCTGTTCGCGCAGGCTTGACCGAGAGACCGCCATGCGACCCATCCGCTCCCTCCTCGCCATCACCCTCCTGCTCGCGTGCGGCCTGGCCCACGCCGAAAGCGACACGGCGAAAAAAACCGAAACGGCCGAGGTCATCGCACTCTCGTTGCTCTTGCAACAAGCCGAGGCCGCGATCGCGAGCACGTCGGCGCTGGACGCGTCGCGTCAGGACGTGGCCGTGAGCATCGCATCGGTCGACGCGCTGCTCGCGCACAGTCCGACCCTGCCCGCGAACATGTCGACGTATTGGGTCAGCGTGCAGCAACTCGACCACGCTGGCCTGGTTGCGCTCGCGAGCACGTATCAAGTCCGCGCAGCAGCAGCGGCCACGGCGACACTCGGGCGCGACATCTGGTTGTCCGCAGCGCTGTCGTGCGCCAACGGTCTGATGTCGCGTTTGAAGTGAGGCCCCCCATGCGCATCGCCAAGACCCTCATCACCGTCGCCGTCCTGCTCGCGTGCAGCGCAGCGCACGCCGATCCCTTGACCATCGACCAAGCCATGGCCGCACGTCGTGCGCTCGACGCGGTGCAAGCCGCGGGTGTGCACGTCAACGCCAGCCCCGAAATCCGTGGCTGGTTGCTCGACCTCGTGACGAACGCTCGCACGTCGCTCGAAACGGCACAGCGGTCCGCGGTGCGCCAGCGCCTGCTCGACGTGGCGATCCGAGCCCGCGTCGCTGGCATGTTCCTCAACACCCCCGCCCTGGTTCCAGCCGCTGCTGCGGTCGAGGGCCTGGCGCAACACATCTAAACCTCCACCGGAGACCTCCATGAAACGCCTCACCGCCCTCATCACCGCCGCGCTGTACGCCAGTGCCCCGTTCATCACCGCGCCCGCCGCGCAGGCGCAAGTGTCGATGCAGTCGTACTATCAAGACGCGAGCAACAACGGCTGTACCGCCCGCTTTTTGCACCGCCAAACCTACGACGGAGGCATTGCGGCGAGTGCATCGACCGGTTACGGCTGGTGGATGCGGATCACCGACTCGTGCGGGATGGGCTACAGCGACACCACGGCGAACTGGTCCGCGATGGGCTACTGCTCGACCGGCGTGGTCTACGACAGCGCCCGGTGTTCCGTTTCGGGTACGGTGGTGCGGCAATGGCGCGTGCACGCCAACTGCGGCTACGAACTGCTCGCACAGGTCGATGGGGCCACGTACTCCGGCCAGGCCGCCGCTCAATGCGTTGGCACGCCGACCAACTAAACCGGAGACCGCCATGAGCACGCTGAACGATTACGACGACCTGCACGACGAACCCGAGGACGATGACCTGAACCACGCAGACGTTGACGAGGACGACGAGGACCACGCGATCGACTCGGACATCGCCCTTGACCGCTTCACCGACCGGGCCATGCGCCACGGCCGCCGCGCGGCGACGTGGCTGCTGATCGGCGCGCTGGCCGAGGTCGGCTTTTTCGTCGGTGTTTGCGAGGTCATGGCGTCGGTACGCTCGCTCTGGCTCATCGTGCCGGCCGCGATGATGACGAGCGTTGCCATGTTCATGATCGCCGGGCTGATCAACATCCGCTGGGACCGGCATCGCACGCGCATGGAAAGCGTGATCGAGGACGCGATGGGCTGGCGCAGCGACGTGCAACAGAAACGGGAAGACGAGCAGGGCGCGTACATGCGGCGTCACCTCGGGCGGATCGAAGAGGAGAGGGTTGACGCACTTCGCGAAGAAATGACGTGGAACGTCGGCCCTGCACCGGTGTACATCGACGCCGACGATCACGAAGCGATCGCGGCTTACGAGCAGCGGCGCGAGATCGGCCCCGAGTTCGGCGACCTCTTCGACGCGCTGGGCGGATCGGACGAGCCGCACGACGGCGACGTGGAGTCGGACAACGTGCCTGCCGTGCCCGCGGTGCAGGCGTGGGTGCAGCGCTGGGCCGACATGAAGCCCGTCAAACAATCGCGGCCGGCCCCGCTTTTGAAGCGGCACGACAACGCTGAAGGTCGGCGCCTCGAGCGCGAACTTTGCCGCTCGATCAACGCGCACTGGGCCGGCGCGTTTCACAAGTTGCTAGACGAAGGCGCGGACCCGAACGGCCACGACGACAGCGGCCAGCCGTTGCGCAAAGCCGTGTTGCGCGGTCGCCTGGAGCACGTTGTATGGCTGCTCACGCTGGGCGCGGACCCGAACGCGCAGCCGTTCGGGCGCACCATCCTCCAGGCCGTCATGACGCAGGTTGAGATTTTCGCCGACGAGACCGAGCGCGGCGATGGGGACGCTTGCGAGTGGCCCGAGGTGATCGAACTCCTGGCACGGTGGGGCGCGAACGCCCATATCAAAAACCGGTACTACGACCGCGACGACGAGAACGAAGGGCCGACCGCTTGGCCGTTCATCGTGAAACGGCCGGTGCTTTACGAGGCGTACATGAAGGGCGTGGCAGCGCGGCACCAGGCCGAAAACGACGCCCGCGTGATGCTGGCCGAAGCGTGCGAAGCGGGCCAACGCGCCAAGGTTGCGGACGACACGGAGGCCATGCTGACCCAGTTCCGCAGCGTGCGCCCGGCGTAACCGTTCAACGAAAAAAGGCCCTGTTTCAGGGCCTTTTTGCTGCACGGTCGCCGATGCGACTTGGGCCGAAGGCAGCAGCCGGGGCGCGCAAGCGCACCATCGTTTTCGCGTGAGCGCATGCGCAAAACCTGGGGCCGGAGGCCCCGCCGACGCTGACGCCCATCGCTGGCGACACAGCAGGCCGACCCGCACACACCTCGTTCACCCGTGACGCGCTCACGGGACCGCCTTTTCCTCGACGCGTAGCACCGCCCGGCCGGTTGCCCGTCGAACACGACGAAGCGGGGCGTCGGTGGGTGAAGCGGGCGGACGTGGAGGCCTTGGCCGCGGAGCGCGCGGCGAAGAGGGAGGCCCGGACCGTGCGGGTCGACGTGGGCGCTCGGACGAAGTGACACGACGGCCCACCATGCAAAAAGGCCCTGAAAACAGGGCCTTTTTTTGTTGTGGTGCTCAACGGCTTGACCACCGCCTCGCGGCTGGGCGCGACGTGTGCACAACGGGATTCTGGCAGGGCACTGGCCTGCTGATCCCGTTGCACACACGCAAGGGCCGTGGACAAGCCTGGCGTGCGTAGGCGCTCAATGGTAGCGCTGATAAATCTCCCAGGCTTGCCAGAGGTGGTAAGCCTTCACGAGCACGTACAGCATCACGAGCCCTCCGACGATTTTCCATGCCGACCAGCCACCGCTGGATCGCGCCGCTTTCTGGCGTTTGAGCACCATCTTGACCCGCGTTTTTTTCGGGTCATTCAAGTCAAGCGTGCCGTCCACAGGCCACTTCGATGTCACCGTCCCGGACTTTCCGATTTGCGTCGATCCGCCGGCTGGAACGAACCGGCTACCCGTCGTCTCGCCGAAATCAACGTACACGGCGTACGCCGTCGGGTTGGTCACCGTGCCGTCGAACGTGTACTCGCGGTGCCCGGTGAGGACCGGCGAGGTCTGGTAGACGCCTTCAACCACTTTCGTGGTCATGCTCGCGCCCTTGATGGTCGTATAGTGCTTGCGCGACGTGCGATTCACATTGATCTGCAACGATGTCGCCGCGACGACCGAGCCCGCCCAGGTCATGCCGTCTGCCACCGCTTGCTCTGCACGCCGCCGTGCGCTCTCGTTGTCCCCGCGTTCCAGCAGCGCCTTCAACTCTGCCACCACCGGCGCCGCGCGCTTGGCTTGCTCTTGCCGGTCGGTTTCCGCCTGCGCCTTGCGCGCTGCCTCTGCCAGAGCCTTTTCCCGATCGCTCACGATCCGAGCCGCCCGGCCGTCGCCGGTCGCCAGCGCGCGCTGCAAGTAGCCCTCCGCCTGGTCGGCGTTCGACCCTTTGTAACCGTTGTACAGCGCTAGGAGCGCCCGCGGATCGTCCCGCTCCGCCGCCTTGCGATACCAGTCCCAGCCTGCCTTGTTGTTGCGGTCCACACCCTCGCCGTACACGTAGCAGTACGCGACGTTGAACATCGCCTTCGTGTCGCCGCTTTCCGCAAGCGGCAACCACTGCTTGAACCCAGCGTAAAAATCGGGTGGCAGCGCGTCCCCGATGAAATAGATGTCTTGATTCTTGATCGCCTGGTCGATCTTTTCTTGAATGCTGCTCATCCCGATCTCTCCCCGCTATTAACTTTGGTTGCCAGCCGGATCGAACTTCCAGATCCACATCCGGTAGTCGTAGAACGCGCTGCTCACCACGCTCATCGTGCTGGTGTCGCCCAGCGGGACGTAACCGGCGATGTAGGCAATACGGGCGTTGATCGCGTCGAGCCTCACTTGCAGCGGGTTGGCCTGGAACATCGGGCCGGTGTTTGCCAGTTGCACGCTCATCGGACGCAGCGGCGGCAGCGGGCCGCGCGTGCGCTGATCGCCCGTGTTCGACACGTTCATCGGTGCGCGGGTCCCGTCGATCTTGTCGATGATGCCCTGCGGGTTGAGTTGGCCTGATTGACCCACCGCATCGCGCACAACGATAGGCGCATCGCAGACCTGGAACACCTCATCGTGCGATTGCTTGGGGCCTCTCCAGATCGTGGCACGCACCTTCCAGCACGGCTCGTTGGCCCCGAACGCCAGGTATTCCAGCGCGACGCGCGGGTAAGCGATTTGGCCGTAGTTCGCCTTCTGCTGGTTCTGCCCGGCAAACAGGCCGGACAACGTGTTGCCGCCGCTGATCGGCGTGTAGACCTGGCCGACTGCGGCGGCCACACCACTACTACCGCTCGATCCGCCGGTCACGCTGCTGACCGCGCTTTCGACCGCGTTGTTCGCCTTTTGTACAAATCCGTTGATATCCGGGCCACCGTTCGCGCAGCCGGCCAGGAGGCCCGCCAAAATCGTCGCCACGGCGACGGGCGTTGCACGTCGTTTCATCGTTTCCCCGCTTTTTGTTGAGTGCTGAAACTGAAAAACGGCCCCTTGCGGAGCCGTCGAAAAATCAGGCGATGCGATTCAGGGGAGGAAAGCCGAGAGCCGTTGATACAACGTGGCTTCGAGGCTATCGGCCCCGTCCGCCGTGTGCAGCAGCAGCGGTGCCCCGTTGCTCGTGAACGTCGCGCTGAACGCCTGGTCGAATGCCGTTTCCAGCGGCGCCGCAACCATGCCCGGTGCCCCCGGTGCGCAGACGTTGTATTGCCCCGCCGCCATCCCCGCCGTTTCGTTGGCGTTCGGCGTCAGCCCAGCCGGGATCGCTTGCTCGCAGAGCGCTGCCGCTTTCGCTTTGTACGTCGCGACGAAGGCCGGGATGTTCGTGAGTCCAAAGCCGAGGCCGCCCGGCGCGCTGCTGGTCAATAGGCTGATCGTGGCTTCGTACGCTGGGTACGACGTGCCCATGTCGCCGGCCGCCGTGCCGTTCGCTGGGAGCAGATCGGTCGCTTGCACCGCAGCCAAGATGCTGGCCTTGCTGCCCATCGGCAGTTGCGCCACCGTGGTCGCCATGCCCTCCTGGAACCACGCCTCCATCCCGCCGAACGGCTCGGCGAGCGAGTAGAGCGCGGCGTGCGTTCCTTCGTGACGGAAGAGGTCGAAATAACGCAGGCCCACTGTGCCGTCGGTGTACGACGTGGCACCCGGGTAACGCGCGTCAAAGTTTGGCGAGTCCGGCGACATGATCTGCACGATCACCGCTCCCGGCCCCTGCGCCGTCTGGCCGGTGATGCTCGTGCCGCCGCCCGTTTCGCCGTCGGCCGTGCCGAGGTTCGGGTCGATGCACAGGCTGATCTTATTCGTTCCGTCGAAACCGGTGCCCGTCGTCGACAGGCCCAGCGCCGCACGGATTTGCGGCACCGCTTGCTCAAACAGATCGGCAGCGACTTCCTGCGACTTGACGCTTGCCGTGGTGGTGAACACAACAACATCCGGCGCATCGACGACCGTGGTGCTCACGAGCGCAGCGTTCGCGCAGTTGGACTGCATCCCGCTATTACCCACGTTGAACGCCGGGCCGGAGTAGTTCGTGACCACCGCCGCAGCGATGTCGGCCGGGACGGTGTACTGCGCCAGCAACGTCGCGCCGTTGCTCGTCGTCGTGGTGCCGGTGCCCGTCCCCGTGCCAGAACCCGAACCGGACGAACCACCGCCCCCGCCACCACCACCGCCGCAGGCGGCCAGGGCCAAGGAAACGGCCGCAGCGGCGGCCAGCGTTTTTAGAACCGTGTTGCGCATGATGGGAACCCCCGTAGTGTGTTGCGTTTTCCGCCAACGACCGTTGTTGTCGGCGGATGTTACCAAAAATAGTCCATAGTGGACTATTGCAGGTTTGCAGGGAGCATACGCACATGCTTCCTTCCGTTCACCACGCCCGGTATGCCGTTGTGCAACAGCACTTGCGCGCCCTGCGCAAGGCCGCCGGCTTGACCCAGGTTGACCTCGCGACGTTGCTGCACGTCGAGCAGCCGTACGTGTCAAAACTTGAACGGGGAGAGCGGTACGTGGACCTGCTGTTTTACGTCGACTGGTGCCGCGCCTGCGGCGTCGAACCGTCCGCCGCGATGGCGGGCCTGTTGGAAACGGGCGTTTAACCCGTCGCCGTACCGTTTCCCTCCTGCCGGTCAACCGGCGATTCAGCCGGCGGTGCCGGCTCCTCATCCACACCGTCCAGCGCCACTGGTCCCGCATCGGTCTCGCGCTCGTCGAGCAACGACGGGTTGCGCAGCGCGGCGTCGATCAATCGGCGCAACGCGCCCTCACGGCCCAGGCCGTGGTCCGCGGCCATCGCGTCGAACTCGGCGAAGCGGGCGGCGCTCACGTGCAGCATGACCACGTGGTGCGCCGACGCCTCGCGCTCCGCATCGAACGCGACCATTTCGGCGTCGGCCGTGGTGGTGAGCAGGCCGCGCAGCGTGTCGGCGAACGTGTGCGCGGGCGACGGCATCGCGTCCGGTTCGACGTGGCCGTAGTACCAGTTGCGCAGGAAAGCGTCCGTCGGTTCCGGCTCGTCGTGCAGGGCCGCGAGCGCCCGGTACAGCGGCAGCAGTCCGCACGCGTCGGCCAGGCCGATCGACAGCGCGCCTTCAGCGCTCCGGTGGTAGCGCACCGCATGGTCGGCGCCCGCGACCGTTACGAGCATCGTGAGGTCGGCGGTGTACGTGCTCGCCGACCCGTCGTCGGACGCGTCGATGAAGCCGAGGCGCACGCTGGCCTCGATCGCCTTCAGCGTCGCGGCGAACCGCAGGGCTTGGGCCGAGGCCCGTGCTTTCGTGTCGCTCATGACAACACCTCGATCTCGCCCGTTTGCACGTCCCGCAGCCGTTCTTGCCGGGCGTAGCGTTGCCCGCGGTTCGTCTGGCGCCTGGTATGCTTCGATCGGCTCGCTTTCTTCGGCTTCGATTTGCGGTCGTTCATGCGTCCACCTCGTCCGTCCACAGGTCGTCGTACGCTTTCGCGCACGCCACGCGATGCTCGCCGCGAAACGACAGGCCTAGCCAGCGGTCCAACCGTTCCTCGTTCGTTTGCCGCAGGTCGCTCGACAGCAGCGACGCGGCGCCCAGCACGAGCGGAAACACCGCCAGTACGTACAGGCCGGGCAACAATCCGCCCCAAGCCAGCACCACGACATCGACGGCCAGCAGGACCACGGCGATCGACAGTGCCACCGCGAGCGCGACGCCACGAGGGTCCACGCCACGATCGCGAGCCAGGTTATGCGGGTTGCGGATCATGACGTGCTCCCTTCGGTTTCGTTTCGGGTTTTGGCTTGCGGGGGCGTGGGCTTGTGCAGAAGCGGCCAGCACGGCTTCACCAGCAAGATCATCGCGAGCACGAACAGGCCGGTGCTAACAGCGGCCATGACGCGCGGGTTGCTCGTCCAGGCGGCGAGCGGAGCGACCATCGACAAACCAGCGAAAAGGCCGAGCAGGATGAAGCCCACGGCGATGGGCGCGAACGGCAGCGGAACAGGGTTGATGTCTTGCATGATGCAATCTCCCGAGGAAGGGGTTGAGGGCTAATCGGCGGTTTCGTACAGGCTCTTGCGTTCCATCTCTTTGAGCGTCCGCCGCATCTCGGCCAGGTACACCTCGGCGGACCGGAGGTCTGCAGCGCGCTCGTGCGACTGCTGATTCAGGTACACCGCCGCCACGATCGACACGACCGCGAGGCAGGACTCGACGACGGCGAAGGTCAACAGTGCGGTGGAGGCTTGATCCGTGACGGCGAGCGTAGCGACGCCACCGATGGTCACGACCAGCGACGCGGCGGACGCGGAAACGCTGCAACGGAACGCGATCGCGTTCCGACGCAGCGCAGCGCGGGCTTGGGCCCGCAGCCGTTTGGCGCGCTCCTTGCGACGCTCCCACGGCCGAACGCTGAACCGGACACGCAGCGCCATGTCATGCCCCGACCAGTTCGGCGTAACGTTGAAGAAACCGCTGGCGTTCGCCGGGGGTGAGGCTTTCCATTGCGAGGAGGGCTGCAGCGACGTAAGCGGTGCGCGTAACGCCCGCGTGCGCGCGCTCGCGATCGACGCTCGCGACGATGCTGCGCAACATCGTCATCGGACCAATGCGCGTGCGGTCCGCCGCGTGGCGATTCAACCAGGCGTGCCATCGCTGCGTGTTGGGGTTGTCGGACGTCGTGGGCATGGGAACTCCGGGGAAGGTTGAGCGTTGGCATCAACGCACTCGACCCAGGCTACCTCGAGCCCAAACTAAAGCAAGCGATGGCGAGGGCGTACGGAAGAAATAGTTGGCGGTCCCAGGCATGACCACGCGCCCGGCGACGAAGGCCGGCGGCGGAAAGCAAAGGGACGCTTTCGCGTCCCCATGTTTTTCAAGCGCGCTTCGCGAAGCCCACCGGCGCTCACGCACCGGCCGACCCGCTGGCGCCGTCCATGCTGAACACCAAGTTGATCCGGTACGCGAGCAGTGCGAGCGCTTTCCGTTCCGGGCCGGTGAGCGTTTCGTCGCCCGCCAGAAAGGCGGCCTGCAGGTGCTGGTCGAGCGACGATGCAAGGTTGGCGAAATCCGGTCGGCTGGTTTGGCCCGGTCGTCCTAACTCGACCTCGAACGCTTCGACCTCGACCGGCGACATGGCCGGTTCAGGCGACCGCTCGTGCATCGCCTGCGCGGCGCGCTGATCGCTCGCTGCGATGTAGTTCGACAGCGACGAACCGAACGCGGCGTTGAACGCTTTGAGTTCGGCGTTGAGACGACGCGCGAGCGCAACGCGTTCGTCCGGTTTGTCCGCCGGTTCAGCGACCGGCGCGGCGGCCGCCGGTTTGGCGGGCTTCTTGAACGTGAGCGGGATGGCCATGACGGTGTGTTCTCCGGGGTGATGGAGACCGACGGCCTCCTGTACCGTTCCGACCCGCCGTGAGGCGGGCACCGATCGGAACGGAGGACAAACCAGCGCTACAGCCGCTTGCGCACGTGGGCCACGGGCGCGGCCGGTTCGGCGGCTTGGACGCTGGCGATCGCTGCGCGCAACTGCTGGCCGGTGGTGTCGTACGTCGGCAACTCGTCGGCGATGACGAGCGGCACGGTGCGATCCGGGTTGCGCCACCGCGGCAGCGGGCGCGAACCGGGCCGGGTTCCGCGCTGCGTGTCGTACACCGTGTCCTCGAACGGACCGTACGCCGCGCGCATCCGCTTCCAGAACTCGGCCGGCGTGATTTGATCCATCCCATGCACAAACCTTGCGTAACTGGCGTACACCGTGTCGCGGGCGGTCTGGTAGGTACTGCTGGGCGCAACCTGCACCGCCGCACGCCATTCGTCGAACCCGTGTACCGCCGCGACGCGGCGGTACTCCCGATCGAGCGGGCACACGACCGGCTCGCCGATGGGATTCAGGTCGTACACCGCATCGCCCATCCGGCGCACCGGCTCCGGCACAACGTGCGGGGCCGGTTGAGCCGGGGCGCGGAACGTCGGCGACGCCATCGTTGCACGGACGACCGACGCGCGCTGGTCGGCCTTGTGCCTGGCCGATGCAAGCGACCAGGCCATTTCGTGAATCGTTACTTTGGCCCAGTACCGGTCGAACTCGCCCGGCGCCCAGTAGGGCTTTTCGCAACGCACACGGCGAACGACGAGTACAAGACCATGCTTGATCAACGGCGCGATGCGACAAGCCGCCACGACGCCGACGACCACCATACCGACGAACGACACCACGTCCCACAGCGGGACGATCCACGTGTCGAAAAACAGAGAGAGGTTGAACGTCATGGCAAAGGCCCCCTTGGTCGGTGAGCGCCCCGGCGATGCCGGGGCATAGGGATCACAGCGAGTCGAAATAGTCACCGAACCAGACCGGGCGGCCGAGACGCCGCGCCAGGCTGCTATGTTCCGGCGACGGCACATGACGCAGCACGGTCCATCGACGGATGCGGTGTTGCTGAACCGGCCCGTGCTCGAACGCCGCAAACCGGCGGCGGTACGCCGGTTCGCTGGCGTCGTTGAACAGCAGAACGTGCGTGCACGAGTGCTCCGGCTCCGGCGTGGGCGGCACGATCAACGGAGCACTCCACATCGCGTCGATTTCAGCCCGGAACGCAGCGACCTCGTGTTCGACGGTCGGCACGACCGATACGGCCGGGACCGACGAACGCAAGACGTCGTCGACGATCGAGCGGATGGCGTTCGGCAACCGGGTCTTGAACCCAACACCGTCCGTCTCGGCCTCGCGGGCCGCGTCGAACAGCACGAGGCATTCGAACGCGATCCGCTTCGCCAGCGCGCGGGCTTGCGCCCGACGGCGGGTGCGCAGCGACCGTTGAACGATCACGGCCGTGCCCGGGGCGCGCAAGTCGGTGGGGATGGCAATGCAGAACGCGAAAACACCGGAGGTCGTGGTGGTGAGGTAGGTGGGTCGTTTGGTGCGGACGGTGATCATCGAAGGTCTCCCAAAAAGAAAGCCCGCGGCACGGGCTCGAACGTTGAACAACAGGTTGGTCAAGCAGGGGCGCGGGCGATCCGCATGTACGTCTTTAGGAAAACCAGGCGTTCACGGTCGGGCAGGTCAAGCCAGGCCAGCAGTGCGGCACCGAGGTGATCGCTCACCCTGGCACCGGCCGTCGCTTGCTCCGGCCCGGTGAGGCCGGCGCTTTGCGCGACCCATTCGGCGTGCGCCGGCACCAGCGCCTGCACGCTTTCGTACACCGCGCGCACCAGCGACGTACCTACCAAGCGTCGGGTGCCGGTGCGGCGAGCGCGCGAGGCGCGCGAGCGGGCGGTGCTCGGGTTCGTCATGGCGTGGCCTCGTCGGCCGTCATGTCGGCCAGTGCGTTGAAGTCGTACGGCGCGGGCGTGTCGTCCACCGGCTCGACCGGCGCCGGGACGTTGGCGTTCGCCACGTCGGCCCGGCGCGCGGCTTCCGACTCCATGTACGCCACCACGAACGCGGTCCGTTCATCGTCCGGCCGCTCGTCGAACGCGTTCATCGACGCGGCCACCCAGTCGGTGAACGTCGAGCGTCCGGCCGCCGTGGCGGCGTTCCGTTCGCGGTGCTGCATCCACGACGCCTTGATGCGGTCGTACATGACGGCTTCAAAACTGAAACCGGTGAAGCGGCGAGCGTCGCGCCACTTCGCCCGGTTGTTCCGGCGCCGCAACGTTGCGGCGCTCGGATTCGCGTGAGCAGGTCGGGCCATCGCGTCGTTCCTCCAAAAAAAAAGAGCCCGTGGTTTCACGGGCTCAACGGTTGAGGCGCGCGGGACGTGCGACGCCTGGGTGTACTTACCTATATCTCCAGCGTTGGACAAACACAAGTGCTCGCCCGATGTATTTTCGGCGCCGCGTTCCGGCGCCGAACGACTTCACGCACCGGCCCCACGTTCGATCCGCTGGCACGGTTCGGTACAGCAGGCCCGACGTTCCATCGTTTCGCCTCGCCTCGCCCGTTTTGCTGCTTGCAACGGCCAAGGTGTTTGTCCGGCACACGACGGGCGTTTCAGGCCCGACATCGACGGACCAACGGCGCACCTGAAGATCGGACAAACAGCGGGGCAAAGGCAGGGTTCGGCAGTGGACAAACAGCGGGGCAATGCGAAGGACAAACAGCGGGATTCAACGTCGGACAAACAGCGAGGCGGGGAGCAGGACAAACAGCAGGACGACGGGGCAGGACAAACAGCAATCCACAACGCACGACCAACACCACAGCACGACGGGACAAACAGTGAAGCGGTGAGGCGGGACAAACAGCACCACGAACGACCCAACATCAACGGCGGGGTAAGACAAACACCAGCGTCAACAGCAAGACAAACACCAACATCAACGGCGGGACAAACATCGCTTGTCGTTCTTGAGGAACGGTGGTGGTGGGTTTGCGCTTCCCCTCGTTTCTCTCGGGGTAAGGGCACAACACACACATTGCACCTACGGTGCGTTCTCCCCTGGCCGCTGCGCGGCCCTTTCGCCTTGCTGCGCGCCGCTCTTGGCGTATTCGGCCCCCCGAATACAGGAGAACGCCCCGAAACCAGTCCCAGCAAGGCTTTGACCGTAGGCGTGGACCCGGCCCATCGGCGGTGCTCGCGGAAACACGCCGCGCCCCCTTGCGTTTGTCCGGGTACCTGGTAGTACTGAATAGGTGCCAACCACCGCCGGGAGAACGACATGGCCATGCCCACCACCACCATCCGGATGAAGCATTCGGACCATCAACGCCTCACCGACCTCGCCAAAGCCAACGGCAGCAGCCTGGGCGAAGAAACGCGCCGCGCGCTCGCGGCGTACCTGAACGGCGTGGACACGGCCGCGATGATCGCGGAGCAGCGCCGTGCGATGAACGAGCAAATCGCCGCGCTGGACGACCGCTTGACCAAGCGGTTCGAGGACCACCTGAAGGCGCTGGCGAACGCGTTCCAGGCGATCCACTTGACCGTCGATCAGGACGGCAACGCGATCGATGGGCACATCGACGACGAGACGCTGGAGGCGGTCAAGCGGGCCGCCTAATCGGCCAAAATCCAAGTCACGAAAAATCAACGCCGGGCCGTGAGTCGAGCCCACCGCACCAACGGACCACCCGGCGTTTTGTTTTTCGGTAGCACCGCGCCTCACCACGCACCACCCTATCGTTCGGTCGTGTCACCCGCGGGCAACGCGGGCTTCAGGGTACAGGAGCCACCGCGCTCTGCCCTCGGAGTACGCGACCATGAGCACCAACCACTACGACGCCAGCCTCGAAGACGAGGAGCCTTATTTCCTGCCGATCGGTTCCAAAGAACCGGCCGGATTAAGCCCAACGCGCGGCATCATCCGACAAGGCCCCGCCGTCTGGTGGTCGCTGTTCGTGTGCGTCGTAACGTACTTCGCGGCCACCTTGCTCGTGTGGTACGCGGGCGTTGCGTTCGACCACAACACGATGTGGGACCGCACGGAAATGAACGCGATGGTCGGGGCGTACTTCGCGGCCTGGTTCCACTTGATCCCCATCGCCATCAACACGGCGTTGCACGCCATGTCGAACCCGCACCTCTGGCCTTCGTGGTTCGACACGCAGACGGCCAACCTGCTCGACATGCTCCAGGCGTACCCGTTGGCGCTCGGGTTTCGGCTCGCAACCCCGATCGTCGCCGCCGTGGTCGTGGGGCGCATCACGTACCTGCACCTGCTCCGTCCGCAGTCCCGTGCGCAGCACGCCAAGGGCGCGCGGTTCGTCACCGGCAAGGCCGCGATCGTGGACCTTGCCCGACGCCTGGCCGAACCTCGCGACCACAAGAACGCTTGGGCCGCCGCGAAGCCGCACGTACTCACCGGCCGGTGGCCGACCGCGTGGCGTGCCTACCAGCGGGTTCGCAACACGCCCATGTTCATGAAGATCCACCCGGACCTGCCGATGGTGTCGAAAGACCTCTTCGCCGCCGGGATGCTCGTGAGCGGTGCACCAGGCGCCGGTAAAACGCAGGTGCTCAACACGTTCTTGTCGCAGATCATTGGCGAAGGCCCGTATGCGGACCTCGCGCCCGAAGGCGGGCACAAGGCGCTGATCTACGACATCAAGAAGGAGTTCACGCGCCTGTACCGCCGCCCGGCCATCCTCAGCCCCGAGGACAGCCGGTCGATGGTGTGGGACATCGCCGCCGACATGGCGGACGACGTCGCCATCGCCGCGATGGCCGGCGCTCTGATCAGGGAGAACGAGAAGAATCCGTTCTTCGACCGCGCGGCCAAACAACTCTTCATCGGCTGCACCAAGTCGCTGCTCAACGACCACGGCCTCGACTGGGGCTTTTTTGAGCACGCCAGCGTGTTGAGCCTGCCGGTGGCCGACATGCTCGCCTTGCTGGACAAACACGACCCGGCCGCGCGCCAGGCGTACGACATGGCGTTCGCCAGCGCGAAACAGAACCTGCAGGGCGGCGACGACAACACGACCGTGAACAACATCATGGCGTCGTTGAACGTCGCGTCGATGGTGATCTTCTCGCTGGCCCGCGCATGGGGCCGGCCCGACAAGAAGGCGGTCAAGTTCAGCGTCAAGGAATGGGTGAGCGACGATTACACCGGGCCTCGCCAGATTTTCGTCCACGGTACCAAGGACTCCAACCTGCGAGCCTGGATCACCGTGTTGTTCGACACGTTGATCCGCACGATCGTCCACGACCTCGACAGCAACGAGCACGGCCGGCACCTCTTTCTCGTCGTGGACGAGTTCCCGACGTTGCCGGCCGCCGACTTCAAGGAACTCTGCGCGGTCGCCCGCGACCGTGGTGCGGTACCCATCTTGTTGTTCCAGGACGAGAACCAACTCGAGGAAACCTACGGTCAAAACGGGGCCAAGACGTTGCTTGCCATGCCGTCCATGCGCATCTTCACCAAGATGCGCGGCGGCACGGACGGCGTGATCAAAACGTCTGAAGGGTTGGGCAAGAACCACATCACCATCACGACCGTGACGGAGTCGAGCGCGCCGGGCGGCGCACCGACCAAGAGCACCGCAGCCCATGTGGAACCCCGTCTCGTGGTGGCCCCGATCCAGTTGACCGCGCCGACGCTCATCGGGCGGCAGGATGCGGCGGTGCGCCAGCGTTGGCAGAAGTGGCCGAACGGTTCGGCCATCCGCGCGCTGCTGCTCGGCGTAGGCCCCCATGTCTATAGGCTGGATTGGCCAACGCTCAACACCAGCGCGATGAAGAAGTACGCGAACCGCGACGGCTTCGTGCCCGCAGCATGGACCGCTCCGCTTGCGACGAAGCAGCCGGCGGCGCAAACGGACGCGACCGCCGGTGGTGCATCGGCCGAAGCCGTTCCGGCGAAGGCTCCGGTCGTTGAACCGGGCGTCGCGGTCACGAACGCGGAAAACCTGGAAACAACCCCGGCACCGGCCGCGGACGCTCACGCGGAGCAGCGCGGCGACGAGTCGGAGCCGGAGTTTGACGTGACCGACCCGATGGACGACGAGTTGCCGCAGCAGCCCAAAAAGGTGATCGCCATGATCGACGTGGCCGACCCACACGAACCGGCCAACCCACACAAGCACCATCAACAGCCCAAGGTTCGCGAGCCCAAGGCCGCTCACGGCAAGACCGAGGAGGTCGACGAGGACGTGCTGGACGACCTGATCAAAGAAATCGGGGAGGAAGAGGCGGCCGATCACATCGCGGACGCGCTCGATGTTCCGGGGGCTTCCGCTGTGCTCGCCGTCGCGAAGATCGTGGACCTCTACCACGACTCGAAAACGCCGACGCCGACCACCGGGCCGGACGGCAAGCCGGTCAAGCCGAAACGCACCGTCCCGTTGTTCCAGTGATCGCCACGGGCGTACCTATATAGGTACGCCCCGCTGGCTTGACAGTGCCTGGGAGTACGAGACACTGGTTTGACAGTTGGCACCAACGCCGCCCACCCTCGACGGAACGCACCATGATCGGTTTCACGCCCCTGAACAAAGCCGGTGTCGGCCCGAAAGGCCAGAACATCATGAAGTACCTGAAGCAGACCGAGTATTACCGCAACGCGGACGGGGCGATGGAGAGCCCGACGCGCTGGGCCGGCGACGGCCCGGCGTCGCTGGGCTTGTCGGGCAAGGTCGATTTTACGGTGCTGGACAAACTCGCGGCCGGCCGCGCGCCGGACGGCACGCCGCTGGTGGCGAATGCGGGCAAGGACCACGTGATCGGCTACGAACTCACGTTCAGCCCGGACAAGACGTTTTCGCTCGCGTGGGCGCAGGCCGGCGACGCCGAGCGCGCCGACCTGCTCGCGGCGCACCGGGCGGCGGTCGATAAGGGCCTGGAATACTTGAAGGAGAACCTGGAGGTTCGCGTCGGCGCGGGCGGTCTGGAGCGGCAGAAGTGCACCGAACTTTTCGCCGCCGGATTCACGCACTTCACGAGTCGCAACCTCGACCCGCAAGTTCACGAGCACATGCTGGTGTTCAACGTCGTACGTGGTGAGGACGGCAAGACCCGCGCCATGAACACCCGAGATCTGGCGCAGCACCGCTACGTCATGGACCAGGTGTACAAGGGCACGCTGGCGCACGAACTGCAGCAGCGCGGGTTCGCGGTACGGCAAGAGATCGAGGTCCACAAGCAAAACGGCCGCGAGACCGGCAACGTGTACTACAAGATCGACGGGATCACCCGGGAGGCCGAAGAAGCCGAGTCCAGCCGTCGCACCGAACTGCTGGAGTACGCCAAAAAAGCCGGCGTGTCGAACCAGCAGGCTGCGCTCGCCACGCGCAAGGACAAGGACGAGCCCACGTTCGCTGAACTCGAAACCATGTGGCGCCAATCGCTCGCGCCCCTGCACGAGGGCGGCCTGCTGCCCACGAACGACCAGTTGAAGCAACGCCCGCAGCAAGCCTTGACGATCCGCGAGGACCACGCCTTGCTGATGAAACTGCACAAGACCGAGGCGAACGTGAGCCGGCGCGACATCGTAGGGCTGATCGCGGCCGAGGCCGGCCCGGCGTTCGCGGGCGACCTGCGTAAACTCGACGGCATGGTGGACGGGTTCATGCAGCGCAACGGCTTCGTGCAGAAGCCGGCGAACACCCGCGGCCAGGTGATGTACACCAGCCAGTGGATGATCAACGAGGAGCGCAGCCTGCGCGACATCGACTTGCAGTTGCGCGCCAACACCGCGCACAACCTCGCGCCCGAAGTGGTACAGAAGGCGCTCGACGCCTACGAGCGGCGCAAGACCGCCGAGTTCCAGGCCGGTAAGACGCCCGAGGAGTTGAAGGCCGGTCTGGCCGCCGTCGCCACGGCCGAGGCCGACCTGGCGAAGGCTGCGACGCCCGGCGACGTGGCGCTCGCCGAGAAGGCGCTGGGCGTGGCCCGCCGCAAGGCCGGTATCGCACGTTTGACCGAGGAGCAGCGGCGCAACGTCGAGTACGCCACCATGCAGACCGGCGGCATCGCGAACCTCGTCGGCTGGGCCGGCACGGGTAAGACCTTCACCGCGCAAGCGTTCGTCGATGCGTACCGCGAGGCGGGCTACGAGGTGGTCGGCACGACCAGCGGCTGGAACGCGAGCGGCAAACTGGCGTCCGAGGTCGAGGGCATGGACGCACGGGCGCTCGCATCGTTGCTCGCCAAACTCGAGACCGGCGCGGTGAAACTCGACGCCAAATCACTGGTCCTGATCGACGAGGCCGGCATGGTCGGAACGCTCGACCGGGTGCGGATCGAGCGTTACGTCGCCGCCGCAGGCGGCAAGATCATCGCCACGGGCGACCCGCGCCAGTTGAAGTCGCCGAGCGCGGGCGACTCCTACCGCCTCTCGATCGCCGCCGTGGGCATGGTCGAGATGACGGACGTACAGCGCCAGGCATCGGAAGAGCACCGGAAGACCGTCGCAGAACTCTACGCGGCCGACAACGGCCTGGAAACCTTCAAGCGCATGAAAGCGCACGACCACATCGTGGAGGTCGAGGTGTCGCAGGCGGACCGCGACGCCGGCCGGGAACGCGAGACGATCCAGAAGCAGATCGCCAAGGACTGGGGGCAGAGCATCGTCGCGGTCGAGCAAAAGGCGATCGAGGACGACAAGCCCAAGAGCCAGGCACAACTCATCAAGGACCACATGGTCATTGCGACGAGCAACGAGGACGTGCGCGGGCTCAACGCGGCCATCCGGGCGCAGGCCCGCGAACAACGCTTGATCACCGGCGACGACGTAACGCTGATGGTCGTACCGAAGGCCGACGCGTTGGGCGATGCGGTACCGAAAAACTTCGCGGTGGGCGAACGCATCCAGTTCCTCGAGAAGCACGACGACCTGGCCGCGGCCAAGAAATCGCTGAAAATCCTGGAGGCCAACATCGGGAAGGCGAAGCGGGGCGAGGTCGTCACCGACTTCAAGACCGGCAAGACGTTGACGCTCGCCGACCTGCAAGCCCGTCTGCCCGAAGCCCAACGCACGCTCCGGCTTGCCCCGCTGGGCGTGAGCAACGGTACGAACGCCATCATCGACCGCATCGTGGACCAAGGCAACGGCCACCACACGGTCCACGCCACCCTGCTCGACGACATCAAGGTGGACAAGAACGGGCGGCAGCAAAACGGCCGGCGCGTGTCGTGGAGCACCGCCGACCTGAACGCGTTCGACCAGGCGTGGGCGATCACCAACCACGGCGGCCAAGGCAAAGGCGAGGACCATGTGTTCGTCATGACCAACACCATCGACGCGAACGACTCGATCCTCGTACAGTTCACGCGCGAGAAAAAAATGGTGAGGTTTTACGGGACCGCAAACGAGTTCAAGCATTTCCCGGAAGCGCTCGAAACCTTGACGGTGAAAGGCAACGCGACCGACGACCTGCCGGCGCAGCACCGCGACGCGCACGAGCAGGCCCAGCACGAAAAGGCCACGACCGAGGCCGCCGAGAAACGCCAGGCGCTCGCCGAAACCGCTCGCGAACAACTCACCGGCATGGGGCTCACCGCCGAGGCTACGGCGCACGATCGGCGGGCCGACGTGGTGGCCGCGATGGCGGCCCGGCACGCCGAGCGCGTGCGCGAGCACCCGGAGCAGCCGCCCGTCACCGCCGCGGTGAATCCTCGCGACGTGCCCGCGCTCAACGAAGCGATCCGCGCCGAACTGCGCGCCAACGGCGTGATCACCGGCAACGACGTGACCTTGACCGTGGCCCGTGGCGGGGATTTCAACCCGCCGTCGTTCCGGCCCGAGCCCGATGCGCGCGTGGCGAAAAACGAGGACGGCGACCGGTATTTCCGCGGCGTGCTCGTCGCAACCGGCACCGGCCTGGTGGACCCGGCCGACCCGACGAGCCGTTCGCCGTACGCCACCGTCCGCACGCGCGACGGCCACGAACACCAGGTGTTCGGCGTCGATGTCGCGCCGGCCATCGAGCGCGGCGGCGTCAAGCCGGGCGACACCATCGAACTGCGGCGCACCGGCGAGCAGCCGGTCGAAATCACCGACCGCAAGACCGGCGAAACCAAGGTTGTCATGCGCAACGGTTGGGAAGCCGTGCCCCACGACTTCGCCGCGCACGAGCAGCAACAACGCGACGCGTACACCGTCGAGGTGCAACGGCAGCGCGACGCGGCCGAAACGCCGACGACCACCGCCGACCTGAACCTTGCGGCGGGCGACGTGGTGACGTTCGGCAGCCGCGGTGCGGCGCTTTACCACGGCATCACCGACCCGTCGGCGCGGCTCACCATCACCGCGATCGACGGCACCGACCCGGCCAACCCGAAGGCCACGGCGCGCTGGAACGGGCAAGACTTCACGCTCACCAACGGCGACCAGATCGAGCACGCGCACGCGGTGCCCGCCTGGAAAGCCGCACGCGACGCGAAAACGCAGGACGGCCCGACGCCGTTCGTGCAGATCATGGCGAGCAGCGCAGAACCGGAGTCCGAACCGGGCGGGCAGCCGGCGCGAAACCTCATCGACCCGCAGGCGTTGCGCGACCTGAACGCGAAAGCCGACACCTTGCACGTCCACGGCACCGCGCAGTCGTTCCGGGCCACCGCCCGCGCCTACGCCGACCATCTGGAGCAGCGCTACGAACTCACCGCACGCGCGGACGACGCCACGCGTTCGATCAACCGGAGTACCACCTTGCAGATCACCGAAAAACCCGACGACGCCGTGAAAGCGTTGGCCCAAGCGTTCGTCGCCAGCGAGGCGCCCGAGCAAGACCGCCTGGCCGTGGGCAGCACGCCGCGCGACGTGTCGAACATCACGGACGCGATCCGCTCGGCCAAGCGCGAGGCTGGGCAGATCACCGGCGAGGACCACGCGGTGCGTGTGCGCGCCAGCACCGCGAGCGTGGAGATGCCCGTGGCCGCGGGCGACCGCCTGGTGTTGCGCAGCAACAAGACCCTGTCGCTCGCGTTGCCCGTGCGGCTGGAGGAACCGATGGCGGCCACGCTGCACCTGAACGCCGTGGCCCGCGGGGCCGACGGCGTGCTGCGCGCCACCGCCACCGTCGAGAGCCCGAACGAGCGCGATCGGCAGAACGGCCAGGCGGTCTTGCTCGACGAGGACAACCTGAAGCGCTTCCGCCACGCTTACGCGACGACGCAGAAAGACGCGGCCGAGCACCCGCGCCCGCACGTGTTCGCGCTCGTGGGCGAGCGCGACGCGCCGGCCCGAGTCGAAAACGCCCTGAAACCGGCGGGGCAGGCCGAGGTGTTCGCCACGCCCAAGGCGGCCCAGCGCCTCACCGAGTACGTCGAGGCCGGCGCCCGGGCGAAGGAGCAGGCGGTGGCGAACAAGGCGGCCACGGCCGAGCGCGCAGCGGCCGGCCGGGACGCGATCCGGGGCATGATCGAGAAGCGGGAAGCCGACGAGCGCGCACGCCAGCAGGCGATCGACGCGCAGCGCAAGGCCGACGAGCAGGCCAAGCAGGCCGAGGCCGCGGCCCGGGCGAAGCAGCAGCGCGAGGCGCAGGCGCAGGAAAAGAAAGCCCTCGAACTCGCCGCGCAACGCGAGGCCCAGCAGCAGCGTCGCGGCCGAGGCATCCGCATGTAAACGACAACGGGGCCTTGCGGCCCCGTTTCTCATGCCCTACTCACCCGCATCGGTGCGGGATGGATGGTTTGTATCAAACACATCAAACCGGGCGCCGAGCGGCGCTGGGCGCGTGCTACCGCCCGTTACGAACCGGCGTCGTTCAGGAACGCGCGCAGGTCGCCGAGTTTGTAATGCACCACGCCGTTCGGCCCGGACGGCTGCAACCACGTCGGGCCTCGCCCGTCCCGGCGATCGCTGGACAGTTGCGCGACCGAGCGGCCCAGTAGTTTCGCCACCTGATCGGTCGTCAACATCAGATCGTCCGCCCCGCTCTTCAGCAGTTCGGCGAGCACGTCGGCGTTGCTCAATCCCTTGGTCATGTTTTCCCGTTTCGAAGGTGTTGAATGTGGTTACGGCGTGCTGCGCTTGCGCCCGTACGACGGCAGGTCGGGCACCGCTTCGTCGATCGCGTCGCCCAGCGCCGCGGCGACGCTCGCCTGGTGATCGCGCAGCCAGTCGTCGAGCGCGTCGGTGAGCAGCCGAGCGTACGCCGCGGCGACGTACGCCATCCGCTTTTGGCGCACGGGGCTACCGTTCACCGACACCAACGCTCCATCCTTGTACCGCCGAACCGCAGGTGCGTCATCGGAGTCCGGCTCGTCGTTCCCGTCGAGCCATTCCGCCACCAGCCGGATCGAGAAAATCCGCGCCTTGCCGTTCTTCCGGCTCGGGATCGGAAACGTCCCGGCCGCGACACGGTTGCGGATCGACTGCACGGCCCCCGATCCGTTCAGGCCGATCGCCTTGACAAGTTGCGGGATTGTGAGCACCACCACGCCGGGGCCGGCGAGTTCTTCAAGCCGCTCCTCCGTCGTTTTCATGGCGTGCTCCGCTTGCGCACGAAGGACGGGAGGTCGGGCGCGGCCTCGTCCGCTGCGGCGTCCAAGGCCGTTCGGTCTTCGTTCACCTTGCGCTCAACCGCCGCCGCTTTGCGTTGCGACAGGTACTCGTCGAGCGACAGCACCACGGCGCGGTCGTCGTCCGAGAGCGCGTCGCCCAACGTCAACGACTCGAAGAAATCCACCGGCACGCCCTTGTGGACAAGGAACGGCCACGTGTCGTCGAGCCCGGCACCGGCCATGAACGTGCCGAACGACGCGAAGGCCGGGGCGCCAAGCGCGATCCGCATTTCGAGCGTGTTGTTGAACTCGGGCGTGCCGAACATGAAATCGCGCACCGCGCCCATCCGGTAGCGGACCGCGCCGCGCTCGCCGAACGGCTTCGCCCACTTCGGGCCGGTGCCAGCCTTGCGATCGTCTTCCAGTTGTTCGACGGAGCGCCCGCCCATCAGAAGCCCGACCTGCTGCGGTGTGATCCACGCCGAGTCGGGCAACTTCTCGCGGTCGTCGAGCCGTTCGAGAATGAGCAGGTCCAACGGGGTGAGTTCGTTCTTTTTTGCCACGGGTGCATCCGGTTGCTTGGTCCGATGGAATGGTACCGCACCGGGGAGCCAAGGGAGCCACGCGGGGAATCACGGGGAAATGCGGGGAGCAGCAGGGAGCCAAGAGGGAGCCAAAACCGGGACGACGGCAAGGAGCCGACGCCAGGTGGCATCACGCAGCAAGCGAAAAACAGCGGAGGAAAGACGAGAGGCGTCGGGCGCAAAGCCTTATCCAGCAAGGCTTTGGCGGAAAAACAAAAGGCCCGGAGAACCGGGCCTTTTGTCTGCATTGGGTGGTGGGGCGTGAGTGACTCGAACACTCGACCTACGGATTAAGAGTCCGCTGCTCTACCAACTGAGCTAACGCCCCCAACAGAAGAAAGATTATGCAGGACTTTTTGGGACTTGGCAAGCCCTTTCTGCAAATTTCCTGAAAGAGGTTGGACAGCGCCCGCGAAGCCGTTCTGCACGGGCGTTCGCGTATTCACCGCGGGGCCTTACTGTCCCGGTATCATGTCGCCACTCCTGGCGTCACACCAGGTCTCAAGTCAGGTTTCAAGCCAGTTACTGCGCGCCGCCCTCCCGCCGAAGTCGGCCGGAATCGTCGCACAGCACGGACTCTCAAAGGCAAACGATGGACGACAAGGCAATCGACGCGCTGCTCGAGCGCGTGCTGGCCCCGTGGGTGCGTGCACTCGCGATGAAACCGGTCGAGGTGACGGACGACAGCGCCACCTTGCGCCTGCCGTTTTCCGGCGAGTTGCGCCATTCGGGCGGCGTGATCTGCGGCCAGGTCTTCATGGCGGCGGCCGACACGGCCATGATCGTCGCGATTTCCGCGGCGCTCGGCGGCTTCAAGCCCATGACGACCGTTGCGCTCAACACCAACTTCATGCGCGCGGTGCGCAAGGGCGACGTGCTTGTCACGGCGCGCGTGCTGCGCATGGGCCGCAATCTGGTGTTCGGTGAAATAGAACTCTACGACGAAGACGGCCGGATGGCGGTTCACGCGACCTCGACTTACGCGCTGCTCGATTAAGCTTGGCGCTTCCGGCCGTTTCCGGTCGCATCGAAGGACGCACAAGGCATGTTCGATCAGGTGGTTTTCGCGGGCGGCGGCAATCGCTGCTGGTGGCAGGCGGGGTTCTGGGACATCGTCCAGCCCGAGCTGCGCATTCGCCCGCGCGTCATTACCGGCATCTCGGCGGGCGCGGCCACGGCGTGCATGCTCTACACGCGCGACGCCGACTGGGTCATGCGCTACTACGAGCAGGCGCTGCGCCACAACAAGCGCAACGCCTACTGGGGCAACCTGCTGCGCGGCGAGTCGGTGTTTCCGCACTACCGCATCTACCGGCAGGCGCTGCTCGACATCTACGGCGAGCCGTTCACGCGCCTCCAGGACGCGCCTGAGATCCGCATCGGCGTGTCGCATGTGCCGCGTTGGCTCGGCGCGCGCAGCGCCGTGGCGGCGGGTCTCATCGCGTACAACATCGAAAAGCACATCCGCAAGACGCTGCACCCCACGCTCGGGCGCAAGCTCGGGTTTCATCCTGAGTTCGTGACGGCGCAGGAATGCGCGAGCGTGGAGGATCTGGCCGACCTGATCCTGCAATCGTCATGCACGCCGCCGTTCACGCCCGTGCTGCGCCGCGACGGCCGCCCCGTACTCGACGGCGGGATGGTGGACAACGTGCCGGTCGGCGCGCTCGACGAGACGCCCGGCCGCGTGCTGGTGATGGTGACGCGGCTCTATCCGCGCCCGCAGATGTTCGTGGTGCGCCATCAGGCGGCCGGGGGCGTGCAGCAGCGTCTCTACGTGCAGCCTTCGGCCAAGGTGCCGATCTCGAGCTGGGACTACACGAGCCCGCAGCAGATGCAGCACGCCTACAACCTCGGCCGCGTGGACGGCGAGCGTTTTCTCGCGCGTTTGCCCGAGGTCATGGAAGCGGCCGCGCACGCTTGAGCGCGCGGCCGGATTGGGCATGAGAAACAGGAAAGGGCGGCGAGCGCCCTGTGCCTCCGGCGCTTAGCGGCGGCGGCCGCCCTGGAGGGCTTCGGGGTTCGCGACGCTCGCGTGGTCGCCCGCATCGAAGGCGAGGATGTTGCGGAACGCCGCGCCGAAATAAAGCTCGTAGCTCTCGCGCTCCACATAGCCGATGTGCGGCGTGCAGATCACGTTTTCCATGCGCAGCAGGCTGTAGCCTTGCAGGATCGGCTCGCTCTCGTAGACATCGATCGCCACCATGCCCGGCCGGTTGTGCGCGAGCGCGCCGAGCAGCGCGTTCTCTTCCAGCAGTTCCGCGCGGCTCGTGTTCACGAGCAGCGACGTGGGCTTCATGCGCAGCAGGTCTTCCTGCTTCACGATCCCGCGCGTGTCGTCGTGCAGGCGCAGATGCAGCGAAAGCACATCGCTTTCCTCGAACAGCGCCTCGCGGCTTGCGGCGGCTTCGTAGCCGTCGGCGCGCGCCGCTTCGAGCGAATGCTCGCGGCCCCACACCAGCACGCGCATGCCGAACGCCTTGCCGTAGCCGGCCACGAGGCGGCCGATCTTCCCATAGCCCCAGATGCCGAGCGTCTGCCCGCGCATCACCTGACCCAGACCGAAGTTGGGCGGCATTGCCGAAGTCTTGAGACCCGACTGCTGCCACGCGCCCTGCTTGAGGTTGGCGACGTACTGCGGAATGCGGCGCTGGGCGGCCATGATGAGCGCCCACGTGAGTTCGGCCGGCGCGACTGGCGAGCCCGTGCCTTCGAGCACGGCAATGCCGCGCTCCGTGCAGGCGGGAATGTCGATATGCGGACCGGCCTTGCCGGTCTGGCTGATCATGCGCAGATGCGGGAGCTTGTCGAGCAGTTGCGAGTTGATGCGCGTGCGTTCGCGGATCAGCACGAGCGCGTCGACTTCGGCGAGGCGGCTGGCGAGTTGGCCCAAGCCTCGCACGGTGTTGTTGAAAACCTTGACCTCGTGGTCGGCGAGCAGTTGAAAGCAGTCGAGCTTGCGGACGGCGTCCTGGTAGTCGTCAAGGATGGCAATTTTCATGGCAGCGGGTTGTTTTGCGTGTATTGCGTCGCGCCCTGTGTAGCGCGACTTCGATGTTCATCTGGTGGTTATCCCACTATGCAGCGCCGGGAAGACTGGTATGAATAAGGGGAGCCTTCACGTGGCGCGCCGTGTGCAGCAGCAGGCATTGCATTTGCGCATGAGCACGGTTACGCACGCAGGTTATACGACGCGGCCGTCGGCCGCGAATTTGCAACTTTTAACAGCTTGTCGGGTTGCGATGCAAGCCGCTTTACAGACGGTTTCGAACCCCAGCTCAAAGGGCCTTGACGACCTGCCAACTGCGCGGACCGATTTTCAGGTTGATCTGCCATCAACTTTTGGTTCGCAGGAGTTGCGCCTCTCGCGTGCAGCGTCTAAAAGGGCCGCTTCCCTTTTTACAGCCCTAAAATCGGAGACAGCTCGATGAACCATCCCGACTACCAAGCCCAGGCCGCCGCTCAGGTGCCCGCCTGGGTCCGGAACCGGAAACTGATCGCCTGGGTGCAAAAGATCGCAGCGCACACGCAGCCCGATCGCATTGTCTGGTGCGACGGCTCCCAGGAAGAATACGACCGACTGTGTGCGCAAATGGTCGAAGCCGGCACGATGCGCCGCCTCAATCCGCAAAAACGCCCCAATTCGTATCTCGCGTGCTCCGACCCTTCGGACGTCGCACGCGTGGAAGACCGCACCTTCATTTGCTCGCCGCGCAAGGAAGACGTCGGCCCGACCAACAACTGGATCGCGCCCGCCGAAATGCGCGCGACGCTGGACGGTCTCTTTGCCGGCTCGATGCGCGGCCGCACGATGTACGTCGTGCCGTTCTCGATGGGGCCGCTCGGCTCGCCCATCGCGCATATCGGCGTGGAGCTGTCGGACAGCCCGTACGTGGTCGTGAACATGCGCATCATGACGCGCATGGGCCGCGCCGTGTACGACGTGCTGGGCGAGGACGGTCCCTTCGTGCCCTGCGTGCACACCGTCGGCGCGCCGCTGGCGGCGGGCGAGAAAGACGTGCCGTGGCCCTGCAACAAGACGAAGTACATCGTCCACTTCCCGGAAACGCGCGAGATCTGGAGCTATGGCTCGGGCTACGGCGGCAATGCGCTGCTCGGCAAGAAGTGCTTCGCGCTGCGCATCGCTTCGACCATGGGGCGCGACGAAGGCTGGCTCGCCGAGCACATGCTGATTCTCGGCGTGCGCTCGCCCGAAGGCCGCAAGTACCACGTCGCGGCGGCGTTCCCGTCGGCGTGCGGCAAGACCAACTTCGCCATGCTGATTCCGCCCAAGGCGATGAACGGCTGGGAAATCACCACGATCGGCGACGATATTGCGTGGATCAAGCCAGGCGCGGACGGCCGCCTCTACGCGATCAACCCCGAGGCGGGCTATTTCGGCGTGGCGCCGGGCACGGGTGAAAAGACCAACTTCAACGCCATGGCGACGCTCAAGGAGAACGTGATCTTCACGAACGTCGCGCTCACCGATGACGGCGACGTCTGGTGGGAAGGCATGACCGACGAGGCGCCCGCGCACCTGATCGACTGGATGGGCGACGACTGGACGCCCGCCATCGGCAAGGAGACGGGCCGCAAGGCCGCGCATCCGAACGCGCGTTTCACGGCCCCGGCTTCGCAATGCCCGTCGATCGATCCCGAATGGGAGAACCCGAAGGGCGTGGCCATCGACGCCTTCATTTTCGGCGGCCGCCGCTCGACCACGGTGCCGCTCGTGACCGAGGCGCGCGACTGGACCGAAGGCGTCTACATGGCCGCCACCATGGGCTCGGAAACCACGGCCGCGGCGGCGGGGCAGCAGGGCGTGGTGCGCCGCGACCCGTTCGCCATGCTGCCGTTCTGCGGCTACAACATGGCCGCCTATTTCGGCCACTGGCTGGCAACGGGCGAGCGCCTCGCAAAACTCGGCGCGACGCTGCCGCGCATTTTCTGTGTGAACTGGTTCCGCAAGGGGCCGGATGGCAAGTTCGTGTGGCCGGGCTTCGGCGAGAACATGCGCGTGCTCGAATGGATGGTGCGCCGCATCGAGGGCCAGGCCACGGGCGAGGAGCATGCGTTCGGCGTGTCGCCGCGCTACGGCGACCTCGACTGGAGCGGCCTGAACTTCACGCAGGCGCAGTTCGAGCAGGTGATTTCCGTGGACGCCGACGATTGGCGCGCCGAACTCGCGCTGCACGCCGAACTGTTCGACAAGCTCGCGCACGGTTTGCCGCAGGTGCTCAAGGACGCGCGCGAGAGGCTGGAAGCGCGTCTGTGATTGCATGATGTGAGCGCTTGCTAACTGGATGGCCGCCTTCTGGCGGCCATTTTTATTTCCGGGGTCGAATGAATTGATGCGGTGCGGAGCGCCGTCTGTTCGACGTTTGTCGGGAAATTTCGCTGCAATGCGCAAAATTGTTTCGATCGAGGAAACAATTGACCATCCGTTAGTGCATTTTGGGGCGCAGTCGAAGAATTCGTAAAGAAATTAGGGGCTTCGGAGGCAACTTCTGCACGATTTCTGCTGTCGTAGGAGAATTCGCGGTTTCCACCGCTGATTTTCAGCGGGTAGTAACAGGCAGGAGTTGTCTCATGGATCATTTGCAGTCGATGCGAGTTTTCGTCAAAGTCGCCGACCTCGGCAGTTTCGCCCGGGCCGCTTCCGCGATGGATATCTCGAATGCGGTTGCGACGCGGCATGTCGCCGACCTCGAAGGTCGGCTCGGTACGCGTTTGCTCAATCGCACGACCCGCAGTCTCTCCCTGACCGAATCGGGTCAGGTCTATCTCGAGCGCGCCCGCCAGATTCTCGATGAGCTCGAAGATGTCGAGCAGATGGTCGTCGCGCGCAACCACGAACCGGTAGGCACGCTGCGCATCGTCGCGCCGGTGGTGTTCGGCCTCCACAATCTTGCTCCGGTGCTGCAAACGTACACGCAGCGCTATCCCCAGGTGATCCCCGATGTCACGCTGGTCGACCGCCAGGTCGATCTCGTGGAAGAGGGCTTCGATCTGGGCGTCGTGACCGCGCGCCAGATGCGCAGCGCGAGCATCGTCACGCGCCGCCTCACCACCGGTTGCATGACCGTGTGCGCGACGCCGGCGTACCTCGAAAAGCACGGCACGCCCACGCGCCCCGAGCAGTTGATGGAGCACCCGAGCCTCTCGCTGCCCTCCGAGTACTGGGGCGACGAGCGCGTCTTCACGGGGCCGGACGGTGAAGTTCGCGTGCGTCCGACCAATGTGATCGTGGCGAACAACACCGAGATGCTGCGCCAGTTCGCGCTGCTCGGCATGGGCATCGCGATCCTGCCGAGCTATCTGATCGGGCGCGACATGACGCGCGGGCGCCTCGTGCGCCTGCTTGGCGACTATCGTCTGCCGCAGGTGGAGATCAACGTCGCGTACCCGAGCCGCCGCCACTTGCCGGCCAAGGTGCGTACGTTCATCGATCACCTCGTCGAGCACTTCAGCCAGACGCCCAACAGCCAGCTCGGCGAGCAGTGGGTCAAGGACGGCCTCGCGCTGCCGGCGGCCGCGCCGGGTCGCAACGGTGCGGCGAACGAGGGCTACGACGGCGCGCAGGCTTCTGCGAGCCTGCATGACGGCGAGCGCAACGGCATGGACGCCGAGCGTGCGCCCAAAGCCGCACGCGCTTCGGCGGCGCGGACGCGAACTTCGGCGATCTCGCCGCTATAAGTCGAGATACACGCCCGAATTAGCCAATAATTAGCCAATAAAAAAGGCGCAGCTTCGTGAGAAGCTGCGCCTTTTTGCTTGCCTGCGTCAGCCCAGCCGATGACGGCTGGCACAGGACTGCCTTATGAGCCCGTCTTGCGTGCCGCCGTCTTGCGGGCAGCGGTTTTGCGCGCCGGTGCGGCCTTCGCCGCCGCGGTCTTGCGGGCGGGCTTCGCGGTTTCTTCCGATTCGGCCGCGTCGTTCGCCGCTTCGCCCGAGGCTTCGGCCGTCGCCGCCGCCTTTTTCCCTGCCGTCTTGGCCGCCGTCTTCGCGCTCGGCTCCTTCTTCTCGAACTCGAAGCCGATCTTGCCGTCCGGCTGCTTGACGAGGAATGCCTTGAAGTTGCGACCCGTACGCGACGACTTGAAGTTGGTCAGCAGATCGGTGCGGCCTTCGGCCAGCAGCTTCGCCATTTGGTCACGCGTGATCTCCTGCTGGAGGATCACCTTGCCCGAGCGGAAGTCGCAGGTCTTCGGATTCGCAACCGAGTGCTCGCACACATAGCTCATGCCGTGCTCGAACACGCGGCCCTTGCACTTCGGACACGCGCCCACGGCCTCTTGCTGCGAGAAGTCGGGCGCTTCGCCATCTTCGGCGCCCTGGTCCTGGCCGAAATCGAACTCGAGCTTGTAGTTCTTGATTTCGTCGTCGAACGAGAGCTTGAGGATGGCCGAGAACGGCCGGCCCATCTTGCTGCGGAAGCCCGAGAGCGGGCCGATCGTCTTGTTCTGAAGCAGTTCTTCGACTTCGGGAATTTCGAACTGGCGACCACCCGGAATCTTCGAGATCGAGAACTCGCACTTCGTGCACGCGAAGCGGCGGTAGTTTTCCTTCACCTGGCCGCCGCAATTCGGACACGGCGTGGTCAGCGTCGCGTAGTCGCCGGGGATGGTGTCCGAATCGTATTCCTTCGCGCGCTTCACGATGGTCTGCGTCATGCGGGCGATTTCCTGCATGAACGCGTCGCGCGGCAGCTTGCCGCGCTCCATCTGCGAAAGCTTGTACTCCCACTCGCCGGTAAGCTCCGGCGCGGTGAGTTCTTCCACGCCGAGGCCCCGCAACAGCGTCATGAGCTGGAACGCCTTGGCCGTGGGAATCAGCTCGCGGCCTTCGCGCACGAGATACTTTTCGCCGAGCAGACCTTCGATGATCGCCGCGCGCGTGGCCGGCGTGCCGAGGCCCTTGGCGGCCATGGCCTCGCGCAGCTCCTCGTCGTCCACCAGCTTGCCCGCGCCTTCCATGGCCGAGAGCAGCGTGGCTTCGTTGTAGCGCGCAGGCGGCTTGGTCACGAGTTGATGCGCCGCGATCTTGTCGGTCTTGACCTTCTCGTCCTTTTGCACCGGCACGAGGTTGGCGTCGTCGCCGCCCGTCTCGCGGCCGTAGACCTGGAGCCAGCCCGGCTCGATCAGCACCTTGCCTTCGGTCTTGAAGTGATGGCCCGCGACTTCGGTGATCCGCGTGGTGACGCGATATTCCGCCGCCGGGAAGAACACGGCGAGGAAGCGCTTCACGACGAGGTCGTAGAGCTTCTGCTCAGGCTCGGAAAGCGACTTCGGCGCCTGCAACGTGGGGATGATGGCGAAGTGGTCGCTGATCTTCGAGTTGTCGAAAATGCGCTTGTTCGGCTTCACCCACCCCTTGTCGAGCACCTGCTTGGCGTGCGGCAGGTAGTTGTTGCTCTCCTTGAGCATCTCGAGCGTCTCTTTCACGGTGCCCATGTAATCCTCGGGCAGCGCGCGCGAATCGGTACGCGGGTAGGTGAGCACCTTGTGCTTTTCGTACAGCGCCTGGGCGAGGCCCAGCGTGTTCTTGGCCGAAAAGCCGAAGCGGCCGTTGGCTTCGCGTTGCAGGCTCGTCAGGTCGAAGAGCGCGGGCGAGAGCTGCGTGGACGGCTTCGATTCCTCGGTGACCGTGCCTTCGCGGCCATGGCACGCGGCCACGATCGTTTCGGCGGCCGGCAGGCTCCAGAGGCGAGAGTCGCGCTTTTCCGGATCGAACTCGTCCTTCTTGAATTTCGGGTCGTACCAGCGGCCTTCGTAGAAGCCCTTCGCGCAGACGAACTCCGCGCGCACTTCCCAGTAGTCGCGCGGGATAAAGCGGCGAATTTTCTCTTCACGTTCGACGACGATCGAGAGCGTTGGCGTCTGAACACGGCCGACGGTCGTGAGGAAGAAGCCGCCGCCCTTGCTGTTGAACGCGGTCATCGCGCGCGTGCCGTTGATGCCCACGAGCCAGTCGGCTTCGGAGCGGCAGCGGGCGGCGTCGGCGAGCGGGAGCATGTCGTCGTCGCTGCGCAGGTTCGCGAAGCCGTCGCGGATCGCCTGCGGCGTCATCGACTGGAGCCACAGGCGCTGGACCGGCTGCTTCGCCTTCGCGTGCTGCGCGATCAGGCGGAAGATCAGCTCGCCCTCGCGCCCCGCGTCGCAGGCGTTGATGAGTCGCGTGACGTCTTTGCGCTTGAGCAGCTTCGTGAGCACCTTGAGCCGCGACTCGCTCTTGGCGATCGGGTTCAGGTCGAAGTGCGGCGGGATCACGGGCAGATGGGCGAAGCTCCATTTGCCTCGCTTGACCTCGTATTCCTCGGGCGCGGCGATTTCCAGCAGATGGCCGACCGCCGACGAGAGCACGTAGTCGTCGCTCTCGTAGTATTCGTCATGCTTGGTAAAACCGCCCAGAGCGCGCGCGATGTCGTTCGCGACGGATGGCTTCTCGGCGATGATCAGAGCTTTGGACATGACTGGTTGCTAGTGGGTGAATCCGGTTGGCGCCCCGGGCCGATGCCTAGTGAATGGGCGCTTGGGCTCGATGCCCGGCTTGGCCGCCCCGCTTTGGGGGGCCTTTCTCGACCGCTTTATAGCACATGGCGCGCCGGCGTCGATTTTTGTGTTCGCTTACGGCGGCATTCGCGCAACGCCCAAGGCGCCCAATCATAAGGGTGCGCCAGACGGTGCGGCAAGCGGTGCGTCTGATCGGGGTCAGATGTTGATTGACCCCGGACGGGCCTCAGGCCGCGGTCAGCGCGGGTCGCAGCTTCGGCGCATCGGCCACGCCTGGCAGCGCCGTGAGGTCCGAGAGCATCCGTTCGACCACGGCGCCGTGCGGCAGGACCGTGCCGAAGAAGCGCGTGGCGTGCCCGTCCTCGATCAGGATGGTCGGGAAGTTTTCCACGTCGAGGTCGTCGAAGCGGTCGGCGTGCGTTTCGATGTCGATATAAGCGAAGCAGATCTCGGGGTGTGCTTCGGCAATACGGTCGAAGGTGGCCCGATAGTCGCGACAGGTGCCGCACCACTGCGCGCACAGGCACGCCACGAACAGCGTGTCGTGGTCGCTGACGCGCTCTGCGATCAGGTCGGCGTCGGTGTCGAGGTCAAGCGCGGGCATGGTCGTTCCTTGCGTTCTCTTCTATATAGTGCGGGGCGTTTGGCGCGAATGTATCACGGCGGCGCACCGGCGGTGGCCCTCGCACCGGGCGCCGCGCTAAGCGCGCGTGGCCCGGACGAACCAGCCGCCGGGCAGCACGTCGAGACGGCCAGCCAGTTCGAGTTGCAGCAGCGTGCCTTGCAGCACCGCTTCGGCCATGTCGGTGCGCTGCGCGAGGATTTCAAGCGTGGCCGGTGCGTGGCCGAGCGCTTCGAGCAGGCGCCGTGCGTCCTCGCCGAGGCTGGCGGGCAGTGCGGGTTCGAACGTCAGCGGTTGCGTCGTCAGCGGTTGCGTCGTATCCGTTGGCCGCTGCACGCCATCGAACGGCACCGAGACTTTCGGGCCGCGTGTGCCTCGCCGCGTAGCGCGCGCCTGGCCGCCAGGCGCTTGCCCGACGTTCAGCGCTTCGAGCACCTCTTCTGGCGATTCGACCAATTGCGCGCCCTGCTTGATGAGCCCATGGCAGCCGCGCGTGAGCGGCGCGTGGATCGAGCCGGGCAGCGCAAAAACGTCGCGCCCCATTTCGTTGGCGAGGCGCGCCGTGATGAGCGAGCCGGAGCGTTGCGCGGCCTCCACGACGACCACGCCCTCCACGAGCGCGGCGATCACGCGGTTGCGCTGCGGAAAGTTGGCAGACCGCGCGGGCGTGCCGAGCGGCCATTCGGAGACGAGCGTGCCAAGCGCGGCGATCTGCGTGGCGAGCGCGTGGTGCGCGGGCGGATAGACGAGGTCCGCGCCCGTGCCGATGACCGCGACGGTGCCGCCGCGTTCGTCGAGCGCGCCGCGATGCGCGGCGCCGTCCACGCCGAGCGCCAGTCCCGAGACGACCGTGAGACCCGACGCGGCGAGCGTGCGTGCGAAGCGGGCGGCGTCTTCGAGGGCCTGCGGCGTGGCGTTGCGGCTGCCCACCACGGCCACCGCCCGCGCATGGAGCAGATCGAGCCGGCCCTTCACGTAGAGCAGCGGCGGCGGGTCGGGCATGGCGAGCAGGCGCGGCGGATAGGCCGGGTCGGCCAATGTGACTAGCGCGTTGCCGCTCGCCGCGCACCATGCCTGCAAAGCTTCGAGCCGCTGTGCGAAGTCCGCGCCCGGCTCGGCCAGCGCGGCGTGGGCGGCTTGCGCGCCCGCCACGGCGGCGAGCGAGGCGAAGGGCTGCGCCAGCACGTTTTGCGGCAGGCCGAACGCGCCTAGCAGGGCGCGCAGCGCGGCGGGCTTGAGACCACGCGCGAGCGCGAGCCGCAGCCAGGCGGCCTGCTCCTCGGGCGTGAGCGGTAAGGTCGTGTGCATCGCGTTCTCCGGCGGCGGGCGTATTGCCGCACGTCGTGATAAAATTTTCACCATCCGAAATACACCGTCGCGCCTTCACATGGCGTTGCGCACGCCCGATGCTCAGCGTGCTCGCGCGGACACCCGCGCGTCCAACGTTGAATTGCGGCCCGTTCGTCCGTATCTGTCCGCATATCCTCCGTGTCCGGCACGGGGCTCGCAAGCTGGCCGAACGGCCAGTGAGCGCATCGCCGCGAAGCACCCGGCGCCTAACGAGAAACCCGTCAAATCATGGCTCTACTGAATATTCTTCATTACCCGGACAAGCGCCTGCACAAGGTCGCGAAGCCGGTCGAGGTGGTCAACGACCGTATCCGCAGGCTCGTCGCCGACATGGCCGAAACCATGTACGCCGCGCCCGGCGTCGGCCTCGCCGCGACCCAGGTCGACGTGCACGAGCGCGTGGTGGTGATCGACGTTTCCGACGCGCACGACGAACTGCGCGTGTTCATCAACCCGGAAATCATCTGGTCGAGCGCCGAGCGCGAAGTGCACGAAGAAGGCTGCCTCTCCGTGCCCGGCATCTACGACGAAGTCGAGCGCGCGGAAAAGGTGCGCGTGCGCGCGCTCAACGAGAAGGGCGAGACCTACGAAGTGGACTGTGAAGGGCTGCTCGCGGTGTGCATCCAGCACGAAATGGATCACCTGATGGGCAAGGTGTTCGTCGAGTACCTGTCGTCGCTCAAGCAAACGCGTATCCGCAGCAAGATGAAGAAGCTCGAACGCGCGATGTAAGCGCGATACAGGCACGATTTGCGCGCGTTCTTTCTCGCTGTTTCGCCTTCGTTTTGTTGCGCCGCGCCGTTTTTCCCTTCGTCAACCCGCCACGCACCGAGCGCTCATGAGCCATAGTCTTCGCGTCATCTTCGCCGGCACGCCGGAATTCGCTGCTGCGGCGCTTGCCGCGATTCACGAGGCGGGCTTTACCGTGCCGCTCGTGCTGACCCAGCCTGACCGTCCGGCGGGCCGCGGCATGAAACTTCAGGCGAGCCCGGTCAAACGCTATGCGCAGGAGCACGGCATGGCCGTGGCCCAGCCGCCCTCGCTGCGCCGCACCGGCAAGTATCCGGAAGAAGCGGCCGCCGCGCTGGACCTGTTGCGCGCCACGCCGCACGACGTGATGGTGGTCGCCGCATACGGCCTCCTTCTGCCGCAGGAAGTGCTCGACATTCCGCCGCACGGCTGCATCAACATTCACGCTTCGATCCTGCCGCGCTGGCGCGGCGCCGCGCCCATTCACCGCGCGATCGAAGCGGGCGACGCCGAAACCGGCATCACGCTCATGCAGATGGACGTGGGCCTCGACACCGGGCCGATGATCTCCGAAGTGCGCACCGCCATTGCGCCGGGCGACACCACGGCGACGCTGCATGACCGCCTCGCGCAACTCGGCGCGAAGCTGATCGTGGACGGGCTCGTCGCGCTCGAACGCGACTGCGCGCTGCCCGCCACCCCGCAGCCCTCGGAGGGCACGACCTACGCCGAAAAAATCGGCAAGCACGAGGCCGCGCTCGACTGGCGGCGCCCGGCTGTGGCGCTCGCGCGGCAGATTCGCGCGTTCGACCCGTTCCCGGGTGGCGCGGCCACGCTGGACGGCGCGCAGCTCAAGCTGTGGGCGGCCGAGCCGGTCGAGCGTTCGACGGTGGCGGCGCAGCCCGGCGAGATTCTCGAGGTGAGCGCGGCGGGCGTGGTGGTGGCCTGTGGCGAGGGGGCGCTGCGCCTCACGCAACTGCAAAAGCCGGGTGGCAAGCGCCTGCCCGCGCGCGAATTCCTGGCGGGCATGCCGCTGGCGGCGGGCCAGCGCTTCCAGTTGCCCGAGGCCTCGGCAGCCTGAGCCCGCGCGCCGCGACGGGCGGCACGCCGTGCGGCGACCGGCGCGTTAGAATCAAAGGCGCTTCAGCGCCGTTCGCAATTTGAGCAATCTTGAGGTTGGCATGCTCGGCATCACCCATTTCGGTTTCTTCCTCGTGGCCGTCTTTCTTCTGAACGTGACGCCGGGCCCCGATACCGCCTACATCGTCGGGCGCAGCGTCGCGCAGGGCCGCGGCGCGGGCCTCGTCTCCGCGCTCGGCATCTCGGCGGGCTGCTGCGTGCACTCGCTCGCCTGCGCGTTCGGCCTGACGGCGCTGCTCGCGGCGTCCGCCACGGCGTTCACGGTCATCAAGATCGTCGGCGCGATCTATCTCGTGTATCTCGGCGTGCGCCTCGTCCTCACGAAGCAGGAAGCCAGCCCGGCCGCGGGCGAAGCGCCGGCCGCCGGTGCGGCGCGCCCGCTGCGTCAGCTCTTCCTCTCGGGTTTCTGGACCAACGTGCTCAACCCGAAGGTCGTGCTGTTCTTCGTTTCGTTCTTCCCGCAGTTCGTGAGCGCCGAAAGCGCGCACAAGGCGCTCGCGTTCCTTACGCTCGGTGCCGTGTTCGTGGTGATGAGCATGATGTGGAACAGTCTTGTCGCATGGGTGGCGGGCAGCGTCACGCGCCGCTTCGCAGGCAAACCGGGCGTGAAGAAGTGGCTCGACCGGACGGTCGGCTCGGCGTTCGTCGGCCTCGGGCTGAGGCTGGCCGCCGCCTCGCGCTGAGATTGAATTTTTCGCACCCGCCCTTATCTAACAGATCGCTTACAATGCGCTCGCCCGCGTGTGGCTGACCGGCTGGCGGCGGGCGTTCAACGATCGATTTGATCCCCTCGTGGGTGAAGGAGCAGAGCACATGTTCAACTGGGTCAAGACCGCGATGTTGATGGCCGCGATTACGGCCCTTTTCATCGCGATTGGCGGGCTGATCGGCGGGCATCGGGGCATGATGCTGGCGCTGTTCTTCGCGCTCGCCATGAACTTCTTCTCGTACTGGTATTCGGACAAGATGGTCCTGCGCATGTACAACGCGCAGGAAGTCGACGAAACCACGGCGCCGCAGTTCTACCGCATGGTGCGCGATCTGGCCACGCGCGCGGGCCTGCCCATGCCGCGCGTCTACCTCATCAACGAGGACGCGCCCAACGCTTTCGCCACGGGCCGCAACCCCGAGCACGCGGCGGTCGCGGCGACCACGGGCATCCTGCGGGTGCTGTCCGAGCGCGAGATGCGCGGGGTGATGGCGCACGAACTCGCGCACGTGAAGCACCGCGACATTCTCATCTCGACGATTTCGGCGACCATGGCCGGCGCGATCTCGGCGCTCGCCAACTTCGCGATGATCTTCGGCGGCCGCGACGAGAACGGCCGTCCGGCCAACCCGATCGCGAGCATTGCCGTGGCGCTGCTCGCGCCGATCGCGGGCGCGCTGATCCAGATGGCGATTTCGCGTGCGCGCGAGTTCGAGGCCGACCGCGGCGGCGCGGAGATTTCGGGCGACCCGCAGGCGCTCGCCTCGGCGCTCGACAAGATCCATCGCTACGCGCAGGGCATTCCGTTCCAGACTGCGGAAGCGCATCCGGCCACGGCGCAGATGATGATCATGAATCCGCTCTCGGGCGGTGGTATCGCGAACCTGTTCAGCACGCACCCGGCCACGGAAGAGCGCATCCGCCGCTTGATGGAAATGGCCGCCGGCCGCCGCTAGGGCTGCGCACGGCATTGCACGAAAAACGCCTCTTCGGAGGCGTTTTTTTATGCGCGACCGTCCGCCCGGTTAGCCGGTGGCGTGGGCATCGCGGTCCGCATGCCGCGCGTGTGCGTGCCCGGCAAGCCGCAGCGCCCGCTGCCGCAGGGACACCACGACGAACACGAAATAGACGCCGATGAACCAGGCCACGTCGAGCGCGTAGTACACGTGCCCGAACTTGACGATGACCCACGCGGCGACGAACGCCAGCGGCACGGCATAGAAGAACGCGCGATCGAGCCGGTTATCGCGGGTGCTGCTCTGGAACAGCGAGACATAGCAGCACGCAAAAAACGGCGCGATGTCGTATTCCTTCATGCGCGGATTGAGCGCGAGGGCGAACGCGAGGAGATAGAACAGTCTGCCGGGCACCTTTTCGGCGGCGATGAGGCGCGGCGCGCGAAACGGATTGACCGCGCCGATGAATAGCGCGACGACGACGAGCTCGTAGATCAGCACGTCCTCGATGGCGCTCAGGGCGCGAACGTGCTGCTCGAGCATGCCGAACAGCACGAGCCCGGAATCGTTCTGGGTGAGCATCTGCCAGCGCAGGAGGGTCTCGAAGTCGGTCCACAGGCGCGGTTCGAGCACGAGTTGCGCGATGGTTGCGAGCGCAACGCACACGGGCACGGCCAGCAGATAGCGCATGCCCTTGGGAATGAAAAAAAACACGAGGGCGTAGGTCAGGAAGTAGATCTTGATGGCGGCGAAAAGGGCGATGAAAAAAGCCAGCAGCCAGTGCTTCGCCGTCGCGCTGCTTTTTCCTGTCGATGCCGCATAGAACAGCGCAATGATGAGCAGGTGCGCGAAGATGGCGAAGTTTCCCGTGAGGATGCCGCCCACGCCCGCGCCGCCAGTGAAAAAACCGAGCGCGCCGGCCACCACGAAGTCCGCATGCCTGAGGCTGTACGCGAGGCACGCGAGCGACGCGCACACGAAGGCGAGATAGAACCCATGAAACGGAACATGGGAGAACAGATTCAGGAAGGCCGGCGGATAGACGAACGGAAAGCCGTGCGGGTTGTACGGATTCGCGCCGCGCCTGAACTGGTCCAGCGCATAGGCGTAGACCTTGTAGTCCCAGAAGGGCGAGAACACCTTCCCCCGTCCCTGCTGGTAGACGGAAAAGAGCGCAAGGAAGGCGAGGAACGCGATGTCGTGTCGTTTCCCGAGTGGTTTCATGATGGCCATGACGGGGCGGCGCGCAAAGCGCCTTCGCTGATCATGATGCGGCGAGCCATCCGTCGATATCCGCCAATATGTATCCCGCTCGTCTGCCACGGCTTCGCCGCCGGCCTGCCGGCAACCGCGCCATGGTCAACGGGATCTCGCGACTAAACAGTGTTGCGCGCTCGCCACGCTACAATGGCTCGCTTGTGCTTCATTGATGCCGCCTCGTTGCGGCCCGCATCCGGTTTCTCATGACATCCAGCTCATCGCGGCGACCAGCCGCACCGAACCGCGGCAAAAAGGGTTCCGCAACGCCAGCACGCCGGCCAGGCGCGGCACCGGCCCATCAGCCCGTGCATCTGGCCCCGGAGTCGCTCGGTTTCGCCCTCGATCTGGCCGCCCATGCCGTTGGCAGCGTGCGCGCCGGGGCGGCGCTGCCCGCCGCGCTCGCGAGCACCTTCGCCGCCTTGCCGGGCGAGTTCGCGCCGGTCGCGCGTGGCGCGGTGCAGGACATCGCGTATCGCACCATGCGGCGGCTCGGCACCGCGGACTGGCTGATCCGGCAACGCGTGAGCAAGGCGCCGCCGCCGCACGTCCAGAACCTGCTTGCCTGCGCGTTCGCGCTGCTCGTGGAAGACGAGGCGAGCGCCGCCTACACGCCATTTACGGTCGTCGATCAAGCCGTGCGCACCGTGGGGGCGCGCCGCGAGATCGCCTTCGCCAAGGGACTCGTCAACGCGGTGCTGCGCGGATTCCTGCGCGAGCGCGACACGGCGCTCGCCGCCGCCCAGACCGACGAGACCGCGCACTGGAACTACCCGCGCTGGTGGATCGACGCGGTGCGCGCCGCGTGGCCCGCGCAGTGGCAGGCGATACTCGCCGCCGGCAACACACAGGGTCCGCTCACGCTGCGCGTGAACGCGCGCCGCTCGAGCGCCGCCGACTACGTACAGCGGCTCGCCGCCGAAAACATCGCCGCAAGCCAGATCGGCGAGCACGCCGTGCGCCTTGCCGCCGCGTTGCCCGTCGATCGCATTCCGGGCTTCACGGCCGGTGACGTGTCCGTGCAGGACGCCGGTGCGCAAGTGGCCGCGCAAATCCTCGGCGTGCGCGACGGCATGCGCGTGCTCGACGCGTGCGCGGCGCCAGGCGGCAAGAGCGGGCATCTGCTTGAGCTGGCCGACATCGACCTGGTCGCGCTGGAGAGCGATGCCGCGCGCGCGGCGCGCATCGGCGAGAACTTCGCGCGTCTCGGTTTTGCCGAGGACGATTCCGTGCACCCGCTGCGCCGCGCGAAGATCGTGGTGGGCGACGCGGGCAATCCCGCCGCGTGGCACGACGGCGAGCAGTTCGACCGCATCCTCGCCGACGTGCCGTGCTCGGCCTCGGGCATCGTGCGCCGCCATCCGGACATCCGCTGGCTGCGCCGCGAGAGCGACATCGCGGCGCTTGCCGCCGAGCAGCGCCGCATCGCCGACGCGCTGTGGCCGCTCGTCAAGCCGGGCGGCGAACTGCTCTACGTGACCTGCTCGATCTTCCCCGAGGAAGGCGAGGCGCAGGCGCGCTGGTTTGAAAGCACCCACGCGGATGCGGTACGATTGGACGCGCCGGGGCAACTGCTGCCCACGGCGGACGGCGCGCCGGCCGGGGGGCCAGCATGCGGCGCAGCCCACGAGGCTCGGCATGATGCCGATGTTCAGGCCGCAGTCGCGGCAAACGCCGGCCCTGTTCCCGATCGCACCGCAGATCACGACGGATTCTTCTACGCGCGCTTTCAGAAACGGTGACCATCAAACGCATCTTCCCGCTGCGGCTCGCGGCCCTGATCTGGCTGGTGCTGGCCGTCGTCGGCCTCGTGGCCGCGGCGCCGGCGCGCGCCGATTCGATCTCGGTGCAGCGCGCGTCGCTACAGGCCGACGGCAACGGCTGGAGCCTCGACGCCCGCTTCGATTTCGACCTCAACAGCAGCCTGGAAGACGCGGTCAACAAGGGCATTCCGCTCTACTTCACCACCGACTTCGAACTGACGCGGGCGCGCTGGTACTGGTTCGACGAACAACCGGTGAGCGTTTCGCAAAGCATTCGCCTGTCGTTCCAGCCGCTCACGCGCGAGTACCGCGTATCGAGCGGCGGCCTGCAACTCGGCTTCGCGACGCTTGCCGACGCGCTCGCGGTCATCAAGCACGTCACGTCGTGGCACGTGATCGAGCGCAACGACGTGCATCCGGGGGAGACGTATACCGCTTCGGTACGCATGCAGCTCGACGTCGCGCTGATGCCCAAGCCCTTCCAGATCGACGCCGTGAACAACCGCGACTGGAACCTGGCTTCCGACTGGAAGCGCTTTAACTTCACGGTGACCGAACGTGCTAAATAAAGTACGCCGCGCCACCAGCTTCAGCAGCGTCGTCGTCAAGCTGCTCGTTTCCACCGTCGCGTTCACCGCGACGCTGCTGCTCGTCCTGCTCGCCGCCGCGAGCGCGAACACCGAGTTCTTCGACCGCTACTATGGCTGGCTCTACGCGGCCAACATCGTCGTCGCGCTGATCTTCATGTCGGTGGTCACGGCGCTCGTGATCGTGATCGTCGTGCGCCTGAGGCGCGGCAAGTTCGGCACGCGGCTGCTGGCCAAGCTCGCGTTCTTCTTCGCGCTCGTGGGTGTGGTGCCGGGCGGCATCATCTATATCGTCTCGTACCAGTTCGTCTCGCGCTCGATCGAGTCGTGGTTCGACGTGAACGTGGAAACCGCGCTCACGGCGGGCCTGAACCTCGGGCGCGGCATGCTCGACGCCTCGCTCTCCGACCTGCAAACCAAGGCGCGCCTGATGGCCGATCAGATCGCGAGCGGCGAAGCGGCGGGCACCACGCTCACGCTCCTGCGCGCGCGCGACCAGTTCGGCGTGCAGGACGCCACCATCTTCGAGCCGGTGCGCAGCATGTCGGGCGCGGCGCCGGACATGCACGTGGTGGCGCAGGCGTCGAGCAACTTCTCGTCGCTGATGCCGAGCGATCTGCCCACGCCGCTCATGCTCGACCAGGCGCGCGGGCGCGGTTATGCGGCGATCGAAGGCGAGGTGGACGGCGACCCGCATCTGCATGGGCCGAAGGGCGCGTTGCGCCTGCGCGTGGTCACGCGCATTCCCGATGCGAACACAACGGATCTGCAACCGGCGGAGCGCTTCCTGCAACTGGAGCAGCCGGTGCCCGCCGCGCTCGCGCGCAACGCCGACGCCGTGCAGCGCGCCTATCGCGAGTATCAGGAAAAGGCGCTCGGCCGCACGGGCTTGCGCAAGATGTATATCGGCACGCTCACGCTCGCGCTTTTTCTCGCGACCTTCGTGGCGATGATGCTGGCGCTCGCGCTCGGCAACCAGCTTGCGCGGCCGCTTTTCCTTCTCGCGCAGGGTACGAAGGAAGTGACCGAGGGCGACTACACGCCGAAGCGCGAAATCAAGTCGCGCGACGAACTGGGCTTCCTCACGCAGTCGTTCAACGCGATGACGCGCCAGCTTTCCGAAGCGCGCCAGGCCGTGGAGAAGAACCGCGTCGCGCTCGAGCATTCGAAGGCGTATCTGGAGAGCATTCTCGCGAACCTCACGGCGGGCGTGTTCGTGTTCGACCGGCAGTTCCGCCTCACGACGGCGAACCCCGGCGCGGAGCGCATCTTCCGTCAGCCGTTCGAGACGCAGCTTGGCGTCGCGCTCGATCACATCGGCGCGCTCACGGAATTCGGCGCGATGGTGCGCAAGGCCTTCGCCGACCAGGAAGCTTCGCGCGGCGACGGCGACAGCACGCGTGGCCATTGGCAGCAGCAGTTCTCGGTGCCCATTCCCGGCGAAACCGATCCGCTCACGCTGCTCGTGCGCGGCGCGCGCCTGGTTTCCGACACGGGCCGCGACGCGGGCGACATGCAAACCTCGGGCTACGTGGTGGTGTTCGACGACATCTCCGACGTGATCTCGGCGCAACGTTCGGTGGCGTGGGGCGAAGTCGCGCGACGTCTTGCGCACGAGATCAAGAATCCGCTCACGCCGATTCAGCTCTCGGCCGAGCGCCTGCAAATGAAGCTCTCCGACAAGCTCGCGCCGTCGGACGCCGAAGTGCTCAAGCGCGGCGCGACGACGATCGTCAACCAGGTCGCCGCGATGAAGCAGATGGTCGACAACTTCCGCGACTATGCGCGCACGCCGCCCGCGGTGCTCGCGCATCTCCAGTTGAACGACCTCGTGAGCGAAGTGCTCACGCTGTATGGCGCCGAAGAAGGCAAGAGCGCGATCAAGGTCGAGCTCTCGGACTTGCCGGTGATCCGCGGCGACGCCACGCAATTGCGCCAGGTGATCCACAACCTGCTGCAAAACGCGCAGGACGCCGTGGCCGATACCGCGAATCCTCGCGTGACGCTCGAGACACGCGCCGTAGAATACGGAGACCCCGACGCGCAGGGCCGCACGCGCGTTGCGGTGCGCCTCACGGTGTCGGACAACGGTCCGGGTTTTCCTGCACGCATCCTCACGCGGGCGTTCGAACCATATGTGACGACCAAAGCCAAAGGAACAGGCCTCGGGCTTGCGATGGTGAAGAAGATCGTTGACGAGCACGGCGCTCGCATCGACATCCGCAATCGACTCAAGGCAGGCGATGTGATAGAAGGCGCGCAGATCTCGATTCTCTTTCTCCAGCTGGCCGATGACATCCCACCGGATGCCGCGACGCCCGGACCCGGCCGATCCGGGGTGGCGCATGGGCGCGCCGAAGCGGAGCAGGGATCAAAAGCAACAGTGCAGACAAGGGCAGCGTAAATGGCAACCATCCTGGTGGTAGATGATGAAATGGGCATCCGGGAATTGCTCTCGGAGATCCTCAGCGACGAAGGACACGTCGTGGAGCTGGCTGAAGATGCGCAGCAGGCGCGCGACTTCCGGCAGCGCGCGGTGCCGGACCTCGTGCTGCTCGATATCTGGATGCCGGACACCGACGGCGTGACGCTGCTCAAGGAGTGGGCTGCACAAGGCCAGCTCACGATGCCGGTCATCATGATGTCGGGCCACGCGACCATCGACACCGCCGTCGAGGCAACCAAGATCGGCGCGCTCAACTTCCTCGAAAAGCCCATCGCGCTGCAAAAGCTGCTGAAGGCGGTCGAGCAGGGCCTCGCGCGCGGCACGGCCGCGCCGGTCACGTCGGCGAGCGCGGGGGCGGCCGGAAAGTCGGCGGTCGGCGGTCCCGCGGTCGTCGCTTCGGCGGCGGCCTTGCCGGTGCTCGGCGCTGACGGCGTGCACGGCATGCAGGCGGGCGCCACGGCCACGCAAACGGCTTCGATCTCGTTCGACATTCCGTTGCGCGACGCGCGCGACGCGTTCGAGCGCGCGTACTTCGAGTACCACCTCGCGCGCGAAAACGGCAGCATGACGCGCGTGGCCGAAAAAACGGGGCTTGAGCGCACCCACCTGTATCGCAAGCTCAAGCAACTCGGCGTGGACCTCGGCAAGAGCAAGGGCGAATGACGCGCAATGGTGCGGAGTGGCGCGAGGACCAGGCGCTGACAGAATTAATTTGGCGAAGGCACTTGCGCAACCCAGCTTAGGTCGCTATACTCTTCTTTCTTCGTTGGCCCGGTAGCTCAGTTGGTAGAGCAGCGGATTGAAAATCCGCGTGTCGATGGTTCGATTCCGTCCCAGGCCACCAGAATGCAGCCCCAGGAGATCATTCGATTCCTGGGGCTTTTTCGTTGTGCTCGATCTCCGGAGCTTCGAAGAAGTTCGAAGACCGGCATCGACGGTATCCAGGGTATAAGGGTGCGCCGATGCCCGTGCGAGGGCCCCGGCCTATACTGCTTGAGCCGGCGCGCCTTGTCCGCGGCGGTCCGCCCGGGTGCTTCAGATGGCAAGGTCTGGTGGCAAAGTCTGGTAGCAAGAGCCTGGTAGCACAAGCCAGCCAGCAAAAACCAGGCAACGAACGCATTCGCGCGGAAACCTCATACACGGAGTTTCACGGTGACTCGAACAGAAGCCAAGGGCGCGCTCGTCCTGTTTTCCGGCGGCCAGGACTCGGCCACGTGCCTCGCATGGGCGCTCGAGCGCTACGAGACCGTCGAGACGCTCGGCTTCGATTATGGCCAGCGTCATCGCGTCGAACTGGAATGCCGCGAGGGCTTTCGCGCCGCGATTGCGAGCACGTTCCCCGCATGGGGCGAGCGCCTCGGCGAAGATCACATGATCGATCTCTCGGTGCTCGGCTCGATCAGCGACACGGCCATGACGCGCGAGATCGAGATCGAAACGGCCGCGAGCGGCCTGCCGAACACCTTCGTGCCGGGCCGCAACCTGATGTTCATGCAGATCGCCGCCGCGATCGCTTATCGTCGCGGGCTCAAGGTGCTCGTGGGCGGCATGTGCGAGACCGACTTCTCGGGCTACCCGGACTGCCGCGACGACACCATGAAGGCGCTGCAAGTCGCGCTCAATCTCGGCATGGACACGCGCTTCGTGCTGGAAACGCCGCTCATGTGGCTCGACAAGGCCGACACGTGGCGCCTGGCCGAACAGCTCGGCGGCGAGGCGCTGGTGGACATGGTGCGCGTCGAGACGCACACCTGCTACGTGGGCGAGCGCGCCGAGCTTCACGCGTGGGGCTTCGGCTGCGGCGAGTGCCCGGCCTGCAAGTTGCGCAAGCGTGGCTACGAAGCGTATCTCGCGGGCGAGAACGTCACGGAAGCGCCGGTCTGAGCGAGGGCGCCCGACACCAACCGGTTTTCATGAGCATGGCCGTCGAGGCCGCCCCATGAGCCAGAACCAGGCAGCAGCATGACTTACGCGGTAAAGGAAATTTTCTACACGTTGCAGGGCGAGGGCGCGAACGCCGGGCGTCCGGCCGTGTTCTGCCGGTTCGCCGGCTGCAATCTCTGGTCGGGCCGCGAGGAAGACCGCGCCGAAGCCGTGTGCCGCTTCTGCGACACCGACTTCGTGGGCACCGATGGCGAGAATGGCGGAAAATTCCGCACGCCTGAAGAACTCGTCGCGAAGATCGCTTCGCTGTGGCCCGAAGGCGAGGGCAACCGCTTCGTGGTCTGCACGGGCGGCGAGCCGATGTTGCAGATCGACGCGCCGTTCGTCGACGCGCTGCACGCGGCCGGCTTCGAGATCGCCATCGAAACGAACGGTTCGCTGCCGGTGCTGGAAACCATCGACTGGATCTGCGTGAGCCCGAAGGCCGACGCGCCGCTCGTGGTCACGAAGGGCAACGAGCTGAAGGTGGTGGTGCCGCAGGACAACCAGCGCCTTGCCGACTACGCGAAGCTCGATTTCGAGTATTTTCTCGTACAGCCCATGGACGGCCCGTCGCGCGACCTGAACACGAAGCTCGCGATCGACTGGTGCAAGCGCCATCCGCAGTGGCGCCTGTCGATGCAGACCCACAAGTACCTGAATATTCCCTGATTTCCGCGAATTTATCTGAACAAGTGCCGTGCTGACGATCACCCGAAAACTCGAATTCGACGCGGGCCACCGCATCCCCGACCACCGCAGCCAGTGCCGTAACCTGCACGGCCATCGCTATGTGCTCGAAATCACGCTGCAAGGCGACCTCGTCGAAACCGAGGGCGCGCCCGATCGCGGCATGGTGATGGACTTCGCCGACGTGAAGTCGCTCGCGAACCAGCATCTCGTCGATCTGTGGGACCACGCGTTCCTCGTGTTCGAGGGCGACACGCAGGTGCGCGGCTTTCTCGAAACGCTGCCGGGCCACAAGACGGTCGTGATCGACCGCATCCCGACCGTGGAAAATCTCGCGGCCATCGCGTTCGACATCCTCGCGAACGTGTACGACGCGCACTACGGCGTGAACCTGCGCCTGCACAAGCTGCGTCTGTACGAAACGCCGAATTGCTGGGCCGAAGTCACGCGCGACTGACGCGCCTGCGCTCACCGCTTTCCCGCTGCGGGCAAGGCCGGGTTTTCCGCGCCGTCCTGCAAATTTTTGTCGCGGTATGATCGTTCCGGCAAGGCCTGCGCATCCCTGCGCGCGGCCCGACAACACATAACGGAGCGAGACCTGCCGGCTGCCGCGTCGCCGGGCGCAAGCGCCCGCGCGCCCCGTGCGCGCCCCCGCAGCCTCGCCGGGAGCACGGCGATGAGCACCTTCACCAATCCCCTCAAGGAACGCCTCAAGGAGGCGGAGCCGCTGTTCGGCCTGTGGCTTTCCATGGGCAGCGAGACCGCCGCCGAGGCGCTCGCGCACGCCGGCTTCGACTGGCTGCTGATCGACATGGAGCACACGCCCAACGACAGCGCCGACACCGTCGCGCAACTACGCGCGATCGCCGCCGCGCATCTGCCCACCGAGCCCGTGGTGCGCCTGCCCGACTGCGAGCCCTGGCTCGTCAAACGCGTGCTCGACGCGGGCGCGCGCACCGTGATGTTTCCCAACGTGTCCTCGGCCCAGGAAGCCGCGCGCGCCGTGAGCCTCACGCAATATCCCGATGCGAACACGCCGGACGGCCAGCGCGGCGTGGCGGGCGTGGTGCGCGCGGCGGCCTACGGCATGCGGCGCGACTATCTGCACGGCGCGAACGCGCAGATCGCGACGATCGTGCAGATCGAATCGGCGGCGGCGCTGGCCGAAGTCGAAAAAATCGCGGCGGTGCCGGGGGTGGATTGCCTGTTCGTCGGGCCGGCCGACCTCGCGGCGAGCCTCGGCCATCTCGGCGACTCGAAGCATCCGGACGTGCTCGCCGCCATGCAGCGCATCGTTGCGGCCGCGCGCGACGCGGGCGTGGCGTCGGGCATCTTCGCCATGGATGCAGCCGGCGCGAAGCAGTATCGGGAGATGGGCTTCAGCTTCATCGCGCTCGCCGCCGACGTGATCTGGCTCGTGCGCGCGACACGCCAGGCGCTCCAGGAGGCGAGATCATGAGGCGCCCGAAAGCGCTTTTCGAGCGTCTTTTTGCACGGACGACACGTGCGGTCGCCATCGGTTGCCTTGCGGGCGCGGTGCTCGGCGCGAGCGCAATCGCCGATGAGGCCGCCGCGGCCGACGCGGCCAGCGCCGCGACGGGCGCCGAGTCCGATCCACAAACGGCCAACGCAGTTGCCGACTACAACGCCGGCAATCTTTCCGCCGCGCGCACGGAATTCCAGGCGGCGGCCGAGCGCGGCAACCGGCTGGCCGAGTTCAACTACGCGATGATGCTCGTGAACGGCGAAGGCGGTGCCGCCGACGTGGGCGAGGGCCGCAAGTGGCTGCGCAAGGCCGCCGACGCCAACATGTCGCATGCGCAATACGTGTACGGCAAGATGTACGACGACGGCGATTTCGTCGAGCGCGATCCGGTGCAGGCACACCAGTGGTTCCTCAAGGCGGCGAAGCAGGGGCACGTGCAGGCGGAGCTTGCGCTCGCGAACCAGTACCTCGACGGGCGCGGCACCACGCGCGACAACAAGCAGGCGTTCTACTGGTACAAGAAGGCCGCCGAGGGCGGCGACATGACCGCGCAATACGTGACCGGCTCGTTCTACGAGCGCGGCGGCGACGGCGTGCCGAAGAACCTGAACGTCGCGCGCGCGTACTACGCGGCGGCGGCGGCGCAGGGCGATCCCGTGGCGCGCCTGAAGTATCAGCAGTTGAGCGCGCAGTTGATGAAATCGGCGCCCACGCAGTAAGTGCCGGTAAGTGCCAGCGAGCACCCGCTGAAACGACAACGCGCCGGACAATGCCGGCGCGTTTTTTTTGCTGCATCGATCGAGCGGGCGGGCGTTGCCGTTGCCCGCCGCGCCTTCAACTCTGCATCAACCGCTTCTGGCGTCCCACGCTCATGATGAGCCCGATCGCCACGCCGAGCGTGGTGAGCGCCGTGCCGCCATAGCTCATGAACGGCAGCGGCACGCCCACCACGGGCAGAATGCCGCTCACCATGCCGATATTGACGAACGCGTAGGTGAAGAACGCCATCGTGAGCGAGCCCGCCAATAATCGCCCGAAGAGTGTCGCGCCGTTCGCGGCGATATAAAGCCCGCGCGCGATCAGACACATGTAGAGCGTGAGCAGCACGAGGCCGCCCGCCATGCCGAACTCCTCGGAGAACACGGCGAAAATGAAGTCGGTGTGCTTCTCGGGGATGAACTCCAGGTGCGACTGCGTGCCCTTCAGCCAGCCCTTGCCGAGCGGGCCGCCCGAGCCGATCGCGATCACCGCCTGAATGGTGTGGAAGCCCTTGCCGAGCGGGTCGGAGGTGGGGTCGAGCAGCGTGCAGATGCGGTGCTTCTGGTAGTCGTGCATCAGCGGCCAGTTCACCTGCGGCTGGCAGATCTTGTCCTGGAACGCCGCGATCGAGGCCACCGCGATCACGCCCGCGATCAGCACCGGCACGATCAGCTTGAACGAAAGGCCCGCGAAGTAGATGACGAACAGACCCGAGGCGAACACGAGCACGGCGGTGCCGAGGTCGGGCTGCTTGGCAATCAGGCCGACCGGCAGGAACAGGATGATGAAGCCCACGACGAAGTCGTACCAGCGCGTCACGCCTTCGCGGCGCTGGTAATACCACGCGAGCATGAGCGGCGTGGCGATCTTGAGAATCTCCGAAGGCTGGATCACGACGCCCACATTGATCCAGCGCTTCGCGCCCTTGCGCGTGAGGCCGAATAGCGCCACGGCAATCAGCAAGGCGATCCCGAAGGTGTAGACCGGCACGGCGAACCGCATGAGCGTGTTGGGCGGCACATTGGCGAGCGCCCACATCAGCACGAAGGTGAGCATGATGTTGCGCAGCTGGTCTTCCACGCGGCCGGGGACGTCGAGGCTCGCACTGTACAGCGTGACGATGCCCACGCACAGCAGCAGGAACACCGTGAGCGCGAGCGGGCGGTCGAAGCCGAGGAACATCTTGCGCAAGGTGTCGAGCACCGCGCGCTTGTCGATCTTGTCGAACTGGAAGAAAGGCATGGTGATTCCTTACTCGTCGATGCCGCCGGTCGCAGGCTTGGGCGGCGGCGGCGCGAGCGTGGTCGCATCGGGCGCGCTGGCGGGCCGGCGCGGACGATGCGGGCCCGGCCCGAAGTGGCGGGGCATGGAGGCGGGCGCGGGGCGCGCGACAGCGGTGTCGGGTGCGCCGTTGGCGCTCGCGGTGCCGCCGTTCACGGCGTCGGTGCCGCTGGGTGCGTCCGGTGCGATCGGCTTGCTGCTCTTGCTGCTTTCGCCGGCCTTGGCGTGCGCGACGCGCGCGTCGGCGCCGGAAGCCGGCGTCAAGGGTGCTGTGGGTGCTGCGGCGGAAGCCGCCGCCGGTGCGGCCGCATCCGACGCGCCCGAAGCCGCGGCAGCCGCCGAAGCGGCCGAAGCGGCACCGGGAACCGGCAGCGGCGTGAAGCCCGCGGCGATCCGCACCGGTTGTGCGACGACCGGGCCGGAGGCCGGCGTGGGCGTGCCGATCACGGGCGCGGAGGCGTCTTCAGTGGCCGAAGCCGCGGCGCTCACGGCCGCCTGCTCGACGCCCGGCTTCAGACGGTCGACGAGATAGTAGTCGAGCACGCGGCGCGCGATCGGGCCGGCGGACTGCGCACCCCAGCCGCCGTTTTCGACGATCAGCGCAACGGCGATCTGCGGCTTCTCGGCCGGCGCGAACGCGATGAACAGCGCGTGGTCGCGCAGATGCTCGGCGAGCGCGTGCGCCTGGTACTTGCCGCCTTGCAGCGAGAACACCTGCGCCGTGCCGGTCTTGCCCGCCGACGTGTAGGGCGCGTTGCGGAACACCTGGTACGCGGTGCCCGACGGATTCATCGTCACGTTTTCCATGCCGCGCTTCACGACGTCGATATCGGCCTGGGTCACGTTCAGGCGGCCGCTTTGGCTCGGCACCGTGAGGCGCTCCTGCTTCGTGATGGGATTCTCGATCTCCTTCACGAGGTGGGGCTTCATGAGCACGCCGTTGTCGGCGAGCGTGGCCGTGGCGTGCGCGAGCTGAAGGATCGTGAACGAGTTGTAGCCCTGGCCAATGCCCAGGCTGACCGTTTCGCCCTCGTACCACTTCTGCTGCTCGGGCTTGCGGTACGCCTTGCGCTTCCATTCGGTCGAAGGCAGGATGCCGCGCGCCTCGCCCGAGATGTCGATGCCGGTGATCTGTCCGAAGCCGAGCGGCTTCATGAAGTTCGCGATGTTATCCACGCCCAGGTCGTGCGCGAGCATGAAGAAGTAGGTGTCGTTCGACACCATGATCGCGCGGTTCATGTCGACCCAGCCCTGGCCGGAGCGCACGTCGTTGTTGAAGCGGTGGCCGCCGAACATGTAGTAGCCGGGGTCCGAGAAACCCCATTGCGGCGTGCGCTTGTGCAGCGTGAGCGCGGCGAGCGCCATGAACGGCTTGTAGGTCGAGCCCGGCGGATAGGTGCCGTGCAGCGGACGGTTCAGGAGCGGGTGATCGGGCGAGTTGTTGAGCTCATCCCACGTTTGCTGGTCGATGCCGTCCACGAACGAGTTCGGGTCGAAGCTCGGCGCGGAGACGAACGCGAGAATGTCGCCCGTTGCAGGCTCGATCGCGACGAGCGCGCCGCGTTTGCCCGCGAACGCCTGCTCGGCCACCTGTTGCAGGCCGATATCGATCGACAGCACGAGGTTGTTGCCGGGCGTGGCCTGGCTGCGCGAGAGCGTGCGCACGGGACGCCCGCCCGCCGTCACTTCCACTTCCTCGAAGCCCGTCAGGCCATGCAGTTCGGTTTCGTAGCTCTGCTCGACGCCGATCTTGCCGATGTAGTCGGTGCCGTTGTAGTTGTTCGCGTCGAGACGCGGATCGTAGTGCTCGGGATCGCTGTCGTTCTTGTCGGAGAGATCGTCGATACGCTCCTGGTCGCGCTGCGAAATGCGGCCGATATAGCCGATCACGTGCGCGGCTGTGGGGCCGAGCGGGTACTGGCGGAACAGGCGCGCGCGCACTTCCACGCCGGGGAAGCGGAAGCGCTGGGCGGTGAAGCGCGCGACTTCGTCGTCGGTCAGGCGCGTGCGGATCGGCAGGCTCTCGAAGTTCTTCGAGTCTTCGAGCAGCTTCTTGAAGCGGCGGCGGTCGCGTGCGTCGATCGGGATCACGGTCGACAGCTCGTCGATCGTGTTGTCGAGCGTGTCGGTGAGCTTCGAGGGCGTGATTTCGAGCGTGTACGCCGAGTAGTTCTTCGCGAGCACGACGCCGTTGCGGTCGGTGATGATGCCGCGGTTCGGCACGATCGGCGCAACGGAAATGCGGTTTTCGTCCGCTTGCAGCGAGTACTTGCTGTGGTTCCAGACTTGCAAGTAGAGGAAGCGGAACGCGATCAGCCCGAAGCAGACGAACACGAACAGCCCCGCCGCCGCAACGCGCAGGCGGAACTTCGAGAGCTGCTGCTGGGTGTCCTTGAATTCGGTCATGCTGTCAGACCCAGGCCCCGCTGTTCCAGTCGCAAGGAACGGCGGGCCGGGGTGCGTAAGAGGTAGTCAAGCGAGTCTTCCAGCGGCGAGCGGCGCGCCGCTCAAATGGGCCGGGTATCGTCGGGATCGACGGGACGCCGCTGCGGCAGGAGCAACAGCACGCTCGCGATCGGCCAGAGGATGGCCTCGACGAAGCCGCTGATGAGATAACCCCAGCCGGGAAACGAAGCGCCCATCAGCAGGCGGATCACGAACGGCACGACCTGCGCGCCGACCAGCATGGGCGTGACGGCGAACATTTGCAGTCCGATCGACATCCACAGCACGCGGCGGTGAATGGTGATCGCGCCGTACGAAAGCAGCGTGTACGCGAGCGCGTGTTCGCCGAGCAGGTTCGCGTTGTGGACGTCCATGAGGAGCCCGAGGAAAAACGCGACGCCCATGCCGACCTTGCGCGGCTGGTGGATGTTCCAGAACAGCAGCACGAGCGCGACGAAATCGGGCACGCCCGGCAACTTGCCCCAGGGCAGCAGGTTCAGCAGGAACGCCGCCGCGAGGCTGAAGACGATGAAGTACGGGTTGACCGGCTGGAGGATGTATTGCGGACGCGTCATCAGTGGCCCCCTTGCTCGACGGCCTTCGCCGCCTCTTCGCGCAGGCTCTCCTTGGGCTTTCTCGCGGGCTGCTTTTGCTCCGCCGGCTTTTTGTCGGCGGCCGCGTTCGCGGCAGTGCCGGTGCCCGGTTTTGCCTGAGCGGGAGCGGGGGCCGGCGTGGCGCCGGACGCGGCGGCGGCGGGTTTCGCCTTCGCATCGTCGGCTTTCTTCTCGCCCTTCTTGTCCGCGCCCTTGGCGGGCTTCTTCTTCGCGTCCTTGGCCTCGGCGGCGGCGGCCTCTTCGGCGGCGATCGGGTTGGGCGGCACCTGTGCGACATAGTGCAGCACGAGCACCTGGCGCGCGCCGCGCACGGCCGCGAGCGGCAAGCAGACCACGCGCGCGAAGGCCGTGTCGGCCTGCTTGTCCACGCGCAGCACCTTCGCGACCGGCAGCCCTTGCGGATACACGCCGTCGAGTCCGCTCGTCACGAGTTCGTCGCCGGCCTGCACGTCGGCGCTGATCGGCACGAAGCGCAGATCGAGCAGGTCGCCTTTCGCGGTGCCGTAGATCACGCTGCGCAGGCCCGTGCGCACGACTTCGACCGGCACGGCCTGGTCCTTGTCGGTGACGAGCGTGACTTCGGACTGCAAGGGGAAGACGCGCGTGATCTGGCCGATCACGCCGTCTTCGCTCAGCACCGGCGAGCCGTTCTGAATGCCTTGCTGCGAGCCGCCGCCAATCACGACCTTCTGCGTGAACGGGTCGCGTGTGTCGTACTGGATCTCTGCGGGCGTGGTTTGCGCGCCGATGCGCTGCGACAGTTGCAAGAGCGCGCGCAGATGCGCGTTCTCGGCCGCGAGCGAAGCGGCGTCGTTGGCCTGCTGCGAAAGCTGGAGATTGCGCGTGTGCAGTTGCGTGTTTTCGGTGCGCAGCGCGGAGCTCGTCACCGCCAGGTCGGCAGCGCCCATAAAGAAGTCGCGCGGCACGAGGGCCGCGCGTTGCAGCGGGTAGAGGCCCGCGCCGAGTACGCCGCGCACGACCTCGAGCGTCTTGAAGCGCGCGTCGGAGATCAGGAGCGCGAGCGACAGCACGACGAAGAACATCAGCCGTGCGAGTGCCGAGGGGCCCTGCTTAAAGAGGGGCGGCGGACTGTATTCCATGGTCGGCGCCGGGGGCGTGTGCGGTTCGGTGAAACGGAGGGTGAAACTGCGGCGCCCCGAAGGACGCCCCGATGCGGGCGGTGCAGCGGCGCGCGCGCCGCGTGGCCATCAACGGCACGCTGGCGCCGAAACCGCGCCGCGTGCGAGCGCAGCGGTGCGCTGTGCGCTTACTCGTACGAGAAGATGCTGCCAAGCTTGTCCATGCGCTCGAGCGCCATGCCCGAGCCGCGCACCACGCAGGTGAGCGGATCTTCGGCCACGAGCACCGGCAGACCGGTTTCTTCGGCGAGCAGGCGGTCCAGGTCGCGCAGCAGCGCGCCGCCGCCCGTGAGCATCATGCCGCGTTCGGCGATGTCGGCGCCCAGTTCCGGCGGCGTTTGTTCGAGGGCGATCTTCACCGACGAGACGATCTGGTTCAGCGGGTCGGTGAGCGCTTCGAGAATTTCGTTGCTCGAAATGGTGAAGCTGCGCGGAATGCCTTCCGACAGGTTGCGGCCCTTCACTTCCATTTCCTTGACCTCGGAACCCGGGAACGCCGAGCCGATTTCCTTCTTGATGGCTTCGGCGGTTTGCTCGCCGATCAGCATGCCGTAGTTGCGGCGGATATAGTTGACGATCGCTTCGTCGAACTTGTCGCCGCCCACGCGCACCGAGCCCTTGTAGACGATGCCGCCGAGCGAGATCACGCCCACTTCGGTCGTGCCGCCGCCGATGTCGACGACCATCGAGCCCGTGGCTTCCGAAACCGGCAGGCCTGCGCCGATTGCGGCGGCCATCGGTTCTTCGATGAGGTAGACCTGCGAGGCGCCCGCGCCGTGTGCCGCTTCCTTGATCGCGCGGCGCTCGACCTGGGTCGAGCCGCACGGCACGCAGATGATGATGCGCGGCGACGGCGAGAACATGCGCGACTCGTGCGCCGTCTTGATGAACTGCTTGATCATCTGCTCGGTGACGGTGAAGTCGGCGATCACGCCGTCCTTCATCGGGCGGATGGCTTCGATGTTGCCCGGAACCTTGCCGAGCATCTGCTTGGCTTCCTTGCCGACGGCCTGAATCGTCTTCTTGCCGTTCGGGCCGCCTTCCTGGCGAATGGACACCACCGACGGTTCGTCGAGGACGATGCCCTTGCCGCGCATGTAAATCAGGGTGTTGGCGGTGCCGAGGTCGATCGCCAGGTCGTTGGAGAAGTAGCTACGAAGAAAACCGAACATTCAAAAATCCTGTCTCGCTTGTGGCCGTCCTTCCAGCTTGATGGGCGAGGGCGGCAGCGGAAAAATAAACAGCCTCAGGATGGGCACCGGGCGCCGGCCGCGAGAGCGCCCCGAAAGCACTGCGGAGGCGTCGCAAGGGGGCGCCACGAGGGGCCTGAGACTGCGGGGATGGTTACCGGAGGCAGCCTCGCTGCGCTGCCCGTTTCGTTACATCTGGCCGCATCGTGCAGCGGACAGAACTGAAAGGCGGGCGCAAGGCGGTCCGGGTTTGGGTCGAACGCGTAATGATACCTTATAATTTTGCCTGTTTTGCAGGATCCAGAAGGCAGTTTTTGACCTCGTCGAAGCTTTCCTCCACAACCGGATCCGGCGCGATAAACCGCTGTTGCAGCACCGCATTTCCGCACTGCCACAGCCTCTTTTTCCGGTGACCGCATGGCCCTGACCCTGAACGATGTGAAGCGCATCGCGCATCTTGCGCGCCTCGAACTGGCCGACGCCGAAGCCGGCAACACGCTCGAACGCCTGAACGACTTCTTTGGCCTCGTCGAGCAGATGCAGGCCGTGGACACGACTGGCATCGCGCCGCTCGCGCACCCGATCGAGCAGATCGAGGACGTCGCGCTGCGCCTGCGCGAGGACGCCGTAACCGAAATCGTCGACCGCGAGGCGTTCCAGCGTCCCGCACCCGCGGTGCAGGACGGACTTTACCTTGTGCCGCGCGTGATTGAGTAAACACGCAGCATTTTTTCGCCATTTTCGAAGTCCTTCGAGTCGTCGGAACAGTTCGAAAAGGCACGGACTCCCGAGTTTTCGCGGGTTTTCCGGACACGGTCCGCACGTTTGCGAACGACGGGCCGCATGCTCCGGACGGCGAATCGATTTTGACCACGCCGTGACGTTCTTCCAGGAATCACGCAATGCATGACAAAAGCTTGACCGAACTGCGCGCCGCGCTGGCTGCGAAGGAGTGCTCCGCAGTCGAGCTGGCCCAGCATTTTTTGGGTCGGATTGAGGTACATCAAGATCTGAACGCGTTCGTCGACGTCAATCCCGAATTGACGCTCGCCCAGGCGAAGGCCGCCGACGCGCTCCTGCACTCGGGTCACGCGGGCCCGCTCGCGGGCATTCCGCTTGCGCACAAGGACGTGTTCGTCACGCGCGGCTGGCGCTCGACCGCAGGCTCGAAGATGCTCGCCAACTACGTGAGCCCGTTCGACGCCACCGTCGTCGAGCGCCTCGAGCGCGCGGGCATGGTCTGCCTCGGCAAGACCAACATGGACGAATTCGCGATGGGCTCGTCCAACGAGAACTCGCATTTCGGCGCGGTGAAAAACCCGTGGGACAAGAAGGCCGTGCCGGGCGGCTCGTCGGGCGGTTCCGCCGCGGCCGTTGCCGCGCGCCTCGCGCCCGCCGCCACCGGCACCGACACGGGCGGCTCGATCCGTCAGCCGGCGTCGTTTACCGGCGTGACGGGCATCAAGCCCACGTACGGCCGGGTGTCGCGCTACGGCATGATCGCGTTCGCGTCGTCGCTCGACCAGGGCGGCCCGTTCGCGCAGAGTGCCGCCGACTGCGCACTGCTCCTGAACGCCATGGGCGGCTTCGACGAGCGCGACTCGACGAGCCTCACGCACGAGCACGAGGATTACACGCGTCACCTCGGCCAGCAGTGGAGCGGGAGCGCCGGCGCCGGCGCGGACAAGCCGCTCGCGGGCCTGCGCATCGGCCTGCCGAAGGAATACTTCGGCGCGGGTCTCGCCGACGACGTGCGCGCTTCCATCGACGCCGCCCTGAAGGTGTACGAGTCGCTGGGCGCGACGCTCGTGGAAGTCACGCTGCCGAAAACGGAGCTTTCGATCCCCGTTTATTACGTGATCGCACCGGCGGAAGCCTCGTCGAACCTCTCGCGTTTCGACGGCGTGCGCTTCGGCCATCGCGCGGCCGAATATCGCGACCTGCTCGACATGTACAAGAAGTCGCGCGCCGAGGGCTTCGGCCCCGAAGTGAAGCGCCGCATTCTGGTGGGCACCTACGTGCTTTCGCACGGCTACTACGACGCGTACTACCTGCAAGCGCAGAAGATCCGACGCATCATCGCGCAGGACTTCCAGGAAGCGTTCAAGCAGTGCGACGTCATCATGGGGCCGGTGGCGCCGAGCGTGGCGTGGGATCTGGGCGCGAAGGGCGACGATCCGCTGCAAATGTATCTCGCCGACATCTACACGCTGTCCACCAGCCTCGCGGGCTTGCCCGGCATGAGCGTGCCGTGCGGCTTCGGCGCGGGTGCGAACGCGCAACGTCCGGTCGGTCTCCAGATCGTCGGCAACTATTTCAACGAGGCCCGCATGCTCCAGGTCGCCGACGCGTTCCAGCGCGCGACCGAGTGGCATCGCAAGGCGCCGGCAGGGGTGTAAAGCATGACTACGCAATGGGAAGTCGTCATCGGTCTCGAGACGCACGCGCAGCTTTCGACGGTCTCCAAGATCTTCTCGGGCGCATCGACGCAGTTCGGCGCGGCGCCCAACACGCAGGCCTGTCCCGTCGATCTCGCGCTGCCCGGCGTGCTGCCGGTGATGAACCGCGGCGCCGTGGAGCGCGCGATCCAGTTCGGTCTCGCGATCGGCTCGACGATCGCGCCGCGCAGCATCTTCGCGCGCAAGAACTACTTCTACCCGGACCTGCCGAAGGGCTATCAGATCAGCCAGTACGAGATTCCGGTCGTGCAGGGCGGTCAGATCACCATTCAGGTGCCGGCCAACGAAAAGACCGGCAAGGAAGCGTACGAGAAAACCGTGAATCTCACGCGCGCGCACCTTGAAGAAGACGCGGGCAAGTCGCTGCACGAAGACTTCGCGGGCATGACGGGCATCGACCTGAACCGCGCGGGCACGCCGCTGCTCGAAATTGTCACGGAACCTGAAATGCGCAGCGCGGCGGAAGCCGTGGCTTACGCGAAGTCGCTGCACACGCTGGTCGTGTGGCTTGGCATTTGCGACGGCAACATGCAGGAAGGCTCGTTCCGCTGCGACGCGAACGTCTCCGTGCGTCCGGTTGGCCAGAAGGAATTCGGCACGCGCGCCGAGATCAAGAACCTGAACTCGTTCCGCTTTCTCGAAGAAGCGATCCAGTACGAAGTGCGCCGCCAGATCGAGCTGATCGAGGACGGCGGCACGGTGGTGCAGGAAACGCGTCTCTACGATCCGGACAAGCGCGAAACGCGTTCGATGCGCAGCAAGGAAGACGCGCACGATTACCGCTATTTCCCCGATCCCGACCTCATGCCGCTCGTGATCGACGCCGCGTGGGTCGAGCGCGTGAAGGGCGAGATGCCCGAACTGCCCGCGACGATGCAAGCGCGCTTCGTCGAGCAGTACGGCGTGACGGCGTACGACGCGAACGGGCTCACGTCGGGCAAGGCGATGGCGGCGTACTTCGAAGCCGTCGTCGCGAAGGCCGGCGCCGCGCAGGCGAAGGCCGTCGCGAACTGGCTGATGGGCGAAGTCTCCTCGCAGCTCAATCGCGAAGGCCTCGACATCGACGCCTCGCCGGTCTCGGCCGCGCAGCTCGCCGTGCTGCTGCAACGCATTGCCGACGGCACGATCTCGAACAAGATCGCCAAGGAAGTGTTCCAGGCGATGTGGGACGAGAAGGCCGCCGATGAAGCCGCAGCGGACCGCATCATCGAAGCGAAGGGCCTCAAGCAGATTTCGGACACCGGCGCGCTCGAAGCGATCATCGACGAGGTGCTCGCCGCGAACCAGAAGTCGGTCGAGGAATTCCGCGCGGGCAAGGAGAAGGCGTTCAACGCGCTGATCGGCCAGGCGATGAAGGCCACGAAGGGCAAGGCGAACCCGCAGCAGGTCAATGAACTGTTGAAGAAGAAGTTGGGCTGATCCCGCGCTGTTCGGGCATGCTTGCAGGGCGGCGTCGTGCGTGGGAGTGCGGCGCCGCCTTGTCGCTTCAGGCGCCGCGAACGCCGCCGGGCGTTTGCCGCACCACGGTTTGCCCATTGCAGCCGTCGTATCCATGAGAGGAGAGCAACGCATGACCAAGTCCCCGAGTCTCGACGACTACCGCGTGCCGTATTTCAGCGAGAAGAAGGCCGATAAGTTCTTGCTCGAAGCGCTCGATCCGGCCGCGAAGCCATTCTCGACCGGCAGCAAGGACGGCGACCGCGACCGCCTCGCGCAGATCGGCAACCAGCTCGACGTGCTCCAGGAGCGCCTGCACGCGCAGCGCCACCAGCGCGTGCTGCTCGTGCTCCAGGGCATGGACACGAGCGGCAAGGACGGCACGATTCGCGGCGTGTTTCACGAGGTCGATCCGCTCGGCCTGCGCATCGTGGCGTTTCGCGCGCCCACGCCCATCGAGGCCGCGCGCGACTTTCTCTGGCGCGTGCACATGCAGGTGCCGGCGGCGGGCGAGCTTGCCATCTTCAATCGCAGCCATTACGAAGACGTGCTCGTGCCGCGCGTGATCGGCCAGATCGACTCGGCCGAATGCGAGCGGCGCTACCGGCAGATTCGCGAATTCGAGGCGATGCTCGCCGAGAACGGCACGTCGATCATCAAGTGCATGCTGCACATCTCGAAGGACGAGCAAAAAAGCCGCATCCAGGCGCGCATCGACGATCCCACCAAGCACTGGAAGTTCGATGTCTCCGACCTGGAGGCGCGCAAGCAGTGGGACGCCTATCAGGCTTCATACCATGACGCGCTCGCGGCCACCTCCACGGAATACGCGCCGTGGTACGTGATTCCCGCCAATTCGAAGACGCACCGCAACGTGATGGTGGCCGAGTTGCTGCTGCGCCTGATGGAAAGCCTGAAGCTCGAGTTTCCGCCGGCGAAGCCCGAGCTCAAGGGTCTCAAGATCGAATAAGACCGAATGTATCTATCGTCTCGCGCCATACGGCCCGGCCCGGCGGCGCGAGGCAACGCAAACGAAGAGGAAAGAAGACATGTTGCGTGTGATCACCGCGAATCTCAACGGCATCCGCTCGGCGGCGAAGAAGGGCTTTTTCGAGTGGTTCGGCGAACAGAAGGCCGACGTGCTCTGCGTGCAGGAAATCAAGTGCTCGCAGGACGACATGACGCCCGAGTTCCTTGCGCCGCACAACTTCACAGGCTACTTCCAGCATGCGGTGAAGAAGGGCTATAGCGGCGCGGGCGTCTACTCGCGCCACGAGCCGGACGAGGTCATCATCGGCTTTGGCAGCGAGGAATTCGATCCGGAAGGCCGCTATGTGGAAACGCGCTACGGCAATCTTTCGGTGATTTCGGTGTACGTGCCTTCGGGTTCGAGCGGCGACGAGCGCCAGGCGGCGAAGTACCGCTTCATGGACGAATTCATGCCGCACCTCGAGGCGCTCAAGCGCGAGCGCGAGGTGATCGTGTGCGGCGACGTGAACATCGTCCACAAGGAAATCGACATCAAGAACTGGAAGGGCAACCAGAAGAATTCCGGCTGCCTGCCTGAAGAGCGCGCATGGCTCACGAAGCTCTTCGACGACGTGGGTTACGTGGACGTGTTCCGCACGCTCGACCCGCGTCCCGAGCAGTACACCTGGTGGAGCAATCGCGGCCAGGCGTATGCGAAGAACGTGGGGTGGCGCATCGACTATCAGATCGCCACGCCCGGCGTCGCGCACAAGGCGAAGAAAACGTCGATCTTCAGGGACATCAAGTTCAGCGACCACGCGCCGCTGACGATCGACTACGACTACAAGGTCAAGAGCTGACGCTCACCCCGGCGCGCTGAGAAACCGCCTTCAGGGCGCCGACACCACCTTGCGCTTCTGCACGGCCGGGATGCCTTCGTAGTCGGGCAACTCGGCAAGTGGCTTGCCGATGGCCTTGGCGTAGAGCGGCATCATGTCGGCGAGGCGCTTGGCGATATCGGCGCGGCGCGCCGGCGTGTACGGATGCACGTAGATGAAGCCCTGATCGCGGTCGGCGCGCGTGGCTTGCGCGAGCTTGTCCCACAACGTGAGCGCCGCGCGCGGATCGAAGCCCGCGCGCGAGGCGATATCGCTGCCGATCACGTCGGCTTCGGTTTCGTCGGCGCGGCCGTAGTGCATCTCCACGAGCTGCGAGCCGATACCGAGCGGAAACACGCCGAGATCCGCGAGCCCGAACAGTTGTGGCACGCTGCCCGATTCGATCTGCGCGGCCTGCTGCTCGCCCAGGCGCTCGCGCACGTGCTCGCGCACCGCATGCGCGATCTCGTGGCCGAGCAGCATGCCGAACTCATTGTCATTGAGCTTCACGCGGTCGAGCAGGCCGCCGTACACGACGATCTTGCCGCCCGGCAGCGCGTACATGCGGATGTCGTTCGAGCGGATGACCGCGATTTCCCACTTCCAGTTCTTGACGCGATCGCTCCACTTCAGCGAGTAAGGCGCGAGCCGGTCGACGAACGCGCGCACGCGCTGCACGTGCGGATCGCTTTCGGCGTAGAGGCGGTTCGAGTGGGCCGCGCCGCGCACGATTTCGTTGAACTCGGCCGTGGCCTGCGCTTCGAGCATCGGCGAGGGAATCAGGTTGCGGTAGACGGCGGCGTTGCCGAAACGCACCACGCGGCCCGTGTTTGGGGTGCCGGTGGTGCCGTTCGCGCCGCTTGCGCCAGACAGGTTGGCGGGCGCGACGGTCGCGGGCGCGCCGTTGTTGCCGGCACCCGTTGCCGCGTTGTTCGCAGCGCCGGCCGCCGCCGCAGCGGCGTTGCCCGGCGCGCCCGCAGGCGCGCTCGTGGCGGCCGGGTTGTCGGCGCCCCAGGCGTTCCAGGAAGAAAGGGCAGGCAGACAGGCGGCAATCGCCAGCACGAGCGTGCGCGAGCGCATGCCGCAGCGGCGCGCAAGGCGCTCGCTCGATCGCGGGCTTTGCACGGCGTTCTCATGCGGGCTCACAACCGGACTCTCCACGGGGCAATACGAATGAGCAGGAGCATACCCGGTACCGCGAGCACCGTGCAGACGATGAAATAGTCGAACCAACCGATCTGCGCGACGACATAACCGCTCGCGGCCGAGGCCAGCGTGCGCGGCACCGAGGCGAGGCTCGTGAAGAGCGCGAACTGCGTGGCGGTGTAGCGCGGGTCGGTCGTGCTTGCAATATAGGCGGTGAATGCGGCGAGCGTGAGGCCCGTCGCGAAGGTCTCGAAGCCGTAGACGAGCGCGAGCGCCACGGCGCGCGGATCGAGCGTGAGCTGCACGTGCGCGCCGAACAGCCCGGCCACGGACGACACCCCGTGGCTCACGGCGAGCACCGTGTCGTAGATCGCGGCGAGCGAGGGCGAATCCGCGCCGAGCTGCGCGAGCCACGCGAAGCCGAGCGTCGAGACCATCTGGAGGAAACCGAAAATCCACAGCCCGCGCCCGATGCCGATCTTCACGAGCGCCACGCCGCCGCCGATGCCGCCCGCGAGGCTCGCGCCAAAGGCCGTCATCTTGGCGATCACGCCGATCTCGGTGCGCGAGTAGCCGATGTCGAGAAAGAACGACGTCGAAAGCGTGGTCGCCATCGTGTCGCCGAGCTTGTAGAGGAAGATGAACGCGAGCACGAACAGGGCGGCGGCGAGGCCGTCGCGGTGCACGAATTCGGCGAACGGCTGCACGATCGCCTCGCGCAGGTTCTTCGGCGGTGCGCCATGCACTTCGGGCTCGCTCACCACGAGCGACATGATCATGCCGGGAATCATGAACACCGCCGTCACGACGAACACGGTGCTCCACGGCAGATGGTCGGAGAGGATCAGCGCGAGCGAGCCGGGCACGAGCGCCGCGATCTTGTACGCATTGACGTGCACGGCGTTGCCGAGGCCCTGCTGCGTGTCGGTGAGGAGTTCGCGCCGGTAGGCGTCGATGGCGATGTCCTGGCTTGCGCCGAAAAACGCCACGAGCGCGGTGAGCGCGGCCACGGTCCAGATCGAATCCTTCGGCGAAACGTAGCCGAGCGTGCCGATGGCGAGCGCCACCAGGATTTGCGTGACGAGCATCCAGCCGCGCCGCCGCCCGGGCTTCCAGCCCGGCAGGCGCGGCACGTAGCGGTCCATGAGCGGTGCCCAGACGAACTTCCACGTATAGGGAAACTGGATCAGCGCGAAGAGGCCGATTTCCTTGAGATTGACGCCCTCGGAGCGCAGCCACGCCTGCACGAGATAGACGAGCGTAAAGAGCGGCAGCCCCGAGGTGAAGCCAAGGAACACGCAGATCAGCATGTGCGTATTCAGGTACGCACGCCAGCCGGGGTGGGATTCGTGAGCGGCGAGGTGATCGTTGCGGGCAGGTGCCTCGTGGGGCGGATTCGGCATGTCGTCGTTAGCGGCGGCGGTGTTGGGCGCGGTTCCTTGCGAACCGGTCGGGCGAAAAAACACGCGACGCCGCGCACGGCGTCATTTTTTTCTCACGCGATAGACCGCAAGACTACCACGCCAGTTCACACCCCATCGAACGGTCTGACCCCCGTGCAGCACGGCGCGGTCGAGAATTTCGATGCCGACCTCGGGCGCGAGCGCCTCGAAATCCTTCACCGTGAGCACACGCACGTTCGGCGTGTTGTGCCACTGGTAGGGCAGCGACTTCGACACCGGCATGCGCCCGCGCAGCACCGAAAGCCGGTGCGGCCAGTAGCCGAAGTTCGGAAACGAGACGATGCACTCCTTGCCCACGCGCGCCGTCTCGCGCAGGATCGCGGCGGTCTGGTGAATCGTCTGCAAGGTCTGCGAGAGGATCGCGAAGTCGAAGCTCGCGTCTTCGAAGAGGCGCAGGCCGTCTTCGAGATTCTGCTGGATCACGTTGATGCCGTTCTTCACCGACGCGAGCACGCCCGCGTCGTTGATCTCGATGCCGTAGCCCGTGCATTCCAGCTCCTCGGTCAGAAGCGAGAGCAGCGAGCCGTCGCCGCAGCCGAGGTCGAGCACCTTGGCGCGCGGTTCGATCCAGCGCGCGATGGTGCGGAAGTCGGGACGGGCGGAAAGACTGTCGAAAGCGCTCTGGTTCATGCGCCCACCTCAGCAGCAATACGTTCGTAGTAGGCGCGCACGACATTGTGATAGCGCGCGTCGTCGAGCAGGAAGGCGTCGTGGCCGTGCGGCGCGTCGATCTCCGCGTAGCTCACCTGGCGTTTGTGATCGAGCAGCGCCTTCACGAGTTCGCGCGAGCGTGCGGGCGCGAAGCGCCAGTCGGTCGCGAAGCTCGCCACGAGGTACTTCGCCTTCGTGTGCGCGAGCGCGCGCGTGAGGTCGCCGTCGAACGCCTTGGCGGGGTCGAAGTAGTCGAGCGCGCGCGTGATCAGCAAGTACGTGTTGGCGTCGAAATAGTCGGCGAACTTGTCGCCCTGGTAGCGCAGGTACGACTCCACCTCGAATTCCACGTCGAAGTTGAAGTTGTATTCGTCGACGGCGCCTTCCGCGCGGCGCAGCGCCCGGCCGAACTTCTCGGCCATGTCGTCATCGGACAGATAGGTGATGTGGCCGATCATGCGCGCCACGCGCAGGCCGCGACGCGGCTTCACGTTGTGCGCGTAGTAGTCGCCGCCGTGGAAGTCGGGGTCCGAGAGGATGGCCGAGCGCGCCACCTCGTTGAACGCGATGTTCTGCGCCGAGAGCTTGGGCGTGGAGGCGACCACGATGCAGTGGCCGAGCCGGTCGGGGTAGCGCAGGCTCCATGCGAGCGCCTGCATGCCGCCCAGGCTGCCGCCCATCACGGCGGCGAACTTCTCGATGCCGAAGCGATCGGCCACGCGCGCCTGGGCGTCCACCCAGTCTTCCACGGTCACGACCGGAAACTTCGCGCCGTAGGGCTGGCCCGTGGCCGGGTCGATGCTCATCGGCCCGGTCGAGCCGAAGCACGAGCCGAGATTGTTCACGCCGACCACGAAGAAGCGGTTGGTGTCGAGCGGCTTGCCCGGCCCGACCATGTTGTCCCACCAGCCGACGTCTTTCGGGTTGTCCGCGTACACGCCCGCCACGTGGTGCGAGGCGTTGAGCGCGTGACAGACGAGCACTGCATTGCTGCGCGCGGCGTTGAGCGTGCCGTAGGTTTCGACCACGAGGTCGTACCCGGCCAGCGCCGTGCCGTTTTGCAGTTGCAGGGGCTCGTCGAAATGCAGTGTTTGAGGAGCGACGATGCCGATCGATTCCATTCGTTCCGCCTTGATTTTTCGGGCGGCTAAACGGTGTCGGCTGGCGCGGAGTGCGAAAGGATTGGCGCGGCTGACGACCTCTTTAGCCGCATTTATATCGAACTCCCGACGGGTTGCCAAAGCAGTCCGGGGAGTTCACGCGCCCGCAATCGAGTCAGCAAATCGGCGCGTGGGTATTGCAAAAGGAATGCAGAGTATATCGGAAAACGTGCAAAGCGATGCGGCGCGCGGGAAAAGCGCTGCGGGCGGCGCGGCGGCGTCGCCCGTCTGTCTTGCATGCGCCCGCGCACCGCGCGAGGCCGCGAAGCCTATCACTTGACCGGATGTTCGTTGCGCCAGCGCCGCAACTGGAAGGCCGCGATGATCATCAAGACGCCATAAAGCACCGCATAGGCGGCGATCACCCAGATCAGCGAGAGCGCGCCCGCGCCCGGGAACATCGCGAAGAAGAAGCCCACCGTGGCCGAGAGCAGCCCCGAAATCCCCACGGCCCACGGATGCGCGATGGCATGCCGGTACTGGATCGCGTAGACGATCTCGAAGATGCCCGTGAAGAACGCCCACACGCCGATGATCATCACGAGGACGATGGCCGTCTCGCCCGGCCAGAAGAACGCCACGAGTCCGGCGATCACGCCGATCAGACCGATGATCACGTAGGTCCAGCGTCGCGTGCCGCCGCCGCGCGCGCCGTAGATCAGCGCGAACGCGCCGTCGACGATGGCGTACGCGCCCCAGATGATGGCGAGCGTGAGCACCGTGAGGCCGGGCATCATCACGGCGAGGATGGCGAACAGAATGGCGGCGACGCCGCGCGCGATGAGCCAGCCCCAATGGGCGGAGAGGCTCGCGAGAATGGGAGGCAGGCCGATGGGAGGAACGGGACGGTTCATGCGACGGTTCTCCTTTGTCGAACCGGAGCCGGGGTTTCAGCCCTTGCTCCGGCGCCATGCAGGACGATGTCGTAGCGACGCCGGCTCGCCGCCCGCAGAAGAACGCCGCGCGGCCGCGCTACTGGAGGATGATGCGGATCTGCTCGTCGGCGTGCTCGCCCGGCGAGCGCGTGAAGCCGCTTTGCGCATAACGATGCCAGCAGCCAATCACGTAGCGCACGACCAGATTCGCACGGACCGTTGGATCGTACCCCTTGGGCGCGGCCTTCGCGTCGACGCGGTTCGACCCTGAAAGCGCTTTGCGCTCGGCTTCCTGAGCGAGATCAACGCGCAGGCATTGGCGCAGCGACGCCTCGACGCGATCGAGCATCTGGTTCACGCGCTCGGCGAGCCGCTCATGCTCGCCCACAAGGGCTTCGCAGGTCAAAACGCGGGTCATGCCCGCGTTGCGCGCGGAAAAGTTGACGAGCATCAGCGCGATGGCGCGCGCCTGGAGGACGCCGCTCGGCTCTTTCTCGACGATCTGGTTGATGAGCCCGAACAGCGTCTGCTCGATGAAGTCGATCAGGCCCTCGTACATCTGGGCCTTGCTCGCGAAATGACGGTAGAGCGCCGCCTCGGAAACGCCCAGGCGGGCGGCCAGCGCGGCGGTGGTGATTTTCTCGCCGCGCGGCGCCTCGAGCATGGAGGCGAGCGTCTGGAGAATGTGGATACGGCGTTCGCCCGGCTTCGGGCGGGGGGCGCGGCGGGCCGCGCCCGGCGATTCTGCTGCTTCGACTGCTTCACGCGTTTGTGTCGGCTGCATGGATATCGTCCCTGGCTTAGGCCCTGAGAGGCTCCCCCGTTGCGACTTCGAGCGTCCCGACTACAGGCCTGGTTTCAGGGATTTTAGCGAACGAATGCGACGATCGACATAGTGAGGCCGCCCGGTGCCCGGCAAGTGCGCCGGCAAATGCCCGGTGATCCACACGGTGCGGATGCCGAGGCGCCGGTAGCGCTTGAGGTGGCCGCGCGTGTCTTCGATGAGGATCGAGTCGGCGAGCGCCACGCCCGCCCGGCGCAGCGTGCCGCGCAGCATCGCGCGGTCGGGCTTGGCGCGCCAGTGGGTGCGCGAGCGCATGTTTTCGATCGCGATCACGCGCTCGAACAGCCGCTCGATGCCGAGCGCCGCGAGGACGGCGCGCGCGTAGGTCTCGGGCGCGTTCGTCAGCACGATCTTGCGGCCCGGCAGCGCGGCAAGCAGGCGGCCGAGCCCGCGCTCGGCGTGCAGCATGGCGTGCAGGTCGTCGAAGGTGTGCACGACCTTGAGGAAGTCGTGCGGATCGACCGGATGATGGCGCGCGAGGCCGAGCAGCGTCGCGCCGTAACGATGCGTGTAGCTCGTGCGCAGGTGATTGGCTTCGTCACGGCTCACGCCGAGCGCGTCGATGATGTACTGCGTCATGCCGGCGTTGATGGCCGGGAAGATCGCGCGCGACGCGTTGTGCAGCGTGTTGTCGAGGTCGAACAGCCAGACCGGCGTGCCCGGTGCGTGGGCGACGCGTCGCGGCCGGCGCCGGGCGTGCCTGGCGTGGGTGCTGGAGTCGGTCATCGGGGATGTGAGGCGCGGCGGCGGCGCACGGCCGCCGCCGGTGGGCGGCCGCTCAGTGCGAGCGGATCATCGTGCCGAACGGCTGTTCGGTCAGGATTTCGAGCAGCACCGAGTGCTCGATGCGGCCGTCGATGATGTGCACCGAACGCACGCCGCTCTTGGCGGCGTCGAGCGCCGACGAGATCTTCGGCAGCATGCCGCCCGAGATCGTGCCGTCTTCGAAAAGCGCGTCGATCTCGCGGGCCGAGAGGTCGGTGAGCAGGTTGCCCGCCTTGTCCATCACGCCGGGGATGTTCGTCATCATGACGAGCTTCTCGGCGTTGAGCACCACGGCGAGCTTGCCCGCCACGAGGTCGGCGTTGATGTTGTACGAGAGGCCGTCCTCACCGAAGCCGATCGGCGAGATCACGGGAATGAACGCGTCGTCCTGGAGCGCCTTCACGACCGCCGGGTTGATCGCATCGACCTCGCCCACCTGGCCGATGTCGACGTACTGACCGGGGTTGTCGCGGTCCGGCATCATCAGCTTGCGCGCGTGGATCAGGCCGCCGTCCTTGCCGGTCAGGCCGACCGCATGGCCGCCGAAGTGGTTGATGAGCGTGACGATGTCCTGCTGCACCTCGCCGCCGAGCACCCACTCGACGACTTCCATGGTTTCCTCGTCGGTGACACGCATGCCCTGGATGAAGGTGCCTTGCTTGCCGATCTTCTTGAGCGCCGTGTCGATCTGCGGGCCGCCGCCGTGCACGATGACCGGGTTGATGCCCACGAGCTTGAGCAGGATGACGTCGCGCGCGAAGCCCTGCTTCAGGCGCTCTTCGGTCATGGCGTTGCCGCCGTACTTGATGACGACGGTCTTGCCGTGGTACTGGCGGATATAAGGCAGCGCCTCGGCCAGAATTTCGGCTTTCAGGGTGGGTGCGATCTGCGAAAGGTCGATGGGCTCGGACATGGCGGCGGAGACAGGACGAAAAACAGACGAAACGCGCGGACGAAGATCCGCGGACGAAAAGCGCGGCCGCAAAACGGTCGAAACAGGCCGGATTGTACAGGACTGGCGCGGTGCAACAGGGAAAACGACGAGTACCGGCGCGCATGTGCAACACGCAGGCGGGACGGGGCAGGAAGGGGGCGGGCGCGCTCCGGGGACGGGCCGGCGACGACGCTACAACGAGGCCACAGCGGGGCCGCAACCAGGGCCGAAACCGGGCCGCGGCCGGGATGTGGCATCATTTCGCTGTCGCCGGTTCCCGGCTTCGAGAGGAGTGCGCGCCATGACCGCCTCCGCCATGCCCGGCACCGGCATGAAAAGCGCCCGTTGCCCGCGTTGCGGCAACAGCTTCGACTGCGGCCGCAACACCGAACCCTTCGACTGCTGGTGCAAGTCGCTGCCTGCCTTGCCCGCGAACGCGCTCGACCCGCGCGGGCGATGCCTGTGCCCCGAATGCCTCGCCGCGGCGGCGGCCCCGGCAGCCGGCGGGGCACCGACCGGCGGGGGACTCAAGCGCTGAATGGTGTGCCGGACCGCGCACCGGACTGTGTACCCAGCGCGAGCGCCGCGAGATCGGCGCTCACCTCGTCGAGCACCGGCTCCCACTGCCTGAACGCCTTCTGCCGATACAGCGTCGTATTGGGATACCACGGGCTGTCACGCCGCTCCAGTTGCCAGACCCAATGCGGATTCACGTCCAGCAGCGCCCACGTGCGCTTGCCTAGCGCGCCGGCAAGATGCGCGCTCGACGTGCACACCGAAATCACGAGATCGAGTGAGTCGATGAACGCTGCCGTGTCGTCGAAGGTCTGCCACTGGGCGGTGAAGTCGCTCACCTCGAAGCCCGCGGCGCGCGCGGCCGCCACGTCGGGCTCGGCGCCAGGCTGCAACGAGTAGAACGCCACGCCCTCGATGCCGCTGAAACGCTCGCGGTAGCGCTCGAGTTCGACGCGGCGAAACGGATTGCGCTTGTGCGTGAGGCTGCCGGTCCAGGCAAGCCCGACCTTCAGGCGCTTCTCGCCCGCGAGGCGCTCGCGCCAGTGCGCGGCCGCTGCGAGATCGGGCTTCAGATAGCCCACCGGGCCCGGGATCGTCGCTTCATCGGTGCCGAAGAGGAGCGGCAGGCTCAGGAGCGAGACTTCGCAGTCGTAGGGCGGCAAGGATTCGACCGGCCCGCCCGCGCAATAGAGATCGCACTGGGCGCCGAGACTGCGCACGAGCAGCTTGCCCATCTGCGGGAACGAATTCCAGACGAGCCGGCCGCCCTCGCGATGCACGCGCTCGGCGAGCATCGGCACGTAGCGGCAGAACTGGAGCAGGTCGCCCATGCCCTGTTCGCCCCACACCAGCAACGTGCGGCCCGCGAGCGGCTCGCCGCGCCATTCGGGTTTCGGGAACACCGGGCGGCCCGAGGCCAGCTCGCTCGCCCCTTGCCAGCGCAGCTCGTGTCCGGGCCAGCCTTCGGCATAGTTGCCGCGCAGCAGCTGGATCATCGACAGGTTCAGGCGTGCCGAAGCGTCGTTGGGCGCATACTGGCAGGCGCCGCGCGCGGCACGCTCGGCCTCGTCCCACTGTTGCGCTTCCTTGCATGCCATCGCGTAGTTGTTCAGGGCGAGCGGACTGTGCGGCACGAGCGCCAGCGCGCGGCGGCTTGCCGTGAGCGGGCGCGCCACGTCGGTATCGGTTGGGAACAGGTGAGCGAGGTTGATCCAGGCGTTCGCATTGCCGGGTTCGGCCGCGACGGTTTCGTTGAGTAGCGCGATGATTTGATCGTGATCAGATTTGATCTGGATCAAAGCTGATGCGAGATTGTTGCGCAGATTTGGAAACGTTCGCGCGATGGCGAGCGCGCGGCGGTAAGGTTCCACCGCGTCGGCGTGCCGGTTTGCGAACTGAAGCGCAAGCCCGGCGGCGAACCAGGCGGCGGCCCGCTCCGGCGCGAGTCTTGCCATCACGGCGCACAGGCGCACGGCCTCGTTGGCCAGCGCCGGGTCCTGGGCGCGCGCCGCCGTGATCATGAGCGTGTCGTCGTCGACGTCGCGCAGCGTGGCGCGAGCCCTGGCCAGCAACGCTTGCGCCACTGAGGTTTCGTTTTGGCCGTCGCTGGCGGCATCGACGAAATCAAGAAAAAGATCGTGGACGGGCTTCAGCGAACCAGGAAGAGAGGTGTGCATCTGTCTTGCTGTTTTGTCGGAGGGCGCCGTTATGAATGTAGTCGGCGGATGACCTAGATTGAAGCAGACCTTTTCAAGATGATGAATCAGACAACTCCTAACAGGTAAACTGACGCCATGCATCGCATAACCGTCAGTGCTCGTGTCAACCTCAGCCATCTGTTCTGGCTGCGCAGCCTCGCCATCATCGGCCAGCTCTGCACGATTGCGTTCGTGCAACTCTTCATCGGCGTGCAATTGCAGCTGCCTGCCATGCTGTTCGTGATCGCCATGGAAGTGGCGTTCAACGGCGTCACCTGGCTGCGCGTCACGCAGGATCGTCCCGAGTCCGATCTCGAACTGTTCGGCCAGCTCTGGGTCGATCTCGGCGCGCTTTCCGCACTGCTCTTTCTGTCGGGCGGCACGACCAATCCGTTCGTCTCGCTCTACCTGCCGTCGCTCGCCATCGCGGCCGCCGTGCTGCCGTGGTATCTCACCGCGTGGCTCGCGACCTTCGCCGTGGCCTGTTACGTACTGCTTGGCTTCGACAACGTCCCGCTCAACCTCGACAATCCCGCCAACCTGTTCGATTACTATCGCGCGGGCATGTGGGTGAACTTCATGGTGAGCGTGTGCCTGATCGTGTGGTTCGTCGCGCGCATGTCGCGCGCGCTGCGCCAGCGCGACACCGCGCTCGGCGACGCGCAGCAGCGCCTCCTGCGCGACGAGCGCGCCGTCGCGCTCGGCGTGCAGGCCGCCACCGTCGCGCACGAGATCGGCACGCCGCTCTCGACCATCGCCATGCTCACGGAGGAACTGCGCGACGTGGCGCACACGGACAAGGGGCTCGCGCCTTACTCGGCCGACCTCGAACTGCTCGACAAGCAGATCTCGCTGTGCACCTCGGCGCTCGCCCGGCTGAGGAGCCGCGCGTCCGCCACGGGCAGCCCCCAGGTCGTGAGCGAATGGCTCGGGCCGTTCGTCGAGCAGTGGCGCCTGCGTCATCCGCATGTGAAGTTCGAACTCCTCGACAACGGCCCGAGCGACCTGAGCCTCGACGACACCGTGGCGGTCGGCCAGATTCTCACCATCCTGCTCGACAACGCGGCGCGCGCGAGCCGGGATTTCGTGACCTTGCGGGCCTCGTCCACTGCGCGCGCCGGTTACATCGATTTCGAAGTCTGCGACGCCGGGCCCGGCATTCCGGCATCGCTGCGCACCTCGCTCGGCGCCGCGCCGGTGGACAGCACCCAGGGCGGCCACGGCGTCGGGCTGTATCTGGCGTTTTCGTCGGCGGCCCGGCTCGGCGGCTCGATCGTGCTCGACGACGTCACGCCGCCCGGCAGCCAGTCGGGCGAGGCGGGCGGCGGTGCAACGGCCGGGCACGCCGGCGGCGCTCGCGCGCGCAAGCCGCGCGGCACCCGTGCGGTGTTGCGCTTGCCGGCGAAGCAGGTCAAGGCGGGCGAGGCGAATGCGGCGGCGCGCGAAGGCGCAGCGTCCACGGCCTCGAAGATTGGATCAGGCGAGGGGCCGGCCCGGCCCGACGCCGCCTAACAACACGGAGAAATAGGCATGAGCGATATGAGTTTTCTGGTCATCGACGACGACGAAGTGTTCTCCGACATTCTCGCGCGCGGTCTCACGCGGCGCGGTTTCGAGGTGAAGCAGGCACACAACGCGGAAGAGGCGATTCGCTTCGCCAACCAGCAGAAGTTCGCGCAGATCACCGTGGACCTGCATCTCGGCAACGATTCGGGCTTGTCGCTCATCGCGCCGCTGCGCGAGTTGCAGCCCGACGCACGCATGCTCGTGCTGACCGGCTACGCCAGCATCGCAACGGCCGTGCAGGCCGTGAAAGACGGCGCGGACAACTATCTGGCCAAGCCCGCGAACGTCGAGATGATTCTCTCTGCACTGCAAAGCGACGCGAGCGCGATGCAAGCCGAGGAGGCCATCGAGCACCCGGCGCCGCTGTCGGTCGCGCGCCTCGAATGGGAGCACATCCAGCGCGTGCTGGCCGAGCACAACGGCAATATTTCGGCCACGGCGCGCGCGCTCAACATGCACCGGCGCACGCTACAGCGCAAGCTCGCGAAGCGCCCCGTGCGCCAGTGAAGCGCACCAACGAAAAAGGGACCCCGCGGGGTCCCTTTTTCATGGCCAATGGCCAATGGCTGATACGGCGCGCTTAGAGCACGTAACGCGACAGGTCTTCGTCCTGGGCCACTTCGCCGAGCGCCTTGTCCACGTAGGCCGCGTCGATCGTCACGCTCTGGCCCGCGTGATTGCCGGCCGCGAACGACACGTCTTCCAGCAGCTTCTCGATAACCGTATAGAGACGCCGCGCGCCGATGTTCTCGGTCTTCTCGTTGACCGAGAAGGCGATTTCCGCGAGGCGGCGAATGCCGTCTTCGGCGAAATCGAGCTGCACGTCTTCGGTGGCGAGCAGCGCCTGATACTGCTTCACGAGGCTCGCGTCGGTGGCGACGAGAATCGCTTCGAAGTCCTTCACGGAGAGCGAATCGAGTTCCACGCGAATCGGGAAGCGGCCTTGCAGTTCGGGAATCAGGTCGCTCGGCTTCGCGAGATGGAACGCGCCGCTCGCGATGAACAGGATGTGGTCGGTCTTGACCATCCCGTACTTCGTATTGATGGTTGTGCCCTCCACGAGCGGCAGCAGATCGCGCTGCACGCCCTGGCGCGAAACTTCGCCGCCGCTGCCTTCGTTGTTGCGCGAGGCGATCTTGTCGATTTCGTCGAGGAACACGATGCCGTTCTGCTCGACGTTCTGCACGGCCTTCTGCTTGACCTCTTCGTCGTTGAGCATCTTGCCGGCTTCTTCGTCGGTGAGGAGCTTGAGAGCTTCCTTGACCTTCACCTTGCGGCGCGTTTTCTTGCCGCCGCCGAGGTTCGCGAACATCGAGCGGATCTGCTCGGTCATGTCTTCCATGCCCGGCGGCCCCATGATGTCCATGCCCACCTGCGGCTGCTCGACGTCGAGCTCGATTTCCTTGTCGTCGAGCGCGCCTTCGCGCAGGCGCTTGCGGAAGGTCTGGCGCGTGGCGTTGTCACTGCCTTCGGCGTGGCTCGTGGCGTCCGACGAACCGAAGCCCACGGGGCGCGCGCTGGGCAGCAAGACGTCGAGGATGCGGTCCTCGGCCTGGTCGGTGGCCTTGCTGCGCACCTTGCGCATTTCCGTTTCGCGCGTCTGCTTCACCGAAATCTCGATGAGGTCGCGCACGATGCTGTCCACGTCGCGGCCAACGTAGCCCACTTCGGTGAACTTGGTCGCTTCGATCTTGATGAACGGCGCATCGGCGAGCTTGGCGAGGCGGCGTGCGATTTCGGTCTTGCCGACGCCCGTCGGCCCGATCATGAGGATGTTTTTCGGCGTGATTTCCTGGCGCAGCGGGTCGGCGACCTGCTGGCGGCGCCAGCGGTTGCGCAGCGCGACGGCCACGGCCTTCTTTGCGTTCGCCTGGCCGATGATGTGCTTGTCGAGTTCCGAGACGATCTCGGCGGGGGTCATGGTGCTCATCCTGATTCCTTCTCGTCTGTCCGGCGGGTTACTCGATGGTTTCGATCACGCGGTTGTGATTCGTGTAGATGCACATGTCGCCCGCGATTTCGAGCGACTTTTCGACGATCTCGCGCGGCGAGAGGTCGGTGTTGTCGACGAGCGCCTTTGCTGCGGCTTGCGCATACGCGCCGCCCGAACCGATCGCGCAGATCCCGCCTTCGGGGTCGAGCACGTCGCCGTTGCCGGTGATGACGAGCGTGGTGCTGGCGTCGGCGGCGATCAGCATGGCTTCGAGGCGGCGCAGCATGCGGTCGGTGCGCCAGTCTTTCGCGAGCTCGACGGCCGCGCGCGTGAGATTGCCCTGATGTTTTTCGAGCTTGGCTTCGAAGCGGTCGAGCAGCGAGAAGGCGTCGGCGGTGCCGCCGGCGAAGCCGACCATGACCTTGCCGCCGTAAATGCGCCGGACCTTCTTCGCGCCACCCTTCATGACGATGTTGCCGAGCGTGACCTGGCCGTCGCCGCCGAGCGCGACCTTGTCGCCGCGCCGCACGGAAACGATCGTCGTGCCGTGAAATTGCTCCATGTGCGTTCCTTTTTACCGTTGATGCCGGGTTGGATGCGAAGGTGGAATGCCTGCCGCTTTCGGGTGGGCGCGGCGCCCGTGGTTTCCGGTCGCCGCCGCCCTGAATCCGGGTGCGTTGCGCGCGCCTGCACGGCGCGCAGCGAGCGCGTGTCGGTATGAGTTTAGGGCGGCGTGAGGCATATCAAGGCCCGCACGAGCAGAAAAGCTCGCGGCGGCCTGACCGCAAGCGCGCAGGAAAGCGTGCAGGAATGGGCGTTCGCGCCCGGCAAGGAAGGCGCGTCGGCGGGGCGGCGCGCAAAAGAAAAAAGCGCACGGGGCTCCGTGCGCTTCGACAGGGAAGGCAAGTCGCTAGCCGCGAAAGCAGGCTTTCGCAGCCGGGAAAAAGCTCAATCGCCGAACAGCTTCTGGCGCAGCTCGCGGCGCTCCTGCGCTTCGAGCGAGAGCGTGGCGGTCGGGCGCGCGAGCAGACGCGGAATGCCGATCGGCTCGCCCGTTTCCTCGCACCAGCCGTAGTCGCCGGAGTCGATGCGCGCGAGCGATTGCTGCACCTTCTTGAGCAGCTTGCGCTCGCGGTCGCGCGTGCGCAGTTCGAGCGCGTGCTCTTCTTCGATCGTCGCGCGGTCGGCCGGATCGGGAACGATCACGGTTTCGCGCAGATTCTCAGTGGTCTGGCCCGCATTGCGGAGAATTTCCGCTTGCAGCTGTTCGAGCCGGTTCTTGAAGAAGGCGAGCTGATCCTCGTTCATGTAATCCTTGTCGCTCATCTTCAGGATTTCGGCTTCGGTCAAGAGTCGTGTCGTCGTCATCTGGCTTGCTTCTTCAATGAGTGAGGCAAAACAGGCACATCTTGCCTGCACTTTTGTGTTGCCCGCAGTGGCCTTTACCACCTTGCCAGGCGCACTTACCGCGCCGATGTGCGCGCTGACGGGCACGGACGATGATCTGTCGTGACGCCGAAGCGCCGCTGCGGGGCCGAACTCCTCTGGAAACCGGTCTTCAGATGCTCCTGAGGCATATTTCGTACCGACTGCGCGCTGCGACCGTTGCGCTGCCGGCGGGGCGAACCCTCGGCGAATTCCGGGGCGCCTCTCTTCCAGTGGGGCCGTATTGTAACCGAACCGCAAACTTAGACCGCAAGCGGGAAATCCCTGCGGCGGCGTCGCCATTGACTGACCCGTTTGCGTACCCGGCGATATCCAGAAAATATAACGCGCCAATCGTGAAAAAGCGATGGTCGGGTACGTTATTTGACGCGCACACCCGAAAGAGGCCGTTGCGCTGTGCGCAAAGACGGCATGGGCGCCCAAACGAAAACGCCCGGCGGCGGGCCGGGCGTATCAGAATAATCTCGGAATCTGGTCAGGCGAGACAGGCGTCGAGGCCGTCGGTGATGAGATCCTGCGGCAACTCGATGCCGATGAACACCATCTTGCTGTTCTTCTTCTCGATCGGCAGCCACTTGGCGGCCAGGTCGCTGCCCATCATCTGGTGCACGCCCTGGAACACCACCTTGCGGTCCACGCCCTTCATGTAGAGCACGCCCTTGTAGCGCAACAGGCGCTCGCCGTAGATCTGAAGAATGCCGCCGAGGAAGTCTTCCAGGCGATTCGGATCGAACGGGCGGTCGCTGCGGTACACGAACGACTTGATCTTGTCGTCGTGGTGCGCGTGATGGTGGTGGCCGTGGTCGTGGCCTTCATGGGTGCACTTGCCGTGATCGTGGTCGCAGTCGGCGTGATCCTCATCATGAGCGTGATCATGCGCGTGGTCATGATCATGGTCGTGATCGTGATGCGCGTGATCGTCTTCGGCGAGGAAGTCCGGGTCGATCTCGAGCTTGGCGTTCAGGTTGAAGCCGCGCAGGTCGAACACTTCCTTGATGTCGGCCTCGCCGAAATTCACCTGGCGGATCTGAGCCTTCGGGTTCATGTGCAGCACGCGGTGGCGCAGGTCGGCGAGTTCCTTTTCGTCGACGAGGTCGGCCTTCGTGATGAAGATGCGGTCGGCGAAACCCACCTGGCGCTGCACCACTTCGTGCTCGTCGAGCTGATGGTTGCCGTGCTTGGCGTCCACGAGCGTGATGATCGCGTCGAGCAGGAATTCGTCGGCGATCTCGTTATCCATGAAGAAGGTCTGCGCGACCGGGCCCGGATTGGCGAGGCCCGTGGTTTCGATCACCACGCGGTCGAAGTCCAGCTTGCCGTCGCGCTTTTGCTGCGCGAGGTCGCCGAGCACGCGCGCGAGGTCGCCGCGAATCGTGCAGCAGATGCAGCCGTTGCTCATCTGGATGATCTGCTCGGTGCTGTCCTGCACGAGGATTTCGTTGTCGATGTTCTCTTCGCCGAACTCGTTCTCGATCACGGCGATCTTCATGCCGTGCTTTTCGTTCAGGATGCGCTTGAGCAGCGTGGTTTTGCCGCTGCCGAGAAAGCCGGTCAGGATGGTGACGGGAATCATGCTGGTTGCCATGCTGTCTGCCTGGTAGGTGTTCGAGGTGTCCATTCCGGCGCGCCGCGTTGGACGCTGGCGCGCCGAGGTATTCGGGCCGGGCGGCTGCCGGGCGCCCCGCCCGCAGCCATCGAGTGTTACAACATAACTTCCTATTGAAACATATCTGCGCGGCGCACGCATGAGATGGCCGGGCGCGGCCGGATTCGGGGACCGACCATGCGGCCCGAAATGCGCGGCTGCGTGCCGCCGAAACCGGCTAGATAAGGCCGGCTCAGGCGATTTGCAACAGCAGGCCCTTCAGGTACTCGCCTTCGGGGAACGCCGTGAGCAGCGGGTGATCGACGCCCGCGCCAAGGCGCTTGAGGATGCGCGCGTCCACCCTGGCGTCGGAAGCGGCGCCCGCCACGATCTTCTGGAACAGCGCCGAATCGATCGCCCCCGAGCACGAGTACGTGAAGAGGAGGCCGCCCGGGCGCAGCAGTTTGAAACCGGTGAGGTTGATGTCCTTGTAGGCGCGTGCGGCGCGATCCACGTGCTCGCGCGAGGCCGCGAACTTGGGCGGATCGAGCACCACCAGGTCGAAGCGCTCGCCTTCGTCGTGGAGGCGTCGCAGCGTCTTGAAGGCGTCGGCGTCGAGCCAGGTGGCGCGCGCGGCGTCGAAGCCGTTCGCCTCGACGTTCTTCTGCGCCGTGGCGAGCGCCTCGCCCGACGAGTCGATCGACACCACGCGTTTCGCGCCGCCCTTCATGGCCGCGAGCGAGAAGCCGCCCGTGTAGCAGAAGCAGTTGAGCACGTCGCGCTCGCGCGCATACGTCTGCACGAGCGCGCGGTTGTCGCGCTGGTCGACGTAGAAGCCGGTCTTGTGGCCGTTGCGCACGTCCACGTGATAGCGCACGCCGTTTTCGTTCGTGATGATCGTTGCGGGCGGCTCGTCGCCGGCGAGCAGGCCGGTGGTCTGTTCGAGCCCTTCCTTCTCGCGGATCGACACGTCCGAGCGCTCGTACACGTTCGGGCAGCCCGTTGCCTGCGTGAGCGCGGCGACGATCGCTGCTTTCCATGCCTCGACGCCCGCGGCCATGAACTGGCACACGAGCTGGCCGCGGCCGCCTTTCTCAACATCACCGCCGTCTTCGATGTAGTAGTCGACGATCAGGCCCGGCAGGCCGTCGGCCTCGCCGAAGATCAGGCGCACCGCGCCCGTGCCGCTCACCATCGCGCGGCGGTCGGCCACGGCGCGCTGCACGCGGCGCTTGAAGAACGCGTGGTCGATCGGCTCGTTTTCGTCGAAGCTCCATACGCGCGCGCGGATCTGCGAGTGCGGGCTGTAGGCGGCGCGCCCGAGAAAGCGGCCGTCGGCCGAGCGCACGATGACGGTCGCGCCGGGCGCGGGCTTGCCCTCCACGTGGTCGATCGCGTTGGCATAGACCCACGGATGGCGGCGCAGCAGGGATTTTTCTTTCGACGGCTTGAGGGTGACGATATTCATGATGACTTCGATACAGGGTGACGGCGCGCGCCGCATGACGTTGCATGCCGCGTGCGCCGTGGCGTTTCAGTCGCGCTTTTTCGCGCGCGGATGCGCGGTGTCGTAGACCTTCGCGAGATGCTGGAAGTCGAGCGACGTATAGACCTGGGTGGCCGAAATGCTCGCGTGGCCGAGCAATTCCTGCACGGCGCGCAGGTCGCCGCTCGATTGCAGCAGGTGCGTGGCGAACGAGTGCCGCAGCACGTGCGGGTGCACGTTCGCCGGAATGCCCGCCGCGATGGCGGCGCGCTTCACGCGCTCGCGCACCACGCCCGGCGCCATGCGGTTGCCGCGCACGGAGAGAAAGAGCGGCGCGTCGTCGTGCTTCACGAAGGCGCCGCGCGCGGCGAGCCACGCGTCGAGCGCATCGAGCGCCTTGCGCCCGACCGGCACGGCGCGGTGGCGGTTGCCCTTGCCGTGCACTTCGACTTCGGCGGCGTCGCGCTTGAGCCAGCCCGCCGATTCGTAGCCGTCGCGCTTCACGTAGCGCACGTCCAGGCCGACGAGTTCGGCGAGGCGCAGCCCCGATGAGTAGAACAGTTCGAGCATGGCGCGATCGCGCAGCGCTTCGGGGCCGCCTTCCTGCGCGCCGGCGATGGCGGGGGCTTCCATGAGTTGCGCGGCGTCGTCGACGGAAAGCGCCTTGGGCAGCGTTTTCGCGCGCTTGGGCGCGCGCACGGCGGCCACCGGGTTTGCATCGAGTTCGATGTGGCCCGCGAGCCAGCGATAAAACGCGCGCCACGCCGAGAGCCGGTGCGCGATCGAGCGCGCCGAGAGGCCGCCCGCGTGCGCGCGCGCCACGGCGCCGCGCACCTGCGCGGCCGTGACCGTTTCGAGCGGCTTGCCGTTGGCGAGCTTCTTGAGCTCGTCGAGCTCGTACGTATAGCCGCGCAACGTGTGCACCGAGAGCCGCCGCTCGTGTTCGAGCATCGCGAGATAGGTGGCGATCGGATCGGTCAGGTTCACGTTGGGCGGCTTCGGTTTCGGCTTCGGTCAGTGCGGCAGCAGGCGCGAGAGCGCCGCGCTCGCGAGCGCGCCGATCTGCGTGAGGAAATCGGTGGCCATGCCGTCGTGGAAGCGGCGCGAGTCGGGCGAGCCCATCACCAGCAGGCCGAAGGCGTCGCTTTGCGGCGCATCGTTCGAGGCTTCGACAGGGGCGCGCAGCGCGATGATCGCGACCGACTGCGCCGCGCCGTCGCTGGCGTCGAGCCATTGCGCGGCCTCGAAGCCCGTGTTCGCGCCGCAATAGGGCGTGTCGAGGCTGCTCGCGAAAATGCGTACTTCCTCGCCCGTGTGGCGCGCGAAATCCGCCTGGGCGTAGGCTTCGGCCACGTCCCACACGCGCAGCGCGGCCTGCGGCATGTCGAACACGTCGCGCAGATTCTGCGTGATCGAGCGCGGCAGGGCGTACGGGTCGCGCTCGGCGATCATGCGCGTGGTCCAGCGGTTGAACTTCGCGGCGATCGAGTCGTTCTCGTGCCCGTAGCGCAGCAGCTCCGAAAGACGCCGTTCGAGATGCTTGTTCTTCTCGCGCAGCATCTCCATCTGGCGCTCCTGGAGCGACACGGCGGCCTTGCCGTGCGGATTGCCGAGCTTGATCGTCGCAAGCAGTTCGGCATGCTCAACGAAAAAGTCGGGATGGGCGAGCAGATAGTCGGCAACTTCGCGATCGTTCATGTTGTGGACGCGTTGTAGTTGTGAGGCGCGCGCAATGCAATGAGAAACGCGCAGTCTGTCATGCGATTCAGTATGCGTGCGGCGCGACGGCTGCTGCATCGGTCGCGCCGGCGAAGGCCGCCTGTCTATACAGGACTCAGTCGGCCAGCTCGATCTCGCCTTCGAACACGGTCGTGGCCGGGCCTGCCATCGTGAGCGCGGCGGACTCGTCGCGCGCGCCGTCCCAGGCGATGGTCAGCACGCCGCCGTGCGTATGGACCTTCACGGGCGAGTCGAGCAGCCCGCGGCGGATACCGGCCGCCACGGCCGCGCACGCGCCCGTGCCGCACGCGAGCGTTTCGCCCGCGCCGCGCTCGAACACGCGCAGCTTCACTTCGCTGCGCGAGACGATCTGCATGAAACCGGCGTTCACCTTGTTCGGGAAGCGCGCGTGCGTTTCGATGATCGCGCCTTCGGCCTTCACCGGGTAGGCCTCGACGTCGTCCACCACCTGCACCGCGTGCGGGTTGCCCATCGAGACGACCGAAATCCAGCGCGTCGCGCCATTCACGTCGAGCGGCCAGAGCGTGTCGTTGCCCTCGCGGCGGCCTTCGAGGCCCTGGGCGTCGAACGGCACGCGCGCGGGTTCGAACTCGGGGCGGTCCATGTCGACCACGACTTCACCGTTTTCCTGCACGACGAGCGTGATCGTGCCCTTCTGCACCTGCACGCGCACGCGGTTCGAGTCGGTGAGCTTGCGTTCGCGCACGAATTTCACGAAGCAGCGCGCGCCGTTGCCGCAGTGCTCGACCTCGCCGCCGTCGCAATTGAAGATGCGATAGCGGAAGTCGACGCCATCCACGGTCGGCTTCTCGACGATCAGCAACTGGTCCGCGCCAATGCCGAAGTGGCGGTCGGCGAGCGCGCGCACGCGCTCGGGCGTGAGCGCGAGGTCCTGGCTGTAGCCGTCGAGCACGACGAAGTCGTTGCCCGCGCCGTGCATCTTGGTGAATTTGAGTTTCATGCCGTTATTGTAAGCGAGGCCCGGGCGAAAACCCGGGCCTCGCTTGTGGGTGCATTCGTGGGCGCATCTTTCAGCGCATCTTTCAGCGATACACGCTCGGTTCGCCCGGCGGCCGCGTCTTGAAGCGCTTGTGGACCCAGTAGTACTGCTCGGGAATGCGCGGAATCTGTTCTTCGAGGAAGGCGTTCATCCGGCGCGCGTCGAGCTCGTCGTCGCCGGTCGGATAATTTTCCCAAGGTTTGAACACTTTCAGCCGATAACCCTTGTAATTGGGCAGCACCTCGCCGATGAACGGCACGACCTGCGCATGTCCCACTTTCGCAAGACGCCCGACGGCCGTGAGCGTGCACGCGGGCACGCCGAAGAAGGGCACGAACGCGGAATTGCGCATGCCGTAATCCATGTCCGCGCCGAGCATCACGGGCTTCTTGTCGCGCAGCCAGCGCAGCACGGCGCGCGCGCTGTCCGCGCGGCTCACCATCTCGGCGCCGAAGCGGCTGCGGCCGGCCTTCGCGGCCGCTTCGAACTCGGGGTTCGAAAACGGCTGGTAGAGCGAGCCGCACGGGCGGTGCAGCGAGTAGTTGAGAAACATGGAGCCGGCTTCGATGCCCACGAAATGCAGGCCGAGGAAGAGGGTGGGCGGCAGGTTCGGATCGGTGAGATCGATCTCGCTGTCGAGCTCCACGATCTTTTCGAGCTTCTTCGCAGAGCCGAACCACTGCACGCTGCGCTCCATGTAGCTGCGAATGGCGTGACGGAAGTGCAGCCCCGCCACTTCCTCGCGCTTTTCGTCGCTCCATTCGGGAAAGCACAGGCGCAGGTTGGTATGCACGACGCGCTTGCGGCTGCTCGGGATCTTGTAGAGGAGCCAGCCGAGCCCGTCGCCCAGGCGGGCGACGAAACCATAGGGCAGGATCGCGAACAGCTTGAGCAAGCCGATGGCGAAGCGGGAGCCGAGCTTGCCTAGCATGCGGCGACTCCGCGGCAAGGCTTGCGAACTGTGGGGAAGGCGACGGACGGCACGCGGGGGGACTCTGCGACAATTTAAGGAAGTCGCTATAATAAGGGCTTCGCCGAGTTAATAGACAACTTGCGGGGCGAAGCCGGAGGTCGGTCACTGGGTCTTATAGACAGACGCAGACTGACAACCGGGCAGCAAATCCGCTAAAGCGTCGCCGCTTCAAAGCTCCCGAAGCTGGCTACGTGAACATCAACCGTCACCAGCTACAGGAGCCTGACACGTGGCAAACGACTATTTCTTCACTTCCGAATCCGTTTCCGAAGGCCACCCGGACAAGGTCGCTGACCAGATCTCGGACGCGATCCTCGACGCCATCCTGACGCAAGACAAGTACTCGCGCGTGGCAGCGGAAACGCTGTGCAACACGGGTCTCGTCGTGCTCGCCGGTGAAATCACCACCACGGCAAACGTCGACTACATCCAGGTCGCGCGCGACACGATCAAGCGCATCGGCTACGACAACACCGACTACGGCATCGACTACCGCGGCTGCGCGGTGCTCGTCGCTTACGACAAGCAGTCGCCGGACATCGCTCAAGGCGTGGACCGCGCGCACGATAACAACCTCGATCAAGGTGCAGGCGACCAGGGCCTGATGTTCGGCTATGCGTGCGACGAAACGCCCGAGCTGATGCCGCTGCCGATCCACCTTTCGCACCGCCTGGTCGAGCGCCAGTCGAACCTGCGCCGTGACGGCCGTCTGCCCTGGCTGCGCCCGGACGCGAAGTCGCAGGTCACCGTGCGCTACGTCGACGGCAAGCCGCACGCCATCGACACGGTCGTGCTCTCCACGCAGCACTCGCCGGACATCGATCTGGCCACGCTGCGCGAAGCGGTGATCGAGGAAGTCATCAAGCCGGTTCTTCCGTCCGAACTCATCAAGGGCGACATCAAGTTCCTCGTGAACCCGACCGGTCGCTTCGTGATCGGCGGCCCGCAGGGCGATTGCGGTCTCACGGGCCGCAAGATCATCGTCGACACGTACGGCGGCGCAGCCCCGCACGGCGGCGGTGCGTTCTCGGGCAAGGACCCGTCGAAGGTGGACCGTTCGGCTGCCTACGCCGGCCGTTACGTCGCGAAGAACATCGTGGCCGCCGGCCTCGCGTCGCGCTGCCTGATCCAGGTGTCGTACGCGATCGGCGTGGCCGAGCCGACCTCGGTCATGGTCAACACGTTCGGCACCGGCAAGGTCTCGGACGCGACCATCACGAAGCTCGTGCGCGAACACTTCGATCTGCGTCCGAAGGGCATCATCCAGATGCTCGACCTGCTGCGCCCGATCTACGAAAAGACCGCCGCTTACGGCCACTTCGGCCGCGAAGAGCCGGAATTCTCGTGGGAAGCCACGGACCGCGCGCTCGCACTGGCCGAAGCCGCCGGCACGGAGCCGGTGGGCGCGCTGGCCTGAGCCTGCGCAAGCACGCATCGCGATGACCGGCGGCCACGCCGGTCGTCGCGAAGAAAAAACCCGCAGGGCGCAAGCCCGTGCGGGGTTTTTTGTTTTGGGGCTGCGCCCGGCCCTGCTGGTTTTAGCGGGCTTTATCGGGCTCTAGCGGGCCTTAGTGGGCTTTAGCGCATCGCGAAGCCGAACCAGCCCGCGCTGCCGGACGTCATGCGGCGCGGCCGGCGCGGATTGCGCGCGGTATGAACCGTGGAAGGCGCGGCGAGCGAGCGCAGCGTGGCATTCGGACGATACAGCAGCGTGCGCAGCGAGAAGTGGCGCGAGCCCGAGCGCAGGCGCAGCACGGCGAAGAACGAGTGGAACCACGTCCGCATGTTGTCGACGGGCTTCACTTCTCGCACCTGTTGCGCGAGCGCGCGCGTGCGGGCAGCGTGGTGGCGCAGCGCGCGCACCACGTGACGGCGGGCGGGGCGGGCGGCCTTCAGGGCAGTGTGGGCGGCGTGGGTCATGCGATGGGTATCGAAAAGGGTATGCATGGCGGTTGCGGAATCGGGTTCGAGGTGCGCCTTGCGCGACGCTTCGCATCGAGCAGCAAACGTGCCTGTCTTCGAGGTCGTCACGATATGGGCGGACGGCAGACGGGCCGCAGGGCGCGGCGTAAGACGCGACGGGACGGATTCTTCTGTTGGAGCGCCTTGTGCGGCAAGGCGTTCACGGCGATCCGCACGTGCGATGAGGGTTCAGCGATTGGAAACAACATGCGCGACAGACTACACGCGATTGATGACGGCAGAAAGTCGGTTAATACCCGCCCCCGCGCCGCTTTGATGCAGGCGATCGCGCCCTTTGTCCTCATGGCGGTGCGCGCGCGCCATTGACGTGCGCGGCCAGGGCCACGCGGCGCGACCCGGTGGCGCTTCCCGGCGTGCCTGCACGCTTTACAATCGGAACGTCGGCGCGCGCCGACGCCGTGGCGGTATGGTCGGAGAAAACGACGCACGAAAGCCGCGGCCCCCGCAGGCATCGCATAACGGAAGTCCCATGTCAGTCCATTCAAAGAAAGAACAGGTGCAGGCGCTGCGCGAACGCGGTTTCGTGGTGGTGCCGGGGCTCGTCTCACCTGAGCGCTGCGAGGCGATCAAGCGGGTCGCGCAGGAGCAGTTGGAGGCGGCCGCCGCGCCGCTCGAATTCGAAGCCGACTTGCGCTACCCCGGCGCGCCCGAATCGAAGGACGCGCCCGGCGGCCATACGGTGCGCCGCCTGCTCGACGCGTACTCGCGCCACGCGCTGTATCGCGAGTGGGCCACCTCGCCTGAGATCGCGGGCTGGATGGAGCTGTATTTCGGCGAGGAGCCCTTTCTTTCGCGCGCGCATCACAACTGCATGATGACGAAGCACCCGCACTACGGCAGCCTGACGGGCTGGCACCGCGACGTGCGCTACTGGTCGTTCGAGCGCGACGACCTCGTTTCGGTGTGGCTCGCGCTCGGGCCGGAGAAAATGGAAAACGGCGGCCTGTGGTTCGTGCCGGGCTCGCACGATGCGCCGTTCACCTCGGAGCGGTTCGACGCCGCGAAATTCTTCCGCGCGGACCTGCCCGAGAACCGCGCGTGGATCGACCAGGCGATTGCGCCGACGCTCAACGCGGGCGACGTCGTGTTCTTCCACTGCAACACGCTGCATTCGGCGGGGCAGAACCAGAGCGACCAGGTGAAGTTCTCGCTCGTCTTCACCTATCACGGCGCGAGCAACGTGCCGCTGCCGGGCACGCGCTCGGCAGCGAAGCCTGAAGTGAAGCTTTGAGGCGACGCTGCGTTGTCCGAACGACGCCTGATTAACGTTGGATCAACAGCGGTGGATCAACTAAAGGTGGATCAACGCCGCCGCCCCGACATCGTGAGCCCGGTGACGCCCGCGAGCGTGGCGGCGATGCCGCCGCCGATCAGGATGATCGTGCGATTGGTGGGCGCGCCGGTAAAGAGGCGCGACATGTCGTTCGCGAACGAATGAAGGGACTGGCCGCCGAAGTACAGCAGGACGACGCCGCAGGCGATGAGCGCGATCGAAACCACTTTAACCATGAACAACCCCTCGCAAAGGATGGACGCCGCAGTGTAGGCGAGTGGCTGCGGCGCGTCCAGGGGGCGGCTTTTCAGGCACCGTTCCCACGCCCTTCCCGCGCATTTCCCGCATAGTGGGCATCTGCGCAACCGGGGCGGATTGGCTAACATAGCTGCCTCACGAGCGCGGCGCGCCGCACGGCGCGTTGCGCACCTCCTACGCCCACTACCCGTTTTTGCCGAGGATCCAGACCATGGCCTACGAAGCAGCATCTGAACGCTATTCGGACATGCAGTACCGCTTTTGCGGCAAGTCGGGGCTCAAGCTGCCCGCGCTTTCACTCGGTCTGTGGCACAACTTCGGCGACACCACGCCGATCTCCACCCAGCGCGAGATCCTGCGCACCGCTTTCGATCTCGGCATCACCCACTTCGACCTCGCGAACAACTACGGCCCGCCGTACGGCAGCGCCGAAACCAACTTCGGCCGCATCTTCAAGGACGACTTCCGGCCTTACCGCGACGAACTGCTGATCTCGTCCAAGGCGGGCTGGGATATGTGGCCGGGCCCGTACGGCCAGGGCGGCGGCTCGCGCAAGTACGTGCTCGCGAGCCTGGACCAGAGCCTCAAGCGCATGGGCCTCGACTACGTCGACATCTTCTATTCGCACCGCTTCGACGTGGAAACGCCGCTAGAGGAAACGGCGGGCGCGCTCGCCACGGCCGTGCAGCAGGGCAAGGCGCTCTATGTCGGCATCTCGTCGTATTCGCCCGCGAAAACACGCGAAATGGCGAAGCTGCTCGCCGAATACAAGGTGCCGCTGCTCATTCACCAGCCGTCGTACAACATGCTGAACCGCTGGATCGAGCACGGACTGCTCGACACGCTCGACGAGGTGGGCGCGGGCAGCATCGCGTTCACGCCGCTCGCGCAGGGGCTGCTCACGAACAAGTACCTGAACGGTGTGCCGGAGGATGCGCGCGTGAACCGTCCGGGCGGCGGCTCGCTCAAGGGCGAGCACCTGAGCCCGGAGAACATCGGGCACGTGCGCAAGCTCAACGACCTCGCGCTGCGCCGCGGCCAGAGTCTTGCGCAGATGGCGATTGCCTGGACGCTGCGCGGCGGCCGCGTGACCTCGGCGCTGATCGGCGCGAGCCGCGCGGAGCAGGTGCGCGAGAACGTCGCGGCGCTGAAGAACCTCGAATTCTCGGCGGAAGAACTCGCCGAGATCGACCGCTATGCGACCGAGGGCGGCGTGAACCTGTGGGAGAAGCCGTCCACCGATCAGCACATCTGAGCGGCCGGTTTCGCCACCCAACCGCCTCCTTCGCGAGGCGGTTTTTTTCGTCCGGGGCTTTGCCTGCGGGGCGGGCGCAAGCGGGGCACCGTTCTTCGCTTTGTCATGTGGCCCTGCTAACGTCGCGGCAGCCTTTGCCGCGAGGAATCACCATGGAGTCCATGAGCGCCGAACGCGCAGCGCGTTCCCCGTCCGCCACGCGAGCGCCCAGGCCCGCTGAGGCCGCCCGCGCGAACGCGGCGCTGATCGCCTTCGTGCTCGCGGCGCTCGGCTACGAACTCATCGGACTGCCGCTCCTCATCGACGCAACGGGCGGCCCGACACTCGCCCTGCTCGCGACGCTCGTGCCCGTGGTGCTCGCCACGCCGGCCCACTGGGGGCTGATCCACGAAGGCATTCATGGGCAACTGTCGCGGGAGCGCCGCGCGAACGAGTGGCTTGCCCGTGCGCTCGCCATCGGTTTGGCCATGCCGTTCGATGCGGTGCGTTTCGGACACCTGATGCATCACCGCTTCACGCGCGAGCCCTTCGACCGTCCCGATGTGCACGAAACTCACGATGGGCATGACGCTCGCACAGGGTTCGGCGCGCGCTGGCGCCGCCGCATTGCATATTACGCGCGCCTGCTGGGCGGCCTTTACGTTGCCGAACTGCTGCTGCCGCTCGTGGCGTTCTTGCCGGTGCGGCTCGCGCGGACGATCGTCGCGCGCGGCGTGGGCGCGCACGGGCGCGAGGGCGTGCAGGTGCAGCGGCTTTTCGCGAACCATGCCGCCGACCCCGTGCGCCGCCGCCGCGCGCGGCGCGACTGGCTCGTCTCGGTCGCGCTATACGCGGCGTCGTTCGTGCTTTACGGCAAGGCGTGGCCGGTGCTGCTCGCGACGATGTATCTGCGTGGCGTATGGCTGTCGGTGGCCGACAACCTGCCGCACTACGGCGTCGCGCTCGACGAACCGGGGCGCGCGCGTGACTTTCGCGTGCCGCGCGTCCTGGGCGTGTTGCTGATGAACCACCATCTGCATCGCCAGCATCATCTGCATCCGACGCTGCCTTGGACCGCGCTGCCCGCGCTCGTGCAGGCTCATCAGGAAGCGGCGAGCGCGGACTATCTCGCCGCTGCGTTGCGGCAGTTCAGGGGCTTGCAGCCGGGTGTCGGGACTGAGTGAATGAGAGGGCGCGAGAGGATGCATGCGCGTGACGTCGCGCACGGCGTTTCGCGCGAAAGGCGCGACGCCACGCAACGCCACCGCGAACGCGGGAACGGCGCTCGAAGCAGCGCATCGCGCAGGCGGCTCGTGGGCCACCATGCGCTAAATGAGCCCGTACGTTACATCAGCGCAGGCAGCGTCTCGACGAGCGCGACAGCCGCGAGAACGCCGATCAGCGCACCGATCACGCGCAGCGTGTTGTGCCTGAATTCCGTTGCGCACGGCACCGCGCCGAGAAAAAGGGCGCCGGCGAGGGCCATCGGGATGATCATCACGAAATCGCCGATCGTGAAATAACCTTCCATGCTCGTCTCCTTATCGTGTTGGCAACGAAGGCGCGCGATGCTTGTTGTTCTGATCGTCATGCCGGCGGCGTGACGCGGCGGCTTCGGGCCTGCAATCGAGTATAGGTGAGGGTGGCGAACATGGCGGCACGCATGCGTGCCGCCGTGCTGTCCTCCGGTGCGTGCGCCGCGCCGCAAAAGCCCGCCAGAAGCGCTTCGGCGTGGCACAGCGGCTCGCGCGGCCCGCAAAGCGTCAGTCGTCTTAATATTACGGATGCCTTTCTATTGCGGGCTTGTGCGGCGCACAGAAGTACAAGCGCGCATGCTGCGTGCCCGGTCGCCCCTCATGCCTGCTGAATGCCCGCTACATGCCCGCCTCATGCCGCTCCGGCGTGTTCACGCTTGCGCAGCGTCACCGCGAGCGCGAGCCCGGCGACGAGCAGGACGATCACGAGCCCCGCCACGCCGCTCCAGCCCGCGCCCGCCCAGAAGTGCCCGCCGACCGAGCCCATCACGCTCGAGCCGAGGTAATAGGCCAGCAGATACAGCGCGGCGGCCTGGCCTTTCGCTTCGCGCGCGAGCCGGCCGACCCAGCTGCTCGCCACCGCATGCCCGGCGAAGAAGCCGATCGTGAGGCAGGCGATGCCCGCGGCGATAGCGGCAAGCGGCGAGAACAGCGTGAGCACGACGCCTGCGAGCATCATCGCGAGGCTGGCGATCAGCACGCGGCCGCGCCCGAAGGTGTCGGCCATGCGGCCGGACCACGGCGACGCGACCACGCCTGTGAGGTAGACAAGGAAGATCGCGCCGATGGCCGCCTGGCTCATGTGATAGGGCGCGGCGATCAGCCGGTAGCCGATGTAGTTGTACAGCGTGACGAAGCTGCCCATCAGCACGAAGCCCATGGCGAACAGCATGGGCAGGCCGGGCCGCGCGAAATGGCGCAGCAGCGCCGCGCGATGATGCGCGAAGCCGAGGCCGCTCTTTGGCGAGAAGTGACGCGAGGGCGGCAGCAGCGCGCGGAACGCGAACATCGAGGCGAGGCCGAGCAGACCGATCACGGCCACGGCCGCGCGCCAGCCGAACAGGTCGGTGACGATGCCGGTGATCACGCGCCCCGCCATGCCGCCGATGGCCGTGCCGCCCACGTAAAGCCCCATCGAAAGGCCCAGCCCGTCGGGGTGCATTTCCTCGGCGAGCCAGGCCATGGCGACGGCGGGCACGCCGCCGAGCGCGATGCCTTCGAGCGTGCGCAGCACCAGCAACTGGTGCCAGTGCGGCGCGAAAGCCGTGGCGAGCGTGAGCAGCGACGAGGCGCACAGCGAGGCGGTCATCATGCCGCGGCGGCTCCAGCCTTCGGAGACGAAGCCCGCGACGAAGATGGCGATGGCGAGCGCGGCCGTGGTGAACGAGAGCGCGAGGCTGCTTTGCGCGGGGCTCACGCCGAAGGTCTGCGAGAACGCGGGCAGTAGCGGCTGCACGCAGTACAGCAGCGAAAACGTGGCGTAGCCGGCGAATAGCAGCGCGAGGCTCGCGCGCCAGAATTCAGGAGTGCCGCGTTCGATGTACGGAACGGCGGCGGGCGCGGAATTGCGCGTGGCGCCCGGTGAAGCAGTCACGACAGGTTCTCCAGAAGTGCGGATTATTGCAAAGCCGCAACGATACGCCTGTTATGCGATTGGTGTTGGCGAGCGCCGCAGCGCAGCCAATGTGTGTCAGTCGAGCGCCAGTCGATCGTCGCTCAGCCTGGCGCGGGCGAGGAGCCCGGCGCGCTGGCGGGCCGCGCGCCGCCGGCTTTGTCCGGATGCACGAGCGCATCGTCGCCGGGCAGGTCGGCCGCGTTCCAGCCGCCGCCCAGCGCCTTCACGAGCGCGACGCTCGCGGCCATGCGCCGGCGCGAGATCGCCACGGCCTGGCGCTCGTTGGTGAGCGCCGTGGTTTGCGCGACCACCACGTCGAGATAGGTGATCGCGCCGCTGCGGTAGCGGCTCTCGATCGTCGCCAGCGTGCGCCGCGCCGCGTCCACGGCGCGGTCCTGCGCGAGCGCTTCCTGTTCGAGCACGCGCAGCGTGGCGAGGTTGTCCTCGACTTCGCCGAACGCGTCGAGCACCGTCTCGCGGTACTGCGCGACGTTCTCGTCGTACTGCGCGCGCGCCGCCTCGCGCACCGCCTCGCGGCCGCCGAAATCGAGCAGCGTGCCCGCGAGCGTCGGCCCGAGCGACCAGAAGCGCGCGGGGGCGACGAGCCACTGGCTGAAGTTGGTCGCCTCCAGCCCGCCCGTGACCGCGAGCATCAGGCTCGGAAAGAACGCCGCCGTCGCCACGCCCACCTGCGCGTTCGCGGCCGCCACACGTCGCTCGGCGGCGGCGATGTCGGGACGCCGCTCCAGCAGCTTCGACGGCACGCCCGGCGGGCTCGCGATCGCGCGCACCGTGTAGGCAGCCTTCGGCGCGGCCGGCAGCGAGAAGGTGGAGGGCGACTGGCCCGTGAGGATGGCGATCGCGTGTTCGAGCTGCGCGCGCTGCACGCCGAGATCGATGGCCTGCGCCTCGGTGGTTTGCAGCTGCGTTTGCGCCTGGCCCACGTCGGCGTCGGTGGCGATGCCGCCCGCGTAGCGGTTCTGCGTGAGTTCGAGCGATTCGCGGTAGGCCTGGAGAGTGTCGTCGAGCAACTGGCGCTCGCGGTCCACGCCGCGCAGCTCGAAGTAATCGGTGGCGAGTTCGGCCTGCATCGAGAGCAGCACCGCCTGCATGTCGGCGGCGCTTGCCTGCGCGCCGGCCTTCGCGGCCTCGACATTGCGCGCCACGCGGCCCCAGATGTCGGGCTCCCATGTGGCGTCGATGCCCACGGCGTAGTCGTTGATCGTGAGACCGGCCTTCGACGTGTACTGGAGATTCTGAGAGGTGCGGTAGCGCGAGTAGTCGCCGCTCGCGGTTACGAGCGGGAAAAAGCTCGAACGCTGCTGGGCGACGTTCGCGCGCGCCGCGCGAAAGTGCGCCTGCGCGGCCTGGACGTTCTGGTTCGCGGTCTCCACCTGCGCTTCGAGCGCGTCGAGCGTGGCGTCGCCGTAGATCGTCCACCACGCGCCACGCGACGCCTGGTCGGCGGGCTGCGCGAGCGTCCAGCCCGTGCCCGCCAGTTCCTTGTACGTCGCGGCCACGGGCATGGCCGGGCGCACGTAGTCGGGGCCGACCGTGCAGCCGCCAAGCGCAGAAAGCGCCGATGCCACAGCTAGCGTGGTGAAAGCGACAAGTCGCGCGTGGGCTGGCTTCATCATTCGCCCTGCGCTTGCGCGCTGTCGCTTGCGCTTTGCGTGGCACCGGCAGCACTTGCAGCACTCGCGCCGCTCGCGGCATTCGCCGCGCCCGTCTTGTGCTCGCCGCGCGCGGGCACGATGCGCACCGGCGTGCCGTCGACGATCGCGTCCTGCGGATTGACGATCACGCGCTCGTCGCCCGTGAGCCCGGCAGCCACCGCCACGCGCGTGCCGAAGTCGGTGCCGAGCGTGACCTTCACGAGCTTCACGCGGTTGTCCGCATCGACGGTCGCGACCTTCACGCCGTCGGGGCGGAACAGGAACGCATTGCCGGGCAGCGTGATCGGCGTGGCCGCGCCGTCGAGCGTGAAGTGAACCTGCGCATACGCGCCGGGCAGCAACTCGCCGCTGCGGTTGTCCACGTCGACTTCGACGAGCATCGTGCGCTGCGTTGCATCGACCGCGCCCGCCGTGCGCGCGACGACGCCCGCAAAGCGCTTGCCCTGCGCTTCGTTGAGCGTGAGATACGCGTGCTCCTGCACGTGTATCTGCTGCGCGTAGGCTTGCGGCACGTTCGCGTACACACGCAGCCGGTCCGCCTGCGCGAGGTGGAACAGTTCCTTTTGCGCCGTGCCGCCGTTGCCGGCGTCGATCAGCGCGCCCACGTCCACGTTGCGCGCCGTGACGATGCCGTCGAAGGGCGCCGTCACGCGCTCGTACGATTGCAGTTGCGAGAGCCGCGAGACGTTGTAGCGCGCGGCGTCGAGCGTGGCCTTTTTCGCGAGCATGTCGCCGACCTTTTCGTCGGTGTCCTGCTTCGCGACCGAGCGGTTTTGCAGCATCTGCGTCCAGCGGTCGGCCGTTGTTTTCGCGAGCGCGTAGTTCGCTTCGGCATTGGCGAGATCGGCGCGCGCGGCGCGCAGCTGGTCGTCCACCTCGGGCGCGTCGATTTCCGCGAGCAACTGGCCCGCCTTCACGTGCGCGCCGATGTCGAAGTACCACTTGCGCAGGTAGCCGTTGGTGCGCGCGTAGATCGGCGTGTCGAGAAACGCCTGCACGTTGCCGGGCAGCACGAGGTCGAGCGCGCGGGTCGAGCGCTGCGGCGTGACCACCTGCACGGAGAGCGTGCTGGCCGATTTCGCTTCGCGCTCGAGCGCTGCATGTGCGCTATAACGCGACCAGATGCCTTGCGCCGCGAGCCCGAGCACGACGAGCGCGGCAAGCACGACAGGCCAGCGCCGCGCTGTGTGTGGCGATTGCGGATCTTGCGGCGACGGCGTTTGCGAATGATTCGTCATGACAGGAGATTCATGATTTGGGCACCACGTTTTCGATGGCGCGCTGGCGGCGCTCGCCGAGCTTGCGGTAGATGAGCGAGAACACCACGGGGACGAAGATCAGCGTGGCGAGCGTGCCCACCGCGAGGCCGCCGATCACGGCGCGCCCGAGCGGCGCATTCTGCTCGCCGCCTTCGCCCAGGCCGATGGCCATCGGCACCATGCCGATCACCATGGCAAGCGCGGTCATGAGCACCGGCCGAAAACGCGTGTAGCCCGCTTCGATCGCGGCGCGCGCGGCGTCGCCGTGCAGGCGCAGTTGCTCACGCGCGAAGCTGATGACGAGAATGGAATTCGCCGTGGCGATGCCGATACACATGATCGCGCCCGTGAGCGCGGGAATGGAGAGCGTGGTGTGCGTGAGGAACAGCATCCAGACGATGCCCGCGAGCGCGCCCGGCAACGCCGTGATGATGATGAACGGATCGAGCCACGACTGGAAGTTCACGACGATCAGCAGATACACGAGCACGATCGCGAAGATGAGCCCGCCCAATAATCCGGAGAACGAATCGTTCATCGTCTGCACCTGGCCGCGCAGCTTGATGCTCGACGTTTTCGGCAGTTCGGCGCGCGTGTCGTCGATGATCTTCGCGATGTCGTCGGACACCGCGCCCAGGTCGCGCCCGTCCGCGGTCCCATAGATGTCGATGGTGGTCTGCGCGTTGTAGTGCGTGACGACCGCGTTGCCCGCCACACGCTGCATGCTCGCGAGCGAGCCGAGAATATTGCTGCGGCCGTTCGCGGTGAGCGGAATGTTGGCGAGCGATTGCAGCGAATCGATCGTGTATTGCGGGGCTTCCGTGACGACGTTGTAGCTCACGCCGTTGACCGGATTGAGCCAGAACGTGGGCGTGGTCTGCTGGCTGCCCGAAAGCGTGATGAGCAGGTCGCTTGCCACGTCCTTCTGCGTGAAGCCGGCCTGCTGCGCGCGCGTGCGGTCCACGTCGATGAAGATGCGCGGAAGATCGGCGGGCTGCTGGATGCGCGCGTCGGCGAAACCGGGCACGCCGCGCAGCCGCGCGAGCAGCTTCGCCGCGAAGGCGCGGTTGCCCGCCACGTCGCGGCCCACGATCTGGATGTCGATGGGCGAGGGCATGCCGAAATTCAGCGTTTGGCTCACGATGTCAGCGGGCAGGAAGGCGAACTGCACGCCGGGGAATTCGTCGTTGAGCGTGCGGCGCAGGAGGCGCACGTAACCCGCGGTGGGATGATGGTCCTCGTTCAGCGAGAGCAGCACGTCGGCGTCCGAGGTGCCGATGGTGCCGGTGTTGCTGTACGAGAGGTTGATGCCCGAGACCGGCAGGCCGATGTTGTCGATGATCGAATGCAGCTCGCGAGGCGGAATCAGTTCGCGAATGCGCTTGTCGATACGGTCCACGAGCACCGCCGTTTCTTCCACGCGCATGCCGGTTTTCGCGCGCACGTGCAGCGCAATCGTGCCGGCATCGACCTGCGGAAAGAAGTCGCGCCCGAGAAACGGCATGAGCAGCAGCGAAGCGCCGCAACAGGCGAGAAACGCCACGACGAACCACACGGGATGCGTCACGCGCGCGGCGAGAAACACGCGATAGCGCTCGCGCAGCCGCTCGAAGCCGCGCTCGAACGCGAGGTGAACGCGCATGAACGGGTTGCGCGTCGCGCCATGCACGTGATGCAGGTCGGCGGGCTTGTGATGATGGCGCATCAGGTACTTCGCGAGCGTGGGCACGAGCGTACGCGAGAAGAAGTACGACGCCAGCATCGCGAACACCACGGCTTCCGCGAGCGGGATGAAGAGATAGTGCGCCACGCCCGTGAGCAGGAACATCGGCACGAACACGATGCAGATGGAGAGCGTGGAGACGAGCGTGGGAATGGCGATCTGGTGCGCGCCGTCGAGAATCGCCTGCTCCAGCGTCTTGCCTTGTTCGAGTTGCTGGCTGATGTTCTCGATCGCGACCGTTGCGTCGTCAACGAGAATGCCCACCGCGAGCGCGAGGCCGCCCAGCGTCATGATGTTGATGGTCTCGCCGAGCGCCGAGAGCACGATGACTGAGGTGATCATCGAAAGCGGAATCGACACCGCGATGATGAGCGTGGCGCGCCAGTTGCCGAGAAAGAGCAGGATCATGAGCGCCGTGAGCGCGGCCGCGATGAGCGCTTCGCGCAGCACGCCCTGCACCGAGGCGCGCACGAACAGCGACTGGTCCGCGACCGGATCGATATTCAGCGAAGGCGGCACGAGATTGCGCAGCGTGGGCATCATCTGCTTGATGCGATCGACGATCTCCAGCGTCGAGGTGTTGCCGCTCTTGTTGATGGTGAGCAGCGACGCGCGCTGGCCGTCCACGCGCACGATGTTGGTTTGCGGCACGAAGCCGTCGCGCACGTGCGCGACGTCGCGAATGTAGATCGTGCCGCTCGCCGTGGTTTTCACGGGAATGTCGTTGAGACCCGCTAAGGTGTCGGGACTTGCGTTCATCGTGACCGAATACTCGGTCGCGCCGATCTTTGCCGTGCCCGAAGGCAGGATGAGGTTCTGCGCGCTGATCGCCGTCACCACGTCCATGGGCGAGAGGTTGTGCTGCTGTAGCGCGCGCTGGTCGATGTCGACCATGATCTGCCGCTGCTTGCCGCCATAGGGCAGCGGCGCGGACGCGCCCGGCACGGTGGCGAGCTGCGTCTTGAGGAAGTTGTTGCCGTAGTCGAACAACTCCTGTTCGGTGAGCTGCGGCGAGGAAAGCGACAGGCGCAGGATCGGCACCGTCGAGGCGTTATAGCGCAGGATGAACGGCGGATTGATGCCGGGCGGCAGCGAGCGCAGTTGCGCCTGCGACAGCGCGGTGACTTCAGCGAGCGCTTCCTGGATATTGGCGTGCGGCTGGAAGAAGATCTTCACGACCGCGATGCCGTTGAGCGACGTGGATTCGGTGTGCTCGATATCGTTTACAGCCACCGAAAGGCCGCGCTCGTAATTGAGCACGATGCGCTTTTCCATTTCGTCGGCGGGCAGACCCGTGTAGGTCCAGATGACCGAGAGCACCGGGATGTCGATGTTCGGGAAGATGTCCGTGGGTGTGCGCAGGATCGTCAGCGGTCCTACGATCAACAGCAGCAACGCGAGTACGACGAACGTGTACGGGCGCTTGAGCGCGAGTCGAACGATCCACATGGAACGGCGGGTTCCTTCGCTGGTGTCGGGATATCTGGCTCGCGGGGCTGGTCCGGCCGTGGTGGCGAGCGTCTCGGTTATCGGTATCGTGGCCGGTTGCGGCTTGTGCGCGCGAGGTCTCTTGCCCGCTGCGCACAGCGACTGGATCTGGCCCGGATGGGACAGGACTATAGCGCCAGTCACCGTGCATCAGCGTACTTTTTCGGGTGCTGCGCAAGCAAGGGCGCGGGGGGCGGGGTTTACCATCTGTTACAGTCAGGGTTTCGTAAGTCGTGCGCGCAGCACGAGCGAAGATGGGGCGGCGTATGGCGTAGCGCCGGTTCGGCTGCTGATGCACCCCTGTATTTTTTCGCTTTGCGTGTGCGCGCAAAAAGGCAACAATGGGTATGCCAAGGGTCGCACCGCGAAAGCGCGGTGAACAAGCAAGTGGCCCGCGGCGGGTTTGGATGCGCGCGCAACCGATGGTGCGCATCGGTTTTTTGTCAGCATTACCGACCGGACTTCCTTCGAGGAAGCCGGCGAAGGTAACGGGGAAACATCATGCAAATCGGTTCTATCGTCCGTTCCGTTCATATCGCCGTGCCACAGGGCGCGCGCGGCATCGTGATGCGCCTTCTCGGCGACATGGCGATGGTGACCTGGTATGCCGGGGAGCCTGGCGCGTCGGCGCAACTCAACACCGAGCCCTTTTTTCTCGAAGATCTGATCGATACGGGCGAGCACGTCATGCCCGCCGGCGCCAAGATCCACTGAGGAGGCACGAGGGCGCGGCTGCGAGCGTGTAGCGCGCGGCGCGCGCCTTGCACGGCGGCTCGCCTGCGCCGCCCGCAAGAGGCACAATGCGGGTATGAATTACGATCCCTCTCCGATCCCGGGTGAGCCGTCCAGCCCCGGCGATCCGCTAGCCGCGCCGTACGCGCGTCTCACGCCCGAGTGCGTGCTCGACGCGCTGGACAGCGTGCTGATACCGGCCAACCGCCGCACGGATGGCCGCATGCTCGCGCTCAACAGCTACGAGAACCGGGTGTACCAGGTGGGCGTCGAAGACGGCCCGCCGCTCGTCGCCAAGTTCTATCGCCCCGGGCGCTGGAGCAACGAGGCGATACTCGAAGAGCACACGTTCGTCGCCGAACTCGCCGCGCGCGAGATTCCGGCCGTGCCTGCGCTCACCTTCGAAGGACGCACGCTCCACGAATTCGACGGCTACCGCTTCGCGCTCTTCGAGCGGCGCGGCGGCCGCGCGCCCGACCTCGACCGCAGCGACACGCTCGAATGGCTCGGCCGCTTCATCGGCCGCATTCACGCGGTGGGCGCAACCCAAGCGTATCGCGCGCGTCCCACGCTCGACATCGAGACCTACGGCTACGAGCCGCGCACGTATCTGCTCGAACACGGCTTCGTGCCCGCCGACGTGCGCGCCGCCTGGCAGACGGCGGTCACGCTCGCGCTGGAAGGCGTGGAGGCGGCGTTCGAGCGCGCGGGCGACTTGCGTTCGCTGCGCGTGCATGGCGACTGCCATCCGAGCAACGTGCTCTGGACCGACGCCGGTCCGCATTTCGTGGACTTCGACGACAGCCGCATGGGTCCCGCTATCCAGGATTTGTGGCTGCTGCTGCCCGGCGACCGCGCGGGCGCGTCGCGCGCGCTCGCGGATCTGCTCGCGGGTTATGAGGACTTCTGCGAATTCGAGCCGCGCGAGTTGCATCTCGTCGAAGCGCTGCGCACGCTGCGCCTCATCCACTACTCGGCGTGGCTTGCGCGCCGCTGGCACGATCCCGCGTTTCCCGTGGCGTTCCCGTGGTTCAACACGCAACGCTACTGGGAAGAGCGCATTCTCGAACTGCGCGAGCAGATCGGCGCAATGCAGGAAGGGCCGCTCTGGCCGGTTTGAACCGCGCGCGCGGACTCACTGCGCGCTAGGCGGACTATCGGGCACCGAGCCCGGCGCAGACGGCTTGACGATCAACTGCGCGCGCAGGTCGCGCGCCATCGTCTCGAAGGCGGGGCGCATCTGCGTGAAATCGTCGGCGCTGCACACGTCGCTCGCGAAATGCGTGCTCCCGGTGCGCGTGACGCGCAGCACGTTCGAAGCGGTGTCGAGCGCGTACTGCGAGTTGAAATCCACAAAACGGTTATCGACGTGCTGCGGCATCGGCACGTCGAGCACGCGCATGCCCGGCGGCAGGGCAATGCGTGTGCGCTCGGTCACCACCACATTGCGGCACACGAACGGCTGCGTGCGGCGCGATTCGCCGAGCCAGTAGCGCAGGTTCGCATCGAGCCCGCCCACGAAGCTCGTGAGCGTGGGCACGGGTGTGGTCATCTCGGGATCGACGAAGCCGTCGAAGGTGCCCGTGAGCGTGAGCACGAGCGGCCCGGCGGTGGCGTCGAGCGAGCTGGAGGCGAGCGTGGCGTTGCCGCGCAGGTTGGCGTTGCGCAGCTCCCATTGCAGCGATTCCTCGCGCTGCGCGGGCGTTTGCAGGCGCAGCACGCTGCGCGTCTGCTCGGCGGACCAGCCTTGCGCCTGCAAGCGGTAGATGAAGCGCGCGGAGCCGTCGGGCGCGACCGTGATGTCGAGATCGCTCTCGCGCGTGGTCGTGGCGGTGGCGGGCGTGCGCACCTGGCTGCCGTCGCCGGCGAGCACGGCCACGCGGTCCATGTCGGTCGAGGGCAGATAGCCGAACTCGATGTTGCTCGCCGTGGAGTCGGCGAACATCTGGAGGTCGGGCAGCCACGTGATGACGTGGTTGATCACGCCGAAGCCGGGCACGCTCGGCAGCGTGTAGACCGTGCCGCTGTTGACGAGCGCCGGCGTGTTGCGCACGCCCACGGCGTCGAGCAGCGCGCCGAAAAGCGCGACATGGTCCTTGCAGTCGCCGTAGCGATTGGCCAGCACTTCGGTTGCGCGGTGCGGCACGATCTCGCCGCGCCCGATGTTGATCGCCACGTAGCGGATGTTGCGGCGCACCCAGTTGTAGAGCGTTTGCGCCTTCGCGCGCGGCGTGTCGTCGCGCGCGGTCAGCGTTTGAGCGAGGCGCACGATTGCCGCGTCGCCCGCGCTCGGGTCCACCGAGGCCTCGCGATAGACCTTCGCGAACGCCGCATAGTCGGGGAAGGTGGACACCATCAGGCGGTCGCCGTAGCTCACGTAGGCAATCGAGCCATATTCGAGTCGCTCGAAACTGGACTTGTCGTAGCGGTACTCGTAGCGCGTGCGGCCGTTGAGCGTGACGGGCGGCAGCACGATGAAGCCGCGCGCGTCGGCGTAAAGCGGCACCTTCTCGGGCAGGTCGTAGATCACGCGAAAATTGTGCGTGGGCGCGAGGTCCGGCGGCGTGAAGTCGCTGAACCAGCCGGGCACGATGGGCACATGCTGGGTCTTGCGCCACGTGAGATGCACGCGCGCGCCCGGCTCGACGGCCGGGAACACGATGACCTTGTCCTGCACGTCCTGAAACATCGGGGCGTCGAACGAGCGCACTTCCTGCACGTCGCGAATCTGCTCGGGCCGTACGTCATGGCGGCCGCCCTGGGCGTCCTCGGTCCAGGCCTCCAGCACCTCCACGTGCGCCATCTCGCGGTTGAACCACACGTAATACTGGCCCGCGCGCGCGATGCCGGCCTCCGTGTTCACGCGCAGCGTGAGCGTGTCGAGCTTCGTATAGGAGCCGTCCGCGTTGACGGTAAACGTCTGCGTTTCCGACTCGTTGGTATAAGGCGCCTGCGCCGCGCTGCCGGCGGGATTCACCGCGCTCGCTTCCATGGGCACGGGCGTGAGTTGCGCCACCCCTGCGCGCAGGTCGGCGGCCAGCGCTCCGGTGGCCGGGCCGAGAACGGTGAGGCAAAGAGCGAGAGCGAGGCGCATGAGGGGGCTCGGCAGGTGTCGGGTCTCGGGTGAGCGCTACTTCCGTCACTTAAAAGTCATGTTATTGGCTTGTCAAGCGGATGTCGCTCACAGGGAGCGTCGCGGGCCCTGTATCGAGTATTGAGTCTAGATTCGGGGGCGTGCAATAGCAACGGTTCTCATCTGTTGCCGTGCGATGGCACGTGTCCCAGGGGCCTGGATCGTTCTCCCAGGCGTTATACGGCGCTGCCGCCGCTTTGCTGCGCGCGCAACAATCTGCCCCGAGCGGGCCGCGCGGTCCCATATGCATCTCCGTCTCATATTGCCAAGGCCGCGCCTGGGGACTAACGTTCGGGGCAGCCGCACACCGGCACATCGTGTTCCGTGCGTTTGCACACACAAGAACACACAAAAACCACGCCTACCAACAGCCATTTCGGATGGAACCGGAGCGAGTGCCCCGCTCGCATTCCGGTTGACTCAGGAGACCCCATGAGCAGCGTTGCAGATTCGACGCGCGGTGCGCAGCCCGTACCATTTTTTTCCAAGGAGGCGACTGTCGCGCCGCCAGGCTTTTCACGCTGGATGGTGCCGCCCGCAGCGCTGGCCGTGCACCTGTGCATTGGCCAGGCCTATGCGTTCTCCGTGTTCAACGCGCCGCTCACGAAGGTGATCGGCATTACGGCGTCCGCGCCCGATGACTGGTCGCTCACCACGCTCGGCTGGATCTTCTCGCTCGCCATCGTATTTCTCGGGCTTTCTGCCGCGTTCGGCGGCAAGTGGCTCGAACGCGTGGGCCCGCGCCGCACCATGTTCACGGCCGCGTGCTGCTTCGGCGGCGGCTTTCTGGTTTCCGCGCTCGGTGTGTATCTGCACCAGATCGCGCTGCTGTATCTCGGCTATGGCGTGATTGGCGGCATCGGCCTCGGGCTTGGCTACGTGTCGCCGGTTTCCACGCTGATCCGCTGGTTTCCCGACCGCCGCGGCATGGCCACGGGCCTGGCCATCATGGGCTTCGGCGGCGGCGCGATGATCGCGGCGCCCCTCTCGGTCATGCTGATGAAGCATTTCGCGAGCGAGACGAGCGCGGGCGTCGCGCAAACCTTCGTGGTGCTCGGCATTGCCTACTTCATCTCGATGACGATCGGCGCCATCGCCATTCGCGTGCCCGCGCCCGACTGGAAGCCCGCGGGCTGGACGCCGCCTGTCGTCGCGAAGAAGCTCGTGTCGAACCAGCACGTGCACATCGACCAGGCGCTCAAGACGCCGCAGTTCTACCTCATCTGGCTCGTGCTGTTCCTCAACGTGACGGCCGGCATCGGCGTGCTGGGCCAGGCCTCGGTGATGATCCAGGAAAGCTTCAAGGACACCGTGAGCGCAGGCGCCGCGGCGGGCTTCGTCGGCCTGCTCTCGCTTTTCAACATGGGCGGGCGCTTCGTGTGGGCCTCGGCTTCCGACTGGGTGGGCCGCAAGAACACGTACTTCATTTTCTTCGTGTTCGGCGCGCTGCTCTACTACGCGGTGCCGCAGTTCGCGCAGAGCGGCAACATCGTGCTCTTCGTGCTGGCGTTCTGCCTGATCCTCTCGATGTACGGCGGCGGCTTCTCGACCGTGCCCGCGTATCTCGCGGACATGTTCGGCACGGCGTTCGTGGGCGGCATTCATGGCCGCCTGCTCACGGCGTGGGCCGCGGCGGGCGTGGCGGGCCCGGTGCTCGTGAACTACGTGCGCGCCTATCAGGTCGCGCATGGCGTGGCGAAGGCCGACGCCTATACGATGACCGTGCACATCATGGCCGTGCTGCTCGTGGTCGGCTTCATCTGCAATCTGCTCGTGCGCCGCGTGCACGAAAAGCATCACATGAGCGAGACGCAACTCGCCGCCGGTAAATAAGGAGGAACGCATCATGTCTAACCAGGCAGCGACGAAATCGTCGAACAAGACGCTCTTGGCGATCTTCTGGCTCTACGTGCTGGTGCCGCTCGTATGGGGCGTGACCAATACGCTCGCGCAGGCCATGAAGCTGTTCGGCTGACGACGCCTTAACCATGCGCTTCATGCTGCGGGCCGCCGACGGGAGTCGCGGCCCGCGGCGCTTTTGGGGGTTCGCAAAGCGCCCGGACAAATTCCGGGCACAGCTTCGCCGCAGCGCAGTACGATGCGTTTTTCGTACGATGTTCCGGAGACGGCCGATGGTGCGGCTCATGATGATCCTGCTGGGCGTGGAGTATCTGCGCGCGCGCTGGCGCGGCGTAATGGTCGCGGGCGTGGTGAGCGTGCTCGTGGGCGCGGCGCTATTTATCGACGCGCTGGACGGCGTGCTGTATTTCCCCATTGCGCCGTTCGCCTGGCTGCTGCTGCTCGAAGGCCTCGCCACCCTGGCGGTGGCGTGGACGGGCATGGGCGGTCAGCGCACGCTGCGCTATGTGAAGGGCGTTGGTTTTTGCATCACGGCGGCGCTCGTGCTTTCGGGCTTCCGTCACGCCTCGTTCATCCTGTCGATGGTGTTCGCCACGCTCTTTCTCGCCGACGGCCTCTTGCAGATCGCCTCGGCGTGGGTCGTGCGCTATCGCACCTGGCGGCTCGCCGTGGCGGGCGGCGTGTTGCAGATCGCCATCGCGATCTTTCTCTACCAGCCCTATCCCACGCACTACAAGGGTACCGTGCCCTATTGCCTTGGGCTCGTGCTGATGTTCGCGGGCTGGAATCTGCTGCTGCTCGCGTATCGCGCGCGCCGTCTCGCCGTCAATCCGGCGGTGACGCAGGGCGGCGCGGCGGCGCTCATCGCGAGTGCGGTGGGCGCGGCGCAGGGCAAGGCGGCGAAGCTCGCGCAAACCGTGTTCGACGGACCGCCCGCGCCGCACGAGCGCGCGATCACGGTGCACGTGTGGACGCCGGTGGGCAGTTCGAGGGCCGAGGCGCGGCGCCAGCCGATCATCGACCGGTATATTGCCGCCGTGGATCGCGACGGCGTGATCTCCACGGGCCACGCCGCGCTCGAATCGCCCGAGCGCGTGTACATCAGCCTGTATCCGGCGGTGGAAATCGATCGGAATCCCGACGAATTCGCGCGCACGCTGCGGGCGACGCGCGAAAACGACGTGCCCGGCCTGTTCCAGCCCGACTACGCGACGGAGTCGAAGGCATGGTGCGCGTCCACGCGCCAGGTGCGCATTCGCAACTACGATCCGCTGCGGCTGGACAGCTTCTGGCAGCGCTATCGCGAGGATACGACCTACAACCTCACGCACCGCAACTGTTCGAGCACGGTTTCGCACGCGCTGGAGGCGGCGCTCGAAGGCGCGACGCCGCGCGTGTGGGGCCACGGCTGGCTCGCGTTCGTGCGCATGCTCTCGACGCCGGAGCTATGGGTGGCCGCGCAACTGCGCAAGCGCGGGCAGACCATGGCGTGGACGCCGGGGCTCACGCTCGACTATGCGCGCGCGCTGAGCATGCTGGCGGACCCGCGGCCCACGGGCTGGGCGCGCATGCTGCGCGTGCTGCGGGTGCGCATGCTAAGACGCGAGCGGCGGCGCGAACGCGAGCGCGCCCACCGCATGGCGCCCTCGGCGCGCGCACCTGCTGCGGGCGAGGCCGCGCGCGGCGAGGGCTCGCCGCACGCGTGAAGCACCGGGTGTGCCCTCACACGTCGCAGGTCGAGCCCGCGCCCGCAGCCTGCTCGCGCGCGGCCTTGGCGCCTTCGACCTGGAGGATGGTGGGCAGCGACACGCCGTTCTTCGCCGCCGTCACTTCCGCGAGAATCGACACCGCGATCTCGGGCGGCGTGCGGCTGCCGATATAGATTCCCACCGGCCCGTGCAGCCGCGCGAGTTCGGCCTCGCTCAAGTCGAACTCCTTGAGACGCTCGCGCCGCGCCGCGTTGTTGCGCCGCGAGCCCAGCGCGCCCACGTAGAACGCGCGCGTTTTGAGCGCTTCCATGAGCGCGAGGTCGTCGAGCTTGGGGTCGTGCGTGAGCGCGATCACGGCGCAGCGCTCGTCGAGCTTCATGTCGAGCACGGTGTCGTCGGGCATGGTGCGCACGAGCGTCGTGCCGGGCACGTCCCACGTGTCGGTGTATTCCTCGCGCGGGTCGCACACGGTCACCTGGTAGTCGAGCCCCGCCGCGATCTGGCACAGGTAGCGCGAGAGCTGCCCCGCGCCGATCACCAGCATGCGGTAACGCGGGCCGTGGATCGTGAGCAGGCGCGCGTCGTCGAAGTCCACGCCGTCGGTCGCGTTCGCGGGGCCGAGCGTGGCCTTGCCCGTGGCCATGTCGAGTGTGCGCGCAACGAGTTCGCCGCGCTCGACGCTCGCGAGCAGCGCGCCGATGTTCGAAGCCTCGCTCAGCGGTTCTAGCACGAGCTGGATCGTGCCGCCGCATGGCAGTCCGAAACGATGCGCTTCTTCCGCCGTGATGCCGTATTTCACGGCCTCCGGTTTGGCGATCGTCACGCCTTCGCGGCGCACGCGGTCGATGAGATCGTCCTCGATGCAGCCGCCCGACACGGAGCCGACCACGAGGCCGTCGTCGCGCACCACGAGCATCGCGCCCTCGGGGCGGGGCGACGAACCCCATGTCTTCACTACCGTGACGAGCATCGCGCGGTGGCCCGCTGCGAGCCAGCGCACGCTCGACTTCAGAACTTCGAGATCCACGCTGTCCATGATCGTTTCCTCTTTTGCTGATCTTCCGCGCCTTCACCTTCGCCTTCGCTCGCGGCTTGCGCGTCCGCCTCGGCGTTCGCCTCGCCCGCGTCCTCTTGCGCCGGCTCCTGCGCGGCGCCCCCGCCCAACTGCTCGCCGAAGCGCTTGAAGAACTCGGCGGCGATCTTGCGCGCCGCGCCGTCCACGAGGCGCGAGCCGATCTGCGCAAGCTTGCCGCCCACCTGCGCGTTGGCCGTGTAGGTGAGCGTGGTCGATTCGTCGCCGGCGGGTTCGAGCTTCACGTGCGCGTCGCCCTTGCCGAAACCGGCCGCGCCGCCCTGACCTTCGAAGACGATCGTGTAGCTGTTCGGGGCGTCGATATCGGCGAGCTGCATGCGGCCCTTGAAGCGCGCCTTCACCGGGCCTACGGAGGCAGTGAGCGCGACAGCATACGCGTTCTCGCCGTCGGCTTCGATGCTTTCGCAGCCCGGTATGCAGGCCTTGAGGATGGCCGTGTCGTTGAGCGCCTCCCAGGCGCGTTGCTGCGGCACCGGCAGCGTGTGGCTTTCGGTCAGCTCCATCGTGTGGCTCCTTGTGCCGGGCGCCCGGGCGGCGTGTGCAATGCGCGCGATGCTTGCCGCGCCGCGGGCGCATGCGCAATCGGCGTGACTTCGCACAGGCTGCGCGCGAACGCTTCCAGGCTGTCGAGATTGTGGACGGGGTAATGCGCGTCGACGTGCGGCAGCATTGCCTGCACGCCGCGCGCCTTGGGCGCGAAATCGCGGTAACGCAAGAGCGGATTGAGCCAGACCACGCGGTGCGCGAAGCGGTGCAGGCGCGCCATTTCTTCGCCGAGCCCGCCGCAAGCGTCGTGGTCGAGCCCGTCGGTGACGACCAGCACGGTGGCGCGGCCACCGAGCATGCGGCGCGCCCAGCGCCGGTTGAACTCCGCGAGCGTCGCGCCGATGCGCGTGCCGCCCGACCAGTCCGCGACCTGGGTGGCGAGCTGCGCGAGCGCGATGTCGGGGTCGCGTTCGCGCAATGCGCGCGTGGCGTGCGTCAGGCGCGTGCCGAACAGGAACACTTGCAGGCGCTCGCGCGATTGCAGCAGCGCGTGGCAGAAGTAGAGCACCGCGCGCGAATAACTGCTCATCGACCCGGAGATGTCGAGCAGCAGCACGAGCGGCAGCTTGCGCTCCACGGGCGCGCGATATTTCCACACGGTCCAGTCGCCGCCCGCGCGCACGGCGTGGCGGGCGCTTGCGCGCAGGTCGGCGTGCGTGCCGCGCGATGAGGCTTTCAGGCGGCGCGTGCGAACGGTGGCGAGCGGCAGGCGGCGCGCGCGGATCAGGTGGCGCAGCGCGCGCCATTCGTCGGCGGAAAGCGTGTCGAAGTCGCGCTGGCGCAGGCGTTCTTCGGCGCTGAAGGTGGCGTGCGCGCGCAACTCGTGTTCTTCGTGCGAGGGCGGCGGCTTTGCGCCGGGGCGAGTGGCGGGGCGCGCCGCGAGTGCATCGGCGAGGCGGTTGTTGCGGCGTGGCGGCGGCACGCCGCCTTGCACCTTCGGCAGCAGCAGCGCGCGCAGCTTGCCTTCGAAATCGGGATCACGCCAGAAGAGGGCGAAGGCCGCGTCGAAGATCTCGCGCTCGTCGGGCGCGCTCGTGAGGAGCGCGGCGAGCGCCGCATGCACGTCGTCGCGGCGGCCGAGGTCGATATGGCGCAGCGCTTCGATCGCATCGACGGCGCGCGAGGGCGACAGCGGCAGGCCCGCGCCGCGCAGCACGCGCACGAAGTGCACGATGTTGCGCGCGAATGTGGGTGCGAGCGTGGGCACGCCCGTGGCCGATGTTGCGTGCGTCAAGGCGGCGGCCATCGTGCTCACTCCGCGAGCGCGAGCGTTTGGGCGATGCGTTGCGCGTCGAGCTGCGCGAGATCGTCCTGGTACTTCAGCAGCACGCCCAGCGTGTCCTGAACCGATTGCGGATCGAGCTCCGTCACCGCGAGCGCGGAAAGCGCGCGGCACCAGTCGATCGTCTCGGCAATGCCGGGCGCCTTGAAGAGATCCATCGTGCGCAACTGATGCACGAACGCCACCGCGCGCTGCTGCAATTGCGCGGCGGTTTCCGGCGCGCGCGCGGCCACGATCGCGAGTTCGCGCGCGCGGTCCGGGTAGCCGAGCCATTGATAGAGGCAGCGCCGCTTGAGTGCGTCGTGCACTTCGCGCGTGCGGTTCGAAGTAATGACGACGAGCGGCGGCGTACTCGCGCGCACGGTGCCGTACTCGGGTATCGACACCTGGAAGTCCGAAAGGAGTTCGAGCAGGAAGGCTTCGAACGGTTCGTCGGCGCGATCGATCTCGTCGATCAGCAGCACGCGGCGCGCGGACGGATTCTGCGCGTCGGGCTGCAAGGCCTGGAGCAGCGGGCGCTTGAGCAGGAATTCGTCGCGATACAGCGTGTCGTTGCGCGGCGTTTCTCCGGCGGCCTCGGCAAGACGCAGCGCCATGATCTGGCGCGGATAGTCCCACTCGTAAAGCGCGCTCGCGGTGTCGAGCCCTTCGTAGCATTGCAGGCGCAACAGCGTCGTGCCGAGCATCGCGGCGGCGGCTTTCGCGAGTTCGGTCTTGCCCACGCCCGGCTCGCCTTCGAGAAACAAGGGGCGTTCCATGCGCAGCGCGAGAAAGAGCGCCGTGGCGAGCTCGCGGCTCGCGAAATAGCCGCGCGCTTCCAGTTGCGCGAGGGTGTCGTCGATCGAAGCGGATTGCATGAGTCTCTTTGCGAGCGCGGATCAAAGGCGGCCGGCACGCCCGCGTTTGCGTCAACGCGGGCGTGCCGGCCCTCGGGATGGCCTCAGCCGTTGGCCTTCGCCACCGCGCGCGCCGCGAGCACCGGGATCAGGTGCGCGCGATATTGCGCGCTCGCGTGCAGGTCGGTGTTGAGGTCGTCGGCGGGGATCGTCACCGCGCGTGCGGCTTCGGGCGCGAAGTTCGTCTTGAGCGCGCTTTCCAGCGCGCCCGCGCGGAACACCGAAGCCCCGGCGCCCGTGACCGCCACACGCACTTCACCCGCGAACTTCGCGACGAACACGCCCGTGAGCGCGAAGTGCGAGGCCGGATTGCGAAACTTCTCGTAGGCCGCGCGCTCGGGCACCTGGAATTCGACGGCCACGATCAGCTCGTCGGGTTCCAGCGCCGTCTCGTACATGCCGAGAAAGAAGTCGTCGGCCGCGATGCGCCGCCGGTCCGTCACCACCGTCGCGTTCAGCGCGAGCACCGCCGCCGGATAGTCGGCGGCGGGATCGTCGTTGGCGAGCGAGCCGCCCAGCGTGCCGAGCGCACGCACCTGGCGGTCGCCGATCATGCCCGCGAGGTCCGCGAGCGCGGGCAGCGTGTTGCGGATCTGCGCGTTTTCGGCGACGTCGGCATGGCACACGGCCGCGCCCACTTTCACGACTTTCGCGTCGACCTGGACCGCCTTCAGCTCGGGTATGCGCGTGACGTCCACGAGCGTGGAGGGCTGCGCGAGGCGCAGCTTCATCGCCGCGAGCAGGCTCTGGCCGCCGCCCAGGAACTTGGCGTCGGCGTCGGCCGCGAGGGTCTTCACGGCGCCTTGCGCGTCGCTTGCGCGCTGATAGTTGAATGCGTACATGGAGCGCCTCCGCTTAAGGGTGTGAAGGAGATTGCGCGGCCTGGATGGCCTGCCACACGCGGTGCGGCGTGGCGGGCATTTGCAGGTCCTTCACGCCGAGGGGAGCAAGCGCGTCCAGAATCGCGTTGATGACGGCGGGCGGCGAGCCGATCGCGCCCGCTTCGCCGCAGCCCTTCACGCCGAGCGGATTGTGCGTGCACGGCGTGCCTTTCGCGGTTTCCACCGTGAACGAAGGCACATCCGACGCATGCGGCATGGCGTAGTCCATATACGAGCCCGAGAGCAACTGGCCGCTCTCGTTGTCGTACACGCAGCGCTCCAGCATCGCCTGGCCGATGCCCTGACCCAGGCCGCCGTGCACCTGGCCTTCGACGATCATCGGATTGATGACGTTGCCGAAGTCGTCCACGGCGGTGAAGCGTTCGATGCGCGTTTCTCCGGTATCGGGATCGACTTCGACTTCGCAGAGATACGCGCCCGACGGATAGGTGAAGTTGGTCGGGTCGTAGAACGCGCTTTCGTCGAGGCCCGGTTCGAGCGTCTCCAGCGGATAGTTGTGCGGCACGTAGGCGGCGAGCGAGATTTCCGCGAAGGTCTTGGTCCGGTCGGTGCCGGCCACGCGGAACACGCCGTCGGCGAACTCGATGTCCTCCACGCCCGCTTCGAGCATGTGCGCGGCGATCTTCTTCGCCTTCGCCTCGATCTTGTCGAGCGCCTTCATGATGGCCGAGCCGCCCACGGAGATCGAGCGCGAGCCATAGGTGCCCATGCCGAACGGAATGCGGCCCGTGTCGCCGTGCACGATCTCGATCTGCTCGATCGGCACGCCCAGGCGGTCGGCCACGACTTGCGCGAAGGTTGTTTCGTGCCCCTGGCCGTGGCTGTGCGAGCCCGTGAACACGGTGACGGAGCCCGTGGGGTTCACGCGGACCTCGCCCGCTTCGAAGAGGCCCGCTCGCGCGCCGAGCGCGCCCGCGATGTTCGAAGGCGCGAGACCGCATGCCTCGATGTAGCACGAGTAGCCGAGGCCGCGCAGCTTGCCCTGCGCCTTCGAGGCGTCGCGCCGCGTGGCGAAGCCCTTAACGTCCGCGAGTTCGAGTGCGCGCGAAAGGCACGCTTCGTAGTCGCCGGTGTCGTAGGTGAGGCCCACGGGCGTGGCGTACGGAAAGGTCGTGATGAAGTTGCGGCGGCGGATTTCGGCCGGATCGAGCTTCATTTCGCGCGCGGCCGTTTCCACCAGGCGTTCGACCACGTAGGTGGCCTCGGGCCGGCCCGCGCCGCGATACGCGTCCACGGGCACCGTGTTCGTGAACACGGCCTTCACCTCGGCGTAGATCGCGGGCGTGGTGTACTGGCCCGCGAGCAGCGTGGCGTAGAGGATGGTCGGCACGCTGGAGGCGAAGGTCGAGAGATACGCCCCCATGTTCGCCGTGGTGTGCACGCGCATGGCGAGGAACTTGCCGTCCTGGTCGAGCGCGAGTTCGGCTTTCGTCACATGGTCGCGGCCGTGCGCGTCGGAGATGAAGGACTCCGAACGTTCGGCTGTCCACTTCACCGGACGGCGGATTTTCTTCGCGGCCCACGTGAGCGCGACATCTTCGGCGTACAGAAAGATTTTCGAGCCGAAGCCGCCGCCCACGTCGGGTGCGACGATGCGCAGCTTCGTTTCGGGCAGCCCGAGCACGAACGCGGCCATGAGCAGGCGCTCGACGTGCGGGTTCTGGTTCGCCACGTACACGGTGTAGCTGTCGTCGTGCGGCGAGTAGCTCGCGTTCACTGCGCGCGGCTCGATGGCGTTCGGCACGAGCCGGTTGTTGACGATGTCGAGCGTCGTCACGTGCGCGGCTTGCGCAAAGGCGGCGTCGGTCGCGGCCTTGTCGCCGTGGCCCCACGTGTAGCAGGTGTTGTCCGGCACGCTGTCGTGCACGAGCGGCTGGCCTGCGTCGGCGGCGTGCGCCGTGTCGACGGCGGCGGGCAGTTCCTCGTAATCGACTTCGACCCGCTCGGCGGCGTCCTTTGCGGCCTTGACCGAATCGGCGATCACGAGCGCAACCTGGTCGCCCACGTGCAGCGCCTTTTCATGCGCGATCACGGGATGCGGCGGCTCGTGCATGGGCGTGCCGTCGATGCTGTGGATCAGCCACCCGCACGGCAGGCCGCCCACGTTTTCGGCGGCGAGATCCGCGCCGGTGAACACGGCCACCACGCCGGGTGCGGCCTTCGCGGCGCTCGTGTCGATGCTTTTGATGCGCGCATGCGCGTGCGGCGAGCGCACGAACACGGCGTACGTTTGCGCGGGCAGGACGACGTCGTCGGTGTACTGGCCCGCGCCGGTGAGGAAGCGGAAATCTTCCTTGCGCTTTACCGGTGCGCCGATCATGCGATTGGGTTCGGGGGCGTTCATGGCGGCCTCCCGGATCACGCGGCAGTGGTCGTGCCGGCGCGCATTTCCTGCGCGCCCGCGACCACCGCCTTGACGATGTTGTGATAGCCCGTACAGCGGCAGAAGTTGCCGTCGAGGCCTTCGCGCACGTCGCTTTCCGTGAGGTCGGGCTTCGCGGCGGCGAGCGCGGTCGCGCACATCACCATGCCGGGCGTGCAGAAGCCGCATTGCAGGCCGTGGCATTCGCGAAACGCGGCCTGCATGGGATGCAGCGCGCCGTTTTTCGCGAGGCCTTCGATCGTCGTCACCTCCATGCCGTCGCACTGCACCACGAGCTGGTTGCACGACTTGATCGCGCGGCCGTTCAGGTGGACGGTGCAGGCCCCGCATTGCGCCGTGTCGCAGCCGACGTGCGTGCCGGTGAGACGCTGCTGTTCGCGCAGGAACTGGACGAGGAGCGTGTGAGGTTCGACCTCGGCGGTCACGGGCGAGCCGTTGACCGTGAGGCTAATACTGATCGCCATTGATTGTCTCCAATGTCGACCGGAGCCGGCGCTGCGTGTGACTCCGGTCCCATGCCGCGTGATGGGATAGAGACCTGCCTGGGCCCGCTTATCGCACTGAATCGACCGCCATAACCGCCCGCAATCCAACTCGCCCGTCCAACGCATTGCGCCTCATTGCGCGCGCAACGCATGGCGCCACGCAAACAACGCGAGGCGGGGCGGATCGAACAACTACGGGTGGAGCGGAATCTGGGTCCGGCTGGTGCCTTGCTGTTCAGTGAAGCCTGGGGGTGACGCCCGGACAGTAAAGCACAATTCGCCGGTTTTCGCTGCGCGGGGTTTTACCCTCCGGAAGGCTTGCGTTCCGAGATAAAAATGCGAAAAAAACGGCCCGCCTCGATGACTCGTGGCGGGCCGTTGCGTTGCAGTGCAGCGATTGTCAGCGCGCGATCGCACGCCGACGGTGGCGCGATGATCGCTCAGTGATCGTGATGCGCGTGCTCGTGCGGCGCGTGTGCGAGGCGCGAACGATGGCGCGAGTAGCCGAAGTAGACGATCAGGCCCAAACCGGTCCAGACGAGGAACGCGATCCACGTGAGCGCCTGGAGGTTGAACATGAGGAACAGGCACGAGGCCACCGCGAGAATCGGCACCACGGGCACGCCTGGGCAGCGGAACGCGCGCGGCAGGTGCGGGTGGGTCTTGCGCAGGACGAGCACGGCGATCGACACCATCGAGAACGCGGCGAGCGTGCCGATGTTGATCAGTTCGGCGAGCACGTTGAGCGGCACGAGCGCGCCGATCAGGCCGAAGAAGATGCCCACGAGCCAGGTCGTGAAGAACGGCGTGGCGAAACGCGGGTGCACCTTCGAGAGCTTCGCGGGCAGGAGGCCGTCGCGCGACATCGCGTAGATGATGCGGGTCTGGCCGTAGCTCATCACGAGGATCACGGTGAGCATGCCGAGCACGGCGCCCAGATCGATGAAGCCCGCGACCCAGTTTTCGCCCGCCACCTGAAGCGCGAACGAGACCGGGTGGCCGACATGGGCGAAGCGCTGCGAGGGCACGATGCCGGTGACGACGGCCGCCACGGCGACGTAGAGCACCGCGCACACGGCGAGCGAAGCGATGATGCCCACGGGCAGGTCGCGCTTGGGGTTCTTCACTTCCTCGGCCGCCGAGGAAACCGAATCGAAGCCGATGAACGCGAAGAACATCACGGCCGCCGCGCCGAACACGCCGTTCCAGCCGTTGGGCATGAACGGGTGCCAGTTCGCGGGCGTGACGTGGAACGCGCCCACGGCGATCACGAGCAGCACCACGGTCACCTTGATGGCCACCATGATGTTGTTGATGCGGGTGGATTCGCGCACGCCCACCGAGAGCAGCGCGGTGATCGCCATCATCACGAGGAAGGCGGGCAGGTTGAAGAGCGTGTGCACGCCGGGCACGGCGCCGGGCGCGGCGGAAAGCGCGGCGGGCAGCGTGAGGCCGAAGCCCGAAAGCAGCGATTGCAGGTAGCCCGACCAGCCCACCGACACCGCCGAGGTGGCGAGCCCGTATTCGAGCATCAGGTCCCAGCCGATCACCCACGCGGCGAGTTCGCCGAGCGTGGCATACGAGTAGGTGTAGATCGAGCCCGCCACGGGAATGGTCGAGGCGAATTCGGCGTAGGCGAGCGCGGCGAAGCAGCAGGCGACGGCGGCGATCAGGAACGCGATCATGAGCGCGGGGCCGGCTTGCACGGCGCCCGTGCCGGTCAGCACGAAAATGCCGGTGCCGATGATCGCGCCGATCCCGAGAAAGGTGAGGTCGAGCGCGCCGAGCGCCTTTTTCAGGCCGGCGCCCTGGGCGCTCGCCTGCAACATGTGCTCGACGTTTTTCTTGCGAAAGAGGGACATTTGGCGGGGAACTCCACGTAAAACGCGCGAGAGCGGCAGCCGGCCTGGTGATTACCAACGCCTGCCTTCGCCGGCTTCGCGTGCCGGATGTCTGGGGGAAACCTTAAATTTTAGCGGATATGGCGTGTTTGCCGGCTTGAGCCGGGTCGCAAAGACGCCGATTGCGCGGGGGATTCCGCCGCAAACCGGGGGCGGCGCGCGCGATCCTTGCCAGGACCCGCGCGGACGGCGAAATTCATTTCCGGATCAACGGCTTATGGCGAGAAGGCCGCCTCGATGCAGCAGCGGCGCGCGCCGTTCAGACGCTGACGGTGGGCGAGAGGTCGACGAGCCGGTTGCTCATCACGTAGAAGGTCAGCTCGGCGTTGTTGCTGAGCTTCATTTTTTCGAGCAGGCGCGTGCGGTAGACGCTCACGGTTTTCACCGAAAGCGAGAGCGCGTGCGCGATATCGGTCAGGCGCTTGCCCGAGGCGAGCATGCACAGCGTCTGGTATTCGCGGTCGGAGAGCTTTTCGTGCGGCAACTGCTCGCCGTCCACGAGCACGTAGTCCGCGAGGGCTTCGGCCATCGCCGGGCTCACGTACTTGCGGCCCGCGGCGACTTGCTGGATCGCGGCGATCATCTGCGCGGCGTCCACCGTCTTCGAAAGATAGCCCGCAGCGCCCGCCTTCAAGGCGCGCACGGCGTATTGATCCTCGCGGTACATCGAAAACATCAGCACGGGCACGCGTGGCGCTTTTTTCTTCGCTCGCTTGAGCACTTCCACGCCGTTCATGTCGGGCAGCGAGATGTCGAGCAGCACGACGTCGCAAGCATGCTTCGCAATGGCGGCGAGCGCTTCGGCGCCCGTTTGCGCCTCGATCACTTCGCTCGCGACGCCGCGATCGAGCAGCAACTGGCGGACGCCTTGGCGCACGACCGCATGGTCGTCGACGAGCAGGATGCGATAGGTCATGGGCGTGCGCCCTTGGTCACGATGATGGGCGAGGCGGGGGCGGCGAGCAGCGCGTCCCAGGCGAAGCGCGCGCGCACCGTCGTGCCGCGTGTCGCGGCGTGACCGGTTGCGTCGTGCGCTTGCGTGTGTGCTTGCGCGTGTGCTTCGGTGTGCGTTGCGTCGAGCGGGCTTGCGACGCCGCCGCTTGCCGTGCGCAGCGAGCCGCCGAAGGCGGCGCAGCGCTCGCGCATGCCGGCAAGACCGTAGCGGCCGCCGTGGCTGTTGTGCTTGCCGCCTTCACCATTGCCTTTGCCAGGGGCGCGGCGCGCGAGGCCGACGCCGTCGTCGGCGACGGTGAGCGTGAGGTGGCGCGCGGTGCATTCCAGACGCACCTCGGCGCGCGTGGCTTGCGCGTGGCGCGCCACGTTCGCGAGCGCTTCCTGCGCCACGCGAAACACGGCGAGCGCGGCGTCGGCGGGCAGGCGCGCGAGGCGCGCGTCGTCGCTGGCGCCGGTAAAGCGCGCGGCGAGCCCGGTGCGCGCCGCGAAGCCGCGAATCCAGTTCGCGAGCGCGGGCGCGAGGCCCTCGTCGAGATGCGGCGCGTGCAGGCCGTCGAGCACGTGGCGCATCGCGCCGGTGGCCGCTTCGAGCGAACGGGCGACGAGCGCGAGCGCCTCGGCGCATTGCGGCGGCGCGTTGGCGGGCAGCCAGGTGTGGACATTGGCGAGCGCGAAATGCGTGGCCGCGAGTTCGGCGCCAACGCTGTCGTGCAATTCGCGCGCGAGCCGGTTGCGCGCGGCTTCGTCGGCGTGGACGGAGCCGGAGGCGGGGCCGCCGGCGGGCGCACGTGTGGCGCGGTTTGCGCGCCGCGCCGCATTGCGCGCGGGTGCCGACGCGGCGATTTGCCGTTGCGCCGCCACGAGGCTTTCCAGCGCGGCCAGTGTGGCCGCTTCGGCGGCGGTGGACTGAGCGAGGTAGGCGAGACCGTCGGCGGCATGGGCGCCGCGCGGTGCAGCGGCACCCGGCGTGCAAGCGTTCGGTGCGGCGTATCTCGACGTGTCCATCGTTCTCCCGTTCAGGAACCGGTTTCGCTGTCAGCTTCGGACCGACACCGGATCTTTCCGGAGTCGTGGCTGACGGCACGGCGCAGCGTAACGAATTTTACATCCGGTAACAACCTGGCTCTGGCCCCGATGTCGTCCCGGCGTATCGATTGTTGCGCTGCGATAATATCTTAAAAAAAGAAAAACTTCAGCGTGGACAAGGCTTAGCGGTCAATCTTCAGGTGCAGCATGAAGTCGCGCGGCTTTGTCATGTAGGAAAAATACTGACAGGAAAGGTATCGACGTTGTGTGACAACTGTAACCACTCCGGGTCAGAAAAAATGGGGGCAATGCGGACTGCATGGACGAAAAAAAACCGGAGCATGAAGCTCCGGTTTTGCGTGTCGGGCGAGGCCGCGGCGCGTTAGCCGACGAACGCCTTTTCCACCACGAAGTGGCCCGGCTCGTTGTTGCTGCCTTCCTTGAGGCCGGCTTGTTCGAGCAGTGTGACGGTGTCGCGCAGCATGTGCGTGCTGCCGCACAGCATGATGCGGTCGCGCTCCGGCGTGAACGGCGGCAGGTCGAGGTCTTCGAACAGCTTCTTCGTGTCGATCAGCTCGGTGATACGGCCACGGTTGTCGAACACTTCGCGCGTGACGGTCGGGTAGTACACGAGCTTCTCGCGCACGATCTCGCCGAGGTACTCATGCTCGCGCAGTTCCTGGGTGATGAAGTCCTTGTACGCGAGTTCGTCGACGAAACGGCAGGTGTGCGTGAGCACGATCTTGTCGAAGCGATCGTAAATGTCCGGGTCCTTGATGATCGACATGAAGGGCGCGAGGCCCGTGCCGGTCGAGAGCAGCCACAGGACCTTGCCGGGCAGCAGGTTGTCGGCCACCAGCGTGCCGACGGGCTTCTTGCCGATCAGAACCTTGTCGCCGATCTTCAGGTGTTGCAGGCGCGACGTGAGCGGGCCGTCCGGCACCTTGATGCTGAGAAACTCGAGATGCTCTTCGTAGTTCGCGCTCGCGAGCGAGTACGCGCGCATCAGCGGCTTGCCGTCCACTTCGAGGCCGACCATCGTGAACTGGCCGTTGTCGAAACGCAGGGCCTGGTCGCGCGTGCAGGTGAAGCTGAAAAGCGTGTCGGTCCAGTGATGGACGCTCAGAACGGTTTCTTCGGTGAATTTGCTCATGGTTCCTGAATTGCGAAACAAGGGCCGTCTGACTTCGGCGGTCCTGTCGGCCTGCTGTCCAGTACAGCGTAGCTTTGACGATATGCTCGGACCCGGCTGCCCGGCGCGACGCCGGAACAGGCAAGCCCATGGGGTGCCAGTGTTGCCTGTTCGCCCCGCTGCGAACGAAGCGCAATCCACTATTTTACCGCGCTCGCGTCCCAAGATCCCGCCTGGGCCACGCGGCGCTGCAAAAGAGGATGGCTCGCTGCGGCGGTGTGCTGGCGCCCGCACGGGACGGGCATGGCTGGCGTTGACAGCAAGGTGGCGGCCGGTAAGCCGCACCCGGCCTGGCGGGCCGGTCCGGATTCGGGCCCGGATCCGCAGGAGCGGATATTCGTCCCGTAACGCAGAGGCGCAGATGCGCCACACACACGACACGCGCCAAATGACGACGCGCGCGTGCGAATTTTCGGCTAGATGATACCCGAAGGTCTGAAGGCTCGCAGCATTGACCCTGGTGGCGGGGCAGTTTCGGAATGTGTTTTTGGGGCCCGGGTTGGGCAAGAACCGTCCCGAATCGTGCGAAATCGCGCCCTATCGCGCAAAACCGCCAGGTGCGGCGCTGTGCCGCGCCGCCGCCGCTAGCGGTCGGCCGCGAGTTTCACGCCCAGGCCGATCAGCGCGGCGCCGCAGAACGCGTCGATGGGGCGGCGCAGGCGCCGGTAGCCGCGCTGGGTGCGGTCGTCGGCGAACAGGAAGGCGAGGCTGCAATGCCAGCCGAACGACATCGTGGCGACCGTGGCGAGCGCGACGCCGTAGAACCACAGCGGCGGGTGCGCGGGAAACACGGCGGCGAACACGCTGGTCCAGAACACGCACGACTTGGGGTTCGTCAGGCACGTGATGAGCCCCGCGCGCCAGGTGCGCACCCACGCGCGGCGGTCGGCGGGCAGGGGCGGCGCGGCGAGCGCTTGCGCCGCGGCGGCCAGCTCGCGGCGCACGCCCGAGCGTAGCAGCTTGAGACCGAACCAGACGAGATAGAGCGCACCCGCCACGCGCACGCCGTTGTAGAGCCAGCCGATGTGCTGGAGCACGGCGGCGAAGCCCAGCATGGCGAGCGCGGCCCACAGCGTGGAGCCGACGCCCACGCCCGCCGCCGAAGCCACGCCCAGCCCGCGCCGCCCCGCGAGCGAGAGCTGCGTCACCATGAAGAAGTTGGGGCCGGGGCTGATGAGCGCGAACAGATAGACGACTACGATCTGTAGCAGCGTGGCGAGGTAATGCATCTGAGGAGACCTGACGAATTGGGGGAAGGTCGGCGCGGCGCGCGACGCGACATATTAGCGCGTGCCTGCGCGCGCCGCTCGCGGCGATCAGGGGAGTGTCGCGCGGATGCTTCGGCCGGGCGGCGTGCCGCCGCTCAGTGCGTCAATCTTCGAGTCGCAGGCGCGCCATGTACGGCAGGTGGTCGGAAAGCCACGCCGTTTCCTGCGCGGGCTGGATCAGCTCGACGGGCTTGAGACCCCGCACGAACATCTTGTCGAGCGCGAGCGCCGGGGAGAAGGCCGGGAACGTGCGCGCGGGCTCGCCGAGCAGCGTCGCCACTTCTTGCAGCCCGTGCTCGGCAAAGAGCGGCACCGAGTCGTTGCGCCAGTCGTTGAAGTCGCCGGCCAGCACGAGCGGGCCTTGCGGGGCTTCCTTCACGATCCAGTGCGCGATCCAGTTCATCTGCCGCAGCCGCGCGCTGCGCGTGAGCGCGAGGTGCGCGCATAACAGCGTGACGGACTGACCGGCGACGTTTGCGCGCGCAACGAGCAGCCCGCGCCGCTCGAAGCGGTGCGCGGAGATGTCCCAGCGTCCGCCCAGATCGAGCGGGTGCGGCGAGAGGATCGCATTGCCGTGCCGCCACGAGGGCTTGAACACGTTGGGTCCCAGGGCGATCTGGAGTTCGAGCGCGTTGGCGATTTCGGTGGCCTGGCAGTGCCAGACGTCTTCGAGCGGGTCGCCCAGCTGCGCGCCGAAGGCGGAGGCGAGCACCGGCCGCGGCAGGCGGCGCGCCATCGCTTCCTGGAGAAACCAGGCGTCGGCGTGGGTGGACTGGACCCAGCGCCGCATGGCCTGCCAGGCCTCGAAGCCGAGCGGCGAGCGGCCCTTGTGCAGGTTCCAGCTCACGGCGACGAAGTCTTTGCTCAATGACGTGTCGATGAGCGGTTGTTCTGGATTTCGCATGCGTTTGTCTAACGGATTGGGTCACAAGTCGATCATTGCTCCGCCGCCGGCGCGAGGCTTGCGCGCACCCGGTACGCAAGCGAAGGATCCTTGTTGACGATCTGCCAGTTCACGGACTCGCCCTCGGGCACGACTAGCCCCGGATGGCTGGCGTTCACCTGACGCGGCTGCGGCGGAAGCTTGCAGCCTTCGGGCGTGGCGGGCGCCGTGTCGTTTTCGAGCGTTTCCTGGGTATCGATCGCGAGGATGATCTGGTTCGCCCGCACCTGCAACGGCGACACGGTGATCGTGCGCGACAGGTCGATGCTGCCCGCCGGCTGGTCCTTGCAGCCCACGTTGTGCGAGACGACCTTGTGGTGCGTATCGGTGCGAGCCTGGCCCACCGTCGTCGTGCCGTCGAACGAGTCGATTTGCTGGCCGTCGCGCAGCACCTCCAGCGTCCAGTGGACGGCGGCCTGCGCGACCGGCGCGGCCGGCGCGGCCGTTGATGCGGCTGCGCCCGGCGGCGGCGGCACCGTCATGGGTGCCGTTGGCACGGGTTCCATCGCGGGTTGCGTCGCGGCGGGCCCCGATGCGGGCACAGCAGCCGGCTGCGCCGCGCCCGGCGCCTGCGCGCACGCGGCTGTCACCGCCAGGGCGGTGAACAGCGCAACGGCAAGGCAATGTTTCCACAACGACATATAGGCGGCTCCGTCCACAGGCGCCGCGCGAGGCGACGGCGTCGGCAACGCTACGGCGGGTAGGTTCTGACCATCGATCCTATACCGGGTTCGCAAACTCTGGACCGCAACGCACCTTCTCTGACATGGAGACGATACTGCGCCCTTCAACTGCCGCGTGTCGGGGCAGTCGTGAAGCGCGGCCGCATGGGCAGCCGTGGGTTCCGGACTGATCAGAGCGTTGTCTGCGGTCGGTCAGAGTCGGCCTGGTCGGCTTCGAATACAGTGACCTCCCTTCGGGCGTCTGCTGTTCGAACGAAGCGAGGGTGATGGCCGGGCGTGCGCACGTCCCTTTTTTCGGGGCGCGCGCCGGTTGTCATGATAAGTGCCAGATCAACCGGAGATGACGTGAAAAAACTGAACAACGTGCTCGTGCCGACGCCTCATGGACTGATGGTGGTCAATCGGAACGAAGCGGCTTTCGCCTTCGGGACGGGCGTCGCGCTTCTGGAGGAGGGAGGCTACGACCCGCTCGAAATCGGACTCATGCGTGAGATCGTCGGGATTCTGCCGCCCGGGTGCGTGATACTCGACGTGGGCGCCAATATTGGTGTTCATACCCTTGAATTTGCCCGCGCGTGCGAGGCCAAGAGTGGCGTTGTCCACGCGTTCGAGCCGCAACGGATTCTGCATCAGATGCTCGCGGGCAACGTCGCCATCAACAATTACCAGAACGTTTATTGCCATCTTGCTGCCGCAGGGGCGAAACCGGGCAAGGTCAAGATGCCCCGGATCGACTACTCGATACCTTCGAGTTTCAGCGGCATCGAGCTTGGCGAAGGGCGTCAGCGCGAATTCATCGGACAAGCGCCTGAATGGAACGGCGCGGAGGAAACGGTGCCTGTCGTTAGCCTCGACAGTCTCGATCTGCCCCGCGTCGATTTCATGAAAATCGACGTGGAAGGCATGGAATGCGAGGTGCTCGCCGGGGCGCAAAAATTGATCGAAAAGTTTCATCCGCCGATCTATATCGAACACGCGAAGAGTGACCCGAAAGCGCTGGCTCAAGCCTTGTGGAACCACGGTTACCAGATATTCGTCTTTAGCCACCTGGACTGGGTCGCCGTTCCCGAAGCGAACTCGCCAGTCCAGATCAATGGGCTGGAACGCCTCGCCAGATGGGATTGATGGCACGCATGCACTGGGCGAAGGCGCTTCATCCACGTTGCTTTCCTCACGCGTTGTTCGCCAGCGCGCGTTCGTTCGCATGAGGACCGTGAACGCGGGTTGGCGTGGCGTACAATTTTCCTCATGAGACGGCGCGCGACGCGCGCCGCCAATCCCATGGCAGAGAGGAGCGCGACGCGGCCGTCTTGACGCCCGCGCCGCGAAGGCGGGACGCAGGGACATGGACCAGATCGAATGCGCAGTAATCGGCGCGGGCGTGGTCGGCCTCGCCGTGGCGCGCACGCTCGCCGCGCGCGGGCGCGAGGTGATCGTGCTCGAAGCCGCCGAAGCCATCGGCACGAGCACCAGTTCGCGCAACAGCGAAGTCATCCACGCGGGGCTCTACTACCCGCGCGGCTCGCTCAAGGCCACGCTGTGCGTGCGCGGGCGCGAGATGCTCTACGACTATTGCGCGTCGCGCAATGTCGCGCACGCGCGCTGCGGCAAGCTGCTCGTCGCCACCGCGCCGAACCAGATTCCGCAACTCGAGGCGATCCTCGCGCGAGGCAAGGAAAACGGCGTGTTCGACCTCACGCGGATCAGCGGCAGCGAGGCGCTCGCGCTCGAGCCCGCGCTCGAATGCGCCGCGGCCGTCTACTCGCCGCAAACAGGCATTGTCGACAGCCATCAGCTCATGCTCGCGCTGCAAGGCGACGCCGAGCGCGACGGCGCGGTGATCGCGCTCAAGTCGCCGGTCGAGTCGATCGATGCGCTTGGCAAGGGCTTCGTCATCCGAACCGGCGGCGACGCGCCGATCGACATCCGCGCGACCTGCGTGATCAACAGCGCGGGCCTTTACGCCACGCAGCTCGCAAGGCGCATGCGCGGGCTCGACGCGCGCCACGTGCCGCCCCTGTATCTCGCGCGCGGCAACTATTTCAGCGTTTCCGGGCGCGTGCCGTTCTCGCGCCTCATCTATCCGATGCCCAACGACGCGGGCCTTGGCGTGCACCTCACGCTCGACCTGGGCGGCCAGGCGCGCTTCGGTCCCGACGTCGAATGGATCGACGCGATCGACTACGACGTCGATCCGCGCCGCGCCGATGCGTTCTACGCGCAGATCCGCAGCTACTGGCCCGCGCTGCCCGACGGCTCGCTGCAACCGGCCTACGCGGGCATTCGCCCGAAGCTTTCCGGTCCGGGCGAGAGCGCCGCCGACTTCATGATCCAGGGCGCGGCCTCGCACGGCGTGCGCGGGCTCGTGAACCTGTTCGGCATCGAGTCGCCGGGGCTCACGGCGTCGCTCGCCATTGCCCAGCGGGTGTGCGAGATGGTGTCGTTCGACTGATCCGGGCTTGCGCCGTTCTTGCGTCCTTCACGCGCCTTTCCTGCGCGGGGCGGCACCATGTCGCTCACTTATCTCCGGCATTGCAGCCTCACCGGGGCTGGCTTCGTTGTTAAGCTTCTTCGCGACGCCGCCGCCAGAGCGGCTCAGAGGCATGCGCGGCGCGCCACACCCAAGCGCCGCGCGAAAACCCCAGCGAACGAATCGCCACAATACTGGAGTGAGTCACATGAAATCTTCCCGCCGCAGCTTTCTGATCACGAGCATCGGCGTCGCATCGACGCTCGCGCTTTCGCGCCAGGCGTTCGCCGACGCGCCCAAGGCTGCCGAATCCGATCCCACCTCCCAGGCGCTCGGCTACAAGCTCGACGCGACCAAGGTCGACAAGGCGAAGTTCGCGAAGTACGCGGCCGGCCAGGATTGCAGCAACTGCACGTTCTACCAGGGCAAGGCCACCGACGCGTTCGCGCCGTGCCCGATGTTCGCCGGCAAGCAGGTCGCGGGCAAGGGCTGGTGCAGCGCCTATAACAAGAAGGCGTGATGAAGCGGCGCGGGCGGCCGCCCGCGCCACAAGAAGCTGGACGCGCGTTACAGCCGCGCCTGCAACAGCGGCGGCCGCCGGTCGAACCACGGGCGCGCCGCCTCCAGTTGCGCGGCGAGGCGCAGCAACAGCGCGTCGTTGCCTTCGCGTGCGGCGAACTGCACGCCCACCGGCAGCCCGCGCGCATTCCACGCGAGCGGCACCGACATCGACGGCTGGCCCGTCAGATTGAACAACTCGGTACAGCCCGCCCACGCGAACGCCTTGTTCGAGGCTTCGGTCAGCAGCTTTCTCATCAGCACTTCCACCGGCATGGCAGTGACCGCGCGCATCTGCATGCGTTCGCTCTGGCTCGGCTTCAGTTCGCCGATCTTCACCGGCGGCGCGGCGAGCGTCGGGCAAAGCAGCACGTCGTAGCGCTTCATCAGATCGGCGAGCTGCGCCGTGACGCGCTGTTGCACGTCGAGCGCGGCGGGCAACTCGCGCTCGCCGAGCTTGCGGCCGATGTGCGCCATCGCCCATGTCGCGATCTCGAAGTCCTGGCGGCGCGGCTTCGTGCCCGTGATGTCGTCGGCGTTCAGCACGTATTGCTCGGCCACCACCGACCACAGCATCAGAAACGCTTCGCGCGCCGACGCGAAATCCACCGGCAGCGAATAGGGCTCCACGCGATGGCCGAGCGAGGTGAGCAACTCGGCGGCGTCGTCGAGCGCGCCGCGCACTTCGGTCGAGAGCGTGTCCGCGAACATCGGCTCGCGCAGCAGCGCGATGGAGAGCGGCTTCGAGCCGTCGAGCGGCGCGCGCGCGGCCGCGAGAAAGGTGCCGGGCGCGCCGGGCGGCAACGCCGGGTCGCCGGCGATCAGGTCGAGCATGAGCGCGCTGTCACGCACGCTGCGCGACACCGCGAGATCGACGCCCAGCGCGCCGGGCGGCGCCGGCACGTTGGAGGCGGGCTGAAACGCGCGCGAGGGCTTGAGGCCGAAGAGTCCGCAGCACGACGCCGGAATGCGGATCGAACCGCCGCCGTCGGAGGCGTGCGCGAGCGGCAGGATGCCGGCCGCGACCGAAGCGGCTGCGCCTCCGCTCGATCCACCCGGCGTGTGATCTAGGTTCCACGGGTTGCGGCACGGGCCGAACAGATCGGGCTCGGTGTAGGGCATCTGCCCGAGTTCGGAAGCGCTCGTCTTGCCGAAGATGTTCAGGCCCGCGGCGCGAAAGCGCTCGACCACGGGCGCGTCGGCGTTGGGCACGTAGTGGCGGTAATGGCGGCTGCCCAGTGTCATGCGCAGACCGGCCACCGCCGCGCCGAGATCCTTCACGAGAAACGGCACGCCCGCGAGCGGGCCGTCGCTCAGCGCGTCGACGCCGTTGCCGCCCGCTTCGATGCGCAGCGCGCGCTGGCGGGCGGCCTCGTAGTCCTTGAGGACGATGGCGTTGATCGCAGGGTTGGCGGCCTCCGCGCGGGCGATGGCGGTGTCGAGTAGTTCGCGCGCGCTCACTTCGCGGCGGCGCACGAGATCGGCGAGGCCAATGGCGTCGTATTCCAGGTAGTCGGACTGCAAGTCGCGCACTCCTCGTCGTCGGGTGGGTGGCAGGCGTGGAAGCGAAGATGAAGCGGTATCGCTGCCGTATTGAAGATCGTACGGCAGGAACGCAAACGGGCGGCGGCGAGACCGCCGCCGCCCGCGTGACGACGCTACGACAGAATTACAGGTGTTCGGCGAGGAACGTCAACGTGCGGCCGTGCGCGAGCGCCGACGCATGCTGGTTGTACGACGCGCGTACCGAGCAGTTGAAGCCGTGATCGGCGTTCGGGTACAGGTGGAACTCGGCGTTCGGTCGGCCCGTGAAGCGCTCCTTCACCTGGCCCACGGCCGACAGGGGAATGCCGTGGTCGAGTTCGGCGTAGTGGAACTGGATCGGCTTGGTGACCTTGTCGGCCAGATCGAGCTGGTTCTGGATGCCGCCGCCGTAGTAGGACACTGCTGCATCCAGCGAGCCGGATGCCGCCGCGAGGTAGGCAAGGCGGCCGCCGAAGCAGTAGCCGATCGCCGCGACCTTGCCCGTGCACTCGGGCAACGCGCGCAGCGCGGCGGCCGTCGCGCCGATGTCCTCGACGACGAGGTTGACGTCCGTCTTCTGCATGATCTCGATGCCGCGGTCGCGGTCCGCGCCCACGTATTCGAGTTCGACGCGCGGGGCCGTGCGCCAGAACACGTCGGGCGCGATCGCGACGTAGCCGTCGAGCGCGTACTGCTCGACGACGTCACGAATGTGGCCGTTCACGCCGAAGATCTCCTGCAAGATGATGATGCCCGGGCCCTTGCCGCCCTTGGGCAGCGCGAGGTAGGCGCCGAAGCTGTCCTTGCCGGCGGGAATGTCGATCCATCGAGTCGAAACGCTCATGTTGTTCTCCGTCTTCATTAATCAGTCATGCAATGAGCCGGGGCGCGGCCAGCGCGTTGCCCACGGCGCATCGCGAAATCGGGGAGCCAGTTTGCCATAGGCACGGAACCTCGGCAGCGCGCGACGTATACGCCTTGCTTGTCTGCCATTGCCGAAAGCCTGGTGTAATGATTTCGTCGGGCACGGCTATTTCTGTCACACGCACGTGGTGGATTTGAACGCCCGGTGAATCGCCCGGTGATGAGGCATGTGGACGCATGAGATCGAAGCGCGCACAACGGATCGGCAAACGTATCGGGATCCGAAATTAATCGAATGCTTACTTGAGCAATTGATTGAACTGTCACGCACGAATTCGATGTGCTGCATGACAGCATGACTCGCAAACGTTATCGCCATCACAGCGCGATTTCATACTGCTGGATTTGATCCTGGTGTATTCCCGGAATGCGGGCGCTAACACACCAATATTTGCCGTCAAAAATCTAAAAAAAGAATCTCGCGAGTCTGCATCAGGGTTTTCCCATTAATTGGATCCAAAGTCAGAATCCCTTATTACACAAGGCTTGCGAGCGATTGTTCAGGGTTTCGAACTGTTCTTGCGGACGGCATATTGGTACTCGCACCAATATCTGAAAAAAGTCCCCCAAATTAATTTGATCACCTACACTTACGCGCAAGTATGGACGGGCGGCTCGCCATGAACGGGCTTTCTCGCCATGCTGGCCAGGTGCATCAAGGATGCATCCTGCGTGGTCGTCCGCACGGGGAGCGACACGTTCGGGGCGCGGGAGCACTGGGCGATTACGTAGCTTTTGGGTTCGAAACTGGAGACTTACATGAATATCAAGCTTCACAAGCTGTTGCCGATCAGCGCGGCGGCCATGTTGTTCGCGTCGTTCGCAACGGTGGCGAGCGCTGACGTGACGATCAAGATCGGCCACGTCGCACCGCTGACGGGGGGCATTGCTCACCTCGGTAAAGACAACGAAAACGGGGCACGTCTCGCAGTTGAAGAGATCAACGCGAAGGGTCTCGTGATCGGCGGCCAGAAGGTCACGCTCGTGCTCGACGCACAGGACGACGCGGCTGACCCGCGTACGGCCACGCAGGTCGCGCAGAAGCTCGTCGACGACAAGGTCGTCGCCGTGGTCGGCCACCTGAACTCGGGCACGTCGATCCCGGCATCGAAGATCTATAGCGATGCAGGCATCGTGCAGATCTCGCCGTCGGCCACGAACCCGGCCTACACGCAACAGGGCTTCAAGACGACCTACCGTGTCGTCGCGACCGACGCCCAGCAAGGTCCGGCGCTCGCGAACTACGCCGCCAAGAACCTGAAGGTCAAGACGGTGGCCGTGGTCGACGACTCGACGGCTTATGGCCAGGGTCTCGCGAACGAATTCGAGAAGACCGCCAAGGCGCTCGGCATGAACGTGGTGTCGCATGACGCGACCAACGACAAGGCCGTGGACTTCCGCGCAATTCTGACGAAGATCAAGGGCGAAAACCCCGACGCGATCATGTACGGCGGCATGGACGCCACCGGCGGCCCGTTCGCGAAGCAAGCCAAGCAGCTTGGCCTGCGCGCGAAGGTGCTCGCGGGCGACGGCGTCTGTACCGACAAGCTGGCCGACCTGGCCGGCGACGCGACCGACAACATCGTGTGTTCGGAAGCCGGCATGGCGCTCGAAAAGATGCCGGGCGGCAAGGAATTCGAAGCCAAGTTCGAGAAGCGCTTCGGCCAGCCGATCCAGATCTACGCACCGTTCACGTATGACGCTGTGTACATCATCGTCGACGCCATGAAGCGTGCGAACTCGACGGATCCGGCCAAGATCCTCGCCGAAATGCCGACCACGGACTACAAGGGCGTGATTGGCGAGACGACCTTCGACGCGAAGGGCGACCTCAAGCACGGCGTGATCTCGCTGTACAACTACAAGTCGGGCAAGAAGTCGCTGCTCGACGTCGTGAAGATGTAAATCGCGCTTAGCGATTTTCGCTCACGCGATTGGAAAAGCCCGCGGGTTTCGATCCGCGGGCTTTTTGTTTTGAGGGGGCGGAAATCGATGCGCCTCAAATCCCCAACCGCCGCAACACCTTCGGCCCCGCGAACGCCACGAGCGCCGCGCACAGCGCCACGACGGCGAGCCCGATCGTGAGATTGGTCACCTGCGTAATGGCGCCGATCACCACCGGCCCGAACAGCAAGCCGAAATACGCGATGCCCGCCACATGCGCGAGCCCTTCGGCCGCGTGGATGCCTTTCACGCGCGCGGCGGCCGCGAACAGCACGGGCATCATGTTGGCGAGGCCGAGGCCCATGAGCGTGAAGCCCGTGAGCGCCGTGAACGAGTAAGGCAGTAACAGCGCGCCGATCATGCCCGCGCAGGCAAGCGAGGCGCTCGCCATCACAAGCTGCGGCGCGCCGAAGCGCGCGCGCACGGCGTCACCGGCGAAGCGCGCGAGCGCCATGCCGCCCGAGAACGCGGCGTAGGCCGCGCTCGCGAGCGCGGGCGTGGAAAGCACCACGTCGCGCATATAGACCGTGGCCCAGTCATACATCGCGCCTTCGGCGATCAGCGCAATGAGCGCGATGGCGCCGAGCGCCCACAGCGCGGGTGTGCGCCAGCGGTTGCCGGTTTTCGCGTGCTCGCCGTGCGTGGCGTGCGGCACATGCGGCAGCACCGCGGGGCATGAGACGAACAGCACGAATGCCGCGAGCGCCGACGCCAGAAAGAGATGCAGCGCAGGCGCCATGCCGCGCGCGAGCAGCGCGCCGCCAATCGCCGCGCCCGCCATGCCGCCCAGGCTGAACATGCCGTGCAGCCCCGACATGATGGGCTTGCCCACGGCTTCCTCGACGGCGCTCGCCTCCGCGTTCATGGCGACGTCGAGCGTGGCCATGCCCACGCCGAAGAATGCGAGGACGACAATCAGCATCCAGTAGTACGGCACGACCAGGATCAGCGCGCCGCACACGCTCATCGTGATGCCGCCGGCGAAGCAGGCGCGGCGCGAGCCGACGCGCGCGATCCAGCCGCCGATCGTCGTCATCGCGGCGATCGAGCCGCCCGCCACGGCGAAAAGCGCGTAGGAGAGCAGCGCCGGGCTCAGATGAAACTTGTCGCGCACGGTGGGCACGTGCACGCCCCACGAGGCGTACATCATCCCCGCGACGAAGAAGAGCGCCATCGTCGCGATACGGGCGCGGTGGCGCCGCGCGGCGGGCAGGGCGCGATGATGGGTGGCGGGGCTGGCGACGGCGAGGGCCGGATCGGTCGGGCGGTCGGACACTGGGTATTCCGGGACGGGACGGCGGGGACAATGGGAGGCGGCGGAAGCCACCTGAAAGGAGTCGATTCTAGCGAAGGCGCGCGACGGCTGCCCGGTCTCGCATGCTGCTCTAATATCCAGGAGCGGCCGTTCGCGCCGCGCTCACCCGCTCACCGCCCATAGCTGCTTTCGAGGACGCACCTTGAAGATTCCCGCCCACGCTCCGCTCCATCTGCTGCACCAGGCGCCCACCGGCACGCTCGCCACGCACTCGCGCGAGCCGCGCGGTTTTCCGTATCCCACGCTGCTGCCGTTCGCGCCCGACGCGCGCCACCGGCCTGTGATCCTCGTGAGCCGCCTTGCCGAGCACACGCGCAATCTGCTCGACGACCCGCGCGCCGGCTTTCTCGTTGCCCACGCACCCGACGCGGACGTGCTGAACGCGCCGCGCGCCACGCTGCTCGGCCGCTTCGAGCCGCTCGACGCGGCCGCCCAGGAGGCGACGGCGCGCCGCTACGTGCGCTATCACCCGGACGCCGCGCGTTATCTCGCGCTCGGCGACTTCACCTTTCATGTCATGCAGATCGAGCGGCTGCGCTATATCGGCGGCTTCGGCGCGATGGGCTGGATGGACGGCGCGGATCTCGACGCGCTCGAACCGCTCGCCGCCACCGACGAGGCCACCCTGATCGACTTCTTCGAAGCGCACCCGGCGCGGCGTGGCGGACTCAACCTGGCGGGCGTCGATCGCTACGGCGCCGATCTCGTGATCGACGGTGCGCGCACGCGCTTCGTTTTTGACTCGCCGCAATCCGGTCAGCAATCCTTGCATGCAGTGCTAGCCGATTGCATCGAGCGCCATGCATCCTGATTTGTTTTCCCGCGCATGCGTGCGGCGGTGCCGGGGGTTTTAGAGCGATGACTCATGCTGCGGTGCATCAATCGACCGGTTCAAACCAAAGTTATCATGCGATGAAATGTTTGACCTATTTCAAGGCATTTAATTTTCATCGTTTGACAATTATGAGATGTGGATTTATCTGGCGAAAGTGAGATTTAGTAAAAATACCGATTTGCACCAAATGGCAATGAGTAAGAACCTTGCAGGAAGGATGTCGGATTCAAATCGGTCTTAAATTATTTTTATTGCGGTTGCGCTTCCCGGCATTCGATTTTGTGTTAATCTCGCCACCGATTTCCGAGGCACGCAGCGATCAATCGGCATACTGACGTGAGATCAGTAGCCATTATCTTTGAACCACAAGGGCACCTATGTCTTCCTACAAGGAACTCCTCGCTCAGCGAGAAAAGCTGGAAAAGCAGATTGAAGAGGCGAAGGCACGCGAATATGCCGAGGTCCTCGACGAAATCAAGCAAAAAATGGCCGACTACGGCATTACGCTCGCAGAACTGGGTGGCGGCCGCGCAGCCGGCAAGATCGCCAAGGCGGCAAGCCGCTCGCGTGCGAGCGTCGCTCCGAAGTACCGCGACCCCGACAGCGGCAGCACGTGGTCGGGCCGTGGCAAGCCGCCGCGCTGGATTGCCGGCCAGGACCGCGATCGCTTTCTGATTCAGAAGTAAGTTAATGCCGTCCCGCCGTGCAGCTTGATCGGTCGATCAGTTTGGCGGCGCCGCGCAGAAGGTCGAAGGGCGAATCTGCGGATTCGCGAAGCAAGGAGCCGCGCAGTCGGGGGACGCGCGGCTTTTTGTTTTTCTGATCCCTTGCGAAGCCGCCAGAGTATTGTCCGTTGAATGCGAATGCTTCGTGTTATTGTAGGCAACTGATTTAAAAGAGATTTTTAGGGGTATCCATAAAATCGTCGCATGCAGGCCCTACAATTGCGGTTATTCCCTAATTTGTAGATTCGCCGCGCATGACTTCTTCCGCCACCGCGCCGTTATCAGATAAACACGAGGTCGCGCGCCGGACCACGTGGGTCAGCGTCGCCGTCAATTCCGTGCTGGTGGTGCTGCAAATCGTCGTGGGCGTGTTTGCGCATTCGCAGGCGTTGATCGCCGACGGCATTCATTCATTGGCCGATCTCGTCTCGGATTTCGTCGTGCTGCTCGCCAACCGGCATAGCGGCGCAAAACCGGACGCCGATCACAACTACGGCCACAGTCGTTATGAAACGGTCGCGTCGTTATTCCTCGGCGCATTATTGATTGCCGTGGGCGTCGGCATGCTCGTGCGCGCGGGCACGCGCATCATGAATCTCGGCGATATTCCGCCGCTGCACATGAGCGCGCTGTTCGTCGCGCTGCTCGTGCTCGTTTCCAAGGAAGGGCTTTTTCGCTACATGCTGCGCGAGGCGCAGCGAGTGCGCTCGGCCATGTTGATCGCCAATGCGTGGCACGCGCGCTCGGACGCGGCCTCGTCGCTCGTGGTGGCGCTCGGCATTGTGGGCAGCCTTGTGGGCGTGCGGCTGCTCGATCCGATCGCGGCGGCCATCGTCGGCTTCATGGTCGCGCGCATGGGCTGGGTGTTCGGCTGGGACGCGTTGCAGGACCTCTCCGACCGCGCGCTCGACGAAGCCGCCGCCGCCGACCTGCGCGCGCTTCTCATGGGCACGCCGGGCGTGCTCGACGTGCACGAGATGCGCACGCGCAAGACCGGCGACCTCGCGCTCGTGGACGCGCATATTCTCGTCGATCCGCTGATCTCGGTTTCGGAAGGGCACTACATCGCGGAGACGGCGCGCTCGCGCCTGCTCACCGACTCGCGCGTGCTCGACGCGCTGATCCACGTCGATCCCGAAGACGACATGCACGTGCGCTCCGTGTCCAACCAGCCGCCGCGCGACACGGTGGCGGCGCGCCTGCGCGAAGCGCTGGCGGAGCATGACGTGCACGTGGAAGCCGTGACGCTGCACTACTTGAGCACGGGGCTGGAGGTTCAGGTGGTGCTGGCCGCCGCGGACGACGCGCGCCGCGTGGCCGCGGTGAATCTGGAAGCGCTACGCAAGCGCCTGGGCGCGAGCAAGCTGGACGTGATGCAGTCGCTGGACGAGCATGGCGCGCTGGCCATGCATGGCAAACCGCGCGAGGCGAACTGAACCGCGCGGCTTTGCGGCTGCTTTCACCGCGCCGTTCGCCATATCAAAGCGGCAATTCAAAGCGGCAACTGCGTATCGAACTTGATTTCGCGCAGCACGACGCTCGTGCGCACCTGCGCCACGGCGGGAATGCGGAAGATGCGCTCGTGCAGGAAAGCGTCGTAGGCCTTGATGTCGGGCGCGACGATCTTGAGGATGTAGTCCGATTCGCCCGTGGTGCTGTAACACTCGGTGACTTCCGGGCAGGTGGCGATCTCGCGCTCGAAGGCTTCGACGCCGCCCTCGGTGTGCCGCGTGAGATGGATATGCGCGAGCGCGCAGACGTGCAGGCCCAGCTTTTCGCGATCGAGCAGCGCCGTGTAGCGCTGGATCACGCCCGACTGTTCCATGTCCTTGATACGACGCCAGCACGGCGTGCTGGAGAGCCCCACCTGGTCGGAGATTTCCTGGACGGAGCGGCGCGCGTCGAGTTGCAGAAGGCGCAGGATCTTCTGAGAGAACGTATCGAGTGTCAACTGCGCCTCCATTGCGTCGCGGTATCCCTCAATGTTAGAGGTCGGGAAAACGAAACGCAATGAAAAGCGCCGATGATGAGGGAGATTACCTAATCTGCCGGTGTGCTCGCGGTATTTTGCCCTGACGCGTCCCCATCAGCGGCAAGCGCCGCCTGCTGGGCGCGCAGCTCGGCCAGCATGTTGCAGAAGAGGGCGCCTTGTTCGATGGCGTCGTCGAGCGCGACGTGCGTGTGCGGATGGTCGTCGAACCAGTGCTTCGGAAAGCGCGGCTTGATGCACTTGCGGTACGGCAGGCCCGTCATCGCGAACGCGAGCGTCTTGATGTCGAGCGCCGACCACGAGAACGGGCAGCGCCCCGCGAAGCGCATCATGTACCAGAACATGAAGGTGAAATCGAAGCCCGCCGGCATCGCCACGAACACGGGCTTGCCGGGCAGCGCCTCCACCCATTCCACGTAGGCGACGAGCGCCGCGGCCGGGTCCTGGAGGTCCTTGCGGCAGGCGGCCCACGCCTCGGGCTGCGTCTCCCACCAGGCGGCCTGCACCGGGTGCGGCGCCGCGCCCTCGAGCGTCGCGAGGTTCGCCGAGAACGTGGCGATCAGACGCTTGTCGGCGGTGTAGGCCGCCGAAGCGAAGCTCAGCATCGAGTGCGGGCCGGGAATCGGACCGTCGGCCTCGACGTCGGTGCTGACGTAAATCTCCTCAATAGCGGCTTGATTCATCGTACGTTTCACTCTCATCCAGGTACGCCATCTGCTACATACGGGTTGGAGCGACGCTCTTCGCCGAACGTCGAAACCGGGCCATGACCCGGCACGAACGTGACGTCGTCGCCCAGCGGCCAGAGCTTCTCGCGGATCGAACGGATCAGGTCCGCGTGGTTGCCGCGCGGAAAGTCGGTGCGGCCGATCGAGCCCGCGAACAGGACGTCGCCCACGGTTGCGAGCCGGTGCTCGCGGCTGAAGAAGATCACGTGGCCGGGCGTGTGCCCTGGGCAGTGATAGACCTCGAGTTCTTCGTTGCCAAAGCGCACCGTGTCGCCGTCGTGCAGCCAGCGCGTGGGTTCGAACGCCTCGGCGTGGCCGAAGCCGAAGCGCACGCTCTGCTGCGGCAACTGGTCGATCCAGAAGCGCTCGTCCTCCTGCGGCCCTTCGATCGGCACGCCGAACTTCGTGGCAAGCGCCTTCGCGCCGGCGCAGTGGTCCAGGTGGCCATGCGTGAGCAGCACCTTTTCGAGCTGCACGCCCTGGCGCTCGATCTCGGCCTCGATGCGATCGAGGTCGCCGCCCGGATCGACCACGGCGGCGCGCTTCGTGGTTTCGTCGACGAGCAGCGAGCAGTTTTGCTGGAACGGCGTGACGGGAATCAGCGTGACTTTCATGCGGGTTCGTGGGGTTCGGGTCTCGCGGGGCGGCTCGCAGCGCGGCGACCCCGTCGGACGAAAGCAGTCAAAAGCTCGATTGTACCGGGGTGCATCCAGGGCCGCCGACCGCGTTCACGCCCGTCTGAATCCCTTGTCAGACAAGGGATGCCGCGCTGCAAGACGAACGGCTTTGTTACATCAATAGTGAAAAATCATGGAGTTTTGTGGGCGTCGCCCGTGACAGGAATTACTTTTGGGTATAATGCGACCCAACACGCACGGAATCCGTGCTTTCACTGGGCGATGTGACCCCCGTAAAAAAGAGGTCGCGATACATCGCCGTCAAGCAGTGCCGTTGTTTGGAGGCTGGCTAAACAGGCTGCCTTACAAGACGGCAAATCAGGTGTCGATCCGTTCGACGCCGCACGTCTTACCCAGCCAGGCGCCACGCGCCTGCAACGGCCTGCATGCCGTGACGCTGGGTGGGGCCTACGCCGCCGTTCCTGTGCGCCGTGAGTATCCGGCGTGCCTGAACGTGTTTCATCGTTCGATGGCGGCATGTGGGGTCTGGTCAGGCTGCCGGGGACAGGCTGCGCCAGACGTGAAAGATAACTAGCGGTTAGCGGCTTATTGGGGCTGCATCCGGGTATTGGCACGCGTTCGCCTTTTTCATTCCAGGCGAGCGATGGCGAAGCCATGCCTGCGACCGCCGAAGCCATCCGACAGCGCGCACGTTGCGCGGGGCCGGCTTCGAAACGTGATGGCTAAATTTATGAAATTCAGACTGACTCGACGACGACTCGGGAGTCTCGCAGCGGTGTCCGTGCTGGCCGGTTGTGCCATGCCGCCCGGTTCCCAGAACCAGGCCGCGGGCGACGCGCTTCGCACCAAGGACGCCGCATTCGCTGCGCCGCAGGGCTACGGCTCCGCGCTCGCGGCAATGCCCGCATCGGGCACCGCCCGGGACAACTCGCTCGCGAACGCCCAGGCGATCGACGAGAACGGCCCGGACGCCCATTCGTTCCACCAGACCGGTCGCGCCTCGTGGTACGGCCGCGCCTTCCACGGCCGCCGCACCGCAAGCGGCGAGCGCTTCAACATGGAAGCGCTCACGGCCGCGCACCGCACGCTGCCGCTCGGCTCGTATGTGCGCGTGAGCGTGCCCGGCACGTCCAAGTGGGTGGTGGTGAAGATCAACGACCGTGGCCCGTTCGCACGTGGCCGCGTGCTCGATCTCTCGTACGCCGCAGCCAAGGTGCTTGGCCTGCAACACGCGGGTACGGCGAAAGTGAACATCGAAGGCCTCTCGCGCCAGGAAGCGAAGGTCGCGCAAGCGGAGATGGTTGCTGCAAACTCCACCGATCACTAAGTTCACTCAGCGCGTTTGCGTGGGCGTGGCGCTGAGTGCGCCGCGACGCGCCCAAAGCCAAACCGCCTGGTGACATTGGATGCATACGCGAAGGGCCGCCCGATGAGAATCGGGCGGCCCTTCGGTTTTTCCGGCTCCGGCGGCAATGCGCCGGTGCAGACAGATACGGCTTCAGTCGTCCGCCTCTTCCTCGCCTTCCCCCTTCAATTCCAGCGCCCGCGCGTAGAGCGTATTGCGCGACGCGCCCGTGAGCGCCGCCGCGATCTTCGCCGCGCCCTTCACGGGCACTTCCTGAAGCAGCACGCGCAAGAGCGCGTCGTGATCGGCATCGCTATCCGGCTGCGCGCTCGCGCCTTCCACCACGAGCACGAACTCGCCGCGCTGACGATTGGCGTCGGCCGCGAGCCACGTTGGCCCTTCGGCCAGGGTGCCGCTCCAGAGCGACTCGTGTAGCTTCGTCAATTCACGGGCGATCAGGATGCGCCGCGCGGGGCCGAACGCGTCCGCGAGCGACTGCACGGTTTCGACGATGCGATGCGGCGCTTCGTAAAACACCATCGCTTGCGTATGCGTGGCGAGCGGCTGAAGCGCGGCCGCGCGTTGTTTGGCCTTGGGCGGCAGAAAGCCTAGGAACGTGAAGGTCGACACCCAGTCGCCGGCTGCGGAAAGCGCCGTGGCGAGCGCGCTCGCGCCGGGCAGCGGCATGACGTTCAGGCCGGCGGCGCGCACGGCGTCCACGAGCTTGGCGCCGGGATCGGAAATGCCGGGCGTACCCGCGTCGGACACGCAGGCCACGCGCTCGCCCGCGCGCAGAAATTCGATCACGCGCTGCGCCGCCTCGCGCTCGTTGTGCTCGTGCACGGCGAGAAGCGGCTTTGAAATGCCGTAGCGCGCGAGGAGCTGGCCGGTGTTGCGCGTGTCTTCGGCGGCGATGCGATCGACGAGACCGAGCACATGCAGCGCGCGCAAGGTGATGTCGGCGACATTGCCGATGGGCGTCGCCACGACGTACAGCGTGGCGGCCGGATACTGCTGGGCCTGTGCGAGTTCGAAAGGGGACGAGAGGGACGTCATGACACGCAACGCGCGAATGCAGGAAAAGAGGCCGACATTGTGCCACGCGGGCGCGGCTGCGCCCGAGGGAAGCGGCGCAAGCGAGCGCGCACGCGCAGACAACTTTTGCGCGCGAGCGCGGTCGAATGCCCAACGCCGTGCGACAGGAGCACGCTTCGAAGCGCACGCGCTGACGTTTTTGCGGCGCGAGCGGCTCGAACTGATCGCGCGCAACGTGCACTGCCGAGGCGGCGAACTCGACCTCGTGATGCGCGAGCGCGACGGCACCCTGGTGTTCGTGGAAGTGCGCGCGCGGGCGCGGCCGGAATTCGGCGGCGCGGCGGCGAGCGTGGGCTGGCGCAAACAGCAGCGCGTGCTGCGCGCGGCGCGCCACTTTCTCGCGACTTGGCGCAGCGCCGATGCGAACGGCGCAACGGACGTGGAAATGAACAGAGAAACGAAAGAAGAAGCGCGCACGCCGCCTGCATGCCGCTTCGACGTGATCGCGTTCGAGAGCGGCCGGCTCGTGTGGCTGCGCGACGCGTTTCACGCGGACTCAAGCGAGAGCGAAAACTGAGGCCGATGGAAAGAAGGGTAAAAATGAACGCCCTTGAGTGCGCTAAACTTGCGGCACGCCGCACTATGCGGAAATTTTGCGATACCCGCAGTACAGATTAGAGAGTCGATGTCCGTCGAACGCATTCAACAGCACTTCCGCGATAGCGCAGCACTCAAGCTCGCGGCCATGGAAACCCTGGCGGTCCCGATTGCCGCCGCGGTCGATACGATGTTCGCCGCGCTCGCGAACAGCAACAAGATCCTCGCATGCGGCAATGGCGGCTCAGCCGCCGACGCCCAGCATTTCGCCGCCGAACTGATCGGCCGCTTCGAACGTGAACGCCCCGGTTTGCCCGCGCTCGCGCTGACCACCGACGCCTCGGTGCTCACCGCCGTTGCCAACGACTACGCGTACGAGCAGGTGTTCGCGAAGCAGGTGCGCGCGCTCGGCCAGCCCGGCGACGTGCTGCTCGCCATCACGACCTCGGGCAACTCGACGAACGTGCTGGCCGCCATTCAGGAAGCGCACGAACGCGAAATGATCGTGATCGCGCTGACCGGCAAGGGCGGCGGCGACGTGAACGCCGTGCTCGCCGATACCGACATTCACCTGTGCGTGCCGAGCGAGCGGACGGCGCGCATCCAGGAAGTACATATATTGACGATTCACTGCCTGTGCGACGGCATCGACGCGATGCTGCTGGGTGAAGACTGACACCGTTGGACGAAGAGAGGGGAAGTTGATGAGCAGATACGGCATGACGCGCGCGCTGGCACGGACCACGCTGACGATCGGCTTCGCAGCCTCGCTCTGCGCAAGCTTGCAGGGCTGCTTCCTGGCGCTGGCAGGCGCGGCGGGCGGCACGGCACTGGTGGCGACCGACCGCCGCACAGTGGGCTCGCAAACCGAGGACCGCGAGATCCAGGTGAAGGCGCTGGCCGACCTCGGCAAGCAACTGCCCGACACGGCGCACGTGAACGTGGCGGTGTTCAACCAGCGCGTGCTGCTCACGGGCGAAGTGCCCGACGACGCCTCGAAGCAGAAGGCCGAGAGCATCGTGCGCGCCGTGACGAACGTCGAGTCGATCGTGAACGAACTGGCGGTGCAGCCGGCGAGCTCGTTCTCCTCGCGCGCGAACGACTCGTACCTGGAAGGACGCGTGAAGGCGGAGCTGGTTGCGTATAAGGACATCTCCGCGAACAACTTCAAGGTGGTGAGCGAGCGCGGCACGATTTATCTGATGGGGCTCGTGACGACGCAGGAAGGGAGCATCGCCGCCAACGCGACGGCCGGGGTGATGGGCGTGGCGCAGGTGGTGAAGTGCTATCAGTACATCAAGCCGGAGCAGGCGGCGGTGGCGAATGCGGCGGCGCCGAGCGCACCCGCGGCTACGCCTGCCGCCGACGAGCCGACAGTTGGAGCGGTGCCGGATTCGGGCGTGACTTCGCAGCCTATCGAGCATCAGGCGCCGGCGCCGGTGACTAATTCTTCGGCTACGCGGCCGGGGAATACGGGGGCTATGTGATGGGGCGTTTTGCTGGTCGTGTTGTTGCTGCGGGGTTGGTGGCGGGTGTGGCGGTTGCCGGGTTCGCTTCGCCGGCTTTTGCTGCTGTGGCTGATGGGATGAAGGTGGCTCAGACGAATGCTTGCATGGGATGCCATGCGGTGGATCGCAAGCTGGTTGGGCCTTCGTTCAAGGACATCGCCGCGAAGTACAAGGGCGATGCTGCCGCGCAGGCCAAGCTGGAGAAGAAGGTGCGTGACGGCGGGGCCGGGGTTTGGGGGGCGATTCCCATGCCTTCGCACCCGGGGATGAGCGCCGCCGATATCCATTCTGTTGTGGGGTGGGTGCTCGCTGGGTCGCCTTCGAAGTGAGTTTGCTTAGGGTCAAATTTGACGCTTGGCAAAACGGATTTTGTGTGTGTAGAATCAGTGGTTCGTTGGGGCGGTAGCTCAGCTGGGAGAGCGTCGCGTTCGCAATGCGAAGGTCGGGAGTTCGATCCTCCTCCGCTCCACCAAAATTTGCTTTAAAAACAACGCGCTACGTCTTGCGATGTAGTGCGTTGTTTTGCATTCTGGAGCAGGTTTTTGCATGCCCGCTCGTGGCGAGCTGTTGGCGGCAAAGCGGTGGCCTTGAGGTGGCATAAATTCGTTCGCAAAGTGCCGTGATGCAAGCGGCCGAAGCGAAGAACCTGTTACGCGTTCGCAACCTACTGCGGCTGAGTGCATTATTCGCTTTCGCCCGACCCGGCTAGCATGCAAGCCTATCTCATAGTCGATGACTAGCTGAATGCCTGCAAAGGCCCGTCGTCAGAATTCGCTGCGGCGTGACATGAAATCTGATTGCGCTTCGGCAGATGTGGCGAATTTAGCTGAGTTTATCCCGCCCCTGTGCGCCCATCTGCCGCCCTCATCCAGTTAGATCAGGTTGAGCCGCAATGCGGGGGCGGTCGCGCCCAAGTGGGGCCGTGTGCATCGGTATAATACTGGGCAAAGTCAAGACTGTAGGAAGTAATCAATTATGGGCACAGTAGAGCCGCTGTACGCGGAGCCAAACGTCGATTCGCTCTGGCGCGAAATCCTGCACGAAGTCCGGGAAGAGTACCTCTCGGAATCGCAACACTACCCGTGGATTGTGGGCTTCTCCGGCGGAAAAGACTCAACGCTCGTCGCTCATGCAGTATTTGAAGCGCTGTTGTCTATTCCGCCCTCTGCTCGTACCCGCCCCGTCCACATCGTATCGAACGATACCCAGGTCGAAAGTCCGTTTGTTGTCGCGCACCTGAACGAGGTCACGGAACAAATTCGGCGTGCCGCAGAGAATCTCGACCTGCCGATCGACGTGGCAAGAACCCAGCCCGACCTCGACAAGACGTTTTGGACGTTACTGATAGGCAAAGGCTACCCTAGCCCTAATTCGAACATGCGCTGGTGCACGGATAGGCTGAAGATCGCACCCACGAGTTCGTACATAAGGAAGTACGTTTCGGAATGCGGGGCGGCCATTGTTGTGCTAGGCGTGCGAAGCGCCGAAAGCAATAAGCGCCAGCAGACGATTCAACGTTACCAGAACCTACGAAATTCGCGTCTCAACGAGCATAACGACCTTTCGGGGGCGCTTGTGTATCGGCCCATCGTGCACCTGACAACGGATGACGTTTGGGAGTTGCTTGGGAGTATGGATGCCCCGTGGGGCGGGACGCATGGTGCGCTCTTCAAACTCTATCGGGACGCTGAGGGGGGAGAGTGCCCAGTCGTTTTGAGCAAGGAAGAGGCCCCTGGGTGCGGGACCGCAAATAGCCGATTCGGGTGCTGGACCTGTACCGTCGTCGAGAAGGACCGGAGTTTGCAAGGCTACATCGACGCAGGGAATCACCAGTATCGTCCCCTCGTGGATTTCAGGGACTGGCTGAAGTCAATTAGAAATGATCCCATGCGGCGCCAAGCGATGCGCCGGAATGGCCGGCTCACTTTCGACGCGACAGGGCGTCACATTCCAGGTCCGTTCACAATCCAGGCGCGCCGAGAGATATTGGATAGGTTGCTGGCGACGCAGGCAGAATTCGATAGCCCGCTGATATCGCAGGCGGAGCTCGATCTTATCCACGAAATTTGGGCCAAGGAATTGCAACAGGATACGGGGGTGGGAGATGGAAACTAATAGCGATGACGGGTATTTGGCAGATTTGCCCCTGTGGTCCGACGATGAAGCCAAGGCAATCTTGGAGGAAGTGTGCAGCAAAAATGGTGTGGGCGTTGATGTCCTAGCCGAGCTAGTTATTACGCAGCGCGAACGACAGCATCAGGAGCGCGCTCATGGTATCAACAAGCGATTCGAAGAAATTCTCCTCCGTCTAGAGTAAAAGAGCATAAGAATGTGGATCTCACGGATTGAGTTAACGAATTTTAAATCGTATGCGCATCAGGTGTTCGAATTTCCAGAGCCCATCGATGGTCGCAATATCGTATTGGTTGGCGGGCTGAACGGCTACGGTAAGACATCTATCTTGGAGGCACTGTATTTGTGCCTTTATGGTAAGGACGCGCTCATTCATCTTGCACGCGCCGGACTGAAAACCGATGAAGTGCGAGGTTATCCGACTTTCTTAGAGCGCGCGCTCAATGGAGAGGCGAAGCGTGACGGTCGCGACACAATGACTGTTCGCGTCACTATTCATCGGACCCGTACGAAAGCGGTGGACATTGCAAGAAAGTGGTTTTTCCGTAGCAATGGTTCATGGTCCGCTGACGAAGAGGCCATCGTCCGCAATGTAGTTCGTGATATCCCCGACGCTCCGCGCCGCGACGGAAAGGGCGGATTCCATCTATCTGATCTCCTCGACGAGATATTTGTCCCCGCACACGTCGCCCCGTTTTTTTTCTTCGATGGTGAAGAGGTTAAAAAGCTTGCAGACCAGTCTCGGGTCGAACAGGTCAAGCAAGGGCTTGAGGGGCTTCTGGGAGTTGTGCTGTTGCGCGAACTTGCCGATAGGTTGAAAGCGTTCGAACAGTCTAAACGTGGCGAAGTGACGAACGTCGACGAAGAGAAGCTTCAACAGGTACTTACTGCGCTTACCGAGAACGAAGCAAACCTTGCTACGTTACGTCAGGCTACCGATAGTTCGGATTCGGAAACGGCCAAGCTGCGCGTGCAACGCGAAGCGCTGATCGAGCGAATTACGTCGGCCGGCGGCGGTGGCGGGGATATTGCGACAGTTAAGGACTTGGTGGAGGAGCGGGAGCAACTGCGAAATAAGCGAAAAGAGTGCTTGCGCAAGATAGAAGAGGTGCTTGCAGGGCGGCTACCATTTCATCTGGTGTCGCGAGACCTCATGTCTGTGTTCAAGAAGCAGTTGGAGAGTGAAATTCGGCTTGTTGAGCATGAAGCTGAAAAAAATGCCCTCACACCCCGAAAGGCGCGATTTGAAGAGGCGTTTCTCAACGGAGACGGTCCGGCAATCAGCCCGGCATTAACAGAAGCACAGGTGCTCAGTGTAAAAGCGCGGATTGAATCTGCTTGGGCAAGTCTGTTCTATCCGCCACCGGAGGGATGCGCACGAGAAGTTATCCATGATTACCTGCATGGTACCGCGCGCACCGAGGCGTTGTCTTTCCTTCGATCTATTCCTCTTGGGCAGGAGGAAGTTCAGGAGCTTCTGACAGAGCAGTCGTCACTTAACCAGCGGATCGAAGATCTTGGCAGAAAGATTTCGCGGTTGGAGGGCATCGACCGGGATGGAACTTTGGCGGGACTGAAGGCCGATCTTGATCGCGTTCAATCTCGCCTCGATGAACTGGCTGAAGCTGGACGAGCAGCGGATCGGAAGTTGACGTCACTTGAGGCAACGGTTGCGTCGCAACGCTCGGAATATGAGAGGGAGCGCCGAAAGCTCGATGCGTCGAGCCCTGCGCGTGCGCAGATTCAACGTTCGGAGCGGGTAAGAAATGTGATCGATGATGTAATTCCTGCTCTTTTCCCTTTGAAAGTCAAGCAGTTGGCTTCAGCAATGACACAGGTTTACAAGTCGCTCGCGCACAAGGATTTGGTCGCGAAGATTGACATCAAGAACGACGGAACCACCGTTATTTTGGGTAAAACCGGTAAGGAAATTGCTGTCGACCGTTCGGCTGGGGAAAACCAAATTTTTGCCACAGCTCTAATTGCCGGACTGGCCAAAGTATCGGGGGTGCGCGCACCGATGGTCGTCGATACACCGCTCGGGAGACTGGATAGCAAGCACCGACAAAATATCCTTGCATTTTGGACTGGCGATAAAGCACGACAGGTAATTCTGCTTTCGCAGGACGAGGAAATTGATTACTCGTTCTACAAGCATATCCAGGATAGTGTTGGTAAGACATACCTTCTCGAGCACGTCGACGTGGGTGATGGAATTGGGCGGACTACTGCCCGAGAAGATGCGTATTTTGGCCGAGGCCGTCGATGAGCGATATCTCCATATCTCAAGTTCTCAGCTCCCGCTATAGGACTAGCGGCGAAGCTGACCGCATGACTAACTCGCTGATGAACCATTTGGGGCTCTCCACACGAGCGAATGTCGCCCGCTTGGCCATTGGTCGATCCTTGGGCCTCGGTGCATTGCCTCCGGATGGCGTGGACGCTAAAGGTTTCGAGATACCGGCGCAAATCCTGTTTTCGAGCTCTGATATCGCAGTCTGGGTCGGCTTGATTGTTGCACACACTAAGTTGCATACGGGAGAGGCACTCCGGTCAGTTGACGCGCTCCGCACCGCTGTTCGGCTGCATTGGCATCGGGGGGTGAGGTTGTTGATGGATGATTGGATTGGTTGCGACGAGGACTACGATCGCTTCGTTGAAACCTTAATCAATCGCCGGGCGTCGTTGCCTGACACTGCGTCGCGAGTGACTGCTACCGAAGGTGGGAGTCAGCCAGCAACCAAGAGCGCTGAGGACGTCTCGTCGGTCCTCATCAATGCACTCGCCGATATGGGTATTACTGCGGAACCGCGGGGATTGACTCATGGACCACGCCTTACGCGTTACAAGCTGTACCTACCGGACGTCAATCACTTCTCCAAGCTTAAACGTGGGTTAGAGCAGCTCGCGCTTGGTCTTGGATTGAATAACCATATTCCGACCTTGTGCGGCGCCGAAGAGGCACGAACGATCTACCTCGATATCCCTCGAGCCGTCGAGACTTGGACGTACACCGGCTTTAGTGACCTCAGGGAGTGGATAAAAGCGGCCCCCACCAGCAGTAACCAGTTGCTCGTCTTTCCGGGTGTCGACGTGCTGGGCCGCCCGTTCTCGTTCAATCTTGCTGAGGCACCGCACCTGCTTATCGGTGGGGCGACCGGTATGGGGAAAAGTGTTTGCGTTCATTCGCTGATTGCCTCGTTGGTCCTGCAGCACAGCCCAACAACTTTGAAGCTCGCACTCATCGATCCGAAGCAGGTGGAGTTTTCCGTTTATCAAGGGAGTCCGTTTCTCTTTGGAGGTGAGATCGTTTCGACGCCTAGCGACGCCCGCTCACTTCTGCAGGCTCTAGTGCAAGAGATGGATGTGCGGTATGAGCAGTTCACGAAAATTGGCGTGGCGAATATCGCGGAAGCTAGAGCGAAGGGAGTATCGTTGCCGTTCGTAGCTGTCTTCATTGAAGAACTCGCCGACTTGATCTTGCAGAGTCGCGATGTAGAGAACTCAATCATACGACTCGCTCAGAAAGCTCGCGCCGCAGGGATCCACCTCATTCTCGCGACGCAAAGACCCGATGCGAAGACGTTCTCTGGCTTGGTCCGAAGCAATATACCGTCGAGGATTGCATTGACCGTGCAAAAGGCAAGCGAGTCGACGATCATTCTGGATGAGACTGGAGCGGAGTCGCTGTTGGGGAAAGGAGATATGCTGATTCGAGCAGCAGGCCGTGCTCCTGAACGGGTCCACGGAGTTTATGTTGGGCGTACGGACCTTGAATCGATAATTCGTGAGCGCCGAGATAGGCCCTGAAGTTGACACGCCGGCGCTTGCGTTGCAAGCGCCGCACGATTGTGGCGACGAACTTGCCAATCACATCATGCGTAGGCCAGCTCACGTCGAAGTCTTGCACGAGAGACGTTTCATCGCAACTGGTCGACGCAGCACGATGGCCTCAGCGTGGTTTTGTTAGCGTGTTGAGTCTTCTCCGTGACGTCGCATATCTAGCAATCAAAAGGCACTACTATGTCTTCCTACGCGTATTCAATGCAGTGTTGAGTCCCATCGAAAATGGACGCGGTAGCACGCTTCCGCTTGAGGTGGGGACCAGCGCGTATGCTAGTCTCGCAGGTGTCGGTGAAAAGCTGACATGAATCGGACGATTACGACCGTAGTAGTAAAGTCTATCGAAGACGACGTGATTGATGATCCAGTGCGCAACTTCATCCATCGCTTCGTCCTCCACAATGAAATCGCATGCCGCTCCCCTGCGGTCACATATTGGTTTGCCATTAGGTAAATGTTCACAACTCGCATGCTGATCGAGCTTCGGAGCGATTCCACCACGAATCTGTTTTGTGAGAGTGGAGGACGCAAAACCATAGGTAAGCCGAATTGGGCCATAGTAATCAATCACTGGGTCTAACACATTGACGGCGAGATCATGCAGGGCATTGTATGTCTCAGCATTGAGGGGAAGGTTGCGCAGGCCGAGTTGCCTTTGGGTTTCGCCACATTCAATTAGTGCCCGATAAGTTAGCCGTTCCCCACATAAAGTGTCGAGGTGTGGGATCGAGGTGCTTGGTTCGATTCTTGATCCGTTGATGCAAAGTCGGTGTGCTTCTAGTTTTCGTGCTAGTGATTCCGCACTTGGACCAAATTCACTGGCGCCAGGAATCCCTATGCGCTCCAGTGCTTCGTCAAAGGCAGCCTGTTCTGCATAGCCCGGATGCTCCTCATTCAAATAGCGGCTCTTGTGATAGAGAAATGGCATTGGATATTGCTCAGTTCCGTAATCAAATATGTCGTAATCGAGTTTTCGTAAGTTTACTTTAATTCGGCGGAGTAGCCGAGGGAGTGGGGCTGAATCAAAGTCTTCAAATTCCATCAGGCTCAGTTTGCCGGATTCGATGTGAATCTTAATCAGCTGAATTTCACTCAACGAATCCCAAAGTCGAAGGCCGCAATTCACGTAGACGCGCAGCACGACGGGTAACCGTTCTACAAGGGATATATGCAACTGTAGCGAATGGGTGCCATCTAGATATCCGAGACCCGCTGAAGACGCGCGTCGGCACGCGTCAAGGATTGAAGCGGGGTTTGCGGCCTCTTGCAACAGTCGAAGGCCTGTATTTTGCGCCACGCGATAATTTCCAAAGAATGCTTTGATATCGCGTTGAAAGCGCTCATCGAGACTCCGATATGGTGGTCGTCTATTAAATTGCTGCATTGCAAGTGTCAAGCAGAGGTCATCCGCACGTATAAGGGCAGCGGAAGCCAGCAGTGTCTGATCAAAGTGGCGTTGAAGCTTCCGCAGCGCTCGATTCAAACTGCCGAACTCGTCGATGATACTGTTTAGCACGGGAACTTCATCTGGCTCTGGGTGACGTCCAAGCTCCAATGTCGTCGCCCAAAGTGGTGCAAGATTCGCTCTTTCCTGAGCGAGGTGGAGTTTTGAGCCTGACGGCCGGTGATCGGCCGTACGCGCGGGTAGGGCGACTTTGAATCTAGTTCGTTGGACTTGGATCAGCGTGCGTGCTAGGCCGTGGCGTCGAAAGCGCGTCGAAGCGAAGCGCTGTTCCTCCTCGGCCGTGGCGAATACGAACGCGATCCCAGGAGCGACCATAAAAGCTTCGCGATCAAGAGCTAGTTCGAGGTAATCTCGTAACTCGGCTTGGGAAAAATACTTCTGAAAAGTGTTGCGCGAAGTCAGAAAACCATCTCTGTAGGGTTTTCCGGCGGCGTTGCCGTTGTTGAGCATGACGCTTACACAAAGCACCGTTTTTGCAAGCGCGAAAGCTTTGGAGAGTGCTTCCACGCGTTCTGCTGGGTTCTCGATGACATTGATCACAAAGCCAAGATTGACAGTGTCCGCTGCCTTCAGTGGTTCGTCAGGACAAAAATAGGGATCCCATCCTCTCGCCGATACTCCGATGCACGCCAACGCATTGATATCTCCGCCTCGTCCGCATCCGTAGTCGAAAAAGCTTCGTTCTGCATCGAGGAAGCCGTACCTTTGGAGAAGCTGGACTGGCGTGGATATCACTGCGCGTGAAAGCGCGGTGAGATGCCGGCGAATTGTGCCGCTTTCTGGCAAATCGGGTAGGGCGTCGTCGGGGGGAATATCGTTTCCAGCCGGCACAAGGCAGTGGCCGACTATTGTTAATCCTTTTTGCTGAAGAAGTTGCCGCCAGTTCATCGCGAAGCCGATCGTCGTCGTATTGTCGAACAAGCCGACAGCCTCGGCTGACGACGTCAACTCGGCCCAGGCGGCGTACTTCGGATGGCCTTCTCCGACTAGTAGCTCTTTTCGGTGCAGAATTGGCGGATTGAGAGAATCGCGATAGTGACGAACAGAAGCCGGTTGCTGTGCGCCTTCAGGGAAGACCCATGATGCCGCGAGCGCAGGAAATGGGTCTTCGAAGAAATCTGGATAGTGCAGAAGTGCTACACAGCTTGTGCGGACGTTGTATTTAGCGACGTTAGGGATATCGTGAGCGTCTGACGGCATTGCACCGATTGCCGCCTCTATCTTTGATCGTATTGTCGAGTCATGAACGTGGGCCAGGACGTCTAGGTGAACGTAAAACTCATCGGCTACCCTTTTTCCGAGAGAACGCATGAAGGCCTCTGTGCGGGAAGTAAGCGGGGCTGCTACTGCGCTGTGTTCCATAGCAGTGCAAGACGGTATTGCGTGCGCGCGTCAAACTCGTCTTGTGCAAACAGCATCTTAGAAGAAACGACAGCCGCGGACCAATTGCCGCTACAAGTTTCGGGTGGCCGCAAAGCGTAGTTTGTAGTTGATAGCATATTTTGGTCAACTGACGTGCGCATATTCCTCGGATGCCGCTGCCTTAAGGCCGCCTCCAGATGCTGTGACGTGCGATACAGTAAAGGCTAGGTTGGCTAAAGGTTTGTGGTGCTAGAGAAATCTGTCAGCATTAAAGCCGGCCAGCACCAAGAGTCAAAGTGGGGATCAGTTGAGAGGGCAGCCCAGAAGGTAGGTCTGTACACAGGGCGCCTGTAAGATTTTCTTGAGACCGCTTGGCCTATAGTGTCTAAGTTGGGTAAGCGAGAACGCGATCCGCCCCGGCCCCCCCACTTAAGCGACTGTCCGAATTTGCGAGGCCACCTTCTCTGGGGGCGTGCTCGGACCGCAAGGCTCCGAAAACTCATTCAAGTTCAAAGGCTTAGCGCACCACCCCGCCGCATGAAATAATTACCCCCTTTGAGCGACTGTCGCGAACCGCATCACCCACCGCTACGCCCCCGATGCACCAAGGATCAAATGAACGCGTTGCTTTCCCTCTCCGAGGCCTTGCGGCTTACCGTTTCAAGTGAAACGAATCGGACCCACAAAAGCAACTTTGGTCAATTCATGACGCCGGCCGCCACGGCCGGGTTCATGGCTTCGCTACTGGATCTCGATCAGCCCAACATCGCATTGCTCGACCCCGGAGCGGGTCTCGGCGCGCTGACCTGTGCCGTCGTCGATCGTTGGCAGCAAGTCCGCGCGAAAAGGAGCCGGTTGACAGCGGTTGCCCACGAGTTGGACGACGATTTGCGCCAGCACCTGGCGGCAACGCTGTCTACGCATGCCATCGCAGGCTATGGCGCTGAAGTCCGCCACGGCGACTACCTGCGAGCCGCTGCGGCGTCCATCTTGAAGGGCGAAGCGCCGTACACCCACGCCATCATCAACCCGCCTTATAAAAAGATCGGCGTCGCTTCGGACGCACGATTGTGCGCGGGGGAAGTGGGACTGACAGTCGTGAACCTCTACGCCGCCTTCGTAGGGTTGGCCCTCGCCCAAGTCCAAACAGGCGGACAGCTCGTCGCCATTATTCCGCGCTCCTTTTGCAACGGGCCGTATTACAAGAGCTTTAGGGAATGGATTCTCGCGAAGGCAGCGATCGAACGCGTCCATTTGTTTGAGAGCCGCACGCAGGCGTTCAAGGACGACGCCGTTTTGCAGGAAAACCTGATCATCCTCCTTCGACGCGGCGGAAACCAAGGCGACGTCACTATCAGCACATCCAGCGACGACACTTTTACCGATGTTCGCGAGCGTCCCGTTCCCTATATCGCAGTCGTCAAGCCAGACGACGCTGACGTCTTTTTCCATGTCTCCATGGATTCGGCCGCAGGCGCTCTTGAAACCGCTCCAAACATCAAATCGAAGCTCGCGGACATCGAGTTGATGGTCTCCACCGGGCCGGTCGTGAGTTTTCGCACACGAGATCACCTGCGAGCTCGGCCCGCAGCCAGAACGGTGCCAATGATCTATCCGGCGCATTTCAAAGATTTCGGGTTGTCGTGGCCAATTGATAACCCAAAAAAGCCAAACGCTATCGAAGCGAACGCGGAGACTGCACGTTTGCTTTACCCCGGCGGTGGAATGTACGTAGCGGTACGCCGCATGTCTTCGAAAGAGGAGAAGCGTCGCGTCAACGCCGTTCTCGTTGATTCGCACAGCCTGGGGAATCCGTCTTCACTCGGTTTCGATAACAGCTTGAATGTCTTTCACTGCAACAAGCAGCCCCTCGATCCGGATCTTGCCCTTGGGCTCGTCGTGTACTTGAACTCGTCAGCCGTGGATCAGCATTTCCGGCGTTTCAACGGGCACACGCAGGTCAATGCAACGGATCTGCGCAACATTCCTTACCCGGCGAGGGAGGATCTGTCTCGCCTTGGAGCTTGGGCTCGCGAGCACGCGGCACTCACGCCTGAAGCCGTAGACTTGAAGATGAACGAACTTTTGGAAGGAAGCACACACCCGATGGACAACGATCAGCGCATAGCAGAAGCGCTTTCCGTATTGAAGGTTTTGGACTTCCCGAGGGCACAGATTAACGATCGGTCGGCGCTTTGCCTGTTGGCGTTGCTAGACCTGAAAGGCGATCAACCGTGGAGCACCGCTGGTGATCCCTTGATCGGCATTACGCCGATCATGACCTGGGTGCGCGAGCACTATGACCGGCCCTATGCGCCCAATACGCGCGAGACTTTCCGTCGTCAAAGCATGCACCAGTTTGTGGACTCCGGTTTGGCGCTGTATAACCCCGACAAACCCGAGCGTCCCGTTAATAGTCCAGCCGCGGTTTACCAGATCGCGCCTGAGGCGTTGGCCCTTCTTCGTCAGCACGGTTCGTCGCAGTGGGCTTCTGCGCTCGCAATCTATCAACAGAATCGTGTTGGATTGGCGGAACGATACGCACAGGCCCGTGACATGAATCTGATACCTGTCCGGATTCCGGGTGGCGCTGTACTGGAACTCTCCTCAGGAGACCACAGCGCTTTGATCGCCGCCATTATCGAGCAATTTGGACCTCGATTCGCTCCAGGCGCTGATCTGATTTACGCCGGCGATACCGGCCAAAAGATGGGCTACTTCAACGAAGAGCAGCTGCATGGCTTGGGGGTTGTTGTCGACCAGCACGGCAAAATGCCCGATGTCATTCTGTACGACCGCAAGAGGAATTGGCTTCTCCTGATTGAAGCCGTTACGAGTCACGGTCCCGTAGATGGAAAACGGCATAACGAATTGGCCCGGCTATTCGTGAAAAGCTCGGCTGGGTTGGTGTATGTGACCGCGTTTCTCGGAAGAAAGGCGATGGGTAAATACCTCTCCGAAATTGCATGGGAAACCGAGGTATGGGTTGCTGAGGCACCCGATCATCTGATTCACTTTAACGGTGATCGTTACTTGGGGCCGCACAGCAAGTAACCCTTGATCTGCTCGCGCGAGTATCACTCGGGCTTGCAAGATAGTCAGAACCTCGCGGTCACTGTTCGATTGCCCGAGTGATAAAAAACGTGTAGTAACGAGAACCCCGCTCCAGTGGGGTTCTTTCGTTCAAGCGCGAATCTCCGACATGGCGAGCATAGCCAATCTGTCTTGAATCAAGCAATTTTCAAAAGAAAAATTAGATAAGATCAATGCAATTTACTGCAACGAATATTCCTATAAAATAGGATTGCCAATAATAATTTAAAAGCTTTGGGGAAGTGAGTTATTAGGCAAACAGCTAGGCCCGCCGCGCACCAGGCACAGCTCAACGTCTCACCTACACCAGCAGATCGCAGCACTACAACAACTACCCAATCTCAAACAGCAACTCGTCTCAGAAATATCGGAATCCATGCTCACCGTGGCACAGAAATAGAAGGAGCATCAAGGCAGTAAACGAAGCGCGGGCTGTGAGTGTTACCAGCACTCACAGCCCGCTAACCAAAACCAACTCAACACAGGAGTTGACCATGGCTAACGCCAATCTTAATGCATCGCACGCTCACCCTGAGCGCCGCGTAACCATCCAGCAGTCGTGGCGGTACCGCCGCTTGAGCGCGCGAACAAGAACAGATCCTCCGCTATACCCTTGGATCAAGCTAGCCGGCCGATGGCTCGAACAAGCAGGCTTTGAGGCAGGCCAGCGCGTAAGAGTCAGTGTGGAGCACCAGCGGCTGGTAATCACCCCAGACTGACCCAAGCGGCAGACGCAAAAATCCCAAACAACACGAAGGCCGCGAACCCACAGGATTCGCGGCCTTCATGCTTTCGAATTCTCACCTCAACCAGACGTCAAAAAAGGACAACGCCAACCGCCCGACTGCCCCTCACTGCTTGATCTCCGCCTCAACAAGCTTGGCAAGCAACGCCAGCGACTCCTGCCAGCCGAGATAGCAGGCCTCAGTCGGAATAATCTCCGGTATCCCTTCCTGCACCACCGTCATTTCCGTGCCAAAAAACACCGCACGCAGGTCCACGGTCGTCTGCATCGTGCCGCTCAGATGCTGATCCTCGAACACCCCGGTGTAGCGAAGCCGCTCATTCGGCACGAGTTCCAGATACTCGCCCCCAAACGAATGCCCATGACCGGTCGTAAAGTTCGTAAAGGACATCCGATACCGGCCGCCCACCTTCGCATCGAGCTGATGAACCGTGCAGGTGAAGCCATTCGGCGGCAGCCATTTCACGACCGCGGCGGCGTCGAGAAAGGCGCGATAGATACGTTCCGGCGGCGCGCGCAGCACGCGATGAAGGCGAACGGTGTTCGATGCCATCTCCAGACTCCCAGGGTGGTGGTTCACCCTGCAATCGTAGGCCACTCGCCCAAACCCATCGCCTAAACTTCCCAATACCGAAGAAGGCCCGGCCGCTCACCCCCGGCCGGGCATTGCCCGCAGCCGCCCAACGGCGGCACCCGGAGGCCACCATGAGTGCTCAACCGCTTGCGATGCATCAGGTCGATTACGAAGGCTTCGAGATCCACGTCAGCGCCACGCCAACCGAAGAGGGCGCGAGCCGCTACACCTACACCGCCTACGTCTGCCATCCCGGCGCGAATCCCGCGCAGCCGGGCCACACGGTCACCTACCACGCCGACGGCGACGAGACCTGGCGCAGCGAGCAGGACGCCACCGACGAGGCGGTGCACGTGGGCCGCAGCATCATCGACGGAACCCACCCCGATCTTTCCGTGTTGTCGCTCGTCACGCACGGCTTCTGAGCGCGGCGCGGCGCCTTCGCGCGCGCCGCCGCAACCCGTGTTCGAAACAGCGGGCCGCGTGCGGTGCGAGGGGAAGGGGAAAAAGGCCCGGACCGAAGTCCGGGCAAAGCCACCGGACATCCGGCGGCGGAGGTTTCGGTGCGTGCGCCGCGCGCGTTGCACGCGGGGCGCGAAAATAGCAACGGGCCCGCTCTCTCTCAATCAGGAGAGCGGGCCCGTGGGGCGGCACGCGCGCGATGCGCGTGCCGTCGTGCGCGTGTCAGCGCGCACGACGCGTGAGCCGCGATTACTGGCCGAAGTAGGTCGGCTTGATGTTCGGTGCGCGATTGCCGGCTTGCGTGCTGCCGTTGGTCGATGCGCCGTAGGCCGTGGCTTCAGCGGCGTTGTTCTGCTGCGCAACGCGTGCCTGGGCCGCTTGCATGTCGGCCGGGTAGTACGGGCTCGACAGGCCCGGGCGGTAGCCGGCCTTCTCCAGCTGGACCAGTTCTGCCTTGACTTGAGCGCGCGTCACGGGCGCCTGGTCGGCTTGAGCGAACGACAGGGCCGGAGCGGCGAGGACGGTAGCGGCGAGTGCGGCAGCGATCAGATTCTTCATGGTAACAACCTCCAAAAATTATGTGTTCGATTCGTAACAATCGTGTTGTTCGAGTCGTTGGTGAGACTTTATTGCAGTGCACTTCAAAGAGAAATACCGTAATCCAGCAAACATCGTTACTGGAATCGCAACAATTTCGGCGCTCTGCGGCGATGTAATCGGGTCGTGCCCCGCGCGGTGAGGCAAAATAGTGCGCGCGCAGGCCAGCACGCCACGCGCTGCAAACCCCATTTCGAAGCTCAAGGAGAATCGCCATGAAGAACCCAATCGGCCGTCAGGCGCTGATTGCCGCCGCGCTGGCGGGGCTTGCGACGGCCGGCGCGAGCGTCGCCCACGCCGACGACACCGTGAACTGCTACGGCGTCGCCAAGGCGGGCCAGAACGACTGCTCCAGCAAAACCGGCGTGCACGACTGCGCGGGCCAGGCCAAGGTCGATCACGACAAGGGCGACTTCAAGACCATGCCGAAGGGCACCTGCCAGAAGCTGGGCGGCACGCCGGAAAAATGAGCATTGCGGCAAACGTGGCGCGCGCGCCGGAGCGCGTGAAATGAATGCGGCGCGCGCCCCGCAAGGCGTGGGCATCGGCCTGCGTCACGCGCACTACGAGGCCTTCATGGCGGGGCCGCCGCATGTCGACTGGGTCGAGGTGCACAGCGAGAACTATTTCGGCGATGGCGGCTACGACCTGCACGTGCTCGAAACAGTGCGCCGCGATCTGCCGCTGAGCCTTCACGGCGTGGGGCTCGGGCTCGGCTCGGCCGCGCCGCTCGACACGGCGCATCTTGCGAGGCTCGCGCGGCTCGTCGGGCGCATCGAGCCCGCCGTCGTTTCCGAGCATCTTTGTTGGGGCGCGAGCGCGCAAGGGGCGCTGCACGATTTGCTGCCGATGCCGCTCACGCAAGCCTCGCTCGATCATCTTTGCGCGCGCGTGGCGCAGATGCAGGACGCGCTGGGCCGCACCGTGCTGATCGAAAATGTTTCGACCTACGTAAGATTTCGCGACGACGCATACGGCGAGGCGGAATTCCTCGCGGCGCTCGCGCGGCGCACGGGTTGCGGTGTGCTGCTCGACGTGAACAATCTGTACGTCAACCAGTGCAACCACGGCGAGGACGCGTTCGCGGCCATGGCCGCGCTGCCGCCGCAGTTGGTCGGCGAAATCCATCTGGCGGGCCATACGGCAACGGCCGCCGCCGTGATCGACGATCATGGTTCGCGCGTCGCACCGGCGGTCTGGGCGCTGTACGAAGCGGCGCTCGTGCGATTTGGCAACACGCCCACGCTCATCGAATGGGACACGGCGCTACCGGCGCTCGACGTGCTGCTCGACGAGGCGCGTCTTGCGCGTGAGCGCCTCGTGAAGCACGCGCATCCCGAAGCGGAGCCGCGCGCATGACATCGCACGATACGCTGGAGGCGGCACAACAGGCGTTTGCCGCCGCACTCGACGATCCCGCCGCCGACACCGCATTGGCCTGCCGGTTGCTGCCCGCCAATGCCGAACGGCTGCACGAACGCCTCGGCCTCTATCGCGGCAACGCGCGCGCCGCGAGGCGTCTTGCGCTGGCCAATGCCTATCCCGTGCTCCTGGCCCTGACCGGCGACGCCTATTTCGACGCGCTCGCGCTCGCCTACTCACGCGAGCATCCTTCGCGCGACGCGGACCTCAATCGCTTCGGCGCGCAGTTGCCCGAGTTTGTCGAGCGCTACGAAACGCAAGCGCGCTACGCGTATTTCGCCGATGTGGCGCGGCTCGAATGGGCGCTGCACGTCGCCGCCTATGCCGCCAACGCCACGCCGCTCGATGCGCAGCAGTGGCAGGCGCTCGGCGCGCAGCGCCTCTCGCAGTCGCGGCTCCATGTGCATCCCGCGTGCGCGGCGCTCGCCCTGCACTTCGATGCGGCGGCGATCCTGCGCGCTCACGAGCCAGGCGGCGAGTGGCCGGAACGCGTGGATGCATCGTCCTGGGCGCTCGTGGTGCGGCCACACTGGCGTCCGATCGTGCTCGTGCACACGCACGCCGCACACGCCGCATTCCTCGCGCTGCGCGACGGCGCAACGCTCGACGCGGCGCTGGCGCTTGCCTTCGACATCGATCCTGCTTTCGACTTCGGCGCGCAGTGGCGCGCGTGGATCGAGGCGCGCGCAATCGTCGGAGTCCGCAACGACTGAACGCCCGCAAAGCCCCGCCTTTGCGCGGCCCGAAATAAAACAGAGGAATCCGGATGAATTGCTCAGGACAATGAGCGCGCAAGAGCGAGGCCCGGTCATCCCACCGGGCCCGTCGATGGCAACCGGACTTGCCCGCATGGCGGCGCGCGCTACCGCATGCGACGATGCGCGAGGATGAATGCATACACTCGGCGAGCGTCCGTTCGCCGATGTACACTCGATTGCATACCGGCGTGCGCGGCGCCGGGCATTTCCCGCCAGGCCAGCCCCCGAAGGCCCGACATGATGACACGCCGACCCTACGCCGTGATCGCCATCGGCATTGCGCTTGCCGGGGCGCTGACGCTGATCGCCGCGTGGGTCATGGCGCAGATGCGGCACGACGCGCTCGCGAGCGCCCGCGCGTCCGCCTACAACATGGCGCTGCTGTTCGAGCGCGACACGGCGCGCAATTTCGACGTCTACGCGCTTTCGCTACAAGCCGTGGTGGATGCCATCAACGACCCGCGCCTGGCCGCGCTGCCCCCCGACATTCGCCAGAACGTGCTGTTCGATCGCTCGGCCACGGCGAAGAATCTCGGCGCGATCTTCGTGACCGACGCGGCGGGCGCCGTCGTTTTCGATTCGCGCGCGGTGCCGCCGCGCGAACTCAACGTGGCCGATCGCGACTACTTCACGGCGCAGCGCGATTCACCGCACGTGGGCCTGTATCTGAGCCGGCCGTTCATTCCGCGCGACGGCCCGGCCAATGCGACCATCGGCCTGAGCCGCCGGCTCTCGAACCCCGACGGCTCGTTCGCGGGCGTGGTGGTCGGCACGATGCGGCTCGACTATTTCCGCCAACTCTTCAGCGGCGTGGACATCGGCCGGGACGGCGCGGTGGCGCTCACGCTCGCGGACGGCACGCTGCTCATGCGCAGCCCTTACGATCCCGCGCTGATCGGCCAGAGCGTCGCCGAATCCGCGCTCTACCGGCAATTCGGGCACACGCAGTCGAGCGGCTTCTTCGCCGTCGGCCCGCTGGACGGCGTGCGGCGCTGGTTCGCGATACGCCGCGTGGGCGGTTATCCGCTGGTGTTCACCGTGGCCGTTGCGGCGGAGGACATCTACCGCGAATGGCGCGTGCGCGCCTGGATTATCGGCACGCTCACGGCGGTGCTCGATGCTTCGCTCATCGCGCTCGCGGTGATGTTCACGCGCCAGTTGCGCCGCCGCGGCGCGGTGGAGGCCGAACTGCGCGTGCAGGCGGGCACCGACGCGCTCACGTCGCTTGCGAACCGGCGCGCCTTCGAAACGCGCGCCGACCACGAATGGGCGCGCGCGCGCCGCTCGGGCACACCGCTCTCGCTGGCGCTGCTCGATGTGGACCGCTTCAAGCTCTACAACGACCGTTATGGCCACCTCGCGGGCGACGACGCGCTCGCGGCGGTCGCCCACGCGATTGGCGCGCATGCCCGGCGCGCGGCCGACTGCGCGGCGCGTTACGGCGGCGAGGAGTTCGTGATGCTGCTGCCGGAGACGGGCGAAGCCCAGGCGCTCGTGCTGGCGGAGAAGGTACGCGCGGCGATCGAGGCGCTGGCGCTGCCGCACGAGGGCAGTCCGAACGGCGTGCTGACCGTGAGCGTGGGCGTGGCCAGCACGACGCAGAGCGCGTTCGCCAACTGGCGCGCGCTGACCGACGCCGCCGACGCGGCGCTCTACACCGCTAAGCGCTCGGGCCGCAACCGCGTGGCGGCATGGCTGCCCGCCACCTCCGCCGACGTCGCGGACCGCTCGGGTTCGTGACGCATTCCGCTGACCTCGATCAAATTTTACCCGGATGATATTGCATTGCATAATTTACCCGGATAAAATTCGCCGTCCATTGCACGAAACAAGGAGTGAGTCATGGTGGCGAAACACGGTTGCACGGCGTTTGCGGGCACGCGCCTGATCGCGCGCGGCGCGCCGCTCGTGGTGGCGCTGGCGGTCAAGGCGGAAATCGAGCGTGAAGGGAATGAACACGGCGCGGCGGTGCTGGTCTTCGACGACCGCGACGCGCGCCCGGTGGAGTTCGACCTGCGCGGCACGGAGCGCGACATCGCGGCGCGCCTCGGCGCGCAAGCGGGCGACGAGGAGAGCGACGCAGTCCCCACGCCTGACGAAACGCCCGACGAAGCACCGCGCGGCCGTGGCCGCCCGAAGCTCGGCGTGGTCGCGCGCGAAGTGACGCTGTTGCCGCGCCATTGGGACTGGCTCGGCGCGCAACCTGGCGGCGCTTCGGTGGTGTTGCGCCGGCTCGTGGATTCGGCGCGCCATGCGAGCGAATCGCGCGAGCGCGTGCGCGCGGCGCAGGAAGCCGCGCATCGCTTCATGACGGCGCTGGCGGGCAATCTGCCCGACTACGAGGAAGCGCTGCGCGCGCTCTATGCGGGCGAGCGCGCTCGCTTCGAGACGTCGCTCGCGGCCTGGCCGCAGGACGTGCGCGACTACGCATCGGGATTTGCCGAAGCGGCCTTCGCGTGACGGGCCAAGACCACGCGACCAGGCGAGCGCGCAAAAAAAACCGCTCAAGCCGAAAGGCAAGAGCGGATAAGTCGGAGAGTTTACAACTTACAACCTCTGCATGAACTGTCATGGGGTCACGCAGCCATGTCAGTGTAGGTCTGGCTTCTCGCGCCTAATATAGGAGGAGTCTTAAATGCCATTCGGCATTTACTTAAGATCCGATCGCCCGGCCCACAAGGCATCCGGGCGGCATTCACACGCGATGAAGCCTGCCGCGCGCGCGGTGTTTCGCACACCCGACATCCGGCTTGCCACGCCGATTGCGGCTCCGTACACTCGCGCGTGACCTGCATCAAGGTCGGCCGCTTCGTTCCGTGCGCGCCAAAAACCAGAACCAAACCACAAAATCCCGCCGACAAGAGGAACCCATGTCCGACTCCTATTTCCCCCGCTGGCGCGCGCAGACCGGCCCGGCCCGCAGCGTCGTGGCCCCCGACGAGCGCCTCGCCTGGCCGCAGATGTTCGCCATGGGCGTGCAGCACGTCGTCGCCATGTTCGGTTCGACCGTGCTCGCACCGCTGCTCATGGGCTTCGACCCGAACCTCTGCATCTTCATGTCGGGTGTCGGCACGCTGCTGTTCTTCGTGGTGGTGGGCGGGCGCGTGCCGAGCTATCTTGGTTCGAGCTTCGCGTTCATCGGTCTGGTGATCGCGGTGACGGGCTATGGCGGGCAGGGGCCGAACACCAACATTCCCGTCGCGCTGGGCGGCATCATCGCGTGTGGCGTGGTGTACGCGCTGATCGGCGTGCTCGTCTCGGTCATCGGCACCAAGTGGATCGAAACGCTCATGCCGCCTGTGGTGACGGGTTCGATCGTGGCCGTGATCGGGCTGAATCTCGCGCCCATCGCCGTGAAGGGCGTGAGCGCCTCGACCTTCGACTCGTGGATGGCCATCGTCACCGTGCTTTGCGTGGGCGGCGTGGCCGTGTTCACGCGCGGCATGCTGCAACGCCTGCTGATTCTCGTCGGCCTGCTGATCGCCTATGCGATCTACGCGATCGTCACGAACGGCATGGGCCTCGGCAAGCCGATCGACTTCTCGATCGTCGCCAACGCCGCGTGGTTCGGCATGCCGAAGTTCATGGCGCCCGTGTTCGATCCGCACGCAATGACGCTGCTTGCGCCCATCGCCGTGATTCTCGTCGCGGAGAACCTGGGCCACATCAAGGCCGTTTCGGCGATGACGGGCTACAACCTCGACCGCTACGTGGGCCGCGCGTTTATCGGCGACGGGCTCGCCACCATCGTCTCGGGTTTCGCGGGCGGCACGGGCGTGACCACCTACGCGGAAAACATCGGCGTGATGGCGGTGACGAAGATCTATTCGACGCTCGTGTTCGTGATCGCCGCGCTCATCGCGCTCGTGCTCGGCTTCTCGCCGAAGTTCGGCGCCGTCATCGCGACGATTCCGGGGCCGGTGCTCGGCGGCGTGTCGATCGTCGTGTTCGGCCTCATCGCCGTGACGGGCGCGCGCATCTGGGTCGTCAACAAGGTGGACTTCTCGGACAACCGCAACCTCATCGTCGCGGCCGTCACGCTCGTGCTGGGCGCGGGCGACTTCTCGCTCAAGCTCGGCGGCTTCGGGCTGGGCGGCATCGGCACCGCCACCTTCGGCGCGATCATTCTCTACGCGCTGCTGCGCCGCAAGCCCGCGCAGGAAGCGACGCTCTGAGCGCGTAACGGAGGTCTTGCTAGCGATTGCGCCCGCGCGACGTGATCGCCGTTTCCGTCAGATCGACTTCGCGCATCAGCTTCGCCAGCGTCTCGTCGTTGATCTGCATCTCGTTGCGCAGCTTCAGCAGCGTGGCGCGCTCGGCGCGCATCGCGGCGAGACGCATCTCCAGTTCCAGCGCGTCCGCGCGGCGCGCGTTCGCGCTGCGGTCGCGGTCGGCGTCGAGCGAGGCGAGGCGCCTGCGGTACGAGTCCATCACGCGCGCGGTCGTGTCGGCGGCGTAAGCGGCCTGCGATTCGTCGAGATCCTCGCTCACCTTCTCGTGCACCGCGTCGACGGCGCGAATCGCGGCCTGCGCTGCCTGGATGCGCGCCGTGCGTTCCTCGGCCGCGTGCGGCGCCTGTGCGCCGCGCCGCACGCCGCGCAGCAAGAGCGGCAGCCCCACGATCGCCACCAGCAGCGAGGCGAGAATCACACCCGTCGCGATGAAGATGGCGCTGTCGCGGCCCGGCAGCGGGCTGCCGTCGTGCAGCACCTCGGGCAGCGACAGCACGCCCGCGAGCGTGACCGCGCCGCGCACGCCCGCCACCGTCGTGATCGCCACGGTGCGCAGCCCCGGCACCGCGTTCGCCACGCCGTGACGCGCGGCGCCGCGGCTCGCCACCCAGCGCAGCAGCCACACCCAGCCGAAGCGCATGGCGTAGAGCGCGGCCAGCACGGCGGCGATGTAGCCGAGCAGACGCAACATCTGCACGTTGCTCGTGTGATGCGCGTCGAGCAGCGCCTTGCCAAGAATGCCGGGGAACTGGAGCCCGAGCAGCGTGAACACCATGCCGTTGAACACGAACTCGATCATCGACCAGGTGCTCGACGCCCGCACGCGTGTCGACACCGGCCCTTTGTGCGCGACGCTCGTGTAATTCATCATCATGCCGGCCGCCACGGCCGCGAGCACGCCCGACACTTCGAGATGCTCGGCGAAGAGATACGCCGCGAACGGAATCAGCAGCGTCAGCACGACGCCGGGCGCGGGGTCGCCGTCTTCGGTCACGTTGAGAAAGCGCGCCGAAACGAAGCTGAAAATCCAGCCGATCGCGGCGCCGAGCGCGAGGCCGCCCGCCGCGATCAGGAAGAAGCTGAGGGTTGCCTCACGCAGCGAGAAATAGCCCGTGAGCGCGGCCGCCACGGCGAACTTGAGCGCGACGAGGCCCGACGCGTCGTTCATCAGCGCCTCGCCTTCGAGGATATGCATGAGCTGCGCGGGAATGCGGTCCTTGCCCGCGATGGCCGAGAGCGCCACGGCGTCGGTGGGCGAGAGCACGGCCGCGAGCGCGAAGGCCACGGGCAGCGAGATCTGCGGCACGAGCCAGTGCACGAAGTAGCCCACGGCCACCACGGTGAGCAGCACGAGGCCGAGCGCGAGCATGAGGATCGCGCGGCGCTGCATGAAGAACTCGCGCTTGGGCATGCGCCAGCCGTCGGCGAACAGCAGCGGCGGGATGAACAGCGCCATGAAGATATCGGGATCGAACGTGACGTGCGGATTCACGCGCGGGAAGGTGAGCAGCGCGCCAATGCCGATCTGCATGAGCGGCAGCGGCAGCTTGATGGGCAGGATGCGCGTGACGACGCCCGATACGGCGACGGCGAGGAGCAGAATGAGAACGGTAAAAAGGATTTCCATCGACGAATGTAGCGGGGGCCAAACGGACACCGGGCGGGACTGGACGAAACCAGCGGGAGCGAACCGGGCAGGGCGAGGAAGCCGGAGTCTCCCTTCGCAGGCGGTGAGGGAGTGCGTTCTGGCGCGCATGAATGGCGCACGCCGGTCGGGGGACAGTTTAGCCGGATGAGGTCGAATTGCGCCGCGAAGCGCGCAGGAAGCACCGCGAAGCACGACGATTTGGCCCGCATTTGAACGCTTCGGGCGATGGCGTCGACGGCGGCGAAGCGGATGCGCGAACTGCGCGCTTATGTGGGCTTAGGCGCGCTGATGTGCGCAGATGTGCGCCACCATCGAAGCAAGCGTGGCCGGAAAGGCGCACGATATCGGTGCATTGCGCGATCGCTCGCGCGGTGCACGGCGTGCCCCGTCACGGCGCACGCGCTGGGCATTTGTGCATTGGCCGATGCGTGCCAGATCGCGACGCAGTGAGCACGGACCTTGCTTGATCGGTTGCCAACGAAGCAACGGAATCAGGATATGGGCGAACGCGCAGGTCGTGCGAAGGTCGGGCGGATTGCAGCGTCGTTCCTACGCGCTAGAGGATGGCATGATCACAGAGCAACAGGACAAGACGGCCGTGACCCCTCACGGCTTCGATCTCAGCGTGACCTCGGGGATGCAGCGCTACAGTGCACACCATGGCGACCTCACGCTCACGAGCGTGTTTCAGCCCGTGTTCAGTCTTTCGCACATGCGCGCGGTGGGCTACGAAGGGTTGCTGCGCGCGCACGATCCGCTCGACCGCCCGGTCTCGCCGCTCGACGTGTTCGGCGACGCCGCGCGTGTGGGCGAGGCGCTGCTGGTGGACCGGCTGGCCCAGGGGCTGCATCTGGAGAATTTCGCGCTGCTCGGTGCGGAGCGTGAGTGGCTCTTTCTCAACGTGCATCCCGGCACGCTGATCGAGGCGTATCACGCGGCGGCGCTGCTCGCGAACCTGCGCCGCCTGAACATCGCGCCGCGGCGCGTGGTGCTGGAGGTGCTCGAATCCGAAGGCACCGATCTCGACGCGCTCGCGCAAGCCGTCGCGGCGTTCCGCGAGCGCGGCTTTCTCGTCGCGCTCGACGACTTCGGCGCGGGCAATGTCGATATCGGTCGCGTGTGGCAGCTCAACCCCGACATCGTGAAGCTCGACCGCATCATGCTCATGCACGCGCAGCACCGCGCCGACATGGCCGCGACGCTGCCCGCGCTGGTGGCGCTGCTGCATGACGCGGGCAAGCTCGTGCTGATCGAGGGCGTGGAGACGGAGCACGAGGCGCAGCTCGCGCTCGCCTGCAACGCGGACTTCGTGCAGGGCTTCTTCTTCGCGCGCCCGGCGCCCGGACTCACCGACGCGGCGCAGGTGCAGGGCGTGATCGCCGAGGCGACGGAGCGCTTTCGTCAGCAGACCGAAACACGTGAGCGCGGCGAGACGAGTCGCCTCGCGCCTTATCAACGCGCGTTCGAGCGCGCGGTCGAGCGCCTTTCGGCGGGCGAGCCGCTCGAAGAGGTGTGCTGGAATTTCCTCGCGCTCGACCATGCGGCGCGCTGCTATCTGCTCGATTCGAACGGCAGGCAGGCGGGCCGCAACGTGGTGCTGCGCGTCGATCGCGCGGAGCGCGACGCGCGCTTTTTGCCGCTGGAGGACGCCCAGGGCGCGAGCTGGCTGCGCAGGCCGTACTTCCGCGCGGCGCTCGTCACGCCGGGGCGCGTGCACGTGACCGGGCCTTACCTGTCGATCAACGAGGCGTTGCCATGCCTGACGCTCTCGATGGCGGTGCAGGTGGGCGAGCGCCTGTGCGTGCTGTGCGGCGATATCGACTGGTTCGAATAGCGCGCGCATCTGCGATCATGTCGTGTTCTCCACGACATGGCGCGCAAGCATGAGACACGAAAGAGTGTTGCTGGAAGTCATCGCGACCACGGTTGCCGACGCGACGGCCGCCGCGCGCGGCGGCGCGGACCGTCTCGAACTGGTCACGGCAATGGGCGAGGGCGGTCTCACGCCGAGCATCGGCTTGATCGAAGCCGTGGTCGAGGCGGTGGACCTTCCCGTGAACGTGATCGTGCGGCCGCACAGCCGCTCGTTCGCTTACGATTCGAACGATTTTGCGGTGATGCTGCGCGACGTGCGCGCGGCGAAGCGGACGGGCGCGCATGCCGTGGTGATCGGCATGCTCACGCCGTCGCGCGAAGTGGATCGCGAAGGCTTGCAACGCGCGATCGACGCGGCCGACGGCATGCCGCTCACGTTTCATCGCGCATTCGACGAAGCGCGCGATCTGATGGAGGCGTTCGACGTGCTGCTCGGTTTCGACGCCGTCACGAATGTGCTCACTTCGGGCGGCAAGCCTTCGGTGCTCGACGCCCAGGCGCAAATCGAAGCGCTGGTGCAACGCGCGCACAACACGCATTGCACAGTGCTCGCTGGCGCGGGGCTCACGATCGATCGCGTCGGCCCGTTCGTGGGTGCGACGCAGGTGCGCGCGGTTCACTTCGGCTCGGGCGTGCGCGTTGACGGCAAGGGACTCGCACCCGTCGACGAAGACAAGGTGCGCCGCGTGCGGACCTTGCTCGACGGCTGATTCATGAAAAAGCGCGCGCCGTCCAGATGAACGGCGCGCGCTTCGCAGCTTCACATCACTTCGCGACCACCACGGGAATGCCGCGCAGCGCGCCCGCGCCCTTGAACGACGCGAGGGCTTCTTCCACCGCCGCACTCGTCTTCACGTCGACGCCAAGGCGCGCGGCCAGTTCGCGTTCGCTGCGCTTGACTGCCGCGAGGTTCGCGAGCTTCACGTGCCCGTAGCCGCGCACACGCTGATGCAGGTTGGCGAGCTTCGCGATGTCGTCGGCGTTTTCGGCGGTGAGGCTTGCGAACGCGCCGCGCAGCGTCGCCTCGTAGTCGCCGGCGAGCGCGCGCTCCATGCGGCGCTCCAGCGTCTTGCCGAACGGATCGAGCCACGTGCCGCGCACACTGCGGCCCTTCTTCAGCAGGCCGAACGCGCTCCAGAGCCACTGGCCGAACTGCATCTTGCGCGGCGGCTGGCCGTTCTTCTCACGCGCGATGAGCGGCGGCGCGAGGTTGAACTTCACGGTGAAGTCGCTGCCCGCCGTGCCTTCGAACTGCGCTTCGAGCGCGGCGCGGAACGCCGGATCGGTATGCAGGCGCGCGACTTCGTATTCGTCTTTCACGGCGAGCAGTCGATAGAACGTGGTCGCCACGCCCCGTGCAAGCGTCTTGTCCGCCGTCTTGTCCGCATGACGCGCGGCATCGATCAGCGTGCGATAACGCTTAACGTAGCTCGCGCCGCCATAAGCGAGCAGACGCGCTTCGCGATCGGCGATCAGTTCGTCGAGCGTTTGCGTGAGCTTACGCGCCGTGGCTTTGGCGGCCGCCGCCCGTTGCGCGTCGAGCGCTTCGAGCGCGGCAGGGTCGGCTGCGGCCATGCGGCCGATCGAGAACGCGAACAGGTTGGCCTGCACGGCCACGTTGTTCAACTCGATGGCGCGCGTGAGCGCCGCGAATGAAACCGGCACGAGGCCAAGCTGCCACGCAAAGCCGAGCATCAGGATGTTCGCGCCGATGGTGTCGCCGAGATAGCGCTGCGCGAGCGCCTGCGCATCGCATGCGGAGAGCGGATCTGCTGCGCCGGGCGCGCCGTTGGTCGCGGCGTGCCGCATCTTCGCGAGCAGCGCGTCGGCGTGCAGGTTCGCTTCGGGGTTCTGCACGAACGACGCGTTCGGAATCTCATGCGTGTTCACGACGATGCGCGTGCGGTCGTGACGCACCGTTTGCAGCGCATCGGCGCTCGCGCCCACCACCATGTCGCAGGCGAGCAGCAGGTCGGCCTGCTGCGTGTCGATGCGGACCTGGTTGAGCAGCGCATCGGTTGCGGCGAAGCGCACGAACGAAAGCACCGAGCCGCCCTTTTGCGCGAAGCCCATGAAGTCGAGCACCGAAGCGCTCTTGCCTTCCAGATGCGCGGCCATGCTGATGAGTGCGCCTACCGTCACGACACCCGTGCCGCCCACGCCCGTTACGAGAATGTCGTACGGCGCGTTGTCCAGATGCGTGGCCGGAACCGGCAGCGCATTCACGCGCGCGGCCAGCGCCCGCGGATCGAACGCCGCGCCCGCGGCCTTCTTGAGCTTGCCGCCTTCGATCGTCACGAAGCTCGGGCAGAAGCCGTTCACGCACGAATAGTCCTTGTTGCACGACGACTGGTCGATGCGGCGCTTGCGGCCCAGTTCCGTTTCGACGGGTTCGACCGAAAGGCAATTCGACTGCACGCCGCAATCGCCGCAGCCTTCGCACACTTCCTCGTTGATGAAGAGGCGCTTGTCCGGGTCGGGAAATTCACCTTTCTTGCGGCGGCGGCGCTTTTCGGCGGCGCAGGTCTGGTCGTAGATCAGCACGGTCACGCCCGGCGTTTCGCGCAATTCGCGCTGAACCGTATCGAGTTCGCTGCGGTGATGGAACGTGGTGCCCTTCGGGAACAGGCCGTGATGGCCATCGTATTTCTCGGGCTCGTCGCTCACCACCACGAAGCGCGAGACGCCCTCGGCTTCCACCTGGCGCGCGATCTGCGGCACGGAAATGCTGCCGTCCACGGGCTGGCCGCCCGTCATCGCCACGGCGTCGTTATAGAGGATCTTGTAGGTGATGTTGGTCTTCGCCGCCACCGCCTGGCGAATCGCAAGGATGCCTGAATGAAAGTAGGTGCCGTCGCCGAGATTCTGGAACACGTGCGGCATTTTCGTGAACATCGAGTGCGCGGCCCAGTCCACGCCTTCGCCGCCCATCTGGATCAGGCCCGTGGTGTCGCGCTCCATCCACGAAGCCATGAAGTGGCAGCCAATGCCGGCCTGCGCGATCGAGCCTTCGGGCACCTTGGTCGACGTGTTGTGCGGGCAGCCCGAGCAGAAGTAGGGCGTGCGGCGCACGGCGTCGGCGGCATTGGAGAGAATCTGCGGCGCGACGAGATCCACCACGCGCTCGCGGCGGTCGAGCGCGGGCCGATGCTTCGCGAGCCACGCGGCGAACACGGGCAGGATGCGCGAGGGGCGCAGTTCGCCCAGCTCCGAGAGCAGCAGCGTGCCGTCTTCGGCGTGCTTGCCGATGACGCTCGGGCGCGCGCCTTCCTTGCGGTTGTAGAGGTAGTCCTTGATCTGCTGCTCGATCACGGGGCCTTTCTCTTCGATCACGAGCACGTCGGTGAGACCCGAGACGAACGCGTCGATGCGCGACATCTCCAGCGGGAACGAGAGGCCTACCTTGTAGATGCGCACGCCCGCGCGATCCAGATCCTCGACGGTGAGATCGAGGCGGCGCAGCGTTTCCATCAGGTCCAGGTGCGCCTTGCCGCAGGTGACGATGCCCACGTTCGCGTGCGGGCTCGGCGCGATCCACTTGTCGATGCTGTTCACGCGCGCGAAGTGGCGCACGGCGTCGAGCTTGGCGGCGAGGCGCTGCTCGATCGCGAGACTCGGCAGATCGGGCCAGCGGTTATGCAGGCCGCCCGCCGGCGGCGTGAAACCCGCAGCGGCCATATCCGGCGCTTGCCAGTCGGTTTTCAACGCGTCGAGATCGACGGTCGAGCCCGACTCCACCGTTTCCGAAATCGCCTTGTAGCCCACCCACGCGCCCGAGTAGCGCGAGAGCGCCCAGCCATACAGGCCGAATTCGAGCATGTCCGCCACGTTCGACGGATTCACGACCGGCATGTGCCACGCCATCATCGCGAAGTCGCTCTGATGCGGCATGGACGACGACACGCAGCCGTGGTCGTCGCCCGCCACCACGAGCACGCCGCCGTGCGGCGACGAGCCGTAGGCGTTGCCGTGCTTGAGCGCGTCGCCCGCGCGATCCACGCCCGGACCTTTGCCGTACCACATCGCGAACACGCCTTCGACCGTACGCTCCGGGTCTGCTTCCACGCGCTGGGTGCCGAGCACGGCCGTGCCGCCCAGTTCCTCGTTGATGGCGGGCAGGAAACGCACGTCGGCGGCTTCGAGCAGTTTCTTCGCCTTCCACGCCTGCTGGTCGACCATGCCGAGCGGCGAGCCGCGATAGCCGCTGATGAAGCCCGCGGTGTTCAGCCCGTGCGCGCGGTCGAGCGCACGCTGCATGAGCGCGAGGCGGATGATCGCCTGCGTGCCGGTCAGGAAGATGCGGCCGCGCGTGGCGGTGAGGTTGTCGGTGAGCTTGTAATCGGCGAGAGGCGGCGATGCTGGCGAATCGCCGAACGCGGGGCGCGCGGTCATTGTGGGAAGTCTCCGTATATTGCTGTCGTACGCTCTCCAGGGAGAGCGGCGAAAGAGACTCTATTTTTTCTCGCCAATGACGGAAATTTTTTGCTAACTCTCCGGCGTTGTCGCCTGTTCGCGCGAGAGCCTGCCCACGTTGGGCGAATCTGGAGAGAGATTTTCCTGCCCCGGCGCGATCCCGTTCGAATCGGCCTTCGGGCGCGCCCGTCAGATCACGTGAGGACCGTACGGCCGCACCACGTCGAACGGGACGACATCGTGGAAGTGGGTGTAGTCCATCGTGCTCACACCGTCCACGTCGCTCATCAGGTCGACGTAGCGGAAGTGCCAGCGGATGTGCCGGTCCGACCAGCTATAGCGCGCCTGCATGGTTTGCGCGGTCGACTCGTCGGAGCCTTCGATCACGACGTGCAGCGTGGCCTGCTGGCTCGCGAGCATCTCGGGCGTGACGCCGTAGAGCGGGCTCGACTCGTCGATCACATGCATGAGATTCCAGCCGAGCGTGAAAAGCGGATGCTGGTCGCGCACGAGCTTGAGGTCGTAAATGCGCCGCGCGGAATAGCCGTCCGAGGACGTTTCGATACGGATGAGGCGCAGCTTCGCGCCCGCTTCGGCAATCACGTTCTGGCGCGCGTTGGCGGCGCGCGCCATCAGCGTCATGCGGCCTTCGATGGGATGCACCACCACTTCGCGCGCGAACATGATCATGGCGCGCGGGCGCGAGAAGCGCGCGAACACGAGCCCGGTGGCCAACGCGACGCCCGACATGCCGACAAAAATTTCGAACGTGGCGACGATGTGCGCGTAGATCGTTTGCGGATGCATGTCGCCGTAGCCGACGGTGGCGAGCGTTTCGACGCTGAAGAAGAAAGCGCCGAGAAAGCCGTGCGGGTACTGGTTGGCGATGGGCGCGGCGCCGAGCTGATACAGGCACGCGAACACGGCGTTCATGAACAGGAACAGCGCGGCGAGCGAGGCGAAGAAGGTGGGCCAGCGCATGGTGAGCGCCGAATGGTAGAAGTCGCCCCACGTGCGCAGGGGCATGCCGTAGACGAGCACCTCGCGCGAGCCGACCACTAACCTGCGCGGCGCGCCGCGCTTGCCGCGTGCGGGCGTTTCGGCCTTGCAGGCGCCCATGTCCACGCCCGGTGAATTCAGGGGCGCCGAATCGGCTTGCTGGGCGGCTTCCTGGTTCGCGAAGCGCTCCGGCGTTTCGGGCGTCATGGTGTGTCCTGCGCGTCTGGATCAAGAGGAGGAGCGTAGCAATGCCGCAAGGACAGAACAAGCCGGGCGGTCAAGCGCGCAATGGACAGGCTGAATGTAAGCTTGTGCGCATCGCTCGGGACGCACATCGTCGACGCACGCGCCGTGCATGGACGCAGACGCCGTGCCGTTAGACCGTGCGCTAGCGCGCGCGTTGAGCCGTGGGCCGATTAGCCGATTCGCCGGGCGGCCGATCGACTGAGCGGCGGCCCGAACGTCTGCGCGAGCGCGTTACGGAAACGCGTGCGGCTTCGGAATGCCCGCGCCGTGATCGATATCGGCGATCGCCTGGCGGCGGGCGGCGTCCACGGCTTGCGCGAGCGCGTCGAAGCCCGCGTTGCCGCCGATCGTGATCCACGGCTGCACGGCCTTGTCGCGATGCGTGATCTGATACTCGGCGTCCCAGCGAGCGCCTTGCAGCGCGAGCGGATGCACGTGGATGGCGTAGACGCCGTAGAGAAAGAGCTGTTCGGCCATGATTACCTCCAGCCAGCCCGCCGCCGCCCCCGTGGGCAGGGCAATGGCGATCTACAGTTCGAGCTCGCCAAGGATGCGGTGCGCCAGCGCCTTGGCTTCTTCGAGGGCCTCTTCCGGCGTGCCCGAGGCGGCCTCGACTTCATACACCGCGTTTTCGAGTTCTTCGCCGTCGTCGCGCGCCAGGGAGACCAGGCCCTGGTACTGGCCGGCATTCATGGGCCGCACCGTGGCGACGGCCGTATAGATCCCCTTGGTGTAGGTGACGTCTTCCATAACGCGCTCCTCGTGGAAGGATATCCCTCGGGCCGCGCGGGTCGCGCAATGCAGGCCGGGCCGCACGAGTCTCGTGCGCCGCCTGCAACAGGAGGGAGATTCCATGCTAGCACGTTGCCCGCGCGACTGCGGGGCACGCATGTGACGGCGGCGCGGCGCTTTCGTGTCAGCGTCGCGCCAAGGGGCCGACCGGATTCAACCGGGGCCAACGCGCCGCGTGTCAGTCGGCGAGCAGGGCGACGACTTCGTCGAGCGTCGGCGAATGCGCGCCCGGCCGGCGGCACGCGGCCGCGCCTGCGGCGAGCGCGAAGGCCAGATGCTGACGCCAGTTGCGCTGCGGCGTGCTCATCAGGCTGAACAACAGCCCGCCGATGGAAGCGTCGCCCGCGCCCACGGTGTCGGCCACTTCCACGCGCGGCGGCGCGGCTTCGATCACCTCGTCGCCCACATACAGCGTGGCCGCCTGCGCGCCGCGCGTGACGAGCAGCGTGGCCGAGGGATTGAGCGCACGCAGCGCTTCGATGGCCTCGGGCTCGCTCTTGCCGGGGAACAGCATGCGCAGGTCTTCGTCGGAAGCCTTGATGAGATCGGCGAGCGCGGCCATGCGGCGCAGGATCGGCTCATAGCCGTGCGCCATCAGGTTGCGGTAGTTCGGATCGAAGCTGATCTTCACGCCGGCCGCGCGCAGATCGGCGGCGAGCGTGGCGAGCGTTTCGCCAAGCGGCTGGCGCACGAGGCTGATGCAGCCGAAGTGCGCCCACTTCGCATGTGTGCGCCAGCCTTCGGGCAGCTTCGCGGGATCGAAGGCGAGGTCGGCGCTCTGCTCGCCGATGAAGTAGTACGCGGGCGGATGCGTCTGATGCACGATCGCGAGCAGCGGCGAGCGCTCCACGCGCTGCATGAAGCGCATGTCGAGGCCCGCGGCGACGCTCGCGTTCCAGAGTTCGTCGGAGAAGTTGTCCACGCCGAGCGAGCCCGCGCAGGCCGTGGGCAGTCCGAGCCGCGCGACCGCGCGCGCGACGTTCCAGCCCGCGCCGCCTGGATGGGCGCGCCAGTGCGAGTCCATGCCCGGTGCGCCCGACGGCGAAGCGTGCGGGGCGCCTTCGGGCGCGGGCGTGCGCACGAGATCGGTGAGGATGTCACCGGCCGAGATGAAGGCCGGGAAGCCGGACGAGAAGTCCGGGCCGGTGCTGCACGTGCTCATGGTCTTATTCCTCAGCTTGGTTCTGGCCGCTCGCGCCGCCGCTCGCGGCTTCCTCGCGCCCCACGACCGGCGCCATGCCGCGCCCCGGCAGCGCGTTCAGCGCTTCGTAGCATGCGCCCATGGTGTGATAGTCGGTCTTGCCGGCCGGGCTCTTTTCATCACTGTACTTGCGGTTGTCGCACGTGAGGATGCGATACCACGCACCGTAACGATGATCGACGAAATTCGCCCAGCTATAGCGCCAGATTTCGTCGTACCAGTCCCAGAAGCGTTCGTTGCCGGTGCGGTTGCCGAGCAGCGCCGCCGTGGCGAAGGTTTCGGCCTGGACCCAGAAGTACTTGTCGTGATCGCACACGGTGCCGTCCGGGCCGAAGCCGTAGTAGAGGCCGCCGTGATCGTTGTCCCAGGCGCGCGCCATGGCGGCGTCGAACAGTTCGATCGCGCGCGGCAGGAGCCAGGGCAGCGGGCGATGGCGCTCGAGCAGCAACAGCAGCTTCGCCCACTCGGTTTGATGGCCCGGCTGGAAACCCCACGGGCGGAAGATGTTCGAGCTGTCTTCCTCGTTGTAATGCCAGTCCACCGACCAGTCGGCGTGAAAGTGCTCCCACACGAGTCCTTGCGAGAGCTTCGCCTGGCGCAGCGTGATGTTCGACGCGACACGCTCGGCGCGATCGAGATAGACGAGATGGCCCGTCGCCTCGTAAGCCGCGAGCAGCGCCTCGGTCGTGTGCATGTTGGCGTTCTGGCCGCGATAGCCGGAGACGATCCAGTCGGCGCTCGCTTCGTCGGCGTAGAGGCCTGCCGCGCCGTCCCAGAAGCGGTGCTCCATGAGTTCGAAGGTCGCGCCGATCATCGGCCGCGCTTCTTCGATGCCGGCCATCGCCGCGTGCGCGTACGCGAGCAGCACGAACGCGAGGCCATAGCAGTGGCGCGTGCCGTCGAGCACGCGCTTCTTGCCGTCGCGCCAGTCGATCTCCCAGTCGTAGCCCTGCAATTGCGGGTCCCAGTGGCCGTCGCGCAGAAACTGCAAGCCGTGACGCGCGTACGCCAGGTGCTGCGGGTCGCCAAACTCGCGATACGCCATCGCATAGTTGAAGACGAACCGGCAGCTGCTCACGAGATGCCGCGAGTGCGCGTTGTAGATCGAGCCGTCGTCGCGGAAGTAGTGGAAAAAGCCGCCCGAGGCGTCGAACACGTTCGGCGCGTAGAAGCGCAGCGTGTCCTGCACGTGGCCGAGCAGGAAGCCGCGGTCGCGAAAGCTCGCAACGGGCGGCGCCGCGGCGGGGGCAAGGGAGGCGACAGGTGCGGCGGCTTGCGCGCTGGCGGTGGAGGCGGTGTCGGCGGTCATCGTCATGGCGTTCTCTTCTGGCTTGGACGTGGCTTCAACGTGAGTTCGGCCTGAGTTCGGCCTGAGTTCGGCGTCAGTTCAGCGAGTTTTCAGCGTGTTTTCAGCAAGGCGGCTTGCTCGCCTTGCAATTCGGTTGCGAGCGCATCGACCGGCAGGCCGGCGACGTGGCCCGGCGCATGAGCGACGCCGGGCAGCGGCGCGGCGCCCAACGTGCTCGCGCGCGCGACGAGTTGCACGGGCAAGCGGATCTCGGCGGCGGCGGGCGTTTCCTCCAGCAGCAGCTCGACGCCGCGCCGCCCGAGCGCTTCCTTGTCGACGGCGATGGTCGAGAGCGGCGGCGTGGCGTGCGTCGCGCCCGCAATGTCATCGAAGCCGATGATGGCGATGTCCTCGGGCACGCGCAGGCCGCGCGCGAGGCATACGCGCATGGCCGCGAGCGCGGCGGCGTCGTTGTAGGCGAACAGGGCGTCGGGCGGCGGGCTGCCGGTGGCGCGCGCGGCGTCGAGCAGGCGCTGCATGGCGAGCGACGCGCCCGTGTCGGGGTCGAGCCCGCCGTCGATCGTCGTTTCGAGCGACGGGTCGAACAAGAGGCCCGCCTCGAAGAACGCGCGCCGGTAGCCGAGCGCGCGCTGAGCGATGCTGTAGTGCGCGAGCGACCCGCCGATAAAGGCGATGCGGCGGCGCCCGAGCGCGAAGAGGTGCTGCATGGCGAGCGCGGCGCCCGCTGCGTTGTCGATGTTCACCGAGCGCAGCCCCGGCGACCACAGGTCGATCAGCACGAGCGGGCGTTGCAGCGCGACGAGCGCGGCGAGCATTTCCGGCTCGACGAAGCCCGCCACGGCGATGGCGTCGGGCGCGTGCAGGCGCAATTGCTGGACGGTGTCGTCGGCGGGGCCGGCCGTGAGGAGCGCGGGCACGATGGCGTGCTCGCGGCAGGCGTCTTCCACGCCGTGCAGGACGTGCGAGAAGAACGGGCTCGCGGCGAAATTGTTGTGCTGGCGGTGCAGCAGGAACGTGAGGCGGCGGATACGCGGGCGCAGTTGCCCGCAGTCGTAGCCGAGCGCGCGCGCGACTTCCACGATGCGCTCGCGCGTGGCTTCGGAAAGCCCCGGCTGGTTTTTCAGTGCGCGCGACACCGTGCCGATCGACACGTTGGCCGCCTGCGCGACGTCACGAATAGTTGTCCCCATGATTCCTGGCTTGCGGTGGCGCGAAGCGCGTTCCGGGAGTGGTCAGGTGTGCGGCGATTGTATAGTAAAAACATGCTCAGGAAACCTTAATCAACGCTGAAAAACCCCGGTAAATACCCGTAAATACAGAGATAAACGTAAATTTACATGTTTAGTAAAATTAACTAAACACGCGCGGGAACGAGGGTTGCGGGATAGGCGGACACTGACATTCGACACTCGGAGGCATCATGCTAGGCACCCTGCTTCTGGTCATTCTGATCCTGCTGCTCATCGGCGCGTTTCCGGCCTGGCCGTATAGCCGCTCGTGGGGCTATGCGCCTTCGGGCACGGTTGGCATCGTCGTTGTCGTCGTCGTCGTGCTGGTGTTGATGGGGTCGATCTAGCGACGCGGTAGCGAAGGCGCGGTGAAAGCGCAACGGGCCGGCGCGCGGCGGGAGCCGCGCGGCCGGCCCGTTCTGTTTGGGGCGGTCGCGGGAAAGGCGGCAGGGTGTCAGGCGCTCGCGATCTCGCCTGTTTCCCCGGCTTCGCCGGGCTTCGCGCCGAGCGTGGGGAGGAGCGCGGCGCTCGTGCTGCCGTCGATGACGACGAGCCCCGTCGCTTCTTTCTTCGCGCGGCGCTTGGCGATGGCCGCAAGCGAGGCGATCGCGTCGCTGCTGTGCTGCGCGCCCTGGCCCGGCGCGATGTGCACGCAGCCGATCGCCATCGTCACGAAGGAAAAGAAGGTGGGGTTGCCGTGCCGGTCCTCGCCATGAATCCCGCCCGCGAGCCGGTCGCCCGGCGCGTAGAAGCGCTGCGCGCCTTCGTTGAACGCTTCGATCGCCTGGCGCGCGCGCTCGCGCCACGTCTCGCTCTGGAACAGGATCAGGAAGTCGTCGCCGCCCACGTGGCCGAGGAAGTCGCGCGTGGGATCGCAGGCGTCGGCGAGCACCGTCGCCGCGAACTTCAGCACCTCGTCGCCCTGCCAATAGCCGTACTGGTCGTTGAATGGCTTGAACTGGTTCAGGTCGACATAGCACGCATGAAAGCCCGCGTCGTGCGAGAGCAGGCGCTCGATGTGCGAGCTGATCGGGATGTTGCCCGGCAGGAAGGTGAGCGGATTCGCGTAGCGCGCGGCCTGGATGCGCACCTCCGTCACCGCGCGCACGAGGCTCTCGCCGGTGCCGAGACCGGCGTAGCGGCCGCTGTCGGTGATGACGAAGCCGTCGGCGAGATAGCGCTGGTCGTCGCTCGCGAGAAGCGTGGCCATCTGCTCGACGGTCATCGACTGCTCGATCAGCACGGGCTGCGCGTTGGCGAATTGCAGGCAGGCCTTCTTGCCGAACAGCTCGCGGTGATACGGCAGCGCATAGCGGTCCATGAACGCGCGCCGGTTGATGAGCGCCACCGGCGTTTCGCCTTCCACCACGGCCACCGCATGCAGGTCGGGCAGGCCGTTGAAGAGATCGAGCACGTCGTTGTTGGTCGCGTGGCGCGGCAGCGCGGGCGCGCGCACCAGCATCTTCCCGGCGGGCGAGCCGCCGCCCGCGGGCTGCGTGGCGGCGCTGCGCGTGGCTTCGGGGAACACGGCGATATGGTCCGCGCGGATCGCCTCGCGCGCCTCGCGTGCAAGGGTGCGCAGCGGCTCCACGGCGGGCCGGCCGAAGAAGAAGCCCTGGCCGCAGGCAATGCCCATGTCGCGCAGCACGATCAGGTCGGCGGCGTTCTCGATGCCTTCGGCTACGAGCCGCGCACCGCTTGCCTGCGCGAAATGCTGCATGGCGCGCACGGCTTCGAACTTGAGCGCGTCGTTGGCGATCTCGTGGATAAAGAAGCGGTCGATCTTCACCACGTCGGGCTGCAACTGCACCCAGAGGTTCAGGCTCGCGTTGGCGGTGCCGTAGTCGTCGAGCGCGAACTGCGCGCCCGCATGGCGCAGGGCATCGACCACGGGGGCGAGGTTGCGCAGGTCGTCGATGGCGCTCTGCTCGGTGAGCTCGATCACGAAGCGCGTGGGGTCGATCGGGCCGTCGAAGAGCGCGAGCGCCGAGTCGCTCGCGGCGGTGAGCTGGCGCAGCGCGTCGGCGCTGAAATTGAGGAACAGCTTGCCGGGGCAGTCGAGCCCGGCGAACGTCTCGATGCAGGTGCGGGCCGCCGCGCGTTCGAGCGATGCCGTGCAGCGCTCCTCGCCGGCGCGCGCAAACAGCGCGGCGGGCGTTTCGAGCGGCGAGCCGGCCGGCCCGCGAATCAGGCCCTCATAACCGAGAATCGCGCCGTCCTCGAAATCGACGATGGGCTGGAAGACGGCGCGCAACTGGCGCTGGGCGATCAGTGCCCCGACGCCGGTCGTGGCGTGATGGAGTGGCGCGCGAGCAGACATGGACAAGCCAGAACGGGCGAAGACGTTGAACTTAACGGCATATCATCGGATGAATTGAATGAAATTTTGGTGACAGTGCGTCAGACGCGCCGTCTGGAAGGGACGGGCAGGGGGCGCAAGGAGAGGCGCGGCGGCGGACAAGCCGATGCGGAATCGGGCGCGATTTGCCGCAATTTGCCGTGAAGCGGGGCGGCGATGGCTCGCCGCCCCGTCAGGAATACAGGGGAAACCGGGTACGGGAACCCGGAGCCGCTCAGCGGCGCGCGGCCGTGGCGGCGCGCTCGTTCGAGCCGGCGCGCGACTCGTCGCCGGCGTTCGCGCCGCGTTCGGCGCTCATGTCGCGTGCGCCCCAGCGCTGGGCGAGCGCCGCGCACACCATCAGCTGGATCTGGTGGAACAGCATGAGCGGCAGCACCACCGCGCCCACGGCGTTCGCGGCGAAGATCACCTTTGCCATCGGCACGCCGGCCGCGAGGCTCTTTTTCGAGCCGCAGAAAATGATGGTGATCTGGTCGGCGCGCGAGAAGCCGAGCTTCTTGCTCGTGAAGATCGTGATGCCGAGCGCGAGCGCGAGCAGCACGGCGTTCACGACGAGCAGGCCGCCGAGCGCCGTGAGCGGGATGTGATGCCAGAGCCCTTCGTTCACCGCCTCGGAAAACGCGCCGAACACCACGAGCAGGATCGAGCCCTGATCGACGAACTTGAGCACGCCCTTGTTGCGCTCGATCCAGCGGCCGATCACGGGGCGCAGCAACTGGCCCGCCACGAACGGCACGAGCAGTTGCAGCACGATGTTCCACACGGTGTGCCAGGCCGAGCCGCCGCTCGCGCCCTGGTTCGTGACGATAAGGCTCACGAGCGCGGGCGTGACGAAAATGCCGATCAGGCTCGAAGCGGAGGCGCTGCACACGGCGGCGGGCACGTTGCCGCGCGCGATCGACGTGAAGGCGATGGACGACTGCACCGTGGAGGGCAGCGTGCAGAGGAACAGCACGCCCGCGTAGAGCGCCGGGGTGACGAGCGGCGAAAGCACCGGCTTGAGCACGAGCCCGAGCACCGGGAAGAGGATGAAGGTGCTCGCCAGCACGACGATATGCAGGCGCCAGTGAGTCGCGCCCGCGATGATCGCCTCGCGCGAAAGCTTGGCGCCGTGCAGGAAGAACAACAGGCCGACGGCCACGTTGGTGAGCCAGTTGAAGCCGGTGGCGGCCTGGCCGTGCACCGGGAACAGGCTCGCAAGAATCACCGTGCCGACGAGGCAGAGGGTGAAGTTATCGGGCAGGAATTTCGGACGTGCCATCGGACAATCTCAAGTGCGCGCCAAGGCGCCGGGCCGCGCGCGAATCGATGCGCGCGCAACGGTGGATTCAGGGTCTCTATTGTCGGCGCAAGCCGATTGAAAAAGCAAATTCATTTGAAGCATCGATTAATGATTGATGTGCATGGATTGACGGTATCAATGCGCCGCTCGTGCGGCTCCCTCATGACTCCGCGACAAGCGTTCCTGCATCTCAAAAATCATCAGGAGTCCCGCCATTCTTTAGACGATAAGACGACGCCTGGCATCCAGCACGCCCTCGCCAGGTGCTGCCCGCAACGCCTTGCCAGGCGGCCTTCCGGACCCCTTCCTGGATCCAGAAAACCGTGCAGTAACATGGTGTTACAACCCTTCGGGCGGCATAACATCTTTTGGCTCGACACCCATTCGGCACGCCCATAAATTACCGTCAAAGGGACGCACGAATCGTTGCGGCGGCAAGCGTTACGTATTGTGGTCGTGTACTGCGTGAAGTGAGTCCCGGGACTGGCCCGCCATGGCCCGAATGGCGGGTTCCAGCGGTTCCAAACGGAAACGTCGGGCAGGTGAAACTTCACAATGCACGCAGGGTTGTCAAAACTGGGACGATGGGTCTTGGGGGCCGGATTGGCGGCCTTCTTTGCGTTCGCCCATGCTCAGCCCGGATTCGCGGGGCACGGCGGGGGTGGCGGCTTTGCCCACATGCCTTCCATGCCCGCCATGCACTCCGCGCCCGCGCCGCGCGGCGGCAATCCCGGCATGTCGTGGGGCGGCGGCTACCGCAACGCCATGTACGGCGGCCAGGGGGCACCCGGTCGCTCCGGCGCTGGCTATCGTGGCGGCTATGGCGCCGCGCCCGTGCGCGTGGCGGACCAGGGTGGCCGGCACGAGCGCGGCGAGCGCGCGCCGAACCAGTGGCAAGGGCAGGTCCAGCCGCAGGCGCCCCGCCGCGAATACGCGTACGGCACGCCTTTCGGCGGCTACGGCGGCGGTTATCGCGGCAATCCCATCACGCCGGTCAGCGCGGAAACGCGCCAGGTGCCGCACCCGCCGGCCGACTCGCCGGTGCGGGCGGGCTCGATTCGCGAAGACGTCGCCCGCTACAACGAGGAGCGCGGCGCATTCCGGCCTTTGCAGCGCAACGGCGGCGAGGTTCCGCGCCCGCCCATGCCTTCGCCGTACCGGAACTGAGCTCGGCTTTCCGCTTCATTCGTCCCTCCATCCGTCCTTCCTTGGCCGGTCCTGATCCTTCGCACTATTGGCTTGCGGACGCCGTCGCGCTCCCGGCCTCCGTTTTGTCCTCCCGTTTTTCCCGCTTTTTCCCCGCCTCCTCCGCCTGATTTCGCTTCCGGCCTTCGCCCGTTAGCGTCGTTTGCACGCCTTCAACATCCTCCCGGCACGTCCGTCGCCCGAAAACTGACGCGTGGATACCACACTTTTTTGGAAACCTCTCGTCATACAGAACCCTTTCGTCAAAAAATCTCGCTTTTGTAACGGCGGCGCGCCATTCGCGGTCCGCGAGCCGCACCAGCGCCCCGCTGGGCGCGGCCCGGCAGGCAGCGGTCCGGCGTGGTGCAACGCAGCGCAAACCGCTATCGGCAACCTCGAAACAGGCTTCAGAGGCGGCAAACTAATCCGCCCGATATACCGGCAATAACACCGTATATTTTTGACCACAAAAATGGTCCGCAAAGATGGATCCGCCCAGAACGGCCACGCCTGCGAATCACGAAAAAACAAAGCTTTGCGCGAGCACCTTCGCCGCCAGTCACACCTTTTTTTGACAAAGACAGGAGAACCCATGAAGACCACGGTCAGCCACGCGCTGCGCACCACCCTGAAGGCGAGCGCGCTCGCCGCCGTCCTTGCCGCCGCGTCGTCGTCGGCGTTCGCGCAGTCGAGCGTCCAACTCTATGGCCAGGTCGACGAATGGGTCGGGGCGACGAAATTTCCGGGCAGCCAGACGGCCTGGAACGTGGGCGGCGGCGGCATGTCCACGTCGTACTGGGGTATGAAGGGTTCTGAGGATCTGGGCGGCGGCTACAAGGCGATCTTCACCCTGGAAAGCTTCTTCCGCGCGCAAAACGGCCAGTACGGCCGCTTCACCGGCGACACGTTCTTCGCGCGCAATGCGTACGTCGGCGTCGAATCGCCGTATGGCACGGTCACGGCGGGCCGCCTCACGACGCAACTCTTCGTCTCGACGATTCTCTTCAACCCGTTCATCGATTCGTACACCTTCTCGCCGATGGTGTACCACGTGTACCTCGGCCTCTCGACGTTCCCCACCTACACGACCGACCAGGGCGTGGTGGGCGACTCGGGCTGGAACAACGCCGTGCAGTATTCGACGCCCAACTTCAACGGCCTCTCGGGCTCGGCGATGTACGCGTTCGGCAACCAGGCGGGCCAGAACGGCTCGAAGAAGTGGAGCGTGCAGGGCCTGTACTTCCACGGCCCGTTCGCGGCCACGGCCGTTTATCAGTACGTGAACTTCAACAACACGCCGGGCGACATCGGCAGCATCGTGAGCGGCGACACGACCATCGTCGGCCTGAAGAGCCAGGGCGTGGCGCAGGTCGGCCTCTCGTACGACCTCAAGTACGTGAAGTTCTTCGGCCAGTACATGTACACGGCGAACTGGCAGGACGTGGGCAGCTGGCACGTCAACACGGCCCAAGGCGGCGTGACGGCGCCGGTCGGTCCGGGCACGGTGATGGCCTCGTACGCGTACTCGCGCGACGGCGGCGGCCTGAACCAGACGCGCCAGACGGCGGCCATCGGCTACGACTATCCGCTTTCGAAGCGCACCGACGTCTACGCGGCCTACATGTACGACCACTTCGACAACATGTCGAGCGGCCAGACCTACGGCGTGGGCCTGCGCGCGAAGTTCTGAGCGTCGCGGCCGTCAAAGCCGGCGTTCAACGGAAAAACCCCGCGCTGCGAGCAGCGCGGGGTTTTTGCTTTCTGCCGCGCCCGGCGCCTGTGCGTTTCAATACCGGCATTTGATAAAGCGAGCACAATACTGCCGATTGATTCCTCTTTATTTGCGTTCGAACTGAAGGTGAAGGCCGCGCGATGGATACCCTCGTCAGCATGAAAGTGTTCCGCCAGGTGGTGGAGGCGGGCAGCTTCGTCGCGGCGGCCGAGCGCATGAACATGTCCGCGGCCATGGCGAGCAAGCACGTCATGCATCTGGAGCAGCAACTCGGCGCGCGCCTCTTGAACCGCACCACGCGCCGCGTCGCGCCCACCGAGGCGGGGCGCGAGTATTACGAGCGCGTGGCCCAGGCGCTCACCGAACTCGACGAGGCTGGCCAGGCCGTGGGCGCGGCGAGCGTCGTGCCGCAGGGGCGGCTGCGCGTGTCGTCGCTCACGGCGTTCGGGCTGCGTCACGTGATGGGCGCGGTCGCCGACTATGCCGCCGGATTTCCGCAAGTCACCGTCGACATCACGCTCTCCGACCGCGTGGTCGAGCTGATCGACGAGGGTTTCGACGTGGCGATCCGCGCGGCGCCCTCGGGCCTGAAGTCGTCTTCGTTGATCGCGCGGCCGCTCGCCACCGCGCACATCGTGTTGTGCGCCTCGCCCGAGTACCTGCGCCGCCACGGTGTGCCGAAGACCGTCGCCGATCTCGCCCGGCACAACTTCGTGCAGTACGCGGGAGCTTCGGCGCAGGAGCTTGCGCCGTTCACCGAAGGGGCCGGCGGCGTGAAGCCCAAGCCCGGCGGCAACCTCATCGTCAATCATCTGGAGGCGCTGCGCGTGGTCGTGCTGCAAGGCGGCGGCCTCTCGATGCTCGGCACCGAGGTGGTGGGCGACGATATCGCCGAGGGCCGCCTCGTGCCGCTGCTTGTCGACGCGCTGCCGCCGCGCGAGCTGCCGATCTACGCCGTGTACGCGAGCCGCCGCCATCTCTCGGCGAAGGTGCGCTCGTTCGTCGATTTCCTCGCCGCGCGTTTTTCGGAGCGCGACCTTTGGCCCGGCGTCGAGGCGATCCGCGCGGCGGCCGCCAATGTCGACGCCGCGTTGCGCGGCGTGGAACCGCGCAACGCGGCATAGAACGCCAAGGCTTCTAGCCGGGGCGCTTCAGCGCCCCGCGCCGAGCCGCGCCCTGGTCTCGTCGTACTCGCGCTTCAGACGCGCCACGAGCTCGGCCACGGTGGGCACGTCGTCCATCAGGCCCACGCCCTGGCCCGCGCCCCACACGTCTTTCCAGGCCTTGGCCTTGGAGGTGCCCGCGCCGAAGTCCATCTTCGACTTGTCCGACTCGGGCAGCGCATCGGGATCGAGCCCGGCGTTCACGATGCTCTCGCGGATGTAGTTGCCGTGCACGCCCGTGAACAGGTTCGTGTAGACGATGTCGGCGGCCTTGGCGTCGAGAATCGCGTGCTTGTAGGCGTCGGCGGCGTGCGCTTCTTTCGTCGCGATGAAGCGCGTGCCCATGTAGGCGAGGTCCGCGCCCATGGCCTGCGCCGCGAGGATCGAGCCGCCGTTGGCGATCGCGCCCGAGAGCACGATCGGGCCGTCGAACATGCGCCGCACTTCACCCACCAGCGCGAACGGCGAGGTCGTGCCCGCATGGCCGCCCGCGCCGGCCGCCACGAGAATCAGCCCGTCCACGCCCGCTTCGAGCGCCTTGCCCGCGTGGCGCAGGTTGATGACGTCGTGCAGCACGATGCCGCCGTAGCTGTGCACGGCGTCGAGCAACTCCTTCGGCGGCGCGCGCAGGCTCGTGATGAAGATCGGCACGTGATGCTCGATGCACACGCGCACGTCGTGCTCGAGCCGCGCGTTCGACTGGTGCACGATCTGGTTCACGGCGATCGGCCCGATCACGGCGTCGGGATGGGCGGCCTTGTGCGTGGCGAGCTCGGCCTTGATCTGCGTGAGCCATTCGCCCAGCAGTTCGGCGGGGCGCGCGTTGAGCGCCGGGAACGAGCCGACGATGCCCGCCTTGCACTGCGCGAGCACGAGCTCCGGATAACTGACGATGAACATCGGCGAGCCCACGACGGGCAGCGAGAGGTTTTGCAGAACGGCGGGCAAGGCCATGTCGGAGGTCTCCTTGTGGCGCGGGCGAATGGCCGGGCGGGCAGGAACGCGGCGCCGGTTTCGATGAGGATAAGGCTGTCTTGACCGAACGCAGCGGCCGGCGGAATCGAGTCGTGAACGGACTGCGAAAACGACCGTTCGATTATAGGCTCGGGGTGATCCGGGCACCGGTCGTGCGGCATTCGAGGGAGTGTTCGGTTTCTACCGTTACGCACGCGAAAGCGTGTTTTCGAGTCGCACTCGCCCCATACAATGACCGCAGACCAACAAACAAAAGAGACTTCCCCATGCCCTTCGACGGATTCCAGCCTTTCACCGTTCGTACCGGGAGCGACGTTGACATCTGCGGCGTGAAGGGCGGCGAAGGACCGCCGCTGCTGCTGCTGCACGGCCATCCGCAGACCCACATGATCTGGCACCGCTGCGCCCCCGCGCTGGCAGAGCATTTCACCGTCATCGCGACCGACTTGCGCGGCTATGGCGCCTCATCGAAGCCGGCCAGCGACGCCACGCACGCCGCCTACTCCAAGCGCGCGATGGCGGCCGACCAGGTGGAGGTCATGCGCCACTTCGGCCACGAGCGCTTTCTCGTGTGCGCGCACGATCGCGGCGCGCGCGTCGCGCACCGCATGGCGCTCGATCACGCGCACGCCGTCGAGCGGCTGATGCTGCTCGACATCGCGCCCACGCTCGCCATGTACGAGCAGACGGACCGCGAGTTCGCCACGCTCTACTTCCACTGGTTCTTCCTGATCCAGCCCGAGCCGCTACCGGAAACGCTCATCGAAGCGAATCCCGATGTCTATATCGAACGGGTGATGGGCAGCCGCCACGCGGGTCTCGCGCCCTTCGCGCCCAAGGCGCTCGGCGCCTACCGCGCGGCGCTGCGCCAGCCGGGCGCGGTGCGCGCGATGTGCGAGGACTACCGCGCCTCCGCGACCATCGACCTGGACCACGACCGCGCCGACCTCGAACGCGGCAACAAGGTGGCGTGCCCGTTGCGCGTGCTGTGGGGGCAGGAGGGCGTGATCGAGCGCTGCTTCGACCCGCTCGCCGAATGGCGCAAGGTGGCGCGCGACGTGAGTGGGCGCTCGCTTCCGTGCGGGCATTACATTCCCGAAGAAGCGAGCGACGCGCTCGTCGAGGAAATGCTGGCGTTCTTCGAGACGACGGAGCCATGAGCGCGCACTAGCCAGGCACTAGCGCGCCCGCCGCCGCTTTACCCGAGCGGCGGCAACCGGCGCGGCACCGGCGTGGACTTGACGATGGCGGTGCTGGTCTCCGCGCGCTCGGTGACTTTCGCGAGGATCTCGTCGAGTTGTTCGATCGAATGCAGATAAAGCCGGGCGATGAAGCAGTCGTCGCCGGTGACCTTGTCGCACTCGACGAACTCGGGAATGCGCCGCAGCACGTCTTCCACCAGATGCAACTGGCCGGGCAGCGGCTTCACGCGCACGATGGCCTGCAAGGTGTAGCCGAGCGCGCGCGGATCGATCTGCACCGTATAGCCGCCGATCACCCCCTGCGCTTCGAGCCGGCGCAGCCGCTCGGACGTGCTCGGCGCAGAAAGCCCGACGTGCTTCGCAAGCACGGCGACGCTCGCGCGCGCATCTTCGGCGAGCGCGGCGAGCAGCATGCGGTCGATCTCGTCGAGCGTGGCCGCGGCGGCGGAAAAGGCGGGGTTGGGGCGTCGGTTCATGATTTCGCGGGTGCTCCGCCGGGTTGGCCTTTCAATCGAAGGCGAGTTTCGCACTTCTCCTAAGTTTAGCCATATATTCCTCGTCCGCACGCCGATAAACTGGCTTGCAGATGCGAAGGGCCGCGCGCCCGTCGCCCGCCAGAACGAGGATGCAAGCCCATGTCTTCCACCACCCCTGAAATTCGCCGCGGCGCGGCCGAGATGATCGTCGCGATGCTGATGTCCGGCACCATCGGCTGGCTCGTGGTCGCCTCGCGGCAGGCCCCGATCAACATCGCTTTCCTGCGCTGCGTGCTGGGCGGCTTGACGCTCACGCTCGTGTGCGCCGCGCTGGGTTTCCTGCGCCGCAAGCTGCTGCCGCCGCGCACGCTCGCGCTCGCCGTGCTCGGGGGCGCCGCCATCGTCGCGAACTGGGTGCTGCTGTTCGCCGCCTATTCGCGCGCGTCGATCTCGATGGCCACGGCCGTCTACAACACGCAGCCGTTCATGCTCGTCGGCCTCGGCGCGCTCGTGCTGCGCGAGCGTGTGAGCGCCTCGACCGTCGCGTGGCTCGCCGTGGCCTTCGTCGGCCTCGTGTGCGTGGTCGAGGTGCAGCCCGCCGTGCTCGCGGTGCCCGGCCAGTACCTGCAAGGCGTGGCCTGCGCGGCGGGCGCGGCCTTCCTCTACGCCGTTTCGTCGATCATCACGCGCCATCTCAAGGGCACGCCGCCGCATCTCCTTGCACTCGTGCAGCTCGCCTTCGGCGCGCTCGCGCTCGCGCCGTTCATCCACTACGGCACGCTGCCCGCCACGCCGCTGCACTGGGCGCAGCTCGTCACGCTCGGCATCGTGCACACCGGCATCATGTACGTGCTGCTGTACGGCGCGATCCAGAAGCTGCCCACCGCGATGACGGGCGCGCTTTCGTTCATCTATCCCGTGGTCGCGATACTCGTGGACTGGTTCGCGTTCGGCCAGCGCCTCGCCTGGATCCAGGTGGCGGGCGCCGCGCTCATCCTGCTTGCGGCGGCGGGCGTGAACCTCGGCTGGCGGATCGTGCCGCAGCGGCGCGACGCGCGTTCGGCGTAAGGCGCAACGAGAGCACGGGCCGCGCGGGCGCGCCCCGTGCGGCGCTTTGCCATGCAAGGGCGGCGGCACCGGCCGCATAATGTCGCGGTTCGAACCCCCGACGTTTTCCTGCGCATGACCTCTACCCACGGCGCCCCCGCCAACCACGACGAAATCGAACTGGCGCGCGCCAAGCGCCGCGCGCTCTTCCTGCTGCTGGGCGCGGCGCTCGTGTTCGTCGGCACGGCGCTTTCCCCGCCGGGCGTGGTGATCGACGGCATCAAGGCCGTGAGCGAAGCCGCGATGGTCGGCGCGCTCGCCGACTGGTTCGCCGTGGTCGCGCTGTTCCGCCGCGTGCCGATTCCGTTCGTCTCGGCGCGTACGGGCGTGATTCCGCGCAACAAGGACCGCATTGCCGACGAACTCGCCACCTTCGTGCGCGAGAAGTTTCTCGACGTGGGCTCGCTCGTCGGCCTGATCCGCCGCCACGATCCGGTCGAGCGCCTTTCCGCGTGGCTCACCGCGCCGGACAACGCGCAACGTCTGGGCGACTACGTCGCGCGCATGATGTCGGGCCTGCTCGGCCTCACCGACGACGCGCGCATCCAGAACTTCATCCGCGACGGACTGCACGCGGCGCTCGCGCGCGTCGATCTTTCGAAGTCGGCCGGCGCGATACTCGACACGCTCACGAAGGACGGCCGCCATCAGGAATTGCTCGACCAGATGCTCGACCAGCTTGGCGCGCTGCTGCGCGACGAGGGCACGCGCGGGTTCGTCGCGGCGCGCATTGTGGACGGCCTCAAAGGCGAGTTTCCGAAGACCGAGAAGTTTCTGCCCTCGGAGTGGATAGGCGAGAGCGGCGCGCGCGTGCTGGAAAGCGCCGTGAACCGGCTGTTGCTACAGGTGGGCGAGGATCGCGAGCACCATTTGCGCCAGAAGTTCGACGAGGTCGTGGAAAAGCTGATCGTGCAGCTCAAGAGCGATCCGGCGTTTCTGCGCAAGGGCGAGGAGTTGAAGGCGAGCTTGCGCGAGGGCAGTGCGCTCAACGACTACACGCGCGAACTGTGGGACAGCCTGCGCACCTGGCTGCGCGAGGATCTGGATCGCAAGGATTCGGCGCTGCACGCAAAGGTGGCCGCGACGGGCCGCTGGCTGGGCGAGACGCTGGCCGCCGACGTCGAGCTGCGCGCCTCGCTCAACGGCCATCTGGAAGATGCCGCGCGTGCGATGGCGCCCGATTTCGCGCGCTATCTCACGCACCATATTCGCGACACCGTGAAGAACTGGGACACGCGTGAAACCGCGCGGCTCATCGAACTGAAGATTGGCAAGGACTTGCAGGAGATTCGCGTGAACGGCACCGTGATTGGCGGCGCGATCGGGCTGGGGCTTTATTTGTGCTCGCATCTATTCGAGCTGGTGCGCCTGAAGCTGGGCTATTGACCCGACGTTTGACGCCACACCGCGCGCATTTGATTCGCATTCCAGATGAATCATGTGCGCGGCGGCATGGCTCGTGGAGCGGGCCTGCGGCCGTTGGTCATCTGTAGGGAAATCACCGATGCTTCGCGTATTCTGGCGCGAGTATGATGCCTTCGACAGTTTGATCACGTCAGAGCTAATTCCAACGCTCGTCCGGAAAACGGACGAGCGTTTTTTTTCGCCCGAAGCGACCGGACGGCTGCTGGGCCGTTCGGAAGGCGAAACGCTTAAACGCGGCCGCGGGCGCTTCGAGCCGCTCGCCGTTCACGACGAGCGCGCCGCTTTTCGCCAGCTCCCCCGCCAGATCGCGCAGCAACGCGGGCCACGCGGCGCGCGGCGCGAGTTGCTGCGCGGCGGCGCGCATGGACGAGGCGCTTTCGAGCATCGCCACGAGCGCGTCGAACGTCATGCTGCGCACTTCGAGCAGCTTGAAGACGATCAGCACCTTGAGCGCGTTCTTCGCGTTGCGCGCGGGTTCGGCGCGCAGCCAGTCGAGGCGCGAGAACGCGCGCGCGAGCGCCTCGTCGATATTCGAGAACGGCTTGCCGTGGCCGGGAATCACCGTCTGCACGTCGAGTTTCGCAATGGCTTCGAGCACCGCTTGCTGCTCCGCGAAGCCGCTCTCACCGTCGAGTTCCGGAAAAATCACGCCGAAGCCGTGTTCCCATAGCGCGTCGGCGCTGATCAGCAGGCGCGGCCCGGCCGCGTAGAGCATCACGGAGTCGGGGTCGTGCCCAGGCGCGCCGATCACCTCCCAGTCGAAGCCGCCGAGCGCGAGCCGCTCGCCCGCCACGAGCGCGCCGGTGAAGCCGAAGCGCTCGCAGGTCTGCCCGGTCGCGAGAAAGCTCAGGCGCGCCTCGTCCCACTCGCGCACGATCGGCGCACTCGCGGCCGGAATGAGCGTGGCGCAGGGCCAGTGCGCCTGCAAGCGCGCGTTGCCGCCGCAATGGTCCGAGTGCAGATGGGTGTTGACGATCAGATCGAGCGCTCGATTGCCTAACGCGTGTTGCACGAGCGCGAGCGTTTGCCCGGCGTGCGTGGCGTAGCCGGTATCGACGAGCGCGGTGCGCGCGTCATCGACGAGCAGCACATTGTTCGACGAAAGCCAGCCGCGCTCGAATACGCGGATCGAATCAGGCAGTGCCGGCGCCGCGCTCATGCTGGCTCGTGCCGCGTGGCGGGTGCGGCCTTCGGCATGACGAGAATCGTCGCGCGCCCCACCACGAGCGTCGCGCCGTCCTGGTTCACGGCTTCGCCCGCGAGCTTCACGAGATCGCCGTTCAGGCTCGGCTTCCACCATGCTTCCTCCACGCGCCATTCGAACGTGAGCGTGTCGCTCGCGTGCGCGGCGCGCTTGAGCTTCATGTCGAATTCGAGGCCGAGCGGTTGCGCGTACTGCGAGAAATGCGTGGCGAGCAGCGCCATAAAATGGGCGGTAGGCTGCGTGCCCGAAGCGATCAGGCCGCCGAAGCGGCTTTGCGCCGCGTAGGCTTCGTCATGGTGCAACGGGTTCAGGTCGTTCACGAGCAGCGAGAACGACTTCACCGACTCGGGCGTGAGGGCGAGCGTCGAGCGGAACGTCTCGCCGATCGTCACGACGCGGGCGGGTGCATTCAATATTTTTCTCCTTGCTGCGGGGCCGGCGTGTCGAACCGCTGCGCGAGCCATTCGGCATGGCGCGCCTCGATCGCGTCCCACACGGCGCGCTTCGCGTCGTCGTCGAAGCCGGACCACGACGCGATCTCGTCGATCGTGCGCAGGCAGCCTTCGCACAGGCCGCTGCGCTCGTGCATGCGGCACACGTTGATGCAAGGCGAAGGCGGCGAGGCGGGTGTGGGGCGTGACACGGGCGCGCTCATGTGGCTCACGCGTCGCGCAGCGCGACGTCCACCACGGGTGCGCCCGTCAGCGCTTCGAGTTCCTGCGGCGAGAGGTTGAACACGGCGTGCGGGTGGCCCGCCGCGGCCCACAGGCTTTCGAGCGCGAACAGGTCGGCGTCGATGAGCGTCACGGGCTTCGTGGCATGGCCGATCGGGCAAACGCCGCCAATCGCATAGCCGGTCTTCTCGCGCACGAACTTCGCGTCGGCGCGGCCGATTTCGCCCACGTGCGCGGCCACCTTCTTTTCGTCCACGCGGTTCGCGCCGCTTGCGATCACGAGCACGGGTGCGTCGTCATTGCGACGGCGGAACAGGATCGACTTGGCGATCTGCGCGACTTCGCAGCCAAGGCCTGCTGCCGCTTCGGCCGAGGTCTTGCCGGTTTCGGGCAGCATCACGATCGGTTTGGCGTGACCGCGCTCGCGCAGCATCAGCGCGACCCGGCGCGCGGAATCGGGCAGGGCGTCGAGGTTGTCGAGGGATTGCGTCATGAGTTGATTTCCTTCGTACTACGATTCAACAGCTTGCGCTTCACGCGCATGCGGCTTCGTTGCGCGCCTTCGCGAGCAGCGCCTTGCCCGCGCGCGAGACGTTCGGACGGCCGATGGCGGTCGAGATGAAGTCGCCCGCCGCGACGACCTGGTTCAGATCGACGCCGGTGTGGATGCCCAGGCCGTTCATGAGGTACAGCACGTCCTCGGTCGCGACGTTGCCGGTGGCGCCCTTCGCATACGGGCAGCCGCCGAGCCCCGCCACCGAGGCGTGGAAAATGGCGATGCCTTCTTCGAGCGCCGCATAGATGTTGGCGAGCGCCTGGCCGTAGGTGTCGTGGAAGTGGCCCGAGAGGCGTTCGCGCGGGAACACCTTCGTCACGGCCTGGAAGACTTCGTGCACGCGCTTCGCGGTGCCCACGCCAATGGTGTCGGCGATGTCGATCTCGTCGCAGCCGAGCGCGGCGAAGCGCTCCACCACGTCGACGACCGAAGCCACGGGCACCTCGCCCTGGTACGGGCAGCCAAACGAGCACGACACGCTGCCGCGAATGCGCACGCCGTGGTCCTTCGCGGCTTGCGCGACGGGCGCGAAACGCTCGATGCTCTCCGCGATCGAGCAGTTGATGTTCTTCTGCGAGAACGCTTCGCTCGCCGCGCCGAAGATCACGATCTCGTCCGCGCCCGCGGCGAGCGCGCCTTCGAAGCCGCGCAGGTTGGGCGTGAGCACCGAGTAGATCGCGCCCTCGCGGCGCTCGATGCCGGCCATGACCTCGGCGCCGTCCGCCATCTGCGGAACCCATTTGGGCGAGACGAACGAGGCGGCCTCGATATTCGGAAAGCCCGCGGCCGTGAGCCGGTTGATCAGCTCGATTTTCGTTGCGGTGGGGACGAAATCTTTCTCGTTTTGCAGGCCGTCGCGCGGGCCGACTTCGACGATCTTGACTGCGGTGGGTAAGGCCATTGCTGTGTCTCCAGACTTATATTCAGAAATGATTCGGCGTGCTTGGTAACCGCATCAGTAACCGGATCAGTAACCGCGCCCGGCATGCACGATGCCGCTCACGGTCTCGCCGCGCGCGAGCGCGCCGATCTTGTCGGCTACCTGCGAGACGGCTTCGTCGCGCAGCGTGAGCGCCGAGCTATGCGGCGTGATCGTGACGCGCGGCTCGCGCCAGAACAGATGATCGGACGGCAGCGGCTCTTCGCGGAACACGTCGAGCGTCGCGGCGGCGAGCGTGCCGTTCGCGAGCGCGTCGAGCAGATCCTGCTCGTCCAGATGCGTGCCGCGCGCCACGTTCACGAGATACGCGCCGCGCGAAAGCTTGCCGAAGGTGCGCGCGTTGAGCACGTTCTCGGTGTCGGGCGTGGCGGGCAGCAGGTTCACGAGCACCTTCACGCCGTCGAGGAAGGCGTCGAATTGCGCGCCGTGCAGCTCACCCGAAAATGTCTCGATGCCCGCGATCGACTTCGCGCTGCGCGAAAAGCCGCGTACCGGCACGCCGAGCGCGGCCACCGCATGCGCGACCTGCGCGCCGAGCACGCCCAGACCGAGCACGCCGACGGTGAAGGTCTCGCGGGGATGCGGCGCGAGCACGTGCCATTCGCGGCGCGCCTGCGCGAGCGCGTATTCGTCGAAGCGGCGCAGGTAGCGCAGCACGGCATGCTGCACGTACTCGCTCATTTGCGGGCCCATGCCCGAGTCTTCCAGGCGCACGAGCAGCGCGTTGCCGGGCAACGTGCCGGGCAGTGCGCGCTCGTGGGCGAGGATCGCGTCCACGCCCGCGCCGAGGTTAAAGATCGCGCGCAGGCCGGGCACGCCGAACAGCTCGCGCGGCGGGTGCCAGACGACCGCATAGTCAGCGGGAGCGGTGTCGCCCGGCTGCCACTCGCGCAGTTCGGCGTCGGGCAGGGCGCGCGCGAGGCCGTGCAGCCACGCGGAGGCGTCGGCTTGCGGAAACCAGAAAATGATCTTCATGGCGCTCATCACATTGCGAAAAGGCGGCCGATGCCGGCAAACGCCTTGAGTTCGAGCGCATTGCCGCATGGGTCGGGGGTGGCCGGCGGGTTTGGCCAACTGCACCGGCACCATTCTACTTTTTCAGGCTCGCGCCCGCCGGGCAAATCGCGGCGCGGCGCGCGCGGTATGGCAGGCAAGGGCGCGACGGGGACGGCGCCGAAAAGCAAAGCAAAAAAAATTGGTTCGGCGGGAGCGGCTCGCAGGCCACAATCGGTTCACGCCGTGTTCCAGCGAGGAAAAAATCATGCTTTCGTGCGCGCAATCGCGTTGGCCGCCCCGCCTCGTCACCGTGCCCGGCCTGCACGGCAGCGACGGCGCTCACTGGCAAAGCTGGCTAGAACGCCAGTTCGCGCGCTCGCTGCGCGCCGAGCAGGACGACTGGGATGCCCCCGACCTCGCGGTGTGGGGCGCGGCGCTCGCCCGGCGGCTGGCCGGCGAGCGCGGGCCGTTCCTGCTGGCCGCGCACAGCTTCGGCTGCCTAGTCACGGCGCATGCGCTGCAAACGGGCCTGATCGGCGGGGGCGCGGGGAGCGAGGACGGCGATGCGGGCGGCGCCGATATTGCGGGCGTGCTGTTCGTCGCGCCCGCGAGCCCGGAGAAGTTCCGCTTCGCGGGCGCGTTCGAAGCGAGCAGCCTTGGCGTGCCGTCCATCCTGATCGGCAGCGAAACCGACCCCTGGATGCCGCTCGAAGGCGCTCATGCGCTCGCGCATCGACTAGGCAGCACGTTCGTGAATCTCGGCGATGCGGGTCACATCAACACGGCGGCGGGGTTCGGCCCGTGGCCGCGCGCGAAGTATTTCGTCGATACGCTCGTGCATGGCGCAGCGCACGGGCGGCTGCGCGACGAGGCGGTTGATGGGGGGCGGGCGTTGGCGTGAGATCGGATCAGCGGTCTTGCCGCGTGTCCCACGCTCTCAGGATGGCAATGACGGTGGGGTCTTCTGAGTAAGGCGGCAAAACTTCGTAGTGCAATTCATAGCGCCCGGCGAGACAAACCCAACGATGCACTTCGCGAGCAGGCGGTCCGTCGTAACCGTCCAGTTCTTCGCCCAGGCGGTGAAAGTAGTCTTGCCCGAGTCGCCGCGCCTGCGCGACGAGTGCGCTGACCAGGTGGCGCGCGACAACAGTGTCGTTGTATTTCGCGATGTGCCTTGCAATCCCGTCGAGATCGGCGGTCGCCTTGCCCGTGAAGACGACTTGGATGCTCACGGTTTCGGCGCGGGTAGCTCGTTGTCGGTCCCGATGCTGTTTGCCCACGCCTCGACTTGCTCGATAGTGACAACCCGTCCCGCCGTCACATCGTCCAGCCCTTCCTGAATCAGACGGCGCTTCTCGGCCTCGCGCGCGAGATACTGGACCAGCGCCTTCTTGATGATCCACTGCTTGGGACGTTCAATCAGTTCTGCCAAGGCGTCTACCTCCTGCGCCAGTTCGACGGGCACTTGTGCCGTCAGCGTACGCATTTCCGCAGCCATGTCGAATCTCGTCTATTGGATTTCAATAGACTCTATTATGGAATGGTAAACGCGCTCGCGCCAATATTCATTGACGCAGGACAGGGCCGCAAACGTGCGGATCACTAGCGTTTCAACGCCTCGCGCAACAACCGCGCCGTGTGCAGCGCGATCATCCCTTCCTCGTCGGTGGGAATGGCGAACACCGGCACGCGGCTCTCCCGCGCGCTCACGCGTTCCTTGCGCGCTTCCCTGCCGGCTTCGTTGGCCTGCGCGTCGAGCACAATGCCAAAGAGCGGCGCGAGCCGTTCGCACACCTGCGCGCGGATCGGCGCGGCATGCTCGCCGATGCCGGCCGTGAACACGAGCCCGTCGAGCCCGCCGAGCCCCACCGCGAGCTTGCCCACTTCCTGCGCGATGCGGTACGTATAGAAGTCGATCGCGAGCTTCGCCTGTTCGCTGCCGTTCGACAGCAACTCGCGCATGTCGCTGCTCACGCCGGAGAGGCCCTTGAGTCCCGACTCCTGGTAGAGCAGCTTTTCGATCGCGTGGTAGTCCATGCCGCGCGCCATCATCCAGAGCACCGCGCCCGCGTCGAGCGCGCCGCAGCGCGTGCCCATGGGCAGGCCGTCGAGCGCGGTGAGCCCCATGGTCGTCTCGACGCTCTTGCCGTCCTTCATTGCGCACAGGCTCGCGCCGTTGCCCAGATGCGCGACGATGACCCGCCCGCGCGCGATGTCGGGCGCGACGAGATGCATGTGCTTCGCGATGTACTCGTACGAGAGGCCATGAAAGCCGTAGCGGCGGATCCCCTCGGTGTAATAGCTGTACGGCAGTGCGAAAAGCTGCGCCATCGAGCCCGTGGTGGCGTGGAACGCGGTGTCGAAGCAGGCCACCTGCGGCAGCTCGGGCGCGGCCTGGCGCACCGCGCGGATGGCCGCGAGATTGTGCGGCTGATGCAAGGGCGCGAGCGGCGTGAGCGAGTCGAGTTCCTCGATCACTTCGTCGTTGATGAGCACGGCGTCCGAGTAGCGCGCGCCGCCGTGCACCACGCGGTGGCCGATCGCGGCGGGCGGCGTGTCGCGCAGGCCCACGGCGAGCACGAGGCGCAGGAGGCGGAAGGCGGCGTCGTGATCGGCGACCTGGGCCACGGGGAACTTCTCGTCGACGATCAGGCGTCCGTCGGCCATATGCGCGACCACACGCGGCGCGACGCCGATGCCTTCGATCTGCCCGCCCGCGCCGTGCAGCGCGCGGGCGCCGCCTTCCACGTGGTCGTCCTCGATCACGCGATACACCGAACACTTGATGCTGGACGAACCCGCGTTCACGACGAGCACGACATGGCCTTCCGCGGCCGGCTGGGCTTGGATGCTGCTCACAGGATCTCCGTGGCTTTGCGTGCGCGCCGCGCATGGGCGAGCAGCACGGCGATCGCGCAACTGCCGATGCGCGAGCGCACGCTGTCGGCGCGGCTCGTGAGGATGATCGGCACGCGCGCGCCGAGGACGATGCCGGCCGCTTCCGCGCCGGCGAGGAAGGTGAGTTGCTTGGCGAGCATGTTGCCCGCTTCGAGGTCGGGCACGAGCAGGATGTCGGGGTCGCCGGCCACGGGCGAGGTGATGCCCTTGATGCGCGCGGCCTCGGCGCTGATCGCGTTGTCGAAGGCGAGCGGTCCGTCGAGCAGGCCGCCCGTGATCTGGCCGCGATCGGCCATCTTGCAGAGCGCGGCGGCGTCGATGGTGGACGGCATCTTCTCCGAGACGGTTTCCACCGCGCCGAGAATCGCGACCTTGGGCGTGCCGACGCCAAGCGCCTGCACGAGATCGATCGCGTTGCGCACGATATCGGCCTTGTCGGCGAGCTTGGGGAAGATGTTGACGGCCGCGTCGGTGATGAATAGCGGCTTGTGGTACGAAGGCACGTCCATCGCGAACACGTGCGAGAGGCGGCGCTCGGTGCGCAGGCCGTTGGCGCCGAGCGCGACTTCGTGGAGCAGCTCGTCGCTGTGCAGGCTGCCCTTCATGAGCAGCTCGGCTTCGCCCTCGCGCACGGCGCGCACCGCGAGTTCGGCGGCGGCGTGGCTGTGCGGCGCGTCGACGATGGTGATGCCCGTGAGGGGCAGGTCGGCTTCCTCGGCCACGGCGCGGATCTTCGCTTCGGGGCCGACGAGGATCGGCACGATGAGGCCGAGGTTCGCGGCGTCGAGCGCGCCGGTGAGCGAGGAGACGTCACAGGGGTGCGCCACGGCCGTGGGCACGGGCGCGAGGCCGCCGCAACGGGCGAGCAGAACCGAATACTTGTCGGGCGATGACGTCATGACGGAGTCTCCATGCTGGTCGTGCACAAAGGCCATGCTGCGGCGCGCAAAACCGTAACAGTGTAGACCAGCGCGAACGAGCCGGTCGGAAAGATGTGCGCCAGTATGGCGCGGCATCGTGACACAGCGGCGGCGCCCGGCAATGCCCGGCCGCCTCGCCTGTCACGCTTCGTTCACAGGGCGGCGCGATCATGGGGCGAACTTGCGGGGTCATCCGGGAACCACCCGGGGCCGTGCCGCGCCTTGACTTTCGGGAGGCTGCGGCCTAAGTTTTTAGTTGCCGCAGTGCAGCATGATCTGGCTCTTTTCATCTCGCGGCCGCGCAGCGCACGAGGCGTAACCAGCGCCTGACAAGCATGTAGCAAGCGTGTGACGTGCGCACGCTAGCGTCGCGACCCCCTTTTGCCGGCCTGGCGCAGGCTTGCCGCCAGGCCGGTGTGCGCTCCCTTAAAGGAGATTCGTCTCGTGGCAGTTTCCACCTCGTCGCCTTTTTCGTTCCTGCCGACGCTCGCATCGGGCACGTCTTTCTGGCCCTTTGCTTCTTTCTGGCCCCTCGCGGCCGCTTCCGACGAGACGTCATCGCCCCCCGCGCCGCTTGCCGAAGCGACTTCGGCACTGTCGTCCGCCGTGACCTCGGCGGTGAACCAGGCCATCGAATCGGCGCCGCCCACGGCCGCGCAACCGTTTTACGATTACCTCTACGACGCGTGGCAACGCAGCGTGCTCTTCCTCGATGTGCTGCGCGAGCGCGGCAATCAGACGTATGTGCACGAGCAGGCCGGCATGCCGCCGGTGCTGGCTTTCGACTATGAAGTCGTCGTCGATGGCCGTGAGCTCGACGACCCCTGCAATTACGCACTTCTGCGCATCAAGCCCGAAACGGACGTGCCCACCGACCCGCGCATGCGCCCGTTCGTCGTGATCGACCCGCGCGCGGGCCACGGCCCCGGCATCGCCGGCTTCAAGATGGACAGCGAAGTGGGCATCGCCCTGCGCAAGGGCCATCCGTGCTACTTCGTGACGTTCTTCCCGGTGCCCTGCGAAACGCAGACCATCCAGTCTGTGGCGCAGGCCGAGGGCGTGTTCGTGCAACGCGTGCGCGAGCTGCATCCCGATGCGGACGGCCTGCCGTTCATCATCGGCAACTGCCAGGGCGGCTGGGCTGCGGCGCTGCTCGCGGCCTCCGCGCCGGCGCTGGTCGGCCCGCTCATGCTCGCGGGCTCGCCGCTTTCGTACTGGGCCGGCGTGCGCGGCAAGAACCCCATGCGCTATTCGGGCGGCATGCTGGGCGGCTCGTGGATGTCGTCTCTCGCCGCCGACCTCGGCGACGGCCGCTTCGACGGCGCGCATCTCGTGCAGAATTTCGAGAACCTCAATCCCGCCAACACGTACTGGGGCAAGCTCTACAACCTTTATTCGCGGGTCGATACCGAGCGCGAGCGCTTCCTCGAATTCGAGCGCTGGTGGGGCGGCCACTTCCAGTTGAATCGCGCCGAGATCGACTGGATCGTGCAGAACCTCTTCGTCGGCAATCACCTCACGCGCAACGAGGTGTACGCGAAGAACGCGCGCGCGCCCGTGGACCTGCGCAACATCCGCACGCCGATCATCGTGCTCGCCTCGTGGGGCGACAACATCACGCCGCCGCAGCAGGCGCTCAACTGGATCCCCGATCTCTACGCGAGCGTGGACGAGATCGTCGCCAACGAGCAGGTGATCGTGTATTGCCTGCACGACAAGGTGGGGCACCTGGGCATCTTCGTTTCGGCGAGCGTGGCCAATAAGGAGCACACCGAACTGTTTTCCGCGCTGGACCTGATCGACGTGCTGCCGCCGGGACTCTACGAGGCGAAGATCACCGACTCGACGCCGGAAGCGGGGCGTCTCGAGGCGCTCGAAGGGCGCTATGAGATCCGCTTCGAACTGCGCACGATCGAAGACATCCTCGCGCTCGACGACGGCCGCGACGACGAGCAGCCGTTCGAAGTGGTGCGCCGCTTCGCCGAGAACAATCAGCGTCTCTATGACCTCCTGGTCTCGCCGTTCGTGCGCGCGTCGAGCAATGCGCTGAGCGCGCACGTGCTGCGCGAGTCGCATCCGGCGCGCGTGGAGCGCAGCGTGATGAGCGACGCGAACCCGGCGCTGGGCGTACTGCCCGCCATGGCCGAAGCGGTGCGCGGGCACCGCAAGCCGGTTGCGCCCGACAATCCGTTCACGCAAATCGAAAAACAGACCTCGGCGACCATCGAAGCCTCGTGGGATGCGTACCGCGACGCACGCGACGCGTGGGTCGAAGCCGCCTTCTACAACGTCTACACCGCGCCGTGGGTGCAGGCCTGGGTGGGGGTGGCGCCGAACCGGCCGCTGGAGCCCATCGCGCCGCCGCTCATGGCGCTGCGCAAGGAGCTTGCGCAGTACCGGCTGCGCGCGGCGCGCGCGCACCTCGACAAGGGCACGCTCGTCGACGCGTTCATGCGCATTGCCGCGTATATCGTCGATGAAATGCACACGGTGCAGTACCGGCCGTTCCAGCGCATGCGCGAGCTTGCGCGCGAGTATCTCGGCGATCGCCAGCCGAGCATCGCCGAACTGAAGGAAGCGGCGCGCCGCCAGGGCGCGATCGTGCAACTCGATCCCAAGGCCGCGATCGAGGCCCTGCCCGAGATCGTGCCCGACATGAAGACGCGTCGCGCGCTGCTCGCGGCCGTGTATCGCATCGCGACGGTGTCGGGGCCGCTTGAAGGCGAGCGCCGCGAGCGCTATCGCGACGTGCAGCGCGCGCTGGGCGTCGAGCCGGGCAGCGAGAAGTCGGGGCTGCCGCCGCTCGATGGCGGCGGGTCGCCGGATGAGGGCACGCCTTCGGGTGGCGCGGTGTCCGGTGGTGCGTCCGCTGGTGCTGGCGGCAGCGGTTCCGCCACGCCGGCCGGCGCATCGGCTGCCGCGCCCAAGCCCGTTGCGGTTCCGGCCAAAGCGCGCAGCGCGAAGACTGCCGCAGTGGCGAGCGAAACCACGGCGAGCGCGAAGCCCATGCGCGCCGCGCGCGCGGGCGTGAAGACGAAGGCCGCGGAAGCGCCCGAGGTCAAGAAAGCGCCGGTTGCCGCGAAAACGGCGCGTCGCCCGCGCGCGGCGGCCGCGCCGACGCCCACGCGGGCGGCGGGCACGACGGCCACGCGCCGGCGCGCCACGCGCGGCGCGGGCGAGTAAGCCGAAGCCGCACGCGCGCCAGGAAAGCGCGGAGGTCGCCCTCCGCGCTTTTTTTGCATCGCGCCTTGCCCGACCGCAGCACGATCCGCAAACGCATCCGGGGCCGTGAACGGCCGCCCGCGTCCTGTTCTTGAACCGCGTCTTCAACCACGAGGTCAGCCATGCATACCCCTCCCGACCGGCCGCTGGCCGGCATGCGCGCGCTCGTTACGGGTGTGGCGAACGCCGAATCGATTGCCTACGGCTGCGCCCGCGCGTTCGCCGACCTTGGCGCGCAGCTCGCACTCACCTATCTGAACGACAAGGCCAGGCCCTACGTCGAGCCGCTCGCCAATGAACTCGGCGCGCAATTGCTGCTGCCGCTGAACGTCGAGGAAGACGCGCAACTCGACGCCGTTTTCGAGGCGATCCGCAAAGAGTGGGGCGCGCTCGACATCGCGTTGCACTCCATCGCCTATGCGCCGAAAGCCGATTTGCAGGGCGGCCTGCTCGAGTCGTCGGCGCAAGGCTTCGCGTATGCGATGGACGTGTCGTGCCATTCGTTCATCCGCATGGCGAAGCGCGCCGCGCCGCTCATGACGCATGGCGGCACGCTCTTCGCCATGAGCTACGACGGCGCGAATCGCGTCGTGCCCAACTACAACCTGATGGGCCCCGTGAAGGCGGCGCTGGAGGCGTCGTGCCGCTATCTCGCCTATGAGCTTGGGCCGCTCGGCATTCGCGTGCATGCCATCTCGCCGGGGCCGCTCAAGACGCGCGCCGCCTCGGGCCTGCCCGACTTCGACCGCATGCTGGCCGACGCCGTGGACCGCGCGCCGCTCGGCGAACTCGTCGACATCATGGACGTGGGCTATGCGACCGCCTTTCTCGCCACACGCTACGCGCGCCGCATGAGCGGCAACACCGTGTATATCGACGGCGGCGCGCACATCATGGCGTGAATGACGTCAATGGCGTGAGCGGCATCGAGGCGGCGCTTAGCACGAAAGCCGAAAAGCAAAGCTCGCATCGGTATAAGCCGTGCGCCCCGGCTCGCTAGAATCGAGCGTTCGGCCTGCTTACAAATTCCTGAAACGCAGGCCGATGCCTTTCAACGACAGACGGGGATCACCATGGCAGGCTTGGGACGCACGGCGCGCTGGCTCGGCGCGGGCATCATCGCCATCAACACATTGGGTGCGGCGGCGGCGCACGCCGACACATCGCTGCTCAACGTCTCGTACGACGTGACGCGCGAGCTGTACAAGGACATCAACGCGAGCTTCATCGCCGACTATCAGAAGAAGAACGGAGAGGCCGTTTCGATCAAGCAGTCGCACGGCGCTTCGAGCGCGCAGGCGCTTTCGGTGCTGCAAGGCCTTCAGGCCGACGTCGTGACGATGAACCAGCCCAACGACATCGACCTGCTCGCGCAGCAGGGCCATCTCGTGCCCGCGAACTGGCGCACGCGTCTGCCCGATGCGAGCGCACCCTACACGACGACGATGGTGTTCCTCGTGCGCAAGGGCAACCCCAAACACATCAAGGACTGGGACGATCTCGCGAAGCCCGGCGTGCAGGTGGTGATCGCCAATCCGAAGACCTCGGGCAACGGCCGCTACGCGTATCTCGCCGCATGGGGCTACCGCAAGCAGCAGGGCGCGAGCGACGCGCAGGCGCTCGACTTCGAGCGCGCGCTGCTGAAGAACGTGCCGGTGCTCGACGCGGGCGGCCGTGGCGCCACGACGACCTTCACGCAGCGCGACATCGGCGACGTGCTCGTGACCTTCGAGAACGAAGTGGCGCTCATCGATACGGGCGTGGGCGCGAAGGACTTCGAGGCCGTCTATCCTTCGGTGAGCTTGCTGGCCGAGCCGCCGGTCACGATCGTCGACAAGGTCGTGGACAAGCGCGGCACGCGCAAGGTGGCGCAGGCGTATCTCGAGTATCTGTACACGCCCGCTGCGCAGGAGATCATTGCCGCGCACCATCTGCGTCCGCGCGACGCAGGCGTCCTCGCGAAGCACGCGAGCGAGTTCAAGCCGATCAAGACCTTCACGGTCGAGCAGGTGTTCGGTAGCTGGCAGAACGCGCAGGCCGCGCATTTCGCCGATGGCGGCACGTTCGATCAGATCGTCTCCGACCGGAAGTGACGCAGGCGCTCGAATGCGCCAGGGCATAAAAAAAAGCGCCTCGCGTTTTGCGCGAGGCGCTTTTCTTTTACAGGCCGCAATCTTAGTACCAGCCGCGGCGGCCGTGCCACTCGCCGCGGCCATACCAGCGGTGGCCGTCCCAGTAGCGGTCGCCGTGCCAGCCGATCACCACGGCGGGCGCGTAGGCCACGCGCATGGGCGGTGCAACGTACACCGGGCGCGGCGCGACATAAGCCGGTGCGGGCGCAACGTACACCGGTGCGGGCGCGACATAAACCGGAGCGGGCACGCCGACATTCAGGCCCACGACCACGCCAGCCATGGCGGATTGCGAGGCGGCGAGGACGAGCGCACCGGCACCCAGCGCGGCAAAGAGTCTGGTTTTCATTTTGAGCCCCCTTCGGTTGAAGATTGGATGGCTTCAATGTAGCGAAGCGCCCGCCCGCTTGAGTTACCGGATTGCAACAATCTGCGCGCGAATTTTACGCGCCGCGCTCGCATCGGTTGCCGCAAAGCCTTGTGCCGCGGGCTTTGCGAGGGTTTGGCCCATGTCGGCGCGTTGCAAATCGTCATCGTCACCCGGGTGTCTGTAATCGACGCGCCGGGCGCGGCCGGCGCGAACGCGCACCGTGTTATCCCTTTATTAAGCGTATCCTGTAAACAGGCGTAATCTTCGGGCCCTGTTCTGTAACCCTTGTAACGATCCTGAAAATTAAACTCGCCCTTCATCACGAAGGCGCGAGGCGAGCGGCTTCGACTCGCTACGGGGTTAATCGATGGTTTCCGAAGTCAATGCGATGCGCCCGGCACGTGAGCGCAGCGAGCCGGATGCGCAAGGTCGCAGCGTGCCCATACCGCTGCGCCGCATCCGCAATACGTTCTTCAAGCTGCTCTATCGCTACACGCACCCGCGCGCGTTCCATCACAACGAACGGCTCGGCCGCGGCGTGAGCATCGAGCGCGACGCGGCGGGGCGCCTGACGGGCATGAGCATCGACGGCCAGCACCTGCCGTGCGTGAACGGCATGCCGCTGCCCGTGCGCGACGCGGCGGAGTGCCATCTCATCGCGACGGGGCCTTCGATCAACGCCATCGACTACGACGTGCTGCCCATGCCGCGCGCGATGGGCGTGAACGGCGCCATCGCCCTGCGCCGCAAATACGACGTGCGCTTCGACTACTACTGCATCGTCGACGCCGGGTTCGTGCGCAATCATGGCGAGCTCGTCGATCTCATCGTGGCCGAGCCCCTCACGCTGTTCGCGACGCCCACGGTGCTCTGGCACATCGCGCAGCGCTGCGCGCCTTCGCGCATGCGCTGCCGCGTGTTCCTGCTCGACGAGATGCAGTTTCCCGCCGGTGGCGGCGCGCTTGACGTGGCGCAACTGCGCGCGGCGCACGGTGCGGCGTCGCTTGCGTGGTTCGACGCGGCGCGACCGCTGGGCTTTAGCCTCGACATCCGGCGCGGCGTGTTCGAAGGCCGCACGGTCGCCTATACGGGCCTCCAGGTGCTCGCCTCGCTCGGCTTTCGCCGCATCTACCTGCACGGGCTCGACCTCGTCGACGCCGCGCGCACGCCGCGCTTCTACGAGCGCCAGGGCGCCATGCAGCCGAGCCAGCTCGACAAGCATCTGCGCGACGTGATCGCGCCGTCGTTCCGGCATGCGGGGGCGCTCCTGCGCCGCCGTGGCGTGCAGGTGACGAATCTGTCGATGCGCAGCGCACTGGGCGAGGATGTGTTGCCGAAAATGCGCTGGCAGGCGCTCGTCAACGTGGAGGAGCGCGAGAGTCTTTGCGCGTGAGGCGCGAGTGAAGCGCGCAAGGGTGAGGTGCGGGAAGGTGACGCGCGCCCGGCACGGCGGCCGGGCGGCATGAAGCTGCAACACATGCCGGACGCGAACGCCCGGCGTGCCTTTACTGCACCGCGACGCTCGCGAAGTTCTGGCGTCCGAACGGGCTCACCTGATAGCCGCTCACGGCCGTGCGCGTGATGGCGGCGGCGGTCGGGTAGCCGAGCGGAATCCACAGCGCCTGATCGTGGATGATCTGCTGCGCGGTTTCATAGAGTTTGGTTCGTTTGGCCTGGTCGGACGTGGTCTTGCCCTCGGCGATCAGCTTGTCGAGCTGCGGGTCGCAGAAACGCGCGAAGTTGATGCCCGACTGCACCGCATTGCAGCTAAAGAGCGGTGAGAGATAGTTGTCCGGGTCGCCGTTGTCGCCCGCCCAGCCCATGAAGAGCGTGTCGTGCTGGCCTTGCTTGGCCTGCTTGATGAGCTCGCCCCACTCGATCACCTTGATCTCGGCCTTCACGCCGATCTTCGCGAAGTCGGCCTGAAGCAACTCCGCGCCCGCGCGCGGGTTCGGGTTCAGCACGCTGCCGTTCGGGCGCACCCAGATCGTGGTCGAGAAGCCGTTGGCGTAGCCCGCGTCGGCGAGCAGTTGCTTTGCCTTCGCCGGGTCGTACGGATAGGGCTGGATCGACTTGTCGTAGCCCCAGGTGATGGGCGGCCAGGGGTTCGTCGCGGGCGTGGCCGTGTTGTCGAAGATCGCCTTGAGATAGGTCGTGCGGTCGAACGCCATGTTCAGCGCCTGGCGCACCTTCTGGTTGTCGAGCGGCTTCTTCTGCGTGTTGAGCGCGACGAAGGCCGTCATGAACGCGGGCGTTTCGACCACCTTGAGCGACGTGTCCGTCTTCGCCGCGGACACGTCCTGGGGCTTGGGCGAGAGCGCGATCTGGCATTCGCCGGCCTTCACCTTTTGCGCGCGCACGGCGGCGTCGGGCGTGATCGCGTAGATCAGGCGGTCCACCTTCGGCTTCGGCCCCCAGTAGGTCGGGTTCACGTCGTAGCGGATCAGCGCGTCCTTCGTGTAGCTCTTGAGCACGAACGGGCCCGTGCCCACCGGCTTCGCGTTGAGGTCGATCTGCTTGCCGGCCTTGAGCAACTGGTCGGCGTACTCGGACGAGTAGATCGACGCGAAGCCCATGGTGAGGATCGACAGGAAGGTGGCGTTCGGCTCGTTGAGCTCGAACTTCACCGTGTTCGCATCGACCTTCGCGACCGACTTCACGAGCTTGACGAGTCCCATGGACTGCGCGTGCGGGAAGCCGCTCGCGCCCGCTACCTTGTGCCACGGATTGTTCGCGTCGAGCATGCGATCGAAGGTGAACACCACGTCGTCGGCGTCGAGCGTGCGCGTGGGCTTGAACCATTCGGTCGTCTGGAACGCCACGTTGGGCCGCAGATGGAACGTGTAGGTGAGGCCGTCGGCGCTCACGTCCCACTTGTCCGCGAGCGCGGGCACGACCTTCTTCTGCGCTTCGTCATACGTCACGAGCGAATTGAAGATGACGTCGGCGGACGCGTTGGTCGTGACGAGCGAGTTGAACTGCACGACGTCGAAACCGTCGGGGCTCGACTCGGTGCAGACCGTGAGCGGTTTCGCGAACGCGGACGTGGCCGCGAGCGCGCAAGCGGCGCCGAGCGCGGTCGCGAGCACGAGTCGAGGCACGAGCCTGGGCGCGGTGGGCGAGGTGAAACGCATGGGATCTCCGTGGTTCTTCGGTGGCGGGCGGCGCCCCGTATTGTTTGAGTCAGGAGAGGCGGGAAGGCTGGTAAGGGCGCCCGGACGTGGCAAGCTTATCGAAGGGAAATTGCCGAGACAACAATTTAATCCACATACCCATATGGAATGAGGGGCGGGCACGCGCTCGCTTCGCGAGCGGGCCCCGGCGATTCAGCGGCTCAGCGGGCAGACGCCGTGTGGGTAGAGACTCAGTGGCCCGCCGTTTCAGCGCGCGGCTTGCGCGGCGCCTTTTCGAACACGCGGTCGTAGACCCAGCGCGGCAGCGCGCGCAGCAGCATGGCGGCCACGCGCATGGGCCAGGGGAACACGGCGAACGACGTGCCGCGCGCAATGGCGTCGGCCGTTTTCGCGGCGAAGCGGTCCGCGTCCATCAGGAACGGCATGCGGTAGGGGTTCTTCGCCGTCATCGGCGTGCGGATATAACCCGGCGCGATGGTGACCACGGGCACGCCGAACGGGCGCATCTCCACGCGCAGCGCTTCGAGATAGGCGAGCGCGGCGGCCTTCGAGGCACTGTACGCGCCCGAACCCGGCAGCCCGCGCACGCCGGCCACGCTCGCAATGCCCACGAGCGTGCCGCGCTTGTTGCGCGCCATCGCCGAGGCGAACGGCTCGAAGGTGGCGACCATGCCGAAGTAGTTGGTGTCCATCACGTCGCGGAACGTGGCGAGGTCGCCTTCGCCCGTGAGCACGCCGCGGCTCACGCCCGCGTTGGCGATCACGATGTCGGGCAGGCCGTGCTGGGCGATGAAGTCGCGCGCGGCGGCGGCGAGCGCATCGGCGTCGCGCACGTCGGCGGGATAGATGGAGACGGCGTGAGCGGGGTGGGCCTGCCGGAAGCCGGCAAGGGCCTCGCCGCGACGCGCGACGAGCCCGAGGACGGCGCCGCGCCGCGCGTATTCGGCGGCGAGGGCGGCGCCTATGCCGCTGGACGCGCCGGTGATGAAGACCTTCAGCGGCGCAGCCTGCATCACATTTTCTTCGCGCGGATCTGCGAAATGATGAAGTCCATCACCTGGAGCGTGCCCGGCAGCGCCTTGTCTTCCGGTGCCTGGATCATGGCCGGGCCGGTCTCGTACTTGCCCTGGATGGCGATGGTCGGCACGCCGTCGATCTTGTAGGCGTCAAGCAGCCCCTTGTCGCGCTGGAGCGCGCTCTGGGTCGAGAACGAGTTGTACGCTTCCAGGTACTTCTTCGGATCGACGCCCTGGGTTTGCAGGAACTTGGCCTGGTCTTCCGGCGTGAGCAGGTAGTTCTTGTTCTCGTGGATTTCGTGGAACACGGCCGGCGTGAGCTTTTGCGCGAGGCCGAGCGCGTCGAGCGCGTAGTACATCTTCGAGTGCGGGATGAAATCGTCACGGAATGCCACCGGCACGCGCTTGAACACGACATCGGGGCCCTGCTTCTTGATCCAGCTTTCGAGGAACGGGTCGAACTTGTTGCAGTGCGGGCAGCCGTACCAGAAGAACTCGGTCACTTCGATCTTGCCCGCGGGCGCGTCGACCGACTGCGGCGTCTTCAGGATCGTGTAGTCCTTGCCGGCCACGGGCGCGGCGGGCGAGGCGTGAGCCACCGAGCCGATCAGCGAGAGCGAGAGCAAAAGCGTACCGAGAATTCGTTTCATGGCGTTCAAATCCGTTGGGCTTGGACCGGCGGCGGCCGGCTGTTTGCCGCACCGGCGAGGCGCCCGCGCTGCGCAGTGTCCTGCGCGGGCGCGTCGTCTCGCGTGTGCGGGGGCTTCTTATTGATGGATGGGTCCGCGCCGTGCACGGCGCGGACGGCGATTACTGCTTCGTGAAACGGATGACGGCGGTGTCGATACCGGCGTCGGACAGGCGCTGACGCGTCGAGTTCATGTCGTCGAACTTCGTGAACGGCCCGATGCGAACCCGATAGTACGTGACGCCGCCGGCGTCGCGCTGCGTCACCTTCGACTCGAACCCCTGGAACGCGAGGCGCGCGCGCTGCTGCTCCGCGTCGCCCGAGGTCTTGTACGCGCCCACTTGCAGGAAGTAGCCGGTGTTGGCGTCGCCCGGCGTGGGCGCGGCGTTGCCCTGCGCGGGCTTCGCGGCCGGCGGCGTGGGCACGGCGTTGGCCGGTTTCTGCGGCGCGTTGTTGGCGAGGATCTGCGCGGGGTTGCTGCTCGAGTTGTTGCCCGAGTTGCTGGCCGTCTGCGGCTTTTTCGCGATGGACGTGCCGCCCGTGACGGTTTCACCCGTGGACGGTTGCGGCGCGACGGCCACGCCGTTGTTGTTGGCGGCGTTGTTGTTCGAACCCGAGGGCGGCACTTCCACGATCTGCGGTTCTTCGAGCATGCCCGAGGACTGCGACTGGTTCGTGGTCTGGCCCGGCGCCGTGTTGGGCGGCGTGCTTTGCGCGGCCTGCGGCACCGGCTGGCCAGGCGACTTGCCCTGGAGTACGCGGTTCGGGTCGACCTGCTCGTTGTTCTGGCTTGCGTCGGAAGCGGCCGGCGGCGCGACCTTGGAGACGAACGGCGTGGGTGCGCGCGTGATGTAGAGCGCCACCACCACCGCGATCGCAAGGCCGACGATCAGGCCCAGCACGATGCCGAGAAAGGTTCCCCCGGACTGCTTCGACTGCTGTTTTGTAGTGCGGCGCGGTTTTGCCATCGTCTGAATCACCTGCAAACAAGAGAATCCTGGAACGGCCGTCCGCGCGAGGCGGCGGCCCCAAACATGTCGCTTCGTGCGCTGCGGGCGGCGGGGGATGTCAGGACATCGCCGCCGCCGTGCTGCCGCAGCACGCGGTTACGTGCGCTTCTGTGCGCTTACATGCGCTCGGGCGCGGACACGCCGATCACGGCGAGACCGTTCGCGAGCACGCGGCGCGTGGCCGCGAGCAGGGCGACGCGGGCGTCGCGCTCGGCGACGTCGTCGACGAGAACGCGTTCGGCATTGTAGAACGAGTGAAACTCAGCGGCGAGTTCGCGCAGGTAGAACGCCACGGCGTGCGGGGCGAGTTCGCTGGCCGCGTGCGTGAGCATGTCGGTGAATTCGCCGAGTTTCGCGATGAGCGCGAGCGCGCGCTCGCTCGACAGCGGCGCGAGATCGACCTTGGGCAGCGCGGCCAGATCGCCGCCGAACTTGCCCTGCCAGTCGCCGAGGATCGACGAGATGCGCGCGTGCGCATACTGCACGTAGTACACCGGGTTTTCGTCGTTTTCCTTCAGCGCGAGGTCGATGTCGAACACGAATTCGGTGTCGGCCTTGCGCGAGATGAGGAAAAAGCGCACGGCGTCGCGGCCGCGGCGGATGGTCGCTTCGTCGAGCAGATCGGGCGAGACTTCGCTGCCGGGGTTCGCGCCGCCCGACCATTCGATCAGGTCGCGCACCGTCACGTAGCTGCCCGCGCGCTTGGAGATTTTCACTTCCTGGCCGTCGCGCATCACCGTGACCATCTTGTGCAGCACGTAGTCGGGATAGCCCTTCGGAATGCCGATGCCGAGCGCTTGCAGGCCCGCGCGCACGCGCGCGATGGTGCCGTGGTGGTCGGAGCCCTGCACGTTGATGACCTTCGTGAAGCCGCGCTCCCACTTGGTGACGTGGTAGGCCACGTCAGGCAGGAAGTACGTGTAGGTGCCGTCGGACTTGCGCATCACGCGGTCCTTGTCGTCGCCGTAGTCGGTGGTCTTGAGCCACAGCGCGCCGTCCTGCTCGTAGGTCTCGCCCGAGGCGACCAGCGCCTCGACGGTCTTTTCCACGCGGCCTTCGGTGTAGAGCGACGACTCCAGGTAGTAGCGGTCGAACTTCACGCCGAACGCCTGCAAGTCGAGATCCTGCTCGTGCCGCAGATAGGCCACGGCGAAGCGGCGGATCGCTTCGAGGTTCTCGGGGTCTTTCTCGCCCGTGACGGGCTCGCCGTCCTTGGCCGTGACGGTTTCGCCCGCAAGATAGTCGCGCGCGATGTCGGCGATGTATTCGCCGTTGTACGCCGCCTCGGGCCATTCGGCGTCGCCGGGCTTGAAGCCGCGTGCGCGCGCCTGGGTGGAGACGGCGAGGTTGCCGATCTGCACGCCCGCGTCGTTGTAGTAGAACTCGCGGTGCACGTCGAAGCCTTGCGAGGCGAGCACGTTCGAGATGGCGTCGCCGAGCGCGGCCTGGCGGCCGTGGCCCACGTGCAGCGGCCCCGTGGGGTTGGCCGAGACGAACTCGACGAGCACGCGCTTGCCGGCTTCGCGCTGCGAGCGGCCGAACGCCTCGCCCTGCTCGAACACGGCGCCGATCACGGCGCGCTTCGCGTTGGCGGTCAGACGCAGGTTGATGAAGCCGGGGCCGGCCACTTCGGCCGCCTCGACGAGGCCGGCTGCCTCGGGCTGGGCAAGCGCGGCGTCGACGATCTGCTGGGCGAGCTGGCGCGGGTTCGCGCGCATGGGCTTGGCGAGCTGCATCGCGACGTTGCAGGCGACGTCGCCGTGCGCGGCGACCTTCGGGCGCTCGAGCGTGATCGCGGGCACGACGAATGCGGCTTCGCTCGCGCCTTCGGTGGCCTTCGCCACCTGGGCGACAGCTTGCGCGAGCAGGGTCTCCAGGGTGTGTTTCTGTGCGGGCAGCATGCTGGTTGCAAGTCCTGTGCGGGTAATGGGATGCGGGGCCGGCGTACCGTGGGCCTGGGCCCCGGCTTGCCGGCGCGGGCCGCCGGTACGGCTGCGGGCGCCGGCCTTGCGGCGAGATGCCGCGTTGGCTGGCGGCCTCGTTGCGGCAGGCGGCGTGGCGGCGCACTCGGGCGCCGCGCCCTGCGGGTAATTCCGTCCTGACGGATTTTAGCAGGTGCTAATATGTGAAATGAGGTAGCGCGACACGGGCCGCCTTGGCCCGCCTGGCGTCGCAGGCCGGGAAGTCAGGCGCGGATCCGAAAAATCATAAAGGGAACAGACATGCTGGTTACTTTTAAATGTCACGCGGCGCCCGACGTCACGATGCTGGAGAACCTCGCACAATACCTCCTCGGCATTATCGGCAAGCGGCTCGGCCCGCACGGCGTGATTACCCATGACGAACTCGACACCGCTATCGCCAAGCTCGAAGCGGCCATCGCCACGGACAAGAAAGAGCGCCACGAGCAGGAAGGCCACTATCACGAAGGCGAGGATGGCCACTTGCATCACGAACTGCCGGTCGGCCTCGCACAACGCGCCTTCCCGTTCCTCGACATGCTGCGCGCTGCGAAGAAGGAAGAAAACGATATCGTTTGGGGCATCTGACGCGCCCGAACTGCGCGGCGCCACGGCGGCTGCGCGCGACTTCCGCGATTCCAAAAGCAACGAGCCCGCATGTGCGGGCTCGTTGCTTTTATGCGGGGCGTGTCGCCTCGAATCACTCGCTGGCGGCCGCGGGTTCGGCGGCGGAGGCGGCCGACTTCTTCTCCTTTTTCTTCTTCGGCTTCTTCACGTGCTTTTCGGTGGGCGCCGAGTACGACGACACCGGGCTTGCCTGCTGCGGGGCGGCCGGCTGGGCGAACGACGGCTGCGCGAGCGCCGCGACACCGAAGGCGGTCAACATCAACATCAGCTTCTTCATACGATTTTCTCCGTCGTGGTTGCTGCGATTTTGCGTTTTAAGGATTTGCTGATAATCGAGCCGGCGCGGCGGCGCACCCGGTGCGGCACCATGCCTGGCCGGGCCATCTTACAAAGCCGAAAAATTGCGCGCGCGTAATCTTCACCTTGCCGGATGGCGTATGTCGGGCGGTGACAACAGAGGGCGCGCAGCGGGGAGAAGCGCGCCGCCCGAGGCGGCGCGCGGCGGTGCCTAGAGTTGCGGCGCGAGCGCGCGGCGCGCGTCCTCGTCGGAGAGCGACATGCGGCGGGCGTAGTCGGCAAGCTGGTCCTGGCCGATCTTGCCCACCGAGAAGTAGGTGCTGTCCGGGTGCGCGAGGTAGAAGCCCGAGACGCTGGCCGCCGGCAGCATGGCCAGCGACTCCGTCACGCTCATGCCGATCTCGCCCGCTTGCAGGACGTCGAACATGTCGCGCTTCACGAGGTGGTCCGGGCAGGCCGGGTAGCCGGGCGCCGGGCGAATGCCCGCGTACTTCTCGGCGATCAGTGCGTCGTTGTCGAGCGTTTCGCTCGCGGCGTAGCCCCACAGGTCGCGGCGCACGCGTGCATGCATCGCCTCGGCGTACGCTTCCGCGAAGCGGTCCGCGAGCGCCTTGAGCATGATCGCGCTGTAGTCGTCGTGGTCTTTCTCGAACTGCGCTTCCTTCACGTCCACGCCAATGCCCGCCGTGACCGCGAACATGCCGATGTAGTCGGCCACGCCCGAGTCCTTCGGCGCGATGAAGTCGGCAAGCGAGCGGTTGGGGCGCATCACGCCGTCCACCACGGGACGCACCGACTGCTGGCGCAGGTTGCACCACGTGAGCGCGACTTCGCTGCGCGATTCGTCGGTGTAGATCTCGATGTCGTCGTCGTTGACCGTGTTCGCGGGCAGCAGGGCGATCACGCCGTTCGCTTGCAGCCAGCGGCCTTGAATGAGGCGCGAGAGCATCGACTTCGCGTCGGAGAACACCTTGCGCGCCGACTCGCCCACGATCTCGTCGTTGAGGATTTGCGGATACGGACCGGCGAGATCCCACGTCTGGAAGAACGGACCCCAGTCGATGTAATTCGCGAGCTCGTTCAGGTCGAAGTTCTTGAACACGCGGCGGCCGATGAACTTCGGCTTCACGGGCTGGAAGTTCGCCCAGTCGATCTTCGTCTTGTTCGCGCGCGCTTCTTCGAGCGTCACGAGCGGCGTGGCCTTCTTGTTCGCGTGCTGGTCGCGAATGCGGTCGTAGTCGGTCTTGAGATCGTCGATGAACTTCGTTGCGCCCTCATCCGAAAGCAGGCTCGACGCGACCGACACCGAACGCGACGCGTCCGGCACGTACACGACCGGGCCTTCGTAGTGCGGCGCGATCTTCACGGCCGTATGCACGCGCGAGGTGGTCGCGCCGCCGATCAGCAGCGGAATCTTCTTGATGCGGAAGTAGTCGTCGCGCTGCATTTCGCTCGCCACGTAGGCCATTTCCTCGAGCGACGGCGTAATGAGCCCCGAGAGGCCGACGATATCCGCGCCTTCGACCTTCGCCTTCGCGAGGATCTCGTTGCACGGGACCATCACGCCCATGTTGACCACTTCGAAGTTATTGCACTGGAGCACCACCGACACGATGTTCTTGCCGATGTCGTGCACGTCGCCCTTCACGGTCGCGATGACGATCTTGCCCTTCGCGCGCACGTCGGCGCCCGATTCGGCGAGCAGGCGCTTTTCTTCCTCGATGAATGGAATCAGGTGCGCCACGGCCTGCTTCATCACGCGCGCCGACTTCACCACCTGCGGCAGGAACATCTTGCCCTGGCCGAACAGGTCGCCGACGATGTTCATGCCGTCCATGAGCGGGCCTTCGATCACGTTGATCGGCCGCCCGCCCGCGCCCATGATCTTCACGCGCGCTTCTTCGGTGTCCTCGACAATGAAGTTCGTGATGCCGAGCACGAGTGCGTGCGCAAGACGCTTTTCCACATCCTGGTTGCGCCACTCCAGGTTCTCTTCCTTCTTCGCGGCGCCCGTCTTGAACTTGTCGGCGATTTCAAGCAGGCGGTCGGTCGCGTCCTCGCGGCGGTTGAGCACCACGTCTTCCACGCGCTCGCGCAACTCGGCGTCGAGGTCGGCATACACGCCGAGCTGGCCCGCGTTCACGATGCCCATGTCCATGCCCGCCTGGATGGCGTGATAGAGGAACACGGTGTGGATCGCCTCGCGCACGGGGTCGTTGCCGCGGAACGAGAACGACACGTTCGACACGCCGCCGCTGATCTTCGCGTAGGGCAGGTTCTGCTTGATCCAGCGCGTGGCGTTGATGAAGTCCACGGCGTAGTTGTTGTGCTCCTCGATGCCCGTGGCCACCGCGAAGATGTTCGGGTCGAAGATGATGTCCTCGGGCGGGAAGCCCACTTCGTTCACGAGGATGTCGTAGGAGCGCTTGCAGATTTCGGTCTTGCGCGCGAACGTGTCGGCCTGGCCCTGTTCGTCGAACGCCATCACCACGCTCGCCGCGCCGTAGCGGCGAATCAGCTTCGCGTGATGCACGAACTGCTCGCGGCCTTCCTTGAGCGAGATCGAGTTGACGATGGCCTTGCCCTGCACGCATTGCAGACCCGCTTCGATCACGTCCCACTTCGACGAGTCGATCATGATCGGCACGCGCGCAATGTCGGGCTCGGAGGCGATGAGGTTCATGAAGCGCACCATCGCCGCCTTCGAGTCGAGCATGGCTTCGTCCATGTTGACGTCGATGACCTGCGCGCCGTTCTCGACCTGCTGGCGCGCAACGGCGAGCGCCTCGTCGAACTGGCCGTTGAGAATCATCCGTGCGAACGCCTTCGAGCCGGTCACGTTGGTGCGCTCGCCCACGTTGATGAACAGCGTGCCTTCGGTCACGTTGAAGGGTTCGAGGCCGGAAAGGCGCAGGGTATGGTCAGTCATGGCGTGGGACCGGATCGTAGGTTGTCGTGTGTGAGCGGGGGCTTTCGAGCGAGAGGGGAGCGGCGATCAAACGGCGCTCAGGCGGCGTCGCGATACTGGCCGGGCCAGCGGCGCGGCTTGATCTCGGCGAGCGCTTTCGCGATGGCCGCGATGTGCTCGGGCGTCGTGCCGCAGCAGCCGCCCGCCACGTTCACGAGACCGGCGCTCGCGAATTCCTTGAGCAGTCCGGACGTGTCGGCGGGCAATTCGTCGAAGCCCGTGTCGCTCATCGGGTTGGGCAAGCCCGCGTTCGGGTAGCACGAGACATAGGTGTCGCACAGCTTCGCGAGCTCGGCGATGTACGGGCGCATGAGCGCCGCGCCCAATGCGCAGTTCAGGCCGAACGTGAGCGGCTTCGCGTGGCGCAGCGAGTTCCAGAACGCCTCGACGGTCTGGCCCGAGAGAATGCGGCCCGAGGCGTCGGTCACGGTGCCCGAGATCATGATCGGCAGGTTCTCGCCGGTGTCTTCGAAAAGCTGGTCGAGCGCGAACAGCGCCGCCTTGGCGTTGAGCGTGTCGAAGATCGTCTCGACGAGGAACAGGTCGCAGCCGCCGTCCATGAGCGCCTTGGCCTGCTCGTAGTACGCGTGGCGCAGTTCCTCGAACGTGACGTTGCGCGCGCCCGGATCGTTCACGTCGGGCGAGATGCTCGCCGTTTTCGGCGTCGGCCCGATCGCGCCCGCGACGAAGCGCGGCTTGTCCGGCGTCGAGTACTTGTCGCACGCGGCGCGCGCGAGCTTCGCCGACTCCACGTTCATCTCCACGGCCAGTTCGCCCATGCCGTAATCGTCCTGGGCCACCGTGGTCGCGCCGAACGTGTTGGTCTCGATGATGTCCGCGCCCGCCGCGAGGTATTGCTCGTGAATCTCGCTGATGATCTGCGGCTGCGTGAGCGAGAGCAGTTCGTTATTGCCCTTGATGTCGCGCGGGTAATCCTTGAAGCGCTCGCCGCGGTAGGCGGCTTCGTCGAGCTTGTAGCGCTGGATCATCGTGCCCATCGCGCCGTCGAGAATCACGATGCGCGAGGCGAGCTGCGCGGGAAGCGCTGCGCCGCGCGTGTATTTGGCGTCTGCGGCGGGGCGCGAGGCGTGCGAGGCTTGGGCTGCTGGCTGGTTCATGGGTCGCGGGCGGGCGTGGCGCCGGTTGGACTGGGAAACCCATTATTGTAGCCGCAGCCGGGGCGGCCCGCTGGCCGGGGGATCGCCCGTCATGCCCGGCGGGCCGGGCGGACAGCGGGGGCCGCGTGCGGCGAAGGGCCAAAAGAAAACCCCGCCCGGCCAAAGCCGGACGGGGTTTCGTGCGGAGGACGCCGCGCGTTGAGTGCCGCTGGGTGCGCGCGCGTCAGTGAAGCACGACGGGTTGCTGCATGAGGCTGTCGAATTGCCCGAGAAATTCGTCGACTTCGTCGAGCGACTGATCTTCTTTCATCAGCTTTTGCACGTCTTCGCGAAAACGCGCCGCCATCACGCCGTCAATGAAGATCTCGCGGCGCGCATTTTTGTCGACGATTTCATAGCCGCCCGCGCGCATGGCGCTGTGGCCGTCCTGCGGAGGAAACTCGACGACGCAATAGTTGGGGCTGTTGTAGATCATTTGCATGGCGACACTCCTTTTTCCTGTGCTCCCAGACCTTCTCGGTCAATACTTGGAGCGTTCGTTCTGGAATTCAAGGGGTGGGTTCCGCATCACCTCTTATGTGGACTGCTCTCCCTTTTCGCTTGCACTTCGACTGCGTCTGCTGCCACTGCGGTAATGCCTTTCGTTCGAACTGCTTAGACCAACTGCTTGAGAAACGTTTCCAGCAACGCCGTGAAACGATGCGACTCTTCTACCGGGGCCAGATGCGCTGCATCGAGCACCACGAAATGCGACCCCTCTATGGCGCGCGCCAGCGCCTGCGTGAGCGTGGCGGGCGTGCCGTTGTCGAAGCGGCCCGCAACGGCGAGCGTGGGCACGCGCAGTTGCGCGAGACGCGCCGCGGCGTCGAAGTCGCGCAATGCTTCGCAGGCCATTGCATAGCCTTCCGAAGGGGTCCGTAATAAAACGTCACAAATTTGCTGCACGGTTTGCGCGTGCGCGTGGCGAAAGTCTTCGGTGAACCAGCGCGCCATCGTCGCGTCGGCGAGCGCCGCAAGACCGTCGCGCCGCACGGTGGCCGCGCGCTCGTTCCAGGTCGCGCGTGCTTCGGGGGGCGTGTGGCTCGCCGTGTCGCACAGCGTGAGCGTGATGACGCGATCGGGGTAGTCGAGCGCGAACTGCTGCGCGATCATGCCGCCCATCGACATGCCGACGAGATGCGCCTGCTCGATGCCGGTTGCGTCGAAGAGCGCGGCGAGGTCGGCGGCCAGTTGCGCGAAGCCGAACGGCTCGCTTGCCACCGCGCTTGCGCCGTGGCCGCGCACGTCGTGGCGCAGCACGCTATGGCGATGGCGGAAATGTCCGGCGAGCGTGTCCCACACGGAAAGATCGCCGCCCAGTTGGTGAATGAACGCCAGCGCGGACCCGCCGCTCCTGTCGTCGAAGACATAGTGCGTATCGATGCCGTTGACAGTCACTTGCATGGGTTCCTCCTTCGCCTTCCAGGCTGGGAGTCAAGCCGTTTGCGAGGTACTGCGTGCACGCGATGCCAGGTGCAGCAAGCCGCGCGCCCAAAGCTCGCGGATGAAGCGCGTTGCGATGTTCCTACCTTGTTGGTCGCGTCCCTGTTTGCTGCGTCGTTTGTTGTGCAGGCGCTGCTTTTTGTCCGCTTTTTGCAGCGTGATTTTGTGTTGGTGCCGTGTTGGTCCCTGAGTGCGCGCGGTGCCGTGCTGTCGCGTTCTTCTTGCGTATCGTCTGTTAATTTTTCGGCCCCTGGGCCGTGGTTCATTCCGCGCACAAGGCCTTGCAGTCATCGCCGCAAGGCACGATTCCAGTATGCGCTATTTCGTGCGTTCATGTCGTGAAGCGGGCCGCCCGAATGGCAGTGTTCGTGCGCTTGCGCGCTCAAGGGTGCTCGGGCGCGGGGCCGGGTGAGGCGGTGGAAGGTTCTGCGCCATCCACCGGCGTTTGCGGCATGGATTCTGTCTGCATATTCGCAGGTGGAGCGCCGGGTTGCGTCGGCGCTTGGGGCGCGGGTTGTGCCTGTGATTGTCCCTGCGATGGCGGCTGCGCTTCGCCTGGCTGCGCGGGCGGCATTGCGGATTGTGGCGACGTTGTGTCGGGCGTTGCGTTTGGCGTGACGGCGGGTACCGCCCCGGGCGCTTCGTTTGGCGCGGCGTTGGATGTTGCGCCTGGCGTTGCCGTGGCCGTGGCCGTGGCCGCGTCGGGCGTTGGCGCGCTCGCGTTCTGTGCGGCGGCCGGCACCGTGAGCTCGCCGCGCCACACCAGCTCGAACTGCGTGCCGTTTGGCTCGGTCTGCAAGAGCCGCACCGGCAGCCAGCCGAGCGAGGGCGCAAGCCACACGTCGATGCGTCGCTTGTCGCCCTCGCGGCGCGGCAGGCGCATGAAGTGGCGCGCCGTGACGTAGCCATGATCGGTGCCCACCGTTTCGTCGCCGATCGTGGTGATGGGCCAGGTCTCGCCGCTGTCGTTGTCGGCCACATAGAACTCGCGCGTGACGCCGGGCTTATACGCGTCGGGGTCGCCGCGCACGAGACTCGCGAGCTGCATGATCATGCTGAAGCGGTCTTGCGCGCCATCGCTCAGCGCGAGCGAATTGGGCGTGCGCGTGAAGACGATCTGCTTGTCCGTGCGATTGAACACCGTCACGTTCGAGGGGCGATGGCCGCGCGTTTCGATGTACTGATCGGGTGCGAGGCCAAAGGCGTCGACGTGGCCCTTGCTCGTCCAGGTAAAGGTGCCGACGAAGGGCAAGGGCACGGACACGACCATCTCGTAGCGCTGGCCGTCGCTCGACCAGTGGATCGTGCCGGGCTGATTGCGCACGCCGTTATAGAACGTGTCGTATTGCAGCTCGCCCGATGGCGGCACCGAGAATTTCACGCCGTGCGAAGCCTGCGTGGCCTGCGCCGAGGGTTGCTTGCCGTTGCCGGGCGCGGCGCTCGCCGTGCCGCTGCCACCGGCGCCCGCGGCGGGGGCCGAAGCGGCGGCTTCGGGCGCGGAGGCCGCCTGCGTGTCGGGCTTGGCCGCCGGCGGCGAGGCGGGCGTTTTGGGATGCGGTTTGGGCGGCGTGATCGCCCGCAACGTGTGCGGCTCGGCGGGCTTGGGCGCGGGTTTCGGCGCGGCCGCCTGCGGCGCGGGTGCAGGACCGGCGGGCCGTGCCTCGCGCTCGATGCGCTCGGGCTTGAGCAGCGCCACCTGCACCGGCACGCGCACATGCGCGGCGCTCGGCGGTGCGCCGTGATGCCGCTCGAACCACTCGGCCGCGAGCCAGTGCAGCACCGTCACCGCGATGAACACGCCGATCCAGCGCCACGGGCGGGTGCGCCGCGGCGTGTGTGCGTCGTGGTTCTGGCGGCGTGCCTTGCGTGAGGCGGCGGAGGTGGACATCGGGCGGGTCGTGGCGTTCGTGACGGTCGTGACGTTTCTGGGCGTCGGGGCGGCTTGGGTACACACGCTAATGTGACACAACCCGCCGCGTCCGCGCAGAAAGCGGCGCGCTCACGAAGCGGGCCCGGTCGCCCACCGGCATCGCGAATGCCGGCGTTCAGCGCGGCGTCGGACTGTACCCCAATTCGTACGAGATTTTTTCGGCGCAGGTGCGCAGCGCGGTATCGACCACGCCGTTCCACTCGATGTCGAACGCGCCCTCGTGACCGAGCGCGATCAGCCCGAGCGCGAGGTCGCCGCTCGCGTCGAACACGGGCGTGCAGAACGCGTGGATGGTCGGCAGCAGCATGCCTTCCACGCGCGCCGCGCCGTGCTCGCGCACCTGGGCGAGCGCGACTTCGAGCGCCTGCGCCGTGCGCGGCGTCGAGCCGTACGAGTAGTGCTGCGCGCCCGCGAGCTCGCGCTCGATCATCGGCGCGGTCTTGCTGCGCGGCAGGTAGGCGGCGAACAGCAGGCCGGTGGCGGAACTGAGCATCGGCATCACGTCGCCGAGTTTCAGCGACGCCTTCGCGGGGTGGCTCGACTCCATCCAGTGCACGACGGTCGGCCCCTGATTGCCCCACACGGCGATGCCCAGGGTGATGTCGAGCGTGTCGCGCAACCCGGCGAGCGCGATGCGCGCGAGCTTCACGCCATCCACGCGTGCCAGGCGCGCGAGACCGAGCTGCAACGCGAAGCCGCCCAGTTCGTAGCGCCCCGAGAGCGGGTCCTGCGCGACCATGCCGAGGCGCATGAAGCTCACGAGGTAGCGGTGCGCCTTCGCCGGGCTCATGCCCGCGCGCTGCGCGAGGTCGCGCAGCATCATGGCGCGCGGTTCGTCGGTCAGCACTTCGAGCAGGCGAAAGCCCACTTCGATCGACTGGATGCCGGAGCGCAGTTTTTCTTCGCCGCCTTCGGCGCTTTCCGCGGAATCTGCGGACTCCGCCGCTTCGGCGGTGTCGAGGGCTTCGGCGAGGTCGTCGGCGTGCGGGGCGCGAGCGGTGCTCGCGCGCGGCGAGGCGGATCGGACGGTGGTCGGCATGGAGGCGTTGGGGTTCGGGAAATGCGACGGGCGGCGCACCCGCTTGGGCCGCGCCGATTCACCATCGTAGAATACATTTCCCTTATCGTCACTCACGTCTGACTCCATGAAACTTGCCACGCTGAAGGACGGCACCCGCGACGGGCAACTGATCGTCGTTTCCCGCGACCTGCGCAGCGCCGCCATTGCCGATGCGATCGCGCCCACGCTCCAGCGCGTGCTCGACGACTGGCGCTTCTACGCCCCGCAGCTCGCCGAGCTTTATGACGCGCTCAACCACGGCCGCGCGCGCAACGCGTTCAGCTTCGACGCGCGCAACTGCATGGCGCCGCTGCCGCGTGCCTACCAGTGGGCGGACGGTTCGTCGTACGTGAATCACGTGGAGCTGGTGCGGCGCGCGCGCGGCGCGGAAATGCCCGCCGAGTTCTGGACCGACCCGCTCATGTACCAGGGCGGCAGCGACGACTTCATCGGGCCGTGCGACGACATCGTGTGCGCGTCCGAGGCGTTCGGCATCGACTTTGAAGCCGAGGTGGCCGTGTTCACGGGCGACGTGCCGATGGGCGCGAGCCCCGACGAAGCGCTCAGGGCCGTGCGCCTCGTCACGCTCGTCAACGACGTGTCGTTGCGCAATCTCATTCCTGCGGAACTCGCGAAGGGCTTCGGCTTTTTCCAGAGCAAGCCGGCGAGCGCCTTCGCACCGGTTGCCGTCACACCCGACGAACTCGGCGAGCACTGGCGCGAAGGCCGCGTGCATCTGCCGCTGCTCGTGCACTGGAACGGCAAGAAGGTCGGCCAGCCCGACGCGGGCACCGACATGGTGTTTCACTTCGGCCAGTTGATCGCGCACGCCGCGAAAACGCGCAACCTGCGCGCGGGCGCCGTCGTCGGCTCGGGCACGGTCTCGAACAAGGACGCCAAGCGCGGTTACTGCTGCATCGCCGAGAAGCGGTGCATCGAGATGATCGAGAGCGGGCAGGCGAGCACGGAGTTCATGAAGTTCGGCGACAGCGTGAAGATCGAGATGCTCGACGAAGCGGGCAAGTCGATCTTCGGCGCGATCGATCAGGCCGTGGCGCCGCTTCATGGCGAGTCGTGAAGCCAGCGACAAGCCAGCGCTGAAGGGTTTCGCCGGATGCCGCGCGCCACGCGTGCGGCTACACTGGCGAACACCCTTTTTTCTTCAAAGCGATCGAGGAGACCGGCACAACCCCAAGCCCTGGCCGCACGCAGTATCCGAAGCCGTACGCAGAATACGCTCGCCCCAACACGAGGAGACCCCGTGAACGCCACTCGCCCCAGCCGTCTTGCTGCACGCATTGCCCTGCTTTTCAGCCTCTGCGCGCCCACGCTCGCGCTAGCACAAATCAAGATCGGCCTCGTCCTTTCGCTCACCGGCCCGGCCGCTTCGCTGGGCATTCCCGCGCGCGACACCGCCGCGATGCTGCCCACCGAGATCGCCGGGCAGAAAGTCCAGTACATCGTGCTCGACGACGCCTCCGACACGACCCAGGCCGTGCAGGACACCAAAAAGCTCATCGACGAACAGCACGTCGACGCGATCATCGGCTCGTCCATCACGCCCAATTCGCTGGCGATGCTCGACGTGATCGCGCAGGGCGAGACGCCCACCATCTCGCTCGCTTCGTCGGCGAAGATCATCGAACCGGTGGACGACAAGCGCCACTGGATGTTCAAGACGCCGCAAACCGACGCGATGATGGCCGGCGCGATCATGGAGCACGCGGCCGCGCACAACGTGAAGACGCTCGCCTATATCGGCCAGGCCGACGCGCTCGGCGAAACCTTCTACGCCGAGATCGCGAAGGCCGCGCAGCAGCGCGACATCAAGCTCGTTGGGAACGAGCGCTTCAACCGCACCGATCCGAGCGTGACGGGCCAGGTGCTCAAGATCGTCGCGGCGCACCCCGACGCCGTCGTGGTGGGCGCGGCCGGCACGCCCGCCGCGCTGCCGCCCAAGGCGCTCAAGGAGCGCGGCTACAAGGGCCTCATCTATCACAACCACGGCGTGGGCAACCGCGACTTCCTGCGCGTGTGCGGCGCGGACTGCAACGGCACCTTCCTGCCCGCGAGCCCCGTGCTCGTGGCCGCGCAACTGCCCGAGGACCGTCCCGGCCGGCGTCACGCGCTCGACTATATTTCGCGCTACGAAGGACGTTACGGCGCGGGCACGGTGTCGGCGTTCGGCGCCTACACGTGGGATGCGGGGCTCCTGCTCGGCAACGCGATTCCTGTTGCGCTCAAGTCGGCCGCGCCCGGCACCCCCGCGTTTCGCCACGCGCTGCGCGACGCGCTGGAAGCCACGCGCGGGTTGCAGGACACCAATGGCGTGGTCAACATGAGCGCCACCGATCACCTCGGCCTCGACGCGCGGGCGCGCGTGATGGTCGAGATCCGCGACGACAAGTGGATCTATCAGCCGCATTGACGTTATTTCCCAAGCATCAGTAATCCGAAGCAAAGGAGGGCCAGCCCATGAACGATCCTTTTTATGCCCATTACCACGCCCTGCGCGTGCGGCGGCACGAGCACGGCATCGTCGAGGTCGTGATGAGCGGCGAGGGTGCGAACAAGAGCGGCCTCGCGACCGCCGACGCCCACATGCACCGCGAGCTGGCCGAGATCTGGCGCGACGTGGACCGCGATCCCGATGCGCGCGTCGCCGTGATTCGCGGCGAGGGCAAGGGCTTTTCGGCGGGCGGCGATCTGCAACTCGTCGAGGACATGGCTACGCATTTCGATGTGCGCGCACGCGTGTGGCGCGAAGCGCGTGACCTCGTCTACAACGTGATCAACTGCGGCAAGCCCATCGTCTCGGCCATGCACGGTCCCGCCGTGGGCGCGGGGCTCGTGGCGGGCCTGCTCGCCGACATTTCGATCGCCACGAAAACGGCGCGCATCATCGACGGGCATACGCGCCTCGGCGTCGCGGCGGGCGACCACGCGGCCATCGTGTGGCCGCTCCTGTGCGGCATGGCGAAGGCGAAGTACTACCTGCTGCTGTGCGAGCCGGTGAGCGGCGAGGAGGCGGAGCGTATCGGCCTCGTCTCGCTCGCCGTGGACGAGAGCGACTTGCTGCCGAAGGCGTTCGAAGTGGCGAAGCGCCTCGCCAACGGTTCGCAAACCGCCGTGCGCTGGACCAAGTACGCGCTCAACAACTGGCTGCGCATGGCGGGGCCGAACTTCGACACGTCGCTCGCGCTCGAATTCATGGGCTTCGCCGGGCCCGACGTGCGCGAGGGCGTGCAGTCGCTGCGCGAGCGGCGCGCGCCGCAGTTTCCGGGCGGCGATCCGTTCTGATTGCCCGCGCGCGGCGGGCGTGGCGTCGCACGATGTTCACACGCCGCGCCGCCATGCGCGCGCTATCATCGAAGAAGCGGTTTGCGCGCGGCGCCGCGCGAGGCATGACGCGGCGCTCATACGCGCATCCGACCACTTACCAATGCGAGGGAGATCCGCATGACCGACCCAGCAGGCTCCATGCCGCCGTTCCCGGGCTTTCCCGGCTTTCCGCCCGCCGAGATGCTCGACCGCATGTGGGGGATGATGCGCCTCACGCCGTTCGGCAGCGCCTTTCCCGGCAGCGAGCCGGGCGTGGCGCAAGCCTTCGGCCCGTCGCTGTCGATGATGTCCGACATGATGACGCCGCTCACCAACATCGAGGAGCTCGACAAGCGCATCACCGATCTGCGCGCCGTCGAGCAATGGCTCAAGCTCAACCTCGGCATGCTGCAATCCGCCATCCAGGCGCTCGAAGTGCAGCGCGCCACGCTCTCCACGCTGCGCGCGTTCGGCGCGTTTGCGCAGGCGCAGATGAACCCGTCGCCGGCCGAATCCGAACCGGCGAAAGCGGGCTTCGCGCGCGAGCGGGCCGCCGAGCCCGAAGCCGCGAGCGCGGCCGACGCCCCCGACGGCTCGGCCTCCGCGCCGCCGGGCTTCGACGCGGCCTCGTGGTGGAACCTCGTGCAGGCGCAGTTCAACCAGCTCGCGCAATTCGCGATGGCGCAGCCCGCCGCCGCGGCGCAGGCTGCGCAGGCGGCCGCCGATGCGGTGAGCGAGGCGCAAACGCAGGGCGAGGCCGCCGCCGCAGCAGCAGCCGCGGCCGCAAAACGCAGCGGCAGCGGCACGGCCAAACGCAGCAGCAGTAGCAATACCGGCACCGGCACGCGCAGCAGCGCGCCGCGCGGGGCGAAGAAGGCGCCGGCGCAGCCGGAATAAGGCGCGCGGCGTCACGAAGAACCGTCCCGCGGGACGACAACACGGGGAGCGTCGGCGTCATGCGGCTTGCGCTCGTGATGATGGGCGGCGGCGCGCGCGCGGCTTACCAGGCCGGCGCGTTGCGCGCGCTTGCCGAGCTGGCCGCCGAGGCCGAGCCCGCGCGCCGCGCCATGCCCTTCACGGTGATCTGCGGCACCTCGGCGGGCGCGATCAACGCCACCTCGATCGCGAGCCACGCCGACCAGTTCGCGCACGGCGCGGCGCACCTCGTCGATGTCTGGTCGAACATGCGCGCCAACCAGGTCTATCGGACCGACTGGCCCGGCGTGGCGGCCGCGGGCGCGCGCTGGCTCGCCACGCTCGCATTCGGCTGGGCCGCCGGCAGCGTGGGCGCGCGTGCCGCGCCGCGCACGCTGTTCGACAGCACGCCGCTCGCGCAGATGCTGCCGCACACACTCAACTTCCACCGCATCGAGCAGATGCTCGACGAGCGCCTGCTGTATGCGCTCGCCGTCACGGCGCTGAGCTACTCGTCCGGGCGGCATGTCACGTTCTACCAGGCCTGCGAGCCGATCAGCGCATGGCGGCGCGCGCAGCGCACGGCGCGCATGGTCGCGCTCACGCCGAAGCACCTGCTCGCGTCGGCGGCCATTCCGTTCATGTTCCCGGCCGTGCGCCTCGAACTCGACGGCCGCCACGAATACTTCGGTGACGGCTCGATTCGCCAGATCGCGCCGCTTTCGCCCGCCATCCATTTCGGCGCGGGGCGCATTGTCGTGCTGGGCGCGGCGGCACCCACGCCCGAGGTGCCCGCCGCGCGCCCCGACATCGACGTGTATCCGACGCTCGCGCAAATCGGCCAGCAGGTGCTCGCGAGCGTGTTCCTCGATTCGCTTGGCGCGGACATCGAGCGCATCGAGCACGTCAATCGCATGGTGTTGCAGCTGCCGCACACGGTGGCGCCCGAAAGCGGCTGGCGGCACGTGGATGTGCTCGCGATCGCGCCGAGCGAGCGCATCGAGTTGATCGCCGCGCGCCATCTCCAGCAGTTGCCGCGCTCGGTGCGTATGCTGCTCGGCGCGGTGGGCGGCAATCGCGCGTCGGGCGCGGCGTTCGCGAGCTATTTGCTGTTCGAGCGGGAGTTCACGCGCGAGTTGATTGAGTTGGGTTATCGAGATGCGCAAGCGCAACGCGAAGTTCTTTTGACGTGGCTCAAAGCTCCAACGGACGGCGCAGCGATGGATTTGGGGCTGCTCCGGAAGTGAAAGACCGGCATGCTATTATTGTGTAAGGTTTTTCTGGTCAATTTGACGGAGTGTCAGGGGCGTCACGCGCTTCGCAGCGCGGGTTCCACGGCATTCACGGGCGCAGTGCTGGCCCGCCGGAAAAGCCGCCGGCAAGATGTGGCGGACGGGGCAGTCAGTGTGTTGGGCGGAATTTGGCCAGCTTTTGGCATGCATGCGGCATTCTGTCGCATCGCCCGACAAAGACGCCACAGGCCTTGCGGGAACGCCGGGCGCGCCGTGCCAAAAGCGCGGCGAACGGCCGGCAAGACACGCGGTTATCGGCAGTGATCAGCAGTTTCAGGCAGCCGGGTTCGAGGCACGGAGCAGCTACCCAGAATCCACGACGGCGCCTTTCATTCCGGTTGGCTGGATTGTCGTGGGGCAACGCCGAATGCGTTGCCCGTTCGTACGATTGCGTCCAGGGGGCCGGATACCGCGTAAAATTAAATGCTTTTTTGCCAGCGCGCCGCGTCATGAGACGCGGATCCCGCGGCACGCTACGAATTCGTCATGCGCGCGTTTTGCGCAGATCAGGGGCGGGACTATGAACACGATGCTTTATCCGGAACTTTACAAATCGCTCGAATCGGTCCGTTGGGACATGGAAAAGGACATTCCCTGGGACAAGTTCGACGCGTCGCTCCTTACCGACGAGCAGGCCGCGACCATCAAGATGAACGCGATCACCGAGTGGTCGGCGTTGCCCGCGACGGAAATGTTCCTGCGCGACAACCACCACGACAGCGACTTCTCGGCGTTCATGAGCGTGTGGTTCTTCGAAGAGCAGAAGCATTCGCTCGTGCTCATGGAATACCTGCGCCGCTTCAAGCCGGAAATGGTGCCGACCGAGGAAGAGCTGCACGCCGTGCGCTTCGAGTTCGATCCGGCGCCGCCGCTCGAAACGCTCATGCTGCACTTCTGCGGCGAAATCCGCTTGAATCACTGGTATCGCCGCGCTGCCGAATGGCACACGGAGCCGGTCATCAAGGCGATCTACGAAACGATTTCGCGCGATGAAGCGCGCCATGGCGGCGCGTACCTGCGCTACATGAAGAAGGCGCTCAACAATTTCGGCGACGTCGCGCGCGCGGCGTTCGCGAAGATCGGCGTGCTGATGGCCTCGGCGCGCCGCACCGAGAAGCCGCTGCACCCCACGAACCTGCACGTGAACCAGGCGCTGTTCCCGCGCGACACGGTGCAGTCGCGCCTGCCCGACCCGGAATGGCTCGAGCGCTGGCTCGACGAGCAGATCCGTTTCGACGACGGCTGGGAAAAGAAAGTGATCGAGCGCATTCTGCACAACCTCTCGATCCTGTTCGAACGCACGTTCAACACGGCGCAGGAACTGAACCGCTATCGCAAGGAAGTGGTTCAGCGCCTGCAAGCCGAGCAGGGCACGCAGCAGCCGGCCTGACGCGCCAGCACAACTCGCGTGCGCGCCGCTTCGTGCCCCATTGGCGGCGCGGTGCGCGCAGGACGGCCCGTAGCGCTTTTCGCGTGACGGGCCGTTTTCATTGGTGCTTTCCACTCGCGTGCCGGTCAGTGGCTTGACTGATCCTGATCGGCGCCTTTTATCCGAGCCTCATTCCATGCCCGCTACTTTCGAACGCAAGATCACGACCCGCGAAGCGCTCGCGCAACTGCGCGCCTCGCTGCCCGGCCCGGTGGTGTTCACCAACGGCGTATTCGACATCCTGCACCGCGGGCACGTCACCTATCTCGCCGACGCGAAGGCGCTCGGCGCCACGCTGATCGTGGGCGTGAACAGCGACGCTTCGGTGAAGATGCTCGGCAAGGGCGACGACCGCCCCATCAACAACGAGAACGACCGCATGGCGCTGCTGGCGGCGCTGGAAAGCGTGGACTGGGTGGTGCAGTTCGGCGAGCGCACGCCGATCGAGCTGATCGAGGCCGTGCATCCGGACATTCTCGTGAAGGGCGGCGACTACGACATGGACGCGCTGCCCGAGTCGGCCGTGGTGCGCGGCTGGGGCGGGCGCGCGCTCGCGATTGCGTTCGAGCACGACCGCTCCACCACGAAGCTGCTCCAGAAGGTGCGGGCGCAGGAAGGCGCGAAGTAAGTTTCGAAGTCGAGCCGCCCGGCTGCGGCTCAACTGGGGCTCAACTACCTCTCAACTGCGGCTTACTGCGCGAGGCTCGACGCCTGCACGGCCGGGTCCGCCACCGGGCCGCCCACGGTCGGCAGGTCCGCCGATTCGGAGGGCCGGATCGCCTTCACCACGAGCCGCTCAGGGTGGATCTGCCGGTTCAGGTGCTGGGTTTCGCGCGAGCCCGACGCGGGCGTCGGGCCGAACATGCCGCCAATTGCCGCGAAAGCCAGCAGGTTGGCAAGAATCAGGATGGCGAGCAGCCAGCGCAGCATCGTGTGAAGCTCCGTCGATTTCGTTTGTTCAGATCAGATCAAGGCGCGGCGCTCAGGACTGCGCCGCGATGAGCGCCAGCCCGGCGAGGACCAGCGCGTCGTGGCGAGTATGCGGCACCTTGAGCGCCGCTGTCACTTCCGCCGCTGCGCCGCCGCTCACCACGAGCCGTACCGGCATTTTCCACGCATCTTGCAAATCCGCCCAGGCGCGCTCGATGAGCGCCGCCTGCGCGAGCGCGCAGCCCGCCGAAATCGAGCTGCGCGTGTCGGTGGCGAAGGCGATGCCGGGGGGCGGCGCATCGGCCATGCCGCCCGCCACCACGGGCAGTTGCGCCGTGTGCTCGCCGAGCGAGCGCATCATGAGCGTGAAGCCCGGCGCGATCAGGCCGCCAACAAAGGTGCCGTCCGCGCGCAGCGCTTCGAGCGTGGTGGCCGTGCCGAAGGTTGCGATGAGGAGCGGCTCGCCCGGATACGCCGCGTGCGCGCCGATCATGCCGGCCCAGCGGTCGCTGCCGAGCGCGTCGGGCGTGGTGTAGCTGTTGGTCACGCCGCCCTGGCGCGCGCAGGCGCGCACGGCGGTGCGCGCGAGACCGGGCCAATGCGCTTCGACGAGCGCGTCGAGCCGTTCTCCCACGGCCGCGCCCGCGACGTTCGAGATCCATGCGCCGGAAGGCCGTGGCAGTCCCGGCCATGCTTCAGGGCAGGCTTGCGCGGCGTCGGCGCCTTCGTCGCGCACGTGGTCCATCGCGCCCGCATGCAGGCGCGACCCGTCCGGCGCGACCAGCGCCCATTTGATCCGGCTGTTGCCTGCGTCGATCAGCAGATATGGGCCGCGGCTCATGCGCCGCCGTCCGCGAGCCGCAGCGACACGTCACCGGTCGTGACGGTCTCGCGCCCGTTCGGCGTATCGAGGAGCAACTGGCCGCGCTCGTCCACGCCGGCCGCCTTGCCGCGCATCAGTTCCTTGCCTTGCTCGTAGAGGGCGACCTCGCGGCCCGCGTACGCATGGCACGCGTTCCAGCGCGCCTGGAAGGGCGCGAAGCCCGCCGCGCCGAAGCGTTGCAGCGCGTCTTCCAGCGCGTTGAGCTCGGCGGCGAGGGTGTCGGTGAGGTTGGCGTTCGGCCACGCGCGCGACAGTGCCGTGGGCGTCGTGCCTGGCACGGCGGCCACGCTGCCGCCCGCGGCGTTGAGCGCCTCGACTTTGGCGTTGAGCGTGTCTTCGCCGCGCACGTTCGTGCCGATGCCGATCACGACCGCCGTGGCGTCCGCCGTGCTCCAGGCCGTCTCCACGAGTATGCCCACCAGCTTGTCGCCTTCGAGCAGCACGTCGTTGGGCCACTTGAGCGCGATCTGGCCGGGCGCGGTCACAGGCAGCGTGCGCAGGCCGTCCACGAGCGCCGAGCCGATGGCGAGGCTCAGGCCCGCGAGCCCTTCGATCGGGCGCGGCAGCACGCAGCCAATCGAGAACAGCAGCGCGTCGCCGGGTTGCGCGACCCAGCTGCGGCCTCGCCGGCCGCGCCCCGCCGTTTGCAGGTAAGCCACGCGCACGATCGGGCGCGCCAGGGCGTCGCGCTTTTGCGGCAGCGCCTTCAGGCGCGTCATCAGGTCGGCGTTGGTCGAGCCGGTTTCCTCGACGATCTCGATGGGCCAGTCGTGCGCGGCCGGGCCGAACAGCGTGATCGCACGGTTGCGGTCGATGCGCCAGTCGCCGGCGCTCGGGGTATCGGGGGTGGGGGGCGTCGCGTTCATGTCTCGTATTGTAGTGGCTGGGGCGCGGGCAGCAGCGCCCGGCTTCGTTTGCCCCGGATTTCGCGCTCCGTGTGCCCGAAAAGTGAGCAATTCACAGGCAATCCACAGTTGGCTCACAGCTTATCCACGGAATCATCCACAGGTCGCGGCCATTCGCTCCCCAGGCGGATTGGCGCCCAATCTGCTTAACTCTTAGTCAATTCACAGCGTACCCACAGGGGATCCACACGTTATCCAGAGAGTTACCCACAGTCCGTTCGCCATTCGTTTGCCCGCAATGCGCGTTCGGGCCGCCGAAACGGGGCTCGTTCGCTACAATGTTTGCTCACCCCGATCCGTCGAGTGCACACCCTTGAATCAAGACACGCCGCCCGGCCTTGAAGTCACGGCCGGCACCCGCGGAAAAACCGTGCGCCTGTCCGGCCAGTGGACCGCGCTCGCGCTCGCGCGCGACCGCGACCAGGGGGGCGCGGCGACGCGTCTGCGCGCGCTCGCCGACGAGCACGTCGGCGAATGGGATCTCTCGGGCGTCGAGCGCATGGATCACGTGGGCGGCCAGGCGCTCTGGCGCATCTGGGGCCACAAGCTGCCGGCGGATCTCGTCGACCTCTCGCAGACGCAGCGCGACATCTTCGAGCGCATCGCGCTGCTCGATTCGGTGCGCGAGGCGCCCGAGCGCATTGTGCGCATCGATCCGATCACCCAGCTCGGCCTCGCAATCTTCTCGTTCTTCGACCACCTGTACGGCGGCATCTCGATGTTCGGGCGCGTGATCCTCGATCTGCTGCTCGTGCTGCGCAAGCCGAAGGTCACGCCCTGGATCGAGATTTCGGCGAACATTTACAACGCGGGCGCCCGCGCGCTGCCGATCACGGCGCTCGTCGCGTTCCTGATCGGCATCGTGCTGTCGTACCTCTCGGCGCAGCAATTGCGCCTCTTCGGCGCGAACCAGTTCATCGTCAATATTCTTGGCCTCGCGGTGATCCGCGAACTGGGGCCGGTGCTCTCGGCGATTCTCGTGGCGGGGCGCTCGGGCTCGGCCATCACGGCGCAGATCGGCGTGATGCGCGTGACCGAGGAACTCGATGCCATGCGCGTGATGGGCATCTCGCACGGCCTGCGCCTGATCCTGCCGCGCGTGATCGCGCTGGGCATCGCCATGCCGTTGCTCGTGATGTGGACCGACATCATTGCGTTGCTAGGCGGCGCAATCGCGGCGAAGATCGTGTTGGGCATCGACATTTCGTGGTTCTTCCGCTCGCTGCCCAGCGTCGTGCCGATCGCCAACCTGTGGATCGGTCTCGGCAAGGGGGTGGCGTTCGGCATGCTGGTGGCGATCGTGGGCTGTCATTTCGGCTTTCGCATCAAGGCGAATTCGCAGAGCCTGGGCGAGGGCACGACCACGTCGGTCGTCACGTCGATCACGATCGTGATCCTCGCCGACGCCGTGTTCGCGATCCTGTTCCAGAACGTGGGGCTGTCATGAGCACGACCGGCACGATTGGCACGATGAGCACGATTGCCGCGACGAAAACCACCGGCACGATCACCACGCCGCTCAAGGAGGTCGCGCAGGACCTGCCGCTGCCCGCCATCGGCGAGCCGGTGATCGAGGTGGAAAACCTCACGAAGCGCTATGGGCGCAACATCATCCACCAGCATCTGAACCTCGAGGTCCGGCGCGGCGAGATCGTCACGCTCGTGGGCGGCTCGGGTTCGGGCAAGACCACGCTCGTGCGCCAGATCCTCGGGCTCGAGCGGCCGACCTCGGGCACCATCAAGATGTTCGGCGAGAACATCTCGACCATCGACGCCGAACGCGCCCGCCTCATGCGCACGCGCACCGGCATGCTGTTCCAGCAAGGCGCGCTGTTCTCGTCGCTCACGGTGTTCGACAATATCGCGCAGCCGGTGCGCGAGCTCGGCAAGGTGCCGGCCGCGCTGATGCGCGACATCGTGATGCTCAAGCTCGAAATGGTCGGGCTGCCGTGCAAGCACGCTTCGAAAATGCCCGCCGCGCTCTCGGGCGGCATGATCAAGCGCGTGGGCCTTGCGCGCGCCATCGTGCTGGAGCCGGAACTGCTCTTTCTCGACGAACCGACGGCCGGGCTCGACCCGCGCTCCTCCGACGAAGTGGTGGAGCTCATCAGCACGCTGCACCGCGCGCTCGGCCTGACCGTCGTGCTGGTCACGCACGACCTCGACGCCATGGTCGCGCTTTCCACCCGTGTGGCCGTGCTGGCCGAGCGCAAGGTGCTGGTGGCCGCGCCCGTGGAGGAGGCGGCGTGCGTCGATCATCCGTTCATTCGCGAATATTTTCTGGGCATGCGCGGGCGCCGTGCGCTCCAGGCGCTGCCGCCCGAGCGGCGCGCGAAGCTGCCGCCGGCGGCGCTCGCCTCGGCGTCGGTGGGAGCGAGACCGTGCTAGGACACGCCATTTACCGGCGCGCCGCGGCCGCCAATGAAGGAATCTGACGATGGAAAACAAACCGCATGCGTTCTGGGCGGGCATGTTCACGATAGGCTTGCTGGTCGTGATCGGGCTGGCGGTCATCTTCTTCAGCGCCGACCGCGCGGTGCGCGTGCCGTACGACCTCATCTCGCGTTCCAGCGTGACGGGGCTGTCGCCGGACGCGGCGGTGCGCTATCGCGGTCTCGACGTGGGCAAGGTGCAGACGATCAATTTCGATCCCAAGCGGCCCGGCACGATCCGTATCCGCATCCTCGTCGACAAGCGGGCGCCCATGACGCGCTCGACCTACGGCACGCTCGCGCTCCAGGGCGTGACGGGCATCGCCTTCGTGCAGCTCGACGACAACGGCATCGACCTCTCGCCGCTGCATTCCTCGGAGGCGCATGTGGCCGAACTGCCGCTGCGGCCGGGTCTGCTCGACCAGCTCCAGCGCCGCGGCGACGCGCTGTTGCGCAAGCTCGACCGCATTGCGGGCGACATCGACGACATGCTCTCCGAAGACAACCGCAAGCAGGTGATGGCGGCCGTGAACAGCCTGCAACAGGCCGCGAGCAGCGTGAACGGGCTCGCCCAGCAGCTCGAGCCCACCACAAAGCAGTTGCCGGGAGCGGTGAGCGAGTTGCAGCGCACGCTGCACTCGACCAACACGCTCATCACGAGCATGAATCGCCCCGACGGCCCGTTCCAGACCAATCTGAACAAGGCCGGGACGGCGGCGGCCCAGGCGGGCCAGGCGCTCACTTCGATCGACGCCTCGATCCAGGATCTCTCGGCGCGCGTGGGCTACGACACGCTGCCGCGCGTCGATTCGCTGACCGACGACGTGCGCTCGGCCATGCGCTCCGTGGACCGCGCGGCGGGCACCTTCAGCAAGAGCCCGCGCAGCGTGCTGTTCGGCGGCGCGCCGCAGCCGGCGCCGGGGCCGGGCGAGCCGGGCTTCGTCTGGCCTGCCGCCTCAGGGTCGAATGCGGGGACGAAATGAGCCACATGCAAGCGCCGGAACCGCAAAGGATCCCCAAAGGAAACGCAATGTCACGCACACCACGCCTGCCACGATCGATGCAACGCGCCGTCCCGGTGCTCCGGGCGAGGTTCCAGGCCTTGCTGGCGGCGTTCGCGCTCGGCGTGCTGCTCACCGCGTGCGCGGGCAATGCGGGCTCGATCAACGACGTTCGCTACGACCTCGGGCTGCAAAGCGCGCAGGCGGCGCCCGCCGCCGCCGCGCCCGGCGCGAAGCCGCTGCTGAAGGTGCTGGCGGTCGTCGCGCCGCCGCCGCTCGACAACGACGGCATCGTCTACCGGATGGCCTTCGACTCGCAGCGCACGGCGCGCTACGCGGAGAGCCGCTGGGCGATGTCGCCCGCGCGGCTGCTCACGGAGCGCCTGCGCACGTCGCTCGGCGCACAGGCCACGGTGCTCTCGGGCGGCGACGCCGTGCAGGCGCCCATGCTCAAGGTCGAGCTGTACGAGTTCGAGCAGGTGTTCGAAAGCCCGACGCAAAGCTCGGGCGTGCTCTCCGCGCGCGCGACGCTCATGCAGGGCGGCAAGGTGCTGGCGCAACGCTCCTTCGCCACGCGCGCCCCGGCGAGCACGCCGGATGCGGCGGGCGGCGTACGCGCATTGCAGGCGGCCAGCGACGACTTCGTGAACCAGGTGGGCGCCTGGCTCGGCGGGCAGTCGCTCGTCAGGACGCCTTGATGGCGGCTCACCTGCGCGACGGCACGACGATGCGCGGCGCGACACCGGGGGCAAGGGCGGGATAGCGGCATGATCGACGCGGGACGGTTGTGGCTGCGGCTGCGCGCCCCGCACGGCGGGCGGCGCGGGATGGATGGCGGCGAGGGCGGTGGCGGCGAGCGCGAGGCCGGTGGCGAACCGGGCGACGTGAGCGATGCGGGCAATGTGAGCGATGTGAGCGATGCAAGTCATACGCGCGCGCCTCACACCGGCACCCGCGAGCCCCTGCCGCGCCAGGCCTCGACGCTCTCGCGCCAGTCGCTCGCGCTCTATACGGCGCTGATCGTCTACGGCTCGTGGTATCCCTTCTCCGGCTGGCGCTCGCTCGGCCTCAGTCCCTTCGCGTATCTCGGCGATCCGTGGCCGCGCTACTGGACCGTCTTCGACATCATCACCAACATTCTCGGCTACATGCCGTTCGGCGCGCTGATCGTGTTTGCCGTATGGCCGCGCTGGCGCGGGCCGGTCGCGGTGCTGCTCGCCACGGTCGCGGGCACGCTGCTCTCGAGCGTGATGGAAGCCGTGCAGACCTGGCTGCCCACGCGCGTCGCCTCCAATCTCGATCTCGCCTCGAATGCGCTTGGCGCGTTGCTCGGCGCCGTGCTCGCGGCGCCCGCCACCGGCGCGCTGCTCGAACGCGGCTTCCTGCGCCGCCTGCGCTTTCGCTGGTTCGAGCGCGACGCGGCCGTGCTGATGGTGCTCGGCGCCCTGTGGCCGTTCGCGACGATGTACCCCGCACCGCGCCTGTTCGGCATGGGCGACTGGCCGCGCGCGCTATGGCAGCGCCTGGACGTGTCGATGCAGGACGCCGTGATCGCCTGGACGCCCGCCGCCTGGCATCTGCGCTCGCTGCCGGACATGCTCGTCGCGCGCCTGCCCGACAGCGGCTGGGAGGCGCTCGTCGCGACGCTCAACCTGTTCGGCGCGGCGGCGTTCGCCACGCTCCCCATGCGCTCGCGCGCGCCGCGCGCGCGGCTGGTCGTCGCGCTCATCGCGACCACGCTCGCCGTCAAGGTGGGCGCGACCTTCCTCCAGTCGCAAAGCGGGCTCATCTTCGACTGGGCGACGCCGGGCGCGCTCGCGGGGCTCGTGTGGGGCACGCTCGCGGCGCTCCTCGCGCTGCGCCTGCCGCGCGGCGCGCGCGCGGCGGCGGCGACGCTCGCACTCGCGGTGGCTCTCGTGCTCGTGAACCTGCTGCCCGTGAACCCGTATTTCGATGTGGTGCTCGCGGACTGGCGCCAGGGCCGCTACTTGCACTTCAACGGCCTCGCACGCTGGCTCTCGTGGACATGGCCCTGGGCCGCGCTTGCGTGGACCGCGTTCTCGGTCGAGCGCGCCTGGCTCGCGCGGCGCGCGCGCGAAAGCGGGTGAGTCCACGCGGCGGAGCGCGCCTGAGCGTTCACGCCATGCTCGTTATAATCGAGCGCATCGCCGCGCACCCAACGCCATGCCTCAAGGCGGCCAGCACGCATTCAGCCTGGCCCGCTCTCACCGCAAGACACTCACCGGTACCCCACGCCATGACCGATTCGTTCTACAAGTACCACGTCTTTTTCTGCCTGAACCAGCGCGAACCCGGCGCGGACCGCCCGAGCTGCGCGAACTGCAACGCGCAAGGCATGCAGGAATACGCGAAAAAGCGCGTGAAGCAGCTTGGCCTCGCGGGGCCCGGCCAGGTGCGCATCAACAAGGCGGGCTGCCTCGACCGTTGCGAGGAAGGGCCGGTTGTCGTCGTGTATCCGGAAGGCACGTGGTACACGTATATCGACGAGAGCGACATCGATGAGATCGTCGTCTCGCATTTGCAGAACGGCCAGGTGGTCGAGCGCCTGAAGATCGATCGCTGATCCGCGCACAAGCAACGCCAACAAGCGCCAACCCGTACCGATCAGTAACCATCAGCACCCGTAAGGACTGCCGCACGATGAACGCCCAGACACAAAAATTCCAGATCGACGGTCCCGTCGGCAAGATCGAATGCGCGCTCGACGTGCCTGAAGCCGGCACGCCGTCGCGCGGCATTGCGCTCGTCGCGCATCCGCATCCGCTCTTTGGCGGCACGATGGACAACAAGGTCGCGCAAACGCTCGCGCGCACGCTCGTGCAGCTTGGCTATACCACCTATCGCTCGAACTTTCGCGGCGTGGGCGAAACCTCGGGCACGCACGACAACGGCATCGGCGAGCAGGACGATCTGCTCGAACTGCTCGCGTACATGCGCGCGCAACCGGGCCAGGCCGACGTGCCGCTCGTGCTCGCGGGCTTTTCGTTCGGCACCTTCGTGCTTTCGCACGTCGCGAAGCGCTATGTCGAAGGGGGCGGCGCGATCGAGCGCATGGTGTTCGTCGGCACGGCGGCGAGCCGCTGGGAAGTCGCGCCGGTGCGCGAAGACACGCTCGTGATCCACGGCGAACTCGACGACACGGTGCCGATTCTCTCGGTGTACGAATGGGCGCGCCCGCAGGAATTGCCGATCGTCGTGATTCCAGGGGCGGAACACTTCCTGCACCGCAAGCTGCATATCCTCAAGCGCATCATCGTTGAAGCCTGGCGATAAGTTTTGCGCTTCATCTGACTGACTCCGCTTGAAACTCCGCTGGACACTCGCCGCATCACGCATTTCAAGGGCCCGATGCAAGCCGTTCGTCATGCATCGTATGGCGGCAGAAATGCGTGAAAAATGCACGACAGGTATGCGCAAACGTGTGACATCGCGAAAATCCGCCGCGACGCGACGCGTATAATGGTCGCCATTTTTGTGCTTGCTGCGCCGCAACCGGTGCATGCGCGGCACGAGCAATCCGGCTCTCACAGACCGTGCGCCGCATGGCGCGCTACGTTCATCCCGTCCCCATTCAGCCCGACCTGAACCTATGCGTTTTCTCTCCTCCGGCCAACCGTCTTCTCTCGTTTCTTCCTCCATCGTTCGCAACGTCACGCTCGCAGCGCTCTTGCCCGCCACGCTTCTGGCGAGCGCAGGCACGTTCGCCCGCACGCCCGCCCACACTGCGGGCGTGAAAGTGCAGGCGCAGCCGCAAGCCGAAGTGGCGGTCGGCACGCCTGCGGACAACGTGCTCGGCGGCCTGCCGCCTCCGGGCGTGAATGCGCGCTCGTGGGTGCTCGTCGACGCGACCGCCAACCAGGTGCTCGCCTCCGGCAATGCCGATGAGCGCGTCGAGCCTGCGTCGCTCACGAAGCTCATGACCGCGTACCTCGTGTTCGAGGCGCTGCAATCGAAGAAGATCACGATGGATCAGATCGTCACGCCGAGCGAAGCCGTGCGCCGCGTGAAGAACGACGAGTCGCGCATGTTCATCGAAGCGAACAAGCCGGTGTCGGTGCACGACCTCGTGTACGGCATGATCATCCAGTCGGGCAACGACGCGGCCATCGCGCTCGCCGAACTGGTGGGCGGCAGCGAGGCGAACTTCGTCAACATGATGAACGCCGAAGCGCAGAAGCTCGGCATGGCGCATACGCACTTCGCCGACGTGAACGGCATGCCCGACCCGAATCACTACACGACGGCCGGCGACCTCGCCCGGCTCTCCGCGCGTCTGATTCGCGACTATCCCGAGTACTACAACATCTTCTCGGTGAAGGAGTTCAAGTACAACAACATCAAGCAGCCCAACCGCAACCGCCTGCTGTGGATCGACCCGACCGTCGACGGCCTGAAGACCGGCCACACCCAGGCCGCGGGCTACTGCCTGATCGCTTCGGCCAAGCGGCCGCTCGCGGGCGGGGGCGAGCGCCGTCTCGTCTCGGTGATGATGGGCGAGCAGAAGGAACACGACCGCGTGCAGGACAGCCTGAAGATGCTGAACTACGGCTATAGCGCGTACGACACCACGCGCATCTATCAGGCGAACCAGGCCGTGGCCACGCCGCGCGTGTACAAGGGCACGCTCGACGCCGTGAAGGTCGGCGTGCAGAAGGACCAGTTCGTGACGCTGCCCAAGGGCGCCGCCGACAAGGCCAAGCCGCAGGTCGAACTCACCAGCCCGCTGATCGCGCCGCTCACGCTCGGCCAGCAGGTCGGCACGGCGAAGTTCGTGGGCGCGGACGGCAAGGTGCTCGCGCAGGTTCCGATGGTCGCGCTCGAAGCGGTGCCGCAGGCAGGCATCGTCGGCCGCGTGTGGGATTCGCTCATGCTGATGGTCAACAAGAAGAAGTGATGACGGCGGCTCATGGCGCAGCGCCGGCTGTGGCGGGGGCGGGGAGTGAAACCGCCGAGCCGCTCGTCTGGCTCAACGGCGAACTCACGCCGCTTTCCGAAGCGCGCATTCCCGTGCTCGATCGCGGCTTCATCTTCGGTGACGGCATTTACGAGGTCGTGCCCGTGTATGCGCTCGCCGTGGATGAGGGCAAGGTGCGCGTGCCGTTTCGCATCGCGCAGCATCTCGCGCGGCTGAAGCGCTCGCTTGAGAAGGTCGGCATTGCGAATCCGTTCGACGAGGCGGGCTGGCGCGCGCTGGTGGCGCGCCTGATCGAGGCGAACGAAGCGGCGGGTGCGCTCGCGCGCGATGCCCACGCCAATGTCTACGTGCAGGTCACGCGCGGCGTCGCGCCGCGCGGCCATGCGTTCCCGGCGGCGGCCACGCCCACGGTGTTCGCCATGGTCAATCCGCTCAAGCTGCCCACCGCTGCGCAGCGTGAAGCGGGCGTGCGCTGCGTGAGCGCCGAGGACAAGCGCTGGCTCAATTGCGACATCAAGTCGACCTCGCTGCTCGGTAACGTGCTGATGGCGCAACACGCGGCGGAGCACGACGCGTTCGAGACGATCCAGTTGCGCGACGGCTTCGTGACCGAGGCTTCGTCGGCGAACGTGTGGGTCGTGAAGGACGGCGCGCTTTTTGCGCCGCCGCGCAGCAACCGGATTCTCGAAGGCATTCGCTATGGCCTGATCGAAGAACTGGCCGAGGCGTGCGGCGTGCGGTTCACGGCGCGTGAAGTGAGCGAGGCCGAACTGCGCGCAGCCGACGAGATTCTCGTGACCTCGGCAACGAAGGAAGTGCTGGCGGTCGTCGCGCTCGACGGCAAGCCGGTGGGCGGCGGCAAGCCGGGCCCGGTCTATGCCGCGCTCTACGCCGCTTACCAGCGCGCGAAGCAACGCGAGGCGCAGGCGCTGTGCGCGCCGGCCGCCGAGCTACAGGAAGTGGAGAAATGAAGATGACCCAGACAGGCAAACCCGGCACCCCCGGCAACCCCGAAGCGAAAGAATCGCTGATCGAATTCCCCTGCGATTTCCCCATCAAGGTGATGGGCAAGACGCACCCCGAGTTCCAGGACACCATCGTGACGGTGCTGCGCGAATTCGACGGCGGCTTCGACGCCACGACCATCGAGTCGCGCCCGTCGAGCGGCGGCAACTACACGGGCCTGACCGTGACGGTGCGCGCCACGAGCCAGGTGCATCTCGACGACATGTACCGCGCGCTCACCGGGCATCCGATGGTGAAGATCGTGCTGTAAACGCCGGCGTTTCGCAGGCAGAGACGGGAACGACGAGGGCCGCCATGCGCGGCCCTCGTCGCATTTGCAGTATTCGCTTTGCGGTATTCGTATTGCGGCCTGCGTTTCAGGGCACGTCGCCCACGCGGGCGCGTTGCGCGGCGGCGGCGGCCGTCATCAGCGGGCCGGCCTCGCAGGCGTCCTCGTAAAGCCGCCGAAAGCGCGCGACTTCGTCGAATACCCAGTCGCGGAATGCCTGCACGCGCTCCGTCTGCATGCGCTGCGGCGGGCAGATGAAGTAGTAGCGCCACGGGCTCGGCCCGTCGATGTCCTTGCACAGGCGCACGAGGCGCCCGAGCGTGATTTCGTGCATGGCGAGCGAACGGCGCACGAGCGCGATGCCCTGGCGGTCCATGGCCGCTTGCAGCAGGTTCGACGAGTCCTGGTAGAGCACGCCGCGCTTCGGTTCGGGCAGGTCCTGGAGGCCCGCCGCGTCGAACCAGGGGCGCCAGAGCTCGTCGTCCGAGCGCAGGAGCGGCAGCTTCGCGAGTTCGCGCGGGTCGGTGGGCAGCTTGCCGCCGTTGAAGTCGGGCGAGCAGGCGGGAAAGAAGATCTCGTCGAGCAGCAGCTCGGCGTGCAGCCCCGGATAGTGGCCGTAGCCAAAGCGGATGGCGACGTCGACATCGTCGCGCGCGAAGTCGGTGAGCGAATTCGTGGATTGCAGCTCGACGTCCCATTGCGGATGCGCCTCGATGAAGCGGCCGATGCGCGGCGTGACCCAGCGCGCCGCGAACGACGAGAGCATCGAGACCACCAGCCGCCGGTCGCGGTCGCCCGCGCGAATTTCCTGGGTGGCGTGCGCAAGCTGGTTGAGCGCCTCGCGCACCTGGCCCGCGTAGCGGCGGCCGGTGTCGGTCACGCGCACGCGCTTGCCGTCGCGCGCGAACAGCGCCACGCCCAGCTCCGCTTCGAGCGCGCGAATCTGGTGGCTTACGGCGCCGTGCGTGACGAAGAGCTCGTCGGCGGCGCGCGAGAAGCTTTCGTGGCGGGCGGCGGCCTCGAAGGCCTTGAGCGCATTCAGCGCGGGGAGCTGGCGCAGGTCCATATCGTATTTTTTCTCACATAGCCGTGAAAATTGATCGTTTTGCTCGACCCCTTATGGCATCTACGATTGTAGCCATCGGAGCAGGTCATTCGGAGTCGAAAATGAGAGAAATTTCTTCGGATATCACGTTTGAAGTGGCAGCCGCTCAAATGGCGTCGGTGCGCGTCACGCGCAGCACCCGGCTCACCGTGAAGTGCGGCACCGTGTGGGTCACGCGCAGCGACGACACCGCCGATTACTGGCTCGAACCCGGCCACACGCTGCGGTTGCGGCGCGGCGAGCGCCTGTGGATCGGCGCGGAAGGCGGGGCTGCCGCGTGGGTGGGGTTCGCGGCGCCCGCACGTCTGGGCGAGCGCGTGGTGGATTGGGCCGCGCGCGCCGCACAGCGGGCGGGCGTTCACATCGGCGACGGCTGGCGCACCGTTTGAGCTTGCGCGCGGTGGTTCGATAACGGCGGCGGCGGGAGGGCAACCCGCCGCCGCCGTTTTTCGTGATTATTCAAGGCTATGCAGGGTTATTCGCGGCATGCCCGGCGCGCTTGTCCCGAATTCGGTAAACTCCCGAAATCATGTGCGCCACCCCGGTTTCATCTCCACAAACTTCTTCCGACCCCGGCTTGCCGGCGGCCGCATTGCAAACGGCAAATTCGCCCGTCGTCGTGCGCTGGCGCGGCAACGAGGCGTATCAAGCGAGCTTCGACGCCATGCGCGCGTTCACGGCCGACCGTGACGCCGATACGTCCGACGAAATCTGGCTCGTCGAGCATCCGCCGGTGTTCACGCTGGGTCAGGCCGGCAAGCCCGAGCACCTGCTCGTGGCCGACAGCGGCATTCCGCTCGTGCAGATCGATCGCGGCGGCCAGATCACGTATCACGGGCCGGGCCAGGTGGTGGCGTATCTGCTGCTCGACTTGCGGCGCCGGAAGCTGATGGTGCGCGAGCTCGTCACGCTCATCGAGGACGCCGTGATCGAAACCCTGGCGGCGTATAATCTCGCCGGTGAGCGCAAGGCCGGCGCGCCCGGCATTTACGTGCCACAACACGCGAGCGGGGCGAGCGCGCTGCACGCGGGCGCGAAAGTCGCCGCCCTCGGCCTGAAGATCCGCAACGGCTGTAGCTATCACGGCGTGAGCCTGAACGTGTCGATGGATCTGGCGCCGTTTCTCGCCATCAATCCGTGCGGATACGCCGGGCTCGAAACCGTCGACATGGCGACGCTCGGCGTAGAAGCGAACTGGCGCGACGTGGCCGCGACGCTGGCGGCGCGGGTCGAGGCGAATCTCGCGGCGCACGCAGCAACACTTCTTTCGGCGGCCGAAGCGGCTGCCACAGACCCTTCAGCCGAAGCGGCTGGAGAGGAACCGGCCGTTTGCGCGGCCTCTGGCGGGGAACCGCCGCAACCGCAGGCTGGCGTTGCACCGGCGGCCTGACTGGATCGAAAGCATGACTGACATCACCGCGAACCCCGCGACGAATCCCGCAGCGAATCCGGCCGCAAGCGCCGCCGACGCCGTTCCCTACGACGCCACCGCAAAGCAGAAGGCGCAGGCCAAGACCTCGCGCATTCCGATCAAGGTCATTCCCATCGAGAAGCTCAAGAAGCCCGAGTGGATCCGCGTGAAGGCGGCCACGGGCAATTCGCGCTTCTACGAGATCAAGAACATTCTGCGCGAGCACAACCTGCACACGGTGTGCGAGGAAGCGAGCTGCCCGAACATCGGCGAATGCTTCGGCAAGGGCACCGCGACGTTCATGATCATGGGCGACAAGTGCACGCGCCGCTGCCCGTTCTGCGACGTCGGCCACGGCCGTCCCGATCCGCTCGACGCCGACGAACCGGCCAACCTCGCACGCACCATCGGCGCGCTCAAGCTCAAGTACGTCGTGATCACGAGCGTGGACCGCGACGACCTGCGTGACGGCGGCGCCGGCCACTTCGTGGAGTGCATCCGTCAGGTGCGCGAGCAGTCGCCCGAAACGCGCATCGAGATTCTCACGCCGGACTTCCGCGGCCGTCTGGACCGCGCGATTTCGATCCTCAACGCCGCACCGCCTGACGTGATGAATCACAACCTCGAAACGGTGCCGCGCCTGTACAAGGAAGCGCGCCCGGGTTCGGACTACGCGCACTCGCTCAAGCTGCTCAAGGACTTCAAGGCGCTGCATCCCGATGTCGCGACGAAGTCGGGCCTGATGGTCGGCCTTGGCGAAACGCCGGAAGAGATTCTTCAGGTCATGCGCGACCTGCGCGCGCACGACGTCGACATGCTGACGATCGGCCAGTACCTCCAGCCTTCCGAGCATCACCTGCCGGTACGCGAATACGTGCATCCCGACACGTTCAAGATGTACGAGGAAGAGGCGTACAAGATGGGCTTCACGCACGCGGCCGTTGGCGCGATGGTGCGTTCGAGCTATCACGCCGACGTACAGGCGCATGGGGCGGGCGTGGTGTAAGCCAACCCGCGCTTGCTTGCACGCATGCATCGAAAAGCCCGCTGAAAAGCGGGCTTTTTCGTTTCCTTTTTCGTTTCCTTCTTCGTTCCACGCCGCACTCGAACAGCGGAAGTCGCGCATCGGTCCCGCGCCCATCCACTTCCGCGCGAAAAGCAATGCTTCAGCAGCGTCATTAGCTATCGCGGATAAATTAGAACCGCCCGTCGCCAGACTCCCTATAGTCGGAACCTTCTTTCACTCGAACGTCGTTCCGCCGGAGTCTCACGATGAACCCACGCGCTCTCTCCGCTTTCGCACACCGTCCGCGCTTTGCCGCCGTTGCATTCGCAGCCGCGTGCCTCGCCGCCACGTTCGGCGCGCCGCGCGCGCATGCTGAAACGCGCGAGGTCGTGATCGCGTATCAGGACATGGTGGTGCCGTGGCGCTACGCGCAGGCAACGGGCGAAGTCGAAAAGGAAACCGGCTACAAGGTCACTTACCGCAAGCTCGCGAGCGGCGCCGATGTGATCCGCGCGCTCGCCTCGGGCTCGGTGCAACTCGGCGAGGCGGGCTCCAGCCCGATCGCGGCGGGCCTCTCGCAGGGCGTGGACCTCTCGCTTTTCTGGATTCTCGACAACATCAACGACGCCGAAGCGCTCGTCGCGCGCGACGGCTCGGGCGTGACGAGCGTCGCGGGCCTCAAGGGTAAGACGATCGGCGTGCCGTATGTTTCGACCTCGCACTTTCATACGCTCGTCGCGTTGCAGAACGCGGGTGTGAATCCCGCCGACGTGAAGATCGTCAACCTGCGTCCGCCTGAAGTCGCGGCCGCCTGGCAGCGCGGCAACATCGACGCGACCTACATCTGGGACCCCGTGCTCGCGCAGGTCAAGAAGAACGGCAAGGTGCTGATTACCTCGGGGCAGGTGGCGAAGGCCACGGGCAAGGCGACCTTCGACGGCTTCGTGGTCGATCGCCGCTTCGCGAAGGACAACGGCGACTTTGTCGCGAAGTTCGTGAAGGTGCTGGCCGCCGCCGACGCCGATTACAGCGCGCACCGCAGCGCATGGAACGCGGCTTCGCCCCAGGTGCAGGCGGTGGCGAAGGAGTCGGGCGCGAATGCGGACGAAGTGCCCGCGAGCCTCGCGCTCTACGCCTTCCCCACGCCCGCCGAGCAGGCCTCGAAGCAGTGGCTGGGCGGTGGCGCGCAGTCGGGCGCGGCGCAGTCGCTGCTCGCCACGGCGACCTTCCTCAAGCAGCAGGGCACGATCCAGAACCTGTTGCCCGACTACTCGGTGGGCGTCGATCCGCAATACGTGCAGCGCGCCGCTGCGCACTGAGCGCAAGGAAACGCACATGAGCGCGCTCGCGATCCGCGATCTCACCGTCATCTATGAGGGCGCGCAACGCGGTGCGCTGCCCAACGTCGCGCTCGCGAACGTGAACCTCGAAGTGGCGAGCGGCGAGTTCGTCGTGGCGCTCGGCGCTTCGGGCTGCGGCAAGACCACGCTGCTCAACTGCATTGCGGGTTTCATCGAGCCCGCGCAGGGCGAGGTGCGCGTGAACGGCGAACGGGTGGAGGGGCCTGGCGCCGAGCGCGGCGTGGTGTTCCAGAAGCATGCGCTGCTGCCGTGGCTCGACGTGCTCGACAACGTCGCGCTCGGCTTGCGCTTTCGGCGTGTGCCGAAGGCCGAACGCGAGCGCATCGCGCGCGAGCAGCTTGCGCTCGTCGGGCTTCAGGCGCAGGCGCGCGAGCGCGTGTACGCGCTTTCGGGCGGCATGCAGCAGCGCGTGGGCATTGCGCGCGCGCTTGCGAGCGACCCGCAGATCCTGCTGATGGACGAGCCGATGGGCGCGCTCGACGCCATGACGCGCGAGCAGGTGCAAACGCTCGTGCTCGACGTCTGGGCGCGCACGCAAAAGACGGTGTTCTTCATCACGCACAGCGTGGAGGAGGCGCTCTTTCTCGCGACGCGTATCGTCGTCATGACGCCGGGGCCGGGCCGCATCGAGCGCGAATACGAGGTGCCGTTCGCGCGCCGCTATCTCGCCACGCGCGACGCGCGTGCGATCAAGTCGTCGCCGGAATTCATCGAATGGCGCGAGCGGCTGGTGGGACTGCTGCACGCGGACGCGCACGAGGAGCCAGCATGAGCGTGCCCCAAGAATCGTTGAGGGAAGTCGCGCTGAAGGCGCGCAGGGTGCCGGCGCGTTCCGCGACCGGCACGCAGGCCGGGCGCTCGAAAGTCTGGCGCATGCCCGGCGAGGGTTCGACGGCGGCGCTCAGCGCCGCTTCGGTGGCGGCGCTCGCGCTGCTCTGGTGGCTCGCCACGCATCTGCACTGGCTGCCGCCGCTTTTTCTGCCGACGCCCGAGGCGGTCTGGCAAGCGTTTACCGACGCCTGGCACGGCCGCATCCAGGGCGGCCTGCCGCTCTCCGAGCATCTGTTCTGGAGCGCGCTGCGCGTGTTCGGCGCGTTCGCGCTCGCGGCGCTCACGGCCGTTCCCGTCGGCATCCTGATGGGCGTGTCGCGCATCGCGCGCGGCCTGCTCGATCCGCCGCTGGAGTTCTACCGGCCGCTGCCGCCGCTCGCCTATTTGCCGCTCGTGGTGATCTGGTTCGGCATCGACGAAACGGCCAAGATCGTCGTGATCTATCTTGCGTGCTTCGCCCCCATCGCCATGGCGGCGCGCGCGGGCGCGAAGAGTGCGAGCGTCGAGCAGATCCGCGCGGCGGCGTCGCTTGGCGGCGGCTTTGCGCAGATCGTGCGCTTCGTCGTGCTGCCCGCCGCGCTGCCCGAGATCCTCACGGGGCTGCGCATCGCCATCGGCTTTGGCTGGACCACGCTCGTGGCCGCCGAGATGGTGGCCGCCACGGCCGGCCTCGGTCAAATGGTGCTCAATGCGTCGAGCTTCCTGCGCACCGACGTCGTGGTGATGGGCATCGTGCTGATCGGGCTGATTGCCTGGGGCTTCGATCTGGGCATGCGCGCGCTCGAAAAGCGGCTCGTGCCGTGGAAGGGACGCGGCTGAGGCGGGACCCCCGCCGTTTCTGGAAATCCAAACACCCACAGGGCGCGTTTCTGGAAAACCAGATTCGCGCCTTTGTTCGTCGAATAAAAATCCTTATAAATCAAAGGTGTGAGCGTCTGTTCACGCTGGCATTGTCCTTGCAAATAAGAACGCGCGGCCAACCCAAGGCCGCGACATAAAAACAGCAAGGAGACAGCCGATGTCCGATCCCACCTTCCGGTTTCGCTGATCCCCAGTTTCGTCCTGTCGCGGCCCGACCAGCTTCGTTCGGCCATTGGCTTAACTCATTTGCGGGAACCATCGTGAAGAAACCTCTCCACAAAGTCCTCTACTTCCAGGTGATCGTGGCGATCGTCATCGGCGTGATCCTGGGCCATTACTGGCCCGCCATCGGCATCGACATGAAGCCGCTCGGCGACGCCTTCATCAAGCTCATCAAGATGGTGATCGGGCCGATCATCTTCTGTACCGTCGTGACCGGCATCGCCGGCATGGAGGACATGAAGAAGGTGGGCCGCGTGGGCGGCAAGGCGCTGCTCTACTTCGAGATCGTCTCGACCTTCGCGCTGGTGCTCGGCCTCATCGCCACGCACGTGCTCAAGCCCGGTGCGGGCTTCAACGTCGACGTCCATTCGCTCGACGCCAAGGCCGTGGCGAGCTTCGCCGAAAAGGCGCATGGCCAGAGCAGCGTCGACTTCCTGATGCACATCATTCCGGACACGATCACCTCGGCGTTCGCGCAGGGCGAGATCCTCCAGATCCTGCTGATCGCGCTGCTGTTCGGCGCCGTGCTCACGCAACTGGGCGAGCGTGGCCGCGTGGTGACCGAGTTCATCGACAGCGTCTCGGGCGTGCTGTTCGGCGTCGTGAAGATCGTCACGAAGCTCGCACCGATCGGCGCGTTCGGCGCGATGGCGTTCACCATCGGCAAGTACGGCGTGGGCTCGCTCATTCCGATGCTCAAGCTCATCGGCACGTTCTATCTCACGTCGGTCGTGTTCGTGCTCGTCGTGCTCGGCACGATCGCGCGCTTCACGGGCTTCTCGATCATCCGCTTCGTTTCCTACATCAAGGAAGAACTGCTGATCGTGCTCGGCACGAGCTCGTCGGAATCGGCGCTGCCGCAACTCATGCAGAAGCTCGAGCGCCTCGGCTGCTCGCGCTCGGTGGTGGGCCTCGTGGTGCCGACCGGTTACTCGTTCAACCTCGACGGCACCAACATCTACATGACGATGGCGGTGCTCTTCATCGCCCAGGCGACCAACACCGATCTCACGTGGACGCAGCAGCTCACGCTGCTCGCGGTGACGATGCTCACCTCGAAGGGCGCAAGCGGCGTGACCGGCGCAGGCTTCATCACGCTCGCGGCGACGCTCGCCGTGGTGCCGACCATTCCGCTCTCGGGCATGGTGCTGATTCTCGGCATCGACCGCTTCATGAGCGAGTGCCGCGCGCTCACCAACATCGTCGGCAACGGCGTGGCGACCGTCGTGGTCTCGGCATGGGAGAAGGAGCTCGACCGCAACAAGCTGCGCGCCGTGCTCTCGGGCGATGTCGAAGAAGTGAAGGAAGGCGCGGGCGTGTAAGCCACGCCATGCGGGGCGGGCGCGTGGGCGATGCTGTCGTGTCCGCCGCGCGCCGTCCCCGGCTTTGTCTGACCGTTCCATCTTCATGCGGCACGTGCCGTTGGGCGGTGCACCGTTTCCCCTGCGTGCGCATCGCCCGTTTTTTGCCTTTCCACCCAAGCCGGCCCGGCGCCGCTTCACATCGCGCGTTCTCCCCGGACGCCGCACGGCGAGCATGTGCCACAATTCCGCTCATCCCCTCGACCGTCTGGAAGCCGTTGACGTGACGCGCCGCCTCATCATCCTCTTCGCGCTCGCCGCCGGGCTCGTCGCGGTCTGTGCGCTCACGTGGGCGCTCACCTGGCAGACCGGCATCGACGCGCTGCGCCGCAACGCCGCCGTGCGCGGCGACCGCACCGCGGCCTCGCTCAAGAGCACGCTGGAGCGCTACGACTCGCTGCCCTATATCGTGGGCGAGCATCCGCTCGTGCAGGACGTGCTCGTCGATCCGAAGCCCGAGTGGGTCGCCGCGGCGAACCGCTATCTCGAAGACGTGAACCGCCACGCGCGCGCCACGACGACCTACATCATCCGCGCCGACGGCATGAGCATCGCGGCGAGCAACTGGCGCGACCCGGACAGCTTCGTGGGCGTGGATTACCGCTTCCGCCCGTATTTCATCGACGCGATGCAGGGCGGCGTGGGCCGCTTCTTCGGCATCGGCACGATTTCGCACGATCCGGGCTACTACGTGTCGCAGCCCGTGCGGCGCGACGGCAAGATCGTCGGCGTGGCCGTGGTCAAGCTCAATCTCGAATGGTTTCCGGGCACCGATGCCTCGGAGCCGCTCCTCGTCACCGACGATCACGGCGTGATCTTTCTCTCCTCGGTGCCCGCGTGGAAGTACCGCACAGTGCGCCCGCTGCCGCCTGCCGTGGTCGCCTCGATCGACGCCACGCGCCAGTACGCGAGCGAGCCGATCGCGCCGCTGCCCACGAGCGTCGAGCGCGTGCTGCAAGGCGACGCCGACATCGTGCGTATGGGCGCAGGGCTGCGCGCGCCACGCTACCTGGAAACGCGCCGCTCGCTCGGCGAGCCCGACTGGCATCTCGTCACGATGTCGTCGATCGATCCCGTGGTGGACGCCTCGCGCAACGCGACCATCATGACGGGCTTCGGCTATGTGTCGCTGTGCCTCTTCGGCTTTTACTGGCGCATGCGGCGCGCGCGCGTGAAAGAGGTGATGCGCAGCCGCGCGATGTTGCAGAAGGCCTATGCGATGCTCAACGAGCGCGTGGCCGAGCGCACCGCCGATCTTTCGCAGGCGAACGAGCGCCTGCAACGCGAGGTGGCGGAGCGCACGCGCGCGGAAAGCGTGCTGCGCGCGACCCAGGACGAACTGATCCAGGCGAGCAAGCTCGCCGCGCTCGGCCAGATGGCGGCGGGCATCACGCACGAGCTGAACCAGCCGCTCGCCGCGCTGCGCAGCTTTTCCGACAACACGCGCGTGTTTCTCGAACGCGGCCAGTACGCGGCCGCCACCGAAAACCTGGAGGCGATCGCCTCGCTCACCGAGCGCATGGGCAAGATCGTCAACCAGCTCAAGCTGTTCGTCGGGCGTGCGCGGCCCAGAAGCGCGCGCGCGCCGGTTGCGCGCGCGCTGCGCAACTCGCTCGCGCTGCTCGGCAAGCGGCTCGAGGGCGTGCGTGTGGAGCTTGCGCTGATCGAGGACGGCGCGCCGCCCGCGCCGCTCGACGCGAGCGCGGAGTACCCTGATCTGGTCGCGCAGAGCGACGACCTGCGGCTCGAACAGGTGCTCATCAATCTGCTCGGCAATGCGCTCGACGCGGTGGCGGGCGTGCCCTCGCCACGTATTGCGATCGACGTTCTGGCGAGCGCCGCGACCCTTGCCATCGCGGTGCGCGACAATGGCCCGGGCATTCCCGAGGACGTGCTGCCGCGTCTCTTTGAGCCGTTTTTCACGACCAAGGAAATGGGGCAGGGGCTCGGCCTCGGGCTCGCGATTTCCTCGTCGATCGCACGCGACTGCGGCGGCACGCTCACCGCGAGCAATGACACGGGCGGTGGCGCGTGCTTCGTGCTGACACTGCGCCGCGCTCGCGCGGATGCCGCGAGCGTCGCGCGGGCGGCGGGACTTTGAAGCCCGACAATGAATCAGGATGACGAACGAATATGGTCAATGCAACGCCCGGCCGGGTGCTCTACGTAGAGGATGACGAACTCGTGCGCCGCGCGGGCGTGCAAAGCCTGCAACTCGCGGGCTTCGACGCCGCCGGTTTCGCGAACGCCGAAGCCGCGCTGCCGCTCGTCGATGCCGACTTCGCGGGCATCGTGGTGAGCGATATCCGCCTGCCCGGCATGAGCGGGCTCGACCTGCTCGCGCAGTGCCACGAGCGCGCGCCCGATGTGCCCATCATCCTCGTGACGGGCCACGGCGATATCTCGATGGCCGTGCAGGCCATGCGTGACGGCGCGTACGACTTCATCGAGAAGCCGTTCGCCTCGGAGCGCCTCATCGAAACAGTACGGCGTGCGCTGGAGCGGCGCCTCCTGATGCTGGAAAACCACGCGCTGCGCCGCGAGCTGGCGGGGCAGAACGCGCTCGCGCCGCGCATCATCGGCAAGAGCCCGGCGATCGAGCAGGTGCGCAAGCTCATTGCGAACGTCGCGCCCACGGATGCCTCGGTCATCATCAACGGTGACACCGGCGCGGGAAAGGAGCTGATCGCGCGCAGCCTGCACGAGCTGTCGCCGCGCCATGACAAGCCGTTCGTGGCTGTGAATTGCGGCGCGCTGCCCGAGCCGATGTTCGAGTCGGAGATGTTCGGCTACGAGGCGGGGGCGTTCACGGGCGCGGCCAAACGCCGGATCGGCAAGCTCGAACACGCGAGCGGCGGCACGCTCTTTCTCGACGAGATCGAGAGCATGCCGCTGTCGTTGCAGGTGAAGCTGCTGCGCGTGTTGCAGGACGGCGTGCTGGAGCGCCTGGGTTCGAATCAGCCGGTGCGCGCCGACTTGCGCGTGGTCGCGGCGGCCAAGGGCGACATGAACGAGCACGTGGCGGCGGGGACCTTCCGGCGCGACCTGCTGTACAGGTTGAACGTCGTGACGATCGCGCTGCCGCCGCTCGCCGAGCGGCGCGAGGACATCGTGCCGTTGTTCGAGCATTTCCTGCTCGACGCGGCGGTGCGCTACCAGCGCCCCGCGCCGCTGCTCACCGAGCGCGACCGCATGCGGCTCGCGCAGCGCGACTGGCCGGGCAATGTGCGCGAGCTGCGCAACGCGGCGGACCGCCGGGTGCTTGGGATTCCCGACGATCTCTCGACGGACGCGGCGGGCGGCGCAGACGAGGCGCAGCCGCTCAAGGAGCGCGTGGAGCAGTACGAGCGCGCATTGATCGCCGACGCGCTGCAACAGAGCAACGGCGCCGTCGCCCAGGCGGCGGAGCGCCTGCAAATGGCAAAGGCCACGCTGTACGAGAAGATTCGCCGCTACGGGCTCGTGGCGCGCGGCGAGGGCTAGTCGCGCCGCGGCATGATCGGCATCGCGGTGTGCAGGCGTAAAAAAAGCAGCGGGTTTCCGCTGCTTTTTTCATGGGCGACTGGATCGCGCGTTGTATCGCAAGTCAGGTCGCAAGCGCCTTTTGCAGCAGCTTGTCGAGCTCCGCGAACTGCGGCTCGCCCACATAGCGCTTGAGAATCTTGCCGTCGCGGCCGATCACGAAGGTGGTGGGCGTGAGCTGGACATTGCCGAACTGCTTCGCCGCCGAGCCGTCATCCATCGCCACCTTGAAAGGCAGCTGGCGCGTTTGCGCGTAGTTGGCCACGTACATCGGCGCGTCGTAGTTCATCGCCACGGCCACGAATTCGAGACCGTCGCCCTTGAAGCGGTTATAGGTCTGAATCATCTTCGGCATTTCCTGCATGCAGGTCGTGCAGCTCGTGGCCCAGAAGTTGATGAGATAGACCTTGCCCTTGAGGTCGGCCGTGGAGACCTTCTGGCCGGAGAGCAGCGTGAAGGTGGCGTCCGGCACGCGCTGCTGGCTGCCGAAGAACGCGAAATAGCCGGCCACGGCGATCGCGACGACGACAACCGCCGCGCCGATGCGGCGGATCGCGCCGGAACGCGGGTTCGATGAATTCGGGGATGCAGCGGTCATGAGCCTTGCCTCGTGCGCCAAATGGACGCGGGAATGGAGCCCGGTTATTGTAGCGCCGAATTTCCCGACATAGCGGTTGCGGCACGCCGTTGCGCGCGCCTCAGCGGATAATGGCGCGCTCCTTTCACTTTTGTGACGATCGCGCCCCATGGTCTTAGCCCTTCTCCGCCGTGTCCGCCTTTCGCTCGCCGTGCGGCTCCGCGTGCCGCACGCAGCCGTCGCGCCTGCGCTGGGCGTGCTCGCGGTGGCCGGCGCGCTGGCCGCCTGCTCGCCGACCTACGACTGGCGCACGATCTCCAACAACGAGAGTGGCTACACGGTGGACATGCCCGCGAAGCCGGACAAGGACGAGCGCGGCATCGACGTGAACGGCACGCCCATGCGCATGCGCATGCAAACGGCCGAAGTCGCGGGCGACGTGTTCGTGGTCGGCACGCTCGATCTGCCGGACGCGCAGCCCGCAACGCAGCAAAAGGCCCTCGATTTCCTGCGCGCCGGGCTTGCGCGCAACGTGGGCGTGACCCCCGACGCGCACGCGGTGCCGGTGCCGCTCGCAACGGGCGGCGCCGTGGAGGGCGTGGAGATGCGGGTTGCCGGCAAGGCTGGGGCGAACGGCGAAACGCGCACGATCCACGCGCGCCTCGTGGTGAAGGGCGCGCGCGCCTACCAGGTGGCGATCGTCGGGCGCGCCGAACCGCCGGTCGAGCAGGTTGACCAGTTCTTCGGATCTTTCAAGCTCTACTGAGTGTCGGGACTCCGGAGCACACGCGCGGCGGTACAAACCCACCCACGCAGCGACGGGCAGTTACGGTCGGGAGTGAAAGTTTACCCAAAGGTTTACGCGCTAATTCACGGATTTGATTGAAGGTTTACCGGTTACCCACAGCGGCTGTGGGTAACTTTGTGGAAAAAGTCCGCTCGCAGGCCGGAAAAGGCCGTCCTGTGGGCCTTCTGTTAGTTTTGGCGGCTTCCCGGTGAATCCTGAAAAGCTGAAGAATCAAGGGCTTGGCGAATCGCCCGGCGTGTAATGCGAACCATGCACAAAACCGGGCTCAATACGACCAAATGTGCATAAGTCAAGTCTTGACTTCGATTTATTGGCGCTATCCACATTCCGCCGCGGCACAAGCGACACAAGCGCCGCCCACTTTCGCCGGCTGATTCGCTGGACCGCAGCGGCCCTACCGCTCGGCCAGCACGCGCCGGTACTGCACGGCCTCGGCCACATGCGCGGCGCCTGGCATGGGCGCGCCCGCGAGATCGGCAATCGTGCGGGCGACCTTCAGCACCCGGTAGTGCGCGCGCGCCGACCAGCCGAAGCGCTCGCCCGCCTCGCGCAGCAGCGTTTCTCCTGCGGCGTCGAGGCGGCAGACCGCGTCGGTTTCGCGGCCGCTCAATTCGCGATTGGGCTTGCCCTGGCGTTCGAGCTGGCGTGCGCGCGCCGCCTGCACGCGAGCGGCGATGACGGCGCTCGGCTCCGCGTTCGCGCTGGCGCGAGCGGCCAGTTCGGCGGGCGGCAGGGCGGGAATCTCGATCTGGATGTCGATGCGGTCCAGCAGGGGCCCCGAGAGTTTGCGCAGGTAGCGCGCGGCGCTTTCGGGCGTGCAGCGGCAGCGCCCGGCCGGGTCGCCGCGCCAGCCGCACGGACAAGGGTTCATCGCGGCGACGAGCTGGCATGCGGCGGGGAAGTCGGTTTGCCAGGCGGCTCGCGAAATCGTGATCGAGCCCACTTCGAGCGGCTCGCGCAGCGTTTCGAGCACGTGACGGTCGAACTCGGGCATTAGGTGTAACTTTTTGTCTGTCTGTTTTCGCGCCCATTCATAAAAACTATGATTGCGGTGAGCGATTGGAGGCGGAATGAAACCCGGCCCTAATAAATATCGAATTGTCTACATCCACCCTAGAAAAGACTTCGAGGGCGTTAAGAGCGCCGTTAAGGCCATCAGTGATTGTTATGAGGATATCCGGCGCCTCGATTCCGATTCATCGTTGCCTGACGAAGATTTCGCGCTCATCGACTTTCAACCCCGCCTGTTTGAGCTTCCTTTGATCGCTGTAATTGTCGACAACAGTGGAAGAATAGTCCTTTTACCTACCCTATTTTTGGCCGACACTGCTTTGGCGAGCAGGTCGGTCACGGGAGACACAGTGCGCACCTATGCCGAAGCTCTTTTGCCTTGGCTGAAGTATGTGGATGACAGCGCCATTACGCTACATGACGTGACCGAGGAGACAATCGGCGTGTATCGCGCGAAGGTCTCTCACGAAAAAATAGCTGGATCAGACTCCAAATACGCCAGTGCGACGGTCAACCAACGCGTTGTTGTACCTGCAATATTTCATGAGTGGGGTCAACGCAGAAACACAATGCCGTCGAGTCTCGGGAAATATTTGTGCACAGCTGACCCAAATAACCGCTGGCATCCGCTTTCACGGAACTCTCGGCACCGGTTTTCGCGCCTACAGCGAATTGCTACGCCGCGAGTAATCAAGAAACTCCCTGTCTCACTAGGTGAAGAAGAGATTCGCAGGCTCTTCGCAATCACCCCGATGCCTTACAAGTTGATGCTGAAATGGAGCGTCGCTTGTGGGTTTCGGAGATTTGAAATTTGCGATCTGCGAATCAGTGACCTTCCTACTCCAGAACAAATCGAGAGCCAATCTGCGGGCATGATGCAATTGATCATGCTGAGAAAAGGTGGCAAGGAAGTTAACGTATATGTTCCATCGACGTTGCTCGAAGAGACAAACTGGTTTGTTCTCACAGAGAGGCGGGTGGCACAGAGCGGTCATGAAAATGCGCTTTTTCTCAACGCGCATGGTCGGCGTATGTCGCGTCAAACTTTTACGAGAGCTTTCAAAAAAAGCGCAAAGATTATCGGCAGCAGAGCCACGCTTCATCATTTGCGCCATACGTTCGCTGTACATGTCTTGAAATTTCTCGAACGAAGAGTCAATGACGGCGTGCAACTGAACTCTCTGAAGGTGCTTCAAATCCTCCTGAGTCATTCAAACGTCGTAACTACTGAAATTTATCTCCAGGCATATGAGATATCTGGAGGAGATGCGATTGCAGCACTAGATTTCTTGTACGGAGCTACGTTATGAATGCAAAAAAAGAACAAGGCGATGGCGCACTAAAAAGAGATTTTAATAAGTTGAATCTCCACACAAGAATCTGTGATGCCTTAAAACGGGCATTGATTGCCAGCTTTGGACATACCGCGCTCGATACGCAACAAAGAGTATTTCACGCTTTGGAGATTTTCGCGGAAAGTCTAATTGCATCGGGATATGCGGGCGAACCAAAGCTTCCTGCTCGATCGGGTCATATTTTTTCAGTTTGGCTCGACAATTCGCGTTTGGGGTCTAGCGCGCAGCAGAATTTGACTATGGTCGTTAAATTATTGAAATGGTGTCAGAGGAACGTGCCGGAGATCCTCTCGCCGAAGCTCTCCCTTGTTATCCCGAGAATTCGGGCGCAATGGGATGGCGTACGTGAAATTGTCGATCCTGAGACACTGAAGAAAATTCTGCGTGCTTGTTACGATGACATAGAAATTGCCGAAATAGCCGTTGCTCGAGGGCGTGCATTGCGCACAGGCGAGAATCTAGCGGAAGAAGATGAGTTGGCTCACGCCAACATCAAGATACTCCTAGATTTAGGGAATGGATTTTTCCCACGTCAGGAGCAGATTAGAGCATCGCTGCCTCATCTTAGACCGTTTATTCATAAGTGGGGCGGGGAGGGTGCGATGGGGAAATTGCTCTGGGTAAATTGGGAGCAGGTATTTCCCTTTTACCTTGCTATTTTGATTCAAACCAGCGCCAACGCAGGAGAGCTGCCTTCCGCCCAGCGTGATTGCGTTGTACCTCATCCGCTTCGCGCGGATCTGGAGTGCATTACTTGGCTGAAAAATCGAAGCCGCAAGGAGCAGCATGCGGAGTTTCCGGTCGGGCGAAAGTGGAGTGCTCCGAGTCTTGCTAGAAGGCTGATGGAGTTGAACGGAGAGTTAGTCGCGGACGCGATTCCGTCCGACAGGAATAGTCTTTTCGTGTGTATGTCTCCAAAGTTCCGAACAATACGTGTCCCCAACAAATCGACTCTTAATGACGCGCTGGCAGATTTCATCAAGCGTCACAATCTCCCGCCGTTTCAGCTGAAGAATTTACGAGGCTCCGGCGCTGTTCTCTCCTACAAGGAAGGACGCTCCATTGAGGTCCCTCGGAGGAGATTGAACCATGCCAGCTCGGAAACAACGACAATCTATTGTGACCCCGAGCATCTTGGTGACCACTACGACTTGACTATCAGGCGGTTCCAGGGCGAGTTCGTCCGCGTCGCACAAGAATCGATATCAACAAACCGCAAGCCGCCAGTGAAAGCGAGGCAGCACCCCAAAACTCAGGGCGAAACCCTTTTTGGATTTGCCTGCAAGGACATCTTGGGCGGCCTCGCTCCCGGGGCGAAGGTGGGTGAAGTGTGCACCTTCTTTACGGGATGTGTGACGTGTCCAGGGGCTCTGGTTCTGGTTGATGATCCCTCCGTTGTCGCGCATCTTCTCGAATCTCTCGATGCACTCGAAGATGCCCGTATAAGGTCAATAAGCGAGGGATGGTGGGAAAGATATGAGCTTCTCTACGAACCCACCCGGGTGATTCTTGTTTCAGAGATTTTTCCGTCGATCAGTGAAGGAGTCGTTCGAATCGCGAGAGGTCTCGTGTCGCGAAGACTCGTACCTTTTTTGGAGTAAGTTGATCAATGTCCAGTTCGGTGATTTTGAAGAAAACCCAGCACTACTGGGAACTCGATGTCTCTCCACTATACGAAGGAGAGACAGCGCGGATCTCCTGGCGGACTTTTCTGCCTGCTCATGGAGGCACGAGGCATCAACGCACCTACTTACTGCAAAGCGTCAAAGGGCTATTCGACGCCTTGATCGAGCAGCCTCGCCAAGTACGAGGTGGTCACATCTCACATAACACGGTGATAAATTGGACCTTCGAAATTCGACGATTAATCAGGTGGATGACCGAAAGAGGCATCTGGCGGTTTTCATCTCTAACCGGTCAAGATCTGGCTGATTACATCGAGCGCTGTGCCGTTCTTGAAAGCGGAGACGGACCCGTGACGCAGTTCACACTCTACAATCGTGTGAAAGTGCTACAAGAAATGTGGGAACTTCGAACGCTCTATCTTGGAGCATTGCGCGTGAGTCCCGCCACGCTTGATGTCGCAGCACAGGCGAGGCCATTACGGTCCCCTTCTTCGTGGCGAGCCCTTGACGAAACGGTTGCCAAACCGTTGCTTGGCGACGCGATAAATTTCCTGAATGTTCACGGTGACTATCTTGTGTCAATCACTCAGCGTAGGTGGAAACTCGCACTGCGCGGTCTTACTGGCAGTCATCAAAAATACAGGATCGGCCAATTCTACAAATCTATACAGTCTGAACCCGAGTTTGAGGCGTTATGCCGGGATTTAAAACTTGAAACGCATCAGACTTGGAAGGTGCTCCAAAAAGCGTACAGGGAGATGGACGGGGCCTCCTACATCATTATTTTGTTCCTCGTGGGGATGCGCGTCGCCGAACTGGCGAGGCTCGATATGGGGTGTGTCAAGCATGAAACTACGAAAGATGGAGTAGACGTCGCGAGACTGCACGGCGTCGCTGCAAAAAAAGGGGGGAAGTCCAGAAAGTGGATCGTCAATGATGACGTTTTGAAAGCAGTAAAGTATTTTGAAGATACTTATGCCGCCGCGAGAAAAAGCTTCAAGAGTCGCGCTCTGATTCTGGCGGGATCGAACCGCATTGCGGCTCTGGGAAAGAGTAGAGGGATCAGAATCGCACGGGGCGAGGTTGCCAACTGTATGGTCGCGTTTGCGCGCGGGAAGTTTCGCAAGACATATCTCCGTGAGCGCGTGCATCCGCACGTCGCCCGGAAGACGTTTGCGAGATTTGTTACGTCGCGAGACAAGAGCGGCCTTGAGGCCCTCGCGTACCACTACGGACACGTGTATAAAGCAGTTACGGACGGCTCGTACGGCGGTAGCGATATAGAACTGCGGACGTTATTGAACGAAGAGTCTCGGAAAGATCTTGAGCGGGCATTGACCGATCTGATACGGACCAATAACGTGGCGGGAAAAGCCGGTGCCGCGATGAAATCCCTGAAGGAAAAGGCCAAATTCCGGGGGAAGAAAGGACTTAAATTCCTGGTGGAAAAGCTAATTGCTCAAGGGATACAGCTCGCTCCCTGCAACTGGGGATACTGTGTCTACAGCCGCGCACTTTCGCTTTGTGGCGGTGATGACAGAGGACCAAACGAGGTCAATCGATCCGCGGACATATGCTCCAGATGTGGCAACTTTGCCGCAACTGAGCGCCACCGCCCTTGGTGGGAAGTGCGAATGACCCGAGATGAGAATTTTCTCAAGAACCGTCATTTGGGTCCGCAGACAATTAAGATTGTCGGTGAGCGGCTGCGAAATACTGCCACGGTACTTCGAGGTCTAAACGCTCAAACAGTAACTGCGGCCAAGGAACTGGAATTTGATCATGGAAAAGACAGCGAAGCTTAGCGTTGAGCAAAGTGTTCGTGCCGTCGTGTTCGCTCGGTTAAGTGCCGATCCGACGAAAAAACTATCCATCAGCGAGGTGTGTCGGGAGGCGAATGTAAGTCGAGCGAACCTTTATGCCAATCATCGCCCATTGATCGATGAACTGTTTCCCTATATCAATAGCGCTAGACACCAGTCCTCAGGAAATTTAAGGGCTAAAAAAAAGACGATACATTGCGAAAATTGAAGCAAGAAAATAAAGCTCTCCTTTATCTGTGTCTCGAACTACAACTGGAAGTTAGATCCCTTCGCGCGAGATTGCAGCAGTATTCCTCTAGAAGAAAAAAATAGACGTACCGGACGCCAACCTTCATGGTTGAATTAGTACGCGACGCGGCTATCTGGTCGACCCTGAACAACTCGGAGCTCCTTGTTCGGCAGAGCTTTGAGGCCGAAATGGTGTTGTGAGTTTTACAGGAACCTAGCACATTAACGCGAGAATCCTGCATTTTTCGACGAGGTGCGGATGGGTCCGAAGACGCCTGTGACGGAGGGAGATTTCTTCCGCCAACCGCTGCGCGAACAGATCAACCTGAATCATCCGTTGATACGTTTGGCCGACCTGATCGACTGGGAGCGATTGGGCGCATCAATGACCGGGAGCTTCGTGTCGGGCAAAGGCCGACCGGCGAGTTCGCCGCGCCTGATTGCGGGACTGCTCTACCTGCAACGCGCTTTTGATCTCTCCGACGAAGAGGTCGTCTGGCAATGGGTTGAGAACCCCTACTGGCAGGTCTTTACGGGCGAGACGTATCTGCAGACCGAGCCGCCAATCGATCCGTCGAGCCTGACGCGCTGGCGCAAACGACTGGGCGAAGCCGGTGTTGAAGAATTGCTCGCCGAGACGATCGAAGCAGCAAAGCGCGCTGGCGTGATCAAGGCCTCGAGCGTCAAGCGCGTGATTGTCGATACGACCGTTATGGAGAAGGCGATCGCACACCCACACGCTGGCTGAAGCGCTGGAGCAGGCAGCAATCCTGTGCGACGACACGCCAGAAGTCGCCATCGTCGATCGCGGCTACAAGGGTGTGGCCGTCGATGGCGTGAAGATCTATCACCCGGGGTTGCGGCGTGGCATCACACGCGGACTACGAGCGATGATCAGGCGGCGCAGCGCAATCGAGGCCGCCATCGGTCACATGAAGACAGACGGAAAACTTGGTCGCAACTGGCTCAAAGGCGCGCTCGGCGATGCGATGCACGCGGTTCTGTGCGGCGCCGGTCACAACCTCAGGATGATCCTGAGGAAGCTGCGGCTTCTTTGTGTCTTCATTCTCGCTGCCCTGTTCAATTGCTGCACCGCCGACGTGCCGGCGTAGCGCTGGTCGCACGAAAACCGAATTGTTCAGGGCCGACTATCTGGCCTGCATTCTTTTTGAACACTATAGGCGTTTCCAGCAGGCTTCAATAGTTGCAGGATTGCGATCGGCTCTGCGGATTTTCATTCGCGCCGCAAGTTCTTCAATCATTCCTCGATTTTAAAAAAAGTACCATTAATCGAGTTGTAATATGTCACGATATTTTGTATTTCAGATGCGCATTCTCTGGCGACGATCTCGACTCCATCTACTTCGTCTTTTTTGATAGAGAATACCTTGGATATTGATTTGACTTCGTTTAGTGCTTCAAGAATATTTAGCTTAGTGTCGACGAGATGACATATGTCTTTGCCGGTTGGGTTCTTGACTCCATTGTTACCGACCGGAATATCGTTAATTTGTTTCTCTGCGCCCTCTACGCCGTCACGGATGGTTTGCAGCTTCTCATCAATGAGTGCGGTCGCTGATTGACCAGCTTTTTCACGAAAATCAACAACGGTGCGACTGGAAAAGACATCTTCGTCCAGATTGAATTCAATGCACGATTGGCCTCGTTTTTTTGTGTGCCGATATGTCCTCGCCGGATCGACGTAATGGACATACATTTCCGGTTTAGATAGGTCCACAAGAACAACATACACCGGAATTTCCAAATCTTTCCAATACTTGATATGTTTCGGGTCGACGTAGATGCAATCTTTTTCTTCTTGACTCGTAGCTTTGATCTGAAATGCGATGAATTGACCGGTGCTAATTTTTCCTATGGGATCGGCGTCGTTGTCGATCATCACCTCAATCTGGGCATCAATTCCGATATCGACGCCCGTTAATCTGCACGGCCATTTAAGTTCATTCGCTATTTTGTATGCAAAAAAATACTCACCCGCATCACCATTGGCATTCTTTGTTGTGTAGTACATGGTCTTATGGTAGTAGTTCTAGTTCAGGTTTTTGATGCTGCTTTTAAATTGTACTGATATACAGGGCCGGCAGGTTGGGCGCGTAGGTTTGGTTCAGGCGATGTGTTATCCGGGAAGCAAAGGGTCGATGTGACGCGAGTACCTCGAGGGCGAGCGTCGCTGGTGGTCGCGCCGGTAGTAAAGGGGACCACGGCAACAATGGCCGGCCGCGCACAAAATGAGCACTCGGTCGCAATTCCTATCGAAACGAGGATTTGCGAGCGAGGCGTCGTTTGATGGCTAACTGGCGCGCCAGCCGAGGGGCAAACAAAGCAGGGCGGCGGAAGCGGTGTCAGAGCACTGTTCGCTCACAGGTCGTTCCATGCAGGCATCTTCGTGCGTGGCCGCGATTGTTCCCTTTTAGTGCGTGAGATGATGAGTTGATCGCATTTGCTGGAGTGGACAACAGACTACGCTTCCTGGCAACATGCGCTCTACTGTTGATAGATGCTTTTCCTGGGCAGGCAGGGAGCCATCAATTATACTACTGTACGTATACACATATTTTTGATCGCCGGCGAGGCGATCTCGGCTGGCCTCAGATATGGCGAACGGAAAATTACTGCGACAGCTGGTGCGCGCCGGCGTGGATGGCGATCAGGATGCGTTCAGGCGCGCATCCGAAGCCGTCATTGCCGAGGAACGTGACAAGCAACATCATCTGCTCGCAAATGACCTCGAGAAGCTTTTGTACGGTCGGCCGACCCCCGTCCCCTCGCTTTCTCTCTTGCATCTGACGAAAGCTGTCCCGTCGGACAAAGAGCGCGGTATTGACCTCGTTGAGGTTCGTCAGCCTTCGCGTCAGCTTGAAGATCTGGTGGTCAGTCGGGACGTTAAAACTTCGATTGAGCAGGTGCTGCTTGAGCACAACCGTCAGGCGGCGCTCGAAGGATATGGTCTCGAGCCAGCAAGGAAGCTGCTTTTTTTTGGTCCACCGGGATGCGGCAAAACGCTAGCCGCAGAAGTCGTCGCGATGGAGCTTAACCTTCCGTTAGCGATCGTCCGACTCGATGCCGTTATCTCGTCCTACCTTGGCGAAACCGCTGCGAACCTCCGCAAGGTCTTCGACTTCATCTCGTCACAGCCGCTCGTGGCGCTATTTGACGAATTCGATGCGTTAGCCAAGGAGCGTAGCGGGGACGGTGATCATGGTGAACTGCGGCGAGTAGTCAATGCGGTTCTCCAGATGATCGACGATTATCGCGGGAAGAGCCTGATCGTCGCAGCGACAAATCATGAGAACCTGCTCGATTCGGCGATCTGGCGACGGTTTGACGAAACCGTAAAGTTTTCAAACCCTGATGCGGCGCAGATCGGAAAGCTCTTGCAAAGCAAATTGAGTGGAGTACGTCGCAACTTTGAGGCGTCGGAAAGCGCAATAGTGTCGAAGTTCAAGGGGATGTCGCATGCGGATATCGAACGTGTGCTTCGCAGGGCGATCAAGGAAATGATTCTTCAAGGCAGAGAATTCCTTGAACTGGCTCATCTTGAGTCTGCATTGCGTCGGGAAAATCGGCAATCACCTACATCTAAACGTTGCGCGAAGTAGATTTTTTACGCATCCTTACGCGCATATCCAAAGACCAGAATATCGCGAGGGGGCTATGGCGTACGAGCATCTGCGGGTAGTACGAGACGAGCCAATCAATTTCAGAAAAAAGAGATCGTTTCCCGGTTTCCCGAAACCAACCGACGTGAGGCAACACGGAGTCCAACTTAAGCGCAGCCTTACCGCGGTAACTGCGACGCCGGTCCAGGAGGGCTTCGATAACCGTAGACTTCTGCAGGTCAACGTTATTGGTGGCTTTCGCCCGGAGTCTCTTGAGGCAATCCCTGGCCTCACGGTCGTGAGCCAGGAGGGTAATTCGATCGCGCTTCTATTCAGTACGGATGAAGCGCTAAGACAGGTCGACGTGAAGTTGACGAGCCTTGCGCGCGACGGCCACGTCACTCATGCGAATTTGCTGCTCGCTATTAACAGTTTCGATTCGTGGTTGCCTGCTGATCGTACCGGCGCAGCACTGGGCCAATTGGGGCTTCCTGACGATAACTCTTCGATCGTTGACGTCGAATTGTGGCCGCTTGATCGCAGGGATGAGCGGCAACGAATGATGGCCACCTTTCAGGCGCTGCTGCAGAGAAGCGGTATCGAGCTACTTGATACCCTGGATAGGGAGAGTTTGATCCTCTTCAAAGTCAGGGTCTCAGCCCTGACCTTACCCATCCTGCTAGGGTATCGTGATGTCCGCCTCGTTGATTTGCCTCCGAGTTTCGGGTTTGGACTGGAGAGACTTCGTCTCGATATCAATTCACTTCCGCATATCGATCCGCCACCCGATGATGCGCCCGGCATATGCGTACTTGATACAGGGCTTGCTGCTGGCCATCCACTGATCGCGCCTGCAGTAGGTGACACCCAGAACTTCATGGTGGCCGGCGAGGATGCCGCTGATCTCGATGGACACGGCACACGAGTTGCTGGTCTCGCGCTGTATGGTCGCGTTTTCGACCGTCTGCCAGATCAGTTTTCGCCTCAACTTAGGCTCTTTGCCGGCAAAGTATTTGCGAATGATGGTCAGGATCAAACCCGGTTCGTAGAGAAGGCAGTGGAAGACGCTGTCGGCTACTTCCATGATCACTATGGTTGCAAGGTCTTTTGTCTCTCCTATGGGGACGCAAATAAGGTTTACGACGGAAGGCATGTGCGAGGGTTGGCCTACACCCTTGATCGACTCTCGCGTGAACTCGACGTTCTTTTTGTTGTACCGACAGGCAACCAGGCAGATATCCCGGACGACGCCCTTGAGACTTTCCCGGCTTACTTAAACAATGAAACGTTTAGGTTGCTGGATCCGGCGCCATCATTGAATGCCCTCACCATTGGTGGCCTTGCCCATTTCGAGCTGGATCATCAAGCTCAGAGATTCCCGCAGCAAATTGAGACTACGCCACTCGCGCGGCGTAATCAGCCAAGCCCCTTCACGCGCATCGGCCCTTCGGTCAACGGGGCGATCAAGCCTGACCTCGTTGCCGAAGGAGGAAACATGGCCTGGCAGCATCGCAGTGGACGGCTATCGGCTCAAAGGCTGGGCGTGGTCTCCACTTCCCGGCATTTTGCTGATGGGCGGCTCTTCGACGACGATTCCGGGACAAGCTTCGCTGCTCCTCAGGTAGCGCATCTTGCGGCGTCGCTACTTCGCGTGGCGCCTGACGCCTCGTCCAACACGTTACGTGCCCTTCTCGGCGCACATGCGCGCATCCCAGGTGAGACCGATGTTCTTGTAGACGATGATGAAAAGAAGCTTGCGCTCGCTGGCTACGGAAGTGTGCAAAGCCGCCATTTGTTCGAGTCCGAAGACAATGCAGTGACACTTCTTGGCAGTGATGCGATTGCCCTTGATCACCACCATTTTTACGAACTGGCGCTCCCCGATGATTTCTGGAGTGGACGCAGACGCCCTAGGGAGATTTCGGTCGGCCTGGCGTATTGCCCATCGGTGAGAACTACGCGTATTGCATATCGCGCGGTGAAACTCAGCTTCAATGTTGTCGAGGCAGAAAGCCTTGAGCAGGTCACAGGGTGGTTCAACACAAATCGCGTAGCTGCGGCCCGCAAACTCGCTGAATCCGGATTCGCGAACATCACGGCGACGAGTCGATCAAAGGGAACCTTGCAGTGCGCAACGTGGACTTACAAAGCCTCCACTGCGCGTAAATTGTTCATCGTTGTCACCAGAAAAGATGAGCCATGGAACCCAGAACCTAACCTTGCCGAACCATACTCTCTGGCAGTGACGTTCAGGGATCTGACGAATCCTGATGCAAACATATACCTTCAGGTGCGCCAGCGACTGCGACAACGCGCTCAGCAGCGTGCGCGAAATGTGCGCTAATCCTTCGACTCGAATCGAACTTCGTGCGTACGGGACTCGCTCGCGCTCTAACGTAGTTATGGCGAATGGATCTGCATGGTGCGCGGAACGATCGTCTGCGGCCCGGGCGGGCAGACCTTGCCCGGGCCCGTGAGGTAGGCTCAAGTGGTGTCGTCGGCTATCTCCCGGCGTCCGGAAAGCTCATGATCCTCCAGTGCGAGAACCACCAGAAGCTCACGGCATGGGGCATCCAGCCGATCCTGGTCGTCGACGTCTTTGAGCATGCCTACGACCTGAAGTATCAGAACCGCCGCAATGAGTATGTCAACGACGGGCCTGCTTTTGAATCTCGCCAGCCAGTAAGGTCAATTGGAACACTTCGGCGTTCCTCGATCTGAACATTCGCCATCGGCCGAGGCGATTC